>NZ_CP019419.1:2277500-3477500 GCF_001975665.1 Polaribacter reichenbachii | reverse complement strand
AATAGTGATGTAAGAGCAAAAACATCGGGTTATATAGAAAAAGTATATGTAGACGAAGGTCAAAAAGTACGTAAAGGGCAATTACTTTTTAAATTAGAAACACAATCTTTAAGTCAAGAGGCAGACGCAGCTAAAGCTAGCGTAAATGTAGCGCAAGTAGAGGTAAATAAGTTAATCCCTTTAGTAGAGAAAAACATTATTAGTGCTGTGCAGTTAGAAACAGCCAAAGCAAATTTAGCACAGGCCAAAGCGAATTACAGCAGTGTTACTGCAAGTATAGGTTATGCAACAATCAAAAGTCCTATAGACGGTTATGTGGGGGCTATTAATTTTAGAGAAGGTACTTTAATAAGTTCTAATGATGTTACTCCTTTAACAACTGTAAGTAATATCAGTCAAGTATATGCTTTCTTTAGTTTTAATGAGGCGCAATACATCAATCATTTACAAAGATCTGAAGGACAAAACAAAGCAGAACGTATTAAAAACTCTCCAGACTTAAGCCTGATTTTAGCCAATGGTAAAGTGTATTCAGAAAAAGGACGCATTCAAACCAGCACAGGTCAAATCAACCAAAATACAGGTACTATTAAGATTAGAGCGGCTTTCGATAATCCAAACGAAATTTTAACGAATGGTAATAGTGGTACTGTTCGTATACCAATTGAGTATACAAATGCCATTGTAGTACCTCAAAGCGCAACTTTTGAGCAACAAGGTAATATTATGATTTTTAAACTAGTAGAAGGGAATAAAGTAGAAACTGCCATTTTACAGGTAAAAGGTACTGTAGATAACCTTTATGTAGTAGAATCAGGAATTACAACCAACGATAAAATTATCGTTTCCGGAGTTGGAAAATTAAGAAACGGAATGGTAATTGCGCCACAAGAAACTTCATTTAAAGAGGCCACAACACAAGTAGCTACCTTATTTAGAAACTAGACAAACCTAACACATATCAATCATGTTAAAAACATTTATTGAAAGACCCGTTCTTTCGACAGTAATATCTATTATCATAGTTTTACTAGGGATAATAAGTATAACTAGCTTACCAGTAGAGGAATACCCAGATATTGCACCTCCAACCATTAAGGTAACCGCCAATTATACAGGAGCCAACGCAGAAACCGTTTTAGAGAGTGTAATTATACCTATAGAAGAGCAAATTAATGGTGTAGAGGGTATGACCTACATTACTTCTACAGCATCAAACACAGGTGCTGCAGAAATTACGGTTTACTTTAACCAAGAAATGGATGCAGATATTGCAGCTGTTAATGTACAAAATCGTGTAGCTAGAGCAACGCCTTTATTACCTGCAGAGGTAACTCAAACTGGGGTAACTACACAAAAACAAGAAACCAGTGCATTAATGTTTATTTCAATGTATTCTGAAAGCGAAAATTACGACGCTACTTTTATTCAGAATTACTTAAAAATTAACGTGATTCCTGCAATGCAACGTATTAGTGGTGTAGGAGACGTAAGTGTATTCTCGCAACAAGATTATGCAATGCGTATTTGGTTAAATCCAGAAAAATTAGCTTCTTATGGTTTAATTCCTTCAGATATTTCTGCGGCTTTAGCAGAACAAAACTTAGAGGCTGCTGCAGGTTCTTTAGGGCAAAATAATGGGGAATCTTTTTCATACACCTTAACCTACAGTGGTCGTTTTAAAGACGAAGCACAATACAGTGATATTGTAATTAAAGCTTTGGGTAATGGCGAATTCTTACGTTTAAAAGATGTGGCAACGATTGAGTTAGATGCACAGTCTTATGCAGCCAATGCAATGAGTAAAGGGAATCCTGCAGTTTTTATGGGTATTTTTCAAACCAAAGGTTCTAATGCACAAGAAATTATTGAAAACATAAAACTGACTTTAGAAGAGGTAAAGGCAGATTTACCAGAAGGGTTAAACATCTTTGTACCTTATGATACAAGTTTGTTCTTAAATGCTTCGATTGATAAGGTAATCACTACTTTATTAGAGGCGTTCTTATTGGTATTCTTAGTGGTTTTTATTTTCTTACAAGATTTTAGATCTACATTAATACCAGCAATTGCAGTACCTGTATCGATTATTGGTACGTTCTTTTTCTTAAATGTCTTCGGATATTCAATTAACTTATTAACGCTTTTTGCCTTAGTACTCGCAATCGGAATTGTGGTAGATGATGCCATTGTGGTAGTAGAAGCGGTTCACGCTAAAATGGATGATGGGGAACATAATCCTAAAAAAGCAACCTTAACTGCAATGAACGAAATTTCTGGTGCTATTATCTCAATTACATTAGTAATGGCGGCTGTATTTATTCCGGTTACCTTTATTACTGGGCCAACAGGGGTTTTTTATGAGCAATTCGGAGTTACCTTAATTATTGCCATTCTAATTTCTGCAGTAAATGCCTTAACCTTAAGTCCGGCTTTATGTGCTTTATTATTAAAAGAGCATAAAAATGATGAGGAATTAAAAGGTAAAAGTCCATTAAAACGTTTTTACACGTTATTTAATAGAGGATTCAATGCAACCATCCACAGATATGGAAAATCCTTAGAGTTTTTATACAAAAGAAAATTTGTTTCTGTGTTATTATTGATAATTGCAGGAGTAGGAATTTACTGGGCATCAACCACAACTCCAACAGGTTTTGTACCGAATGAAGATAGGGGAATAATCTTTGCAAATATAGAGTTGCCACCAGGGGCTTCTTTAGATAGAACAGATGCTGTATCTAAAACTTTATATCAAAAAATACAAAATATAGAAGGTATTAATGCAGTTAACTTTATTAAAGGGAGTAGTTTAATAAGTGGTGCTGGTAGTAACTTTGGTTTTGGTATTATTAAATTAGAAGATTGGGCAGACAGAACAGATCCTTCACTTTCTGCACAAGCCATTACTGGTAAATTATTTGGTATTGCAGCAACTATTCCAGAAGCAAATATCATTTTCTTTTCACCACCAAGTATTCGTGGTTTTGGTAATTCTTCAGGTTTTGAAATCAATTTGTTAGATAAATTCGGAGGGGAGTTTACAGATTTAGACAAAGCTAATAAAGATTTCCAAATGGCCTTAATGAGTCATCCAGAAATTAAATATGCTACATCTTCATTCAATACCAATTATCCGCAGTACGAAATGGAAGTAAATGTGCCTTTAGCCAAAGAAAAAGGGGTTTCTGTAACCAGTATCTTTGCGACTTTACAAGGGTATATTGGTGGAATTTACGCATCAGACTTTTCAAAATTTGGGAAACAGTTTAGAGTGTACATTCAGGCTTTACCAGAAGATAGAGCAGATGCAAGTGCTTTAAATAGCATGTATGTGCGTACAGCATCAGGAGAAATGACACCAATTACACAGTTTGTAACCTTAAAAAGAGTGTATGGGCCTCAGTCCGTAACTCGTTTTAACTTATTCAACTCAACAATGATTTCTGGGGCTACTAACGATGGTTTTAGTACAGGTGATGCCATTAGAGTAATTGAAGAAGAGGTGGCAAAATTACCAAGTAATTATACTGTAGCCTATTCTGGTTTAACACGTGAAGAGGTTAATGCAGGGAACCAAACAACCTTTATCTTTATTTTAAGTATTCTGTTTGTGTACTTCTTATTAAGTGCACAATACGAGAGTTACTTATTACCATTTGCAGTAGTTTTATCATTGCCATTTGGGGTATTTGGGGCGTACATTAGTACAAAGTTCTTAGGCTTAGAAAACAATATCTATTTCCAAATTGCCTTAATTATGCTAATTGGTTTATTGGCCAAAAATGCCATTTTAATTGTTGAGTTTGCCTTAGCAAGAAGAAAAGCAGGAGAGAGTATTGTTAACGCAGCTATAGACGGCGCTAAAGCACGTTTAAGACCAATTTTAATGACTTCTTTTGCCTTTATTTTAGGATTAATGCCATTAGCATTAGCAAAAGGTGTAGGTTCAGAAGGTAACAATTCTATTGGTACTGGTGCTGCAGGAGGTATGTTAATTGGTACCATTTTAGGGGTCTTTGTAATTCCTATCCTATTTATTTTATTCCAATGGTTACAAGAAAAAGTTTCTGGTAAACCTACAGTACAAACAATT
Source organism: Polaribacter reichenbachii (assembly GCF_001975665.1). Taxonomy (NCBI): domain Bacteria; kingdom Pseudomonadati; phylum Bacteroidota; class Flavobacteriia; order Flavobacteriales; family Flavobacteriaceae; genus Polaribacter; species Polaribacter reichenbachii. The sequence continues at coordinate 3,473,404 of NZ_CP019419.1, read as the reverse complement.
GAAGCTTAAAAAGATGAAACTTAATTTAAAAAATAATCACCTTACAAAAGGAACCGTTTTAGTAATTATGGCACTAGTACTACAAAGTTGTTTTTCAGCAAAGGAGTACTCAAGACCAGCACTTAGCGAAACCGAGAATTTATACAGAACAGAAAATTTGCCAACAGATAGTACATCTTTGGCAGATGTTTCTTGGCAAGATTTATTTACAGACCAGTATTTGCAAAACTATATTGCAGAGGGCTTACAAAATAATATGGATGTGCGTATTGCCATTCAACAAATGATTGTAGCAGAGGCGTATGCAAAACAAGGTAAAGCAGGGTATTTGCCATCTGCAAGTATTGGCGCTAATGCAACACATCAAGAATTATCAGAAAACAGTCAGTTTGGAGCTCTTTTTAGTGGCGGAATAGATACTTATGATGTTACTGCAAATCTTTCTTGGGAAGCCGATATTTGGGGTAAAATAAAAAGTAATGTAAAAGCTACACAAGCTTCGTATTTACAAAATGTTGCTGGTCATCAGGCTGTAAAAACACAATTAATAGCTAGTATTGCCAATACTTATTATAATTTATTGGCTTTAGATGCCCAACTATTGGTAACTAAAGAAACCATTGCAACACGTAAAAGCGGAGTAGAAACCATTAAAGCCTTAAAAGAAGCTGGTCAAGTTACTCAGGTGGCTGTAGATCAAAATATTGCACAATACAACAGTGCTTTGGCTTTACAGGTAGATATTGAAACGGCTATTTTTAAAACAGAAAATACATTGAGTATTTTATTGGGTAAAACGCCTCAAAATTTTGAACGAACTTCTTTGGATAGTCAAAAAATAACACAAGAAATTGTATTGGGTGTACCTACTACCTTACTTAGAAACAGACCCGATGTTATGGCTGCAGAGTTTGGCTTAATTCAGTCTTTTCAATTAACAAACGTTGCCAATAGTAGTTTTTATCCGTCGTTAACGTTAACCGCTTCTGGTGGTTTGGAGAGTTTAGATATTGATGATTTATTCGATACAAACTCTCTTTTTGCAACCATAGTTGGCGGAATTACACAACCTATTTTTAATCAAAGAAAGTTAAAAACACAAAAAGAAGTGGCACTTGCAAATCAAGAAACAGCATTGTTAAACTTTAAGAAAACCTTATTAACTGCAGGTAACGAAGTTTCGAATGCTTTGTTTGCTTACGAAGCTGAGGTAAAGAAATTTGAGTTTAGAAAAAACGAAGTTCAAGCTCTAAGAGCAGCAGAAGCCAATTCAGAAGAATTACTTAAAAATGGGTATGCCAATTATTTAGATTTATTAACGGCAAGACAAAGCGCTTTAAGTGCTGAGTTAAATGTGATTGATAGCAAATTGCAACAGTTAACTGCTATTGTAGATCTATATGAAGCCCTTGGTGGTGGATTAAAATAACCATATAAAAGCAAACCTGAGGAGTTTGAGAGACTCAGGTTTAGGTTGAGAGGTTTGGATATTTTATATTCAAACCTCTTTTAATTTAACAGCTTCTTTTGGTATGCTTAATGCTATAAATAACCTGCAGTTTTACTATCGGATAAACAATTTTTACTAAAATTTATTTCATAATTTTCGAAGCTCAAATAATAATAGTAGTTTAAGAGTTTAAAGGCTACATTTACAACTAAGCAGATCAACAACCATATGAAAAAAATACTTGTATTATTTGCACATCCTAAGTACGAAAAATCGAAAGTAAACACGGCTTTAATAGAACATATTAGAGGTAAACAAAATGTTACCATACACGATTTGTACGAGCAATACCACGATTTTCATATCGATGTAAAAGCAGAAAAAGAACTGCTACAACAACATGATATCATCATTTGGCATCATCCTTTTTATTGGTACAGCTGTCCGCCTTTATTAAAACAATGGATAGATATGGTACTAGAGTTCAACTGGGCTTATGGTCCAGAAGGGAAAGCCTTAGAGGGTAAAATATGTTTAAACGCCATTACTACTGGGGCTTCTAAAGCCATGTATTGTTCTGCTGGTATTAACAGTTTTACAGTTAGGCAGTTTTTAAGGCCTTTTGAGCAAACTGCAAATTTGTGTAATATGACTTATTTTCCGCCTTTTGCAGTAATGGGTACGCATCGATTAACAGATGATATTTTAGAGCAATCTAAAATTAAATATGGTAAGGCCATCGATTTATTACAGAGCAATGTAACGTTAGATGATTTTGACCAAGTTTCTTTTTTAAATGATGTTTCACAACTTAATACCATATAAATTATGACAGGGAGTTTACTTTTCGAAGCCATTATGTTTTTAGCGGGTGCAATTCTTTGCGTTTCCATAGCCAAAAAACTAGGCCTAAGTTCGGTTATTGGTTATTTACTAGCAGGGGTTTTAATTGGCCCTTATGTTTTTGGTTTTATTGGCGAAGAGGGTGATGATATTTTACACTTTGCCGAATTTGGTGTGGTCATGATGCTGTTTTTAATTGGCTTAGAAATAGAACCGAAGAACTTCTGGAACATGCGTAAAACCATTCTAGGTATGGGAGGCATACAGGTTGGGGGTACCATGTTGGTTGCTTACATCTTATTTACACTTTTAGGGTTTGAGTTTAAAGTGGCATTAGTCATTGCTATGGCAGTTGCTTTATCCTCTACAGCCATTGCCATGCAAACCATTAAAGAAAAAGGCTTAATGGATACCACCTTTGGTACATCAGCATTTTCTATCTTATTGTTTCAAGATATCATTGTCATCTTTATGTTGGGTTTTATCCCATTATTGGCAAATCCAGAGCATAATACAAGCGCAGATGCCCATAGCAATTCTGTGAGTTTAATTCAGAATTTACCCATGGGGTTCCAAACTTTGGCCATTATTTTATCCGTAGTTATTATCATTGTGGCAGGTAGATTTTTAATTGTACCTATGCTGCGTAAAGTGGCAAAAACAGGGGTGCGAGAATTGCTTATTGCAGCTGCTTTTTTAATTGTTTTTGGTATTTCATTTTTAATGGAGTTTGTAGGTATTAGTCCGGCTTTAGGTGCCTTTTTAGGAGGTGTGGTTTTATCGAACAGTGAGTTTAAACACGAACTAGAAAGTACCTTAGAACCTTTTAAAAATTTATTATTAGGGCTCTTTTTTATGGCAGTTGGGGCTTCGATTAATTTTATAGTTATTGCCAAAAGTCCTTTTATGATTGGTGGTGTTTTAGTGGCTATTATTGTAATTAAAGCATTGGTATTGTACATTACAGGGGTGGTGTTTAAGTTAAAACTAGATCAACGATTATTACTAACCTTTGGCTTGGCACAAATAGGGGAGTTTGCCTTTGTATTGCTTTCTTTTGCCTTCGGATTAAATATTTTAGAACAAGAACAAATGGACATGTTGTTGGTAATTACAGCATTATCCATGTCGTTAACGCCAATTATATCTATCGTCAACGAGCGAGTAATTTTGCCTAGAATGGGTACCAAAGAATCTGTACAAAGGCCTATGGATCATATTGCAAAATCACAAAAGATCATTTTAGTAGGTTTTGGTCATTTTGGGAGTACTATTGGGCGTTTTTTAAGATCGCATGGAGTAGAAGCTACCATTCTAGATCACGATTCGAATCGTGTAGATTTTTTAAGAAAGATGGGTTTTGAAGTCTATTATGGAGATGCCACCAGAACCGATTTACTAGAATCTGCAGGAATTGCAGAGGCTAAAATAGTAATTTGTGCTACCAATAAAATAGGGGTTTCTAAAGCCATTAGTAAATTGGTAAAAGAAAAATATCCGCATGTAGAATTAATGATTCGTACTAAAAATAGATACGATGCCTATGAGTTGTTAAACTTAGGGCATACCAATATTTATAGAGAATCTTTAGATACTTCTTTACTATTGGCTAGAGATGTGTTAAGTAAAATGGGGTTTCGTAAATATACTTTAAACAGGCAGATTCAGAATTTTAAAAAGTACGACGAAGACAGTTTAAGACGTTTGGCACAAGAACCCAATAGAGGCGAAAGTTATATTTTTAAAGCTAGAGAAGAGCTAAAACAACAAGAGGAGTTTTTAAATGAAGACTTTAAACGGGGTGTGGTCGATTTTGATAAACATTGGGATAGCGAACACATCAGAAAAACCTTAAAAAAATCCAAATCTTATACGTTGTAATCAGCTTTAAGATTGGAAACCAGAACAATGAAACATCACATTAAGAAATTTTTAAAAAGAATGACCTATACTATTATCGCAATGCTACTTGTTTTTGTATTAATTGTTGTGCTATTTGTAAATTTAAGTCCGCAGTTTGGGGGCAAAGCATCCAAAGAGCAACAAGCTTTATATAAAACCTCTAAAAATTATAAAGACGGTAAGTTTGTAAATACCAATGCCGTAAAATTAGACATGAGCCTAAAAGATATGACTACAAGTTTAATAGGCTATTTTAAAGGGCAACCCAACACCATACCCAAAGAAAATATAGAGGTAACTAAAATAGATTCTCTAAATATTGCCAACTATAAAGGGCCAACGCGTTTTGTATGGTTTGGGCATTCTACTTTTTTATTGCAAATTAACAATAAAACGGTATTAATAGACCCGATGTTTGGTAAAGTACCAGCACCTTTAGAACAATTAGGGAGTGCACGTTTTAGTAAAGAATTACCCATTGCTATAGAAAAACTGCCACAAATCGATGCAGTTTTAATTTCTCATGATCATTACGATCATTTAGATTATGGTTCTGTAAAAGCCTTAAAAAACAAAGTAAAGCATTTCTATACACCCTTAGGCGTGGGCGTGCATTTAGAAGCTTGGGGCATACCAAAAACGCAAATAACAGAATTAGATTGGTGGCAAGAAGTAGCCTTTGCCGATTTAAATTTTGTTTGTACACCTGCACAGCACTTTTCGGGTAGAGGTTTAACAGACCGAACCAAAACCTTATGGAGTTCTTGGGTAATTCAATCAGATACCGAAAATTACTTTTTTAGCGGAGATAGTGGTTATGCCAATCATTTTAAATTGATAGGTGATAAATACGGTCCTTTTGATTTTGCCATGATAGAATGTGGTCAGTACAATAAAATGTGGCCAGAGATACACATGTTTCCAGAAGAAACCGTACAAGCCAGTATCGATCTTAAAGCCCAACAAATGATGCCCATTCATTGGGGTGCATTTAAATTGGCAATGCACACTTGGACAGATCCTATAGAACGGGTTACCAAAAAAGCAAAGGAATTAAAGGTAAACATCAGAACTCCAAAAATTGGTGAAGTATTTTTTATTGATGATATAAAAGAGGTGAGTAGTAGTGCTTGGTGGTAGTAATTATAACGTTATTTTGATGATACCTGTCATAGTATGAACACCCTTCATTGCGAGGAGGTTACAACGTAGCAATCTCAAACTTCAAACAGCAAGATTGTTTAGCCAAAAAGAGGTAATAATCCAAGCCTGTCATTTCGACTTTATGGAGAAATCTCAATCAACAAACATCCAATACTATATTCTCTACGCAAATAGAAAACTTATAATCTAATAATCTATATTCTAAACATCAAACAATCAGCACTATATATCATACATCAAACCCAAAACCTACTCCACAAAAAGCAAAAAAATAGTAACACCAAATGACTCTATTTGACACCATATGACACTACCTGACACTAGTTGACACCAAAAGCGCGATTATAGGGGGTTTTGTTCGAGTCTTGTTCGGGTTTCCTTCGGGTGAGGGTTGGGTGTATTTTTTAAAAATAGATGCTTTTCCGAACAAGACTCGAAGCAAACTGGAGCAAAACTTATAGAAAGGTGTTTTATTTGTGGTTTTTTTATGTTTTTTATCGGTTTTTGGGAGTTACTAATCCAATTGCTAACGAAATGATTGCTTCGAAAAAAATCTTTGTAATAAAGTTTATGAATTCAATAGCAAATATTAATTTAACCCTGTCATTTCGACTTTGCGGAGAAATCTCACCCAATAAACATCCAGTATTATCATTACTGCTCAGTCAGAAAACCTATTATTCATTACTCAAAACTTAAAACTAAATTTTTAAGATGATAGGAGGTAGCCAAGTTAGATCTCGATTTATCGCCCTGCGGACTCCCAAAATACTGACTTAGGATATCTACAATAGGGCTCAAGAACGAGATTAGGGTTTTAAACTTTAAACGTTGTTCCTCTTGTTTTGTAGTTGGAGTGTATTTACCACGTTGGGGTAAACTACGCATGATGTTTTTACCTCTCCATCGAGAGCCTACTACGTTACCTACTTTTCCAGAAAATCCACCAAGGATTCCTTTTTCGAATGTTACCATAATTGAATGGTTTTAAAATTAATATGTCCAAATTTAAAAGCTAATTTTTTAAAAACCAAGCACATGACCCCAATTGACCCTATTTGACCTCAATTGACCCTAATTGACCCTATTTGACCCTATCTGACCCCAACTGACCCTAATTGACCCTAATTGACCCTAACTGACCCTAACTGACTCTAATTGACCCTAACTGACCCCAACTGACCCTAACTGACCCCAACTGACCCCAACTGACCCTCAATGACCCTATTTTCTTGATTTTAGGGGGTTTTGTTCGAGTCTTGTTCGGGTTTCCTTCGGGTGAGGGTTGGGTGTATTTTTTAAAAATAGATGCTTTTCCGAACAAGACTCGAAGCAAACTGGAGCAAAACCTATAGAAAGGTGGTTTTTTTGTGGTGTTTTTATGCTATTTGCTTGATTTTTAAATGAAATTTACAAGGTAACTTAACTATAAAACCAAACTAAACACTAAAAAAGCCTGTAATTACAACTAATTATGCCTTAAAAAACAAACTAGGGAAGTATAGGATAATTTTTACTTATTAATAAAAACTAGCCTGTTAAGTTTGACATTAAAAAACTAAAGTTTATATTTATCAAAAAAAAAACAGGTCTAAACACAAATAATAAATTAAATAGTATAGGTATATTCCACTAAAAAAGAGGGATAAACTTATATAAGTTGTGTTTATGAACTAGTTAGCCACAAGCTCTGAAAAGCCAACGCGCAGTCAAGCACATTTCATTTTTTTCGTGCCTCAAAAAATAAAAAGAGCTTGCCTTTTCCCACTTCTCACTCTTACGGAATGATAATTTTAATACTCATTTAGTGAGTATATTGAAAATGTTATTTACTTTAGTGGACTGAATTAAAAAAAATTCAAAATGAACCGAATAAAAGAGGTTTTAGAACTGAAAGGAATTAAACAAATCTGGTTGGCTGAAAAGTTGGGAAAGAGTTACAATATGGTACACTCTTATGCTCAAAATAAAAGACAACCGAGTTTAGAAGACTTATATAAGATTGCAGAAATTCTAAATGTAGAAGTCAAGGATTTACTAATTGAAAGAAATACTAATTCTAATAAATGATCGATATTAAAAATTTTGAAACCGTTTTAAAACAACTGGAATTCAAACAGAATAAGAAAATATATTCTAAAAAATTTGAAAATGGAGCAATCCTTAAAGTCGATTTTAAGAATAAAAAATTAATTTTTCCAAAAGAAATTAAAAAAGGTGATGAAACAACAACTAATTTTCATCATTCTGAAAATTTCGTTGTATTCGAATGTGTGCATAATCTATTAAAAAAAGGATATAAAGCAGACCATTTAGAATTAGAACAACGTTACGGAAAAATTAAAAAGGAAGATGGAGGAGGAAAGGCAGATGTAGTCGTAAAAGACAACAATAATAAGGTTCTATTGATTATCGAATGTAAAACTTTTGGTAAAGAATTTGATCTACATTGGAAAAAAACAGAACTAGATGGAGATCAATTATTTCGCTATCTAACAAATAAAAGAGAAACACAATTTTTATGCTTGTATGCTTCTGGCTTTATTGATAACAAAATAATATCTCGATATAATCTAATTACTCTTAAAGACAATGAGTCTTATTTGAAAGAAAATGAAGGAAAAGAATTACTTTCCTTTTTTGACGCTAAACAAAAAAACAAAGAAGATATCTTTCTTGCTTGGAAGCAAACTTACGCTCAAGACTTCGCTACAATGGGAATCTTTGAAGAAGATATTCCTGCCTATAATATTGGGAAGACTAAATATTCCATTAAAGATTTAAGTACTATAAGTAGTAATGATATTCAAGGAAAATACCATCAATTCGCTACTATTTTAAGACAACATAATGTTTCTGGACGTGAAAATGCTTTTGACAAACTAGTAAACTTATTTCTCTGCAAAATTGTTGATGAAACCAACAACCCAGATGAATTAAAATTTTACTGGAAAGGAATAAATTATGATAACTTCTTTGATTTACAAGACCGTTTACAAAAGTTGTATCAAGAAGGAATGAAAAGGTTTCTTGGTGAAGATGTAACATATATTGACAACGAAGCAATAGATCAAGCTTTCCGTTTTTTTAAAAATGACCCTGATGCAACAAAGGAAACAATAAAAAAATATTTTAGAGAACTGAAATTCTTTACAAATAATGATTTTGCATTTATTGATGTTCACAATGAAAAACTTTTTTATCAAAATGCTGGTGTTTTACTTAAAATAGTAAAAATGCTACAAGACATTAAACTTAAAGATACTGATGAAGAACATCAATTTTTAGGAGATATGTTTGAAGGCTTTCTAGATCAAGGTGTAAAACAATCAGAAGGTCAGTTTTTCACACCTATGCCAATTGTTAAATTTATTCTTAAATCTTTACCTCTTGAAAGTATAATAAAAGACAATGAAAATATCCCAAAAGTTATTGATTATGCTTGTGGTGCAGGACATTTCCTAAATGAATACGCTCACGAAATAAAGCCTATCGTAAAACAACATAAAGAAACTGAAATTGAAAAATATTATGAATCTATTGTTGGTATTGAAAAAGAATACAGACTTTCAAAAGTAGCAAAAGTATCATCCTTTATGTATGGACAGGATGATATAAATATTGTATATGGTGATGCACTTGCTGAATTACCGAAAATAAATGATAATGAATACTCTGTTCTGGTTGCCAATCCACCTTACAGTGTGAAGGGTTACTTGGAAACACTTTCGGAGATAGATCGAAAGAAATATAATCTAACTAATACAATCTCTGAAAAAAGTTATCCCAATAATAATAGTATAGAAGCATTTTTCATTGAAAAAGCTAAACAACTATTAAAGCCTGGTGGTGTTGCTGGGATAATTTATCCATTACCTAATCTTACCAAAGGAAGTGCAAAAAGCACATCAAAAACTACAAATGTTTATGTATCTGCCAGAGAAATATTATTAAAATACTTCGATATTATAGCTATCGCAGAATTTGGTAGTGGCACATTCGGAAAAACTGGTACTAATACAGCCACTTTATTTATCAGACGAAAGAATGAGAACCCAGCACCTGCTGAACATTATAAAAACAGAGTTAATGACTGGTTTAAAGGTGATAAAACAAAAGAAGGTGTTTTTAAAGATGAACATTTAATTATAAAATATTGTGACCTTCAAGAAATAGAGTTTGCAGATTATCAAACGCTATTATTAAACAAACCTAATAATTCACTTTTAGAAACAGAGCTTTTTATTGAATACAGAAAGGATTTTGATAAATGGTCAGATATTATAAATCTAAAAAAATCTTTTTCAAAAAAGATAAGAGGATTGTCAGCTAAAACAGAAATAGAAATAAAACGGATTTTAAAGGCTAATAAAAAGGCAAGAACACAAGTTCAAATTAAAGCAATAGTAAAGCGAATTATACCAAAAAGAAAAGAATCACTTTTAGCTGAACAGGAGCTTGAAATTCAAAAACGTTTTCTCTCTTACATAGTAGAAGCTGAAAAGGACAAAATATACTATTTTGTTCTAGCAAGTTTAAATCCGCAAAAAGTATTAGTTTTAAAAAGCCCTACAACAACTTCCAAGATTAAAGAATTTTTGGGGTATGACTGGAGTGCAAAAAAAGGAAATGAAGGGATTAAATATTTAGGTGGAATTAAATTAGAAGACTTAATAGAGGAAGATAAAGATGATGATGATGGAAACGTTACTTTAGAAGAAGAAGATAAAAGAGTCTTAAGTAATCTTTTTAATCTAAACAACATAGAAACCCCTTTATATGATCCTAAAGATAAAAACAATAAGGAGAAAATAAATTATCTGATTTCACAAAATTTTAAAGGAGAAAACTTTGAAATTCCAATTGAATTAGAAGAACATCTTTCAAAAGTCTCATTAGAAAAAATGCTAGATTTTTCAAGACCAGACTTTAATAAATCAATTTCTCTTATTGGTGAAAAATTATACACAGAGTATGTATTCGATAAACATCCTTATGACAGAATAGAAAATCTATTGAAGGATGTCATTGGAAATAAAACCAAAATTGATAAAAACGAAATAAAAAGTAAAGGTAAATATCCAGTTATTACTCAAGAATCTTATAAATTGATTTCAGGATATTCTGATAATCCTGAACCTATATCAGATTTTCCATTAATAGTTTTTGGTGATCATTCATTCACATTTAAACTTATTGATTTTGATTTTATAAGAGGAGCTGATGGCACGCAATTAATGAAATTTGAAAATGATTTACTAACTAAATATGTTTTTCATTACACAAATTTAATTAGAGTAAATAGTCCCAAATATGAAAGACATTACAAATATTTGAAACAATATAAAATACCTGTACCATCACCAAAAATTCAAAGTAAAATTGTAATAGAATGTGATCAATTAGATTTAGAATTCAAAAAAGCACAAGAGATAATAGAAAAAGAAAGCACAAGCAGAAATGAATTGTACCACAAAATATATAACTCTGATTTACCATTAAAAACAATAGAACAAATAAGCATTGATACAGATTATGGCATTAACGAAGGAATGAACACTAAAGATATTGGTTACAAAATTTTTAGGATGAATGAAATAATTAACGGCTATATGTATGACAATGGCGAAATGAAACACGTTGATATTACTAAAGAAGAATTCAAAAAATACAAATTAGAAAGTGGTGACATACTTTTTAATCGTACCAACTCAATTGAACACGTTGGTAAAACGGGTTTATTTAATTTAAAAGGTGAATATTGTTTTGCTTCATACTTGATAAGAATAAAAGTTAATGTAAAAAAAGCATATCCTGAATATATCAATTATATAATGAATTCAAATAACTTTCAAACTATTGCAAAATCAAAAGCTTCTAAATCAATTAATCAAGCAAATATAAATGCAACAAAAATGAAGGCAATTAAGATACCTGTGCCTGAAGATTTGAATACACAAAAAGCATATAACAAAGAATTCAAAATATATGAAACTAAAATCAATAAGGCTCAATCTATAATTGATGGAATCAAAAAAAGTAAAGAAGAAATAATTATTAAATATTTGCAAAAATGAAGTATAAAATAATTGACATCAATATTGGTGATGAAGTCTATTTTGAATCAACACCATCTCAATCAAATCACGATTTATATTGGCAAGTAATTGATATAAATGAAAAGATGAATACTTTAATAGTTCAACTTGATGAAATGGGATTTGATGATTTGAGGTGGTCAATTTCAATAAAAGAAGTAAAACAACATTTGTCAAGAAAGAATTAGCCATCGCAAGGTTCAAGCACATTTATTTTTTGCAAACACTAAAAAGCCAACGCACAAAAAAATAAAAGAGCTTAAACCGCCAACGCTAACAAGTTTACGGAATAAAGCCAGTGGCTAACAACGTGTATAAAACATAGCTATTATAGGCTTTCCGAAAGGTTTTTGTATATTTATAAAGTATGCCAAATTTTTAATTTGGTAATATTTAGAAAAGAAAATTAAACATAAAAATTAAAAATTCGGCTCGTGCTAAATCCGAAAAGTTAGCGTTTATTTATACGCTACGTTTCATACACAAGACCGTTGTAAAATATTTCGAAACGAAACCAGATAATTACAAATTAGTCATTAAATCATTTAAAAAAGTACTGTAATTATTCAACTCAAAAGGAACATCTGCATTTTTTTCCATATCGTGAAAATGATGATTTGCTAATAATTCCATTCCTGTAAAAGCATTCATTCTGTGAAACCCAAACATGACACCTTCATCTACACTTTTTTGATTAAAAAATTCATTTTCTAAAGTAAATGCGGTTTTAGGTGCATTCCAACTTGTAGTAAGTATATATTTTTTTCCGTGCATTAAACCACCAGTCCCGTAATTGATGTTTGGATTTTTTCTGCTTCTTCCGTCACTTGTATAAATTCCATTTTGATGACCTTCCGTAAAAACTTCATCTATATATTTTTTAAATCCAAAAGGTATTTGAAACCACCAAATTGGCGTGTGATAAATCACTAAATCTGCCCACTTAAATTTTTCTACTTCTTCGTTTGCATTATAATTGTCGCCCACTTGGGTAAATTTCACTTCAAACCCCTCACTTGTATCAAAATATGAAATAGTAGTATTGAAAAGTGTTTCGTTAAATCTTCCTCCAGAATGTGCAAATGGATGACCTCCATTAATGATAAATATATTTTTCATTTGTCTCTTATTTTATTTAAAACAAAATTATAGTAATATTTATTATTGTAAAAATAATACAAATCATACCTTTGTATTAATATTTTGATAGCTATGGTGAATTTAGAATGGTATAGAACATTTAAGGAAATATATGAAAACGGAACTTTAACTAAAGCTTCTATTGCTTTATATGCTTCTCAACCCGGAGTTAGTGTTCATTTAAATGCACTAGAAGCTTATGTTGGCAAAAAACTATTTGAACGTACTTCGAGAAAAATGATTCCAACAGAGGATGGAAAATTTTTATACGAATATATTATTGAATCTTTAAAAAAACTTGAAATAGCAGAACAGCATTTTAAAAAAACAACGCAAGAAAAAAATCCATCTCTAAACATTGGAATGTGTTCTGAAATGTTTCAACTTATTATTGAACCCGAAATTCCCAAACTAGACTTTGACCTAGTCGCTAGATTTGGAGCTCATACAGACTTAATAAAAGATCTAAACAATGGAATTTTAGATTTAGTAATAACACCTAAACAACAAAATGAAAAAAAATCATTAGTTGAGTATATTCCGTTTTCAAAAGAAAGAATTGTTTTAATAGCAGGAAATAAAACGAATGTAACTAAAATACAAAAACACATTAAATCTAAGGATTTAAGTAAGTTAGAGGACGAACTACTTCAAAATATTTGGTATAGTTCATCAAACGAAATGGAACATTTTAGACGTTTTTGGTTTGAGAATTTTAACAAGAAACCTGCTTTTAAACCCAACTACATTTTACCAAATATTACTTCTATTATAAGATGTTTAAACAATGGAAACGGACTTGCATTAGTTCCAGATTTTTTATGTCAAGAACAAATCTTAAGAAATGAAATAAATTTAGTTTGGGAAGGAAAAGTAAAAACGGAAAACACTTTATATTTTGCATCTAGAACAGATTTGAAGTACAAAAAAGAATTAGATATAATTAAGAATATATTTACATCAAAAATGAAATAAACGCAGTACATTACTTTATATAATTTATTGCTGGTTCAAGACAAATCACAAAAATATGAGCAAACTTTTTATCTGTTATGATTTGCTAAATTTACACAAAACCAATACAACAATCTTAGCCTCACAAATTAAAAAATACTGAAATGAACGAAATTAGAAAGTTTATTGATCATATTTCTCCTATGAACGATGCTGACTGGAAATTTTTCTCTTCTAAACTACAAGAGGTAAAACTTAAAAAAAACACCACAATATTAAAAATGGGCAATGTGGAAAATTATTTGTCTTTTATTACTAAAGGCATCGTTCGGCTTTACATTCCTAGAGAATCAGCAGATTTAACTTTTGGTTTTTTATTCAACAACGAATTTGTCACTGCCTATGATTCTTTTATCACGCAAAGTCCATCAGAATATCAAATAGAAACATTAGCAGAAACAACCCTATGGAAAATTTCTTACAAAGATTTACAACAAGTCTATAAAACAACAGATAACGGAAATACTATAGGTCGTAAAATGGCAGAAAAGATGTTTCTAATAAAATCTAAAAGAGAGCTTGCTTTATTAAGTAAAACAGCAGAAGAAAGATATTTCGATTTATTTTCTGAAAGACCAAAATTACTACAACAAATTCCTTTAAAATATATAGCTTCTTATATTGGTGTAACACCACAAGCTTTAAGTAGAATAAGAAAACGCATTACTTAACCTGGGTTCATTTTTTTTATCCATACTTTTCTAAACTTTGCACCTTAATAATTTAGAAAAATATGAAACCTTTATTAATCCTTTTATCAACTTTTACCTTAGCACTAATTATAATTAAGTTGATATATAAAGAATACTATTTTGCTTTATCTGCAAGAATTGCAATGGCTGTAATGCTTCTTTTTACAGCAATAGGGCACTTTGTATTTACAAAAGGAATGTCTATGATGATACCTGGATTTATTCCTTTTAAAACGCTTTTTGTTTACCTAACAGGAATCTTTGAAATTTTACTTGCCATAGGGCTATGCACCCACAATCTAAAAGTTTTATCTGGGTACGCACTTATTATTTTTCTTTTGCTAATGTTGCCCGCAAATATATATGCTTCTATAAACAATGTAAACTACCAAGAAGGTACATTTAATGGAAATGGACTTGCATATTTATGGTTTCGAATACCTTTACAAATCCTATTTATAATCTGGACTTATATAAGTACAATTGCTATTAAATAAATTTAGCTAAGGGCTAAAGAATTTATATAATTTATAATTTTTTATCTTTGTTTAAGTTAAGGCTTATTTAGGGGGTAAGTCTTGTTCGGGTTCTTTAGGTGAGCTAGGGTCTTAATTTTTAAAAAAGAACCCTTTTCCGAACAAGACCCCAAAGTGGACTTGAATCAATCCCTATTCAAATGATGTTTATTCTTCTTTTTTTATGTTTTCTATCGGTTTTTGGGAGTTACTAATCCAATTGCTAACAAAATGATTGCTTCGAAAAAAAACTTTGTAATATAGTTTATGAATTCAATAGCAAATATTAATTTAACCCTGTCATTTCGACTTTACGGAGAAATCCCACCTAATAAACATCTAGTATTGTCATTCCTGCGTAGGCAGAAAACTCAAAACTCTTTACCCCACCCAACGTTGTATCTAACACAACGTTAGTACAGTGGAGAAACCTCAAGCTTTATACGAAACGAATGTTGGGTAACATATAATGCTGTATTAGCTAATAATAGTAAGTGTAATCATAATTAGAGTATAAAAAGTAAATGTCAATGATATAGTGCTTTAACTTTAAAATTACTTATTAATAGGTATTTTTAAAGCATTTTTTATTGCTATTTTGGTCAAAATATTAATTATCATGAAAAAAACATTTCTTTTACTGTGTTTATTTAGTTATATACTTTTAAATGCACAAACATCTACAATTGAAAAAGAAAAAGTATTTGAAACAAAATTAAAAGATGTTTTAGATAAATATACTACTAGCACTGAGATGGTTGATAATGACTCCAAAAAAAAGACTCAAATAATAGAACCTATACTGCAAAACAAACGCCTTACAAAAGCTTTTAATCAAATAATATTTAGCAATTCAGATTTAGTAGATAATGCATCTGCTTTTGGTATTTCACAAAATAAAGAAGGTACAACAGTTTCTATAAATTCTTATTTTCATTTAAGTGGTAAAAGTAGAAACCAACTATTTTTAAAAGCAGGTATCAATTCGGTTGGTGGTAGTGGTATATTTAATTTATATGCAAGAGATGCTTGGAAAAGTAGTATTGGTGGTAATTTAGGATTTATTTGGAAAGTAGGAGGTAGTACTTTAACTAATGAAAATATTCCTAAACTAGATTACAACCTTGTGCTTAGAGAAATTTACATAAGAGACAGTATTTTAAAAGATCTAACTGTAAATTATAGTTTAAAAAATTACCAAGAAATTAGAAGTAAGTATGTACAATTAAAGAATTATCCACAGATAAAAGAGTATAAAGACAAAAAAGAGCTTTTAATTGCTTACCTAAAAATTTTAGAAAAAAACGAAACTTTTTACAAAGAATTAGAAGGTAATAAAAGCTTAAAAAAGCCTGTACAAACTCAAATTCAAAAAGAAAATAACGAAAAAAGCTCAGAAGAGACAAAAAATGAGGTTAATCTTAAATTTGCAACCTATACAAATACAGAAAACAATAATAACGACAAAATCATATCACTTTTATTAAAAGAGTTTTGGTCAGAAAAAAATGAATTAAATACTATTGAAAAAGTTGGAATATTGCAAAAAATAGCTAAAATATTTGAATTTAAAAAAGATACAAAACTAAAAAGTGAAATAAAAAAAGTAGCAGCAGTTTACGATGACAAACATATAAAAAATACGGGTTATTCTTTTCATTGGCTAGATTTAAATACAGCATTAAATAATAATACATTTGGTTTTTCTGAAGCTAAAGAAAATATAAACAGTGATGTTAAAGAGGCTTTTGATGCATATGAAGCAACAAAAACAGGTATTAATAAATTAAAAGTTGCTGTAGATATTAATTATAATTATACAAGTAATAAAACTAGAGGAGTATGGTATCTAAAAGCGGGTCTACAATATAATTCTGGTTCCTTTTTAAACAGCAACCTGATTAGTGGTACACCTCATATAGATAGTTCTAATTCTACAGGACTGTTTTTAATTAAAGATTATATTGACGAAGAGGCACAGGATGATGTTCTAGGAGCATTTGATAGTATTAAAAAGAATTTAAAGTTTGGTGCATTCAATTTTTATACAGCCTATTATTTTGGTAAAAAGAAATCCATAGGTGTAAATTTGAGTGCTGCGCATAGATACTTAATTAGTAAACCAGAGCATACTTTTTATAAGAACAACTATTCAATTTTTTTAGGTCCTATTTTCAGAAAAACAAAAGCAGATGATGATACTGGATTAACTTTTGGTATTGATATAGGGTATGATAATGCATTATATAGCAGGAATGCGAAAGACAACTTTGTTGCCAGAATTAGAGTAGGTATACCTATTAAGCTATATGATATTAAAAATAATTAATTTATGCATTACGTTAAAATTTAGGGTATTTTATTATTTTTCTTTTAACAACCATATTTTCTTCTAAAATAAAATTGTAATTTATTGATATTGTGTTAAATACCTATTTGTAGGTATGTTTTGTCGTTAATTATAGTATTAGTTTTATAAACACTTATAAATCAGTAAACTATATTAACTAAAACAAGATCATCATGAAAAAAATTCTACTAGTACTAGTTATTGTATTTTGTTATACTACAAAATATACTGCTCAAGAAAGTCAAGACCCTTCATTATCTGTAGGTTTAGAATCATTAACCTTTGGCAAAGGGACTATTGATGTTGATGCTTTAAGAAAAGTTTTAGTTCGTAAACAAAATGAATTAAAAAAAGAAGGTTTAAAACGATTCATTTTTGGAAAACTACCTGATTATCATTATTCTACAAAGCTTTTTCTTCAAAATAGTATAACTACATTAATTGAAGAAAAAAACCAAAATATCATTGAAAAAGAGCTTTTAGAACTTTCTACTAATTATTCATTAATTCTTGGATTTGCTAATATTTATGAACAAATTTATTATCAAAAAAATAAAGATTCTATTACTACTGTATACTTTGATTCTATTAAACCTAAAATGTCAAAAAAATTAAAAAAACAATTTTTAATTGATATTGTGGGTACTTCTTTGAGTAATAATAAACTTTTAAAAAGTAGAGGTTTTTTTGATTTCGATTCAAAAATTGACTATTCAGCTTCCAACTTTTATAATGAGAAGTTTAAGTCAGATAAAATTGACAAAGAAGTTAGAAAAAAAGATAGTATTGTAATAGTTGAATTAAAAAAATCTATTGATAAGGTTGTTACTTCTTATTTAAGTAGTTATAAGTATGTAAAAAAAATTCTAAAGAATAAAGATTATTCAAAATTAAAGAATATAAAAGACTTGTATTTAAGAGAGTCTAAAACAGCATTGCTAAATAAAAATAATTTATTTGAACAGCTAGCTAAAAATAATAAAGATTCAAAATTTATAAATGCTTTAGAAGTTTCTGTAAAAATTAGCCAAACAATAAGTCTAATAGATTTGTATAATGAGAAAATTAATGAATTTAAGCAAAGTATTATAAATAATAGTATTTCAGATACAGTTAACATCGGTCCTAGTAATCAAGATAATTTAAGATCAAATTTAGAAAAAACAAAAAAAATAGTTGAAAATTATCACAATTACCTTCCAAATTTAAAAAATAAGGTTGATACTATATATTCATTAATTAGAGAAATCAATAAAAAAACCATTGATACTATTCCAAATAAAAATGTATTTACTAAATTAAAGGCTAAGGTAGAAAAGTTTAAAAATTTATATGAAAAAGATTTCACTTTTAATAAAGAATTAGAGACTTATTATCCTTTAATCACGAAAGAACTGCAAGAGATAAGAGAGTTAGACTCGATAACTATAGATACTGTTAAATGGTACAATAAAAAGGTACAGAAAAAACTAAATGATTTTAAAATTAAAACCTTTGCAAAAAAAATAGGTATTATTGATATTTCAGCCATTACTTCATTTGAAAAAAAATTTCAAAAATATCAAGAAGAGCTAAAAGAGATTGCTATAAAAGATTTAAGTTTTTTAAAGCAAATTATGGGGAATGTTTCAAAAGAAATACTTTCTGAAAACTTTAATAATAATGATACTCTATTTTTAAAAAATAATGTAGATTTTTTTACTGATTTATATATTAAAACAAAGGAATTATCTGAAAAAGAAGAATTAAAAATAGATGATGTATTGTATTTTGAAGAAGATGTTTTACCAAAACTGATAAAAGCAAAACTGTTGGTAACTGATAGAGCAAATGATTCAATTATTGATAAAATGATTAAGGCTACAGACGGTATAATTCCTTTAATGAAATATTATTTAACACCAAAAGAATTAAATCATTTAGAGCTTAATCAAGATATTATAACATTTTTTGAGTTTATCTCTAATATTGATAGGCTTGATAAAGCCAATACTTTTTCATTTATACTTCAGCTTCTAGATGAATCACATAATTTTGTTGTTACAACAATGGATAATAAAGAAGATAAAGAGGGAAATATAGATGAATTTCGAAGGATTTATGAAAAACTTTTAAATGGCATAGAAAAATACACTATCGTTAACAGTACAAAAGAAATCATAGAAATAGATATATTATCTTTTTTAAATACTTTTGTAGAACAATATAATAGAGAAAATGAATATGGTAAACACTCTATTTATTTTACAATAGGTATTAGCCAAAATGT
Source organism: Polaribacter reichenbachii (assembly GCF_001975665.1). Taxonomy (NCBI): domain Bacteria; kingdom Pseudomonadati; phylum Bacteroidota; class Flavobacteriia; order Flavobacteriales; family Flavobacteriaceae; genus Polaribacter; species Polaribacter reichenbachii. The sequence continues at coordinate 3,453,967 of NZ_CP019419.1, read as the reverse complement.
CTTGCTAAAAAAATATAAATATGAATCGGATGGTGTAATCGAGAACATAAATTCAATTGGTTTTGCCTCTGAAAAAATTGGGTATAAATTTAAGATAAAAGGTTTTAAAAATAGTGATTATGCAGATAAAATGGCAAAATCTATAATAAATACTGAAGACATAAAAAATGAACCTAATCCTTTTGTAAATCAATGGTATTTTACCATTTATGGTTCAGGTTTATTATATAAAATAGCTAATCTTACCACAGATCAGAACTTTGATTTTTCTCATGTTGGTTTAGGTACAGGTTTAAGATTTTATAATTCTTTGGATTTAAATTTTTCAATTGGTTTTCCCTTTATTGAAAATCAGAGGTTTGGTAATAATGCATTTTTAGGTATTTCAATGGACATACCTATAGGAGAGTATATTTCAGCAATTGGAACCGGTAATCAATAAGATATAGCTCTATTTTATTATGGGGCTATTTAAAATACTATGTTTTCTATGTTACTATGTGTTCAATCTAACCCACTCAAAATACAAATCAACAACTGTCAGTTCGAGTGAATTTTTCGATTGCAATGAGAAAAATTAGTATCGAGAACACGAGTTTTATAATTTATGTTCTTATGAGATTTCTCCATAAAGTCGAAATGACAAGGAGTAAAAACAACAGTTAATTAAGAAAATTCAAATACTATGTTTTCTATGTTTCTATATGATAAAAAAAACACAAAAAACTAGTCAATAACATACTAAACCAAAATATCTGTTCTATAAAAAACACCATTCTGTAGTTAGAATAACTGCAAACGTCTATTTTCTTTTTTTAACTTTTATTTAAAAGATACCTTTAAACTATCAATGCAAAACAAGGTCTTAGTATTGATAACAAAAAGAAGTTTAATTTAAAAAGTAGCATTATGAACGTTAGGATATCAAAGTTTATTTTACCTTCTTTATTTGTGTTGGCAATCAGCACGCAAGCCAATGCACAATCTAGAAGAGATACAAGTACTAAAAAAACAACAACAGTAACTAAAAGAACAGTAACTACGAATAGCAATAATAGAACCAGTACTACAAAAAGAGTACCTAGATCTACGGTAACGTATAAAAAATCATCTAGAAAAGTGGTAGCTGTAAGAAATGTACCAAACAAAAGAACAGTAAGTTTTAGAGGTAACAACTACTATTATGCCAACAACCGTTATTATACCTATTCTAGGGGACTATATATAGCGATTGCGCCTAAAGTGGGTTTTCGCATAAACATTCTACCTGCTAACCACAGAAGAATCCGTTTCAACAACAATAACTATTATTATACAGAAGGTGTTTTTTACATACAAAGTAATAATGCTTATGAGGTGGTAGATCCAGAAATAGGAACCATTGTTTACGAACTACCAGATGAAGTTGAAAAAGTAGTTATAGACGGACAAACATATTACGAATACGCTAACATATTGTACGAAAAAGTACAAGTAGATGGTATGAGAGCCTACGAAATAGTAGGAATTATAGAAATGAATTAAGTTTCAATTTGGTTGATTGATTAGTGATTGAGGAGTGCATATAGTACAAATTATATGTGCTCTTTTTTATTAGATTTTACTGTCAGTTTGAGTGCATTTTACGATTGTAAAGAGAAAAACTAGTATCGAGAACAGTTATTTTACCATCTAAATATTTATACGATTCTTCAATAAATCAAAATGTTAGATATCTAAAAATTAAGTTAAAGACTTGTTAAAGTGGTGTTTAGTAAAAAACGTTCGTCTATATAAAAGTGTTTTTAGTAGACACGAAAAAGTCATATACCTATTTTGCTTCATTTAAAATTTCAATAAATACTAATTTTACACGATCAATACAAAACAAGATTTTTTATTGATAACAAAAGTAGGTTTGATAGTTAATAATGGTAGTTTACCCAACCGAACAGCAGTAGAAAAAGTGCTTATGAAGATGTAGTGTTTTTAGCACTAAATGAAAAGTGATTCGATTGGGGGATTGAATTGCAAGAGTACATAACCGTAAAAGGTTGTGTGCTCTTCTCTTTTACACACCTTTTAGCTCAATTAAAACCTAAACTGTCAGTTCTAGTGAATTTCACGATTGAAATGAGTGCAATTAGTATCGAGAACAGCTTTTTATCATTCATATTGGGATAAGATTTCTCCAAAAAGTCGAAATGACAAGAGACAAACATAAAAACTATGTTCCCTATGTGTCTATGTGGTCAACCCAAACCCACACCTGTTAGTTCGAGTGCGTTTTATGATTGTAATGAGAAAAATTAATATCGAGAACACGAGTTTTATGAATTATGTTGTTATGCGATTTCTCCAAAAAGTCGAAATGACAAGAGACAAAAAAAACTATGTTCCCTATGTGTCTATGTGGTCAAACAACCCCAAACCAATAACTGTCAGTTCTAGTGAATTTTACGATTGAAATGAGAAAAACTAGTATTGAGTACAGTTATATATTAATCAAATAACTCTTCTGATATATTTTCTGATAAATGTCTTTACTAAACATATACAATTGCGCAGGTCTTTTAGAAACTCCCACTTGTTTTTCATCCAAAGGAATAATATACTTCTTATTAATAACTTTACGCCTAAAATTACGATTATCGATTTCTATGTTTAAGATTGATTCATATAAGTCTTGCACATCATTAATCGTAAACTTATCGGGTAACAACTCAAAGATAATAGGCTCAGACAAACATTTTGTTTTTAAATCTTCGTATGCCTCTAAGATAATTTGTTTATGATCGAAACCTATTTTAGGCAATTGATTAATAGGATGCCATTTGGCTTGGTAGGTATTATTAGAAACATCTACATCTTCGGTTTTTAATAGAAAATAATAGGCAATAGTAATCGTTCTTACATTAAATCTTTGGTTTTCTACCCAAATCAAATCCTTTTCATTCTTTAAACGATTCGGATCACCAAAAGCCTTAAACTGTTTTTTGTACTGCCCAGTTAATCCAGTTAATTCCTTTAATACACGCGTAGCAGAATCGTCTAAGCTTTCATTCTGATATACATGATATCCGGTTAACACATAATCGTCTACTAAGGGTTGATTGGTTTTTTCATCCTCCAAATAACGTTTTATTAATAATACGTTTAAAGTCTTGGTATTGGTGTCAAATCCAAAAACCACACAATCTACCGATAAATTTTGTATCAACTCGTTTGTCATAAATATTATTTCTGTTACAAATCTAAACAAAATATAGTAATAAACGTTTATTTAACGTCTATAATATTTTAACCCATATTAATGTTTTAAGATGATATTTATCAATTTAGAACACATAAATGGTAAATAAACCTATTATTTTGACGAAAATTAACATTTGGTAAATATTATTTTTATACATTTGAAAAATAAACGTAAAAATGACGTTATATATTTTCGCTGATTAAAAACGATCCAATGAATGCTTTAATCTTATCACTTCAAGATCTTATTTTAAATACTAAAAAGCAACATTCAACAATGTGGTTAGCGATTATTTTAGTATTTTATGTGCTTAGTACACAGGCACAAACCACAGCAGTTAAAAAAGAGTACAAACCTTTTAGCATTAGTGCGCATGTAAAGAACATGCATACTTGGCACGGTTTTGTAGTACACCCAGGGGCTTTATTTGCCACCAGCTTAGAATTTAACTCTAAAAACAAGAAATTTACCTTTGGTTTTTGGGGAGGAGCAAGTTTTAGTCCTGTAGATGTGAGCAACATAAATACGGGCAACAATGTAAGTGCGTATTATAAAGAATTGTCTATTTATACAAAATACAGATTCTCAGACCGCTTTTTTATAGAAGCTGTTACGCATAATAACTATACAGGTGTAGAAGAACGAGGAGACAAACTAAGCTATTGGAGTTATGACAAAACACAGGGTTATAATTTTGTAGATGTTAACTTCGGATATAATCTAACTCCAAATACACTTTTGTATTTAGCAACCATTATAAACGGTGGTTCTGGAGATTATGAAGTACAATCTGATGGTAGTTTAACAAATTCTTGGACGCACTATTTTGAGGTAAATAGCAAAGTTTGGCAAAACAAAACAGAGAGTTTATCACTATTTGCTGGGGGAGCTTGGTCTTTTTTTACAGATAAAACATTTTATACACAAAGTGCAGGAAACATCATAAATGTAGGAGCTACTTATAACAAACAATTATCAATACTAGATTATAAGCTTCCTGTGGATGTTACATTAATGTGGAACCCAGAACAAGAAAAAACCGTATTACAAGTAGACCTTACTTTATTTTAAATTAACGATTAACTATAAACAAAAATAATATGGAAACATCCAATAACTTTCCGCAGTTTAACAACGTGGAAGAAGAACAATTACCAATTGGAAAACACAAACTATATAATTGGACGCATTTTGCAGGTTTGTATGCAGCAGAACATGTTGCAGCCACTGAGTTTGTAATTGGAGCTACTTTTGTAGCTTTAGGGGCAACTACCTTAGATATTATATTAGGGTTATTAATTGGTAATATTTTAGCGGTATTGAGTTGGACGTTTATAACGTCTCCCATAGCTGTAGAAACAAGATTGAGTTTATATACCTACTTAAATAAAATAGCAGGAGATTCAATGACCAAACTATACAACTGGGCCAATGTAATTATTTTTACAGTAATTTCTGCAGCAATGATTACAGTATCATCAACAGCGGTTCGATTTGCTTTTAACATTCCTGCCCAACTCGATTGGTACCCAACAAATCTTTGGTTTATTCTCATTGTATTGTGTGTAGGTGCTGTGGTTGTGGCAATTGCTATCTTCGGATTTAAAGCGGTGTCTAAATTCTCATCCATTTGTGCACCTTGGTTATTTGTCATGTTTATTAGTGGTGCCTTTGTTTTGTTACCAGCCTTATCTTTAGAGGTTTTGGGGCAAACAATTCCAAGTGGTTGGAGCGAGTTGATTCATTTAGGTGATGAATCTATTTGGACAGGGGTAAATAGTGATGGTGAACCTGGTATTGGTTTATTAGAAGTCATTGGTTTTGCTTGGGCTGCCAATTCCATAACGCATTTCGGATTGATAGATATGGCATTATTCCGTTTTGCAAAAAAGAAAGTGTACGGATTAAGTACAAGTACAGGAATGATGTTTGGACATTTTATTGCTTGGATATCTGCAGGAGTTATGGGGGCAGGAGCTGCTGTAATTATTGGGAAATCTATTGTGGAATTAGATCCAGGAGATGTAGCTTATTATGCTTTGGGTTGGTCTGGTTTTGTAATTGTAATTGTGGCAGGTTGGACCACAGCTGTAGCCAATCTGTATAGAGCAGGTTTAGCTGCTCAAGCCATATTTACAAAGACATCAAGAAAAAAGACCACCATTATTGTAGGTATTGTTACTGTTGTAGTGGCGTGTTTCCCTTTTGTGTTTTCTCAAATGTTACCTTTATTAACGTATGCAGGTTTATTGGTTGTGCCTGTGGGTAGTATTGTGTTTGCAGAGCATCAGATATTTCCTAAAATAGGCTATACACGTTATTTTGCACGTTATCAAAAATTAACCTATAGCACTCCAGCCATTGCTTCTTGGGCTTTAGGCTTGGTATTTGGTTTTGGGCTAAATGCTTTAAATGTAATGTCTTTCTATTATTTGTTTATTCCTACTTGGATTTTCACCATTATTATCTATACCTTCTTAGCTGGTAAATATGGTGCTAAAGAAAGGTATCCTGTAGAAGAAGAAAAAGAAAGGACACGAAACATAAATATCGAAAAGTTTCAAGAAGAAAAAGCAAAACAAGAAACAGCACCTGTTATCGATAATAGTGCATTTACAAAAGTATTAAAATGGGTAGGTATACTTGTTTTAATCATTACGTTAGTGTTGTCTAGTATGGTATTATTTGGCAGCGCAAATAAAAGTGAATATGTAGCAAATCGTGAATTCTTTTATACCTACGGATTCGTGTGTACAGTAATTTACTTCATTACATCAATTTGGGTATTAAGAAGAAGTAATTCAATAAAAAAATAAGGATCATGGAAAACTTAAAATTAAACAATAAAAATCTAGCTGTGATAGCAGAACGTATTACTACGCCAACTTACAAAAGAAACGACCTAAAAACCGGTATTGTACACGTAGGTATTGGTGGTTTTCATAGAGCCCATGAAGCTTTTTATACAGACCAATTATTACACGAAGAAAGTAGTAAAGATTGGGGTATTTGTGGTGTGGCTTTATTAGATTTTGATACAAAAATCTACAACACTTTAAAAGAGCAAGATGGTTTATATACTTTAATCATTAAAGAATTAGATGGTTCGTACACCAAACAAGTAATTGGTGCGATTGTAGAATATTTGTTTGCGCCAGAAAATCCGAAGCAAGTCATTGAAAAAATGGCAAGTGAAGAAGTAAAGATCATCACCTTAACCATTACAGAAGGGGGGTATAATTATAATGAGGCTACCAAACAATTTGATTTTACCAATCCAGATATCATTCATGATTTAGAAAATTCGGAGGCACCAAAAACCATCTTTGGTTATTTAACCCAGGCGTTACAATTAAGAAAAGAGCGTAGCTTAAAAGGAATCACGATTCAGTCTTGCGATAATATTCAAGGAAATGGGCATATGGCTAAAAAGATGCTGTTGAGTTATGTAGCAAAAGCTGCACCTAGCTTGGTATCTTGGATTGAAAGTAATGTATCTTTCCCTAATGCCATGGTAGATCGTATTACGCCAGTAACATCGCCAGAAGATATTACCTATCTAAAAGAAAATACTGGCATTGAAGATGCTTGGCCGGTAGTTTGTGAGCCATTTAAACAATGGGTTATTGAAGATGATTTTATTGCGGGCAGACCTGCTTGGGAAAAAGTGGGCGCACAGTTTGTAGAAGATGTAGTGCCTTACGAAAAAATGAAACTAAGCTTGTTAAATGCTGGGCATTCTGTATTAGGTTTGTTAGGGGCTTTAGTTGGGTATAATGCGATTGATGAAGCTGTTAATAACCCCAACATTAGAACCTTTCTGAATAACTATATGGATGTAGAAGTTACACCTACTTTAGGCGATTTAGAAGGCATCAATTTACACGATTATAAACATTCGTTGTTAGAGCGTTTTGGTAACATTAACATTAAAGATCAAATAGACCGTATTTGTTCTGAAACTTCTGCTAAGTTCCCGATTTTTATACTACCAACCATCAATAGTCAATTAGAAGATAAAGGATCCATTCAAATGGCTGCTTTGGTAACAGCTGCTTGGGCAATTTATAGCATTGGTGTTGATGAAAATGGTAACTCTTTAGCGATTAAAGATGCGCTAAAAATAACCTTACAATCTAAGGCGATTGAAGCACAAACTAAGCCAGCAACTTTTTTAGAAATAGACAGTGTTTTTGGAGATTTAAACACCAATAATACTTTTGTAAAAGCGTACACAGAAGCTTATCAAGATATTGTAAATAAAGGTGTAGAAGCTTGTGTAATTGCTTTAAATAACAAATACGCTAAATCAAAAGCCTAATGAAAAAGATAGTTTGTTTCGGAGAAGTTTTGTGGGATATTTTTCCTACACATAAAAAAATAGGAGGAGCTCCTTTAAACGTAGCCACAAGATTAAAATCTTTAGATAATGAAGTAGCAATTATTACAAGAATTGGTAAAGATACAGAAGGGGACGAAATTGCTGCTTTTATAAAAAATCATAAAATTAATGCAGAAGGTGTTCAGATAGATAAACATTTAAAAACCGGCGATGTACAAGTTTCGCTAAATGCTAAAGGTAGTGCTTCTTACACCATTATGCATCCAAGAGCTTGGGATCATATAGCCATAGAAGAGCATGCAAAATTAATGATTGCTAAAGCAGATGCTTTTGTATTTGGTAGTTTAATTGCTAGAGATGCGATTTCTAGAGACTCGTTATTTGAATATTTAAAATGCGCAAAGTATAAAATATTAGACATCAATTTAAGACCACCTCATTATACTATAGAAACCTTATTAGAGTTAATGTATGCAGCAGATTTTATCAAATTTAATGATGAAGAAATTTTTGAAATTGCAAAAGCTTTAGGGCAGCCTACAGATAATTTAGAATCCATTATTCAATGGATTGCAAAAAAAACAAACACAAAATGCATTTGTGTAACCTTAGGTAAAAAAGGAGCAATACTATTTAAAGATCAACAATTTTGTTACAATAAAGGCTATAAAATAAAAGTAGTGGATACTGTTGGGGCTGGCGATTCTTTTTTAGCAACGCTAATAGATCAATTATTAAAAGATACTGAGCCACAAGCGGCTTTAAATAAAGCCTCTGCAGTTGGTGCCATTGTTGCAAGTAGCGAGGGTGCAAATCCTGTAATTTCCGAAGAACAAATTGTAGCAATATTAAATAATTAAGATGGGCTCATAATAATGTTGCTTTGCTTTATTGTCATATTGGTAAAGAATAGTCCCCCAACAAGAAAAGTAAAGTAGCATTATTTTATTAAAAAATTACAATAGCAATTTGGCTATTTCTTGCCAATGAGATACACGTGTATAACCAGTTTCAAGAGTATTGTGTTTAGAGTTGTACAATAATGTATCTCCGTCGAAATTTTCTAGATTATAAACACGATCATCAATTAATAAATCGCCTTTTAAAATAAACTTATGGCCACATAAAATTCGGTGTTGCCAAGAAATAAAAGGCATATGTTCATCTAACCAATCACATTTTTCTTTTAAAGAGGTTGGAAACTGTGTGGCAGCAGTAGCAATATATACCTCATGCTTGTTGTACAAGGCCTGCATAACCTCAATAGAATCTTCCATAGGCGTTAAGTTTCTAAAAAATCCAGGCATAAAAGCGTGTTTCTTTACACTTTCTTGATGCGCTGCAGGAACATTTTCCCAAACTTCACCAGATACAATCGCTTCTTTGGTTAAACTTTGTTGGTGGTTTTTATTGTACCATGCAATGTGTTGGCCATAAGTATCTGCTAGTACTTCGTCCATATCAACAAATATTGTCATCATTTTAATTTTTTTACTAATTTCCGTATTTTATCACTTAAAGACAAGAGATTAGCGGTTAAATAATGGTTATTTAAATGCATTATTTTTCTTAGGATGTTAGGGAGATGATAATTAACAAAATCTTAGAATACAGAACAAATAAGCTTGCGTAACTTTGCTTTCCCTTAAAAAGTAAACCTTTTGGGTTTATATAGGGTTAAAAGCAATATATGAAAGCAAAGAACACTTTATATTCCATTTTAGATTTGGCTTTGGTATCGCAAGATCAAAGTTTAAAACAAACCTTTACCAATGTTTTACAACTGGCACAAAGTGCAGAAGATGCAGGGTATACAAGGTATTGGTTGGCAGAGCATCATAACTCAGAAAACATTGGTTCTAGTGCTACTGCTGTTTTAATTGGCTATGCTGCTCAAGGTACCAAAACAATGCGTATTGGTTCTGGGGGAATTATGTTACCTAATCATTCGCCTTTGATTATTGCAGAACAATTCGGAACCTTAGCTGCTTTATACCCAGATAGAATTGATTTAGGTTTGGGTAGAGCTCCAGGAACTGACAGAGAAACTGCCGAGGCCATTCGTTCTGATTTTATGGTGGCTGCTCAAGATTTTCCTAAAGAAGTAGAAAAAATACAACAATACTTTTCAGTAGAAAATGCTGTCGCTAAGGTAAGAGCAACAGTCGCAGAAGGGGTAGAGGTACCACTTTATATTTTGGGGTCGAGTACAGATAGTGCACATTTGGCAGCTAAAAAAGGCTTGCCTTATGCATTTGCAAGTCATTTTGCAACAGCTTATTTGGGGAGCGCCTTAAAAATTTACAGGGAGGAATTCCAACCTTCAGAAGATTTGCAAAAACCTTATGTAATGGCAGGTGTAAATATTATTATTGCAGATACTGATGAAGAAGCAGAACGATTATCAACTTCTTTAATTCAATTAATTGTGGGGCTATTTACTGGTAAACGTGCAGCAGTGCAACCACCAACGGAAATGAGCAATTACTACAAAGAAGTAATGAATAATCCGCAAGTACATCAAATGTTAAAATACTCATTTATTGGGAGTAAAGCCACAGTAAAGGCTCAAGTAAAAGAATTTTTAGCCTATACCCAAGCTGATGAGTTAATCGCAGTAACCAATATTTACGATATTAACGACAGAATAAAATCCTATCAATTATTTGCAGAAATTATGCAAGAGTTAAATGCATAATTCCCTTTCTATAGGAACACCATAGCAGCGCCATAGCAAAGCCATAGGAAAGCCATAGGAAAGTCATATCAAAGCCATAGTTAGTCACCTCAACAAAACATCAAAAAAGCACCCTATTTCTATGGATGAAAAAAGACTAAAAACCCCAAACTTACGTTTGGGGTTTTTAATAAAAAAAATAGGGGATAGGGGTGAGTTATTTTTTTAAGACTTTTAGTATTTTATGAAAAACTTCATTGTTTTCATACACACCTTGAAATTTGTTCGATTGCGCACCATAAGCAAAAATGGGTACCATAATGGCTGTATGATCGTAAGAGGCAAAATCCCCTTCTATTTCGTGTTTTTTAACATCTCCTTGCGGAATGCTAAAACCAGAGGTTTCGTGATCTGCAGTAATAATAACTAAGGTTTCTGGATTGTTATCTGCAAAAAGTAAAGCTTCTGTTATAGCTTTGTCAAAATCTATAGATTCTGCTAAGATGCCTGCAGTGTCATTAGAATGTCCTGCATGATCTATTTTAGCAGCTTCAATCATAACAAAGAATGGCTTTTTCTTTTGCTTTAAAAATGCCAATCCGGTTTTGGTGGCTTCAGCCAACACATTTCCTCTACCGTCAATTATCGATTTCATTCCGTGCTCAGACATAAAAATTCCTACTTTATCAGCAGTAGTCGTATTCAAATCACTGATTGAGGGTAAGATGTTAAAACGCGCATCAATGGTAGATTCTTTAAAAGTAGCAGCGCCACCACCAATAAAAAGGTTCAGTTTACTGTTTAGTAAATCTTTAGCAATTACAGAATCATCAGATCTGTCAATGGCGTGTGCATAAAAAGAAGCAGGAGTTGCACCCAAAATATTATCAGTACTAATTACAGCGGTACTAAAGTTTTCTTTGTGTAAAAGTTCAGTAATACTTTCTAAGGGCTTTCCGTTTACATCTGTTCCAATGGCTCTATTATTGGTTTTTACACCAGTAGCCAAAGCTGTACCTGCAGCAGCAGAATCTGTAGTAAAATCGTCTGCAGCTTGGGTTTTGATAAAACCAATACTTTTTAATTGGGTTAAAGATAATTGCCCTTTATTCATTAAGGTTGTTGCAGATATTTGCGCCAAACCATTACCATCGCCAATTAATAAAATAATATTTTTAACGGGTAAATCTTTTTGGTCTGCTTTAAATGTAGGTGCATATACATCAGAAAAGGTATCCGAAATTACAACTCTTTCTGATAAAGACTTAAAATAATTTACACATTTAAAAGGATGATCTGTATTGATGATATCAACACCCATTTCTGATAAAACTCTCCAAGCTCTTTTAGAATCTGGACTTGCCCAAAAACGGAAAGGCTTGTAGGTGTTCTTTGCTTTTGAGATAACAGCAGCTACACGCTTTTCATCATCATGAGTCAATCTTCCTTTTCCATTCCATTCCGAGAAACGCTTAAAATTTAAACTAACCATTCCAATTTTGTGCCATATTTCAGAAGCAACCTCAGTACCTAATTCTTGATAATCGAAAAAGATATATTCAGGATAATTTACATAATTAAGCGCTTTAGGTCGGTTACCAGAAATAATTATTTGAATATTTTTATTGCTGATGATAGCAGGATGCGCTTTTAAAGTAGTAATCAATCGAGCTAAAGTAGCCACTGCTTCTGACTTAATATCAATTAAAAGAATAAGTTTTTTATCCTGTTGATATTCGGGTTTCAAAACATTCTCTAAAGGTTTTAGATATAAGTTTTCTAAGGTTTTTGAAGGGTGAATATCCTTAAGGTCGTGTGCAACATAAAGATTATTGTCTTTTAAAAAGATATCAGCTTCAAAAGAAGTAGCTCCGTTGGCAAAGGCATTCCAAAAAGGCATAGATTGCTTATAATCGTTATGAGAATGAATGATGGCTTTTTTTTGTGCCACAAGCTTGTTGTTTAGCCCAGTAAAAACGATGAATAAGGCAATAAGAATTTTAAAATTGTTTTTCATAGTATTGTTTATTTATGGTGGATGGCTTTGAGTATTTTATGATAGATTTCGTTGTTTTCATAAATACCTCTAAAATGTGCCGAACCTTTTCCTTTGGCAAAAACAGGAATTAAAGTTCCACTGTGTTGATCGTTATTAAAATTGATAGAAACGTTGTCTACTTCTTCAGATCGTTCTCCAGTGGCTTCGTCAACTACATAAGATTTACCAATGCTAACACCTCCTGTTTCATGATCTGCAGTAACTACTAACAATGTATTTGGGTGTTTTTTGATGTACTTTAAAACTACACCTAGGGTTTTATCAAAATCTAGAACCTCTTGTTTTAGTAATTCTGCATCCATTGCATGACCTCCCCAATCAATATAAGAACCCTCTAGCATTAAAAAGAACGGTTTTTCTTTTTCGGTTAAATAGTTTAAAGCCAATTGTGTGGCGTCTTGGAAAAAGCGCTTTCTACCTTCTAGTTTAGAAGGCAAACCTTCATGAGCTAATAAGTATCCGTTTTTCTTATTAATGTCGTATTTCGACAATTCAACAGAGTCTAATTTGTAGTTTTTTGTAATTAACTCCGCATACAAATCCTTTTGATCTGATCTGTGTTTTAAGTATTTTAACCCACCACCTGCAAAGAAATCAATATTAGACTTTACCAAATCTAAGGCAATGTCTTCATGCAAATCTCGATCTTTTACGTGTGCATAAAAAGCACCAGGAGTAGCGTGTGTAATAGGCGTTAAGCTTACCAAACCAGAGGTATAGCCTTCTTTTTGTAAAGTTTCTATAATAGTAGGAATTGGTAAACTGTCTTTAGACATACCAATGGCTCTTTTATAGGTTTTTTGACCCGTTGAAAAAGCAGTAGCACCAGCAGCAGAATCAGTAATGGTATGGCTTGTACTTGGTGTTTTTATAAAACCAATGTCTTGAAATTGCTCAAAATTTGGTGTGTCTTCACCAAAATAAAAAGCGGTAGAGATTTGTGAGAGCCCCATTCCATCACCAACCATAAAAATAACATTGAGTGGTTCTTTTGGGGTGTTTTGTACTGATTTATTTTCACAGCCTATGTAACACATAGCCACTAAACTCAGTAGTATTGTTTTTGTAAATCTATTCATTCTAATGCTTAAAATTTGAATTGTTTTTTAATGTTGTATTGTATAAAAAAGGGAGCCTTCTTTTATAGAAAAGCTCCCCAAGCAATAAACAAAAAAAAACTAATATCCTTTATTTTGTTCTAAATAACCAGGCGTGTTAGATGCCCCATCTATAGCTACTTGTGGTATTGGAAATAATCTATTATTTACGTCTGTATCCGTTTTTTCTGTCCACGAATCTTCATAGTGACTAAAACGAATTTGATTGGTTCTTCTTAAACCTTCCCAATAAAACTCAAAACCAAGTTCTCTATATAAAATATCTAAATCAATACTAGATAGGGCAGTAGGTATAGGCTCACGAGCATTTCTAGAGGTCCTAACCACATTTACATCTGCTAATGCTGCTGCATCATCACCTTTTCTTAATTTAGCTTCTGCACGCATCATATAAATTTCTGCATAACGCATCAATACTAAATCTACATCACTATAATTGTTTCCATTTGGTGAAGAATGGCTAAATTGATATTTAGAAACACGATACCCTGTATGATGTGCTCTACCTTCGTTGGTAAAATCTACATTTAACGTAAGGTTTACATAATCTACATTTTTGTCTGTACCATTTCCTTTAATCTGTTTTACAGGATAAATTCTGTACCCATCATCGCAAGTATAAAAAGCACCATTTTCATCTTTTCTTGCAGCCCAAGGAATGCCTCTTAAAATACCTCGATCAATTTCGAAGTCTTGTGCTTGTACACAGTAGTAATTATCGGCATCATTTAAAGGAGAAAGACCAGTAAGATCGTTAACACCATTGGCTACTTCTTGTGTGTTTTTCTGTAAAAACCTTGGGTCTGCATCAGCAGGATCTATGCTACCATAAGCAGCTACCCAAGTTTCATAAAAATCAGATGTAATGGCTGGACCATCTGTACCATCTGCGCTAATGTGTTCTGGTCTTGGAAACATAGAACCAGGAATAGACCAATATGCCCAACGACTGTGCTCTCTTTTTAAGATGCCTCGTTGGTCTAAAGCGAATATTAATTCTGGGTTGCTATTGTTGTTATCATTAAATAAATCGAAATATTCTGGAGATAATGAAAACTGACCAGAGTTGATAATATTGTCTGTATAGGCAACTACCTTATCCATATCTTCAGTTGTAAAGTTAGGCGTTCCATAAGGGTCTCTATACACAGCAGCATTCAAATGTAATCTTGCTAAAAATCCCCAAACCGCAGCTTGTGTCATTCTACCAGCACCTTTGTTGGTATTGATAACATCAGCAACCGATAACAATTCACTTTCTATATAATCGATAGCAGCTTGCGTTCTTAAAATTTCTGAATCTACATTAGACGATTCTTTTTTAAAGGCAATACCCCAGCTGTCTAAAACCAGCATGTTTAAATAAGCTCTTAATGCAATCATTTCGTGCAAAGCGCCTTCGGCTTCTGTATTACCAGCTGCTGCCAAAGGTCTTAAAACTTCTATGGCAGTTACTGTTCTAGAAATATTGATAGTAAGCTCTGTCCAAGCGCTTTTTACCAAGTCGTTTGTTGGTGTAATGGAATGTGTATGGGCAGCTAAAAATTTACCTCCATCATACCAATCTGTTCCACCTCTGTATGGTAAAATGGCTTCGTCACTTGGTATTAATTGCAAACCATAATAATTGGTGTGCCTCCAGGTCCAAGAAACTTGTCCGTATGCAGGAGCAATGGCTCCACTAATGGCTTCAGCTTGTCCACTTCCTGTTAAAGACTCATCTAAAACTTCTTCTTTTAAATCGCTACAGCTAGATAAACATACTATACTAATGGCGAATACGATACTTTTTATTCTATTTTTCATTGTTGTCTTTATTAAAATTCTACATTTAAGCTTAAAAGAATGGTTCTACTTTTTGGGTAACTGAAATAATCAATACCAAAAGTCTGAATGCCACCTATTGCACTACCTGTATTAATCTCTGGATCAAAACCACTGTAATCTGTAATTACAAATAAGTTTTGCCCTGTAATTGATAAACGCAGGTTTTTAATGCTTTCTCCAAGTCCTAAAGCGTCTAGATTAAAGTTATAACCTAAAGTTGCATTGTTTAATCGTAAGAAATCACCATCTTCTAAATACCTTGTAGAGACCAAGTTAGAGTTGGTAGCAGATTCATTTAAAAATTCTACAGCTCTATCAGTTGTATTAAAAGAGTTGGCTAAGTTTCCTTTGTTAAAAGAAGACATGGCTACGTGATTGTATATTTTGTTTCCTCCAGCTCCATTAAAGTTTAAACCTAAGTCGAAGTTTTTGTAGTTAAAGTTTAAATAGAAAGCATAAATATAATCGGGTAAGGCATTACCGGCTACCCTACGATCATCATCTAAGATTTCTCCATCGTTATTTGCATCTGCAAACTGATTTAAGCCATCTGCATCTATTCCTGTAAATTCTTGCATGTAAAATGCACCAATAGATTCACCATTTAAAACTCCGTTAATCGTAGCGCCAGTTTGTCCTGAACCTTGTGCAGCACCTGTAGTTAATATTTTGTAAGGTGAGTTGTTAACTTGGTTTTTAGTAATAGAAATATTACCACCAATATTGTAAGAAAAATTATCATTTACATAATTGTTATAATCTAAAGCCAATTCTATACCATTGTTTTTTATTTCCATATTAGGTATGTTGGTCCAATAACTAGATACTGGTACAATAGGATCTGTAGGGGCAACTTCTAATAAAATGTTATCTGTTACTTTACTAAAATAATCGATAGTACCTGTTAATTTGTTACCAAACAAACCAAAGTCTAAACCAATATTCGTTTGCGTAGAAACTTCCCACTGAATATCAGGATTTGCCAAACGTGTAAAAATAGAACCATAAGGATAACCACTTAAATCGGTGGCAGCAGTATCTAAAGGATAAGTATCATTCTCAGTGTTACTTTCTGTATAACTTGCTTGTGTAATTTTAGAAGGTATTTCTTGGCTACCTGTTTGTCCCCAACTTGCTCTTAATTTTAAGTTGTTGATTTGATCTGAGTTTGCTAAGAAACTTTCTTTACTAATATTCCAACCCAAAGCAACAGAAGGAAAATATCCATATCTATTGTTTTCTCCGAATTTAGAAGATCCATCTGCACGCATGGTTGCTGTTACCAAATACTTATCATTATACGTATAATTTACTCTACCAAAAAAAGATTGTAACTCGTTTTTAGTAGCGTATGCAGACTGTATGGTTTGCTGATTCGCAGTTTCTAATTGATATCTTGGTGCTACACCATTATCAGGAAAACCTTCTAAGTAAAATTGCTTTTGACTTACTTCTGTTTGCTGATACGAATGCCCTAATAGAAAAGTAAAACTACTTGAATCTGTATATAAATTATAGTTTAAGGTGTTTTCTACAAGGGTGTTACTGTTTTTTGTAGTCGCTGTATTTACACTACCTAATGTTGTATTAGTTTCTGTAGCATAAGGCATGTATTGTACATCTCTTTCTGTAATAGAATAATCTACACCTACGTTTAATTTATAGGTTAAACCATCTATAATTTTATAAGACGGAGAAATATTTGCCAAAATACGGTTGTTGTTGGTGTAGTCTCCGTAAATAGATTCAGCAATAAAAGGATTTAAAACATCGTTGCTTAAGTTCCCTTTTAAAACACCATTTTCATAAGGCGCATCAGTAGGGTTTAGGCTTAACATATTCCCCACAACAGATCTAGAGTTGGGTCTGGTATTGTCTAATTTAGTGGCTGTTAAATTAAAAGTAACATTTAATTTATCGTCAATAGCTTTTTGTGTTAAGTTTAAACGACCTGAATAACGTTTTAAATTACTGTTTCTTAAAATACCTTCTTGGTCATCTACACCAATAGAGGCAGCATAAGAAGAATTGTCTGTACCACCACTCATCGAAAAGTTAACGTTTTTAGAAATAGCAGTTCTAGTTAATTCGTCTTGCCAATCTGTAGCAGCTCCACCATCAACCAAAGTTCCGTTAACCGCATTTACATTGGTTCTAAATTCATCCGCAGAAAAAACAGCTACTTTATTGGCTATTTTAGAAAAACCGTTGGATAAGGTTAGGTTGATTTTCGTTTTTCCTTTCTTTCCTTTTTTGGTAGTAATTACAATAACACCATTTGCTGCTCTAGAACCGTAAATTGCTGCAGAAGAAGCATCTTTTAAAACTTCGATACTTTCGATATCTTGAGGATTGATAAAGTTTAACGGATTAGAAGCAACGCCATTGCCAGAATTGTCTAATGCAAAACCATCTACAATATAAAGTGGAGTAGTACCCGAACGTAAACTACCTACACCTCTAATAATTACATCTTGTGTTGCTCCTGGTTCTCCACTAGTAGAAGAAACATTTACACCAGCCACTTTACCTTGTAATAATTGACCCGCGTTTGCAACTACTCCTTGATTAAAATCTTCGCTTTTTACAGATGAAATAGCTCCTGTAACATCAGATCTTTTTTGCGAACCATACCCTACAATTACCACTTCTTCTAAAGAATTTTCTTCTTCTTTTAAAATAACCTTTAAAGTTTGACTGCCAGCATAAGCTACTTCTTGGGTTTCATATCCTAAATAAGAAAAGATTAAAATACCTTTTTCATCATTTAGTTGTAGCACAAAGTTTCCATCAAAATCTGTAGTTGTGCCTTTACTTTGCTTGTCTTTTAAAGCAATAGTAACATTAGGTATGGGTAGTCCTTCAGTATCCGAAACCACGTTTCCTGATACTTGCACTTGCGCATTTGTATAAGATAGGCATCCTAAGGCAAGAATTAGTACTAAATAAAATTTGTTCATTCTAATTTAAGTTTTTTTGATTGAAATAAAAGTAGTTTTCCCTACCCTCCATTAGGGGTGTTTTGGTTTCTAGAAGGTGTATAAATCGTTCAAATTGGTATATAAAAGAAACAGATTGGGTGTTGTTTGGTTGCAGTAACAATTCGCTAACATTAAGAAAATCCTATAATAACAAAACAATTAATAAAACTGCTGTTTAAATTCTTTAGGACTTTTGCCAAAATGCTTCTTAAAAGTCTTTGCAAAGTACTTAGGATCGTTATAACCGCATTCAAAACTAATTTCTGAAATGTTTAATTTGTTTGTTTTTAACAAGGCTTCTGCTTTTTGCAATCGCAAAGACATAATTACATCAGAAGGCGATTGTTTTAAACGCTCTTTAAATAATCGGTAGCATTTTACTCTAGAAATAGCCAATAGGTCTACCAACATTTCTACATTAAAAACAGGGTTGTGTATTTCTTTTTTAATAATCTCTAAACTCTTTTTTAACAGCTTATCATTGGCAGTTAATACTTGGTCTTTATCTGTTAAAATGTCGAAGATCTTTTGTTGAAATTGATTTTCTTTTGTAGAAATATGTTTTTTGTTGATGAGTGATTCCATCTTTTTCTGAATAAAAGATTCACTGGCAGGTAGCTGAACCAAACTGTCTATTCCGAATTCGATAGATTGTTCTCTTAATTCGTAATTAATATCTTCAGAGATGTAAATCATTGGTATTTGTTTTCTTTGAATTTCACTGGAATTATTGATAAAATACAAGAGTTCTTTAGAAAAGTTTACTTGATATAAAACGATAATTTGTATGGGAATTTGTTTGGTAGCAGAGTTTAGATTACTAGCTAAATTCTCGAAGATTAAATTGTAATCGCTCTGTGCTAAGATTTGATTTGCAGTAGCAAAATTACCTTCGTCACTAAAAACCAGTACATTTTTTTTATTATTGGCTAAGTTTTCTTGGGTATTAAAATGTTTCCAAGAAATGGTTTCTGTCTGTTTTTCTTTAATATTAATGCTGTTAATGGGCACTTGTACAGTAATTTTAAATAGAGAATTTAAATTATGGTTTATAAACCTGCCTTGTAAATCTAATAACAAAGTTTGTAAAGCTTTAAAATATGGACTGTAATGCGAAACACTATACCAATTGTTGATTAAAAGACTACTGTTAGAGTTAATTTCTAAACTTAATATGGCGTTTTTGCAATAGATGTTTACCTCTAATTTACTACCTGCATCTGAATATTTACTAATATCGTTAAATAAATATTGCAGCATTAACCGAAAGCGTAAAACATCAACTTCTACCCAATTTATGCCTGCATCAATAGTAAAATTAAAATCTACTTTATTGTTGTGTAACGACTTTTCTAATTTATGAATGTTGTTTTTTAGAACAGGCAATAGGTGAATTGCAGAAGTTTTTATAGCCCCAATATCTTTAATGTGGCTTAGGTAATTCCATTCAGAAATTAATGTTACCAATTGATTAGATTGTTGTAGAATGCTTTTTTTGTGATCTGAATCTTCTGATAAAGCATTAGCTTTTTTTATAATTTGAGAAACCGGTTCTTGAAATTCTGATAACACAAAGGTTTTAAATTTTTCTAGTTCAAAATCTTCATTTTTAAGATTGTTGTGTAGTGCTAATAACTTTTCTTTTTGTTGTACAATTTCTTTATTCTTTTCATCGAGCTTGCTATTAATGAGCTGCAAATCTTTTTTCTGATTTTCAATAACTTTGGTACGTGCAATAATTTTAGCTTCTAATTTCTTTTTTTGTGCTATAGCAGCTTTGTTTTTAACATAAATAATAATAATTGCACCAATTAAAATGAGGAGACTTAATAAAACATAAAAGAGAGCGGTTTGGTAAAATGGTTTTTGTATTTGCAAAGAAAATAGCAATTTGGTTTTGCTGTTTTTACCTTCTTTTACTAAAAAGTTATAATTGCCTGGTATTAAATTGCTATAACTAATTTCGTTATTTACATTCAATAAAATCCAGTCATGATCTTTACCTTCTAATTTGTAATAAATGTTTTTTTCTACTTTTATCGGAAATCGAATAGGCACCAAATCAATATCAATATGATTGTGGTTGTGGCTTTTAACAATGTTAGTATTAAAATTCTCATTATAATCGACCAACAATTTTAGCTTGGCTTTGGCATTATTAAATTGAATGTTATTCGGATTAAAATAATTCAATCCGTTAATACCTCCAAAATACAAATCGCCTTTAGCATCTTTATAATAAGCGCCTTCAGAAAATTCAGAAACTTGCCAACCTCCTTTAGGATAAAAAGCTTTTACCAAAAAAGTATTTTTATTAATTACTGCAATTCCTTTTGTGGTGCTAATCCAAACTTCTTTATTGTTCGTTAATATACCATATACTAACTGACTGGGTAAACCTTCTTTTTCTGTAATGTTTTTTATAATCCCTTTTTCTTTATCATAAATGCTTAACCCACCTAAAGTGGCTAGCCAATAATACCCCGTAGTTTTATCTTTATAAACAGCATAAATACTATTACTTAAAAGGCCTTTGTTGGTATTTATAGTTTGTAATTCGCCATTTTTAATATCAATTAATTTTATGTTTTTACTATTAGTTGTTACATTTTTATCTTCTTTATGATAATTAGAGAGGTCTTTTTGTACAGTAATTTTATTGAGTTTTCCTTCACGAACATCTAACAATTGTACGCCGTGATTTTCAGTAGCTAAAATAAGTTCATTGTCTAAAAACTTTAAATTTCTAATATGATACTTAGTTAATAATTCTTGCCCTTTAAAAGCTTCAAACCTATTGCTGATTAAATTAAATTTAGCAACACCACCCCAACATGCAATCCATAATTGTTTGTGGTTGTCTTCGTAAATAGAATAATTTCTATTATTAGGTAAATTAGAAATATCTTTAGCTTTATATAAAAGATAGCTTCCATTTTTTTGTATTCTTATAATACCAGCGTAAGTTCCTGCCCAAATAGTTCCATCAGAAGCTGTAAACAAAGAGCGAATACGTTTCCAATCTGGTTGATGATTTGCTTCTTTAATATTAAATTTCTTGTAGTTCTTAGATTCAGCGTTATAAGAATACAAGCCCTTGGTGTAATAGCCCAACCAAAGTTTACCTTCTATATCTTTGGTTATGGCACGTAAAGTTTCATTAGGTATGTTTGGGGCTTCTATAGGGTGAGGTGCAACCGAAAGAATTTTATCAGAATTAGAATACCCCATACAAATTCCGCCATCTTTTGCCCCCAACCAAATATTACCAAAAAGGTCTTCGTGTAATGTTTCTATTTCATTGCTATTAAAACTGGTAGAAGAATAAGGGTCTTTAACGTAATTTTCTATATGATAGGTATTGCTTTTATCGAGTTTATTTTTAATAATAAATAAACCGTTTTTACGAGTAGCATACCAAATGTTACCTGTTTGGTCTTTTAAAACATCATTAATAAAGAGGTGTGGATATTGGTTTAATAAAAGTTTTTTTAATTTATCAGTTTCAGAGGGTTCAATAATTTGTTTGGTTTTTATAAACTGACCATCAATAAACTCATAACAGTCTTTAGTTGTACAAACCAATGCATTTCCATTTTTAGAAATAGAAATGTTTTTTGGGATTTCTTTAAATGTGTAATTTTTAAATTTTTTGTTACCTATATATCTGCTAATTTTTGCATCTTCAGTAATAATCCATATTCTGTTTTTTGCATCGCGTTTTATTTTGGTAATAAAATTACCTGCAATACTATTTTTAGCATCAATGTCATTTTTAAAAACGGTAAATGTATAACCATCAAAGTAATTTAAACCATCCCAAGTAGCAATCCATAAACCACCATTTACGTCGTTCTCAATATCTCTTACAGAATTATTAGAAAGTCCGTTGTTAACCGTAAAGTTTTCAAATTTAATCTCTTGTCCTAAAGTTTGTAATAGTATAAAAAAAGCGATAAAAGTGCCTCTTGTCATCTTGTATATTTAAACTTACAAGCGTACAACAACAAGGTTACTTAAACGTGAAAAGTGCGTTAAGTAAAAGAAAAGTATTTATTATAACTAAAAATATAAATAACATATTAATTAAAAATTAACATGAATTTTAACCTATAAATTATTAGCTTTCGGACAAATAACACCATTATGAAATTTACCCATTTTCTTTGTCTTTTTCTGTTGTTAGCTTCTTGTAAAAAAACAGAACAGAGCGTTACTAAAATCACCGGAAAAAATATTAAAATTGATACTACAATTGTAGCTTCTGAAGATATCAATCAGATAATAAAGCCTTATAAAGAAGAACTCACAGACGATATGCAAGAGCCTTTAACGTTTGCTCCAATCGATTTAACCAAAGAAAATATTGGTAAACAAAGTAACTTAGGAAACTTGTTGGCAGATTTATGTATAGAAATGGCAAACCCTGTTTTTCATAAAAAAACAAAGAAGAATATCGATTTCTCAATGTTTAATTCTGGGGGAATTCGTGCAATAATCCCTAAAGGAGTAGTTACAAGAGAACGTGCTTTTAAAGTAATGCCTTTTGAAAATGAATTGGTTGTGGTTACCCTTTCTGGGGATAAAATGGAGGAATTAATTCAATATTTTATAAAAACTAAGGCTGCTCATCCTTTGTCTCAGAACATCGATTTAACCATTAAGGGCAATGATTATACACTAAAAATAAACGGAAAGCCTTTTGATAAAAGTAAATCGTATTCAGTATTAACTACAGATTATTTACAAAGTGGTGGAGATCGAATGAATTTCTTTAAAAATCCTTTAAAACTAACGGTTTTAGACTATAAAATGAGGGATTGTATTATTGATTATTTTCAGAAAGTAGATACTTTAAAAACAGGAATTGATAACCGTATAAAACTAAAATAATGAAAAGAAGAGATTTTATAAAACGTACAGGAGCAGTTTCTACATTGGCTTTAGCTGGTGGTTTGGTTTTACCTTCTATGATGGCTAAAAAGCAAAAGCATATTACTATTTTACATACCAATGATACGCATAGTCATATAGAACCTTTTAGTGCTACACATAGTAGAAATCCCAATAGAGGAGGAGTAGCCAGAAGAGCGACTTTAATTCAGCAAATAAGACAAGAAAATAGCAATACTTTATTATTAGATGCTGGCGATATTTTTCAAGGTACACCTTATTTTAATTATTTTGGTGGCGAATTAGAATTCAAACTAATGAGTATGTTAAAGTATGATGTGGCTACCATTGGGAATCACGATTTTGACAATTCGATTGAGGGTTTATACAAACAATTGCCTAATGCGAAGTTCGATTTTGTTTCTGCCAATTACGACTTTAAAAATACTGTTTTAGATACGCACGTAAAACCGTATAAAATTATGGTAAAAGAGGGCATTAAAATAGGAATCTTTGGTTTAGGTATCGAATTAGAAGGTTTAGTAAATAAAAAGATGTACAAAGAAACAGGCTATTTAGATCCTGTAACAATTACACAAGATATTACAGCGCAGCTTAAAAATGTAGAGAAGTGCGATTTAATTATCTGTTTATCGCATTTAGGTTATTATTACAAAAGTAATCCGAATAAAATATCTGATTTAAACCTTGCCAAAGCGACTAAAAACATCGATTTAATTATTGGCGGACATACGCATACTTTTTTACCAAAACCAACCATCGTAAAAAATAGTGAAGGCAAAAACATACTTATAAATCAAGTAGGTGCTTATGGTTTAAACCTTGGTAGAATCGATTTCTATTTTGATGAAGACAATGAGAAATCAACCAAGAGTACTACGATTTTAGTATAATTTTAATTTAACATATAATTATTCTTAAAAATTAAGGTTTAGCATTATTATTGATTCTTTTATAGAAAACCGACAAATGAAAAGCACTCTTGTATTCACGTTTTTCTGTATTTTAACAATACAGCTTGCCCATACTCAAGAAAATAAATACCAAAAAGTAGTCTCTAAACATTTTAAGAATCTTTATAAAATTAGTGATGATTTATATAGAGCAGAACAACCCAGTAAAAAGGGTTTTAAAGAATTGGAGGCTTTAGGCATTAGGCAGTAGGCAGTATGCAGTTGGCAGTAGGCAGTCTTCAGTGTGCAGTTAGCAGTTTTCAGTTAGCAGTATGCAGTTTGCAGTTTCATTATAAAATCTATCCTTTAATCCACCAATAGCTAAAAGCAAACAGCTAAAAGCTAACACTAGTAGGCATTAGGCGGTATGCGGTATGCAGTAGGCAGTTCTCACTCTTTTATTTAATATTGAACTTTATGTAGGCATTAGGCTTTAGGCTGTAGGAAGTTGGCAGTATGCATTAGGCGGTATGCGGTAGGCAGTCTTCAGTGTGCAGTTTTCAGTTAGCAGTATGCAGTTTGCATTTTCATTATAAAATCTATCCTTTAATCCACCAATAGCTAAAAGCAAACAGCTAAAAGCTAACACTAGTAGGCAGTTCTCACTCTTTTATTTAATATTGAACTTTATGTAGGCTTTAGGCAGTATGCAGTATGCAGTAGGCAGTATGCGGTATGCGGTAGGCAGTCTTCAGTGTGCAGTTTTCAGTTAGCAGTATGCAGTTTGCATTTTCATTATAAAATCTATCCTTTAATCCACCAATAGCTAAAAGCTAACACTAGTAGGCATTAGGCAGTAGGCGGTATGCGGTAGGCAGTTCTCACTCTTTTATTTAATATTGAATTTTGAACTTTAAACATCCAACCGCTAAAAGCCAAAAGCTAACAGCAAACCGCTAACATCCAACCGCTAAAAGCCAAAAGCTAAAAGCAAACACCCAATACCCAAAAAGCCATCGATAAAAACACCCAACTAGTATAGTCAAACCTTGCAAACTTCTATTACACTTTAATATAAATGTATATAAGTTCACCTTTACAGTGTTATTCAAAAACACAGAAAAAAATGAAAATATATATCCTTATAGCAAGTTTGTTTTTTGCGCAGCTTACAATAGCACAAGAAACTACGACTTCCACAAAAACATGGACATTACAAGAGTGTATCGATTATGCTTTGGCAAATAATATTACTGTAAAAGATGCAGCACTAGATAAAGACAATGCTGCAGTTGCCTATTACAAAACCAAATCGTCTCGTTTACCAAGTTTATTTGGTAGTGCTTCTCAAAACTTTTCTAATGGTAGCACCATAGACCCGATTACAAGCGATTATGTAACCGATCAAATTCACAATACAAACGTGAATATCAACAGTTCTATGACACTGTTTCAAGGGAATCAAATCAACAATCAAATTAAACAAAGCAAATTGCTTTTAGAACAAAGTGTATTTTTAGAAGAAGTAGAAAAAAATAATATTGTTTTAAGCATCTTAGAGGCTTATTTGCAAGCATTGTATGCCAAAGAAAACATAGCTATTGCAGAAAACAATGTAAAAGCTTCAGAAAACGAAGTACTAAGAGCCAAAGCAAGATTAGATGCGGGTACCATTGCTTTAAGCGATTACACAGAAGCGCAAAGTCAGGCAGCAACTAACAAATACAATGTAATTGCGGCTAAAAACACTTATCAACAATACATTATTCAATTAAAACAATTGTTAGAATTGTCTCCTTTGGATGATATGAATGTCGCTGCGATTGATGAAAACAACAACAGCATTAACCTAGAATTAGACAAAATAGCAGTGTATAACAATGCATTAGCTTATTTGCCAGAAATACAAGCCAGTAATGTAAATATTGCAGCTAACGAAAAGGAACTAGAAATTGCAAAAGGGGGCTTTTTACCCACCTTAGCACTAACTGGTAGCATAGGTAGTGGGTATACCAGCATCAGCGATAATACGTTTTCAGATCAGTTTGATGTTAATTTTAACCAACAAATAGGGTTATCGTTAAGCATCCCAATTTTTAATAAGAATCAAACCAAAGCTGCAGTTAAAACCGCCAACATCAATATTAAAAAGGCAGAGATTCAAAAGCAACTTACAGAAAAAGACATCTATCAAAAGGTAGAAACCGCTTATCAAAATGCACTTTCTGCACAAGAGCAAGTTATGGCATCAGAAGCCTCTAAAGAAGCAGCAGAACAAAGTTATAAACTAGCACAAAAGAAGTATGAATTAGGCGATTTAAGTACAACAGATTTAGTCATCAGTCAAAATACCTATACCAACGCACAACAAAACTATTTGCAAGCCAAATACTTGAACATATTATATCATCAATTATTACAATTTTATCAAGGAAAAGAAATTAAACTTTAAAGAATATCATCATGAAAAAAAATAAGAAAATCATCATCATTAGCATTGTACTGGTTGCAATTGCAGTGGTAGCCTATAGTTTTATGAACCAAGAAGAGGCTGCAGTTATAGAAGCAAAAACCATTACTGCTCAAACTGGTAATGTAACTACAATGGTTACTGCAACAGGAACTATAGAACCCATTACTCAGGTAGAAGTAGGTACACAAGTATCGGGTGTTGTAGAGCATATTTATGTAGATTATAACAGTACTGTTAAAGAAGGACAGCTGATTGCAGAATTAGACAAAACCAATTTAAAAGCAGCCAAAATACAAGCACAGGCGGCTTATGATAATGCCGTGAATCAGCGAAATTATATGAAGACGATCTATGATAGACAACAAAGTTTATACGACAATCAAGTTATTAGTAGAGCCGATTTTGATGAAGCGCAATACAATTACGATACGGCTAAAGGTACAGTTACACAACGTTTATCAGATTTACAATCGGCAAAAACCAATTTAGAATATGCCAATATTTATTCGCCAATTAACGGAGTAGTTTTATCGAGAGCCATAGACGAGGGGCAAACGGTTGCTGCGAGTTTAAGTACACCTACTTTATTTACCATTGCACAAGATTTAAAAGAAATGCAAGTAGAGGCAGATGTAGATGAGGCCGATATTGGTCAGGTAAAAGAAGGGCAACGTGTTGAGTTTACGGTTGATGCTTATATTGGCGAAACTTTTCAAGGTACAGTTACTCAGGTGCGTTTAGATCCTACTGTTACTTCGAATGTGGTTACCTATACTGTGGTGATTAAAGCCGATAATCCTGATTTAAAACTAAAGCCAGGCTTAACAGCAACCATTTCTGTATATACCTTAGAGCTTAACAATGTATTAACAGTAGAGGCTAAAGCGATTAATTTTAGCCCAGAGCCACTAGTTTTAATGGCTTATCATCAGCAGTTAAAAGGCAATACTACTGCGCCACAAGGACCATCGAATAAAAACGAACAACCACAAGGCGCAGTAGTTTGGGTAAAAGAAGCAAATGGAACCCTTAAACCAACTCCGGTTACTGTTGGGGCAAGTGATGGGGTAAATGTGCAAATTATAGACGGAATTCATGCTGGTGATGTGCTGGTATATAGCTTAAAGGCAACCAACAATGCTGCACTTGGCATACAAGGGGGCAGTAACGAGAGTCCTTTTATGCCAAAACCACCAGGATCTAACAAGAAAAAGTAAAACATCATGACAAAAGAAATCATAAAAATAGAAGCCTTAAAGCGTGAGTTTACAATGGGTAGCGAAACCGTTCACGCTTTAAGAGGTATTGACTTTACCATAAATCAGGGTGAGTTTGTAACCATCATGGGGTCTAGTGGTTCTGGTAAAAGTACTTTGCTAAATATCTTAGGCTGTTTAGATCAGCCAACGGCTGGTAGTTATAAAATTGATAGTGTTTTGGTAAAGAATTTAAGTAGAAATCAATTGGCTACTATCAGAAACGAAAAGATTGGTTTTATTTTTCAATCCTATAATCTACTCGCAAGAACTTCTGCTATAGAAAACGTTGAGTTGCCATTATTATACAACTCTAAAGTATCTACAGAAGAACGCAGAGAAAGAGCCATAAATGCCTTGAAAATGGTAGGCTTAGGAGATAGAATGGATCATACACCTGCACAACTTTCTGGGGGCAGCAACAACGTGTAGCCATTGCCAGATCTTTGGTAAACAACCCTGTAATGATATTGGCAGATGAGGCCACTGGTAATTTAGATACCAGAACCTCTTACGAGATTATGGCGTTGTTTCAAGAACTGAACAAGAAAGGCATAACCATCACTTTTGTAACGCATGAGCCAGATATTGCCACTTTTAGCAATAGAACTATTGTATTAAAAGATGGTAATATTATACAAGATTATAAAAACAACAAGGTACTTTCTGCAGCCCAAGAGCTGGCAAAATTACCACAACAAGACCATTAATTATGAGAGTATTCAATTTATTAAAAATTGCGTTTAAAGCCATTGTACTGAATAAAACCAGAACTTTGTTAACCATGTTGGGTATTATTATTGGGGTGGCTTCTGTAATTGCCATGCTTGCCATTGGCGAGGGGTCTAAAGAAAGCATTAGAACTACCATATCTAGTATGGGATCTAATATGATTACCATAAGACCGGGTGCAGATACTAGAGGTCCTGCCAGAGGTAGTGGGGGTAATGTACAAACCTTGGTGCTAGAAGATTATCAGAAAATAAAAGAGCAAGCTACTTTATTAAGTTATAGTACGCCTGTAGTAAACAGTGGGGGGCAAGTGATTAACGGCGCTAACAACTGGCCAAGCACCATTTATGGGGTAAATCCAGAGTATTTAAACATTAAGGTTGTCGATTTGCAAAGCGGGTCTATGTTTACAGATGCCGAAGTAAAATCCGCAGCTAAAGTGGCCTTAATTGGGCAAACTGTAGTAGATAATGTGTTTCCTAACGGACAAGAGCCTGTAGGGCAAATGATCCGTTTTAACAACATTCCTTTTAAAGTAATTGGAGTACTAGAAGAAAAAGGAGAAAATACCTTTGGGCAAGATCAAGATGATGTAGTAATTGCGCCTTATACCACCGTACAAAAACGTATTTTGGCCATCGATTATTTAAATCAAATTATGGCATCTGCGGTTAGTGAAGATGATGCGCCTGAGGCGGTTACTCAGGTTACCGAAATTTTACGGAATCAGCACAAACTGCAAGATTTTGAAGATGATGATTTTACAGTGCGTTCTATGGAAGAGCTGATATCAACCTTTAGTTCTACCAGCGAAATGTTAACCATTTTATTAGTAGCAGTTGCAAGTATTTCTTTGTTAATTGGCGGAATCGGAATTATGAATATCATGTATGTTTCTGTAAAAGAGCGTACCAAAGAAATCGGTTTGCGTATGGCTGTTGGGGGTAAGGGTTCAGACATTTTAATGCAGTTTTTAATCGAAGCCATTTTAATTAGCATTACTGGCGGACTCTTAGGGGTGCTTCTAGGGCTTGGAGCAACGGTTTTTATAGAGAAATTCTTAAACTGGCCTACAAGTGTTGCTTTATATTCTATAATAATTTCTTTTGCAGTTTGTGCGGTTACAGGTATTTTCTTCGGATGGTATCCTGCACGTAAAGCCGCTGCTTTAGACCCAATTACAGCATTACGTTACGAGTAACACAAATATGTATTAGAGACGCAATGCTTTGCGTCTCTAATACTATAACAGCAATACATTGCGCATTAATACCATAATATGAATATGGATGTTATATAATATTTATTTTTATATTTTTTTAATGCAATAGGGTTGGTATTGTTTTATGGGATTAATTACTTTGTTTAATTTATAAAAGAATTTTAATCAGTTTCTTTAATTATTTATGAAATAGTTTATATTAGTTATTTTGTTTATTGAAAATAGATATTATAAACTATTTCCATATTTTTCTAGCCATTTTATTGATTCTTTGTAATTCGGATAATATGATTTCATTAAAGTCCAGAATTTATGTGTGTGATTCATAACAACCGTGTGCATCAATTCGTGAATTATAATATAGTCAATTACATATTCAGGTGCTTTTATCAATTTCCAGTTCAGTGAGATGTTCTTCTCTCTCGAACAGTTACCCCATTTTGTTCTGGATTCTCGAATGAATATTCTATTGTGTTTAAAATTCAAGTTTTTTGCAAGTTGTTTTGTCCGTTTTGTTAAATGGTTTTTAGCAACTTTTCGATACCATTTTTTTTGAACTTTTGGGTCAAGTAAATCTCTTTTTGAATTTATTGTTTTGTGTTCGTGGTCAACTGTAACTTTTTGCAAATAGGTTGTGTCGTAAAAATAGTCGTATCTATTTCCGAAAAGCAATAATTGATTTCTCTTTAATTCAATGGATGACATTCCGTTAAAATACTTAAGGTTTTTATCAATCCATCTGTTTTTTTTCTTCAACATAGAATTGATGTCTTCCTCTGAAAAGTCTGGTGGTGCAATTATGCGTACTTTTCCATCTTCACTTACTCGAAGTCGAGCGTGTTTTACTTCCTTGCGGATTAATATGTAGTTATCTGGCAACTCCATTAACTTAACTTATAATTCTGTAAAACAGCTTTCATAATTTGCTCCATCAATTCATCATTTCCATCAATCTTTAATTCCTCAAACTTTGGATTTACAGACAAGAGCAAAATTTCATATTTCAATCGGTCAAATTCTCTCGGAACCTCTTGCCAACCGTTATAAATTTTAGCTTTTATTTTTTCTGCTGCTTCAAATGAAAACTCTCTAACTAATTCTTCATTAAATGATTCTCCTGAATTATTCTTTATGATTGTAAAAAACTCAAAACTTCCTTTGTCTGGAAAGCCCATTCTTTCTGGAAGTGAAGCAATATCATCTAATTCTGAATAAAGGCCTCCGAGTTGATTTAAGATTTCCTCAATTGCTAAACTTTCTTCTTGTTTTTGTTTAATCAAATCATCCAAACGATTTTGGAACTCAACATAAACAGCACTATTTACTTCATTCTTACGAATTACGGTTTCAATATCTCTGATTATTTTTTCTGCTTTATCAGAAGGGTCAAGCTTGATTTCTTTCAGTTTGTTTAGGTAATCCGAATCAATCGAAATTTCAGGTAAATGACCTTTGAAATTTAGCAGTTTAGAAGTTTCTTGAATTAATTTACGTGTTTTGGCTGCATAGATTTCTGCATCAAAATCTAATCGTTTAAATTCTTCTAAATAGATTTCATAAATCTCATTCAGCCACAAGTATTTTATTTTTGATTCACGCAATGCTGGATGTGGTGAAATTGATTCCCAAAGTTGAATGACTTCTCTAAAGTCGTTTTCAAATTTTCCGTGGTCAATTTCAGATAGCTTTCTTACTATTGCCATTGTACATTCATAACTATCTTCCAGTTTAATGTTATTAAAAGGCTTAAAAGCTTCGTCTAAAACTTTAGGGAATGTTTTTACTAAACTTTCTACATCTTCAAATTCGCCTATATCTTCTGGGTCATAGTTTAATGCTTCTTTATAGTTTTGGAACACTCCAACATAATCAACAATTCGCCCAAACTCTTTAGATAACTTCGTTACTTTATCATCATAAGGCCTATTGGTTCTTGCTACTGCTTGTAAAAGGTTATGGTCTCGTAAAGGACTATCCAAATACATTGTTTGTTCAATTGGTGCATCAAATCCAGTTAAAAGCATATTACAGACAATGAAGATTTTTAGGTTGTTACCCATTTTTTGTTCTTCTTCTGTAATTCTTTTCTTGAACTGTTTTATAAGCTTTTTACGTTCTTTATCTTCTTTGTAATGGTCTTTGTAGAGTTCGTATTTTTCGCCTTCTTCGTAATGTCCAGTTGAGAATATTATTGCGACTTCTGAACGGTCGAAATAGTTCATCAGTTCATTGTAATACAAAACACAAGCTTCTTTATCACAAGCGACTATTTGAGCTTTATAGCCTTGTGGTTCGAGCATTTCTTTAAAATCCGTTGCAATATCTTTTGCAAGTGTTTCAACACGGTCAGGATGCTTTAAAAAGACTTTCCAAGCTGAAACTCTTCTTTCAACTGCTTTCTTTTCATCTTCTGTAAGTTCTGCTGTTATTTCTTCGTAACCTTCTTTTAATTTCTCCTTGTCTAAAAACCATTCCGTAGGTCCAAAAGTGTAGCGAATTGGTTTTGTAGCTCCATCATCAATTGCATCTTGAATGCTATATTTATCTAAATAATATTCGTGTTTTCCTTTCTCTTGGTCAACTATTCCAAATTCTTGGTGTGTTTTTGGTATTGGTGTTCCTGTAAATGCAAATCGTTTGGCGTTTGGTAAAACTGCTTGTAATTCCATTTGATAATTACCGTATTGTGTTCTATGTGCTTCGTCAATTAAAACAATTACATTGTCTCGCAAATCTTGTCGGTCGCCTAATTCATCAAATTTTTGAACGGTTGTAATAAAAACCCCTGAAGGTGAAGTTTTGATAATATGTTTTAAATCTCCAATATTATTTACTGGTCTCGCATTAGGAAATTCGCAATCGTCAAAAGTTCCACCAATTTGTTCTCGCAAATCTTTACGGTCAACTACAATATAAATAGTTGGGTCTTTTAGTTCCTTGCTCTGACGAAGTTTATATGCTGTGTAAAGCATTGTTAAACTCTTTCCAGAACCTTGTGTATGCCAAATTACACCTTGGTCTAAATCGCCTTTTATAACTCTATCTGCAATTTTATTGGCTGCTCGTAATTGTTGATAACGAGCTACTTTCTTTACAATTTTTCCTTCTTCTCGTTCAAAAACTAAAAAGTGCTTTAAAATATCCAACACTCTTGCTGGTTGCAATAAGCCAATGATACCGAGTTTCATTCGCTCCAATACTTCGCCATTTGGTAAACGGTCAACATCAAAATTCCAAAACCCATCTTTTTTATCTTGATAGGTTGGACAAAGGTCATTAGTTGGTTCTAAAATTGGATTGGGTTGACTTACGTCTAACAAGGTGTTTTTCCATTCATTGAAATAAGATGATGAAGCTCCAGGAACTCCATATTTTGTAATCCTACCATTGCAAGCTACACCAAAACAATGACACATATATAATTTATCGGCTCTTTGGTCGTAAGTTGAAAATTGGCGAACACCTTCCATCCAATTTGTGCCTTTTCTTGCTCTTTGTTTTGCTTCTATTGGTACTAAAGGAACACCATTAACTAACAAGACAATATCAGTTTTTACCATTTTGTAACCTTGTACCCAAAACTGATTGGTTACAATAAAATCGTTTTCCCAAATGTTTTCAAAGTCGATAAAAAGTACATCAATGTCTTTGTCTTTTACCGAAAGCGTAACACCTGAAACCAATTTGTCTAAAAATGCTTCATTTCCAAGAATAGGAATTGGGTTGTTTAAGTTTTGCATCAGCATTTCAACTGCGTGTTGTGCAACTTCTTCGCTTATATTATTTATTAAAGCTGTTTTTTCTACCAATATTTGTTCAATAATGGGTTTAGAAAAAGGACGCTCGTAGGTTTTTAAATCCTCATTACTTTTGAATGACCAACCCATTTTACTTAACCATTCAGTTACTGGTTTTTCTACACCTTTTAGTTCTGATAAATGTCCCATATTATTGTGCTGTTGTAGTCGTATTGGTTACTTCAATTTCATCTTCAAACTGTGCAATAAATTCTTCTGGTAAACGAACTTTACCAGTTAGTAAATTTTGCATTAATGATTTTTTTAAGCGTTGAAGTTTGTTGATTTTATCTTGTTTTTGACTGATTTCATTAGAAACTTCATCTAATTTCTTTTTTATAGCTTGCTGTTCAGGTTCAGAAGGAATTGGAAGTAAGATTTTATACAAACTTGATTTTGACACTCCATAAACTTTTGCACCTGTCGCCATTCTTTTGATTGAAGTAGAAACTTGGTATAAATTCATAATATATCCTTTAATTCCTAATATTAAATCATCCGATTTTGGTCTTAAGTGTAATGTATGAAGACCTGCAATTACTTTTTTAGAATTGGAATTGATTATTTCAATAGATTTTCCTACTCCATCCCAATCTTCGGAAGCATCTGAAACTACTAAATCTCCATCCTTTAGTTTTTCATATTTCTTTTCAAGTTCATTTGGTATAAACGGAACGGATTCTGACGAGAGGTCAAGTAACCTATCAAACTTTGTATGAATATCACCATAATGTATATATCCTATTTCTCCTTTATCAATGAGTTTTGACCTTGAATAAGAAGAAGTAGGAAAGAAATCAAAAAGCTGTTTAATACTTTTAATTTTCCAACCAAGAGGTACTTTTCCAAATTTTTCATCTTCATAAAACTCATCTTCTTTACGTGAAATTCCATCTGGTTTTAGCTTGCCAGTTAGTAAGTTTTGAACTAAAGCTTTTTTTAGTTTTTCGGCTGCTTTAATACTGTTTTTTGTAGCATCCATAACTTCATCTATATTGGAAATTATTGTAGCTATTGCAGTTTGTTCAGGAACAGACCTAGGAATAAAAGCTTTCTTTTTTAGAATTTTAGGTGCAGTTAATTGTGGGACGCCTGTACTTTCAATCGCAAATCTTATTCTACTATTTATTAAGTAGGTAACAAAACGACAATCGACTTTTTCTTTAGGTGATAAAACCAGTAACCTAACGATGGCGTCAAACTCTGTATTTCTATATTCAGCGTGTCCTATAAATCCACGTCCTGTAATTGTTATACTATTTGCGGGATGTCTTGGTTTTGAAGTAAAACCATATAAACCTTTGTTATCTAACGAATTTGAATAAATAGGATACCTATAAAAATCATCAGTTTTTTTGGAAAAAAATGCCTTTCTTAAATCACCACCTACATTTACATCAAATAAACCTCCTAACCGAATCTCAATCCAATCTTCCATTAATTTAACACGTTTAAAAGTTCATTAATAGACTTGTCTAATTCGGTTTCTTTACCAATGATATTTTTAAATTCGGTAATCGCTATTTTTAAGTCAATTTCTTCTTCGGGCTCAAAAGTATCTACATAACGAGGTATGTTAAGATTGAACTCGTTCTCTTCCAGTTCTTCCATATCTGCAATATTAAAATAGCGTTTACGTTGCTCTGGGTCTTGTAACATTGTAATCAACTCTTGCTCTACATCATCAATTGCTTGTCTTTCTTTTTCCGCTTGTTTATGTGCTGCGTTAATTTTGTTTTCTTTTTCGATGGTTAATTTGTCTAAAGCTGTTTGAGCAGTTACGACAGCTTTTTCTTGTCCTTTCGTTGGTTTTTTGTTGGCAGCTTCTCTGTCTGTAATTACTTTTTTTGCTTTTGCTAGTTTTTCCTTTTTAATTTCTATGTCTTCTGCGTAATACTCTTTAATTTCTAATAGTTTGAAATCAAGGTCTTCTTGTATCAAAGTTTTTAATCTTGTTTTTTGAGAATCAATCCAAGTTTTGGCAATTTCTAAATCTCCCCAACTTTCTAAAATGGTAGAAATTCTTAAAATATCGTGAGGCAAAAGCACATTCATATTGGCTTCTTCTCTATACCAACCTTCTTTGGCAGCATAAACCATCAGCACTTTGTCTTTGCGTGCTGCTGGCTTGTTCTTATTTATAAATAAAATAGCACCTGGAATGGTTGTGCCATAAAACAAATTGCTAGGTAATACTACAATAGCATCAATAATGTTATGCATTTCTGTAAACTCGCCATTGTGGTCAATTTTCCCTTGTAAAAATCCTCTACGGATTAAATATTCGTCATCTGCTTTTCGGTTTTGTCCGTCCTCTTCTTCGGTTTTTTCAGGTTGCCCTCTAAACAAAACACCTTGCGGGCAAACAACTCCTGCTTTTCCATTGTCTTTAATAGATGCAACAATGTGTTGTAAAAAAGCAAAATCTCCATTAGAATAAGGTGGTTGACCATACACTAATCTTCCATAAGGGTCTGTAAAACCATCTTTAGGATATTCTAATTGAGGTGAGCCGTCTTTTTTATTCTTGGTTTTTCCTTTACTGTCTTTTTTTGGTTTCCCTGTTTTTGTCCAGTTTTCTTGTGAAAAAGGGAAATTAGCCATTGCTAAATCAAATTGTTTGATTTCAAGCTCGTTGTCTTCTTCCACAAATTTTGGGTCGAGAATGGTATCGCCTTTTTCTATTCGAGCATCCAATCCGTGAAGAATCATATTAATATTGGCAATCGCCCAAGTGTTCCAAACATCTTCTTGCCCGAATAAGCGAACAGCTTTTGAGTTATTGTAGTTAGTTTTACAATATTTAGCAGCATTAATAAGGAATCCACCAGAACCACAAGTTGGGTCGTAAACCGTTGTGTTTTTCTGTGGTTTTAGATAACGAACAATGACATCAACAACTTCTTGAGGTGTATAGAATTGTCCAGCGGTTGTTCCGCCTTTATTTTCGTCTGCAAATCGCTTTATTAAATATTCATAAGCATCACCTAAAACATCAACAGAAGCATTTTTGTTGCTTAAATCCACAGCATCTAAATAACTAACCAAAGAAGTCAAAACCTGTGGACTTAACTTTTTACTACCAGAACCGTCAGGTGCTGGTTCGTTCCAGCGAACTGTGTTAATGACACCTTTTAAAACTGCTTTTCCTTGTCGGTCAACATTAGCATCTGCAATTTCGTTTACTGCTTTGTTCAGTTTTTCGTTTTTCTTGTCAGGTGAAGCATCACGAACATCTTTCCAAAAACAACCTTCGGGAATTTTAAAATCGTGTTTTTGAGCTACGATTATTCTTTTTTCCGCTTCGGTTGGTTGTCTACCTTCACGTTTTACAAATTCCTTGATTTCGTTCTCGGTTTCCCATTCGTAATTGTCTGAAAGACGTTTAAAAAAGAGTAGTGAAAGTATGTAGGCTTTGTAATCTTCTACTTTGTCACGTAGAATGTCTGCCATTCCAAAAAGTGTGCTTCCTAATGCTTGTTTTGTAATCATTTATTTAATTCTGTTCTTTCAATTAATAATTCTTTGACTTTTAAAATTTTGGTAATTATACTTAAATATTAAAATTTGATTTTTAGTATTTTACTTATAAAAAAATAAAAAATTTTAGTTTTAATTGTATGGTATCAAGTCAATATTTTTTCTCTTTTAATTTCTTTTTTTAATCAGTAAGCAATCTACTAATAGTTTAGAAAGGTACTAAAATTCATAAGTAAATAGCAAAATTTTACACTGTATTTTAAACAAATAAGTTGGTGATAGGCTTCTATTTTTTATGTTTTATAAAGTATTACACAACACTTGGTAATTACTAACATTTTATATAAATACATACAAAAACCACCTAAATAACACCCAATCAATACACTAGGTAAAAACCCCTGTTTTTACGTAGAAATTATCATTTCTATAAAAAATTGTTATATTGTGTGTCAATTGTCTAATATTCAAGGATATATATTAACTAAAAACAAAAACCTATGTCAAAGAATAAAGATGGGGATAATAAACCCAATTACGGTTACACGATAGAAGATATAAATGATGAAATCTGGCTTACTTTCGAAGATGTTTTAATGTATTTTAAGATTAGTGAAAGTACTCTTAAGCGATGGATAAAAAAGGATATGATACCAAGTTGTAAACTAGGTAAAATGCGTTTGTATCCTAAAAAGTTAATTAATAGAGTATTAATTAAAACTACTTTTAATACCTTTAATAAGTTTAAGAAATAACAGTTAAATTTAATCACTTTTTGTGGGGGCTTTAAAAACACGAAATTAAAAAAGCGTGTTAGTGCATCATAATTGCCAAATGAATTCCTAACACGCATATACTTATCCGTTGTTAACATGTATCGTTATGTATTTAAAGTTTACACTACGGTTACTGCACCTAGATAAGTACTAGTGGCTGCAAAATTGGTGTCTGGTTTATAAAAGGATGCCCAAACTTCTACTTCGAACCCTAACATAAATGGAGGTAAAGTAATACTTACAGAGGTTGCATCTCTAGTAGCCAAGTTTGTACCACTATAAAACAAATTTAAATCTGGTGCATACACCACTGCCATTAAAGCATCTGTTGAGGTAGCTTTACCTTGGCCACTGTTGTCTTGCCAATTTAAGTTTAACAAACGCCCTGTAGCAGCAGCTACGGTTGCCCCATCTAAACCCCTTAAATCTCCTTTGCTAATCAGCACCTTTGCATAATCCATGACCATACCTTGTGGGGTACTTACTACTGCATTTTTAAGATGATAGGAGGTAGCCAAGTTAGTTCTTGATTTATCGCCCTGCGGACTCCCAAAATACTGACTTAGAATCTCTACAATAGGGCTCAAGAACGAGATGACGGTTTTAAACTTTAAACGTTGTTCCTCTTGTTTGGTTGTAGGAGTGTATTTACCACGTTGGGGTAAACTACGCATGATGTTTTTCCCTCTCCATCGAGAGCCTACTACGTTACCTACTTTTCCAGAGAATCCACCAAGGATTCCTTTTTCGAATGTTGCCATAATTGAATGGTTTTAAAATTAATATGCTCCAAATCTAAAAGCTATTTTTCTATAAACCAAGCACACGACCCCAACTGACCCTAATTGACCCTAATTGACCCTATCTGACCCCAACTGACCCTATTTGAACCTAATTGACCCTAATTGACCCTAACTGACCCCAACTGACCCTCAATGACCCTATTTTCTTGATTTTAGGGGGTTTTGTTCGAGTCTTGTTCGGGTTTCCTTCGGGTGAGGGTTGGGTGTATTTTTTTAAAATAGATGCTTTTCCGAACAAGACCCGAAGCAAACTGGAGCAAAACTTATAGAAAGGTGGTTTTTTCGTGGCTTTTTTTAACCATTTTATTGATTTTTAAATGAAATTTACAAGGTAACTTAACTATAAAACCAAACTAAACACTAAAAAGGCCTGTAATTACAACTAATTATGCCTTAAAAAACAAACTAGGGAAGTATAGGATAATTTTTACTTACTAATAAAAACTAGCCTGTAAGTTTGACATTAAAAAACTAAAGTTTATATTTATCAAAAAAAAACATATGTAAACACAAATAATAAATTAAATAGTATAGGTATATTCCACTAAAAAAGAGGGATAAACTTATATAAGTTGTGTTTATGAGCTAGTTGTAACTTATTTTAAATGAAGAAATCAGATTTTAACATAAATATTACAAGTCCAAACATTAATTTAAGTTTAGACGAAAATGATATTAAAACACTAGATAATATTTTAAAAGAGTTAGTCAAAAGAGAAAATGATTCAAATCAACAATTAGAATTATTAACTAATACTTCAATGAAATATTTAAGAAGAATAAATGAAGATGAATTAGTAAATTTTCAATTTGATAAAGATTATAAATTAATAAACCCAGAAATAACAAAAAAAGGTTATGATTTCATAAAGTTTGGAGGGTATTCAAAACTATCTTCTAACGGTAGATTAAATCTTAAAAAAATATTCTATGACCCCTGGACAATAGCTATTTTAGGAGGTTTAATTGTTGGATACATATTATTGCAAATTAGTATAAAGAAAGAAAACACAAATATAAATTCTTATAAGTTAATTAAACCATTAATAAGAGTTGAACCTTATAGAGTTACAACAAAAATGGATAGTTTTACAAATATTGACAGTTTAAAAATTGAATTTACTTATCAAGGAACTAAAAGTATTATAAATGAAAATTTTAGAATTGTTAATTATGAATTTTATGACAAACCATATATTCTTAAAGAAGCTCAAGGCTTTGATATGAAACCTAAAATTAATCTTTTAGAAACTTTTATTACAAATCCGATAATAGATTCAGTAAATACCAAAGAATCTGTAATACTTCAGATTAAGCGAAAAATGCTTCTTAGTGGTAGTAGAATTGCATACTTTGAAAAAGAAGATAAAGAAATTTTAGGAGTAATTAAGATTTCGTTTGATTATATGTTTAATGATTCCGTAGTTAAAGATAGTATTTCAACAAATATTTATTTTGAGAAGGAATAAAAACAAGTTACAACACCGTGTATAATTAATTGCTTGGTTTTAGCCAATTTACGAAAGTCCTCGCGGACTTTCTTGGTCGGTAATTATTTACTAAATTAGTTGCTTAAAACACGCAACAAACCATACACAATAACGTTGTACTCCATTTGACGAAATACCTATGAAAAAACACACTATTTATGGAATTAAGTCTTCTGCAAAAGATGAAAAAATAATCGTTCAAAGAGTGAATGATTATTTAAAAACTCTTGATAGAACAATGTCAAAAACGAAAAGTAAATCAATGCTTGAAGCTCGATTACCTTTTGTTTTAAAATACTTTTATTGGAATCTTAATAAAGGAACTGGAACTTGGTTTGAACTTTTTAGAAATGAGGATATTGAAGGAAAATATTATAATAATTCGAATAAAGAATGTGGATGGATTTTAAAGACAAGAATTGACTTAACTCATCCTTGTTACGAAAAGAATAAAACTGAAAACTTTTTATTAGATATTTTAAAATCTATCGAATTTGAAATTATAACTATTAAAGAAAGTGATACAGATTTAGAATAAAAATATCACATAATATTGAAAATGGAAATTACGCATAAAATAAATAATGAGTTCATTTTAATTTGCAAAGAAATTTTAAGGGAAAATCTTGATTTAAAGGAATGGAACTTAATTGAAAGTTGCGACCAATTTCAAACGGAAAATTATTGTGGAGGATTTGAGGGAATTGAGGATGAATTTACTTTTAGTTTTTTTAACAAAAATAGAGAGGAATTTTGGTTTCAAATAACTTTGTCAGATATAGAAAAAGTTGAAAAAGGAATAATTAAAGAAATTGCAATTAGAAAAGCGGAATAAAAAACGGTGTACAACACCGTGTATAATTAATTGTTGGTTTTAGCCAATTTACGAAAGTCCTCGCGGACTTTCTATCTGTGTTTTATTTACTAACTTTAGTGCTTAAAACACGCAACTTTTCATAACACAAATACGTTGGCTTTAATGCGTAAGCAAGTTTACCTGAGAAAAATTGAGAAAAAATAAAAATGATTTATTTTAAAAGAAAAAAAGATTTTATAAAATTTCCAATTGGAATAATTTTAATATTTATCATAGCTTTAAGTCCATTTATAATCGGATATATTGGAGCTACAATAACCAATTTGATAACAAATGAATCTTGTAATGAATCTAATTGTTTTTGGGGAGTTATTCCTTGGTTTTTATTTATCACAATTCCATTAGGAATATTATTATTTATATTTTTTATAGTAATAACAATAATTGACTTAATAAAACTGAAAAAAAACAGTTTACAAACTTAGATTCAAATATTATTAAAAATTTTGAATTTAAACTCTAGTTTAATAAAGCAGAATTACATTAGAAAATGTATAATTTTTTTTGACAGTTAATAGTTTTATCTATTGAAAAACATTTTGTAAAATAAGAAAAAACTATTTATTGAATAATACAATTTAAGTTGTTTAGTTTAAATTAATAATGAAAAAACTGAATTAATTTCTTAATAAAATGAAAGAATTAGAAATATTTTGAGAATAGAAAAAGAAATAA
This sequence comes from Polaribacter reichenbachii, assembly GCF_001975665.1. Classification (NCBI taxonomy): domain Bacteria; kingdom Pseudomonadati; phylum Bacteroidota; class Flavobacteriia; order Flavobacteriales; family Flavobacteriaceae; genus Polaribacter; species Polaribacter reichenbachii. The sequence goes on along the minus strand of NZ_CP019419.1, from coordinate 3,412,340 downwards.
ATTTATTTGGAATAAAGCACTAAAAGCTAACACCGTGTATAAAAAATTGCTTAATTTTAGCTTAATCAAATGTTGTTGCTTTTTTGCTCACTTATATTTTTCTACGGAAAATAGCCGTTCACAAAAATCGCAACTTTCAATACACAATCACGTTGGCAATAATAATACCTCACTCAACTGTAATAATGAGAAATTAAAAGAGTCTTTAGAGAAAGAAAAACAAAATTTATGAATAAAAAACAGTTTGGAATACTAATAATATTTTTACTACTAATTCCAAAATTAGCAACTTCTCAAAATATTGATTCAAAGGTAGACAGTCTATACCAACTAACCAGCAATCAACCCGGATTTTCAATAGCTGTATTTAAAGCCAATAAAATTGTACTTGAAAAACAATATGGAATTGCAAATCTTGATTATAACATTCCAATAACTAGCGAAACCGTATTCGACATTGGTTCCATTGCAAAACAATTTACTGCAGCAGCAATTTTGTTATTAGAGAATGAAGGAAAATTATCCATTAAAGAACCTGCTTATAAATACATCAATAACCTTTCTAGGTATAAAAAAGGCGACCCATCAATAGAACAATTATTAAATCAAACAAGCGGTATACCAGAAGTTGACCCATATTTCTATTTGGCAGATTTGTCTTTTAATGACTTACTTACGCAACCCAGAGTTAGCAATATAATTGTTAATTTAAAAGAACTCAACTTTAAACCTGGAGAATATTTTGAATATACAAATGCAAACTACATTTTGCTTGCCAATATTATTGAAAAAGTATCAAAAAAATCTTTTGCAGAATTTTTGCAAGAACATATTTTTACACCATTAAAAATGGAAAACACGATTAAGAAAAATAGAACGTATGACATAATAAAAAATAGAGCCATTGGATATATTGAAGATGAGGAAGCTTATTATAAAATGGATTTACCTGCTACAATCTACAATGGAGATGGTCAAATTTTGACAACACCAAGAGATATGTTTAAATGGCATCAAGGTATTCAAAATGCAACCATTGGTAAACCCGATTTGTGGAAGAAAATGCACACCAAAGCAAAGCTAAATGATGGAACCACAATTAACTATGGATTGGGTGTTGAGTTTGAAACGCATAATGGTTATTCCGCTTTGGGATTTGACGGTATGATTATGGGAGGATTCGTTTCTAAATACTTATATTTTCCAGAATTAGATATTGCCTTTTTTTCCACACAAAACACGTTTGAAGAAGACTTCGAAGAACGATTTTTTCAACTTGTAGATTTATATATTCCAAATAAAAAGCAAGTTAACACTAATCAAGAAATAGAGAATATAATTATTGAACTGCCTATTGATGCCCTTAAAAAATATGAGGGTTCTTACATCTTTTTGGGTAATGAGTATGAAGATATAAAAACTGGAATCATTCAACTAAAAGAAAATCATTTAGTTCTAACGACAAGCGATGGAAAAGAAATAGGAAAATTAGAACCTATTGGTAATCAAAGTTTTTTAATGGACGGAATAATTATGGAATTTGATATTCAAGCCAATAACAAACAATATCGATTTTACGCAAACGAAAGTGAAAAACCTTGGCTATTCAAAGAACTTAAACCTTATAAGCATACTGAATTAGAATTAAAAGAACTTGAAGGCATTTATTTAAACAAGAGTTTGCAAATAGCTAAAGAAATTAAATTTGAAGATGATAAATTGCAATTTTATTATGGAAAAGGAGCGTATAACGTTGAAATTGAAGCATTATCTAAAGACTTATTTAGTATTCCCAATTACTCAATTCAATTCATACGAAATAAGAGCGGAAAGATTATTTCAATGAAAATTATGGGATTAGAATTTGAAAAGATATAATTACTATGGCTAACAATGGCTATAAACAATTGGGGCGAAAGTGATAAAACGAAAGTATAATCATAAAACAAAGGTTGGTGGTAAACTGAAAAGTTAGGGCAACAAATCGCCAACTGTTTATAGCCGAAGCCGTTATAAGTAAGCTAAAAACCAAAATTAGAATCTAAAAGATGAATGAAAAATTAAATTGGAATATTGACAAAACAAAACTGATTGATTATAAATCTGAAAGTTGGTCAAATGATTATTTTATTTCTTCACCAAACAATAAATACGGAATTGTAGTTTACAATATAAACGAATCGAGAATGGGAGCTTATGCTGGTTTAATCGGAATTTACTCAAACTTTAAAAATCCTAAAATTGAACTGAATTCAAGTCAAACTTGGATTTATTTTCAAGACGAAAAAACATTTAGCTTTCTTGAAAAATCTGAATGTATAGTTTGCCGAAAACCTGCGAGTAACTCAAAAAATTTAAAAGATGGATTTCCATTTATTATTATAAATATGAAAAACAGACAATTTGCTTTTTTAGACTTTAATTATACCTCAATTTATTACGGAATTGAAGAAACTGAATTATTTAAAGCAAAATTAATTGAAATTCATCCGAAAGATATAGAATATTTAAATGACAAAAAAAGAACAAATGAAATTATAGATTTAGAAAATTTAAAATGGCTTGAATTCATAGATTTTAATAGAGCGTTAGAAAAATATTATGAATAAAAGCCTACTTACTACACCGGGTATAATTAATGGCTAGTTATAGCCTACTGACGAAAGTCCTCGAGGACTTTCTATCTGTGTATTATTTACTAAATTTAGTGTTTAAACCACGCAACAAACCATATATATGTTAGTAATACTTATAAAAAAATGACGAGATTCATAGGAATAATATTGATTTTAGTGATTTCTGTTTCTTGTAAAAATAAACCTTATAAGAAAAATCAAAATACTAATAGAACGGAATACAAAGAAATAGTTGAAGATAATTATGAATTAAATAAACCTATAAAAAATGCAAACGCAGTCTTAATACTTTTTGGGAATTATGTTGAAAATGCAGAAACTATTGAACGAGAATTTAATATTCTAAAAGATGCAAAAAATAATAACATAGCAATTCTGTATTTAAATTTCAATAAGAAATTTTGGCTTACGGAAAATGATAAAACAGAGTTAACAGAACTTCTTAAAAGAATATTTAAGGAAAATAAGTTGCCAAAAAACAACATTTATATTGGTGGATTTTCAACTGGTGGAAACATATCCTTATTACTTTCTAACCATTTGATAAAAACAGAAAATGAAATCGAACCAAAAGGGGTTTTTATAGTGGATTCGCCTATTGATTTACTTGCTTTTTATGAAAAATGTGAAAGGAATATTGAGAGAAATTTTTCCGAGATTTCGGTTCAAGAAGGAACTTGGATAACAAATCTTTTTAATAACAGTTTAGGTAACCCCAAAAATGGGATTACTAATTTTGAAAAGAATTCGCCATTTACTTCACAAACTAACTTCATTGAAAATATTGCTAATTTAAATAACACTAAATTAAGGTTCTACACAGAGCCTGATATCAATTATTGGAAAATAAACAGACAATTTGAACCTGAAGATTTAAATTCTTTTTCAATAGAAAAATTGAATACAGTTCTACAAAATAGATTTAATAATAAAAAAGTAGAATTGATAAAAACAGAAAATAAAGGCTACCGTGCAAATGGAGAAAGAAACCCGCATTCTTGGTCTATTGTTGATAAGGAAAGTTTAATAAAATGGATGCTAAAAGATTAAATATTAAAATAAAATTTATGAAGTATTTATTACTATTAAGTTATCTCTTAATAATTACAAGTTGCAAAAACATTGGAGAACCAAAAAATGGTACTGAAAAACCTATTAAAGAGATTCCACCTAAACTTAAAGAATCTACTTTTCCGCTTGCAACCAACGTTTCCTTTTTAAGCAATTTAATTAATGCAAATAATAAAAATTATCTCGCATACGAATTAAATATTTTCAATAATTTTAAAACATCTATAGCATTAAAAAAAGTTGAAATATTTGATTTATCATCAACCGAAGTACCTATTGCTACTTTTGATTCTTCCTACATAAATAAGAATCTTGAACGACCTAAATTAAGAGGTGATAATGACTTAAAAATAATTTCTGCAAATCAATTTGGAGTTCTTAATTTGAACCTAAAGTTTAAAGACGTTAAAAATATTCCTGTAAAAATATTTCACAGACTTCATTTTAATATAAATAAAAGTGATGAAGAATCTATAGCATACACTTTTGAATCAACAATTTTAGATATTCCAAATAAAATAAAACTCACATTAGGGCTACCATTTAATAAAAAAGGAAAATGGTTGTATGAAGCAGAAGGACATAAAAACAGTAGATTTTTTTTAAATGGAGCAGTGATATATCCGCAACGTTTTGCTCTTGATTGGATTTTTGTGAACGATGATGGAAAATTTGCAAAAAACAATATTAAACAAAATAAAAACTGGTACAGCTATGGTCTAGAAATAGTGTCTGTTGCTGATGGAGTTGTTGTAGATATAAAAGATAATATCATAGAAAATGAACCACTATCAGAAGAAATGGCTGTGCGTATTACTAGCAAAACAATTTCTGGTAATTATGTAATCATTGATATTGGGAATGACTTATATGCGCTTTATGGGCATTTAATACCGAATAGTCTTAAAGTAAACATAGGAGATAAAATCAAAAAAGGACAAATAATAGGCTTATTGGGCAACAGCGGAAATTCTGACTTACCGCATTTACATTTTCATATAGAATCTAAAAGTAATGTTGCTATGGGTGGAGAAGGAATGCCTTATCATCTTAAAGAATTTATACAATTAAAAAACTATTCTCAAGAAGAAGTGTCGGCATTATTTTACAGCAACCACGTTCCATTAGATTCTTTATGCTCAGTTAAGAAAACTAATGAATTTCCTGTTGGATTTGGATTAGTGGAAATAAAATAACTATTGCCAACACCATACAAAATTAGTTGCTCGCTTTTTGCTCTCTTACAACAATCCTCTGGTATTTTCTTTGTCGGTTTTTATTTGCTAAATTAGTTGCTTAAAACACAGAACGAACCATATAAAAACAAGTTAGCACTCAAACCAAATAGTATACAACATTTGAAAATACGTATAAGGAATTAAGACTATTACTAACCGACCTTTGTCTTATAATTTATTCTAATAAAAAGAGACAAAATGAATACAACTCAATTTGGTAAAAAAGGTTGGACGCCAGACAGAATTGCAAATTTGACAGATAAAACATTTGTAATAACAGGAACTACAAGCGGAACAGGATTTGAAGCAGCAAAAATATTACTATCAAAAGGAGCAAAAGTGGTAATGCTTAATAGGAATCCTAAAAAAGCAGAAGACAGCATCGCAACATTAAAACAAGAATTGGGTAAAGACATTGAAGTAACTAACATTCAAATGGACTTATCCAAACAAACCTCTGTAAAAAAAGCAGCAGAAGAAGTTATAAAAACAGTTCCTCAAATTGATGCACTTATTTGCAATGCAGCAATTGCACAAGTACCTAAACAAACGCTAACTGTTGACGGTTGGGAAAGTCAAATGGGAACAAATTATTATGGAAATTGGACATTGCAAGCTTTATTGTTCCCACTTATTGAGAAATCCAAAGGACGAATTGTAACGGTAGGAAGTTTGGGATATGATATGGGAATTAAAACCATCAAATTTGACGATTTGAATTGGAATAAAGATTACACACCTAATAACGCTTATAGTCAAAGCAAATTAGCTCAAATTATGTCTGTCTATGAACTACAAGATCGATTAAAAAAAGTAGATAAATCAGATGTTAAAGCTTACGCTTGTCATCCTGGTTCTTCAAGAACCAACTTGATAAATACTAGTGGTAGTTTTATGATGAAATTCATCTTTAATCTAATGAAATTGTCGCCATTAACACAATCGGCTGAAAAAGGTGCTTATCCGCAATTGATGTGTGCTACAGAACCTAATTTAGACCAAAGTAGTTTTTATGGTCCAACGGGAAGAAATAATTGGACTGGTCCCGTTGGAGCACATAAATTAGAATCACACGCAAAAGATAAAAGAGTAGCAAAACGGCTATGGGAACTTTCGGAAAAAGAAACAGGTATAAAATGGAATTTCTAAATTTGTATTATGGAGCACTTTAAAACATTATCGACTTATCTAGATTATTTAGAACTACCGAGACCAGAACACCCTATGTTGAGTGTTTTCAACTCAAAAGGCGATGGTTATTTACCTTGTCCAAGAGAAAGTTCGCCACCAATTACAAACGATTGCTATTCCATTAGCTTAAAGAAATTTGTAAAAGGCGACTTAAACTACGGACGAACAAAATATGATTTTACCAATGGAGCTTTAATTTTCATTGCACCAAGGCAAATTCTACAATGGGATAGTAGCGTGGTTTTTGAGCGAAAAGGCTTTTCAATAAACTTCCACGAAGATTTTTTGAAAGGAACAGAATTAGCACAACAAATAAAAAAATATGGTTTCTTTTCCTATTCAGTAAATGAAGCATTACATCTTTCGCCAAAAGAAGAAAAGCAAATAGAATCGATAGTTGAAAATATTGAAATAGAATACCAGAACAACCAAGATGCCTTTAGCAAAGAAATTATCATTTCTCAATTAAGTACGCTTTTTAAGTATGCCAATCGATTTTATGAAAGACAGTTTTTGAATAGAAAAGAATTATCAAATAACTTGTTGGAGCGATTTAATCTACAATTATCTGAATATTTTGAATTAGGAGTACTACAAGAAAAAGGGATTCCAAACATAGAACAAATAGCTCATAAAATGTCTGTTTCGCAACGCTATTTAAGTGATACACTAAAAAAAGAAACAGGAAAAACGACTACCGAACATTTACACTTGCGTTTAATTGATGAAGCAAAGAATATTTTATTGAAACCGAACAAAAGTATTTCGGAAGTAGCATACGAGTTGGGATTTGAATATCCGCAATATTTCTCACGACTATTTAAAAAGAAAGAAGGTGTAAGCCCAACAGAATACAGAGAAAAATATAAACTAAACTAAAATGGAACTATTAAAATTAGCCACAGAATGGGCAAAAGCTGAAGTATTCTCAACACGTTTTTTCATCTTATTTGCGATTGGATTTTTAGTTGCAAGTATTGGATTTTGGCAATTAGGAAAAACAGATTTAGCCAGAGCATACATAATTCCGACTTTAGTTGCAGGCATCTTACTTTTGATAATTGGTAGCGGCCTTAACTACACCAACATACAAAGAGTTAAACAGTTTGAAAAAGACTTTAACACTGATACAGCTACTTTTTACCAATCCGAAATAGAACGTTCTGAAAGTACATTAAAGGAATATACAGTTGTATTTAAAGTAATTCCAATTTTAATTATAGTAGCAACATTATTAATTCTGTTTGTTAATACACCAACTTGGAGAGCAATTAGCATTACAACTATTGCAATGTTAACAGTTATCTTATTAGTTGATGGAACAGCTTACTCAAGAATTAAAGCATATCATAAAGAGTTGAAAATGTTATATTTAGAAAATGAAATTAGAAAATAATTACACACAACAATGCTTATAATTTATTGCTGTCATTTTGCCTACTTACGGGTAGGTACTTTTTAGTAAATTAGATGTTTAAACACGCAACAAACTATTTAGTAGTATTTTAGTAACAATTATTTACATCAAAATTAAATAAATGAAAAGAATCACATTACTATTAATAGTATCAGTAATATTTTTATCCTGTAACAACATAAAAAAACCAGCGGTTTCTACTGAAATTATTGTTATGGGAACTCAGCACAAAGCTGTTCCTAATTTTAATTCGGAAATTCTTTTTAATATTTTAGAAGAAGTAAAACCTGATTTAATACTACTAGAATTAGATTCCATTAAATTCACTCCAGATTTTAAATTAAAAGAAGTAATGGAAAATGAACTTATTGCTTCTGATAAATATCAAGCAAAATACCCAGAGACAAAATTAAGACCATTTGAGTTTGAAGGTAGAAATCAATATCGAATTGATAATGGAATGCGACCTACTGACAAATTAACATTAAAATTAGTGGACAGTTTGTATAATGAAAATTTACTAACAACAACTGAAGCTGAAATTTTTAAAACTTACAAAGAAGCTTTAGAACCATTAAAAGTAATTGCTGCAAAAAGTCCTGAAAATTGGAATAATTCCATAGCAGATAGTTTATGCGAAAAACGTCAATTTTACCAGTATCAAATGATTCCAAAAATAACCAATACTAGAAAGGAATTTTCTTCTAGATTTTTAATAAAACCAAATGGTGAAAAAATAAGTTACAGAAATGGATATCAACTTTGGGCAGATTTTTGGGATTTAAGAAACCAAACAATGGCGAAAAATATCATGACAATTTCAGAACAAAATAAAGGCAAAAAAATTGTTGTTTTATGCGGATTTATGCATAGATATTATATTTTAAAGGAATTAAAAAGATTAACTAAAGACAAAAATATTGTGCTAAAAGAGTTTTATGAAAAATAAAAACTATTGCTAACAACGTGTAAAATTAATGGTTAGTTTTAGACTACTTGTAAAAGTGCTTTCAGACTTTCTGTCTGTGTTTTATTTTACTTGTATCAATCCTGAAACAAATAAAATAGTTGAAGTCTTAGGTGGTCGATTTGATATTAAATACGATAACTGGTTTTAAAAAGAGTTACACCAACAACATAAAAATAGAATTACTATTTTGTGCTAAACCAAAGTTAGTTATTTAGTTTATTTTTGTTTTCTTCAGAAAGTTTTAGAATACAAAACCCCGTAACTTCTTATATACATAAAACGTTGGCAACACTATGAAAAAGACAATAGTAAACATTATTTTAATAGTAAGTATTTTAGTTTCTTGTAATGAAAAAAGCAAGACAAAAGAAATACTTGTACCTGAATTTCAATCAATTATGAATTCAAGTAATGTTAATGGTTCTATTCTAATTTATGATTTACAAAAAGATTTATTCTATTCAAATAACTTTGATTGGGCTAAAATAGGGCAATTACCTGCATCTACATTTAAAATTCCGAATTCTATAATTGCTTTAGAAACTAAGGTTGTAAAAAATGATAGCACATTATTTAAATGGAATGGAGAAAAAAGAGCATATAAAATTTGGGAACAAGATTTAATATTAAGAGATGCTTTTCAGTATTCTTGTGTACCTTGTTATCAAGAAATTGCGAATAAAATTGGTGAAAAAAGAATGAATGAATATCTCGAAAAACTACAATTTGGAGATATGAATGTTACCTCGAAAAATTTAGATGTATTTTGGTTAGAAGGAGCATCAAAAATCAATCAATTTCAACAAATAGACTTTTTAAAACGTCTTGTTAATTCAGAGTTGAAAATTTCTAAAACAACTGAAGAAGTGCTTAGAAAAATATCTTTTATTGAAAAAAACGAAAGGTATAAATTATATGGAAAAACGGGTTTATCAATTAGAAATGGAAATAATAACGGATGGTTTGTAGGCTATATTAAAATGAAGAATAAAACTTATTTTTTTGCTACTAATATTGAACCAAATGAGAATACCAATAAAAAATTATTCCCGAAATTAAGAAAAGAAATCACGATTAAGGCGTTAGATTATATGAAATAACTAATGTTGTGCAACATTCTACAAAATTTATTGCCTGTTCTTGTCTAGATTCTAAAATTCTCGCTGATTGTATATTCGGTTTTATTTGCTAAATTCACTGTTTAAACAAAAAAACTATTTTAAAAACCTAAGGTGTAGCATAGAGGTATTAAAAACTAAAATAAATTTTAAATGACTTACAGAATCTCTTTTCTAATAGGATTAATTTTCTTTCTTATAGGTCAAATAATTTTGTCTAAAGGCAATGATTTTGTGTATGCCCAAGAACCTATTGATTTTGCACATTGGTTTTTGTTAGTAGGCGTAGTTTTATTAATTCCTCAAGTAGTTTCTTTTCCTAAAAAAATATACAATCTGTTTGGTATTCCTTTAACACTAATTGGTATTGTTTGTATAATAGGAATGTGTGTGTTAGACTTTATTTGGTGGAGTTTTCCTACTGATGAAATGCGTTCAGATTTTACAAAGCACATATCTCAAGTACCCTCTATCTGGAAAACGTTTATGACAATAGGACCAAGTTCTAAAATATTTAACCTTGGCTTATTAATTTTAAGCCTAAACTATTTAAAAATAGAAAAAGTAGGGATTGTTTTTATTTTAGTAGCCAATCTTATTTTGTGGCATATTATTCCATTACCTTTTCGATTGATTTTTGGTTATGCTTTAACCTTAATCGGTTTTAGTTTAATTTTTATAAAGAGTGCTAAAAAAGTGTAGCGTAAATTAAACCAGGTTATAAAACAAAATAAAGATGATAAAAGCTGTATTTTTTGATATGAATGAAACTTTATTGAATCTGAGTTTACTGCAAGCACAATTCGATAAACATTTTAATGACAAATATGTTTTAAAATATTGGTTCACAAAATTATTATACAGTTCAAGCATTATGGGAATAATGGGAGAGTATCGTAATTTTGGAGAATTAGCAGATATAGCTTTAGAAAATCTTTTCTTTGAAAACAATAAACCCTTAACTGCTAAGACAAAATCACAAATACTTGGCGAATTCAAAAGGTTACCTGCTTATGATGATGTGCTGCCTGCGTTAAATCTTCTTAAAAAAGAAAACATACGTGTAGTTGCAGTTTCAAACTCTTCTTTAGAAATGATGAAAGAACAATTGACAAATTCAGGAATTATTGATAAAATTGATTCGTATTACTCAGTTGATAGCATTAAAAAATATAAACCTTTTAAAGATATTTATCAATCATCAGCAAAAGAAGAAGGATTAGAATTACAAGATATCATAATGATTGCAACTCACGATTGGGATTTATTTGGTGCAAAAAAAGCAGGACTTAAAACTGCATATATTCAAAGGAAAGAAGAAATTTATCATCCTTATTACTTACAACCAGATTTTAAAGATGCTAATTTACAAGATTTAGTTTTACAGATTATTGAATCTGAAAATAATTGATTTAGATAAATTAATAAGTAAAAATATAAATTAACTTAAAAAAATGAATATGGAATTAAAAGAATGTCTTGAGTTTTGTAAAATTTGTAAAAATAGGCACGTGGATTTTAAAACAGGATTAGTTTGCTAGCTCTAAACTTGTAAAGAATAGAACAGTATTTTATTAATTAACTTTAGTACATAATTTTATCAATGGAAATAATAATAACAAAGGGTAAAAACAGAAGTACGCTATCTTGTATCAGAAAAGACGGCAGTAACACTAGTCAGAATCTTGGGCCAGATTTTCCTAATCACGATATTGCGCATTTCATTGTAGAGAAAGAGTTTAAACTAGAAAATGGATTTTATGGTAAAATAAAATCAGGAAAAACAATAGCTGAATTGTCTGATAAAGAAACCATCAAAACATTAGGTGCAGAAACTTGGCTATCAGAAATAATGGCTAGAAATCTTCAAGCTGTTGGTTCTGGGGCTGTAAATATTGATGAATATATTGAGATTGTTCATTGGGAAGCTAAAAGTATAAACGGAATTAAAGTTCCAGCAATGCATCTATCAGACATAAAAAATATGAAGCAAGATTTTGATCAACTTTGTAAAGATTGGAATGCGATGGCTGAAAACGACCAATTAAGATTAAATTTCTGATTAACAATATTTACACGCAACCCTTATAGATAATTTGCATCTATAACATAAAGAATCAAACCTATGAAATACAAATCTTATTTAATCTGCTCTCTAATATTCTTTATGGCTTGTAATCCATCTGATGAGCCAATTTCTGTGAACGAAACTTTAATAGCAGGAAAATGGGTGCAAACCGAAGCTTATATTAGTGCTGGTGGCCCTCAATATTGGGTAGATGTCGAAAATGGTAATGAAATTATTTTCTCAGAAAACAAAGCATTTACATCGAATAGATTTGCAGAATGTACTGAGGGTAATTTTTCTATAAATGAAGATGAATTACTTTTGGATTATAATTGTGCTGAAATCAGTGCAGAATTCGAAAACGAACAAGGTTTTATTAGCTATAATTTAGAATTTTACGGCAATTACTTTATTCTTACACCTACCAGTGGCCCCATTTGTATAGAAGGGTGCAGCTATAAATATCAAAAAGAATAAAACTATCAAATAAAAAAAGCAAATGAAACGTATATTTATCCTTATTTTTAGTCTGATGCTTTTCTGTTGTAAAAACTCAGATACTATTATTACTGAACCAATAGCGTTTACAGAATTTTACATTAATAATCAAACAGATACAAACCTTAGTTTAGAGATTGTAGTGAATGATGGTTATACAAACGGACAAGAAAATGAAAGTGTATTATTAAATAGTAAAGAATCAGAAATTTTTTATGATTTAGTAGATATGTCATATTTTAGACCAGAAGAAGTTTTAAAAGAATTAAAGTTTTATGCTACTGATGTAAACTCAACAACTCCCATCTTAACACTCTCAACAATAACAAATACAGATTGGGAAATGATAAATAATGCAAATACACCAGATAATTCTCTGCGCTTTGAACTAACAATCACAAACGATGATTTAAATTAGAATAACCTTAAAAAAAGTAACATTGAACTTAGACCAAAAGAAATTTGTAACCTCAGAAAATAAAAACGGATTATCTTCGGATGAAACTTACTTTCAGTATTTTCAAGAAGGGACAACAATAACAGGAAAATACAAAGGAGGTTCTATTGTAAAAGGCCTAATCATTGGTAAACAAATTGAAGATACCAACAAAATAGAACTCTTGTATCAATGTTTAACTACGAATGGTGAATTAAAAGCAGGGAAATCAAAAGGGATCATTGAAAAATTACCCAATGGAAAACTAAAATTAAAATTCGATTGGAATTGGCTAAATGGTGATTTATCTGGAGGGAAATCAGAATATATAGAGATTGATTAGAATCTAATTTTCTTAAACTGTCTTCAGTACAGATCATAAATATAAAAACTATTCTAAATTTTTATATCAATCTTTCCCAATTACCATCTATAAAATATCCTTATTGGTATACTAAATCATTATAAACGTCTATTCTTTACAGCAAAAAAAAGGATTTGTTTTATATTTATACTATGAATTAAAATTTTGTCTATTCAAGTAGATTTTACAATAGAAAAAGTAGAATTGATTTCAAGATAAAATAATAGACATCATTTTAATAAACCATCAGTATAAAACAATATGATTAAAAATAAAAACATCACATTACTCTCGCACATACTGGTTTGGTTTGTGCTTTTTAGTATGCCTTATTTGTTGTCTTATGGGCAAGAACAAGAATTAGATAGAGTCATTATCCATTTCTGGATTCCATTACTACTTTCTTCAATTCTGTTTTACCTAAATTATTTTTTATTGATTGATAAATACTTGTTTACTAAAAAAACAGTTTGGTTTGTACTTATAAACATCATATTTATTGTTTTTTTTATTTACATAAAAGAGAGTATAGAAGATGTTTTTTTTCAGAATATTACCAGAAACAGACCCTCTAGTAACAAGAATAGTACAGGTCCGCCTTTTAAAATGTTTATTTACATTCAAATGGTTTCTTATATGGCACCTTTGCTATTTTCTATCGTTGTAAAAACTACCAAACGTTGGGTAAAAACAGAGGCAGAGCGTAAGGAAGCTATCAATTTTAAATTACAATCGGAGTTACAACATTTACATTATCAATTACAACCACATTTCTTTTTTAATTCTTTGAATAATATTTATGCAATGGTAGATCTTTCGCCAGAGCAAGCAAAAAAATCGATTCATAGTTTAAGCAAGTTAATGCGTTATATGTTGTACGAAACCAATGAGGAATCCATTTCATTAACCAAAGAAATAGATTTTATGAAAAAGTATATTGAGTTGATGAAACTGCGTGTATCAGATAAAACAACTATCGATTACAGTTTTCCTAAAACAGAAACAAGCATACAAATAGCACCTTTATTGTTTATTTCATTAATCGAAAATGCTTTTAAACACGGTGTAGCTGCTAGCAAACCAAGTAGCATAAATATGAATATGACTTGCACCAATAAAACCGTTTTATTCACCATAGAGAATACAAACTTCCCTAAAAAATCGAATGATAAAAGTGGTTCAGGAATTGGTCTTCAGAATTTAGAAAAACGTTTACAATTGTTATATCCTGATAAATATATCTTCCAGACAGAAGTAATTTTGAATCGTTTTGTAGTAAATTTAGAAATAGAAACTATATAAAAAATGAGCAATCTAAAAATATCTTGTATTGTTGTAGATGATGAACCTATGGCATTAAATCTAGTAGAAAGTTATGTTGAAAAAACGCCTTTTTTATCTCTTAAAAAGAAGTGTACTAGTGCTATAGAAGCGTTACAATTTATACAACAAGAACCTGTAGATTTATTGTTTTTAGACATACAAATGCCAGATTTAACGGGTATTGAATTCTCTAAAATGTTACCTAAAGAAACACGGGTAATTTTTACCACTGCTTTTGATGAATATGCACTAGAAGGTTTTAAAGTAGAAGCTTTAGATTACTTGTTAAAGCCTTTTGATTATGCTGAGTTTTTAGCAGCAGCGAATAAAGCAAACACTTGGTTTGAGTTGGTAAAAGGCAAAAAACAACCTGTTGTATCCGAAGAAAAAGAGTTTCTTTTTGTAAAATCAGAATACAAACAACTTCGTATTAAATTGGCTGATGTTTTATATTTTGAGGGATTAAAAGATTACATAAAAATATGGTTAAAAGACAACCCAAAAGCCATTTTAACCTTAATGAGCTTAAAGACTTTAGAACAAGAATTGCCAAGTACTCAATTTATGCGTGTACATCGTTCTTTTATCGTTTCTTTAAAAAATATTGAAGTCATTGAACGTAGTCAAATCATTATTAACAAACAGCGAATTACAGTTTCTGAGCAATACAAACCAAAGTTTTTAGAGTTTATCAATAAGAATTCTTTTTAAAAATTAACAACATAAATAGGATATGTCATTAATTTATAAATAACCATATTATTATTATCTTTTAAAGACATCAGTTAGTAAATGAATTGTTATTTACAAAGTAAGTCCATTTACTTAACGTATTTTATCCTTAAATAGCATCAACACAAGACTCACATTTACCCTGAATTAATAATTGAGTAACTTCAATCTGTCTACTTGGTATTTTGGGCAAGGTAACATTAGTAGGTATACAATCTACTTTACCACAATCTAAACACTGAAAATGAGGATGCACATCTTTATGCTCTGTAGAAGAGCATCCTGTGCATTTTGCATACCATTTAATTCCGTCTTTTCCTAAAAAGGAATGCAGCAGACCATCATCTTCTAACTTATCTAAAATCCTGTAAATCGTAGTTTTATTAAACTGTGTTTTTAATTGTGTTATTAATTGCTTAGCAGAAATTGCAGAATCACTATTTCTAAACTCGCTCATTAACACTTCTACCGCCTTTGTTTTTCTGATGACTCCCATATAACAAATATAACGCAACTTAGTTGTAATAACAAATATTATTATTAGATTTGCAACTCAGTTGTATTAATAAGATTTTAAATGATATTATCAAATCAAAAAGCAGATAGTATTGGTGCTATATCCAGTACACTTTGTCTAATTCATTGTGTGGCAACACCTTTTATTTTTTTAGCACAAAGTAGTTTATTCAATTTTGGCAATGAGGCTCCTTTTTGGTGGAAGTTCTTCGACTATTTTTTCTTAGTAGTTTCTTTTATTGCAGTTTATCGTTCTACGCAAACCACAAGTAAAAACTGGATTAAACCTGCACTTTGGCTAAGCTGGTTCATCCTTTTTATCGTTATTATAAACGAAAAATTAGAGATATTTCCTATACCAGAAAGTTTTATCTACTTACCAACTATTTCGTTAATAGCATTACACTTATACAATAGAAAATATTGCCAATGTAACACAGATAAATGTTGTACTCATGAAGGATAAAGAACAAATTATAATAGAGGGTGATGCTCATTTTTCAACAAGTATCAAAACACCTTTGCGTGCAGATGCTTTTGATAAATCTGATGATGAAAAAATTAAAAATATTCAGCATCATTTTAAAATGATTATGGAAGAAATAGGGCTAGATTTAACAGATGATAGCTTATCTGGTACACCTTATCGTGTTGCAAAAATGTATGTAAAAGAGTTGTTTTATGGTTTAAATCCGGTTAATAAACCAAAGCTTTCTACTTTCGATAATAAATACAGTTATCAAAAAATGTTGGTTGAGCAAAACATCAATATAGATTCTGCTTGCGAGCATCATTTTTTACCAATTGTTGGGCAGGCACACGTAGCGTATATCCCAAAAGACAAGGTAATTGGTTTGTCTAAAATTAATCGTTTGGTAGATTATTATGCACGTCGTCCTCAGGTACAAGAAAGATTGGTATTGCAAATCTTAAACGATTTACAAATGGTTTTAGATACGCAAGATGTAATTGTAATGGTTACTGCTAAACATTTGTGTGTATCTTCTAGAGGCATAAAAGACCAAAGTAGTTTTACAACCACTTTAGAGTATGGAGGCTGTTTTTCTGAAACCGAAATAAGAAATGAATTCTTAAAAATAGTGAGCGATTAAAAAGTATAAATCATCATCAATAAAAATTTTAAGTACAAATTAAAATGGATTATAATAGAAGAAAGTTTATTTCATTTATGGGTAAAGCGAGTTTAGCATCGCTAGTTTTACCTCAGTTTTTAATGAGTTGTGGTAATACAGCAACACCTACAAAAGATTTTAGCAAGATGTCTAAAGAGAGATTGCAAGCTCTTAAAGACTTGGTTTTAGAAGGAATTCCGGCTTCTGATAAAGACGATTTGTTATTGGCAAAGGGTTTAGATTATCACACTATAGTCAAATGGGGAGATGCCATAAGCGACACAGATACTTTCGGATTTAATAATGATTATACTTGTTTTATTCCGTTTGATGAGAATAATCCTAAAGATGGTTTGTTGTGGGTAAACCACGAATACGTCAATCAACTTTTTGTTTCTGATTTCGATTATCGTGCTTTCGATAATCCCAAAGCACATAGAACCAAAGCGCAAGTAGATAAAGAAATGTACAATGTTGGCGGAAGCATAATAAGAATTAAAGAGGAAAACGGAATTTGGCAAGTGGTTCAAAACGATCCGCACAACAGAAGAATTACAGCACAAACAGACATTGCCTTAAATTGGGATGCACCCATAAAAGGAAAAACCAGTGTAAAAGGAACATTGGCAAATTGTTCTGGAGGAATTACCCCATGGAAAACCTTTATTACTTGCGAGGAAAACTATGATGGTTTTTTCGGAGAGACAGAGTATGATGACAATAATGTAGAAAGCCACAGGAATAGTGGATATGGATGGGAGAATTTTTACAATTATCCTCCTGAGCATTATGGTTGGGTAGTAGAAGTGAATCCGAAAGATGGTAAAGCGCAAAAACATATTGCTTTAGGTCGTTTTGCACACGAATGTTGTACCCTCTATGAATTAGAAGATAAAAGAGTAGTAGCATATACTGGAGATGATCATAATGATGAACATTTGTACAAGTTTGTATCTTCTAAACCAGGTTCTTTAAAAGAGGGAACACTTTATGTTGCAGATACCATCAACGGACAATGGTTGGCCTTAGATTATGAAAATCAGCCGGTTTTAAAAGCAAAGTTTAAAAACCAAACAGAGGTTTTAATCAGAGCTAGAGAGGCTGCTAAATTAATTGGTGCAACACCTTTAAACAGACCAGAAGATATAGAAATAGATCCAATTACTGGCCATATTTTTATCACCTTAACCAATAACAAACCAAAAGGAGATCATCATGGTTCTATTTTAAAAATAGTAGAAACAAACGGAGCTTTTGATGCCTTAACGTTTAAATCATCAACATACATCGCTGGTGGTACAGAAAATGGTTTTTCTTGTCCTGATAACTTGGCTTTTGATATGGCAGGTAATCTTTGGATTACCACAGACATGTCTGGTGGAGCTATGAACAGAACAGACAAACCTTACATGGCTTTTAAAAACAATAGTTTATTTGTAATTCCGAGATTGGGTAAAGATGCAGGTAAAGTAATTCGTGTAGCTTCTGCACCTAAAGATGCAGAACTAACCGGGCCTTGGTTTTCTCCAGATGGTAAAACACTGTTTTTAAGTGTACAACACCCAGGTGAGCAAACAAAAGATTTAAGTAATCCAACCAGTACTTGGCCTTTCGATAAAGATAATATTCCGAAGCCTGCCGTGGTGGCAATTACGGGAGATTTAATTGAAAAAATGAATCATCTAAATAAATTAGAAGGATAATTCCGAAGCATTAAATCAACTATTTCAAGATAGAAATAGAATTCAAAATATGGAAGTGATTATTACCATAGTAGGTTTTTTAGGGGCAGGGAAAACAACGTTGTTAAAATATTTAAGCAATAGTTTTTCAGAAAATGGATGGAGCCCTTTTATCATTTTAAATGATTATGAAAATGCCAATATGGATGCGCAACAGTTTTTAAATCTGGTAGATATAAAGGATATAAAAGCACTAACAGGTAGCTGTATTTGTTGTAGCGGAATTAATGAACTGAGAAATGCTGTAAATAGAATTCCGAAACGAAATAAGGGAGTAACCTTAATTGAAGCAAATGGAACATCTGATGCTTGTGCTTTAATGGAATTTTTAGGAGTTGGTTTAAATGAGCAGTTTTTACCTCCCATACAAATAGCGGTAGTAGATGTGCATAACTGGCAAAAAAGAGAAGAGCATAATGATTTAGAAGCAAATCAAGTACAAGTATCTTCATTAATAGTGCTTACCCATTTAAAAGATTGTTTTAAAGAAAGAAAAGAGTTGGTAATTAAAGAGTTAAAAGATTACAATGCTTTTGCTAAAATTATTACGATGGATGAAATTGATATTTCATTGTTGCCTCAGTTATCATCTTCAAATAATATTCCAGAAAAATTAGATTATTTAAAAGCACATTGGTCTTCTTGTTCTGTGGATTTACCTGTTTTGCCCAATAAAGAAATCATAGAAAGTATTTGTAAAGAAATACCAAAAACCATATTACGTGTAAATGGCTGTACACTAATAGATAAAAAAGAAACATATACCTATTTCGAAAGAACACCAGACGGACAAGTAACCATAAGAGCCTTTAGAGGAATACCGATAACAGGTGCTAAGTTATTAACGATAGGACCAGGTAGTGAACCTTTATTGCTCAAAAAAATAGTAGAAAGTGTGTTAAATGAATACAAACAAACGATTTAAATAAAATGAAAAAACTACCTGTAACTGTTTTAAGTGGCTTTTTAGGGGCTGGTAAAACTACCTTATTAAATCATGTTTTGCACAATAAAGAGGGCTTAAAAGTAGCTGTTATTGTTAATGATATGAGCGAGGTAAATATAGATGCTCAGTTTATAGAAAACGAAAACACACTATCTAGAACCGAAGAGAAATTAGTAGAAATGTCTAATGGATGTATTTGCTGTACGCTTCGTGAGGATTTAATGATAGAAGTAGAAAAGTTAGCCAAACAAAATAAATTCGATTATTTATTAATAGAAAGTACAGGAATAAGTGAACCAATTCCTGTAGCACAAACTTTTACTTTTGAGAGTGAAGATGGTAAAATCGATTTAAGCAGATTCAGTTATATCGATAATATGATTACTGTGGTAGATGCTTTTAATTTCTTAAAAGATTTTTCAAGTTCAGATTATTTAGCAACAAGAGAACTAACAGATATAGAAGGCGATAACAGAACCATTGTAAACTTATTAACCGACCAAATTGAGTTTGCCAATGTAATTTTATTAAATAAAACAGATTTAGTTTCTAGTGATAATATAGAAGAATTAAAAGCCATCATTCAAAAGTTAAACCCTGAGGCTAAAATAATTTGCACCAATCATTCTAAAGTAGATTTAAACGATGTAATCAACACTGGGTTATTCGATTATGATAAAGCTGAGGCTTCTGCAGGTTGGATAAAAGAATTAGAAAACGAACACGTTCCAGAAACTGAAGAATATGGCATTAGTTCTTTTGTATTTAGAAGTAAAGCACCTTTTCATCCAGATCGTTTTTTAAATTATTTAAATCAATCTTTTCCGCAAAATATCATTAGAAGTAAAGGTTTGTTTTGGTTAGCTTCTAGATCTAATCAGGCTTTATTGTGGAGCTCAGCTGGAGGTTCTTGTAAAGCAGATTTTGCAGGAGTTTGGTGGGCGTCAATGCCTTTTGCTGAAAGAATAAATTATGCTGCTTTTGCGGATAATAAAGAAATGATTGAATCGGATTGGGATGCCACCTTTGGAGATCGTAAAACGGAATTGGTTTTTATAGGGCAACACCTTAACAAAGCACATATGATTGCAGCATTGCAAGAGTGTGTATTAACAGAACAAGAAATTGAAATCTGGAAAACAAAATTATTTCCTACTCAAGATCAATGGCCTTTGCCAGCATAAAGGATAGCATAAGAGAAAGTAGAGTGCAATAAAAACAATATTTAAAGCAATGACAGAATTTTGGGAAACAGCATTTCATAACAAGCAAGAAATGTGGGGTATGAACTCTACAAAAGCTGCAGTACTTGCAAAAAACTTCATCATAGAAAAGTCTTTGAAGAATGTTCTTATTCCAGGAATAGGGTATGGGCGAAATGCCCAGCCTTTTATTGAAAACGGAATTAAAGTAAGCGGAATAGAAATTTCTAAAACAGCTATTGAACTCGCAAAAAAACAGTACGGAAGAGAAATCACCCTTTTTCACGGCTCAGTAACCCAAATGCCTTTTGAGGATAGAAAGTACGATGCAATTTTTTGTCACGCCCTTATTCATTTACTAGATAGCAAACAAAGAATAAAGCTACTTCAAGACTGCTACAACCAACTGAATGAAAACGGATATATGTTTTTTACTGCGATAACTAAAGATGCACCCAATTATAAAAAAGGAAAACAAATAGAAAAGGATCGTTACGAATTTCACGAAGGAGTCAAAATATATTATTACAATCAAGAAGCTGTAAAGTTAGAATTTAAACATTTTGGTCTTTTTGAAATAAATGAAGTACAAGAAAATCAACCAATGTATTTCATAAAATGTAAAAAGTAATAGGCATATTAGAACTGACAGTACATGATAAAAACAAAGAACCTAACCTTTCAATACAAAAATAGTGAGCCCATTTTCAGATTCCCTGATATACATTTATCAGCGCAAGAAAACTTGCTTATTCTTGGAAAGTCGGGGGTAGGTAAAACTACGTTTTTACATCTTTTAGCGGGTTTATTAAAACCTGTAAGTGGTACAATTACTATGGATGACAATGTCATTAATAAATTAAAAAACAAAGAATTAGATGGGTTTCGAGGTGCAAATATCGGACTCGTTTTTCAGAAAAAACACGCTATTCAGTCTTTAACGGTTACAGAAAACCTAAAAGCACGCATTTTGTTTAGTAAAAAAAGAATAACAACTGATGTAATTGAGAACTTGTTAACACAACTCGATTTATCAGCATATAAAAATAAGAAGATTCATGTGTTGAGTGAAGGGCAGTTGCAACGTCTGGGGATAGCGTTGGCTGCCATTCACCATCCCAAAGTAATTTTAGCAGATGAACCTACATCGAGTTTAGACGACTTCAATTGTAAAAAAGTAATTGAATTATTATTACAACAGGCACAACAAACCAAAGCGCATTTAATTGTTATTACTCATGATGCTAGAGTAAAATGCTACTTCCAAAATACCATAAGCTTATGAATGTTTTTAGCATCACTCTTAAAAATATACAGGCAAAACCATTATACAGTGTTTTAAGTATCATTACGTTATCCTTGAGCATAACCTTGTTGTTAGGTATCAAACAAATAGAACTTTCTTTTAAAAATCAAATAGAAAACAACCTAGAAAACATCGATTTGGTGATTGGTGCAAAAGGCAGTCCACTGCAATTGGTATTGGCTTCTGTGTTGCATCTAGACAATCCTACTGGTAATATTTTTTATCAAGAAGCACAGAAAATTACTGAGAATTCTATGGTAAAATGGGTAATTCCTATTTCTTATGGCGATAATTACAAAGGATTCCGAATTGTTGGTAGTACAGAAAAATATCCAGAACTATACAAAGCAGAACTAGAGCAGGGGCAATTTGTTCAAAAATCAATGGAGGTGATTTTGGGAGCTACAGTAGCCCAACAACTCAATTTAAAAATAGGCGATACTTTTTTAAGCGCTCACGGTTTATTGGATAATGACCTTGAGGTACATACCGAAGAATTTACAGTAGTAGGCATTCTAAAACCTACACAAAAAGTAATCGATCGTTTAATTGTTACCCGTTTAGAAAGTATTTGGGAAGTACATCAGCATGAAGAACATGAAGAGGAAGAAAAACATTATGATGAAGACGAGCATACTGCACATCAACATTCTGCAGATCATCAAAAAGAAATTACATCTTTATTAGTTAGTTTAAAAAGCAAACGTGCCTTATTGAATTTTCCTAGAAAGATAAATGAGAACACCAATTTACAGGCTGTATTGCCCAAATATGAACTCCATAAATTATATGATTATACCAGTGTAGGCTTTAAGACAATTGCAATAATTGGCTATCTAATTCTATGCATAGCTTCACTAAGTATCTTTATGAGTTTATATAAAATGATGAAAGAGCGTGCTTTCGATTTGGCCATCTTAAGAACCTATGGTGCCACAAGGTTTCAGTTGATAAAAATGGTAGTTTACGAAGCGCTAATTCTTGTGTTTTTGGCATTTACCATTGGTTATATCACCATAAAAGTGGGAGCAACAATGTTTATAAATAGCCAATCGATTAGTGTGCAACAAAACATTTTACAAGATTTACCTTTATTAGAGGTATTAAAAATAGCGGGATTAATGCTGATAATGGTATTCATTGCAGTGGTGTTAACTATAATCCCTTTGTTAAAAATGAACATCTCAACAATTTTAAGCAATGAAAAATAAAATAATCCTTTTCTTGTTTTTGTGTATAGCATTTGTAAGTTATAGTCAACAAGAAATCTCTTGGAAACTATTATCAAATGTTACTTTTACAGACAAATACTTTGCCGAATTTGATGATTACTTTATGTACCCAACATTTTTAGCTACAGTAAAAGCTTTAGAAGGAAAACAAGTAACCATAAAAGGATATTTTTTAGATATCATTCAAGAAGATAATACATTCATTCTCTCAAAAGGACCAATGGCTTCTTGTTATTTTTGTGGTCAATCTGGGCCAGAAACTGCCGTAGAAATTCATTATACCAATCCCAGTAATTTCAAGACTGATGATCTTGTGGCCATCACAGGAACATTAAAATTAAATAGAGACGATGTAAATCATTTCAATTATATACTCACAGATTGTACAGGTATTTTACTAAAATAACCTGTTGCTCATTTTGATAAATTTCTGTCAATTCGAGTAAAGTTGACGATTGAAATGAGAAAAATTTGTATCTAGAATAAGAATTTTAGCTACTAAATTAGTTCTCGATACAATTTTTCGTTCCTCAAAATCACTCGAACTGACATTTGCTTGTATTGTAACTTCAAAATGCACAACAGGTTAAAATAATGTTTAGACTTCTCATTATGTTAAAGTATTCTTTAAAATGCGTTAAAATTCTGAGCAGAACTGCGTTTACCCTGTGTATTTGTTAAAAACTTCTTAAATTAGATGCAATTAATTCATTCAAAACTACCAACGTATGCAAGGAAATTTACTACACTCATTTCTATCCATTTACACACGCAACAAACAAAGCAAAAAGCAAGTCTTCTGCAATAGAAACCGTTCTTATTTTTAAGTCCCAAATTAACAGTATAGCCATATTTTTTTATCCCAAATAGGTAGCACAATAATCAAGTGCAAAACGGTATAAAAGTTACTTTACTAGTATTTTAGGCAAATACAATTAGAGCCAGTATAATTAATATAAAGGACAGATTAACAACTGAATAACCAAAGTGTAATTCAGCCATATCAGCATATATAAATTAATGAGAACACATCAATCAAAACATTGTAGATGAATGTTTTGATGGGCTATTACAAATAATAACTATTTCGTAAACACAAACTAATAATGAAAACAATAACTAAACTAACTATGCTTTGTCTATTGCTAATCGCAATAATAATGCCTTTGCATGCACAACAATTAACCGACCAAACTTTTCAAGGTCTAAAGCTTAGAAATATAGGCCCTGCATTTACTTCGGGTAGAATTGCAGACATAGCCATTCACCCAAACAACGAGAATGTTTGGTATGTGGCTGTAGGCTCTGGTGGGGTATGGAAAACAAGCAATTCGGGTACCACATGGAAACCTATTTTCGATCAACAAAATTCGTATTCTATTGGGTCAATTACCATAGACCCTAACAATACACATACCATTTGGGTAGGTACTGGTGAAAACGTTGGTGGACGTCATGTTGCTTTCGGAGACGGAGTTTACGTAAGCCATGATGATGGAGCTTCATGGAAACATATGGGCTTAAAAAACTCAGACCACATTTCTAAAATTGTAGTGCACCCAAAAGATTCGAATACAGTTTGGGCAGTGTCTCAAGGCCCTTTATGGTCTAAAGGTGGAGAAAGAGGAATCTTTAAATCTACGGATGGTGGAAAAACTTGGACACAAACTTTAGGAGATACAGAATGGGTAGGTGCAACAGATTTAGTTATAGATCCTAGAAATCCTGATGTTTTGTATGCAGCCACTTGGCAAAGACACAGAACTGTAGCCGGTTACTTAGGTGGTGGTAAAGGTTCTGGAATTCATAAAAGTATAGATGGGGGTAGCACTTGGCAAAAATTATCAAAAGGAATTCCGGGTTCTAACTTAGGTAAAATAGGTTTGGCCATTTCTCCTTTTAATCCTGATATTATTTATGCAGTGATTGAAACAGACCGCACAAAAGGGGGATTATACATGTCTGCCAACAGAGGGGCTTCTTGGCAAAAACAATCCAATACTGTTTCTGGAGGTACAGGGCCTCAATATTACCAAGAGTTATATGCTTCTCCGCATCATGAAGGGAAACTATTTTTAATGAATAATTATGTTCTTATTTCTGATGATCATGGAAAAACCTTTCACAGAATGAACGAACGTAACAAACACGTAGATAGTCATGCAATGGCTTTTAAAGCTACAGATCCTAATTATGTATTGTTTGGTACAGATGGAGGCTTATACGAGAGTTTTGATTTAACGAATAGCTGGAAGTTCATCAGAAACTTACCAGTTACACAATACTTTAAATTGGCAGTAGACGATAGCAAACCTTTCTATAAAATCTATGGAGGTACGCAAGACAATGGGTCTCATGGTGGACCTTCTCAGTCTATGTATTCAGACGGAATTGCCAATTCTGATTGGTGGAAAACCTTAGGGGCAGATGGACATCAATCTGCCATAGAACCTGGTAATCCTAACATTACGTATGGCGAGTTTCAAAAAGGGGCATTATGGCGAATAGACCAAACGACTAAAGAAACTGTATTTATTCAACCGCAAGCGTTAGAGGGCGACCCTTTTGAAAGATTCAATTGGGATGCTCCGATTTTAGTAAGTCCTCACAATCCGAAGCGATTATACTTTGCTTCTTACCGTGTATGGAAGTCAGAAAATAGAGGAGATGATTGGTCACCAATCTCTGGAGATTTAACAGAGAAAACAGAAAGAATGACCATTCCGTATTATGGCAAACAACAAAGTTGGGATAATGCTTGGGATACCAAAGCCATGTCAGATTATAATACCATTACTTCTTTGGCAGAATCACCTAAACAAGAGGGATTAGTTTATGCAGGTACAGACGACGGAATGATACAAGCTACTGAAGATGGTGGGGCTACTTGGAATAAGTTTAAGATTAATAGTATAAAGGGTATTGAGCATATACCTTTTGTAAATGATGTTCGTGCAGATTTATTTGATGAAAACGTAGTATATGCAGCTGTAGACAATCATAAATATGGCGATTATAAACCATACATCATTAAGAGTACCAACAAAGGTAAAAGTTGGAAGTTAATCAACGGAGATTTACCTGAGCGTTTATTAGTTTGGAGATTGGTGCAAGACCACGTGAATAAAGATTTATTATTTGCGGCTACAGAATACGGAATCTATTTTACTTATAATGGAGGTACCAACTGGTTAAAACTAAAAGGCGGAGTACCAACCATCTCGTTTAGAGATATTACCATTCAAAGAAGAGAAAATGATTTGGTAGCGGCTTCTTTTGGTAGAGGATTCTTTATTTTAGATGATATTAAACCTTTAAGAATGTTCAACAAAGAGATGTTATCTAAAGAGGTAACACTGTTTCCTATAAAAGATGCACTTTGGTACAAAGAGGCAAGTAGAGTTTCAGGACAGGGAGATGCAGAATATAAAGCGCCTAACGCACCATTTGGAGCTAAGTTTACCTACTATATGTCAGATAAAATCAATTCTTTAAAAGACATCCGTAAAAAGAGAGAAAAAACCAATACAGACTTTCCAGGTTGGGAGGCCTTAGAAAAGGAAACCAATCAAGATGGGCCTTTCGTATTATTTATTATTAAGGACGCGAACGGAAACATAGTTAATACCGTAAAAGCAACCAACAAAAAAGGCTTTAACCGCGTAAACTGGCAATTGAATTACCCGAATAAAAGAGGAGAAAGTTTAAACGGTCGTGGAGACGGAATTGGAGGTAGAAGTAATATTATGGTAACTCCGGGTACATATACAGCTACATTAGTAAAACGTGTAGATGGTGTAACAACGGTTTTACAAGCACCAAAAACCTTTAATGTAGTACCAATGTATGATGGAGCATTACCAAGAAAATCGTACAAAGAGGTAAATGACTTTAGAGAAGAAGTATTTGCTTTTCAGCAAGATTTAATGGCAACAAATCTCTTAATGGATCGTGAAATGAAAATCATTGCAGCCATGAAAAGAGCAGCAAACAAAACTACAGCACCAAATGATGCTTTACTAAAAGACATTAACGATACCAGATTACAATTATTAGCCATTCAAAAAGAACTGAATGGTAACCCTGTAAAAGGAGAAGTAGGCGAAAAATCGAACCCTACTGCTAATGATGGTAATGGTTTATCTTGGAGAGCTTTTGGTAATACTTATGGACCCACAGGTACGCATAAACAATTATTAGCACGTGTTAAATCGCAATTAGTTAAGGTAAAATCGCAATTAAAAGCAATATCAGAAAACAATCTAACCAATATCGAAAAAGGTTTAAAAGCAGCTGGTGCTCCTTGGATAGAAGGGCAAGGCTTAATTAATAATTAACAGAAAATAATAAACAAAATAAAGTGAATGTTGTAAAAGGCATTCACTTTTTAAATTCAGTAGTTAGGTAGTACAACAGTACTACACATATAAATTCAAATTAAAACAAACACCTTTATGAAAATCTTGTCAACAATTGTATTGTGTTGCTTAGCCATTTCTCTGCAAGCCCAGAAAAAAGTCATGCAGCACAAAGACAAAGCATTATGGAACCAAATTAAAAACGCAAACATTTCCAATTCTGGGGAGTATGTTTTATACGGACTCAACAAAGCCGAAAAAGACGAAACACTCCATTTAAAAACCATTTCGGGCACACCAATTATGTCTTATAATAGAACCAAAGGTGGTAAGTTTACCTACGATTCTAAATTCGTGTTATTTTCTGTAAATGCTTGGAAAGACAGCATCACAGAGTTAAAACGTAAAAAGGTAAAAAAGAAAGATTATCCAACAGATACTTTAATCATTTTTAACATTAACAAAGAAAAAGTAGAGAAGATTCCTAATGTAAAGTCTTATAAAATCCCAGAGAAATGGTCGGGTATTGTAGCCTATCAATTGGGGGAAGCAACTCCTAAAAAAACAAAGACAGACAAGTCTAAAGAAAAGGAAAAAACGAAAAGCAAGGCCAAGACCAAAAAGCCAAAAACCAAAAAGGTTTCTAGTAAAAATGGGTATCATATTGTGGTGCGTGACTTAGAAAGCGGTGTAGAAGATACCCTAAAATTCGTTACCAAACACGCTATTTCTAAAGAAGGGCAAATCATTACTTACGCAACTACAGGGATTAAAGATGCCTTAAAAAGTGGCGTATATCAATACGATGTAAGCAAAGGAACTTCTAGTTTAATCTACCAAAGTCACGCAAAAACCAAATATCCTCAAATCGGAATATCTGATTCTGGTACTAAAATTGGTTTTGTAGTAGATGCAGACTCCACCAAAAGCTTAATTAAAAAACCAATGTTAGTCGGTTGGCAAAAAGGGCAAACTGCAGCCAAAGAATTAGTGCTATCAGAAAAGAATGCATCAAAATTATTAGTTTCTCCAGACCAAAGGTTAACGTTTTCAGAAAACGAAGAGCGTTTGTTTTTCGGTTTAAGAAAGCCACCTATTGTAAAAGACACTACCTTAATTGCAGACGAAATTGTAAACGTAGAAGTATGGATGTATAACGAGCCAAGACTATACACTGTACAAGAAATGCAAGTAAAAAGAGACAAGAAAAAAGCCTTTTTGTCTTTGTATGATTTTACCAGCAACAAAATGGTACAAGTCGCAAATGAGGATTATGATGTGGTGCGTTATGCAGACGAAGGCAACTCAGATTATGCCATAATTGGTAACAACACACCTTATATGTTAGAAAGCCAATGGACAGGACAGCGTGCTATGGATATGATGCGTGTGAATTTAAATACAGGAGAAAAAGCGTCTATAGGTAAAAAGATTTATGGCGGTAATTCTTTAAGCCCTAAAGGAAACTACTTGTATGGTTATTCTCGTAAAGACACTACTTGGTTTACTTATAACCTAAAAACATTAGATTATAAAGCCTTAACCAAAGGCAAGCAGTTTTACAACGAAACACATGACTATCCAGACGACCCTAGAGGATATCGTTCTATGGGTTGGACAGAGAACGACGAGAAACTATTAATCTATGATCGTTATGACATTTGGGCTTTTGATCCTGATACTGGAGCATCAGAAAAACTAACCAATGGTAGGGCTAAAAACACCAACTATCGTTATGTAAAATTAGATAACGAAGAAAAGTCTTTATCAAGTAAAAATGACTGGTTCTTAAGAACGTTTAATGAGGAAACCAAGTTAGGTGGAATCGCAACCTACAATCTAAAGAAAAAGAAATTCACCCAACTTGTAGAAAGCGGGCATACTTATGGTGGTTATAAATTGGCACAAACGGATAAAAAGAAAAGATTACTGTACACACGTCAGAACTTTACAGAGTTTCCGAATTACTGGGCAACAGATATCAACCTAAAAGCACCGAAACAAATTACAGATGCCAATCCGCAACAAAAGGACTACAACTGGGGTACAATTGAAATGGTAAAATGGGTTTCTTTAGACGGTATACCGTTAAAAGGATTATTGATTAAACCAGAAGATTTCGATCCGAATAAGAAATACCCAATGATTGTGAATTTCTATGAGAAAAACTCAGATCGTTTGTACAGACATTCAGCACCAACTTATGGTCGATCTACCATTAACTATCCATTCTATGCCAGTAGAGGCTATTTAATCTTTATTCCGGATATTGTGTATAGAGATGGTTATCCTGGAGAAAGTGCCTTAAACTGTGTAATACCAGGTATTACTGCGCAAATAGCCAAAGGCTTTGTAGACAAAGACAATATTGGTGTGCAAGGACACAGTTGGGGTGGTTATCAAATTGCGTATTTAGTTACCAAAACCAATATTTTTAAAGCAGCCGAATCTGGTGCACCTGTACCAAATATGATTAGTGCCTATGGAGGTATTCGTTGGTGGACCGGTTTGAGTCGTCAGTTTCAATACGAGCATACACAAAGTAGAATAGGAGGTACGCCTTGGGAGTTTCCGCAACGATATGTAGAAAACTCACCGATATTTAATATCGATAAGATAAACACCCCGTTATTAATTATGCACAATGATGCAGATGGGCACGTGCCATGGTATCAAGGTATTGAGTTTTTTGTAAGCTTACGTAGATTGGGCAAACCATCTTGGTTATTGAATTATAATGGCGAACCACACTGGCCTTTAAAAATGCAAAATAGAGTAGACTTTAACATCCGTATGGCGCAGTTCTTTGACTATTATTTAAAAGGTGCTCAAAAACCAATGTGGATGGAACGTGGAGTACCTGCACTAGAAAAAGGAATTAATCAGGGTTACGAATTAATGAAAAAAGATTAATAAAATAAGTATATGAAATATATATCAGCAAAAATTAATGCCCTCTTTTTACTACTTACAGTAGCTGTATCTGCACAAGATTTCGACGCTTTTCAGTACAGAACTGTTGGTCCAGAACGAGGAGGAAGAGTCACCACAGTTACAGGAACACCACAAATACCGGGCACCTTTTATTTAGGTGCGTCTGGTGGTGGTGTCTGGAAAACAGAAGATTATGGAGTTTCTTGGCAAAACGTATCTGATGGTTATTTTGCTACCCCATCTATTGGGGCAATTGAAGTTGCCATTAACGACCCTAATGTAATCTATGTAGGTACAGGATCTGACGGATTAAGAAGTAATGTAATTGCCGGTAAAGGCGTTTACAAATCTATTGATGGTGCCAAAACTTGGGAACATTTAGGCTTAAAAGAAACCGGGCAAATTGGGGCAGTAGAAATAGATCCAAGAAACCACAATACGGTTTGGGTGGCTGCCATTGGTAATGCCTTTAAAGCCAACAGCGAACGCGGGATATACAAAACCACAGATGGGGGATTAACTTGGGATAAGGTTTTATTTATCTCTGATGCAGTAGGTTTTGCAGATTTAGAGTTATTACCCAACAACCCAGATATTGTCTATGCAGCCGCTTGGAAAGCAGAGCGTAAACCTTGGACCATTATTTCTGGAGGAACGCAAGAAGAAGGCGGAATTTATAAATCTATTAACGGGGGTAAAGATTGGGTAAAACTAGAAAACGGATTGCCAAAAGGGTTAATAGGTAAAATAGATTTAGCAGTATCGCCAGTAGATTCTAGTATTTTATATGCGGTAATAGAAGCACCGGGTAAAGAAGGTGGTTTATACAAGTCCGTTAATCAAGGGAAATCTTTTGTACAAGTATCTAGCAATAAAGGTTTGGTAAATAGACCTTTTTACTATACCAATGTAGAATTAGACCCTACCAATCCAGATATTGTATTCTCGAATGCGAATCCGCTTTTAAAATCTACCGATGGTGGAAAAAGTTTTAAAAGAATGAGTGTACCTCATGGCGATAATCACGATATTTGGTTGAATCCCAACAATCCGCAGTTATTGATACAAGCCAATGATGGGGGTGCCAACATTTCTCATAATGGAGGTAAAACTTGGTCTACACAATTTAATCAACCTACTGCAGAATTGTATCAGGTAGAGGTAGACGATCAATATCCGTATTGGTTATACGCAGGGCAACAAGACAATAGTAGCACTGTTTCTGTACCTAGTTTTCCGCCAAGTGCCATTCAATATCCGGGTGCAGGTTGGATTATGAATACAGGAGGATGCGAAACTGGGCCAGCCGTACCCAAACCGGGCAACGCCAATATTGTGTATGCCAATTGTAAAGGGCGCTTTTTTGTGTTCGATAAAACAACCGGTACCGAAAAAAGTTATTATGTAGGTGCAGCCAATATCTATGGACATAATCCGAAGGATTTAAAATACCGTTTTCAACGTGTGGCACCGATTCACGTATCGCCTCATAACCCAGATGTGGTGTATCATGGTTCGCAGTACTTACACAAAACCGTTAATGATGGCGAAAGTTGGGAAACCATATCACCAGATTTAACGGCTTTTGAAGCCGATAAGCAAGTAATTTCGGGAAGCCCAATTACCAGAGACATCACCGGAGAAGAGTATTATAGTACGTTATATTCCATTAGAGAATCGAAATTAAAAGAGGGATTAATCTGGACAGGTTCTAATGACGGAGTGATATCAGTAACCCAAGATGGTGGAAAAACTTGGAAGGATGTAACACCTAAAAAGATGCCAAAAGGCGGACGAGTAGAGTCTGTAGCACCTTCGCAATTTGACCCTGCTAAGGCGTATATTGCTGTAGAAAGACATTTGTTGGGTGATGCAAGACCGTTTATTTATAAAACATCGAACTATGGAGCCTCTTGGGAGTTGATCTCTACCGCAGACAATGGTATTCCTAATGATTACTATACTAGAGTGGTAAGAGAAGACCCAGTGCGACCAGGTTTATTGTATGCTGGTACAGAATACGGAATGTTTGTTTCTTTTAACGATGGTAAAAGCTGGCAATCTTTTCAGCAGAATTTACCAGTAACACCAATTACGGATATTAAGATATTTCGTGGAGACTTAATACTAAGTACGATGGGTCGTGCCTTCTGGATTCTAGATAATATTACTGCCTTAAGAGATACCCATATTACTACTTTAGGCGATGCGCCTGTATTGTTTCAGCCCGATGATATTATTCGTTATCGTTATCCGAAAGTTGGGCGTACAAAAGGAGTAGCACAATACCCACGAACCAGTGTTATTATCGATTATTATTTGCCAAAAGGGAACAAAGCACCCATTGCATTGGAAATTTTAGATGCCAATAAAAACATTGTGGCTAGCATTATCAGTGATAAAAAACTACTTTCTAAAGTAGAAGAGGTAGAAGACATGAACCTGAGTCAGGTGTTTCGATATGTAGATACTAAACTAGAAGCCAAAGCGGGTATTAATCGTTTCAATTGGGATTTACGTAGCAAAGGAGCTTGGTCTAGCAATAAAAGAAGAAGTTATAAAAGAGGGCCTTTAGTAGCACCCGGAATGTATACGGCTAGATTAAAGGTAGATGGACAATCTTTTGAGCAGCCTTTTGAGATTAAAATGGATCCTAGAGTGGCTGCAAGTGGATTGACTAAAACAGATTTAGTACATCAGATTGCTTTACAACAGAAAGTAACGGTTTTACTATCTGAGGCGAACAAGCTACAGGCAAAACTAGAAAAAGACAAGTCTGATAAAGCTAAAAAAGTACTAAAACAACTTAAAAATGATAGTGTAGTGTATCCGCAACAAATGTTTGTGGCACAGGTTTCTTACTTGTTGTATATGATAAGTAGTGCTGATCAAAAACCGGGGCAAGAGGCTGAAAATAGGTATATTGAGTTATCGAATCAGTTTGCCCAATTAAAACAAGAGGCTGGGGAATAATGTAGTCTTTTTGTATTGTTTTATAAACTGGTATTGTTACTCTTTTGAGTAATAGTACCGGTTTTTTTGTTTTTAGTGTTGGCTGTTGGGTGTGTTAGTTGGAGAGTTGCAGAGTTTAAAGTTTAAAGTTCAAAGTTTAGAGTTTTGGGTGCTTGGTGTTTGGGGTATTGGTGGTAGGCGTCATTGCGAATGGAATGGGAATGGAGTGAAGCAATCTTATTATTAGTACCTCTTTTATTCTTTTCTTTTTTCCATTGATGACCCTTCGACTGCGCTCAGGATTGAGAAACAAAAAAATCTAGACTTACTATATCGCTACGCGAGTTACCTACAACCAAAATACATTTTGGTTTTGGTAGTTTGAATTCTACGTCCTATTCCACTATCGCGTCCAGACCGTTCCACTGCGTTTAGTTCCCCAATCAAGTTGAGGACAGGCTTTGGACACTTGCCGTTTCATAGGACTTGAATTGCTACGTAAACCATAGTATGTCGGGGTTTCTAATTAGTTATAAGTTGATAGTTATGAGTGTTTAAAGTTCAAAGTTTAGAGTTTAGAGTTTAGAGTTTTGGGTGCTTGGTGTTTGGGGTATTGGTGTGTTAGTTGCAGAGTTTCAAAGTTTCAAAGTTTCAAAGTTCAAAGTTCAAAGTTTAGAGTTCAAAGTTTAGAGTTTGGGTGCTTACTAGTTTACGTAAGTTTTATATAAATTTTTGTCTTGATAATTTCATTTTTTATGGGGGAAAATTATCGTGATTTTATGGGTTTACAATGGAGGGAAATTGTGTGCTTTTTTTTGGGTTAATTTGTGGGTGTATTTTTAGTGCATTTTTGCGTTTTTTAGGGGTAATTCTTGAGGTGACTAACTATGGCTTTGATATGGCTTTCCTATGGCTTTCCTATGGCTTTGCCCTAGGGTAAAGGTGAAGTCTTGTTTTATGGTGGTTTTTTGTTGTTTTTTTTTGTTGTTTTTTTGAGTATTAAATTGAGCTTTATTTTGATTGTTAAATTGTGGAGTTTTTCTTTTATTCTTTTATTCTTTTCTTTTTTCCATTGATGACCCTTCGACTGCGCTCAGGATTGAGAAACAAAAAAATCTAGACTTACTATATCGCTACGCGAGTTACCTACAACCAAAATACATTTTGGTTTTGGTAGTTTGAATTCTACGTCCTATTCCACTATCGTGTCCAGTCCGTTACACTCTTTGGACACTTGCCGTTTCATAGGACTTGAATTGCTACGTAAACTATAGTATGTCGGGGTTTGGAGTTTAAAATATAGTATCTAATTTTAATTTTAATTTTGGTGTTTTGTTTTTTCTTTATGTTCTTTTCCATTGACCCTTCGTCTTTGCTCAGGATAAATTCCAAGAACCAAAAATCTAGACTTACTATATCGCTACGCGAGTTACCTACAACCAAAATACATTTTGGTTTTGGTAGTTCGAATTCTACATCCTATTCCACTATCGTGTCCAGACCGTTCCACTGCGTTGAGTTCCCCAATCAAGTTGAGGACAGGCTTTGGACACTTGCCGTTTCATAGGACTTGAATTGCTACGTAAACCATAGTATGTCGGGGGTTCTACTTAGTTAGGAGTTTTTATGACATACTGAAACGAGTTCAGTATAGGCTTCGTCTAGTTTTGGGTGCTTGGTGTTTGCTGTTAGCTGTTGGGTGTTGGTGTGGGGTAAAGTTTTTGGGTTTGAAGTTTGAGATTGCTTCGGCTGGAAAACGCCTCGCAATGACCGTTTTTCTTTTATTCTTTTCTTTTTTCCATTGATGACCCTTCGACTGCGTTCAGGATTGAGAAACAAAAAAATCTAGACTTGAACTTTCAGCGGTCAAAACTATTTTCTAATCCTAAAATAAATGAACTCGCTATGCTCAAACAGCATTTATTTTTACGGATTCTTCAAATGTTTGACACTCGCTTCCAAGTTCTATGTCAGAGAAGGCTAGTTTTAAGTTTTGAGTTTTGGGTGTTTGAAATATGAGATTGTTTTGGTTGAAAGATGTTCAATAACGCTATTTCTTTTACTCTTTTCTTTTTTCCATTGATGAAAAAAGAAACAAAAAAATCTAGACTTACTATATCGCTACGCGAGTTACCTACAACCAAAATACATTTTGGTTTTGGTAGTTCGAATTCTACATCCTATTCCACTATCGTGTCCAGACCGTTCCACTGCGTTGAGTTCCCCAATCAAGTTGAGGACAGGCTTTGGACACTTGCCGTTTCATAGGACTTAAATTGCTACGTAAACTATAGTATGTCGGGGGTTGTAGTTAAGAGTTTTGAGTTTTGATGACATACTGAAACAAGTTCAGCATAGGATTTGCCTAGTTTTGGGTTTTTAGTTTGTTGGGTGTTGGTGTGGGGGTTTTTAAAGTTTTTGGGTGAAATTAGGGAAAATGATGATTCGATAAAGTTAGAGGTGTGATACCGTTAAAAGTGCAATTTATAATCTACTAAAATATTAAATTCGAAAAAAATCAGCATAAAATTTGGTAGTATCATAAAAAATGCATTATATTCGTAGTACTTTTAATTGCTATACATTTCTTACACCCAAATAATTACGTGATTGTAGTATTGGATATCCTATATCATTAGACTAATGGTTTTCAAAGAATTTGTAAGATTTACAAATTTATTTTATTAATCAGATTGCTATGATTTCTAGGACTTTTGCAAGTATTAGAATAAAAAAAAGAATAGCAGTCATAATATTTTATAATTATGGCAAAGCAAAAAGGCTTTATCAAGTTAAAAGGTTCCTTGGGGGGACTTACCTTCTACGAAAGTGGTGGCAATAGTATTGTTAAAACCACTGGGGGAATAGATAAGAGTAGAATCTACTCAGATCCAAATTTTAAGAGAACACGAGAAAATATGTCGGAATTTGGTGCTTCTGCAACTGTGGGAAAAGCACTAAGGCAGGGTTTTAGTTCTATTATTAAAAACATTAAAGATAGCACCATAACTGGTAGAATTACCGGCATTATGAAACGTATTAATTCGCTAGGTTCGGGTTTGCGTGGTCGACGAGAATTTGAGATTTTAGATCATGGTGAAGTGTTAGAAGGGTTTGAGTTTAATAGTAAAGTACCATTGAGTACCGTCTTTTACCCAGCATATGCTGCACCAACCTTAGATGCCAATCGTAGCATTGCTACTTGGGAGGTGCCAGACTTTAATGCCTCCAATTTTTTAAGACCCCCAGAAGGGGCAACTCATTTTAAACTGATTTTAGTAAGTACTGTATTGAGTAACTACACTTACATTGCTGACTTAAAAAGGTATGAACCTGTAGCTACTGATGAGAACAAAGTTAATGGAATTGCATACAGCAACGCTTTTTCTATAGTAGGAGAAGTAGGAGCAGACACTACCTTAACCGTAGACTTAAGTTTTAGCAGTATGCTGCCGAATACTGTAGGTGTAATTGTGGCTACTGGAATTTTATTTTATCAACAAATTAATACTGAACTATATGAATTATCAAGTACCAATGCGATGCGAATAAGCGTTGTTGGGTAAGCATTAAAAATGCAATTAAAAGTATATAAGGGTGTAAGATGCCTTAGTATTTAAAATTAGGAGGTGACTGATAAGAAAGTTGCCTCTTTACTTTTTAATATGTCCTATACGTATTGTAATATTTGTTTGTGCATATACGAAAAAGTGTACTGTTCAAGGCTCAAAATTTATAGCTCAAAGTTGTAGATTAAAACCTCTTTCTACAGGCAACGGTCTGGACGAGATAGGTGGAGTAGGAGGTAGAATTTAAGTGAAGTATAGTAGGTCTAGATTTTTGGTTCTTCGAATTTATCACAAGCAAAGACAGAAGGCTAAAAGAAAAAACATTATACAAACTTCAATAACCAACACAAAAACTTAACAATTAATTTGCTATTCCATAGTATATTAATATCTTTAAAAAAAAATATAAAAGGTAGTAAAACTAAGCATTAGCCCTGTATTTTGTACTTATAAACGGATAAAAGTTAGGCTTATACTGTAGTTGGCTGTAATTTAAAAGTCCGTTAACTAAACGAAATATAGTGTTTACTAATTAAGACTTTTCTATAAAAGCAAACTGAATTAAATTGGAATTGAATACTAAATAAAGTGATTTGAAAAAAGCAATACTTCTGACTTTCTTACTCAATTGCGGAATTGGAATCTCGCAAACCGAATTTCCATTTTATGAACAAATTGCGTTTGACTTTTATCAATCAACAATAATTGATTCTTTTCCTTCAAAAAAGAAAATAAAAGTTTATCCATATGTTATGGATTTTCATCCACCAAGAACGGGATTTTACAATCCAATCTGTTTAGGAATAAGTTGGAAAAGTAAAACTCAATTTAAAGAATTGGAATCTTATTTAGAAACTCAATTAAATATTGATTCCGATAGATTTGAACTTGATTTCTCGAATTTGGACAAAAAGAAATTCAAAATCAAAAGGAATGGAAACGGAACTTATCCAAAATTACAGATAACAGCACCACACAAAGAAATAAACGGAACTGAACGCATTTTTGTGAATATTCATATAACGAATAAATATTTATACGAGACTTATCATATTGAATTTAATGACAAAGGAAAAATTATAAATTGGTGTAGAACATATGACGAAGTTATAAGAACATATTAAAAAACTACAGCCAACAACATATATAATTTATTGCTGGCTTTTTGCTTACTTACGAAAATCCTCGCGGATTTTCTATGTCAGTAATTATTTATTAACTTGGTTGCATAAACACGCAACAAACCATATATAAACACGTTGGCATTAATTACCAATATTTTCGGACTATTATTTTAAGTATTTGAATAATATTGTAACTAATAATAAAATTACAAAATATGAGTGAAAACACTATAAGAATATTATTAATACTTGTATCAACAGCTATATCTCTGTTATCAAGAAAATATATTGAACCAATACTTCCTGAAAGAAAAAAAGCTATCTCATATATTAAGAAATTTCTTTTTTTTGTTTTTACGTATGTTTTGAATATTGGACTTATGATATACTTCTTTATTACGTTGGAATTTAATAAATATTTCATTTTGGTTATGTTGTTTTATTTTGGTTTAATTTTTAAGTTTATAATTACAGATTCTATAAACGGACACTGGGAAAAAATAACAAATATTCATTGGAAACAAATTACATCTATAGCTGAAGAGATTGACAAAATAAATGGAATTAAAAAAAACTAATGCCAACAATGGCTATATTTAATTGCTACTTTATTTATTATTTACGAAAATCCTCGCGGATTTTCTTGTTTGTGTTTATTTACTTACTTTTAGCTACGAAAACGCAACTAAACATAGCCTAAGACGTTGTAGGTAATTACCAAAAAAATATGAAAAAGAAATATTTAATAATTTTATTACTAATTACAATAAAATCATTTTCACAAAAAGTAACTGACGCACATTTGAAGTATACTCTTACATTAAATGTCGGAAATTCAGCAAATAATGAATTATTAAAAACTTTATATGAAGACGTTAAAAATAAAGAAGATAGTTTAATGGTTGAAAAAATTTCTAAAGGACTTTTAGAAGCAACGAAAAAATTAAATAAATTATCGTCGGAAACTGATATTTTCATTTATCCTGATTCTGTATTTATAAAAACTATTGATAGTGATATTATATTTATTCCTGAAAAATTCAAGAAAAATAGAACTTTATATAAAGAAAATAAAACTTATAATAGCAGTTTTGAAATAACTGAAAAATTAAGACAAATATGGAAAACTGAATATAAAATAGAAATAAATAAAAACGAGAAAAAAATTATAAATGGTACTGAAGGTTATAAAATAACTATAACAGAAATAAGACAATCATCAATTGGTGAACTTATAGATGTAAACGAAATTTATGTCAATGACAAAATCAAAATTCCTTTTAAATATTACGAAATACTTGATTTAAAGAAAAAAATTGACCTAAGTGGTTTAATTTTAGAAGTCAAATCTTATGATAAAGAAACTCCAAGTTTGTTTAATCATTACATATTGAAAAATTATAATCTTGAAAAACAAGATAAAAGTTTAATAAAACAAAAGGAATAATAAACTACCTACAACACCGTGTAAAATTAATTGCTAGTTTTAGCTCACTTGGGAAATTCCTTCGGAATTTCGCCGTTCGTGATTAATCTAGTAAATTAGTTGCTTGAAACACGCAACTAATCTTACACAAACACGTTGGCAACAAGCTAAAATCAGAACGCTAAAAAATGAAAGAACACGGAATTAAAATTTTATATGGAATTTTAGCAGTTGGAATTATAGTTTCAATCTTCCATATTTTTAATGACAAAAGTGGTTCTGGATTAGGAAATGTAATTGACACTTTTACGATTACATCAATAGTTCTGTTTCTTTCAACAATTGTATTTATTTTAATATCCTTCAAAAATAACATTCGAAAAATAAGTGTTTGGTTTCTTCTAGTTTTAAGTTGTCCACTTGCAATTCTGTCAATGACTCATTTGACAAAAGAGTATTCTCTGAAAATAACAGAAACGACAACACCAGAAGAATTTGTTTATAATGTAAGAGTTGACCCAAAAACTTATGAACTTGATAAAATCAGAATTCAAAAATTAGTTGACAGTTTAATAAAAGTTAAAATAGTCGAAAGACCAGCAGAATTAGCTTTGAGATATTTTAATGGTAAAACATATAATGACACGATTGAAAGAGGTACTGCAATTGATTTACCAGAAAAAGTTGAATATAAAGCATCGATTATTGACACATTATTTTACTCGGAGAATGGAAATGAAATTGTAGCAGGATTATTAATAAATAAAGTTTTTAACGAATATCAAAATTATCCAAATGGCGGAATTGAATATTTTGGAAAAGGTTTTGTATTTAACAAAAACGAATTTAAGCCAATAAAAATGCTAAAATATTCTGTAACAGGTTCTGACAATTATAAATCGTGTTCGGAAAGATTAAGATATTATTATTTAAAAAAAATCGGAACTTATAAAAACGAATTTAATATGAATGACATAAGATTTTTAGAACGGAAATAAAAGCCAGTTGCCAACACCGTATATAATTTATTGCTGGCTTCTTGCCTACTTGCGAAAGTCCTCGCGGACTTTCTTGGTCGGTAATTATTTACTAAATTAGTTGCTTGAAACACGCAACAAACCATATACAACAACGTTGTAGCACATTTGAGAAAACTCACGAATTGAAAAGAAAGACAGGGATTTTAATATTAATAATCGGAATTTTAATCGTCTCTAAATTCTGGGTTGGAATCTATACTCACGATGAATTTGGAGGAAAAAATATTTTCATTAAACATAGACCAATTTGGAAAACGTTTTTCTATTCGCCAAGAGGAATGAGTGATTTAAAACTATCAGAAATGACGACTGAAAAGCAAAATGAACAAATACTGTTCGATGAATTTATTTTAGAAAATCAATGAAATTAACAATTAAAATAGCAACCATTTTTATTTTACTATCAAGTTGTTCAAAATCCGACAACATTTTAGAAAATCGAAATTTTAACAAAGGAAATTGGTTACTTGTGAATGTTAACTATGCAAATAAAACTCTTGAATTGATTGATGATAAATCAATTTTAGAAAAGAATAAAAACGGAATTTATGTGTTGCCTACTGGAGATTGTGGAGGAACAACGTGCGATGGTTTTATAAAACTTTATCAAGACGGAAAACTTGTTGGACAATTAGAATATTTAACTAGAACATTGCTTTACGAATCGAAATCGATTAAAGAATCATATAAAAACGGAACTGAATCATATCTTGAACCTGAAAATTCAGAAGATTTTAAAACAAATTGGGATAGTTTAGTAAAGGCAAATAATTATCCAACAATAAAACATATACAACCTGACGATAAAGATATAATCTTGACTTATAAAAAATCAGAATAAAAACGTGCTACAACACCGTATATAATTTATTGCTAGTTCTAGCCTACTTACGAAAATCCTCGCGGATTTTCTTGGTTTGTGTTTTATTTACTAACTTTATTGCTTAAACCACGTAACTTTTCTTACACAACAACGTTGTACACAAGCTAAAAACTCACTCAAACTTGATAAAAAAGATAATAATTGGGATTTTACTACTCGGAATTATAGCCATTATCGGATTCGTTGTTTTAATGGCAAACTTTGAGGTTTTCGACGAACCAACTGAAACCGAATTAAAAGCGGAATGCGATTACGAAAGTTTGCGGAAAATAAAAATGACTGAAATGACTGGAAATGCGACTACGAATCGATCAATTCATATTTACGCGACTGAATGCAATTACGACGAAAAAAATGAACCTGAACCAATCTTTGTTGCAAGTGCTGGATTTATAAAACCAAAAGATGTAAATTTTGAGTGGAAAAATTTTGATACTTTAACAATTCGATACAATAAAAAGTTAGAGATTTTTAAACAAAAAAAAGAATCGGAATCTATAAATCCGAAAATAGTATTTGAATATATAACTGAATAAAAAGCCTGTGTACAACATCGTATAAAAATAATGCGTAGTTTAGTGCTTAATCAAGAGTTCGTGCGCTTTTGTTACATCTGATTTTCCTTCGGAAAATCCTCGCATACAAAACCGCACTATTCTTATACACAACCGTTACTTGCAATATATGAGAAACGAAATTGCTTACTTAATATCTTTCTTAATCTTATTTACTTCTTGTAATTTAAAGAAAGAAAAAATTGATTTCTTAAATGAAGGAAAATTAAGTTCAAAAACTCAAGCAATAATTTCAAACATTATTGAATATGGAGAAATCACAGGGCCTTTTGTTGGAGAACTTCCAACAAAACCAAAACAATGGGATAACTTTATAGAGTTTAAGAAAAATGCTTCTGAATATGAATTATTGGCATTAATGGAACATCCAAATCCAGTCGTTAAATGTTACACTTATGATATTTTAGTAAAGCAAAAAAATAAAAATAGTTTTGAAATTTTAAAAAACAACCTGAAAGATTCTACAACTGTTTATACTCAATATGGTTGTATTGGAGATGAAACAAGGGTTAATGATTATCTAATTAATTCTTTATTTTATAAATACTCTTTGAGAAATGATTCTTTAAAAAAGCAAAAAAAAGAATTAGATAGTTTAGTCATTTTTAATGAAAATTTAATACTAAATTATAAAAACGAACTTCTTGAAAAAATTGAGCCAGAAGAAAAGTTTTATTCTCAATTAAAAAGACTTGCATTATTAGGAGAAAATTCAGCTGTTATAGCTTTATCAAGATTTAAGAAGAAAGAAAATTTGCCATTAATTATCAAACTCCTTAATAGCAAAAGAACTGAAATACAAACTTGTGGTTTAAAATCTGTAATAAATCATCCTAATGAAGTTTTATTTAGTGACGTTAGAAAAATACATCAACAAGAATTAGACAAAAAAACTGGATTTGATTATATAATTATTAAGGTTCTTTACGAAACTATTGTAAGTTTTAAAAATTTAGAATCTAGAAAATTATTAGAAAATTCTATTATGAAAACAGAGGATTTTCAAAGAGATGTACATTTTGAAAAAATTTGGAAAGCATTAAAAAATAACCCTGATAAAATATATAATGGTATTATTGAAAAATTGAAATTCTCTGATTACGAATTATATAATTTAGAATATGAATGGAATCAAGAACAAAATTGAAAAAAATACTGCAAGTAACACCATATATAATTTATTGCTGGCTTTTTGCTTACTTACGAAAATCCTCGCGGATTTTCTATCTGTGATTTATTTGCTAACTTTAGTCCTTAAACCACGCAACTAATCTTATACAACAACGTTGTACCAATTAGATAAATGACGAAAGAAGAAATTTACGAAAAAGCAAATAGCGTAATTGGAATTGGAGGAATGACAGGAAATGAGCGTCTTTCTGCGAGTGGATTAATGACATTGTTTGATAAAGCTAAAAAACACGATAAATATTTAGCGAGAACAATATTGCAAGCATTAAGATTTGATGAAGTTTCAATAAGCCGAATTATTGGCTATTCAATAGATGCTTTGAAATATCCAAATGCTTGGGATTTTCCGAATAAAAACTCAAACGGAATAGAAAATCAAAATAGCGGAACTTTAGAATACTCAAACCTGAATGAAATTGGAATGGGAGCACCTTTGAGCGGAATGTGTAAGCTGAAAATTAATGAATCAAAAGCAGTTTTAGTAAGTGAGAATTGTGGTGGACCAGCAATTTGGACAAGAAATGGTCAGAAAATAGCAATTCCGATTTGGGAAAAATCTTTTTTTGGCGGAAAATTTCAAAGAATTGGACTTTTAGACTTGGAAAAACAAACACTGACTAAATACAAGAAGAAATTTCGTGTTTTAGATTTAAGGTCATTTAATGGAAATTTAATTGTAGGATTTGACAGTC
Source organism: Polaribacter reichenbachii (assembly GCF_001975665.1). Classification (NCBI taxonomy): domain Bacteria; kingdom Pseudomonadati; phylum Bacteroidota; class Flavobacteriia; order Flavobacteriales; family Flavobacteriaceae; genus Polaribacter; species Polaribacter reichenbachii. The sequence goes on along the minus strand of NZ_CP019419.1, from coordinate 3,368,457 downwards.
CAATTCACAAAATGAAAAAAGTTGAATTTGATTATGAAAACGAACCGATTGAAATAGTTATCGGAATAAAATAACTGGTGGCAACAAAGTATAAACCTTATTGCTTGCTTTTAGCTTACTTGCGAAAGTCCTTGCGGATTTTCTATTTGGTTTGAATTTGCTAAACCACGCAACAAACCTTGTACAAACACCTTTTACAGCATTTGGAAAAACTACGCTGAGTTCAATAACTTTAATCAATAATTCCAATATGTCATTTTTTTTGTAACCTAACTGTTTGATCTCACGTCCAACGATTAAACAATATTTAAAAACAACAAAAAATGAAAAACGCTCTTTATTTAAAGTACCTATTCATCTTAATTACAGTTTTATCTCTTAATTCACAATCTGAAATCTTTGCACAAAATTTCGAATCCAAAATTGACAGTATACTCCTGGAAAAATACCTGCCTAATACTCCAGGAGCAACCTTCTTAATTTCTAAAAATGGCAATATCGTTTATAAAAAAGCTTTTGGTCTTTCAAATCTTGAGTTAAATCTTCCAATGCATACGGAAAATGTTTTCGAAATAGCCTCTATGACAAAACAGTTTACAGCAGTATCTATTTTAATGCTTGTAGAAAAAGGCAAACTGAATTTGGATGATGAAATAACTAAATTCATTCCTGATTACCCAACAAATGGACATAAAATTACAGTTCATCATTTATTAACACACACATCAGGAATTAAAGATTTCACCAGAGTTAAGGGATTAAATACAATTTCGACACAAGATTTAACACCTTTAGAGCTAATAGACTTTTTTAAAAATGAACCTATGGATTTTCTTCCAGCAGATAAATTTAAATATAATAATTCAGGATATGTAATATTAGGCTATATCATTGAAAAAGTAACTGGACAACATTATGCTAATTTTGTTGAAGAACAAATTTTTAAAAGAATAGGAATGACGTCTTCACAATATGGAAGTCATAGAAAAGTTATTAAAAACAGAGCTTCAGGTTACCATAATAAAAATGGTTATGTTAATCGTAGACAAGTAAGCTATTCTTTTGCCTATTCTGCAGGTGCATTGATGTCTAACGTCAATGATATGTTTACTTGGCAAGAAGCCATAAAAAACAACCTTCTAATTAGCAAAGAAACAGCTAAAAAAGCATTTACGAACTATACATTGAATAACGGAGAGCATATTAACTATGGTTATGGATGGCACATTAAAGAAATAAATGGAGTTGCTACCAGAGAACATGGTGGACACTTTTTCGGATTCAAGTCTATGGGTGTATATCTTCCTGATTATGATATTTATGTTGTTGGACTGAATAACTGCGATTGTAATTCTCCAACAAAAATCACCAGAGAAATAGCAGAATTGGCAATGAAAACATTAAATTAAAAACGCTGTACAACACCGTATAAAAAAATTGCTGGTAAAAGCGTACTTACAAAAATCCTCGCGGATTTTCTTGGTTAGTGTTTTATTTAATAACTTTAATTGTTTAGCCACACAACTAACCATACACATTGTGCTTAATTACTCATATTCTAGAGGCAAAATCTTAGGTAAAATAAAATTTGACTAAATAACTATTTAATACGTTATAATATTTTATATAGGCACTGTATAACTATGTTTTATAACTCCTATAACAAAAGTGCTGTGTGCACTTCCTATATTTTTTACCGAACCTAACTCATTAATGACAAAAGATTGATAGTGTTTCATATCATCAACCATAATTTTTAATAAGAAATCATAATCCCCTGAAATATTGTAACATTCAACTACTTCTTTAAGAGAAACAATATCCTTTACAAACTTGTTTCCTATTTCTTTTGTATGTTCCTTTAAAGTAATATTACAAAAGACAGTTAATTTTTTACCCACTTTTTCAGCATTTACAATGGCTGTATATTTTTCTATTAAGCCTTCTTTTTCGAATCGTCTAATTCTTTCATAAACAGGTGTAGGAGATAAATTTACACGAGCCGCTATTTCTTTAGTCGTCAATTTTGCATTATTTTGAAGTATTCTAAGCAACTTCAAGTCAACCATATCTAAGTTTTCTAAAGAGTAATTATCTGTTTTTTTCATTTTTCTACTTACTAAAAGATAAATTATCTTCAAAAATACATTAAAAAGACAAATTATCTAATTTTAATACATAATTAAAATGATTACTCTTTTATTTTCACATTTGTAAGGTATAAAAACTACAAATTACTAATAAATGAAATCGATCTTATCAAACAATTCAAGTACAAAAGAAAGCAAGGCTATTAAAAGCCCTCATAGTACAACCAAGGATAACATTACATTCATAATAAAGAATAATTATTTCAACGAAAACTATATTCCTTCTAGCAATACACGTAGAACAACCAACTTTGCCAACTTAGCTAGAGGTGCAAATCGTCAAGAAAACTTACGCAATACTATTCAAATGATTAATAATCGTTTTAATAGCTTGGCTAAATGGGATAATGCAAATAACGATAGATATTCGGTTGAATTGGAAATTATTTCTGTTGATATCGATATTGATAATAGTGGAGCAACATTTCCATCAATTGAGGTTTTAAAAACACACATTAACGACCATAAAACAGGTAACCGTATTGAAGGTATTGTTGGAAATAACTTTTCTTCTTATGTGCGTGATTATGATTTTAGCGTATTACTTTCAGAATATAATAAAGATAAAGAACAGTATAGCATTCCTGATGGTTTTGGTGAATTACACGGTAATATATTTAAGTGTTTTGTGAATTCAGAAACCTATAAAAAACACTTTACAAAACCACCTGTAATCTGTTTAAGTGTATCAAGTAATAAAACCTATCAGCGTTCAGGAAATCATCACCCTATATTAGGTTTTGAATACAAGAGTAACAAATCTTCTTTAACAGAAGATTATTTCGCAAAAATGGGCTTAAAGGTTCGCTATTTTATACCCCCTAACAGTGTTGCACCTCTGGCATTTTATTTCTTTGGTGACTTATTAGCTGATTACACCAACCTTGAATTAATTAGTACCATTAGCACAATGGAAACATTTCAAAAAATTTATAGGCCAGAAATTTATAATGCTAATGCTGTTGCAGGGCTAAGTTATAATCCTAGCTTGAATAACCAAGACCATTCCTTAACAAAAATTTCATACAACCGAGAAGAGCGCACTAGATTAGGAATTGAGCAAGGTAAATTTGCTGAGAAGCATTTTATTAAGCCTTATAAAAGTTTCTTAGAACAGTGGTCTTCTAATTTCACTATTTAATTTAAACAAATTATTATGAAAAAATTATTACCAACATCAACAGTTGGAAGTTTACCCAAACCTGCTTGGTTGGCAACGCCCGAAAAACTTTGGTCGCCTTGGAAATTAAAAGGCGACAAATTACTTGAAGGAAAACAAGATGCCTTACGTATTTCGTTACAAGAACAACAATTAGCAGGTCTTGATATTATCTGCGATGGCGAACAAACACGCCAACATTTTGTAACAACGTTTATAGAATCTTTAAGTGGTGTTGATTTTGAAAATCGTAAAGTTGTAAAAATTCGTGACCGTTATGATGCAAGTGTTCCTGTAGTTTATGGTGATGTTGCTCGTCGAAAATCAGTTTTTGTTGATGATGCTAAATTTTTACGCAAACAGACCAATAAGCCTATAAAATGGGCATTACCAGGACCAATGACAATGGTTGACACTTTGTATGACAACCATTACAAAAGCCGAGAGAAATTGGCGTGGGAATTTGCTAAAGCACTCAATGAAGAAGCCAAAGAACTACAAGATGCAGGTGTAGATATTATTCAGTTTGATGAACCAGCGTTTAATGTTTTTTTTGAAGAAGTTAACGATTGGGGAATGGCAGTATTAGAAAGAGCTATTGATGGTTTAGATTGCGAAACTGCAGTTCATATTTGTTATGGTTACGGAATAAAAGCCAATAATGATTGGAAAAAGACATTGGGTTCTGAGTGGAGACAATACGAAGAAATTTTCCCTAAAATTCAGAATTCTAATATTGACATTGTGTCTTTAGAATGTCAAAACTCGGGAGTGCCTATGGATTTAATTGAACTGATTCGTGGAAAAAAAATAATGGTCGGTGCAATAGATGTGGCAACCAACAGCATTGAAACACCCGAAGAGGTAGCTGACACATTACGTAAAGCTCTTGAGTTTGTAGATATCGAAAATCTTTACCCTTGTACAAATTGTGGTATGGCTCCTTTATCTAGAAATATAGCTCAAGACAAGTTAAATGCTTTAACAGCAGGAACAGAAATTATACGTAAAGAATTTTCGCTTTGATACTATTTAATTAAAAAACGGCCTCTTTATTTATACTTTGTTTAATCTTTTTATGTTGTAAAATACAAACTCTTAAAACAATAACTTATGGATATATTTATTCTTTACTATCTAATTGCTGGTGCTTTTGCAGGCATACTTGCAGGCCTGTTTGGTATTGGCGGAGGTATGATAATTGTACCAGCATTAATTTATATTTTTAAAGCACAAGGTTTGCCAGATGCTGTACTTACACATATAGGTATTGGAACATCTTTAACGACCATTATAGTTACATCGATAAGTTCACTTCGAGCACATAATAGTCGTGGTGCAGTAAACTGGAGCCTATGGAAACGTATGGCTCCAGGATTGATAATCGGTTCATTACTTGGAGCAGCTGTTGCATCTGTTATTCACGGTAATTCTTTACAAGCAATAATTGGCGTAGGCGCTTTTTTAGTAGGGATAAAAATGTTATTTATAAAAAATAAAGCCTTAGAAGAAAATGACTTTAGTAAACTACCATCACCTACTGGACAAACCGCTTTAGGTGGTTTTATAGGAATTGTTTCTTCAATTTTTGGGATTGGCGGAGGTACATTAACTGTGCCTTTATTAAGTAGTTATGGATTAAAAATTCAAAATGCAGTAGGTACATCAGCTGCCTGTGGTTTGCCTATTGCTAGCGCTGGTGCTATTGGATTTCTAATCTTTGGACAATTTCTAGATGACAGTGTAAAAGAAACATTACCAAATGGTGTATTAGGCTTTGTACACACTTATGCTTTCTTTTGTGTAAGCTTAGCTAGCTTCTTCACAGCTCGTATAGGAGCAAAACTTGCACATAAATTAAGCGCAGCAACATTAAAAAAAGCATTTGCTGTATTGTTATTAATTGTAGGAGTTAAATTGGTATTGAATTCTAATATTTTATAATTTAACATTCACTTCATTATTAACGTAAAAACAAATATTACAATAAACATCAACTACTTGACACCTATTACCAATTATAATTAAAAATAATTACTAAGCACAACAATGGCTAAATTAATACGGGTTTAGTATTTAATCCAAAGTTTAGTGTATTTTTATAGAGTCCGCCAAATCTTTTTGATTTGGCTTTATAAAGAAAAAAATAAAACAAAATAAAAAGTTTTTGCTAAGTGCTTAATCGAAAGTTCACTACTTTTAATTCCCGTACTAACCATATTTGAGACGTTCAAAAACCTTAAATAAATGCCATAATAGATAAACTATCAGAACGAAATTAGCAATTCAACACTTATCAAACGGCAAGTGTCCAAAGCCTGTCCTAAACTTGATTGGGGAACTCAACGTAAAGATACGGTCTGGACACGATAGTGGCATAGGAGGTAGAATTTAAGTGAAATATAGTAAACCTTAACAATTAATTTGCTATTTCTTAGTATATTGATGTCTTTAATAAAAAAAATGTAAAACATACTAAAACTAAGCATTACTCTTGTTATTTGTATTGATATAACTGACAAAAGTTGTGTTTATATTGTAGTTGTAGTGCATTTGAAGAAGCTCTCTGCAAATCAAGAATATATATCGAAAGGACAACTAAAAATATGAAAGACTCTTTAATTCATTTTATTTCACAGTTCGACAAATTCACCCAAGAGGAAATCAATGCTATTGTGGAAAACACTCAATTGGAGAATTTCAAAAAAGGAACTACAATTTTAAGAGAAGGTCAAATCTGTACTAAATGCTTTTTTGTTATAGAAGGATGTCTTCGACAATATCAGATAGTTAATGGAGAAGAAAAGACGACAGCATTTTTTTGTGAAGGAGAAGCTGCTGTTCTATATTCCAGTTATTTAGAAAAAAAACCATCAAAGTATTATTTGTCAACCATTGAAAACTCTATTTTAACTACAGGAACTAGAACAGCAGAAAAGGAATTACATAAAAAATATCCAAAACTTGAAAATTTGATAAACACTTTAATGCCTAACGATTATGTCAAATCTCAAGAACATATCGAATTACTTAGCCATTATAGTCCTGAAGAAAGATACCAGACAATTTTAAAAAAACGTCCTGAACTTCTTAATAGAATTCCTTTGCATTTAATTGCAAGTTATATTGGGGTTACTCCTGAATCCCTTAGCAGAATCAGAAAAAGGATTTTGACAAAGGGAAAATCTGAATAAATTAAATTACAATTATGCCTGTTTAATCTCTTTCTTGTAAAATTGCAAAAGAACAAACAGAGATACTAATCCAACTAAAAGTTCGACAAACAAGGCTATTTGAAGTGGTTTGCTTGGAAAGCCATCAAATATAATACTAATTATACGAGACAATCCATACGATAGATAGATTAAGCAAGATAATTGAATAGAATAAATTGTCAATTTAGAAAAAAAGGCTCCTAAAATAATTATTATTCCACTAACTAGCAATAGTCCATTTGGAGCCCTTATTTCGCTTAGTAAATTAATGTCCTTTCCGAGATTGATACCTGCAGACGCTTCAAAAGTAACTGGAGAAAATAAGAGAGAATATCCAATCCAAATCCCAATACTTCCAGAGATTATTAAAAGTACTTTTATAAATATTTTTTTTTCCATTTTTAAATTATTTATTTATGCAAATATCGTTACGGAAAACAAAAATCACCTTGACTTAAGATAAGAAAGCTAAAAATGCACTACAACACCGTATATAATTTATTGCTAGCTTCTTGCCTACTTGCGAAAGTCGTCGCGGACTTTCTTTGCCCGTAATTATTTACTAAATTAGTTGCTTGAAACACGCAACAAACCATATACAACAACGTCGTTAGCCACAAGTTAATCAAGCTAATCACAATTTATTAAAGAATCTATTTTTTTAATTCTTTAGGAAAATATTAATATACTCAGTCGATAATTTAGGATATTGAAAATGCATTGCGTGACCTGAATCGGGTAAAATAATGTGTTGAATTGTAGGAGCGTTTTTTAAAAGTGGAAACCAATTTTCCGTAGCGTATGATATATCGTGGTCAGATGAAATAACTAAAATTGGTGTCTGTAAAGTTGTATACTTTTCTCTAAAATTTTCTTTATCCTCTACCACAGATGGAGCAACAGCAAAATAGCGTTTAAATTCTTCTTCACTAGATGGAATTTTTGAAATATCTATATTAGAATGAATTCTACTTCTAGATTCTTTAGCTGCTTTTCTACTCTTCACTGATTTAGGTTCATAAAAAATAATAATTTCATCTTCTAAGTCATTTATTGGTTTTAAGGCGTGTTTCAGAAACAAAGGCTCAAGAGGTACTTCATTTTTTCCAATTGGATTACTGCCTATAATAACAGTTTTTAAAACTCTTGACAAATTCATAAATGTTACATATTGTGCGACCCAACCACCATATGACCAACCTAATACAAAAAACTTATCAATCTTTAAATAGTCAGCAAGTTCAATTATTTGACTTGCAATCTTTTTAATATCCATTGGCAATTCACCCTCAGAATAGCCTACACCCGAATAATCAAAAGTAATTACAGTATTGTTTTCCGCTAATAAATCTAAAAAAAGCGGGTCCCAAGTATCTAAAGTTCCTCTAAATCTATTAGCTAATATAATTGGAATGCCATTACCTCTTTTTCGATAGGCAATTTTAAAATTATCAATATTTGCATATTCTGTCTTAATTGCATTTGAATTTTTCATCTTTTAAAATTTTATATTATATATTTACTTTCGATTTGCAAGTGCTAATATATAAATTCACTTGCATAATGCAAGTGAATTAAAAATAATTTATGTCAAAAGATAAAGAAAGGTCGAATTGTCCCATAAGTTGCTCTCTTGATTTATGGGGAGATAAGTGGTCATTAATAATCATTCGAGATTTAATGTTTGCCAAACAATGTACTTATGGCGATTTTTTAAAATCAGAAGAAAAAATATCAACCAACATTTTAGCCTCAAGATTAAAAACTTTAGAACAGAATAAGATAATTGAGAAACTCGAACATCCAAATAGCAAATCAAAAGTGTTATATAAACTCACTAAAAAAGGAATTGATTTGCTTCCTGTACTTATTGAAATTAATTTATGGGGAGAAAAATATTTTTCTGACATTCCGGATAAAACAAAAAAACTATTAAAAGAGGTTAAAAAAGATAAAACAGCTTTTCTTAAAAGAAAAATAAAGAAATTAGCAGATAGTTAAAAACTTATGGCTAACACCGTATAAAATTAATTGCTAGTGCAAGCTTGTTTACAAAAATCCTCGCAGATTTTCTTGGGTTGCATTTTATTTACTAACTTTCCTTACATAAACATATTGCAATTACAAAAAACACAAAATTGAAAATAATTACAGTAAAAAAAGGAAAAATACTTCAACGAAAAGGAGATTTAAATACGAAAGTATATATAGTTGAAAGTGGCTTGCTGCGCAGTTATATCATAGACGACAAGGGGAAAGAGCATATTTATATGTTTGGTGCTGAAAATTGGTTAGTGACAGATAATTGTGATATAGATACGCCTTGTCAATTATTTATTGATGCACTTGAAGACAGTAGTATAAAAGTAGCTACTAAGGAAGAATTAAAAAACTCCAATCCTGATATTGAACCACTGTTAAGACGATTGAATACAATGCAGAATAGAATTATTATGTTAATGAGTTCAAATGCAACTATTCGTTACCTTCATTTTATTGAAACATATCCAGATATTGTTCAACGAATTCCTCAAAAGATGATTGCTTCCTATTTAGGAATTACTCCGGAAGCTTTGAGCAGAGTTAGAAATGAATTAGCGCACAGAAAATAAATCAAATTCATTTATTGATGTACATCAATGTTTAGCTTTTATTAACCTTCTACATTTGTTTTAGATAAAACATAATAAAAATTAAAGCAACAATAGCTAAAGGAAGATATGAAACGGTAGGTGCTGGAATAGAAATTATTAGAAGCGTACCTACATTTAAAATTTAAACATAAATATACACAAGCATGAACTTAATAGAAAATTTAAATTGGCGATATGCCACTAAAAAAATGAACGGTCAAACCGTTTCAGAAGAAAAATTGGAAACCATTCTTGATGCTATTCAATTATCACCGTCATCTTCTGGTTTACAGCCCTTTAATGTGTTTGTAATTTCTGACAAGGAATTATTAGCCAAAATACAACCTATTGCAATGGGGCAAAGTCAAATAACGAAATGTTCTCATTTGTTAGTCTTTGCTGCTTGGGAAAACTATACATTGGAAAAATTGGAAAAAGTATTTAATTATACACTTTCTGAAAGAGGTCTTCCACTTAACACGATGGATGACTATAAAAATAATCTTTGGGGAATGTACAGTCAATTACCAGAAGATTGGCACGCACATCACGCAGCAAAACAAGCATACATTGCTTTAGGAATAGGTCTAACCGCAGCAGCCGAGCAAAAAGTAGATGCTACACCTATGGAAGGTTTTGACCCTAATGCCTTAGATGAATTATTAAACCTTAAAGAAAAAGGACTTAAAAGTTCTGCTCTCCTAGCATTAGGTTATAGAGATTCTGAAAATGACTGGTTGGCTAATATGAAAAAAGTTAGAAAACCTAAAAACGAGCTTTTCATTAAACTTTAATTCAGAAATTATGTCAGGACTATCGATAAAAAAAATAGCCATTTTAGGTGCAAGCGGAATGGTAGCTCAAGAAACGATAAAGGCATTTGAGAATGCAGGTTTTCAACTTAAACTCTTTTCTCGAAGCGTAAAGGCAGCTAACTACCCGAATCACGACACGGTAAAAGGAAACGTATTTAATGATAAGGACTTGGCATTGGCAATTAAAGATTGTGATGCCATACACATAACCTTATCGCAATTAGACGAGTTAGTTGCTGTACAGAAAATTGTACAAGCAGCCCAAAAACAACAGATAAAACTTATTAGTTATGTGAGTGGAGCTACTGTATGTAAAGAAAACTGCTCAAAGTTGTCATTTATATATGCCAAATACAAATCAGAACAATTGATTAAAGAAAGTGGCATTGCTTATATGATTTTTAGACCTACTTGGTTTATGGAGTCTTTGGCATTAATGATACAAGACGGCAAAGCCAATGTTATGGGTAAGCAACCACTTAAAATAAGATGGATTGCTTCGAAAGACTTTGGTGAGCATTTAGCCAGTGCCTATCAAAAATCAGAATGCTTAAATAAAGAATTCAGCACTTATGGTCCTGAAGGTTTGACAATAAATGAAGCATTGGAGCAATATATTAAAGTAAAGCACCCTACTATTAAAAAGGTTGCCAATGCACCATTTTGGATGCTAAAAACAATCGCCTTTGTATCTGGTAATAAAAAATTAAAAGAGATTATTCCTATGTTTGAGTATTTTGAAAAAACAAAAGAAGCAGGAAGTCCAGTGAATACAGAACGCTTACTCGGAAAATCAAAAATTACTTTGAAGGAATGGTTAGCAGCTTAAGTTGGTGACTAGAGTAATTTGTAGATATAACATCTAGAACACCAAGTTATTTAGATCAATTTATGACGCAAGTTTAGAATTCGGGCATTCTTTACCATATACAAAGTTTAATCAAAAGGTTAATGTCATTTCTTGATGTACATCAATGCTTGGCCTCTAAATAAGGACGAAATTTGAACTGTATAACAATTTTAAAATAACGAATAATGAAAAATAACAAAGTAGTCAATATCGGTTTATGGATTGCGCAAGGATTACTAGCAATTATGTTTATTATGGCTGGATTAATGAAAGCGACACAACCTGTTGAAGCACTTACAGAAGCTCTTCCATGGGTAGCAAATACTCCGCTTGCATTAGTTAAATTTATAGGAATTAGTGAACTTTTGGGTGGTTTAGGATTATTAATCCCTTCTATTTTTAGATGGAAACCTAATTTAACGATATTGGCAGCTCTTGGATTAGCCTTGGTTATGGTATTAGCTAGTGGATTTCATGCGTATAGAGGAGAGTTTTCTGCAATAGGAATGAATGTGATTTTACTAGGACTTGCACTTTTTATTGCTTGGGGACGAAGTAAAAAAGCACCTATACTTGCCAGGAATTAATGAGAAATTAATGGTTTTTAAATTACATAAGCTGATTTAAAACTACATACGACAATGTATAAAAGGAATAGCGGTTTAAGTTTACACTTGAACCGCTATTCCTTTTATTTAACAATATATTTATTTACATATAAGTGCATTTACCCCATATATTTTCACATATAAATATGTTCAAAACCCCAAAATAATCACCATAATAATTAAACTACCACAACTACATTTTATAGTTTTCGTAGCAATTCAAATCCTAAGAAATGGTAAGTGTACAAAGATTGAAACGGTCTGGATGCGATAGTAGAATAGGGGGGAGAATTTAAGTGAAGTATAGTAAACCTTAACAATTGATTTACTATTTCTTTGTATATTGATATCTTAAATAAAAAAAATATAAAACGTACTAAAGCTAAGCATTACTCTTGTAGTTTGTATTTATTAACTGATAAAAGTTATGCTTAATAGTCAGCCAACATATCCAATCAACCAATGAAAATCATAGAAAAAAATCAAAATCAATACAAAAATTTGGAAACTCATATACCGTAGAGTATATTTGTAAAATGGTAAGGTCGGAAAAAACTAGACAATTAATAATTGAAAAAACTGCTTCTATATTCAATAAAAAGGGATATACAGGAACGTATTTATCCGATTTGACTAATGCTACTGGATTGACAAAGGGTAGTATTTATGGCAATTTCAAAGATAAAAACGAAGTCGCTTTAGAAGCTTTTAAATTCAATTATAAATTTCAGACTCGTCAAATAATTGACAAAATAGAGAAAGAAGATAATTCAGTAAATAAATTAATTACATTTCTAAATCATTATAAAACATCATTTAAACCAATTTTTAAGAATGGAGGTTGTGCAATATTAAATACTGCTGTTGATACTGATGATGGAAATGAATTATTAAAAAAAGAAGTTGTAAAAACAATTCATAATTGGCACAAAAAAATTGTATCAATCTTAATTGAAGGAGTTAATAAAAACGAACTAAAAGAAATAGATATCGACCTATTTTCGTATCGAATGATTGCTATAATTGAGGGTAGCATTTTATTAGCAAAAACATTGAATAAACCAGAGATATTATTAAATAACATAGAACATCTAGAAACAGAAATTATACAATTAAAACAGAAGTAAAAAAATTTAATCACTCATATACCGTAAGGTATATGATACAGATATATAAATATGAAAAGAGTAGTAATAACAGGACTAGGAGCAATTACACCTATTGGAAAAAATGTAAAACAGTATTGGGAAAATCTATTGAAAGGAATTTCTGGTGCAAATAAAATAACACGTTTTGATGCAAGCAAATTCAAAACACAATTCGCTTGTGAAATAAAAGACTATGACGCTTTAGATTATTTTGACCGTAAGGAAGGTAGAAAACTTGATAGGTTTAGTCAATATGGATTAATCTCAGCAGAAGAAGCCATCAAAGATGCTAATCTCGATTTTTCGAAATTGGACACTAATAGAATTGGTGTGATTTTTTCGAGTGGCATTGGTGGCTTTGAAACCTTTGAAAAGGAAATAATTGATTATACAAATGGGAATTTCAACCCTCGTTTTAATCCGTTTTTTATACCTAAAATAATATCCAATGGTTTGGCTGGTATAATATCAATAAACAATGGGTTAAGAGGTGTCAATTATTGCCCTGTTACCGCTTGTGCTTCATCAACACAAAGCATTATTCAATCCTTTAATTATATCAGGTTAGGAAAAGCAGATATTATTATCGCGGGTGGTTCAGAAGCACCTATTACAGAATCTTCGATTGGAGGATTTAATGCTATGAAAGCAATGTCCACCAACAATGAAAATTTTAGTTCCGCTTCAAAACCATTCGACACAAACAGAGATGGCTTTGTTGTTGGAGAAGGTGCAGGAGCTTTGATTATTGAAAGTCTTGATTCGGCATTGAAAAGAAATGCTAATATTTATGCGGAAATTATTGGTGGAGGAGAAAGTTCAGATGCTTATCATATAACCGGAACACATCCCGAAGGATTAGGAGCATATTTAGCAATGGAAAACGGAATAAAAGAAGCCAAAATAACACCAAATGAAATTGATTATATAAACGCACACGCAACATCAACTGGTTTAGGGGATTTATCTGAGATTAAAGCAATCGAAAGACTGTTTAAATCAAGTATTGAAAAAGTACAAATTAGTGCGTCTAAATCTATGACCGGACATTTACTAGGCGGAACAGGTGCTATAGAAGCAATATCAACTTGTTTATCCGTGAAGACAGATTTAATTCCACCAACTGTTAACACAACCGAAATTGATAAAAACATACCGAAGGAATTAAACCTGTCATTAGGAGAAACGTCTTCGAAAAAAGTTAATTATGCGTTAAGCAACAGTTTTGGTTTTGGTGGTCATTGTTCGGCAATGATAATCAAAAAATACGTTGGCTAACAATGTGTAAAATTAATTGCTTGTTTCTAGCCTACTTACGAAAATCCTAGCGGATTTTCTATTCGGTTTTTATTTGCTAAATTAGGTGCTTAAACACACCACTAATCATACACAAACACGGTAGCTAATTAAATAAAACGAAATGTCAATAACAAAAGAATCTGAATTAATCGGAATGAAAAAAATTAGTGAAGTTGTTGGAACTACATTAAAATTAATGAGGGAATATGCTAAAATTGGAATGTCGACTAAAGAACTAGATGAATATGGTGGTCAAATTTTAAAGAGTTATGGTGCTAAATCTGCACCGTATAAAACTTATGGTTTTCCTGGCTATTCTTGTATAAGTGTAAATAAAGAAGCTGCACACGGAATACCATCAAATAAAAAAATATTAAAAGAAGGAGATTTAATTAATATTGATGTTTCTGCTGAACTTAACGGATTTTGGTCTGACAATGGTGGCTCTTTTGTTCTTGGAAAAGACATTCATAACCACCAACCGCTTGTTGATGCTTCTAAAAATATATTACGTAAAGCTATAAACAATATAAAAGGTGGAGTCAAAATTTCTGAAATAGGATATTTAATAGAAACTGAAGCAAAAAAGTCAGGATTTAAAGTTATTAAAAACTTGGCTGGTCACGGAGTCGGTAGAAGTTTACACGAAGAGCCTGAAAATATTTTAAACTACAGAGTGAAAAGTAACAGGGAAAGATTCAGAAAAAACACGACAGTAGCAATAGAAACTTTTATTTCAACAAATTCAACTGTTGCTGTAGAATTGAATGACGGTTGGACTTTAGTGGGAAATAAAGGTGGATATGTAACTCAACACGAACAAACAATACTAGTAACTGATAAATATCCTGTCATTTTAACAGAATCGAATGAAATTTGGAATTAAATAACTGGCTACAAAATCGTATATAATTTATTGCTAGTTATAGCCTACTTACGAAAGTCCTCGCGGGCTTTCTATCTGTGTTTTATTTAGTAAATTCATTACTTAAACAACACAACTTTTCTTATACAACAACGTTTTTTACAATAAAGTAAAACTATGAGTAAACTCTTAAAATGGCTATTGTTTTTTATATTTCTTTTAGCTGTTTCATATCTCTACCTTAAGCAAGATTTTCAAAAAACGGCTCCAACAATATATAAAAAGGTAATATAATAACGCTAAATGAGCAACAACCTTTAGTTGAAGCTATGTATGTTGCTGATGGAAAAATAATAGAAATAGGAACAAATAATCAGGTAGAAAAAAGCATTTCTACTAAAGCAACCATCATAGACCTAAATGGTGCTACTGTACTACCTGGATTTATTGATCCACATACTCATTTTTCTATTAGTATGTTTTTATCAAAAATGCATGATTTATCTGGATTTAAATTTAGCACAAACAAAGCTGTTTGGAATGAATTTAAAAGCATTGTAGAAGAAACAAATAAAGGAGAATGGATTATTTGCAAAGGCCTTGACCCAATATTAGTAAATGACTTAATTCCTCCTTCTATCGAATATTTAGATAGAATTGCTCCAGATAACCCAGTGCTTTTCTTTAGTCAAAGTTTACATAATTATTGGGCAAATTCTAAAGCTTTTGAAATGGTAGGTATACATAAAGCTACCCCTAATCCTTCTAACCACAGTTATTATGGTAAAGATAAAAATGGTGAACTCAATGGTACTATTGTAGAACAACTAGCTATAAAACCTTTTTTTGATATTTTAAAATCTGAGGTTTTAACACCAAAAGTATTAAGTAATGCAGCTGTAAAAACAATGTCTAATTATGCTAAAAATGGCAATACAACAATAGTATCTGCAGGAATTACGATTCAAGATAAAAAACCGTTAATGCTTTTTAAACATCTATCTAATGAAAACCCCAGCTTATTCGGTAGTTTATTAGAAAAACTTGGCTTTTTACCCAAAAGACAACAAAATCCAAGGCATTTTATGTATATGCGTCATGATATGGCACATTTAATGCCTATCAACAATAAAGAAAAAAATGATTTTTATGATATTATTGGTATCAAACATTGGTACGATGGCTCTCCGTATATTGGCTCAATGTATTTAAATAAAGACTATTTAAATACAGCATTTACAACTCAGAAATTACATATTCCCAAAAATCATAAAGGAGAAGCTTTAATCGAAAAAAATAAATTAAAAAACTTTATAAAAGAATATCATAATAAAGATTGGCAAATAGCAATTCACACACAAGGTGATGCTGCAACGAATGAAGTTATAGATGTTTTTGAAGAACTTGACAAAGTTATTGATTTCACAAAATCAAGACATCGACTGGAACACTGTTTACTTTTACAAAAGAGCAATATAGGTAGAATGAAAAAGCTGAATATTACCCCGAGTTTTCATATCAATCATTTATATTACTATGGTGATGCTTTAAAAAACAGTTTATTAGGAGAAGAACGAGCAGAAAATATATTACCATTAGGCTCTGTAAAAGAAAGTGAAATTAAATACTCTATTCATGCAGATCAACCTATGTTTATAAGCAATCCGTTTAGATTAATACAAACAGCTGTTGAACGCAAAACATCTTCAGGAGATGTTTTAGGTAACAATGAACGTGTAGCAGTTTTAGAAGCCATTAAATCATTAACAACATATGCCGCCTGGCAGATAAATATGGAAGACAAAATTGGCTCTCTAGAAAAAGGAAAATATGCCGATTTTATTATTTTAAACAAAAATCCTTTAACAATTCAAATTGATAAGTTGAGTACTATTAAATGCTTAAAAACATATATAAATGGTAATTTGACAAATTAACTGTTGTTAACACTTCTTAAAAAAATACTTAATTCTTAGTAATTTTTTATTTAGAAGATTAAATATATTTGCTACCAAAAACAAGGTGCGAAACATTATTTGTTTCTTGTTAATTTAAAGAATGTTATCCAGAATTATTTTATGAATAAAAATTTAGTAGCACTTCTAGTTTTAATGTTAATTGCATCTTGTACTAAAGAAAATGATATCCCATTTGAAGTTACACCAACAGTGCCTATAAATGAGATAATTACGATTCCAATCGTAGTTCATGTAATTAATTATACTCCAGATCCATTTCTTATTAGCGATGAAAAAATATTTTCTCAAATAGACGTTTTGAATCAAGACTTTAGAAAATTAAATCCAGATCACATAAATACACCTGATGAATTCAAGCATCTAGTCGCTGATGTAGGTATTCAGTTTCGGCTAGCAACAGTCGACCCCAATGGAAACCCAACAACTGGAATTATTAGAACAGAAAGCACAGTATTAGCTAGTGACGGACAAGAAGAAAATGGAGCAATTGAAGATCGTAAGCTCTATTTTACGAACAAAGGTGGGCAAGATGCTTGGCCCAATGATAAATATTTAAACATCTGGATTGCTGATTATTCAGATCGTTTTGGGAATTTAGCATTACCTGGTTATGCTAATCCACCTGGATCTGATATCAGAATAGATGGAGTAGTCATGGATCCAAGAGTATTTGGAACTTTAGAACCATTAGCCATTAATCATGAGTATGGAAGAACGGCCACACATGAAATTGGACACTGGTTAAATCTGAGGCACATTTTTGCTGGTGAACGAAACTGCGATTCATCTGATCTTGTAGATGATACACCAACTCAATTTGAATCTTACCTCGGGCAACGACCAACATATCCAAAAGTATCATGCGGTAGCAATGATATGTTTATGAATTTTATGGACTATGTAGCAGACGATGCCATGTATATGTTTACTAAAGGGCAAAAAGAAAGAATGAGAGCGCTCTTTAATGAAGGAGGTCTTAGACGTGAATTATACTTAAATATAAGATAAATCAATAGTTGCTAACTTAAGCTGTATAAAAATAATTGTGGTTTAGTGCTGAATCATATGTAATTTTATGTTTGTCTGTATCTGATTTAACTTCGAAAAATCCTCGTTAACAAACCCGCAACAAATCATTTAGAAACACCTTTAAAACCCTAAATAAAACCAAAATAGATAAACTATCACAACGCATTATAGTTTACGGAGCAATTTAAGTTCTATTAAAGGCAAGTATTAAAAGAGTGAAACGGTCTGGACGCGATAGGTGGAATAGGAGGTAGAATTTAAGTGAAGTATAGGTAAACCTTAATAATTAATTTGCTAATCTTTAGTATATTAATATCTTTAACAAAAAAAGTAAAATAGAAGTATTATCCTTGTAGTTTGTACTTAGAAATGTATAAAAGTGATGCTTATACAATAGTTGTAAGACATAAGAAAAAAACTGACGATTGACAAAAGAAAAGTACATTTCAGAATTAAAACTAAAGTTTGAAAGCTATGCCCCAATATCAGATCAATCTTGGGCATTAATTGAATCTATACTCACATTTCAGAAATTAGAAAAAGACGAAATTTTACTAAGGAATGGACAAATTGCAAAAAATATACATTTTATCTGTGAAGGCGCTTTAAGAGCATTTGTAACTGATTATGATGGAAACATCTACAATAAAAATATTTTTCTTGAAACAGATTTTGCGGGTTCAACAGTTTCATATTTATTAAACTCTCCTTCAAGCTTCACATTGGAAGCTTTGGAAGAAACTATTCTAATCAATCTTAATTATAAAAAATACAGGCAGTTAATTGAGCAAAATATCGACTTAAAAAACTTCTATATCGCTTATTTAGAAAATAATTGGGTTATAGAAAAAGAACAAAGAGAAGTTTCTTTAGTAATGGAAAATGCCACAGAAAGATATCTTAAATTATTAAAAAAGCACCCAAACATTGACCAAAGAATACAAAAGTTACATATAGCATCTCATTTAGGAATTACACCTACACAATTAAGTAGAATTAGGAAAACCCTAAAATAAAATTCCTTAATCAACATATGTAAAGTCATAACTTTATCGCTCATTTTATCTTTGAACTATTAATTAACATAAAAAGATATTATGAATTTTATAAAAAACTTAGAGTGGAGACATGCTACTAAAAAATTTGATTCTTCTAAAAAAGTTTCTTCAGAAAACTTAGAGTTAATAAAAAAAGCTATTCAATTATCACCATCATCTTACGGACTTCAATTGTATAAAGTACTTATTATTGAAAGTAAAGCACTAAGAGAAAAATTAAAAGCAGCTTCTTACGGACAAAGTCAAATAACGGAGGCTTCTCATTTAATTGTCTTTTGCAATTATTCAGTCGTTACAGAAAAACATATAGAAGAATACTTTGCCTTAAAATCTCAAATAGAAAAAGTTGATATTCTTGACTATAAAGGTTATTCTGAATTTATTAAAGCAGATATCAATAATAAGTCTCAAATAGAAAAAGATAAATGGACTTCTAATCAAACTTATCTTGCTTTAGGTAATTTACTAAATGCTTGTGCAGAACTTAAAATAGATGCCTGCCCTATGGAAGGCTTTGATGCTAAGGAATACAATAAGATATTAAATCTTGATGAGCAGGGTTTAAATAGTGCTGTTATTGCAACTATTGGTTATCGTTCTGCTAATGATTCTACTAGGTACGCTAAGAAAGTAAGAAAATCTACTGAATCCTTATTTGAATTAAGAAATCTTTAAATATATGAATAATTATGGGTTATTAGTATTAGCATTTGTTGGTGGTATATTTTTAGCAATGCAAGGAGGTTTAAATGCGCAATTGGGTGTTTTGTTAAGAAACCCTTTATTAGCAAGTTTAATTGCATTTTTTAGCAGCACTTTATTTGCCTTAGTATTTGTATTTTTAAATTTTAAATCGCTACCTACATTAATACAAATAAAGGAAGTTCCTTTCTACCTATGGTTTACCGGTGGTTTTTTTAGTGTTATCGGAATAAGTTTGTACTATTACACTATCCCTAAACTTGGAATTTCTACAATGATTTCTATTGGACTTTGTGGTCAATTAATTTTTGCTGTGATTGCAGGAAATTTTGGTTGGTTAAATTTACCTTTAGAACCAATAAACTTAAAAAAAACAATAGGAATAGTATCAATGATACTAGGAATCATATTAATTAATATAAAATGAACAGTATAAAATCAAATATTGAAAACTTGACTTCGCTATGGCAAACAATAAACGAACCATTCGACTCATATTTTAGTGAAATGAATTTTGATTATAGTTTAATTAAAAATTCTGAATGGCCAAATAGGCTATGGTTTCATCAAGAAATAAACAAAGACATTATAACATTAGCTAAAGAAAAAATAATAACGTGTTCTACAAATTTAACTATACCTTATTGGAATATTTACAATAGTAATTCTTTTGAAATACTTGAGCAATATGGATTTCATCTTAAGTTTGAACAAATAGGAATGTCATTAAAAACACCTGATTTAATTACTGAATTAAACACTTTAAATCTTAAAGAAGTGTCTAACGAAAAAGAAGCTCAACAATGGTCTATCCTTTTTTCTAAATCTTTTGGGTATTATATAAATCCAATATTATTAAAAACTCCAAATAGAAATACTAACTTCTATATTGCTTATGACAAAGATGAAGCTGTCGGAACAACCATTTTACATACAACAAATAAAGTAGCTGGTATTCATGCTCTTGGTATTATACCACAACAAAGAAGAAAAGGTTACGCAGAACAAATAATGAAACTTTTAATAAATCAATCTATAGAAGCGAATAGTGATTACATCACATTACAATCATCTAATATGGGAAAAGGATTATATTTAAAATTAGGCTTTAAAGAACAATTTATTATAAAAAATTACGCCTTACAAACCGTGTAAAATTAATTGCTAGTTAGAGCCTACTTACAAAAGTCCTCGCGGATTTTTCTTGGTTTGTGTTTTATATACTAACTTTAATATTTAAATCTGCAACTTTTTCTATACAAAGACGTTGTAAGCAAACTGAAAAAAACAAGCAGAATGAATGAAAATCTAAAAAAGAATGCTGTCGACTTTTACAAAATGGCTTACGAAGGTAATCCAAGAAAAGCAACGGAATTATATGTCGGATCGAAATATATCCAGCATAATACTGACGTGGAAAATGGAATTGAAGGTTTTATAGAATATTTTGAGCGAATGCAAACTCAATACCCAAATAAAACAATCGAATTCGTGCGCGTGATTTCAGAAAATGATTTAGTGGCTTTACATACGCATCAAATTTGGCCTGATAATGACGAATATGTGACAATGGATTTTTTTAGATTTGATATTAATGGAAAAATTGTAGAGCATTGGGACGCCATTCAGCAAATACCAAAAAACTCTGCCAACGAAAACAAAATGTATTAAGAATAATAGGGTGTTTTAAAATAGAAAAACTAGCATACAATAATGTGCTATTCTTTAGTATATTAATATCTTTAACAAAAAAAGTAAAATAGAAGCATTATCCTTGTATTTTGTACTTAGAAATGTATAAAAGTGATGCTTTAACAATAGTTAGCCACAATTACTACTCACACCATAAAATGATAGAATTTATTAATTTTTGTAAAAAAGTATCACCTCTTGATAATGACTGCATAATTGATTTAGATTCAATTGTAAAATTTAAAAAGGTAAATAAAAATGATTTTCTATTGAATGTTAATTCACATTCGAATGAATTATTTTTTATTAAAAAAGGAATTGTAAAATTCTGTTTTAATGGAGATGGAAAAGAATTTATAATGCGTTTTTTTGCGGAGAATATATTGTTTGCTGATATAGAAAGTTATACCTCTAAACAACATTCAAAATATGAAATAATTGCTATTGAAAACACAGAATATTATTCCTTACCTTTTTATAAGTTCGAGCAACTATGTTTAAAACATCATTCATTAGAAACTTTTTTTCGGAAATTTATGACAATTGCCAATCTAAATATGATGGAACGTATAAGTGAAATTCTTGAAGAAGATGCAAAAAAAAGATATGAGAATTTTATTTCAAAAAATTCTCATATACTGCCAAGAATAAGTTTAGGAGATTTAGCAAGTTATTTAGGAATTACACAGGTTTCTTTAAGTAGAATTAGAGCAAATAAATAACGTTTTTATCATTTGTTAAAAGAAGTAGAAAAATCACATTGTAAATTTGTTAGAGTATTTAAAAACGATAACAAATGACAGAAAACAATAATTTAAAAATAGTAAACAAACAGCTGAATTACGATAAGGTTTCTCTAATAAAACCTACAAAATCAAACTATATTCACATAGCTTCAGAAATTGATAAAAATTTTACACCATTTTTCATAACAACGAGTTATAAAAAGAAAAAGCTCATAAAGCAATGTAAAAATTGGTGTAAAGAGTTAAACCAAATTAGTGGTGTAATTGAAATCAGCCTTTTTAAGGCTACAATAATTCCACCAGGAATGGGAGAATATGTAAAAGAGAATTTAAATAAAATACATTTGGCAAAATTTGATTTTGTTATTTTAATTGAGGCTTCTTCAGAAAAAATATGCTCAGAAATTAAAAGCCATAGCACCTACAAAATGATGTTATGTGAAATAGAGAAAGTGTCAAGTTATTTTCAAGTAATGACAGCTTTAAATATAAAAAGAATTGGAAGTGTAAATCATAAAAAGCAAGGGGTATTTCTTTTTAATTATTTTTCAGCAGAAAATACAGAACAAAACTTAAAGGTTTGGGAATACACAGCGGGTTGGTTTGAAAAGGAAACTGAATTAGATAATTCGACTTTATTATATCCTTTAAATGAAAACATAACGACATATTCAATAGTTAATCATTGTAGATGGGATAAGTATATAGACATTTTACCAGATTTAATTTTCAAAAAGACATTTAAGAAATATGTCCTCGACAATTTTTATGCTAATAATGTTGGTGCACAACCGATTTTATATAAAGTAGTTGAATGACATTTGAAAAAATAAAGAGTCAAAAGAAAAACCATTATTCAAACCCCAATAACCTACACAAAAACCTTAACAATAAATTTGCTATAACTTAGTATATTAATATCTTTAACAAAAAAAGTAAAATAGAAGCATTACCCTTGTAGTTTGTATATATAAACTGATAAAAGTGATGCTTATATTATAGTTGTATGCAATAGAATTTAAAACAATATATCAAATAATAAAAAAATGAAAACAAAGTTTTTGATTATTAGCCTTTTATTGACAGTAAATTTGTTCGCTCAAAATAATCTTAAGTTGGATATTGATTCATCAAATATTAAAATTAGTAAAGAAATTTATGGGCACTTTTCTGAGCATCTGGGAACCTGTATCTATGAAGGGATTTATGTTGGTGAAGATTCGGATATCCCAAATATTAAAGGGTATAGAAAAGATGTTGTTGAAGCTATTAAAGAATTAAAAGTACCGGTATTACGCTGGCCTGGAGGTTGTTTTGCCGACACTTATCATTGGAAAGACGGTATTGGACCTAAAGAAGATCGCCCTTCTATAGTTAATGTATTTTGGGGAGGCGTTACTGAAGATAACAGCTTTGGTACACACGAGTTTTTAGACTTTTGCGAATTAACAGGTATTGAACCCTATTTAAGTATTAATGTCGGTACAGGTACTGTACAAGAAGCTGTTGAATGGGTAGAGTATGTTACATCTAGCAATCAAAGCCCAATGACTGAATTGCGTAAAAAAAATGGACGTGAAAAACCGTGGGATGTAAAATTTTGGGGTATAGGAAATGAAAACTGGGGGTGTGGTGGTGATATGGCTCCTGATTATTATGCAAACCTTTTTAGAAACTACTCTTCATACATACGTGGAAACGATTTTCAGAAAGTTATATGTGGCCCTTCTGGAAATGATGTTGTATGGACGGAGACCATTCTTGAAGGGTTAAAAGGTAAAAACCACCTTGCTCAGGGAGTATCTATGCACTATTATACATTACCAACAGCCAATTGGAGTGAAAAAGGCTCATCAACCAATTTTGAAGAAGAAATGTGGTTTTCTACATTGCGCAATACTATGTATATTGAAGATTATATAAAACAACATCTTGCTGTTATGGATAAATACGATCCAGAAGGGAAGATGAAATTAATTGTTGATGAATGGGGTACTTGGTACGACAAATTACCCGGAACCAAAGAAGGCTTTTTACAACAGCAGAATACAGTTCGAGATGCTTTAGTTGCTGGTATTAACCTGAATATTTTTAACAATCATGCTGATCGTATCAGTATGGCAAATATTGCCCAGATTGTAAACGTATTGCAGTCGGTTATTTTAACTAAAGACCAAGAAATGGTCAAAACCCCTACTTACCAAATATTTAAAATGTACAATGTTCACCAAGATGCCAATCTTATTCCTATAAATCTTGAAACTGAAAACTATGAGTACAATGGCGAGGTTATTCCGGCTTTAACCGCGTCTGCTTCGCAGAAAAATGGCGTAACAAGTATAACCATAACAAATGCCAATCCTAATAAAGCAATTCCAATGGATTTGCAGCTAGGAAGGGATTTTAAATCAGTAAAAGGGAAAATAGTAACAGGTAAAGAAATTACTGATTATAACCACTTCGGCGAAAAGGAGAAGGTTTTTATATCAGATTTTAAGATTGGAAAAATAAAAAATGAAGTATTGGCACTCAAAGTACCTGCACACGCTGTTATCTTAATTCAGCTTCAATAACGTCTAGACGCGATAGTGGAATAGGAGGTAGAATTCAAGTGAAGTATAGTAAGTCTAGATTTTTGGTTCTTGGAATTTATCCTGAGCGTAGTCGAAGGGTCAATGGAAAAGAACATAAAAAAGCAAACTATCAAAACCAAAATGTATTTTGGTTGTAGGTAACTCGCGTAGCGAATAGTAAGTCTAGATTTTTTTGTTTCTCAATCCTGAGCGCAGTCGAAGGGTCATCAATGGAAAAAAGAAAAGAGCTAAACTTTGAAAGCTAAACTTAGAATTATAAACTCCAAAATTTGCAACTTTGCAACTCAGAAACTTTCCAAACTCAAAACTTTAAACTTTGAACTTTGAACTCTGAACCCAACACAAAAACCTTAACAATTAATTTGCTATTACTTAGTATATTAATATCTTTAAAAAAAATCTAAAAGCTACCAAAGCTAAGCATTACCCATATAGTTTGTATTTATAAACTGATAAAAGTTATGCTTATACTATAATTGGTAGTAATTTGAAAAATGACAATCAGAACACCAAAACTTAGTAGATTGAATAGAAAATTATTAAATACAAATTTAAGAACAATAATCTTGTTTTGTTTTTTGATATATGGACTAGCAATTTTTCAGGACTATCTTTTTTCAAGATTTAAATCGACTGGGTTTTATTGGTCGGACACAATGCTTTATAATACTTATTGGCTATTTTTTATTCCATTTATAAAACTTGCTAAATATGCTAAAATAAGAGTTCAGCCAAAAATAAAGAAAGCTAAAATACTTTATGCTTTTACATCTAGTCTTGTATTTACTGTTTTACATATTTCTTTTTTTTGTACCCTATTTATTATAGGGAGTAATCTAATTTATGAAATACCACATCGATTTTCAACAATATTTAAAAACGCTATTTCGAGTCAATCACAAATCACAATCTTAGTCTATTTTTTTCTTCCTTTTGTTATAGACTACCTAAACAGAAAAAAAAATCCAAACAACAAAGTTATGGAACAAAAATTTATAACTGTAAAAAACGGTACTCGAATAACAAAATTAGATTTATCAAAAGTCTTAGTCATTAAAACAGACAGACCATACACAGCAATATTTTCATTAGACCAGAAATTACTACACGATGAGAGTTTAAAAAAACTTGAAAGTTTATTAGACCCGAATACTTTTATTAGAGTTCACCGTTCAGCAATTATCAATAAAAACCATATTAAAGAAATTTCTTCTCGAAAAAATGGGGATTACGATGCTATTCTAACAAATCAACATTCTGTTAGATTGAGCAGACATTATCGTCCAAATTGGAACAATTTGCTAAACCACTAAGCAATAAAATCACTCGTTTAAGCCTATTTAACACCAATTCTATAATTATTACATTAAATTTTCTTGACTTTTGAGGTCAACTAAATTTAATGTAATGATTATTATAAAACACATACTAACGATTTGTATTGTAGTTTTCCTACTTTCTTTTAATGCTTGTTCCCAATCGACTAATAAGCAAAACAAAAATATAACAACACCCTTTTCAAACTTGAATAAGCCCAGTTGGAGCGGAGCATTCGAAGCCCCAAAAGATGTATCCTGGAGAACCACAATTCCACCAAAAAGCGAACCTGGAGAAAAACTTATTATTTCTGGAACAGTATATTTTCCAGATGGTAAAACTCCAGCTAAGGATGTTATTGTTTACGTGTATCATACAAACAACAAAGGAATTTATCCAAAAAAAGGGAATGAAAGTGGACACGGTAAATATCACGGATATTTGCGTGGTTGGATGAAAACAGATACTAATGGTAAGTATGAATTTGAAACTATACGTCCTGCACCATATGAAACTCACGATGGAGAACCTGCACATATCCATTATACTATTGAACACCCTGAATATCCTGAATATTGGCTAACTGGCTTGTGGTTTTCGGATGACCCAAGAGTAGCATCTTATTTGGATAAGATAGAAAGAGATGGCGGACTTTCCAATATTACAACACTAACCAAAGCTGATAACAACATTTTGAGAGGTTCAAGAAATATAATACTTCAAAAATTTACAGACTAAAAATATGGAAATAATAGAGTTATTTAAAAAATCGGTTGTGACTAGTTCTTCAAAGAGAGTAAGTTTCAGTTTACTTGTATTGAGAATTGGTATTTCAATTTCAATGATTTTTCTACACGGATATCCAAGGTTTATAAATTTTAGTAAAATCAGC
The DNA here is from genome assembly GCF_001975665.1 of Polaribacter reichenbachii. Classification (NCBI taxonomy): domain Bacteria; kingdom Pseudomonadati; phylum Bacteroidota; class Flavobacteriia; order Flavobacteriales; family Flavobacteriaceae; genus Polaribacter; species Polaribacter reichenbachii. Next base: position 3,341,706 of record NZ_CP019419.1, on the reverse strand, counting down.
TCAGAATTTGCAGACCCTTTAGGAATTGGAACTGAGACGAGTTTAGCTTTAGTAGTATTTGCGGAATTTTTTTGTTCCCTTTTTTTAGTATTGGGTCTTCTAACAAGATGGATTTGCGTTCCATTAATAATTACAATGATTGTAGCAACGTGGATAGTCAATGGTGGAAAAGACTTTATTTTTCAGGAAAAAAGTTTTATTTATTTAATTTGTTATATTAGTCTACTAATAAGTGGTAGCGGTTACTTTTCACTAGATTTTAAACTATTTGGGGAAAATAAAACTACTACCAACAATGGCTATAAGTAATTGCTTGTTCTCGCCTGCTTCTTAAAATCCTTGCGGATTTTCAGTTCGGTGTGTACTTGTAAAGTTAAGTGCTAAACCACGCAACTTTCCATAACACAACTACGTTCGTGCTAATTAAAACTAACCTAAATTCATTGCAACATTCTATTTTTAAATCAGTCTTTAAATAAAAGCAAATAAGAATGAAACAATTATTTATCACAATTTTATTTATATCACATTTAATTTGTTTTAGTCAAAATAAGTCCGAAATAGATTCGAAAATTAATGACTATATAAAGCACCTTATAAAAAGACAAGGAATACCAGGAGTATCTATAGCTGTAGTAAAAAATGGTGAAATAATATATAAGAAGAATTTTGGATATGCCAATATTGAACATCAAGTACCTATTTCTGACAATTCAATCTTTAGAGTTTACTCATTAACAAAACCGATTATCTCTGTTGGGATATTTCAGTTAATTGAAAAAGAAAAAATTAATCTTGATGATATTGTTTCAAAATACATATCTGACTTACCAGCTAGTTGGAATCACATAAAAATCAAACATCTATTATCACATTCGTCAGGACTTCCAGATATGTCACCAACTTCAGAGTTTAAAGACTTAACAGAAGAACAGGCAAAGAATAAAGTATTTAAGCAAGACTTCAAGTTTGAACCTGGAGAAAAATATGATTATAACCAAACAGGTTTTTGGATACTTCAAAAGATAATCGAAAACGTAACTGATGAAATTTTAGCTGATTATATTCTTAAAAATCAGTTTAATTTTGGCAAAAATACATTTTTCTCTTCTGATTCCAGAGATATAGTACTGAATCGTGTAACTCCTTATTTTCCGTTTGAAAAAGGGACATTGATGATTGACCATCCCTATTTGCAAGGCAGTTATGCACACTCCAAAAATGGGTTGAATATTACTTTGGACGAGTTTATCAATTGGGATAAAAAGCTAACTAAAGATGAAATCTTAGACAAAGAATCAATGAATGTAATGTGGCAAAGTTTTCCATTCACAAAGTCTAATAAAAGTTTCACTTATGGATGGGATAAGATTATGGTAAACAATTATGAGTCTTATGGTTTTTCAGGTTCCTTATGTACAGCTTACCGAATCTTCCCCGAAAAGAATTTGAGTATAATCTTTTTAACCAATGGACTTACTAAATGGTATAACATAGATAATATTGTAAATCATATTGCAAGTTTAGTGGATAGAGATATTTTAGACATCAATAATTTGGCATTTGAAACGGTGTTGAGAGCAACTTATGAAAATGAAGATTTTAGTTCTAATTATCAGGTAATTAAAAACAATCCGATTTTTGAAAATAATAATTTTGAAGCACACTTAAATGATGTCGGTTACTTTTGGCTTTTAGGTCTTAATAATTCTAAAAAGGCAATCCGTGTTTTTGAATTGAACACAAAGGAATTTCCAAAATCTTGGAACACCTTTGATAGTCTTGCAGACGCCTATGAAAAGAACGGAAACTTTGAAAAAGCAATATTCAATTATTTGAAAGCAATTAATTTAAATCCGAATGAAGAATATAAAACCAAAACAAAAATTAAAATTAAGAAATTAAGAGGATAAATAACTACCACCAACAAAGTGTAAAATTAATGGCTAGTTCTAGCCTACAATAGGGCTCAAGAACGAGATTACGGTTTTAAACTTTAAACGTTGTTCCTCTTGTTTTGTAGTTGGAGTGTATTTACCACGTTGAGGTAAACTACGCATAACGTTTTTTCCTCGCCATCGAGAACCTACTACGTTACCTACTTTTCCAGAGAATCCACCAAGGATTCCTTTTTCGAATGTTGCCATAATTGAATGGTTTTAAAAATTAATATGCTCCAAATCTAAAAGCTATTTTTCTAAAAACCAAGCACATGACACCAGTTGACGCTAATTGACATTACTTGGCGTTAATTGACATTACTTGACACTCAATGAACCCACCTGACACTGAATGACACTACTTGACATTACCTGAACCACTTTTCTTGATTTTAGGGGGTTTTGTTCGAGTCTTGTTCGGGTTTCCTTCGGGTGAGCGTTGGGTGTATTTTTTTTAAATAGATGCTTTTCCGAACAAGACCCGAAGCAAACTGGAGCAAAACATATAGAAAGGTGGTTTATTTGTGGCTTTTTTTAACCATTTGCTTGTGTTCTTGGTGGTTTGTTGCCTTAATTTTTTTGTTATTGGGCTATTTTACATTAAGATTTGTTTTATATTTAGGGTAAAATAGGAGGCTAGTTTTAATTTGATAAAAATTAAGCATAGACATTAGTTAGGCACAATTAGTGAGAACTCCGAAATTTAACTATGAAAATTGAATATAATACAAGAGTTTTACATTCCAATGAACTGCGAATTTTAAAAAGTCTGAAAAATAAAGCAGAAAAGAATAAAGGAGGTAAAATAAAATTCTACCATTATTTAATTGCTGGTTCTTTAGGAATAAGTTTGACTTACATTACATCAATAATTCCAGATAGTTTTTGGACTTTTCTTTTGGGAACATCAGCTGTCTTTGCTTTTGCGTTTATAGTATTTACACCTTACGAAGTCTATAAAATGAAAAAGCAGCATAAAGAATTTTTAAATCTACTGAATTCATTCCTTCACAAAGGAACTGTTGAAACTTGTCAAATTGAAAGTACAGTAATTGCAATTGCTCTAGAATATGAGGACGAAAATGATATGTATATTATTAAACTGAATGAAAACGAAGTACTTTATATTTGGGATACTGAATATAACTTAAATAGGAAATTTCCCTGCTTGAACTTTGAAATTTACGAAGAAGATTTTTTTAAAATAACTGGAAAACAAATTAATCCATTGAGTGAAAAAACATTACCTATAAAAATTGACAAGAAAGCTAAATGGAATTTTATGAAGAAATATGGTATTTATGGACATTTAGAAGTTGAAAAATATAATTTTGAAAAACTAATATTGAAATATAAAAACTGTGCCTAACACCGTATAAACTTTATTGCTAGTTTTGGCTCACTTGGGAAATTCCTTCGGAATTTCGCCGTTCGTGTTTTATTTAGTAAATTCATTGCTTAAACACGCCACTAATCATACACATCAACGTTACGTTTCTTAACTTTTAAAAGTTATTTATTATAGCCTATAATTGTATTGATTAAGCAGAGGTATTGTCAGTTTTTCTTATCTTTAGGCTAAAATTATAAAGCTATTACAAGAAATTACTAAAGTAAATACCCAATAACAACATTTGTATTGCTTTATATTCTTGAACTTAAAAAGGGGAGAGGTATATGAATAATTAAAAAAGTTAGGTTTAGCCTTAAGTTGGCATTAATTAAAGAAATGAACAAACTCAAAATCATCTTACTATTTACAATTGTCTTTTTGAGTTGTAGAAATGAAACCGAAAACACTAAAATGAAATTTTTAACCGAGGAAATCCCAAGCAATATACCTGTTGAGTTTAAACAAAATTTAATTCCTCAAAACAAGCTTATTCACAAAGGAATATTTAGTCCTGACTTACAAGAATATTATTATACTATTTCTGATAAAAACTTTGAGAAATTTGAAGTTTTCGTAATAGAAAAAAATCAAGAAGATTGGTCTGAACCAAAAAAGGCATTTTTTAGCAGTAAATATTCCGAACACGGAATGAGTTTTTCACCGAACGGAAATTCTCTTTATTTCAGTTCAACAAGACCAATTAATATTGAAGGAATTCCCCAAACTTGGCATATTTGGAAATCTGACAAAGTTAACGGAAAATGGACTAAACCAATTTTTGTTGACATTCCAAATTTGAGAAACAAATTAGTTTCACATCCTATAATTGCCAATTCTGGAACTTTATATTTTCACACAAGTAATTTGGATTATAGTGAAATGGATATTTATCACTCAAAAAATGTAAATGGAAAATTTGTAGACGCAGAAAGAATTAAAATAAAATCTAAATTCGGAAAATGTACGCCATATATTTCACCAGAAGAAGATTATTTGATTTTTGCTTCAATTGGAAATGAACTTGACTTGATGATTAGTTATAATAATGGAAAGGGCAAATGGATAGACACTAAAAAATTGAGTGACAAAATTAATAACAAAGGACAAGGAAATCCATATGTTACACCTGACAACAAATTTCTTTTTTATACAACTGGAGAACACCTAGAAAAGAATTGGAAAGTGAAATGGGTAAATATAGAATCTGAAATAAAAAATAACTAATGCCAACACCATATATAATTTATTGCTTACTTCTGGCTTACTTACGAAAGTCCTCGCGGATTTTCTATTCGGTTTTTATTTGTTAAATTAGGTGCTTAAACACGCCACTAATCATACACAACACGTTGTGGGTAATTTAAGAAAGATGAGGCATTCCAGTTCCAGTTTCAACAAAACTCTTTAAACTTTGAGTTACAAATCTTTCCCAAGCAGAAAAACAAATCTCATAACAGTTTAACTCGGGAACTAATCCATTATGTGCGAAATTTAGAATTGTTGCATTTTGACCTTTATCTTCCAAAACCCATTCAACAATAGTTCCTTCCCACTCTTTTTCAATTCCATCATAACCGTTGTGAATATGTTTAGCTTCAACACATTTCCATACAATTTTTGTATTTGGTTCAAATTCGGAGATTCTAAACTTCCAATAAGTACTATTAAAACTTGTAGTGAATTCATCACCAACTGAAGATACTGAATTATCTGTATTTCCCCACCATTTTTGGACGTGTTGTGAAATAGCATTGAATACTTCTTGTTTAGTTCCATTAATCGAAACCATTGTTGTGTATGACATAATATAATTTTAAAATATTAATAGCACTTGTAAATTACAAGTACAAATATACAAAAGAACTTTTATTATACAAGTGCATTTTTATATATTTGCATATGAAACAGATTGAAAGAAGGTCGGACTGTCCAATTAGCTTATCACTTGACATTTTTGGAGATAAATGGACTTTACTAATTTTAAGAGATTTTATTTTCTTTGACAACAGACACTTTAATGAGTTAGTAACAATCGAAAAAATATCAACAAATATTCTTGCTGACCGATTAAATCGCCTACTTAAAAATGATATTATAAAAAAAGAAGTTGATAAAAATAATAAATCCTCATATCTGTATTCATTAACAGAAAAAGGAATTGAATTAATTCCAATTGTTATTGAAATTTATAAATGGGGAGCGAATAATATTGACGGAAATAATGCTAATAGTGAATTTAAAAATGAAGTGAATTCTAATTTTAGTAAAGTGACAGCCGAAATAGTTGAACGAATAAAAACTACCCACAACACCGTATAAAATTAATTGCTAGTTAGAGTCTACTTACGAAAATCCTCTCGGATTTTCTTTGTCAGTAATTATTTATTAATTTTTGTGCTTAAATCCGCAACTTTTCCTACACAAACACGTTAGACATAAGTTAAAAAAAACGTGGTCTAAAAGGAAACTTATGAAATAGAGCGAGAAGTAATCTCTTTGCCATTTGCATACAATTTTCCCCAATCACAAAGGCTTTCTAAAATAGGAACTAAATCCAAACCTTTATTGGTTAAAACATACTCAATTCCGACAGGAACTGTATTTGGAATCTCATTTTTTACTAAAATGGCGTGAGTTTCCAATTCCTTTAATTGCCTTGCCAAAACAGTTTCCGAAATATTGGGCAACTCTTTTTGTATCAAATGGAATCTATTGTTGCCTTGAGAAATGGAATAAACAATTTGAGATTTCCAACGACCACTTATCATTGCAATTGCAGAATTCAACTCACAAACTTGAAACAGAAATTGCTCATTGGTATAATTTGTCGATTTTATTTTTCTCATAATCAATACTTTAATAGCTTACAATTTTGTTAGTTATTGTTTTAAAAACAGTTTTTTAAGACCTTTGACAAAAATACAAAAAATGAAAAATATCGTTTTAATTACAATTTCTATGGTTTTAACACAATCGCTTTTTGCTCAAAAAGTTTTTAGCATAAAATCAGATAAATTGGAAAGAAAAGTTCCTGTTCTCGTTCAAAAACCTGCAAATTATCAATCTTCAAAAAGTTATCCCTTAGTTTTTATGCTTCACGGATACAGCGAAAATTATGAACAATGGATTAAAACAACCGATTTGAAAAAATTGGCAACAGATTATCAAATGATTTTGGTTTGTCCAGAAGGATACGTCAACTATTATTTGAACAGTTCGAATTTAAAAGACTTTCAATACGAAGATTTCTTCTTTCAAGAACTTGTCCCCAAAATTGAGGAAAAATACGATATTGACAACAAAAATATTTTTATAACTGGTTTAAGTATGGGAGGTTATGGAGCTTTGAGTTTATTTATAAAACATTCCGACTTTTTCAATACAGCTGCTTCAACAAGCGGAGCTCTCGAATTTGATTACGAAAACTTCAAAAAAGTCAGCTTAAAATTCTTTGAAAGCGAACGAATGACAAAAGATATGGAAATGACATTGGGAAACCCAAAAGAAAATGATTGGAAAAAGTTTAGCATTTCGTCTTTGCTTGAAAACCAAAAGGAATTCAATAAAGGATTTTTTATTGATTGTGGTAGAGACGACCCTTTGCTCTCAAACACCTTACAAATTAAGGAATTGGCTTTGTCAAAAAAATTGCCGATAAGATTTTCAATTCAACCCGGAGAACACAACTCTGAATATTGGTCAAAATCCGTTGAATACCATTTTGTCTATTTCAAACAACATCTAAAAACTGAATAAAAAAACCTGTGGCTAAAAACGTATATAAAAAATAGCGGTTTTAGTACATAAACGAAAATGATTTTTATAAATGTAAGGATTAGTTATAATCCGAAAAGTTAGTGAATAAAACCCGCAACTTTCTTTACACAAAACCGTTACAACTAGCTCCCAAAGCGAATAACAAATCTAAAATATTATTCCTTAAAATTAATCCCAAACAAAGACAAAAGGGCAATAAATAAAAAGAAAAGGAATTAAGCTTTTAACTAGAACCCCCGACATACTATGGTTTACGTAGCAATTCAAGTCCTATGAAACGGCAAATGTCCAAAGAGTGAAGCGCAGTGGAACGGTCTGGACGCGATAGTGGAATAGGACGTAGAATTCGAGTAAAGTATAGTAAGTCTAGATTTTTGGTTCTTTTCATCAATGGAAAAGAACATAAAGAAGAATATATTTTCTAGATATTTTGCTTTTATCAATAGAAAAAAACAAAAGAATTAAACTCCAAACCCCGACATACTATAGTTTACGTAGCAATTCAAGTCCTATGAAACGGCAAGTGTCCAAAGCCTGTCCTCAACTTGATTGGGGAACTCAACGCAGTGGAACGGTCTGGACGCGATAGTGGAATAGGAGGTAGAATTCAAACTACCAAAACCAAAATGTATTTTGGTTGTAGGTAACTCGCATAGCGATATAGTAAGTCTAGATTTTTGGTTCTTGGAATTTATCCTGAGCGTAGTCGAAGGGTCAATGGAAAAGAACATAAAAAAAGAAAAAAACATCAACCAAATCCCAACAACAAACACAAAAACCTTAACAATTAATTTGCTATTACTTAGTAAATAAATATCTTTAACAAAAAAAATGTAAAACCTACCAAAACTAAGCATTACCCGTGTAGTTTGTACTTATAAGCGGATTAAAGTAATGCTTATACATCAACGTTGTGTGTAATGCAAAAAACGAACAGAAAATGAAAATAATAATTGGAGTTTTAATAGTTACAATCGGAATTTTAGCATTACTTAAAAAGAGAAATTTTGAAAAAATAAAAACCTATAAATGGGAAACTGAAAAGGAAAAATTTGAGAAAGATTTCACAGAAATATTATTGAAAAATCCGAATTTAGAATATTTAATTATTGAATTTGACTCTTATTATATTCAATACAAAGGTTTTGTTAAGAGTAAGGAATTTTACACAGAAATTGTGAGTAATGAATTTCTCAATGAAAATAAAAAATACTCTGAAAATAAAATTGAGGAAATTTTAAATCTTGAGTTTTCAAAACCGAATGAAAAAGATAACGAAGGAAATATTTCACCTAATTACTCAAAATGGTATAAATCTGAAACAAAAAATGAAATTGAATTTATTCATAAAGAACTAACTAGAATTTTGAAATCAATCTTTAATATGAAAAATGGAACTGAAATAAAAGTTAGATATTAAAAACACTACACACAACAACATATATAATTTATTGTTAGTTCAGCCTACTTACGAAAATCCTCGCGGATTTTCTATTAGGTTTTATTTGCTAACTTTAGTGCTTAAAAAACGTAACTAATCTTATACAAAACCGTTACAACATTGAATCCAAGAAAATAAAATTAAAAAATATTATTCCTTAAAATTAATCCCAAGCAAAGACAAATGGGCAATAAATAAAAAGAATTAAACTCCAAACCCCGACATACTATGGTTTACGTAGCAATTCAAGTCCTATGAAACGGCAAGTGTCCAAAGAGTGAAACGCAGTGGAACGGTCTGGACGCGATAGTGGAATAGGACGTAGAATTCGAGTAAAGTATAGTAAGTCTAGATTTTTGGTTCTTGGAATTTATCCTGAGCACAGTCGAAGGGTCAATGGAAAAGAACATAAAGAAAAAACAACTCCCAAAACAAATAATAAATCTAAACTATTATTCCTTCAAATTTACCCCAAACAAAACCAAAGAGTCAAAAAAACAAAAGAATTAAACTCCAACCCCTGACATACTATGGTTTACGTAGTAATTCAAGTCCTATGAAACGGCAAGTGTCCAAAGAGTGAAGCGCAGTGGAACGGTCTGGACACGATAGTGGAATAGGAGGTAGAATTCAAGTGAAGTATAGTAAGTCTAGATTTTTTTGTTTCTTTTTTCATCAATGGAAAAAAGAAAATGAAATAAAAGAAAACAAAATTCAAATAAAGTATAATAAATCTAAAATATTATTCCTTAAAATAAATCCCAACTAAAGACAAAAGAGCAAAGTAAACGAACTAAACTCAAAACTAATAACTCAAACCTTATTAACACTCCAAAGTCCCCTTGAACCCAGTAGCAAGGTCTTAAAAAAACCTCCAAATCCCAACACCCAAAAAAAGTTGGCTATTACTAAGTAAATAAATATCTTTAACAAAAAAAATGTAAAACCTACCAAAACTAAGCATTACCCATGCAGTTTGTATTTATAAGCGGATTAAAGTAATGCTTAACAATAGTTGGCAAACATTTAAAAAAATTCTGAAATTGAATTAAAAATTGAGACATATAGAAACATTTAGTGATATTAGATTAGAAAATCAATGTGCTTATTGCGGAAAACTTCCAGACACACGAGACCACGTACCTTCTAAAATTCTTCTTGGAAAACCTTATCCTGAAAATCTTCCAGTAGTTCCAAGTTGTTTAAAATGTAATAACGGGTTTTCATTAGACGAAGAGTATTTTGCTTGTTTGATTGAATGTTTAATTTCAGGTACAACTAATTTGAAAGGATTATCAAATAAAAGTATCGTAAAAACTTTAAAACGACAAACAAAATTAAAAATTCGATTGGACAATGCTTTTGTAAATGAAAATGGAGAATCATATTTTAAAATTGAACCAGAAAGAATTGAGAATGTTATCTTGAAATTAGCTTTTGGACACGTGAAATATGAAAATAGTGATAGACAATATGAAAAACCAAAACATTTAGGTTTTGTTCCAATTCATACTTTGACAGAAGAAGAGCAGAATTCATTTCTTTCAGTAACTGAATTACAACAATCACTTGAAATTGGAAGTCGAGCAATGCAAAATATGTATATTACTCCAAATGGAATTCCTATTGATAATTGGACAGTTGTTCAAGAAGGAATTTATCAATACTGTGTTACATCAACAACTGAAAATATAAAAGTGCGTATATTAATTGGGAATTATCTTGCGTGTGAAGTTTTATGGTGAAAACGACTTGCCAACAGTGTATAAACTTTATTGCTCGCTTTTAGCCCAATTACCAAAACCCTTGAGAATTTTCCATTCAGTAATTATTTACTAAATTAGTAGCTTAAACCACGCAACAAACCATATATAAACACGTTGTGCATAATGCGGAAATCGTTCTAAAAACAAACATTTTAACTAAAAAATCCAACCGCATAAACAGTACATTTGGTTTTTTTGCCGACACATAAGCCAACGCTAAAAAAACAAAAGAGCTGTTTCTTGCCAACGCTTTAATTAGAATAATTTATTAAATTTGTTAAAACTTAAATTTCTTGAAAAAACTAACCGTAATTGACTTTTTTTGTGGAGCTGGAGGATTCTCAGAAGGATTTCGACAGGCAGGATATGAAATAATACAAGGTTATGATAATTGGCAACCTGCGATAAACACGTTTAATCATAATTTCAAAACGGAATCATCTGTAAAAAATATTTTAGATTTTAAAGATTCAATCGATGAAATAGATAATTTGCCCAATACTGATGTGATTATTGGAAGTCCACCTTGCGTTTCATTTTCAAGCTCTAATATTTCTGGAAAAGCCGACAAAGAATCGGGTGTTACTTTAACTAAAGTCTTTCTGAGAATAGTTGCTGTGAAAAAATTTCAAAGAGATTCACAGTTAAAAGCTTGGTATATGGAAAATGTATCAAACTCAAGAAATTATTTAGCTGATTACTATACATTCAAAGATTTAGGCTTGGCAAAATGGGCAAAAGAAAATCGCTTAAGCCCAAATAAGAAAGCTATAATATTAAAAGATAACCAACCATTAATAAATTCAGCTGATTATGGTTCTTATCAATCACGTAAACGTGCTATTTCAGGAGAATATATAGAAAAAAATAAGCTAATCATACCAAAACCAACACATTCCAAAAATGAAAAGTCTGGGTTAGAAAAATGGAAAAGCTTAAAAAACCTTCTTGCTAAAATTCCAAGACCAAACTCAACAATATTTGAAAAAGAAATTCAAGATCCAATATATCCATCTATAAAAATAGCTCAATCAAATCTTACAGACCAATTTTACGATACAGGTTTATACAAGAGTGAGTGGAGACAATCAAAATATCTCAAAACTAATCATCCCTATATGGGAAGAATGTCATTTCCTGAAAATCTAAATAATCCAAGTAGAACTGTTACAGCAACAAAAAGTGGAACTTCAAGAGAGGCTATAATTTATAAATCCGAGTATAATAGAAAAGGAAACGGTGAGTTCAGAAACCCTACTGTAAGAGAAGCAGCAAGTATTATGGGCTTTCCTTATACATATCAATTTATAGGTTCTGCTAATAACAAATGGCGACTTGTAGGTAATGCAGTTTGTCCTTCTGTTAGTCGAGCATTTGCAAATGAACTTTTACATCAACTAAAAAGACCACAACTTAAAGATTACGTTTTAGAATTAGAAACTAATATTAATAGTGATTATAATTTAAATACATTTTCGGAAAATTCTTTTGAGAATCAACCTAAAAGAAATAAAAAATCAAGATTTAGAAGACACGCAATTAAAGATGGTAATTTAACTGTGACTCTATCAAATTACAGGATAGATCAAAATAGCAAGACTAAAAATAAATGGTTTACTTCAATTCAATATGGAACAGGAGAAGGCTTTCCAATTCAAAATGTTCAAAACAATTATTATCACAAATTAGAAGATGAAATAAAAACATTTAAAGGTGGAAAACAATTTATTAAAATAATCAACAATGGGTTTTCTGAGTTAATTGGTTCTAAATCCGACTTACAATATATGTATGAAGTTCAAAATTCTATAGATAATTTGATGGAACCAACTGAGTTAATTGAAAAATTAGCTGAAATCATAAAAAAAACAGATTTATCAACAGAAATCTTTGAACAGAAAAACAAAAAAATCTTTAAAGAAAAAAGTACAATCCCTAAGACTCAATTATTAGCACTTTATGCTATTAACAAAATATCTTCAACTGCAAATAGTAAATAGTTTATGAACAAGAAAATTAGGATTGACAAAATTCAATCAGTTATAGACAGAAATAAAGACAACAAAGATTTATTGAAGCAAGAAATAATGTGGGAAGATAAATTAGAATCTATGGCTGTCTATAAGATTCCACTTGAATATTTGGTTTACAATAAATTTAACGGTAGAATTTTAAGTCGTACAAAATCCTTAGAAAAACAGAAGCATTCAATTGATGTTGAGACAGATGAAGGAAAGGCAAAAATTGAGCAATTATTATGGGAATCTAAAGAAGATAGAAATAAAAAAACGCTTTCGAGCATTTCGAAATTCGGCCAACAAAGAGTTGGCATAATAACAAAAGATGGAATTATTATAGATGGAAATAGGCGAGCAATGCTTCTAAATCGTATTCCAGAATATGACTATTTTAAAGCAATTATCTTACCTGTCACTCTTGAAGAAAACCCAATAGAAATTGAGAAGTTGGAAACAACTTATCAAATGGGAGAAGATGAAAAGCTTGGTTATAACCCTATCGAAAAATATTTAAAAGCTAAAACTATATTAGACAAATTGAAGCCAACAATTGGAGAAGATGAGGCTATTAAGAGAATTTCAGATTGGATGGGAGAAAAGACATCTAAAGTGAGAGAATATCTTGGTGTTATTGATACAATGGATGAATATTTACAGACATTAGATTACGATGGAATATATACTCAGTTAGATGGTCGTGAAGATCAATTCATAACATTAACTAATTGGATAAATAATTATTACAATAGTGAAAGTAAAAAGGCTGGATGGGCATATTCAAATTTAGATGTCGATGAATTAAAATCTATTGCATTCGATTATATCCGTGTTAAGTATGAAGGTAAAGAATTTAGGCTTTTAGCTCACGGTCTTAAAGAAAATCATTTTTTCGGCGATAAAAATATTTGGTCAAGTTTTAGTTTGGAACATTTTGATAGCACAAACGAAATTAAAGAAATCGAAATCAATTACGATTCACCAAACTTAAAGTCCCATCTTGACGATAGAGACACAAAGTATAAAGAAAAAGTTAAAGATTCTTTTAAAGAAAATGTACGTAAACACAATCAAAAATTACAATACAACAGAGCTGCAGACAAACCTGGAAAAGGTGTTCAAAATAGTATTGATTCTTTTGATTCTATAAATAAAGGACATAAGAATTTTTCAAATCCAGAAGTTCAAGATTTAGTTGAAAAATTGGGAAATAACGTTTTTGATTCATTAAATAGAACTTCCCCTAATCGTGTTTTATCACACATAGTAGGTTTATTAGAAAAAATTGATATTTCTAAAATCCCAGAAGACGAAATAGATGATGCAAAAAAGAAAGTGAAGAAAATTCAGAATCTTGGTTATTACTTATTTAAATAATAATGAGAAATATTCAAGTAGACATTTTATGCAAGGAAGAGAATTCATTCTATGTTTTATCTGGTTCAACAGACTATATTTTAAATAATAAAAGATTATCAATTTCATTAAATAGATTGAACTTTAAGAAAGATGAAAATAATATATTAATTCCTTTCGAAGAAGTCTCACAAGTTCAAGTTCTTCAAGAAATTCAAAATTTATTAGCGCGAGTCGGTATAGAAACACAGCTATTAGAAAATGTTGCACAAGCTGTAAAAAGTTTTGATAGAGAGGAAAAACTATTTGCTGAATTTGAAGAAAATGCAAATTCTATAAGAAACAATGAATTCAAAGATAATCCAGAATTAGTAGAAAAATTTACTGAATTTAAAAATTCAATTGATAAGAATTTAGTGAGAACTTTATATCCTTTGCAATTGCTTTCTTCCTTTCATATGGCGTTCGCTCAAAACTCTTGTAATTTTGCTGTTCCTGGTGCTGGAAAAACGTCTATAGTTTATGGTGCATATGCATATCTTAAAAATCTACCTAAAGATCATAGACAAAGAGTTGATAAATTATTGGTTATTGGTCCATTGTCATCATTTGCACCTTGGGAAAATGAATATAAATCTTGTTTTGGCTTCAGCACTTCTTTTCAAAGATTGTCAGGAGATAATACTATTTCTAAAGATGAAAAACTTGAGCACCTTTATTCTGGAAATCCCGCAGAAGTAACACTTATTTATCACGGAGGAGTTCCGAATTTACAAAACAGTATTACTGACTTTCTAAAAACCAATCGAACAATGGTTGTGGTTGATGAAGCTCATCGTATTAAAAATCACGAAGGAGTTTGGGGAAGAAGTGTTACAGAGATTTCTAAAGAAGCTATTTCGCGCGTTATTTTGACAGGAACACCTGTTCCCAACGGTTATCAAGATATTTATAATTTATACAAATTTATATACCCTTATAAATACAAAGAAATTTTAGGTCTTCACTACCAAAATCTTCAAGATTTAACTGTAAATAGCATAGCAGAAAGTAATAAAGTGGAAGAACTAAAAAATAATATCTCGCCCTTTTTCATCAGAATAAAAAAAGAAGATTTACAACTTCCTCAAGTAATTGAAAATGTTATTGAAGTTCCTATGGACTCACACCAAAGGGAGATTTACGACTTTATTGAAGAGCAATACATTCAAGATTTTAGAGAGAATCAATCTGCCACAGTTAAAGATGTTTTAAATAGGGCGAAACTAATTAGGTTAAGACAAGCATCAACTAATCCCTCATTATTAAGTAAAACATTAATTGATTCATTGGAGCAAGGAGGAGACTTCTCAGATCAGGATCCCAATACAAGTTTTACATCAGGATATGACGAGTTTGTTAGTGATGCAGAATTTTTTACCAAAATAGTAAACTATCACAAACTTGCTGTGCCAGAAAAATTTAATACAATACTTAATCTTTTAAATGATGTAATTTTAATTTCAGGCGGAAAAGCTATTATTTGGACGATATTCATTCAAAATGCAAAAGAATTAAAAGTATTTTTAGAATCAAATGGTATCAAGTCAGAATTATTGATTGGAGAAATTCCTCAAGAATCTCGTGAAATAACAATTGAAAAATTCAATAATCCTAAGAATATGGATTTTCAGGTAGTAATCGCAAATCCATTCTCTGTTGCTGAATCTATTTCATTACATAAAGGTTGTCACAACGCTATATATCTTGAAAGAGATTATAATGCATCCAATTTTATACAATCCAAAGATAGAATTCATAGGGTTGGTCTTGATGAAAATCAAATCACTTATTATTATTATGTCATTTCTCAAAATTCTATTGATTCAGTAATTAATAATAGACTGAATGATAAGATTGAGAGGATGGAAAAAATCATTAATGATGATATTCCTTTATTTTCAAGAATTAACGATAATGATGAAACTGATATTATTAAAGCTCTTTTAAAAGACTATGCTAAAAGATCTTAGAAAATTTGATAATCTTGGTACGCCAAACTTTTTCTTTGAGTTATTAACTACACTTAAAGATTCTGAAAAACAAAAATGGAGAATTGGAGATATAAACCAGCTCTTTTTTAACAGAGTCATTGACAATCATTCAGTTTTTGAAGGTTGCATTTTACTTGCTTTTCGCATAAATCTAATTATCGAAGTTAATGGCAATATAGAACTCGATCAGAAATTTGAGAATTATTTAAACAGTAAGAATCAAATGAATGATAAATTTGTAGAACGTCTCTTTTTAAGTCTTGAATCAGTTAATGAAATTTACGAAATTTTTAGTTCAGAAAATTTTTCTCAAGATATAGTTTACCAATCGTTACAATTAAAGAGTTCTGCTTTTGGCTTTAAGTATAGTAACTTAAAACAACTCTTAATAGATTTTAATGTTTTGAAAGTTCATCCTACAAATGAAATTAACAATTTAATCATAAATACACGCTACAAAAAGATTTTTGATAAAGTAATTCTTCCTCAAATAAAGAAGAGAAAAATAGGCATAGAAGAGTTTAAAAAATTAATGGAGCAACAACAAATTTATGGAGAAGAAGCTGAAAAATTTGTTTTAAAATATGAACATAATCGATTAAATGGTGTAAAAGAAATTCAATGGATAGCTGAATATATTGTCAATGCTGGTTATGATATCGCTTCATTCAACACAGTTCAAGATGAAAAGCCAACACGTTTTATTGAGGTCAAATCTTATGAAGGAGAAAGTCCTTATTTTTTTTGGTCAAGGAATGAAATGGAAGTTGCTAAAAGAAAACTTACTGAATATTGGCTATATTTAATAAATAGAAAAAAAATTAATCAAGAAGATTATGAACCTTTGTGCATACAAAATCCCAGCGTAGAAATTTTAAAAAATGCTCAATGGGACAAGTCTATTGACAAATATAAAATTATGTTTAATGGTTAAGCCAACGCTTAAAGCCATACACATTTGCAATTCACTCAAGTCAAAAATTGCAAAAGAGTATGTATTTGCCAACGCTACAAACAGAATAGAAAATAAAGTACGAAAACACAACAACGTAATAAAAAAAAGCGTTTTAATCGCTTAATCAAAAGAAATGAATAAATTAAAGGTCTGTTACAATCCGAAAAGTTAGTGCATAAAATCCGCTATTTTTAATACACAAAAACGTATAAATAACTCTCATAAAAATAGATAAGTCTAAATTATTGTTCATTCAAATTAATCCCAAACAAAGACAAAAAAGCAATAAAAAAAGCAAATAAAAGCTAAAAATTCAGAAAATAAATAAAGCACAAATGCTCTAAATTATTGTTTCTATATAAAATAAATCTCAAGCAAAATCATCAAAAAATAGAAGAAAAACCACCAAAAAACACCCAAAAAACCTCCAAATTCTTCAACAATTTTAATTTTTAAAATGTAAACTCCAAACCCAAAAAAAACACCCCAAAAAAGCACCAAAAAAACGGCAAAAAAATACCCAAAAATAACACTCAAAATCAACAACATAATACCACTCCCATAGCAACGTCATATCAACGTCATATCAACGTCATAGGAAAGCCATAGTAAGCCACCTCAAAAAATACCCCAAAAAAGGCCAAAAAAAGACCAAAAAAGCACTTCAAAAACAACCTCAAAAAACAACCACCAAAAACACTAAAATTTTTTGACTTAAAAAAAGCATTTTTTTCCAACCAAAATAAATCAAATAAAGGTACTTTTTAATACAATTTTTATAATTTCAATGCAATACGCAAAAACCTAAATACAAAACATCAAGTTTTAAAATCCCAAAAATAAAAACTATCAAATTCATACTATAAAACGTAAAAAAATAGCAGAACAACAGATATTATCTTAATAAAACGCATAAATCACTAAAAAATAACAATTATATTTGTTTTATAATAAATTTTGTTATATATTCGTCCCACTTTTAATTGCTATACATTTCTTACACCCAATTAATTACGTTACAACGTAATACCGGATATCCTATATCATTAGACTAATGAATTTTAAAGAATTTGTAAAAACTACAAATTTATTTTATCAATCAGATGGCTATAATTTCTAGGCTTACAAAAGTAGTAGAAGTAAAAAAGAATAGCAATCACAATACACTTATAAAATGGCAAAACAAAAAGGCTTTATCAAGCTACAAGGGTCTTTGGGTGGATTAACTTTTTACGAAAGTGGTGGCAATAGCATTGTAAAAACCACTGGAGGAGTAGACAAAAGCAGAATCAACTCAGATCCAAATTACAAAAGAACACGAGAAAACATGTCAGAATTTGGTGCATCCGCAACAGTCGGCAAAGCACTAAGACAAGGGTTTAGTTCTATTATCAAAAACATTAAAGACAGCACCATAACCGGTAGAATTACCGGCATTATGAAACGTGTCAATTCGCTAGGTTCGGGTTTACGTGGGCGTCGAGAATTTGAAATTTTAGATAATAGCGAAGTCTTAGAAGGGTTTGAGTTTAATAGTAAAGTACCATTAAGTACTGTCTTTTACCCAGAATATACAGCACCAACCTTAGATGCTAATCGAAGCATTGCTACTTGGGTGGTGCCAGACTTTAATGCATCCAATTTCTTAAGACCACCAGAAGGGGCAACGCACTTTAAACTAATTTTAGTAAGTACTGTATTAAGTAACTACACTTACAGTGCTGGCTTAAAAAAGTATGAACCTGTAGCGCCAACAGAAAACAAAGTCAACGGTATTACATACAGCAACGCTTTTCCTGTAGTAGGAGAGCTAGGGGCTGTCACAACCTTAACCGTAGACTTAGGGTTTAGCAGTCCGCTGCCAAATACTGTAGGCGTTATTATGGCTACCGGAATTATATTTTATCAACAAATAAATACAGAATTATATGAATTATCAAGTACCAACGCAATGAGAATAAGCGCTGTTGGGTAACAAATGCAATAGCATAAAAGTAAGTACAAGGGCGTTAAATACCTTAGTATTAAAAGTAAGAGGTAACTGGTAAAAAAGTTACCTCTATACTTTTTTACAGCAAGTCCTATAAGGGCGCATCCAGATACTAAAAGGGGCAGA
This sequence comes from Polaribacter reichenbachii, assembly GCF_001975665.1. Lineage (NCBI taxonomy): Bacteria > Pseudomonadati > Bacteroidota > Flavobacteriia > Flavobacteriales > Flavobacteriaceae > Polaribacter > Polaribacter reichenbachii. The sequence goes on along the minus strand of NZ_CP019419.1, from coordinate 3,322,914 downwards.
ACCATAAAGTGCAATACGTATAACTAAAAATTAAAAGAGGCAGTATGGTTTTGTCGTAAAAAGGTTTTTAGCAAACTAAAGCCTAAAGAAAAAAACGGTATGTACTTTCAATTTCTAAAAGAGTTTTATAATAATGAAGCTTCTTCCATAAATTTATCATTTTTCTATCCTCTAAAGAATAACAGGGTATGCAGTCTTATAAAAAAACTTCCACATAAAATGAAAAGCAGAATAAGAAACGTTTTACAATATCCCACAGAATCAATTACTTATTGCTAATAATCGGCACAGATTTTTTTTACAACGAATTATTAGCTAATTTTATGGGGTAAGCCACACAACAAAATAGACACATAAACGTTGTCAATTACTAAAACCACAACTTTAAAGCATGAAAGTATATATTCTATACATAACATTTTTTGTAATACTATCCTGTCAAAATAAAAACACGAATAGTTTTGTAATCAGTAAAAAGTCATCAAATACTAATGTTTATATACATAAAGATGCTGATCAACTCATAAAATGGGCGGCAAATGATTTGGCAAAAGATATAGAAAGCATCGTGGGTAGAAAAATTACCATAAACTACACAGATAAATTTCAGCCAGAAAACAAAGGAATTTATATCGGGCAATTTAAAGATACATTAATAAAAAACCTACCAGTTAACTACAACAACCAGCTAAAGAACAAATGGGAAAAATTCCTCATAAAAAACCATCAAGACAATCTCTTTATTGTGGGTAGTGATGTTAGAGGTACTGTGTATGGTATTTTCGATGTAGCCAAACGAATAGGGATTTCACCTTGGCAATGGTGGGCAGATGTGCATCCTAAAAAACAAGAATCAATAGTACTAAACTTGCCTCATGAGGGTATAGAAGATAGTCCTTCCGTACAATATCGTGGTATCTTTTTAAATGATGAAGATTGGGGATTACAACCTTGGGCGGCAAAAACATTCGAAAAACAAACAGGCGATATTGGTCCCAAAACGTATGAAAAAATATTTCAATTATTACTAAGGCTTAAAGCAAATACAATATGGCCAGCAATGCACCCATCCACAAAAGCATTTTATAGCATTCCAGGAAATCGAGCTATGGCAGAAAAATATAAAATATCCATAGGTACTTCTCATGCAGAACCAATGCTTAGAAATAATGTCGATGAATGGGACAAAAAAATATATGGCGATTTCAATTACTTTACCAATAGCGATAAAATAAAGGAATATTGGCAAGAAAGAATAACCGAAACTAAAAATGGTGATAACCTTATTTCTATGGGGATGCGTGGTATACATGATTCCGGAATGGAAGGAAATGCCACACAAGAAGAAAAGGTAAAATTGCTTGAAAAAATTATTGTCGATCAACGTACAATGCTTAGCAATACCATAAACAAACCCATCCAAGATATAGCTCAAGTCTTTACACTTTACAAAGAAGTTTTAGATTTATATAACGATGGTCTAAATGTTCCAGAGGATATTACCCTAATGTGGACAGACGATAATTATGGTTATATCCGTAGACGTAGTAATACTGATGAACAACAGCGTAAAGGGGGTAGTGGTGTATATTATCATTTAAGCTATTGGGGCAGACCCCATGATTACCTTTGGCTCTCTACAACCCAACCGGGTTTAATCTGGTACGAGATGTCAAGAGCCTATCAAAACGGGGCTAAAAAAATATGGATTGCCAATGTAGGTGATATCAAACCCGGTGAATACTCTATGGAATTTTTTCTTGACCTTGCTTGGGATGTCAATAGTATCAATGAAGCAACAATAAAAAAGCATTTGGTAAATTGGAGTACGCGAGAGTTTGGCGAAAAAAATGCCGAAGAAATTGCCGATATTTTAGACGAATATTATCGTCTAGCCTTTTTACGCAAGCCAGAATACATGGGCTGGAGCCAAACCGAACCAACAACCACTACAAGAAGAACCGAGTTCAATCAAGATGAGTCAAAACGCAGAATAGAGGCATATACCGAATTAATGAATAGAGTAAACGCAATAAAACCTTCCATATCAAAAGAACGTGTAGATGCCTTCTTTCAACTTGTAGAATATCCGATAACTGGCGCAGCACTAATGAATCAAAAATTTCTATATGCGCAACAATCTTTTTTAAGTAAAGACATTGCAGAGAAAAATAAGTTAGCAGAGCAAGCACAAAAAGCATATAATAGCATAATTACCATTACAGAGAAGTACAATCAAAATATCAGTAATGGCAAATGGAATAACATGATGTCAATGCAACCGCGTAATCTGCCAGCATTTAAAATGCCAAGCTATCACGTAAACAACACGCTACCTACCGAAAAAACTCAGCAGATAAAACCGGTACAAATAGAGCCAATATTTATACAGGCAAAAGAATATTCAAAAGCCCATAATATAGAGGACTACCAATGGAAAGTTATTGAGGGTTTAGGATATAGTAATTCAAGTTTAACCCTATTTCCTTTTAAACAACATACGTTTAACAACCAAAAGCCTTATGTAGAATATACATTTAATATTCAAAAGGCGGGTACTTATCAACTAGAAATTCGTAGTCTGCCAACGCATGCTAATAATTTTGATCATAAAATAGCTGTACAACTAAATGAGAAACCCATTAACGAATTTTCTATAAATACAAAAGGAAGGAGTAAAACATGGAAAGAAAATGTATTACGCAATTTTGCATCCATTACTTGCCCCATAACAATTGACAAAGTAGGCAAACAAACATTAAAAGTCTATGTAAATCAAACAGGTATTGTATTAGATCAAATTGCAATAACCCCAGAAAACTACCAAAAACACTACGAAATAGTTAAATAAGTCCAACAGAAAAAATAATAAATACCACTTACAACAATAGCTTAAATAATAGGGTTTTCAGTCCTAAACACAAAGTACAATACATCTTAACAAAGTCCGCAAAATCCACAATGCTGCGGATTTTGTTTTAGAAAAAAATAGGGTAAATTTAGCAAATCACCAAACATCCAACATCCAAAAAAATAGTTTGCCATTTCTTTGTGAATTAATATATTTAACAAAAAAAATGTAAAACGTACTAAAAACTAAGCATTACCTTAGGTTTGTATTTATAAACTGATAAAAGTTATGCTTTTACTATAATTGTGCTGCATTACCAGAAACCACGAACCAATGATAAAATTCTTTAGAAAAATTAGACAAAACTTGCTTTCGGAAGGAAAAACTGAAAAGTATTTTAAATATGCTATCGGTGAAATCATTCTGGTTGTGATTGGAATTTTGATTGCATTACAGATAAATACTTGGAATGAAAATAGAAAAGCTAATACTTTAGAGAAAAACTATTATTGTCTTCTGCTAGATAATCTAAACCAAGACAAACAACAAGTTAAAGTACTTAAAACACTAGTGCAAGAACGTATAGATTATTCAAATAAAATGATTTCAATCATTCAAGAAAACAAATCCGATGCCACTGAATTTGGTAAGAGTTTAAGATTTTCAATACGGTTAGGCACCAACACCTTTCAACCCAACAACGCCACATTTCAAGACATAAAATCTAGTGGTAATCTAGGTCTAATAAAAGACAAAACAATTATCAAAGCTCTAAACGCCTATTTTAAAATTACAGATGGCTACAGCAAAACTATTCTTAATAATTTCGATCTTGACTTTAAACAAATTTCTAGTTTTAGAAACTGGTTAGATATGGGGATCTTTAATGCTAATGATGAATTTTACAATAATCAAATTTTTACGGATAGCATTAGGCGAAAACTACAAGAAGATATTCCTCGATTTATCCCTATAGATATAAAACCTAGATTATACAGTACTTCGCTTAATATTGGTTTAAATAATTCACGACGCCTAGAGCTATTAAACTTAATTGAAAATGAAGTAGATAATATGCAAAAACTACTTAAACAAAAATGCACTATTAATGATTAAATACTTAATATGAAATAAACACAACACCCAAAAGCCAACACCCAACAGCTAACCCCCAAAAAGCCCATTCACATTCCCCTTATACATTTTACCAACAGGCACTACATAATCTTGAATATAAATCCGATTGCCTTCAATACTAGTAATATGTTTTTTAGCAACTGCAAATGACTTATGGACCTGTATAAAGTCTCTATTTGTAAGCATTGCTAAAGTATCAGATATTTTTTCTCTAATAGAAATAGTAGTACGATCAGTAACCACTTTGGTATAATTACCAGAAGCCTCAATAAATAAAATGGATGCGAGTTCCACTTGCACATAGCTGTTGTGCTGTTTAAGAAAAATATGCTTTTTTACAGATAGTGTATCAGAATTACTGTCATGGTTAAGACTTGTAGCATTCGAAGAAATTACTTTATTTATCGCACTTAAAAAGCGTTCGAAACTAAAAGGTTTTAATAAATAATCAACAACATTTAACGCATAACCGTCAATAGCAAACTCACTATAGGCAGTAGTTACAATTACTTTTGGCGGATTAGCTAACGTTTTTAAAAACTCAAAGCCTTTTAATTTAGGCATATTTAAATCTAAGAAAATAAGATCTATTTCATGTGCATTCAAATACAATAAAGCTTCTATAGCATCGTAACAACTGGCTTTAAATTCTAAATTAGGCAACAGGGCACAATACTTTTTAATAATAGTATGTGCCATAGGTTCATCGTCTATAATTAAGTATCGAATCATAATTTAATATTCAATTTAGCAGTATAAATGCCATTGTTGTTAAAAAGGCTTAAGTTATGTTTTTTCGGATACACCAATGCCAGTCTTCTTTTTAAATTTTGCAAACCAATACCGGCTACTTGTTGTTCTGTATCAATAGCATCAAAATTGTTTTCTATTTCAAAAAAGACTTGATTATTATGGGCTTTTAAATGGATATGTACATAAGCATTCGTACTTAAATTTTCTACGCCGTGCTTAAAGGCATTCTCTAAAAGAATAATAAAAAGCAGTGGCATAATTTCATAATCCGTATTGTTGGTATCCTTATGAAACTGCACATCTATGGTTTTATGATAACGCATTTTATGCAACTCAATATAATTTTCTAAATAGCTAATTTCTTCGGATAGCAATACAGTGTCTTTATCACCCTCGTAAATACTATAACGCATCATATCAGAAAGCTTTAAAATAAGGGCTTGGGCTTTTTTGGAGTCTTCATCTACCAAACCATAAAGATTATTGAGCATATTAAAAAAGAAATGCGGATTAACCTGACTCTTTAAATGCATTATTTCTGTCTTTTCCTTTTCATGCTTTAATCGAATAATAGACTTTATTTGTTTAAAAACCCAATAGGCTACTGAAATAAAGAGCAATATAAAGTACAGAGCAATAAACTCTAAAAAGCCTTCTTGCTTGCCAAAATAATCATTAAACAACACTACAATTACACCTGTAACTAACAAGGTTATGACATAATAACGCTTAATACTCTTTTTTTTGTCTTCGGATATTTTCCACTTCATAAGTCAATATTAATTAAATAATTCCCCTTACACAAATAAGTTGATAAACGGTATCCAATCAGGGACAAACAACTTTCAAATGGTTATAAATAAAGTTATAACCTCAAATTAGTAGTTCATCACTCCTTAACATCCTTGTGTCCCAAACATTTTTTAATGCTCCTAAACCACAATATGTTTGTATCAAATTAGCAATCTAAACTCAAATAATATGGAACTCATAATCGACAATTTATCAAAAACCTATGCAAATGGAGTTAAGGCATTACAAAACATTTCTCTAGAAATTCCTACAGGTATGTTTGGTTTATTAGGCCCAAATGGTGCTGGTAAATCTACTTTAATGAGAACCATAGCAACATTACAAGAGGCAGATACTGGTACTATTGCTTTAGGAGATATCAATGTATTAAAACAAAAAAACGAATTACGTCAAGTATTAGGCTATTTACCACAGCAGTTTGGTTTATATCCTAAAATATCAGCAGAAGTATTACTGAATCATTTTGCAGTACTAAAAGGCATCACAAATAAAGGGGAGCGTAAAGAATTGGTAGAATCCTTATTACATAAAACCAACTTATACCAGGTAAGAAAGCAAAACTTAAAAGGCTTTTCTGGCGGAATGAAGCAGCGTTTTGGTATTGCACAAGCCTTACTTAATAATCCTAAATTACTAATTGTAGATGAACCTACTGCAGGTTTAGATCCTGTAGAACGCAACCGATTTTACAATGTCTTAAGCGAATTGGGCGAACATACGATCGTTATTTTATCTACCCATATTGTAGATGATGTAAAAGAGCTTTGTACAAATATGGCAATTATAAACCAAGGGCAGGTTTCTTTAAAAGGGAATCCGTTGCAAATATTAGAAGAGCTAAAAGGTAAAGTCTACAAAAAGACCATCAACAAACAAGAATTAAACGAGTATAAGCAAAATTATAAAGTAATTAGCGATAAGTTATTTCTAGGTAAACCCACCATTCATATTTTGAGTGATGTTAATCCGGGTGACGGATTTATACAAATAGATGCAGCATTAGAAGATGTCTATTTCTCTCAAATCTTTAACAATACAAACCTTAAAACCAATAAATAATGTGGTACAATATTTATAAATTCGAAATACAATATCGTAGTAAAAGACCAGATACTTATGTGTTTTTTCTGTTTCTATTCCTATTTTCTATTGTTGGTGTAGACTTTGTTTTTCAAGGAAATGATATGGGACTAATGAAGAAAAACTCACCCTTAGTCATTGCAAAAACAATGGGCGCCATTACTGGTCTTTTTATGATTCTAGCCTCAATGATTATGGGCGTATCTGTACTTAGAGATTTTGAATACAACATAGAATCCTTATTGTTTTCTACACCAATGCGTAAAAAGGATTACTTAATTGGTCGTTTTTTAGGTGCCTTTACAGTATTAGTTTTTGCCTTTTCAGGTATTTTATTTGGGATGATGTTGGGCGAATTCATGCCTTGGCATTCCCCAGAAGATGTATTAGCATTTAATGCTATGGTGTACATAAAAACTTTTGTATACATTACTTTACCGACCTTGTTTTTCGGAGCGGCTTTGTTTTTTGTAACAGGAGCATTAAGCAGAAATCTTGTGGTTGTATACACACAAGGCATCTTTTTATTTGTAATATTTATGCTTACAAAAGCCATTACCAATGAGTTTTGGCAAGCCATTTTAGATCCGTTTTCATTAACCACATCAACCTTTGTTACCAAATCCTTTTCAGTAGTACAAAAGAGTACAGATGCGCTTCCTTTTATGGGAGTAATGCTTTACAATAAACTATTTTGGATTTCTCTAGGAATCATGGCCTTAGTATTTGGCTATAAAAGATTCAATTTTAATGTGGTAAAAGAAAAGCGTTCTAAAAATAAAAAGGCACAAACATTAACTGCTATAATCACTAAAGAAATCCATAATGTACAAATACCTACAGTAAATAAACATTATGGTATAGCCTCTAAATGGCAGCAACTAAAACAATTTACGTGGTTTTATTTTACCAGTATTTTTAAACAAGCCTCCTTTTGGGGAATCGTTATTTCTGGTATGATTATCATCTTAATCAATTCCGTAAACTTAGGCACTGTTTATGGCGTAGACAGTTATCCTGCCACTTATTTTATAGTAGAAGAACTGAAAGAAACTTCAATGTATTTCTTTATCATTTTGCTAGTATTTTATTCAGGCGAATTGGTTTGGAAAGAAAGAAGCGTAAAACTAGATCTTATTTACGATGCCACCCCAATGTCTAGCTTTTGCAAACTATTGGGTAAGTATTTGGGGTTAAACTTCATTTACGTAGTATTAATGTTTGCGTTAATAATTTCAGGGATTATATTCCAAACTGTAAATGGCTATTATAAGTACGAATTTGGGGTATATCTCTCTGGTTTCTTTATAGATATCTTACCCTTTTTAGCTTTATATACCTTTGTTGCATTTTTTATACAATCTGTAGTAAATCATAAATTTGTAGGTATTCTGTTAGTCATCGTATTTTTTATGCTCAATAGTGCTTTGGATGTATTCGGATTCAATCACGATTTATATCTCTTTGGTGGTAGCGCATTAAGTGCTTATTCTGATATGAATGGCTATGGGCATTTCTTACAACCCTATCTTATGATAAAATCGTATTGGTTTTTATTCGGATTACTACTGTTAATTCTAGGCTCTTTAGTAATGGTAAGAGGTACAGAAACGAATCTATTAAAGCGTATAAAAGCAAGCAAATACAGGTTTAGTAAGCCACTATTTAAATTGACAGCTTTGGTTAGTTTGGTCTTTGTACTAGTAGGGGCTTTTATCTTTTACAATACCAATATTTTAAATACCTATTGGTCAGATGCTAAAGCGACTGCCTTTAGAATTGCATATGAAAAAGAGCTCAAACAATATGAATTTATACCACAACCAAAAATAGTAGATGTGAATTTAAAAGTGGAATTGTATCCTTCCACAAGAGATTACACAGTAGAAGGCTATTATATTTTGAAAAACACCAATTCTGAAGACATAAAATCCATTCACATTCAAAAACTTCTAGAAGAGCAGATTACATTAGATAGCATTTCTTTTGATAAAAAGTGGACAACCAATCATCAATATAAAAAGTTTGACTATTCAATTTTTAAGCTAGACACCCCTTTAAAACCTGGGGATACTATAAAAATGCATTTCAAACAAAGCTTTACCACCAACGGATTTGAATCTGGAAACTCGAATGCAAACATCAATTACAATGGTACATTCTTTAAGAATTCAGATTTGCCAACGCTAGGATATTCTAAAAAATACGAGCTTAATGATAACGATGAACGAGCAGATTATCATTTACCCATAAGAAACCATAAAGCGAATAGAGACGATGCCAATGCCCTTAAAATTGCAAGATCTGGTAGCGATTCAGACGGTATTCATTTTGAAATGATTATGGGCACATCTAAAGATCAAACGGCTTTAGTTCCTGGGGATTTATTGAGAAAATGGACCGCCAATAATCGTAATTATTATCATTATAAAATGAAACAACCAATGATGAACTTTTATTCCATGGTTTCTGCGAATTATACCGTTAAAAAAGACAAATGGATAACATATCAAGATACAGCATCTAATCCCGTAAATCTTGAAATTTACTATCATAAAGCTCATAATTATAATGTAGATAGAATGATGATGGCCATGAAAGCATCCTTAGATTATTACAGCAAAAACTTTAGTCCTTATCAATACAATCAACTACGCATTATGGAGTTCCCACGTTATGCCCATTTTGCACAATCATTTCCAGGTACCATTCCCTTTTCAGAAGCCATAGGTTTTGTTTTAAATATAGATGATGAAAAAGATGTAGATATGGCATTTTATGTAACGGCTCACGAAATTGCGCATCAATGGTTTGGCATGCAAGTAGAAGCTGCAAATGTAAAAGGACAATTAATGATCTTAGAAACCTTATCTCAATATGCAGCTATGATGGTTTTAAAACAAAAGTATTCCGAAGAAAAAGTAATGCAATTTTTAGAGCTACAGAAAGAGAAATATTTAGAAGGAAAAGATAGAGAAAGTCACAAAGAACCATCATTGGCAATGGTAGAGAATCAAGATTATATCTATTACGCTAAAGGAGCAATTGCCATGTACAAGTTCCAAAAAGCAATAGGAGAGAAGCAGGTAAATAAAGCCTTAGGCCTTTTCTTAAAAGATTGGAATACCAAAACCGGAAAACTAAAAACAGCAACCAACAGATATGCCACAACACAAGATTTGTTAGGCTATTTTAGAGAGGTAACACCAAAAGCAGAACAGCACCTAATTACAGAATTATTTGAAACAGTTTCCAATTTGGAGTTGTAAAAGGTATTTGGTTTCTAATTATGAGTTTAAGAACCCAAGACAGACTTGTCATTAGCTGTTGAATTACCTTTCCATAGGTTCAAGCAACATTTATGAGGTTTGTTATGCTTTTAACGCTAAACTATTTTTCGCCTTACTAATTGTTCTCTTTACAAAAAAAGTAACCACTAGAATTAGAAGAATTTAAGGTTTTGGACTCAAATACAAATATTGATTTGTTGTTGACTGTTGAGTCCAAAACCTTTATATTATTATTCCATAATTTCTTTTAATTCAACGGTTTTCCATTCAGGATGATACGATATTAAATTTTCTAAAACCCCTATATGGCTAGCTCCCATAAGAATCATAATGCGTTCATCTTTTGGTTCGGTATATTTTTGAATTAATCCGTAGATATAAATATTCCTTTTTATCCATTCAGAAGCTAAATAAGAACCAACCGTTGTCTCCAAATCACCTCCTTTATTCGCACCATTCAAATACCAAGATAAATCTAGTTTTCTTTGTTCCGGATCATTTAAATAATAAAGAATATCTTTAAGAGGCTTTTGTTCAGCTATAAGTTGGTTATAGTTTGTTTCATATTGCTTTATATCATTATTAAAACTTTCCATAAGCGCTATTTGGTTCGCCTGTTTCATAGATTTCATTAAACTATCATACGGAAACTCCATCTCTCTATAGTCAACACCATATACTCGTTCGTGTTTCAATTCTTTAGCGAGTCTAAAACCAAGCTGGTAAATTTCATTTCTTCGCTCTTTACCCCAATCGTTAGTTGAATACAGGTTAAAAAGAGAGTCCAATTTTGGTTGATATACTAAGGTTCTTTCAACAAAAATTTTATCAGGATGAAACTCTTTTATTTTTTCAACGATCTCTAGTAAATCGCTTTGATACCTTGGTGACAAAATATCCATCTGATTGGTTTGTGCAACATCAAGTCCTTTAGAGTTATAATTATTCCAATGAGATGTGCCTACAAGCAACACTTCCACTTTATCACTTGGTGTACTTTGGTATTCTGCTGTTGTTTTTTCTGCAATAGGAGTATTGTTGCAAGACATAAGGGTTATACTTAAAATAAGAAGTATTTTTTTCAGAATAGTGTCTGTATTCATTTTAATTGTGTTTTAGAAAACAAACCTATAGCTTTAGCCATAAGGTTGTTTTTATATTTGTTGAGTACAAAAGTAGTTTAGTAGTACCTGTATTTTTATCCTTTTACATAAACCTTATTTTGTATAGTATGAAGTATACTATACATACAACATTTAGTTTTGTTGTATAGTTTTGTCGTTTTGTACTATAAAACTCCATATTTATACCTCAAACATAATAAGAAACACTTTTAAAGATATATTTGTAGTATGAAGATTAACAAAAAATGGAAATACCACTTAATTCTTGCTGCTTTCTTATTAGTGATGGAATGCTTTCAAACTTTCATTCTGCTAGAGAATGAAGAGTTAACAAAAAACCTTGAGCTACATTTTTTTGCATTTAGAATAACGTTTTATATTAGCTCCATAATCATCTATTTTATCAATTTTATAATAGTGTGTCCAGACTATTTAAAGAAAACAAAAGTTGTTCAATTTATAGTAGCAATTGTAGGTTTAATCTTGTTATTTGCGGGGTTAAGATATGTTTTACAAGAAATAGTATTATTTAATTTTACAGGTATCCATAATTATTATGAAACGTCTAGAAGACCAATATTTTATATTATAGACAATTCTTACTATGCTATAAAAGCTATTTTATATAGTACACTTATTTATTTAGCAATAAAGTTTATGGAAACAAACGACCATAACAAAGCAGAATTAAATCTCTTAAAATCTCAAATAAGTCCGCATTTTTTATTTAATACGCTTAACGCTTTTTATGTAGAATTAATTGATGATAAGCCAGAAACAGCTAAAGATATTCATAAACTTTCAGAATTATTACGCTATGTCACTTACGATTCTCAAAAAGATGTGGTTTTATTAAAAAATGAAATTCAGTTTCTAAAAGATTATATTCATTTCTTTAACAAACGCTTCGAAAGTGACTTTTCAGTAACCTTTCAAGTTACCGGAAACCTAAAAAACCAGGAAATACCATCGCTCATCCTAATACATTTTATTGAAAACCTATTTAAACACGGCGTTGTAAATGATAAAAAAAATCCTGCAACAATAAATATAATTATACACGAACAATTTATTGAGGTAAGTACAAGAAATAAAATATTAACCTCAGATAAATTTATGGAATCTGGTATAGGCACACAGAATGTAAAACGTAGATTAACTACATTATTTAATACAAACTATAAATTAGTTTATACAAAAGAAACTCCTTATTTTAACACCTATCTAAAAATGCCTTTATGAACACGTCTATAAAATGTATTATAGTAGATGACGAACCACCAGCAATACGTTTGTTAAAGAAGTATGTAGATAAAATTGCATTTTTAGAACTTGTGGCTACAACAACCAATTCTTTAGAGGCATTACATATAATAGAAAAAGAAGCCATAGACTTGGTATTTTTAGACATACAAATGCCAAACCTTACAGGCATACAATTATCTAAAATTGTGAATGATAAAACCAAAATTATCTTTACAACAGCATACCCACAATTTGCGTTAGAAAGTTACGAGCTTAATGCAATAGATTATCTTTTAAAACCGATAGAATTTGAACGTTTTTATAAAGCAGTAGCCAAACTCAATGTTTTAGATAAAGAAAATAAAAACACGAGTACAGCAACAGAAGAGTTTTTGTTTGTAAAAACCGATGGAAAAAACAACTTCGAAAAGATAATAATTTCAGAAATCTTGTATATCGAAAGCTTAAAAAACTATGTTGCAATTCATACACCAAACAAGCAAATTATAACATACAATACTTTAAAATACATTAGTGATAGTTTGCCCAAAAGCAATTTTATACAAATTCATAAATCATTTATTGTAGCACTAAAGCATATAGAAAAAACAAGTTCTATAACTGTACAAATAAATGGAAAAGAGGTACCCTTAGGGAATACTTATAAAAATTCTTTTTTTCATAGAATAGGGAAAAGCAAATTATAAATTTTTTGTTCTTCTCATTAATAAAAAAAAACAGAAATAACCTTTAAATCTTACAGTTTATATATTTATTTAATTACCAATAACATAGGTTGTTTTCATCAATTTTGTCAGAAGTTTATAGACAAATAACCTCAAAAAAATAAAATAATTATTAGGATTTATTTCAAAACTTAGTATATTCGCGCACCTTTATGATAAAAGGCAGTTATTTACAACAAAAGCCGATGTAGCTCAGCTGGCTAGAGCAGCTGATTTGTAATCAGCAGGTCGTGGGTTCGAGTCCCTCCATCGGCTCAAATAACACAACATTACAGAAGTAATGTTTAGGTTCTTTAAAACAGTAAATAACTAGGGGAGATACTCAAGCGGCCAACGAGGACGGACTGTAACTCCGTTGACTACGTCTTCGCAGGTTCGAATCCTGCTCTCCCCACAATTGTTTATACAACTACCACACTTCCCCAGGAATTGCAGAACCAATGGAAATGGTGTGTATATGAACTTTAAATATTCTTGGTTTCATTATAATGAATTGCAAATATTTACTTACCACATATACAACCAATATAAAGATTGAAATACTGAATAATTAAAGTACTAAATAAAGATAAAATAAGGATAGATTTTTGGTTCTTAAAATTTATCCTAAGCAAAGACAAAAGGGGAATAGAAAATAAATAAAGGTTTAAAAATTAATAGCAAATTACCATCTTATGTTATTAAGAAAGTAAAATATAAATTAAGATGGTTAAGAAAACTAGTATAAAACCTGCTGGTTTAACATAAGACCAAGATTTTTCTTCTGATTTTTCTTCCTTGTATTTTATTTGTTCTTTTGATGGGTAAAAGTGAGAAACTAAAAACATAATTATAAAGTTTAAAACAAATTCTATTCCCCATAAATGGACAAAATGGATGTCTATATTCAATATAAATGTTGATAAAATATAGAATACAAAACCAAAGAAAAGACCCACTTTAGCGCCTAAAGTATTTATTTGTTTAAAAAATATACCAGCAATAATTATAGATGAAATTGGTATAAAAAATATACCATTTAATTGTTGTAATAATTGATATAAACCTTCTGGTGCATAAGCAACCATAGGTGCTACAGCAATAGAAATTAAGGCTAAAACTACAGAAGAAATTTTACCAAATTTAACCAATTTAGGGTCTGAAGCGTTTTTATTAATTATTTTTTTATAAATATCTAGACAGAAAATTGTACTTGCAGAATTTAACACACTATTAAATGTACTTAATACAGCTCCTAAAATAACTGCAGCAAAAAAGCCATATAAATATGTAGGTAATACTTTTTTAACCAAAAGCGGATAAATTAAATCTGGCGTTTCATAATATTGGTCTTGAAAGTAATAATAAGCTATAAGACCTGGTAATACAATAATTGCAGGCACAAATAACTTTAAAACTCCGGTATAAATTAATCCTTTTTGTGCTTCTACTAAATTTTTTGCTCCAAAAGCTCTTTGTATAATTGCTTGATTCATTCCCCAGAAATACAACTGGTTTATCATTAAACCGGTAAATAATACCGAAAAAGGCAACACAGAATCTGGTTTCCCTATAATATCAAACTTATCTGGTGCAAAATTGTAAACAGTTGTTAAACCGCTAAACATATCTCCTTCTCCTATTTGGTAAAGTGCAATAATAGGTATTAATAAACCACCTAACATTAAACCAATTCCGTTTAAAGAATCTGAATATGCTACAGCTTTTAATCCACCAAAAATTGCATAAAGAGAACCAATAATTCCTATTACTAAAACTGTATATATTAAAGATTGTTCTTTAGAAATATTAAACATTAAAGAAAAATCGAAAACACTTTCAATATTAATAGCACCAGAATACAATACTATAGGTAGTAAGGTAACCACAAAAGAAGACATTAATAAAAATGCTACTATAGACCTGATAGCACCATCAAAACGCCTTTCTAAGAATTCTGGAATTGTAGTTAACCCCATTTTAATAAACTTCGGAATAAAAAAGATAGCAGCAATAACCAATGCAATTGCTGATGTAACTTCCCAAGCTATTATAATAATTCCGTTTTTATAAGAACTACCATTCATACCAATTAAATGTTCGGTAGAAATATTGGTTAATATCATAGAACCAGCAATAATGGGCCCTGTTAAACTTTTACCGGCTAAAAAATAACCTTTTGTAGTTGTAAACTTATCTTTTCGAAGTTTATAAGTTGTGTAAAGTATAACGAATAAAGTAAATCCGAAAAAGCCTAAATAAGTAAATAACATTGTAAAGGTTGGTTTGGTTATTATTAAAGGTTTAATTTATTTGGTAAATATTTTTTAACTAGTTCTTCATAATAAGGTCTCAAAGCTTCTGCATCTGGTTTTACAGGTGCTTTTGTATATAAATCATAAGGATTAAATTTCTTTACCCATTCAAACATTTCAATATCTTTTTCATTCATTAAATGCAAATACGCTTCTTCTCTATGCTGAGAATAAAAAGAATGATACCTAATAATATACAATGCGGGTTCTGGTAAATAATCTTTCATTATCTGATACAAATATTCATCATGTCCCCAACTCATTTTTACATGATCAAGTCCGCAATTAGGAGAGTAAACACCATACTTAGTATTGTATTTTTCGTTTGTAGAATCTGGATTTGCTGCAAAAAACTCAGGATACACTATTTTATCAGAAAATTTACAACCTACAGGAAATGTATCTCCAACAACTGCCCATTGTGGTTCGCCAAACAGACATAAAACTTTACCCATATCATGAATAAAGCCTGTTAAAACAAACCAATCTGGATGACCATCTGCTCTTATTGCTTCTGAAGTTTGTAATAAATGTTGAAACTGATCTAAATCGATGTCCGGATCACTATCATCTACCAAAGTGTTTAAAAAATCTATAGCTTCCCATAATGACAATTCTTTTTTATCAAACTTTAGAAATTCTTCTTCCTTTTTACAAACGAAATCATAAGTTTGAAATTCATGATTTATCCTGTAAAATTCTCTTACAGTTTCTAATCTTTCAGAATCTACATAGTTTCTAAATTCTTCTTTTTCTTTAATTGGTGTTTCAGGATCTGGGTAACGTTCTTTTAAATTTTCTTCCCAATCATCAATATTATCCATTGGGTTAGAAGTGTTCTTATTGGTTAGATTTCCCATGATATATGTTTTAATTGTTAATAGCCTAATACTATCAAAATTAGCATACACCAAGAATATCTATATGGATTAAAAATTCAAAAATATGGATTAATTAAATAATTATATCTTTTTTTTAGTTATTGATAAATTTCCATCCTTTTGAATAATATATCCATAATAATAAGAATCATTAACCATAATTTTAACAAAAGATTATAACAAATATTTTTAACTAAACAAATTAGAATGAAAAAACTTAAAATTTTATTAATAGCTATGTCGCTATGTTTTTCGTCGATTTCTTGGGCACAAGACAATATCTCTGGTATTGTAAAAGATGTCTTAGATAATCCTTTACCTGGTGTAAATATCTTGGTAAAAGGAAGTTCTGTTGGTAGTGCTACAGATTTTGATGGAAACTTCAAGATTAAGGCTAAAGAAGGCGATGTACTTATGTTTTCATACATAGGTTATAAGACTTTAGAGGTAACTTATAAAGGAGGTAAAACTCTTAATGTTACACTAAAAGAAGATTCAGCGCAATTAGATGAGATTGTTATTATTGGTTATGGCTCTGTTAAAAAGAGCGATTTAACAGGATCTGTTAATTCAATTGGTACTAAAACAATACAACAAACCAATAAAGTAGATGCAGTTTCAGCTCTTCAAGGACAAGCTGCGGGTGTGGTAATTCAACGAACAGATAACAAACCAGGTTCAGGTGGTTTTAATATTCGTATTCGTGGTGCAAGTACAATTAACACATCAGATAGTGGAGGTTTTAACCCAGGGCAAAATCCTTTATTTATTGTAGATGGTATTTTTGTTGATGATATTTCTTTCTTAAATCCTGCAGATATTAATAGAATGGATATTCTAAAAGATGCTTCTGCAACAGCTGTTTATGGTTCTAGAGGAAGTAACGGTGTGGTTTTAATTGAAACTAAACGTGGTAAAAATGGAAAATTAAGAATAGAATACAGTAATTATGCAGGATTTAAACAGGCTTACCACATGCCTTCTTTATATAACGGACAAGAATATGTACAATTTATTAAAGATGTAGCGGTTGGTAGACAATTTGCTTCTGGTAATATAAACTATAGAGCAAGTGATGTAAATTTAGCTTCAGACAATATTTTTGATGCAGAAGAATTAAACAATGTAGCTAATGGAGTAAGTACAGATTGGGTAGACTTAATTGTTAAAAATGGTTTTCAATCTAATCATACTTTAGGATTAAGTGGCGGTAACGACAAAACTACATATTCTGCAGGTTTAGCATATACTAAAGACGAAGGAAATGTAGAGGGTGAGGATTATACAAGATATAATCTAAGAAGTAGTTTAAATAGCGATTTAACAAATTGGTTAAATTTAAGTATAAGCAATTATATAACAACTGCTATACAAAATCAAGGTAGTTTAGAAGCTTTTAGAAGTGCTGTTCGTTTAAAACCAATTGGATTACCTTATAATGATGATGGTAGTTTACGTTTTTTTCCAACGAACAAAGAAACTCAAATTACAAATCCAATTTTAGATACAAAAAACGATACTAGAGAAACTAAATTTTTACAATTTATAGGAGATATTGCCTTAAAAATAAAACCTACAAAAGGTTTAACAATAACTTCTAAATTCTCACCAAATTTAAAGTATGAAAGATATGGTGAATTTCGTGGACTATTAACAAAAAGTGTAAGTGGAAATGCTTCTAACAGAAGAGCTGTAGTACAAAACAGAAACTATTTTTCTTATTCTTGGGATAATATTTTTAATTATAAATTTGAAAAAGCGGATCATGCTTTAGATATTACAGCTGTTATGTCTAGATTTTTAGAAAGATCTGAGTACTATAACAATCAAGTAAGAAACTTTACAACAGACGACTTTACATTCTATAATTTAGGAGCTGGTTTAGATATTAGAGATGTATCTAGTGGTTTTTCTAAACAAACTTTAGAATCTTATACGGGTAGAATTAACTATAACTTTTTAGATAAATACCTATTTACAGTAACTGGTAGATATGATGGTGCTTCAATTTTAGCAGCAGATAACAAATGGGCATTTTTCCCTTCAGCTGCATTTGCTTGGAAAATTATCGAAGAAGATTTTATGCATGATCAACAAGTTTTTTCTAATGCTAAGTTAAGACTTAGTTATGGTCAAACAGGTAACAACGGTCAAGGAGGTGGTTTGGCTCCACTTTCTTCACAATCTTTATTAGGTGCTGATGCTACAAATTTAGGAGATTCTTCTGTATCTACAGCATATATTACAGGTATCGCTAATAAAGACCTTTCTTGGGAAAGAACAACTGAGGTAAATATTGGGTTTGACTATGGCTTCTTAGACAATAAAATTAGTGGTTCTATAGATCTTTACAACAGAAAAAATACAGATATAATTTTTGGTAAAGAATTACCTTCTTTAACTGGTTTTTATTCAATTTTTGAAAACATTGGAGAATCTACAAACCAAGGAATAGAAATTTCTTTAAATACTACTAATATTGATAATGGTGATTTAAGATGGACTACAAACTTTAATTTTGCATCTAATAAAAATGAGTTAACAAAACTTGCAAAAGATCAAGATATCTTTTTTAACGTCGGTGGTACAAGTCTAATTCATAGAGTTGGCGAACCTATTGGTGCAATATTTGATTATGAATATGCAGGTATCTGGCAGTTAGATGAAGCTGCTGAGGCTGCAACTTACGATCAACTTCCTGGTCAAGTTAAAGTTACAGATGTAGATGGTAGTGGAGATATTACATCTGCAGATAGAAAAGTTATAGGACAAGTTACACCAAAATGGACAGGTGGTTTTACAAGTACTTTAAACTATAAAAATTTCGATTTTTCTTTTATGATAAATACAAGTCAAGGTGCTAAAATGAGAAGTAATTTTCATAGTAATTACGCTTGGGGCTGGCAAGAAGAACCAAATAGAACTTTTAACGGTTATAATGTAAATTATTGGACACCAGAAAACCAATCTAATGATTGGAATCAACCAGGAAACCCAGGTCCTTGGGGGCATGCAATTCAATATAAAGACATTTCTTTTACTAAAGTTGGTTATATAACTTTAGGTTACCAAATACCATCAACAATTTTAGACAAATTTAAAGTTAGCAAATTTAGAATTTACGCTACAGTTCAAAATCCTTTTGTATTTACAAATTATGATGGATGGGATCCTGAAAATGCAGGAAGAAACCAATACGGAGCAGCATTTATGTCTCGTACTTTTATGACTGGTGTAAACTTAAGCTTCTAAATTATTCATTAAATTAAATTTAAGAAATATGAAAAATATAAATTATAGATTAATTATAATACTACTTTCACTTGGTATGTTAGGTACCAGTTGCGAAAGCTACTTAGAAGAGGAAAACAATTCTTTTCTAAGTATAGAGAACGCTAGTTCAAAACCAGAAACTTTTAACCAATTGGTAGCTACTGTTTATCAACGTTCTAGAGAAAGTTCTACTCGTTATACTTCAAATTTATACTATGCTTTAGAAGACCTTGGAACAGATATTGTTACAAGAGGAACCTCTATCTCTGGTATAGATGATGTAAACGATTATGTAAACTTTACGCCATTAAACTGGGCTGTTGGTGTATATTGGTCTAATCAATACGGCATTATTTCTGCTGCAAACATTGCTATTGATAATGCAGATTTAATTCAAGGTGTAGATGCAAATACCAAATCTATTGGTATTGGTGAAGCTAAGTTTTTTAGAGCTATGTCTTATTTTAATTTAGTTGAAAATTATGGTGGTGTACCATTAGTATTAAATCAAATATCTAATGCAGACACAGATTATTCTAGAGCAAGTGAAGAGGCCGTTTATACACAAATTCTTCAAGATTTAGATGATGCTTTAACAAATGTTCCTAGCTCAGTAAGTGAATATGGTAGAGTAACAAAAGACGCTGTAAGACATCTTAGATCTAAGGTACTTTTAACTAGAGGATATAAAACATTTGCAGGTGCAACAGATTTTAAAGACGCTGCTGTATTGGCAGAAAGTGTAATTACTAATCATCCTTTAGTACCATCTTTTTCGAATTTAGTTAGTATTGATAACCAAAGAAATTCTGAAGTTGTTTTCTCATACTTATTTGGTAATAGTTCTGTGAGTAGAGGTTGGGGAAATTCAAGACATATGTTATATAAATTTAGATTTTTTGATTATCCAGGTTTATCTAGAACTGTAAAAGGATTAGGCCCAATGCCAACCCCTTTCTACTATAGTCTTTTTGATGATGCAGATGAAAGAGCAGATGCAACTTTTACAAGAGAAATCTATGCAACTGAAGACTATACTGGTAAAAATGGTGAAGCAATGTCTGCTGGAGAACTAGCTATCTTTTTTCCAAAAACAGTTTGGACACAAGCTGAAATTGATGCAGTACCATATGCAGTAATTAACCCAGGAACTTATTTTGATAGTGATGGTATTACAATTGTTCAATATCCTCAATTTACAAAATTCGATGATCCAGGAGTTCCATTTACACAACCAGATCAATCTTCTCAAGGAGAAAGAGATATGGTAATTATGAGATCTGGTGAAGCATATTTAATTGCAGCAGAAGCACGTTTTAAAGCATCTGAAATAAGTACAGCTGCAGCACATCTTACAACTTTAAGATCAAGAGCTGGCTTAACTACAGCAGTAACAAATGCGGAGGTTACTTTAGATTTTATATTAGATGAAAGAGCTAGAGAATTAACTGGTGAAGTTAACAGATGGATGGATTTAAAAAGAACTGGAAAATTAATTGAAAGAACTTTAATGCACAATCCACACGCAGCGTTAAACAATGCTTTAAAATCAAAACACTTATTAAGACCAATTCCTCAAAAAGAAATAGATCTTACAAGTGGTAGCATTACACAAAATCCAGATTATAATTAATAAAAAAAATATATAGAATTAGTTAATTTGAATTAGGTTTTTATTTGAATATAGGCAGGTTTGTAAGATTGCCTGCTTATATTTTTTTCTTTAAAATAATTGATACTATTGTTAAAGGATATATAATACTTATCCAAACCCCAAATCATCATAGCTTTATAAACGAATGGAATTATACAGAATTCATTTAAGAAAAATTGTAGGGATAGCACTAATAGCTCTCTTTTTAGCCTCTTGTAAAGATGAAAAAAAGACTCCTATTCAAAAAGAACAACTAGTAGAAAAAGTATTCCCTATGCTCGATACAGAAAATTCTAGGTGGTTTTTCTTTTCTTCTGCAAATAGACCTTTTGGAATGGTAAATTTAAGTCCAGATACCGAAATAAATGGAGCTTGGGGAAGTGGTTATCGGTATGCCAAAGACACCATTAAAGGCTTTAGCCATATTCATGCTTGGCAAATGTCTGGTTTATCAGTGATGCCAGTAACCGTAAACACAGAAAATAAAGAGCACATTTTTACAGATTTTTACTCAAAATTCAGTCACAACAAAGAACAAGCACTTCCAGGTTATCACTATACTGAACTAGAACGTTATAAGATAACAACAGAATTAACAAGTACAAAACGAGTAGGTTTCCATAAGTATACCTATCCGAAAAAAAATATTCAAAAAGCCATCCTTTTTAATCTAAATACAATGTTGGGACCTTGTGAAAACACACAAGGCACCTTAAAAAAGGATAGTGATAAAGAACTTTCTGGTCAATTGGTAATGCAACCCACACACCGCAGACCAAAACCAGTTACAGTGTTCTTCAAAATAAAATTAAACGTTCCATTAACATCAATAGAGCAAGATAGCATCACGAATAATTACCTATTAAATGTAAGTGATGTTGATAATGCTTTATTAATGAAGGTAGGAATTTCATATACATCCATAGAAAACGCCAATAATAATATAAATGAAGAGTTACCAGATTGGGATTTTGATAGTGTAGTTGCTAATTCTAAGACAGAATGGAACGGTTTACTAGAACGTATTAAAATTGAAGGCGGAACAGAGAAAGAACAAAGCCGTTTTTATACCGATTTATGGCATGCACTTCAAGGTAGACGTGTAATTAGCGATTACAATGGTGCTTACCCAGATAATACTGGCGAAACCTTTAGAATAGGTCAATTACCATTAGATGCCAACGGAAAACCAAAATTTAATCATTACAATTCTGATTCTTTTTGGGGTGCACAATGGACTATCAATACCCTTTGGGGCTTAGTTTATCCGGAAATAATGGATGAGTTTACACACTCTTTAATGCAGTATTATAAAGATGGTGGCCTTATACCTCGTGGTCCTTCAGGAGGTAATTATACATATGTAATGACCGGAGCTACATCTACTCCCTTTATAGTTACAGCTATTCAAAAAAATATATTAAAAGATAGCTTAGAAACTGTTTATGCTGCTTTAAAAAAGAATCATATGCTTAACGGTATTATGGGTAAAGCAGGTTATGAACATAACACAGATATTGGAGGTGGTTTAAACTATTATATTAAAAATGGCTATGTTCCATACCCATTCCCAATAGCTCATAAAGAAGGTAAATTTGGTATTCATATGGATGGTACAAGCCAAACAAACGAGTATGCTTATCAAGATTGGACTCTAGCTCAATTGGCGAAAAAACTAAATAAAACTGATGATTACAAATACTTTTTAAAACGTTCTGAAAACTATAAAAATGTTTTTAATACAGAAGTTGGTTGGATGGCACCTAAAGATATCAACGGAAATTGGAAAAAAGATTTCGATCCGTATCAGTATGAAACTGGATTTACAGAATCTAATGGTGCTCAATCTACTTGGTTTGTACCTCAAGATATTGAAGGTTTAGCTAGTTTAATGGGTGGAAATGAAATCGCTGTTAAAAAATTAAACACACAGTTTAAAACGGCTGCAAAATTAAAATTTACTTCAGGTACATCACATGCCGCAGAATTACATCCAGAATATAGCAGAATTCCTATTAACTACGGAAATCAGCCTTCCATACAAACTGCATTTATTTTTAATAAAATTGGGCGTCCAGATTTAACACAATATTGGTCTAGACAAGTTGTAGAAAATGTATTTTCAGGTTTGTCTTCTTCAACTGGTTATAATGGTGATGAAGATCAAGGGTTAATGGGAAGTTTAGCTGTTTTAATGAAAATGGGAATCTTTCAAATGAATGGTGGAACCGAAGAAAATCCTGAGTATCAAATTGGTAGTCCTGCATTTAAAAAAATAACCATAAAGTTACATCCAGAGTATGCCACGGGAAAAGAATTTGTTATCCAAGCAGAAAACAATTCCGCAGAGAATATCTATGTAAATGATGTTGAGTTTGATAATAAGAAGTTAAATAATTATAGCATAAAACATAATGATATTACTAATGGAGGTACATTAGTTTTAAAGATGAATAAAGAAGTTAGTAATAATTCAGCTGGTTTACTTACCGAAAAAAGATAAATTAATTATGAGAAAAAAGATATTACTTATAGTGTTTACGGGAGTACTTTTTAATATGATTAATGCTCAAGAAGTACTTCATAAATATATAGATCCTATGATAGGTTCAGAAGGAACAGGGCGTGTTTTTATTGGGCCTTCTTGTCCTTACGGCATGGTAAAACCAAGTCCAGATTGTACGGTATCGCCAAATAGTGGTTGGTTGCCAATGCCAAAAGAAGTCACGGGTTTTAGTCAGGTACATGTTAGTGGAACTGGTGGCGGACCAAAATATGGAAATATACAAGTGATGCCTTTTTCTGGCACTTTAGATAAAATAGATCAAACCTCTTTTCGTGCAGAAGAAAACGTAAAACTTGGTTATTATGAAACTGTTTTTAAAGAAAATAATATTAAAACAGAAATTACCACTGGCGAGAAAGTTGCTTTCTATCGTATTACATATCCCAAAGCAGCGAGTAAAGAATTTAAAATAGACCCAGGCTTTTTCTTAGGAGAAAAAGAAATTCCCAATAGTAGAGAATCTCAACAATTTGTGGGTTCTGAAATTGAAATTATTTCAGATACCGAAGTTAGAGGCTACAGCAGAATTAGAGGAGGTTGGAATAATGGACCAGCTTACACGGTGTTTTTCTGGGCAGAATTCGATCAGCCTATTGCTAAATATGTAACCTGGAAAAACGGAAAACTAGTCGCTAACGAACCATTACAATTCGATTCTAGCGAAAAAACAGGGGCTTTGCTTTCCTTCGGAAATAAAGGAAATAAAACTTTAAATGTAAAAATTGGAATTTCATATTTAAGTTCTTCTAAAGCTAAAAATAATATTAAAGTCGAAATTCCACATTGGGATTTTAACAAGGTGTTATCAAGCTTAGAAAATAAATGGGAAAAAATTATCAAACGTATTACTATCGCCGAAGATACATCCGAAGAATATAAAAAAATGTTCTACACCGGTTTGTATCATACTATGTTAATGCCAGTAGATAGAAGTGGCGAAAATCCACTTTGGAACGAAGTGCCATACTACGACGATTTTTATTGTATTTGGGATACCTTTAGAACTTCAAGTCCGTTAATTACGCTTATAGATCCAGAGCGCGAAGTCGAAATTGTAAACGCTATGCTTAATATTTATAAAAGAGATGGCTATTTACCAGAAGGCCGAAGTGGAAATGCAAACGGACGTACACAAGGTGGTTCTAATGCTGAGGTTGTTTTAGCTGATGCTTTTGTTAAAAAATTAAAAGGTATCGATTATGAGTTGGCTTTACAAGCAATGCTTAAAGATGCCGAAGTACCGCCAGGAGGAAACGAAGAAGCCGAAGGTCGTGGTGGTTTAAATGAGTATTTAAGTTTGGGGTATATTCCTTACGGAATTCCGCGCGCAGGAAACAGAACCATAGATTATGCTTACAACGATTATAATATTGCGACCGTAGCAAAAGGCTTGGGGTATAATGATATTTACGAGCGTTACATGAAACAATCGAGTTATTGGGAAAACCTGTGGCGCGATAATTATGAAGATGAAGGTTTTAAAGGCTTTATTATGCCTAAAGATGAAGATGGTAATTGGTTAGATGATATTGTTTTTGGAACGTCAAAAATACAAAAGCCAACCTTTAAATATACAACGCATGTAAAAGAATCACCTTGGTATGTTTGCCATTGGTGCGTGTTCTTTTACGAAGGCGACTCGTGGGAATATTCGTTTAGTTTGCCTCACGACATTCCAAAGATTATTAAAAAATCTGGCGGAAACGAGGTATTTAAAAATAGGCTGAATACCTTTTTTGATAAAGATTTATACAACGTAGCCAACGAGCCTTCGTTTTTAACACCAACGTTGTATCACTGGATTGGAAGACCGGATTTAAGTAGCGATAGAATTGGTGAAATTATTAGAAACAACTTTAACGCCACTAACTTTGGTTTACCTGGTAACGACGATTCTGGTGCCATGTCTTCTTGGTTAGCTTTTCATATGATGGGGCTTTATCCTAACGCTGGTCAGCCATATTATTTAATAAATACGCCGATGCTAGAAGAAACTAAAATAGAAGTGCAAAAGGGCGTGTATTTTAAAATTTCCACTAAAAATTTAAGTGCTAAAAACAGGTATATCAAACAAGCTTATTTAAACGGAAAACCATACGATAAAGCATGGATTATGCACGAAGATATTGTAAAAGGTGGTGAGCTTATATTTACCATGAGTGCAAAACCTTCGGCTTGGGGAACTACTATTTTACCACCTAAAAAAATATAGAACATGAAAAAAATAATTCTTTTTGCCATTGGTTGCTTACTATATAATACAGGACAAGCGCAAGGGCATATTCCAGAGATAACAAACAACACAGAACTGCAATATATTTGTAAATTGTACGGACAAACAAGACCGGTAAATTTACGTCCTACTTTTGTGGGCGATACACTAATTATAGATTGGGATTTACGTAAAATAAAACGAACGTACGCTATTTTGCCAGAAGCATTAAGTAACGGTACAGGTTTAAGTTTTAATCAAGGGGAATCACCAGAAATATTAACTTTAGCGCCCACCGATACTTTTTTTATGATTTCTAAATCGGCTTTTTCCGATTTGGTAACTCACAACAAGTTCGTTTATAACAACACAACCTATAATTTAGATAAAACTAAAATTGCAAACGAAGTGGTTATAGATGGTAAAGTTGTAGATGTTTTGTTTGTAAAAGCAGAGATTGATGAAACCGAATTATGGATTTTAAATAACCCCGAGTTTCCGTTAATTTGTAAAATTGCAAAAAATCCTTTGGGTGTAAATTGTACATTAACTACCATTGCAGAAAAGTAATGTAAAACCTATTTTTTAGTCTTGTTTTATGATAAAATTGAATCGTTTTTTTTTAACACTAATACCTTTTTTTGTAGTCGTTTTTATGTCTGTTAGATGTATAGATTCAGAGAAAGAAAAAACAATGAATCCAGAAAAAGAAGCTATTAATAATTATAATATATTGGCCTATGGCGCTATTGCAGATGGCGAAACGCTAAATACAAATGCCATTCAAAAAGCGATAGATGCGGCTTTTAAAAATAATGGCGGACAAGTCGTTTTTCCTAAAGGGCGTTTTTTATCGGGTAGTATTCAGCTTAAAAGTAACGTGACTTTGTTTTTTGAAGAAGGTGCGGTTTTATTAGGAAGCACAAACCCGAAAGATTATTACAAAATGGAATTTCCGGGGAGGCCAACTTCACCTAAAAAAGACGATAACTCTCAGTTAGCGTTAATTTTAGCTCATAAAGCAAATAATATCGCGCTAAAAGGTAAAGGTGAAATAGATGGACAAGGTTTAGCTTTAGCCATAGCAGTAGATAGTTTACATCATGCAGGTGTTGCTGTAGATCCAAATTACAACTCCCGCAGACACCGACCAAATGAAACTATGCGGCCAAAACTGTTTCGTTTTTCGCAAAGCAATACTATTTTAATTGAAGGGGTAAAAGTAGGACAAGCCGCTTGTTGGGGTTTGTCTTTCGAGCTATGTGATAACCTAACTATTAACAAATTAAAAATTATCAATCGCGCGTATTGGAACAACGATGGTATCGATATTACCGATTGTAAAAATGTTAAAATTACCAACTGCGATATCGATTCGGCAGATGATGCTATTTGTTTAAAATCGTATTATCCCGGTTATTTTAACGATTCGGTTTATATTGCAAATTGCACCATTCGTTCTAGTGCTAGTGCTATAAAATTTGGAACTGCCTCTATTGGTGGTTTTAAAAATATAACTATTGAAGATATTAAGGTTTTCGATACATTTCGTTCAGCAATTGCCATTCAAACGGTAGATGGTGGTTTTATAGAAAATGTATCAGTCAATAATATTACCGCCGAAAATACCGGAAATGCTATCTTTTTAAGATTGGGACATCGTTCTGGAGAAAAACCAGGGAGTCTTAAAAATGTAACTATTAAAAATATGAAAGTGCAAGTTCCTTTTGGTAGACCCGATATTAATTATGATTTAAGAGGGCCAGAAGTCGATTTCTTTCACAACCCTTTTTCATCAGCTATAGTAGGTATTCCGGGTTATAAGATTGAAAATGTAAGCCTAGAAAATATTGAAATTAACTATCCTGGTAAAGCCTCTAAAGGAATGGCGTATATGCCTTTAAGTCGTTTAGATCAAGTGCCAGAAGAAATTACGGCATCTCCAGAATTCTCTATGTTTGGTGAATATCCGGCTTATGGTCTTTATGTTAGACATGCCCAAGGTATTCGTTTAAATAATATAAAATTCACGCTAGATGATGTAGATTTTCGTCCTGCTTTTGTGTTCGATGATGTAAAGACTTTAGAGATAAACAACATCACTTTAAACAAAGATTATAAAGGACAAATTATACTAAAAGATACAGAAAACACCACACTAGACTCAAAATATTCAGCGTTAACAGTAAAGCTATAATCATCTAAAAAAAAAAGAAAAAATACACATGAATAAATCGTTTTTAAAAAGCATATTATTTTTATTATATCCTGTTTTATTGTTTGGGCAAAACAATATTTGGGAAGATCCAAACATCAATCAAATTAATAGATTACCTGCAAAGGCAACGTTTTATTCTTACGAAAATGTCAATCTAGCAAAGGCAAATCGTAGAGAAGATTCTAAATATTTTAAATCTTTAAATGGCGATTGGAAATTTAATTGGGTAGCCACACCAAACGAAGCGTTTAATACCTTTCAAAATACCGATTTCGATGTCTCAAAATGGGCTACAATAGATGTGCCTTCTAACTGGGAAATGCGTGGTTTTGGAAAAGCTATTTACACCAATACAACCAATCCGTTTTTTAACAATGCGCCTTTTATAAATCATAACGATAACCCTGTTGGACATTACGTTAAAAGTTTTAATATTGATGAAACATGGCAAAATCGAGATGTCATTCTTCATTTTGGTGGTGTTTCTTCTGCATTTTATGTTTGGGTAAATGGTGCGTTTGTTGGTTATAGTGAAGACACACGATTGCCATCGGAATTTGATATTACAAAACACCTAAAAAAGGGTGCAAATAAAATAGCTGTAAAAGTTTACCGCTGGTGCGATGGTAGTTATTTAGAAGATCAAGATACTTGGCGAATGAGCGGGATAGAGCGCGAAGTATACTTGCAGGCAGTTCCAAAAGTGCGCCTTTCCGATTTTACGGTTCGTACAGATTTCGATGAAAACTACCAAGATGCTTTACTGCAAATTAGACCTAAATTCACTGTAAATATTGAAGATAAATTTATTGAAAAAGTAGGTCATTTTAGCAATACACCTTTACAAACCGTTGTAGATAATTGGACGTTAACCACACAATTAATAGATGCCGAAGGCAACAAGGTGACTCCAGAAAAAACGCAACCTTTAAAAACTTTTTTAGGTGAAAAATACCCAGCTAGAGACAATGTATATTTCGGGATCATTGAAACCGTAGTTAAAAATCCAAAACCATGGTCTGCAGACGCACCTTACTTATATACCTTGCTTTTAACAGTTAAAGATAATAATGGTAAAGCTATAGAATACACCAGTACCAAAGTTGGTTTTAGAGAAGTTGAAATTGATGATAAAGGACGCTTTTTGGTAAACGGAAATCCGGTAAAGCTAATTGGTGTAAACCGCCACGACCATAGTATGATAAATGGTAAAACGGTTACCAAAGCCGATATGGAAAAGGATGTGCAACTTATTAAAAAATTCAACTTTAATGCTGTTCGTACATCGCACTATCCAAACAATCCTTATTTCTATGAATTATGCGATAAATACGGACTTTATGTTATGGACGAAGCCAACATAGAAAGTCATGCCTTAGGCGGAAAATTATCAAACAACGCATCTTGGGCAAATGCCTTTTTAGAGCGAGGAATTCGTATGGTAGAACGCGATAAAAATCATCCAAGTATTGTTATTTGGTCTTTAGGAAATGAGTCTGGTACAGGGCCAAATCATGCAGCAATGGCTAGCTGGATTAAAGATTTAGACCCGACACGTTATGTACATTACGAAGGTGCACAAGGCGATCCAACAGATCCAAGATATAAAAGTAGTTTTTGGCCATCGCATGTTGGTAATCCAACCGATCCAAAATGGGTAGATATGCTAAGTAGAATGTACCCGCAACCAAACGAATTAGAAAGTTTAATTAATAATACCAGTTTCGATAAACGTCCGGTGTTAATGTGCGAGTATGCGCATGCAATGGGGAATTCTCTAGGGAATTACAAAACCTATTGGAATGTTGTACATAAATACGATAGAGCTATGGGAGGTTTTATTTGGGATTTTATAGACCAAGGTATTTTGCAAACCGCCGAAAATGGAAAAGATTTTTTTGCCTATGGTGGCGATTTTGGAGATGTGCCTAACGATGGTAGTTTCTGTTTAAATGGTATTGTGGCTGCCGATAGAACACCAAAACCCGAAATTTACGAAGCAAAAAAAGTAAATCAGCCTGTTGTTATTTCAGAAGTAAATGCATTAAAAGGCGAATTCGAGATTTTAAACCGTCATCATGCTTCTAGTTTAACTAAATACAATTTGGTTTGGGAACTTTTAGAAAATGGAAAAAGTATTCAATCAGGTAAATTAGAAACTTTAAATACAAAGCCTTATCAAAAAGAATCATTTAAGGTCAACTTTAAAAAAGTTTCAGCAAAAGTAGGCAGTCATTATGCCATCAATATAAAAGGTTTATTAAAAGAAAATACCTTGTGGGAACGTGCAGGATATGTTGTTTTTCAAGAGCAGTTTGCTTTAAACTTATCTTCAAAAGAAACTATTGCTTCCATGCAAAGTAAAGAGAAATTAGCGGTTTCAGAAACGGCTAAAACCATCAGCGTAAGAAATGAATTGGTGGAATTGATCGTCGATAAAACAACGGGGTACATTTCATCGTACAATTCAAAAGGCATCAAACTTATTGAAACCCCTTTAAAATTAAACTTCTGGCGTGCTCAAACCGAAAACGAAGCAGCGTACAGACGATCAATGAAAAAAACCAACGAATTAGATTGGAAAACTGCCGCAAATCAATTTAAAGTACAAAAAATTAAGGTTGATGCTTCTAATACATCACAAATTAGCATTACAGTAAAAGGGGAAATTTTAAATCCAAAAACAGCAGTTACTTTAAACTATATCATTTTAGGAAATGGCTATGTAAAAGTAGCACAAGCTATTAGTATTGATAAAAATGTACCTGATGTTCCTAAAATAGGAATGCAGTTTGATATTGCCAACCAGTACAAAACGGTAGAATATTTTGGAAAAGGTCCACAAGCCAATTATCAAGATAGAAATTCGGGTGCATTTTTAGGATTATACAAAGGTGATGCTTTCACCATGAGTTATGGTTATGTAGTTCCAGAGGAATATGGGAACCACATGGATACACGCTGGTTTAGTTTGTTAAATTCGTCAAGTCAAGGTGTATTAGTAAAAGGCGAAAACCCAATTAATTTTAGTGTTTCACCTTACAGTACCAAAAATATAGACGCCGCAACGCATACACACCAATTAGAAGATAGAACGGTTTTAACGGTTAATGTAGATTTAATTCAGCAAGGTGTTGGTGGCGATAATACGTGGTCTTTTAAAGCGGAACCACACCAAGAATTTAAGATAAAAGGCGGCAATTACAATTATGCGTTTTATTTAGTTCCTGTAACGGATAGCTTAAATAAAATCGCTCCGGAAACCATTAAATTTTAGAAGAAATGAAGTTAAGTATAAGCCTGTTTTTTGTTTTTGTACTGTTTGTTTCTTGTAAAAAAGAAAAGCAAGCTACCAATACCGAATTACCAGAAATGGCGCTTATAAAACGTATTGCGCCAAACCATGCTTCGCAGTTTATTGTAGAAATTGATAAAATTTCGGAAGAAGAAGATTGGTTTGAAATTGAATCTAAAAACGATAAAATTATTTTACGAGGTAATAACGGCGTTTCTATTGCTTCTGCTTTTTATTATTATTTAAAAGAATACACAAATAGCCAAATTACTTGGAATGGTACAAACCTTAACTTACCCAAAAAACTACCTGCTTTAAAAACACTAGTTCATAAAAAAACACCTTACGAATACCGCTATTATTTAAACTACTGTACGTTTAATTACACTATGAGTTGGTGGGATTGGGAACGTTGGGAAAAAGAAATCGATTGGATGGCTTTACACGGTATTAATATGCCTCTAGCCATTACAGGCGAAGAGTATATTTGGGACGAAGTTTATAAGTCTTATGGTTTTACAGATGCCGATTTAAGTACTTTTTTTAGTGGGCCAGCTTATTTTTCGTGGTTTTGGATGGGAAATTTAGATGGTTGGGGCGGTCCGTTATCGCAACATTGGAAAGACACGCACCGCGATTTACAAATAAAGATTTTAAAACGCGAAAGAGCATTAGGTATGAAACCTGTTTTACCGGCGTTTACAGGGCATGTTCCTGCGTCTTTTAAAACTTTTTTTCCAGAAGCTAATTTAAAACAAACCAATTGGGGAAACGATTTTTCTGATACGTATATTTTAGATGCTAACGATCCGTTATTTGCTGAAATCGGAAAGAAATTCTTAGAAAGCCAACAACGTATTTACGGCACAGATCATTTGTATTCTGCCGATACATTTAATGAAAATACACCGCCCTCTAACGACCCCGAATATTTATCTAATTTAAGTAGTAAGGTTTATGAAGGTATGAAATCTGCCGATCCCGATGCCGTTTGGGTGATGCAAGGGTGGCTGTTTTACAGTCATAGAGATTTTTGGCAAGCACCACAAATTAAGGGTTTGTTAACGCCTGTTCCAGACGATAAAATGATTATTCTCGATTTAGCCTCAGAAATAGAACCGGTTTGGAAACGTACCGAAGCCTTTTACGGAAAGCAATGGATTTGGAATATGTTACACAGTTTTGGTGGTAATATTAGTATGTTTGGGCGTATAGAAACCGTTGCCAATGAACCTGCCAAAGCTTTAAATAATGCCCATGCCGGCAAGTTAAAAGGAATTGGATTAACCATGGAATCTATTGAGCAAAATCCTGTTTTATATGAATTAATGACCGATAACACCTGGCGAGATACACCAATAGATTTAAAAACTTGGTTAGAGCGCTATACTTTAAACCGTTATGGGCAATCGAATACAGACATTTTGAAAGCTTGGGATATTATGGTGAAAACCGTTTACAACGGACAAGTAATTCGTGATGGTGCCGAATCTATTATTGTGGCAAGACCTACTTTTGAAGGCTATAGACGATGGGCTAGAACCAAACTAAATTATGCACCAGAAGATTTATTACCCGCTTGGGATTTGTTTGTAAAAACAATACCGTTACATAAAGATTCGGATGGTTTTGAATACGATTTAGTCGATGTAACCCGACAAGTTCTAGCAAACTACGCATTGCCATTGCAACAGCAAATAACTACAGCGTACAGGGCAAATAATAAAGCCGATTTTGATAAATATAGTAACGAATTTATCGCCTTAATTGATGATATGGATACGCTTTTAGGCACCCGAAAAGATTTCTTGTTAGGTCCTTGGATTGCCGATGCGAGAAGTTGGGGGCAAACCGAACAAGAAAAAGCACTTTACGAACAAAATGCAAGAGATTTAATTACGCTGTGGGGAGATGCTAATAATAGATTGCATGAGTACAGCAACCGACAATGGAGCGGATTACTTTCTGATTTTTACAAACCAAGATGGGAACAGTTTTTTGCCACCGTTAAAAAAGATTGGAACAATTTTGATCAAAATGCATTCGATAAAACTATAAAAAAATGGGAATGGAATTGGGTAACCGCCCGAAAAGATTTTCCTGTAACAGCCCAAGGGAACGCTCGAGAAGTTGTTAAGGCATTACACAAAAAATACAGAAATCGTATTCAGCCTATTACCGCTAAAATGCAACCTATTCAATACAATTATTAAATGATGACAGAGACTTCTATAACAAAATCTAACCGATTTTTGTCTCTTGATGTTTTTAGAGGCCTTACCATTTTTTTAATGATTGTGGTAAATACACCAGGTACAGGCGCAGACCTTTATCCGTATTTAGTGCATGCACAATGGTTTGGTTTTACACTAGCAGATTTGGTTTTCCCTTCGTTTTTATTCGCCATGGGAAACGCCATGAGTTTTTCTATGGAAAAATTGAAAACGGGATCTGCCACCGTATTCTGGAAAAAAGTATTAAAACGAACGGTTTTAATATTTCTTATTGGGTATTTAATGTACTGGTTTCCGTTTTTTAGAACGGGTGTAAATGGCAGTTTAGAATTAAAACCTATTTCCGAAACTAGAATTATGGGCGTTTTGCAACGTATAGCCCTGTGTTATTTTATGGCTTCCGTGTTATTTTACTATTTAAAACCTAAGATTGTCATAGTAATATCAGTAATTATTTTATTGGCGTATTGGGGGCTTTTATATGTATTCGGTGTACCAGGTTTAGAATTAGAAATGGCAACAAACGCTATTACTAAATTAGACTTAGCCATTTTAGGAGAAGGACATATTTATAAAAAAGACAGCATTCCTTTCGATCCCGAAGGTCTTTTAAGCACGTTACCATCGGTAGTAAATGTTATCGTAGGATTTTTAGCGGGGCGATTTATTCAGCAGAAAGGTAAATCTTTCGAAGGTATTGCTAAGTTATTAATGCTTGGTTTTTTATTAGCCGCTTTAGCCTTTTGGTGGGATTTAGTTTTTCCAATTAGCAAAAAATTATGGACAAGTTCGTTTGTGCTTCTTACCGTTGGTATCGATGTATCGGTTATGGCAATTTTAATTTATGCTATCGAACTAAAAAAAAAAACCAGAGGCACCGAATTTTTTAATGTGTTTGGGAAAAATCCGCTGTTTATTTACCTGTTTTCCGAATTGTTTTACATCACTTTACGATTAATACCAACAGCATCCAGATTAGATGTTTTTGAGTGGGTAAGTCAACATGTTTTTCAAAAAATATGTCCTGGAAGTTTTGGTGCTTTTTTAACGGCCATTGCATTTACGATGCTTTGTTGGTCTATGGGTTGGTGGTTGCACAAAAAGCGAATTTATATAAAACTATAACATGAAAAAAACAAATAAAATGTTTAAAACTAAGTATCATAGTCTGCTATTGTTGTTCCTTGTTTTGTCGAATAATTTAGATGCACAACAGTTGTTTACTATTGTTTCTGCAGAAGTAAAAGCAAGTATTCTAATCGATAAAAAGGATGCTAAAGTAGTAGACATTGCTGCTCGTATTTTAGTGCGCGATATTCAAAATATTTCTAATAAAACGATTAAGATAAACACCGTTGGTAAGTTTTCCATTATTGCTGGAACCTTGGGCAAAAGTAAATGGATTGATGATTTAGTTTCAAAACAAAAAATAGAGGTTTCTCAAGTACAAGGAAAATGGGAGACTTATAAAATTGAAGTTGTAGACAACCCTTTAAAAGGCATTGACAAAGCCTTGGTTATTGTGGGATCCGATAGAAGAGCAACGGCATATGGATTGTTAGAAGTATCCAGAATGTTAAACGTTTCGCCTTGGGAATGGTGGGCCGATGTTACCCCCGATAAAAAAGAGGAGTTAGTACTAACTATCAATTCAAAAATATATGGAGAACCTTCGGTAAAATATAGAGGTGTATTTTTAAATGATGAAGATTGGGGTTTGCAACGTTGGGCTGCTTTAAATTACGAACCAGAAACGGGTGATATTGGTCCAAAAACCTATGCCAAAGTATTTGAATTATTACTGCGTTTACGCGCTAACACCATTTGGCCTGCAATGCATAAAAGTACCAAAGCCTTTTACCATTACCCAGAAAATAAAGTGGTGGCAGACAATTATGCCATTGTTATAGGTAGCTCGCATGCAGAACCTATGTTAAGCAATATAAACACCGAATGGGATCATGAAGCTATGGGAGAATATCGATATGATACCAATGCTGAAGTGATTAAAAAATTATTTAAAAAACGAGCTAAAGAAACCGCAAAATACGATGGTATTTATACAGTTGGTATGCGTGGTGAACATGATTCGCCAATGATTGTTGGTGAAGATGATACCGACTCACAAGTAAAACTTTTAGAGCGCGTTATTAGAGATCAAAGAGCTATTTTAAAACAAGAAACTAAAAAAGATCCAACAACTACTCCACAAGCTTTTGTACCTTATAAAGAGGTCTTAAATTATTACCAAAGCGGACTAAACTTACCTGAAGATATTACGCTAGTTTGGACCGATGATAACTATGGTTATATACGTCAATTAAGTAATCCGGAAGAGCAAAAACGTAAAGGTGGTGCGGGTGTTTACTACCATACATCGTATTGGGGAAGACCACATGATTATTTATGGTTAAACTCTTCAAACCCTGTTTTAATGTGGGAAGAAATGGCGAAAGCTTTCGAGTTTAAATCAAAAGATTTATGGATTCTAAATTGTGGTGATATTAAACCTCATGAGTACAGCATAGAGTTATTTTTAGACATGGCCTGGAATATGGATAATTTTGAAAAAAGTACAGCCGTAAAAACACATATGAATACTTGGGCAACAAGAGAATTTGGAACCGAATCTGCCACAGAAATCACCAATGTTTTATACGAAAATAACAGGTTATCTTATATTAGACGCCCTGAGTTTATGGCATGGAGTCAAGTAGAACCTGTAACTAAAGCAGGCAAAACCGAGTTAACTCAATTTCATTATAGTGATGAGGTTTCAGCACGTATTGATAGTCATAAAAAACTAGTTAAAACCACCGAGGATTTATACAAAACCATACGCAATAATCGTAAAGATGCTTTCTATCAGTTGGTATATTACCCCATAATTGGAGCATCAAAACTAAATGAGAAATGGTTATATAGTTTTAAAAATAAATTTACGGCAAAACAAGGTCGAGTAAGTGCAAATACCTTTGGCGATTTATCTAGAGCGGCGTTTAAACGCATAGAAAAAGAAACCAATTATTATAATACAGAACTACAAAACGGAAAATGGAACCATATTATGACCATGACACCGCGTTTTTTACCTGTTTTCTCACAACCTGCAACCTCACATATTGAAACCGAAGAGCAAGCAACTTTAGGTTTGGCCTTAGAAGGTTATCAAATGGAAGTGAATGATAAAATTGTAAATAGTTATGCCGATGTTTTACCTGTGTTTAATAGCTATACCAACAGCACTTACTTTATAGATGTTTTTGTAAAGGGGAGTGGCAGTATTAATTGGGAAGCAAAACCAAAAGTAGATTGGATTAAATTATCGGAAAGTAAAGGTACGCTAAACTCAGCTTCAGGTACACCCGAAAAACGTATTTGGGTTAGTATAGATTGGGATAAAGTGCCCAAAGGTGAAAATAAAAAGGAAGCCCCACTTGGTCACGATTTTCAGTTAATTCCGCCTAGTTTTAAAGTGAATAGTGCCATCGATTTTATATCCGAAGGAAAAACAACAAGCATTGGCGTTTCAGTTTACAATCCTAAATTCGAAGACTTAAAAAACTACAACGGTTTTGTTGAAGATAAAGGATATGTGTCTATTAACGCAGAACATTTCACCCGAAAGGAAAAAGGTAAAGCAGCTAATTGGACTGTTTTTGAAGGTTTAGGATATACCAATAATGTGATAACAACATTACCAAGAAACGCAAAACCAGTGGTGAATATAGCCGATATTTTAAAGCATAGCCCTGTTTTAGAATACGATTTTTATAGCTTTAATTTTGGTGAAGTAGCCGTAAATCTTCAAGCGGTACCTACGCATGCACCTCATGCAGAATATGGCGTGCGTGTGGCAGTTGCCATAGATAATGCAGCGCCTGTTATTGTAAATTTTCAAACCTTTGGACGTAGTGATATATGGAAACAAAATGTACTTAAAAACGCCGCAGTACAAAAGGTGTCCCAAATTGTAAATAAAGCCGGAAAACATACTTTAAAAGTTTGGATGGTAGATCCTGGCGTAATGTTAGATCAAATTTTAATAGACTTAGGCGGTTGGAAATCGAGCTATGCTTTTCCTAAGGAAACAAAAATAATAAATTAAATCGCCTAAAATAAGCTACCATATTTAAAACTGATTAAGATTAATAAATATTAAGTTTGCTTTTAAAACAGTAAAATTTCAAGTAATTTGTTTTTATTATAATTTATGAAAATGACTAAAAATAATTTTTCAAATGCTTTACCTGGCTTATTAGTCCTTTTGTTTATTTTAACAGCTTGCCATAAAAAGAACGATAACAAAGAAGCAAATATTAAAATCGCATTCTTATCCGATGTGCATTTGGGGGATATTTATGGCAGTTTTCAAGATAATGATTATAACGGTGTTTTAAACCCTTTAACAGGAAAATACACCTTAGCCAGAACTATGGGAGCGCAGTTAAAATCTACGAGGCTTTTTAACGAAAACTATTTTGCTTTTTTAGCAGCTTTAGACGATGTGGCAAAACGCGGTGTTAAATATGTGGTATTACCTGGCGATTTTAGCGACGATGGACAACTAATAAATATTAGAGGATTAAAACGAATTCTGAATAGCTACCGCGAAAAGTATGACATTCAGTTTATAACCACCACAGGAAATCACGATCCTGTAAAACCCTTTTATCAAGATGCCGGAAAAATCGATTTTTTAGGTATAGGAGGGAAATCTCAAGCAATTTTTAGCAAACGAGAGCTATTTACACAAAAAACCGAAGATGATTTAGAACCGGTAATAACAGAAGATATTGCGAAGTTGGGTTACCAAGGTGTGTTAAACGAATTAAAAGATTTTGGTTTCTTTCCTAAAAAAAACGATGTGTATTGGGAAACACCATTTACCAACTATTCCTATAAAAATTATGATTTTAAGGAAGCAGAAAAACAAGCTGAAATAACTAATAGAACATATAAATTACCAGAAACACAACAAACTATTCCTGATGTTTCGTATTTAGTTGAACCTGCCGATAATTTATGGTTTTTGGCTATAGATGCTAATGTTTATGTTCCAAAGGAAATGCTTAATGAAAACAATAATAATCCCGAGAATTTTAATGGCGCAAGTATTGGTTACAATAATGTTTTAACCCATAAAGTACATTTACTAAAATGGATTAAATCTGTAACTAAAAGAGCAAATGATTTAGGTAAAACCCTAATTGTATTTAGCCATTACCCAATGGTCGATTTTAATGATGATGCTACATCAGAAATGAAAGCGCTATTTGGAGCCAATAAAATGCAGTTACACAGAGTGCCAAACCATACCGTTGCTCAAGCACTTTCAGAGGCAGGCGTAAAGGTTCATTTTGGGGGGCATATGCACATTAATGATACTGGGATTCGAAATTTTAAGAACGGAAAGTCACTTATAAACATTCAAATACCATCATTAGCAGCATACATTCCAGGATATAAATTACTTACACTTAAGTCGCATTCTAATTTTGAGGTGGAAACTATTGTTATAGATGCTGTTCCTAATTTTAATTCGTTATTTCCGTTGTATAAGCAAGAACACGAATATTTGTCGTCTAAAAATAATGCTGTAATTTGGAATAAAGACGTTTTAAAAGCAAAAACCTATAAAGAATTTACAACTTGGCATTTAGAAGAATTAGTACGCTTACGTTTTTTAAAAAGCGATTGGCCAGAAGCCTTTAAAAAGGTTATGTTAAATGCTACAGGTAAAGATTTATTATTAAAAGCATTTAAAAATGAAGCCGAATTAAATAAACAAAATTTAAGTTTAGTTTCTTTTGAAAATTGGACAGGTTTAGATATGATTAATGATTTTTACAAGCTCAGAAGCGCCGATAAATTGGCTTTTACAGATATTAAAAAACCTCGTTTAAAGGCTTATAAAGAGCTTTGTAATAGCTTAAAGAAATCTAATCATAAAGAATTAAAGCTTTGGGCTACCATATTTTTAAAAACTATGAATGGCAAACCCGCTAATCATTTTAAAATAGATTTAGAATCTTACACTATAACCACTGTTAATCCATTATATTAGTAACCTTTAATAACAATAATATCCAGTTCAGGAATTTTTAATTTATGAAGAAGTATATTGCCTTAATTATTTGTTTTATTCCTTTTTTTGTTGGTAATGCTCAAAATTTAAAATTCGAACATTATAACGATACAGATGGTTTATCTCATAATTCTGTTAGACATATTGTACAAGATAAACATGGTTTTTTGTGGCTAGGTACATTTTCAGGATTAAATCGTTTTGATGGCTATCAATTTAAATCATATTTAAGTTCATCGTTAGATAACAATGAATTATTAAATGATGATATAACAGATTTAGAACTCGATGAGGCTTCTAATAATTTATGGATAGGCACAAGAAAAGGCTTAACTCTTTTTAAAACAGATACAAGAACATTTAGCACCTTTTTACCAGAAAAAGATAATCCGAATAGCTTAACTGACGAGGAAATTCGTTCGGTTCATGTCGATAAGTTTAAACGAGTTTGGGTGGGTACAAAAACAGCCGGTGTGTTTTTGTTTTATCCAGAAGAAAACCGTTTCGAAAAAATTGATTTACCAGGGTTTGAATATATTAAAGAGATTTTCGAAGACAAAAAAGGAAATATTTGGATTGGTAGTTTTGGTTCAGGATCTATAGCACGAATTTCTTTAGATACTAAAGGTGGTATTTCAGAACTTGTAACATATTCTTTAAACATACCAAATTCAAATGATAAAAACCCTTATGTGAATTTTATTTACGAAGATGCGAATTCAAGCATATTCGTGGGTACAAGAGTTGGTTTGTATAAATTAGATAGTGAAACAAATACCTTTAGCAATTTATATATAGAAAGTAAAACCGTACGCGAAAATCTTGGTCCGTATTTTTTATCTGTTGCTCGTGCTCCAGATGGTAAGTATTGGGTAGGAACCTTGGGTGGTCTTTTGGTTTGTAATCAATTAGAAGACATCTCTAAAGGATATTTTCAATGGCATTATTCTATACTTTCCGATGATACATCTTTAGTAGATAACCTTATATCTGCGCTATATTTTGATGCTTCTGGTGTTTTATGGATTGGTACCGAAGATGGTTTAGATAAGTATGATCCTTATGAAAATCAATTCAACTTAAATAAAGATATTTCATTATATATAGACAATCAAGCGCCAAGAGTTAGAGGGTTTTCTAAAACTTTTGATGATAATGTTATAGTCGCTACATGGCACAACGGACTTTTTATTTCTGAAGATAAAAATTTTTCTCCGCTACACAACACCAAATATAATATAGCTAGTATTTATTCTACCGATGGTAAAATATTTTATTGTGGTTTATGGAGTGGTAAAATATTGGTCTATAACTATATTAAAAATAGCTCTAAAGTAGTAAATATTGGATTTGTAAATAACCCCATATTTACATTTGTAAAATATGATGAAACAACAATTATAGCCGGTGCTTATGGAGGTGCCAAGGTTTTAGATGCTAAAACATTACAGCCTAAAAAAACACATGGTTTATTATTACCAAATTTTAACATCAACAAAATAATTAAAAATAATAATAACCTATGGTTTGCCACAGAGGCAGGGTTGTTAAAATATAATTTCATTACAAAAATTACAAAGCAATATAGTCATGAACCTAATAACAAATTTACTTTGCCTCATGAAAATGTGAGCGATGTGTTTATTGATGAAAATAATAATTTATGGGCAGCAACTCGCAAAGGATTAGCCTTGTATAGTTCTGATAAAGACAATTTTAAAACAATATCCGAATTAAAAGAGTACGAAGGTAAATGGATTACAAATATTACTGCAGATAATA
The DNA here is from genome assembly GCF_001975665.1 of Polaribacter reichenbachii. NCBI lineage: Bacteria > Pseudomonadati > Bacteroidota > Flavobacteriia > Flavobacteriales > Flavobacteriaceae > Polaribacter > Polaribacter reichenbachii. The sequence continues at coordinate 3,281,378 of NZ_CP019419.1, read as the reverse complement.
CAGGCGATCTGTGGTTAAATATGAATAATAATACCATTGTAAAATACAGTGTTTCGGCTAAAACTGTAAATGCTTATCATGTAAATAGCGGTAATAGATTAGATGTTTTTAGCTCTAGCGGTTTTTATAATTTTAATAATACACATATTTATGTAGCCGGTAAAGAAGGGGTTATTTGGTTTTCTCCTTATACTATTAAAGAAAATAAGTACTCTCCAAAACCTATAATTACAGAATTTAAAGTTCAGAATAAAGAAGTATTTCCTGGTGATAATATTAATGGCCAAGTTCCGTTTACAAAAGATTTAAACTTCGGTAAAGAGGCTACATTAGATTATATGAATAGAAACTTTTCAATTCAGTTTTCTACACCATCTTATACCAATGAAAGGCTGAACAAGTTTCAATACATGTTAGAAGGTTTTGACAAGCAATGGATAGATACAAACAATGAATCTAGAACAGTACAATACACCAACTTGTATGCTAACGATTACGTTTTTAAAGTTAGATCTAGTAATAGTGATGGTAATTGGAGTGAGGTTTCATCGTATAAAATTAAAGTACTACAAACATTTTGGTTAACCTATAAAGGGATTTCCATCATTATATTATTACTTATATTTTTGGTTTATTTTTTAAGAAAGCAAATTAAAATACGTTTTAACTTAAAACAAGAACTGTTATTAGAAAAAGTAAAACGAGAACGTGACGAGAAGTTGAATAACGAAAAATTGCGTTTTTTTACTAATATATCTCATGAGTTAAGAACACCATTAACATTAATATTAGGTCCTGTAAAACAATTACTAGATCAAGAAGGTATAAATGCTTATACAAGAAGTAGAGGCGATTTAATAAACCAAAATGCCAATCGGTTACTAAGACTCGTAAATCAAATTTTAGACTTTAGAAGAGCAGAAACTGGAGAATTAAAGCTTAAAATTTCTAAAGTAGATATTTTAACGGGTACCAAAAATATCTTTAATTCTTTTATAGAATTATCTCAAACAAAAAACATCAACTTTAATATAAATATTGAAGAAAAAAACTTAGAATGTTGGATAGATATGGATAAGTATAATAAAATATTATATAACTTATTATCTAATGCGATGAAGTTTACAAATAATTATGGAAACGTAGATTTGTTTATAGGTTTTAAAGGAAAAAAGAATAAAAAACTGATTATAGAGGTAAGTGATGATGGTATTGGAATTCCTTTAGAAAGTCAAGAAAAAATATTTACACGATTTTACCAAGCGCAAAATAGTAAAGATAATACCACCGGAACCGGTATTGGTTTGTCTTTTGTTAAGGCTTTAATTAATATTCATAAAGGAAAAATTAAAGTACAAAGTACACCAAATGAAGGCAGTATTTTTACGGTAGAATTACCTGTTTTTTTAGGCGCTTTTTCTGATGATGATATATTTAATTTTACAGTTTCTAAAGCAAACGAAGAAAAATTAGTTTCTATTAACCAAGTGGCACAATCTTATACAAACATAAAGGTAAAAAAGGCAAAAACCAATGTAGATATAAAGCATAAAATATTGGTGATTGAAGATAATCCTGAGTTACGAAAATATGTGGTTGAATATTTATCTGATTTTTACAAAGTTTATGAAGCCGAAAACGGTAAGGAAGGTTTAGAAGTTTGCAGAAAAATAAAACCAGCACTATGCGTTGCAGATGTTATGATGCCGGTCATGGATGGTTTTCACTTTGTAGAAGAATTAAAAACAGATGAAAATATAAGTCATATAGCTGTTATTTTACTCACAGCATTAGCCGAAAATGAAAATAGAATAAAAGGTTACGAAATTGGGGTAGATGGTTATTTGGTAAAACCTTTTGACCCAGCGCTACTTAAAACAAGAATAGATAATATTATAAAAATTCATTTCGATTTAAAACAAAAATTTTCTGGAGATCCAGAAAGTGATGTAATATCATTAGCGCATTCTCAAATAGATATCGATTTAATTTCAAAAATTAAAGATATTATAGAAACAAATATTAGTAATCCAGAATTAACTTCGAGCTATTTATGTAAAGAGTTAGGTATGAGTTCTTCTAAATTTTATAGAAAAATTACACAATTAACAGACATGTCTCCTAATGAATTTATAAGAACTATTCGTTTAAAAAAATCTGCAAAACTTCTTAAAACAAAAAATTACAACGTTTCTGAAGTTGCCAATATGGTTGGTTTTAATGATCCTTTATATTTTAGTAGATGTTTTAAAAAACAGTTTGGTCACGCCCCAAGTACTTTAATAAAGTAGTTAATTTAAAATTATCCATACTTTTGAATAATTTGTCTTGGTTCCATAACTATTTAATAAGCATATTTGAAAAAATATACTAAACTTATTAAATAAAATATATGAAAAACTCGTCTAAACCACCTGTAGTTTCTAAAGAAATTTTAATTCCATTTATATTAGTAACTTCTTTATTTGCCCTTTGGGGTTTTGCAAATGCAGTTACAGATCCTATGGTACAAGCATTTAAAAAAGTTTTAGAATTATCAAATTCACAAGCTGCATGGGTACAAATGGCTTTTTATGGCGGTTACTTTTGTATGGCCTTACCAGCTGCAATGTTTATGAGAAAATATTCTTATAAAGTGGGTATTTTAATTGGTTTAGGTTTGTATGCAACAGGCGCCTTATTATTTTATCCTGCTGCAATTACAGAACAATTTTGGTTTTTCTGTTTAGGTTTGTACATCTTAACTTTTGGTTTGGCTTTTTTAGAAACAGCTGCAAACCCGTATGCTTTATCAATGGGAGCTAAAGAAACAGCAACACAACGTTTAAATTTAGCTCAAGCATTTAATCCTATTGGGTTAATTGTGGGTTTATTTGTTGCCCAACAATTTGTTTTAAAAAATTTACAGTCAGATGATATTAAAGATTTTAGTACACTTGATGAAGCTTCAAAAATTTTAATAAAAACTTCAGATCTATTAGTAATAAGAAACCCGTATGTAATTTTAGGATTGGTACTAATTGGGATTTTTATTTTGTTTTTAATAAGTAAAATGCCACAATCTAAAGATGAAGGTAAAATGCCAAGAATAGGAGATACCTTTAAATCTCTTTTTAGAAATAAAAAATACGCTTTAGGTGTTATGGCACAAATATTTCATATGGGATGCCTTATCATGTGTTGGACATATATTTATCAATATTCTGAGGCTATTGGAATAGATGCAGTTACTGCAGGTTATTATCAAATGGTTGCTTTTGTTTTGTTCACTATTGGTCGTACTGTAGGTACTTATTTATTAAGATTTGTAAGTTCTGGAAAATTATTAATGTACTTTGCTTTAATGGGTATTGTATTTACATTTGGCGCTATTGTAATAGAAGGCATAGTAGGCTTGTATAGCCTGGTTGCAGTCTCATTTTGTATGTCTTTAATGTTTCCTACAATATACGGTATTGCATTAGGAGATTTAACAGAAGAACAATCTAAAGTAGGTTCTGCTGGATTAATTATGGCAATTGTTGGTGGTGCGTTAATGCCAAAACTACAAGGTATTATTATAGATTTTGGAGGTAATAAAGTAAATGATATTAAAATTTTAGGGGTTTCAGAAATTAATTTTTCTTTTATTTTACCTCTGTTATGCTTTCTGTTTATCTCTTGGTATGGACTGTATGTTTATAAAGGGTTTAATATTAAATTTACTGATTTATAATATTTTCAAATAACGCTTGGTTACCAATTTGTAATGTTAATTCTCCATTTACTTGAGCAATTTTGTACTAGTCAGAAAAGTTTAATATTCCATCTTCAAATCTTATAAAACGGTAAGTGTTCAAAGCCTGTCCTCAACTAGATTGGGGAACGAACGGTCTGGATACAATAGTGGAATAGGAGGTAGAATTCAAACTACTAAAATTAAAATTAGATACTATATTTTAAACTCAGAACTTTAAATATTGAACTCAGAACTTTAAACTTTAAACTCATAACTCAAAGCCCCAAAAACCAACACATAAACCTTAACAATTAGTTTGCTATTCCTTTGTAAATGAATATCTTTAACAAAAAAAATCTAAAATAGATGCAATACTCTTGTAATTTGTATTTATATACTGATAAAAATTATGCTTATACAATAATTGTAAGCAATTTAAGGATAGCTTCAAAATCGACAAAATCAGCGTCTGAATCTTAAGATTTTCCCAATTATTAAATTCTTAACTAATAATTATTTCTGATTTTTTAACATTGATAACTAAACATAAATCAGCGACTTTTATGAATTTTTTTTTCGCTATAATATCAGTTTTTATAAGTGTAATTGTTCATTCTCAAGAAAAAACAATAACTGGAAAAGTTTGGAATTTCGAGAATAATGAACCTCTTGCCTATGTTAATATTGGAATTAAAAACAAAACTGTAGGAACCGTTTCTAATAGCAATGGTTTATTCAAGCTTTTATTAAATGACAAAGTATCTTTAAAAGACACTGTGGTTTTTTCATACATTGGTTTTAAAACTGAAAAATACTTGGTATCGAAACTAAATAAAATAAACAAACCCATTTTACTTCAACCCCAAAATATGGAATTAGATGAAGTAGTTGTTAGCTCAAAAAAAATAAAACTTAAATCTAAAAAAATAGGAAGAACGTCGAAAGGACTTGGATTGATGCACTCAAATTTTTACTCATATTATGAAAAAGATGTTGACGACCGATTAAGTAAAGAAAGAGGAATGAAATTTAAAATGAGGCGAAATTGTCATATCAAAAATTTGAATTTTAATATAACTTCAAATGACTTTAAATCTTTAAAATTCAGGGTAAATTTTTATAGAATTAAAGACGGACTTCCTATAGATTTGATAATTCAACAGAATATTGTGTTCGAAATAAAAGACAACTTTCTGGGTTGGTTTACAGTCGATTTAGAACCTTATGAAATTTTTCTTAACAAAGAAATCGAAGAGGTTGCAGTAACAATTCAATGGCTAGAAAGTGTAAAAGTAAATGAAAAGAGTAAGTATTTTGCGATTTCAACAGCAAGTTCGCCAACTCATACAGCCTATTTCAGAGAAAAAGCAATGGATAGTTGGAACAAAGGAGGACAAAATTTGAGTTTTTATTTAAATGCAATGTGTGAATAAAAACTGCTTAGAACAACGTACAAAATTAATTGCTTGCTTTTAGCCTACTTGCACAAGTCCTATCGGATTTTCTTTGTCAGTAATTATTTGCTAACAATAATGCTTAAACCAAACACCCAGTATCCAGCATTCAAAAACCAACACATAAACCTTAACAATTAGTTTGCTATTATTTTGTGAATGAATATCTTTAACAAAAAAAATGTGAAATAGATGCAATCCCCTTGTAGTTTGTATTTATAAACTGATAAAAGTTTTGCCTAAACAATAGTTATATACCATTACAACACAACAATGGAAAATCTAATTAATTACATACAATCAAAAATTACGTTAACTCAAAACGAAATTAATTTAATCAAAAAGTATTTCGTTTCTGATCAAATTCCAGCTCAAACTAATCTGTTAGAAGCAGGAAAAGTGGAACGATACATTTATTTTTTAGATACTGGAATTGTAAAAGGATATCAAAATATTGACGGAAAGATTGTGGTACAGCATCTTGTAGGGGAACAAGATTTTTTCACATCCTTAGATAGTTTTATGACAGAAACCCCATCCGTAGATTATTATGAAACCATTACAGATTGTAATCTAATAAAAATAGCAAAGCCTGATTTCGACATTTTACAAAAGGAAACAAAATTTTGGGCAATCTTTGTCAAAGAAGTAACCAACCAACATTTAGCTTGTAAACTAGAGCGTGTTAAAGACTTTCAAATTTTAACGGCAAAAGAACGTTATCTCAAATTTATAAATCAGTATCCAAAATTAGCGTTGAATGTATCTATTGATAATATTGCTTCTTTTTTAGGAATAGAACCTCAATCTTTAAGTCGTATCCGTAAACAAATCGCTTTCTAACAAATGTTATTTCTAACCTCTTAAAAGGTATCTAAATTTGCTCAAACAAAATTTAAGAATTATGAGCAATGAAATTTCATTAGTTACAGGCGGAAATGGTCATTTAGGAAACAATCTAATTAGACTTTTACTTTCCAATAACCAAAAGGTAAAAACAACAGTTCGAAATAGTAACAATACAAAACCTTTTAAAGGATTAAACTGTGAAGTTGTTCAAGCTGATATTACTGACAGAGAATCTCTAAAAAAAGCATTTCAAGGAGTTACAGACCTATATGCAGTGGCTGCTAATTTTAGTATGTGGGCTAAAAATCCAAAAGAGGAAATTTATGATAATAACATGCAAGGAACTCAAAACGTGTTTGACATTGCTAAAGAGTGTGGCATCAAAAATATCGTTTACGTAAGTTCTGTAGCAAGTTTAGATTTCACAAAATTACCTGCAAATGTGGACAATGGATATAACAAAGACAGACGAAACTGGTATTATAATTCTAAAAATGATTCAGATAAGCTAGCATTAGAATTGGGTGAAAAATATGGTATTAGAACTGTTCTTGTTTTACCTTCTGCAATGATTGGTTCTAAAGCCTATAAATTAAGTTATTCTAACAATCTAGTATTCCAAGTTTTAAATGGAGAAATACCTGTAGATACAAACGTAACTTTAAATTGGGTTGATGTAAAAGATGTAGCTTTTGGTCTATATAACGCTATGCAAAAAGGTAGAAATGGAGAACGCTATATTCTATCGAATGAACAACATACTACATTACAAGAAACGGTAAAAATAGCATCAGAATTATATCCTGAACTTAAACTAAAAACACCTAAAAAAGTACCAAAATGTTTATTGTACTCTGTAGCAGGTTTAATGGAGTTTAGCAGTAAACTTACAGGCAAAGAACCTTTATTACAAAGACATTACTTGGATATGTTTTATGGCTTAAAACAAGATTATGATATTAGTAAATCAAGAAAAGAATTAGATTTTAATCCTAAACCTTCAAGAAAAGCTTTAGAAGATGCTTTAAAATATTTGAAAACCGATTGGAAAAAAGAAAACGGCATATAGCAATAGGTAAACGCAATAACTGCTAAATTCGCTATCGTAAATTCAGCCCTTTTTACTAAATTAGTAGCGTCAGAGAAAAAATACGAACACTTTTTTCCCTTATTAACGCTTACACAAAAAGTTGGCAACAAGCTGAAAAAACCGAATGGACAAAGAAAAACAGAGCCTTGTAAGATTGATAGCAATCCAAACTCAATTACAATCGAAACGAATTGTAAATGCAAAGAATATTGCCGAAAAACACAATGTAAGTACCAGAACAGTTTTTCGAGACATTCAAACACTTGAAAAATCGGGGATTCCAGTTGTAACGAAAGTAGGAAAAGGCTATTCAGTAATGGAAGCCTATAATTAACAACAACGAATTAAAACTAATTGTAAAGGGTTTAGAAAAACAAGTGGAACAATATCCAAGAAAAACAATTTAATGGAAAAAAGACATTTAGAAATAATAAAGAAAATAGCACAAGAATTGGATTGCGGATTTGACTGTTATTACAATTCTAAAACTGACGAAATTGTTGCGATCCCCAATTTTTTACATTTTCCAGAAGATGATGAATTTACAGAGGCTTTTAGTGACAGTTTAGAAAAGGTGGAAAAACATAAAGCGGATTTTATAAAATTCGAGACATTAGAAAGCTTTGAGTCTTTTAAAATTATGCAGCTTTTTGTTGAGCAGTTACCGGACCAAAACTTAAAGACGGAATTGGAAAACACTTTAGTAAATAAAAAACCATTTCAGAATTTCAAGCATAAAATCAACCATTCTGATTTTAAACAAAGTTGGTTTGAATTTAAGAAAAAAGAGTTAGAAAAAATAGTAGAAAAAAAATTAGTCAGAGTCATCAAATAATTTAGATCATAAGGAATTGATTTGAACTTTAGACTCAGAACTCAGAGCTAAAAACTTTAAACTCTGAACCCATTCAAAAACCTTAACAATTAATTTGTTATTTCTGTGTATATTAATATATTTAACAAAAAAATGCTAAGTATAAAACGTACTAAAACGAAGCATTACCCTTGTAGTTTCTATATATAAACTGATAAAAGTGATGCTTTTACTATAGTTACCTACAAGCAGAACAATACTGTAACAAATATTAAAAAATGAAGTCTTTAATGAAAAGTATTAAAATGAAGAAATTAACACTAACATTACTTTTATTCTTCCCTTTGTTTTCATTTTCTCAGAATTGCGATTGTATGTCAAATTTTGAATGGGTGAAGAAAACCTTTGAAGAAAATGATGCAGGATTTCAATTTGCCATTGACAATAAAGGAGAAGAAGCCTATAAACAGCATAATAAAAGCTTCCTTGAAAAAATAGCTAAACTCGGTAATTCGGTTGAATGTACACAGGTAATTTATCAATGGATGACTTTTTTTCGTTCTGGACACATTGGTATCCGAAGAATTAATCAAGGACAATCGCAATCTGAAAATAAGCAAAGTAATCAAGAGATTATTGACAGTTTTAAAGATTGGGAGAAAGTTGAGATTGATTTAAAAAAGTTTCAAAATCAATTAAAGGAGAAAAACGAGAATGATTTTGAGGGAATTTGGGTATCTGAACCATATAAAATTGGAATAAAAAAAGTTGGAAATGAATATTTAGGTTTCATAATAGAAGCTGACGGGATATTTTGGTCGAAAGGGCAGGTCAAATTGAGAGTAAAAGAGGATTTGTCTTCTACATATTATATGCGAGACCATTCAGCTCAAAATTTTAAATCGGCAAAAATGTTAGGTAACAATTACTTAGAAATGGGTTTTATTACCCTCGAAAGAATTTACCCTGAAACTAAGCCTGATCCACAAATTGAAATGTATTTCAAAGCAATTTCTGCTGAAAATCCATATTTTGAAAAAATAAATGCTAATACAGTTCTTCTAAGAATTCCAAGATTTTGGGGTTCAGAAAAGAGCAAGATAGATAGTGTAATAAATAGCAATAAAGAAACAATATTAAAAACTGAAAATCTAATTATAGACCTCAGAAATAATGGAGGTGGAAGCGATGGTAGTTTCCAAGAACTACTACCCATACTATATACTAATCCTATTAGAACTGTGGGAGTACAAATGTTGTCCACGCCTCTGAACAATCAAAGAATGTTAGATTTTATAAATAAAGAAGAATACGGTTTTGATGAGGAAGGAAAAAAATGGGCACAAGAATCATACGATAAATTATCAAAGCATATTGGGGAATTTGTGATGCTCAATGAATACCCAATTACAAAAGAAACTTTTGACACAATTCATAAATTTCCTAAAAACATTGGAATAATTATTAATGAGAATAATGGTAGCACGACCGAACAGTTCTTACTCGCAGCTAAACAGAGTAAAAAGGTAAAATTGTTTGGAACAACAACGACTGGAGTACTTGACATTTCCAATATGTATTTTGTTAAATCACCTTGCGAGGAATTTGAATTAGGCTATAGTTTGTCAAAAAGTATGAGAATTCCTGAAATGACAATTGATGACAAAGGTATTCAACCCGATTACTATATTGATAAGGAAATTCCAAAATATGAATGGATAAAATTTGTATCAGAAATATTAAACGAATAATGCCTGTAGGTAACATTGTATAAACATAATAAGGGTTTAAGGATAAAAATGATAGCAGCTTTGTGTTTGCAAAAGTCGTTACTAAATCGAAACTAATCGCATTCCAATCCCTTACTATGCTTATAGGAGACCGTTCCCAAAACCCTAAATAACCACCAAAATATACTATACTTCTAAGTAACTAGTGTAGGGAAGTGGTAAATCTAGATTATATAAAACCTATGCTGTATTCGTTATCCTGAGCGCAATCGAAGGGTCATCAATAAAAAAATAAAGAATTAAACTTTAAACCCTAAAATAGCATTCTAAACTCCAAACCCCGACATACTATAGTTTACGTAGCAATTCAAGTCCTATGAAACGGTAAGCGTCCAAAGCCTGTCCTCAACTTGATTGGGGAACTCAACGCAGTGGAACGGTCTGGACGCGATAGTGGAATAGGAGGTAGAATTCAAGTGAAGTATAGTAAGTCTAGATTTTTTTGTTTCTCAATCCAGAGCGCAGTCGAAGGGTCATCAATGGAAAAAAGAAAAGAGTTAAACTTTGAACCCAAATATAGTAAGTTTAGATGTTATATAAAACCTATGCTGAACTCGTTTCAGTATTTCTCAATCCTGAGCGCAGTTGAAGGGTCATCAATGGAAAAAAGAAAAGAGTTAAACTTTTTAAACTAAAAAATAGAATTCTAAACTCCAAAAACCCCGACATACTATAGTTTACGTAGCAATTCAAGTCCTATGAAACGGTAAGCGTCCAAAGAGTGAAACGGTCTGGATGCGATAGTGGAATAGGAGGTAGAATTCGAACTACCAAAACCAAAATGTATTTTGGTTGTAGGTAACTCGCGTAGCGAATAATAAGTCTAGATTTTAGGCGAAGCCTATGCTGAACTCGTTTCAGAATTTCTTAATCCTGAGCGCAGTCGATAGTTCAATGGAAAAGAACATTAGAAAAAATCAACAACCAACACAAAAACCTTAGCAATTAATTTGTTATTCCTGTGTATATTAATATATTTAACAAAAAAATTGTAAAACACAAAACTCACTAAAACTAGCATTACCCGTGTAGTTTGTATATATAAACTGATAAAAGTGATGCTTATACAATAGTTGTACTACATTTCGGTAAAAATTTATGAATGATATTCATTTTTTAAAAGACAATATACGATATGGATGTTGGTTAATTGACAACATTAATTTCTCAGGTGAAGAATTCAAAAAGCAAATAATTTTTAAAAATCAGAAAATAGATTTATTAATAACTGATTACAAAAATTTAAAAAAACTTAAAGAACCTTTTAAAGATTGGATATATAACAAATTGATTAATAATGGAATGATGTACTCAAAAAACTCACCATTGCCGATAAATTCGATTTTTATTATAGCACTCAATGGTTATGAAAATCAAAACTCTACAGATTTCACTCATTTATTTCAATTATGTTTAAGACTTGTTTATTTTTCACCAAGTTTAGTTTCTAGTACATCAGAGTATATACCTAAGGGAGCTATTGTTATGCCTAATTGGGATGGGTATAAAAACTGTTCTCCTTTTTCAAGACTTGAAATTAATCCTACAACATTTGAAAAAGCAATAGAATATTTTAACATTTTATCTTCATTGAATGTTAAATATAGTTCTGTACTTGAAGAAATTTATAAAATAACGGGAATTAACGAAATTCTACTAGAACTACTAAGTTTATATTCTTTTATTGAAGGATTTTGGTCTAATGATAAAGAAACCACAAATCTAAAAACTAGTTTTAACAGAATGCTATCTGAAGATTATGCTCCTGGTCGAGAAAATAAATTTATACGAAAAAGTATCATTAATAAAATTGAAAATCAAAATGGCCTTTTGAGAAATCGAAAATTAGATGATATGAGACATATTTTAGCTCATGGTATATATAAACGAGAAGAAAATACTTGGAATAAAGAACAATGGGATACGATATATACTCAAAGAGATTTGTTAATTGAATTAGTTATAGAATCACTTATAAATAAAATGAAAAAAACGTAGTACTACACCGGCTAAACTTCATGTGGGTTTTGTGCAAACTCTCAATCCTAAGCGCAGTCGATGGGTCAATGGAAAAGAATATTAGAAAAAATCAACAACCAAAAAAATAAGTTGGTTATTCCTTTGTATATTAATATATTTAACAAAAAAATACAAAGCATAAAACTTACTAAAACGAAGCATTACCCTTGTAGTTTGTATTTATAAACTGATAAAAGTGATGCATATACTATAGTTAGTTGCAATTAGGTTAACAATCAAATTATCTGAATGAAGATTAAACAAATAAAACTCAATAAGTTTGGACCTTTCTACAACTATACTCTTAATCTCGCGACTAACGATGAAGTTTGCCTTTTAATCACAGGGAAAAATAATGAAGGAAAATCAAACATAATATTAGCTTTAAAGCTTATTGATGCAGCTTTCAGAGTTATAAATAAAAAAAGGAATGAAATTAAAGTTAATTCAACATTGTATTATGAATTCCTGAAACAGGATACAGAAGATTATTTAATACAAAGAATGGTATATAATTATAGTGACAACATCGCTGTAATAAAAGCTGATTTCGAAAAAAAATTCAATTTGACTATTTATATAGATCCTATTATTGACAAAATATATTGTGAATATGATGGAAGAATTGAAAAAGGTTTTGAGTCAATATTTGGATTTATCCCACCATTAGGTCCAATTGCCGAAAAGGAAAATTTAATCAAAAACATCTCATACTTAAGAGCAAACTTAAATACATCTTTAGCTGCTAGGCATTTTAGAAATCACTTAGTTCAAAATTTATCTGATGGCGATTTCGAATTAATTAAACAAATCGTTAAAAATTCTTGGAAAGGAATACAATTAATTGATTATAAAATTGATTATTTTAATGAAAGTAGAATTAGTTGTTTTTTCAAAGAAAAAGGATTTGAAAGAGAAATCAGTTGGGCAGGTCAAGGTTTGCAAGTTTGGTTCCAAATAATAGCACATTTAGTGAGATTAAAATCAAGGTCAATTTTGATTCTTGATGAACCTGAGATTAACTTACATCCTGAAAAACAAAATGATTTAATAAGAATTATTAGGCAATATTTTGCAGGTAGTATAATTATAGCTACTCATTCAGTTGAACTAATGAATAACGTAAATATTAGCCATATAATACATGTTAGAAAAACTCAAAGGAATCCCAAAATAAAACTGACCAATGACAAAAAAAATCTTGAACAAATTAGATCACATATTGGCAGTAATTTTAATTTCATCTCATCTCAATTTGAAGAAGTTGATTTAATTGTTTTTACTGAAAATGTGGATGATTACAAATACATTACAGGCATTGCCAAAAACATTAAGAAGAAAACTTTTAATATACCGCTTCATGGATTCAGTGAATATAATAAAGCAATTTATTATAAAGAAGCATATGAATTACTTATTGGTCAAGATGTTGAGTGTACAATGCTTCTAGATAGAGATTATTATCCAGAAAAATATTTAACTAAACTTAAGGTAGATCTTAAAAAGAAAAACATTGACCTATTCTTTACTCTTGGGAAAGAAATTGAAAATATGTTTTTACATCCTAAAGTTTTAAAAGAGCTATTCAAAGACGATTCAGAATTCAAAAGTTATGAAGAAACAATCTATTCAGAAGAAGAAAAAACAGATTCTCAAGGTAGTCTAGTTAAGCTTCATACAGATTTTTATCCTGGAAAAATTGATGCAAAAACCATTTTTAAAGAAGTTATACCTGTATTTGATAAAATTTGGCTTGATAAAAATGAACGATATAAAGTTATAGCTGGTAAAAATGCATTAGGCAAAGTAAGAGATTATTATAGGAAAAAGTTTAAGTTGAACCTTTCCGATTATTTACTTCTAGAAACTATCAACAAGGTTAAAATTACGGAAATCAATATATTGATTAATGAGTTGTTTAAAAATAAAAGCAACTAACACCGTATAAAATTAATTGCTAGTAAAAGCTTATTTACGAAAGTCCTCGCGGTTTTTCTATCTGTAATATATTTGCTAGCTTTAGTGCTTAAACCATGCAACTAATCTTATACATAACCGTTAGGCATAATTAAAAGGACACCCAAAACCAACTATGAAGACTGAACATCTCAAAACTATTTTTATTAATTATCTTATCGAACCTAAAACACAATATGCGATTTTAATAAATGGAACTTGGGGAAGTGGAAAAACATATTATTGGAAAAATGAATTAACAGAAACTGCTAAAGATAATGGATATAAAGCGATTTATATAACATTAAATGGAATTAGTAGTACTGAAGTATTGGAACGAACTCTTTTTTATAAACTAATTCCTTTCATTGGAGATTCTAAAAACAAATACATAAAGAACTTAACAAAACTTATAGGTAATTCAGCAAATGCGATTAGCAAATTTTTTACAAAATCAGATTTTAATGATTTATTCAAAGGTGTAGGTTTAGATTCATTCGATTTTGATAAATACGTTATATGTTTTGATGATTTAGAAAGATGTCAAATACCTATAAAAGAAACATTAGGTTTTATAAATAATTACACGGAACATAAATTTCTTAAAACAATAATTTTTGCAGATGAAGGTAATATTGATAACTCACAAGAAGGTTATGATAATATAAAGGAAAAAGTAATTGGAAGAATACTTAATTTTGAATTAGACATAAAGGAATCTATTTCTTTGTTAATCGATAATTACAAAGAAGAAAAGATTGTGTTTTACAATTTCCTAAACCAAAATAAAGAATTAATTTCTAATATATTTATTGATTCTAATCAAAATAATTTAAGAATTACTTCTTTTTATTTTAGAATATTAGAAACACTTCATCCGATTATTAAAGATATTAACGTACAATTTAGTCGTGAAATCATATTATTTTCTGCATTGGTTGCCATTGAATTTAAGTTAGGTAAATTAAAATCAAATGAGTACAATGATGCTAAAGGAATAAATCATATTGATAAGCATTTTCCTCATTTGTTTAATCTGAACAGTAATGTTGGTAAACCTTTAATCCAAGATAAAAAAGAAGAACCTGAAAAATCGTTTGCAAGAATATTTTACGATACTTATCTGACTGAACGAATTAATGAATACTTCTTTTATTCTTCGATTTTCACATTTATACTTACGGGATATTTAGACGAAAATAAGCTAAAAGAAGAAATAGAAAAGCGTTCGCCAGAAATTATTAGTGATGAAATAAAAAGTTTTAGAGAACTATTAAGTTACCATTTTCGTGAATTATCAAATGAAGATTTTGATAAATTACCTAACAAAGTATTAAAGTATTCTAAAGAAGGAAAGTATTCAATTTACGATTACATTCAAATCGGGAATTTCTTTTATTTTTTCTCTGAAAATAATCTATTTGATATTTCCATTAAAGAAATTGATGCGAATATTGAGGAAGGTCTTAACAAAGCAAAATTAAGAAAAGAAATTAACGAAACACGAATTAGTAATTTAATGCATTTTGGAGACGCAGACGCGAGAATTACAAAATTAAAAGAAAAGGTAAAAAACATTCATAACGAAATTAAGAAGGAATTTGACATTAAAGAGGCAAACAAATTAATTATAATTCTAAAGGAAAAAGACGAAACTGCTTTAACCGATTTTTTTGCCAAGTATAATCTATCTGATAAAATTTTCAACAACATAGATAAGATTGAGCTTTGTTCAGCAATAACAGAAACAACTAATAAGCAATTATTTAATTTAAATGAAGTTCTTAAAGATAGATATAAATCTGTTAATATTGGGGAGTTTCTTTTTGACGATTTTGAAATTTTAGATGATTTAAAAAATAGACTGACAGAAAAATCAAAAAGTTTAAAAATACAACCTCAAAAATTTTTAATAGAGGAATTATTAAGAACATTAGAGGAAATTTGTGAACATTTAGAGAAAACGAAAAAATAACTATGCCTAACACCTTATATAATTTATTGCTGGCTTCTTGCCTGCTTGCGAAAGTCCTCGCGGACTTTCTTGGTCGGTAATTATTTACTAAATTAGTTGCTTGAAACACGCCACTAATCATACACAAAACCGTTCCAAAAACCCTAAATAATCACCAAAATATACTTTATTTCTAAGTAATTTGGGTAGGGAAGTGCTAAATCTAGATCAGATAAATCCTATGCTCAACTCATTTCAGTATTTCTTAATCCTGAGCCCAGTCGAAGGGTTATCAATCGAAAAAAGAAAAGAGTTAAACTTTGAACCCAAAACTTAAAATTTTAAACTCAAAACTTTTTAACTCAGAAACTTTGTAACTCTGCAGCTTTGAAACTCTGCAACTTTGTAACTCAGAAACTCAGGACTCAGAACACCAAACACCCCAAACAAAACCCACAGAAAAAAAAAAAAAAAGGCAAAAAAGAGCCTCAAAAACACCAAAATTAACCCCCAAAAAACAAACCCAAAATCTGCAATTTTATACCCCAAAAACCATAAAATTTCGCATAATTCTTAAACATCCAAAAAAGTTCCCCATAGTTACTCCATAGCAACGTCATAGCAACGTCATAGGAACGTCATATCAAAGCCATAGTAAGCCACCTCAAAAAAACACCCAAAAAAGAGTAAAAAAACACAAAAAAATAGCTCTAATTTAACCCAAAATTGACCCAATTTTCAGCCATTTTTTAGTTCAGAATTTAAGCCAATAAATCGGAGGATATTTATAGATAATTTCAAAAACAGATTTATACAAATTATAGCATAGAATTCACACCAATTTTTAGGGTAATAATGGGTAGAATCAAACTAAAAACAATATACCATATAATAAACCCAAATAAAGTTAAATAAACCACTACTTAAAACAAATACAATATGTCTTATAATTTATATTATGTAAAATAGAATATTTCTGTACCAACACCTACTGTGCAATCATCAACTATAAAATGATTTACATATTTTGTGTATAGTAATTGTAATCCTTTAAAATCGTATCAATAAATTCGCTATCACTTTTATGTACAGATTTAATATCAGTAACCTCTAAGATTTTAGAACGCAATTTTATTAAGGTTTTAAAATCGTTCGTTTTAATCGCCGTTTTGTAAGTCTCTTTAATAATACGTGCATCATTATCAGAAAGTTTAATAACATTCGCATATGTAGGTACATAATTGGCTTTAATATTCTCTAAAATGGTTTCAGAAAATGCCACATCATCTTTCAAATAAATAACAATCGTATTGGCAATAATATCTCCAAACCGCTGACTGTTTTTGGTAAATAAAATCAAAAGAAAACCAACGAGTTTACCAAAAAAGAACAAACTAACCAATAAACCAGCCTGGTCTCCTAAACCCAAAGATGCTGCATAGATAAACAACAAAATAAACAAATTAAAGTCTACAATACGTAAAAACCAGCGAATAATGTAATCGGTAATACTTGGTTTAAAACCGTCAATATTAATCACTTTAATCTTTAACAAACGTTTACCAAGGGTTTGCCCATCCATTAAAATCTCAGAATACAGGGTATAAAACGTTATCGGCAATAAAAAAAGCACTTCCATAGCTTTAATCGTCCAACCATCACCCCTAAAAGTATCATCGATAAGGTTAAAATCAAACAATTTAGCCGCAAAATAAAAGTAGGCAAACTTTATAACGTTGTCTACAGAAAAAGCCAAAAGACGCTGAAATACATTAGCTGCCGTAAATTTTATATTTACATTTTGTGCGGTTTTTATTTGGAGTGTTTTCATGCAATGATTAAATTCGCTCTAATGAGAGAGGTCGCTTTTATAAAGCAAAATAAAGAAAAATGGCTTGAATTTGAACAAGGATTTCAAAATAAAGATAAAAAAAGTCCTGATGACATTGCCAACTTGCATATTAAAATCATGAACGATTTGGTATATGCACAAACCTATTACCCTAAAAGTAAGGTTACTGTATATTTAAATAAGTTAGCAAAATCGAGTTTTAACCACGTGTACGATGCCAAAAGAACCGATAAAAACCCGTTTATATACTTCTTTTTAGACAAAGTACCACTACTCTGCTACAAATACCGAAAATACTTTTACTTATCCTTTATCGTGTTTTTTGTCTGCTTTTTTGTTGGCTTACTCTCTACTTTTAATGATGAAACTTTTGCAAGACAAATTCTTGGCGATAATTATGTAGATATTACTATAGAAAATATAGAAAGTGGCGATGCAATGGCAATTTACAAAGGGGGCAGCAATTGGGGAACCTTTATTGGCATTTACGACAACAACCAAAGAGTGGGTTTATATATGTTTTTATCCGGAATTTTCTTGGGCATTGGCACCGCTTTTTACGTGGTAAAGAACGCTATTATGGTGGCTGTTTTTCAGGCGTTCTTCTATCAATACAATAGTTTGTTCGATAGCTTAAAAGGAATCTGGATTCATGGTACTTACGAAATCTTCGGTATTATTATAGAAGCTGCAGCTGGCTATATTATTGGGGCAAGCATCTTATTTCCTGGTACCTTAAAGCGTTTTGAGTCGTTTAAAAACGGAATTAGAGATGCGTTTTACATTTTTATTAGTACCATTCCATTTACCATAATCGCGGCTTTTTTAGAGGGATATGTAACGCGTTATTCCAACAAAATGCCAACTGTATTTTGTTTTTTAATTATTGGGTTCAGCTTGGTAAGTATCAGTTATTATTATTTGATTTTGCCTTTTAAAGTGGCACGTAAACACAGTTTAAGGTAAATGAAAAGAGTACTGGCTTCCCTCCTTTTTTGGTGTGCATTTCTTACACAAGCGCAAGTAAATTCGGCTGCGGATACTGTTCTTGTAAATGGTGATATCAATGCCATCATACAAGATACACTTACGGTTCAGAAAGATACCATCGTATACAACAAAACCACCAAGATCAGTACAGAAAGGGATTTTAACACAAACCTCAAAGAAAAATATAACGACGAAGATTTTATATATAAAGAAGATAAAACGAAAAAGAAAGAACTAGAAACGGATACAGACAGTAATTCTAGTAGTGCCTTTTTAGGGTTCTTTTCCTTTTTCATGTCGGCTATTTTCCCTTTTCTTTTAGGCGGATTTGTAATATTCGTAATTTTAAAGTCCGTTTTAGGTTTCGATGCTCGTTTCTGGAAACCAACAAATAAAGCAAAAACTTCTTCGGATAAACTCATTTATGAAGACGAAGACATTCACGAGCTCAATTTAGAAGCTCTATTGCAACAAGCCATTGCCAACAAAGATTTTAGACTTGCCATAAGATATTATTACTTAACAACGCTAAAAGGCCTATCTAACAAGCAAATTATTGATTACCATAAGGATAAAACCAACTCAGAATACCTTTTCGAAATAGAAAATACCCAAACCAGAACCGATTTCTCTTACCTGTCTTATGTATATGCTTATGTGTGGTATGGCGAATTCCCTGTAGATGAAAATAGCTTCGAAAAAGCCCAAAACAAGTATCAATCTTTTTTAAATTCTATAGTTTGATGCTCATAAAAACTCCTCTAAAAATACCATTGGGTATCATAGTTATTTTACTACTATTCACAAGTTGTAATAAAACGAACTGGATAGAAAATTACAGAGAAAAGGAAAAAAGTCCTTTTGGCACGTACATTATATATAATGAAGCTAAAAATCTGTTCCCGAATCAAGAAATAGTACTTTTAAAAGAGAACTTTTACGATTACCTATTTTTAAACTACGATACCACAAAAGCTGATTTTGGCAACTATATCTGTATTAAAAACAATGCCAACAAACTGCCTGAAGAAGGTGTAAAAGACTTGTTATCTTTTGTACACGATGGTAATAATGCCTTTTTATCCTTAAACTATTTTTCAGAAAATTTAGAGGCACAATTGGGCATCACCACCAACAATTTAGATAAAAATGTTTACGATAACGCAGATTTAAAGGCTTTAAAAGGGGAATTCTCTTTAGTTGATGAAAGCTTTAAAGACCAAACCTTTACCTTCGATAGAAACATAAAAAGACATTATTTTGTAACCTACAACGAAAACAAAACCATTGTATTAGGAAATGCAAAAATAGACGGAGAATTAGTACCCAACTTCTTAAAAATCTATCATGGTAAAGGCGCTATATACATTCACGCCAATCCTATTGTCTTTACCAATTACAACCTATTAAAGGGTAAAGAAGTCTATGCAGAGCACCTACTCTCCTATTTGCCTTCCAATACCGTCTTTTGGGATCCTCAAATAAAATGGAGCAAATACGTTAACAACAGAGACAATGATCAAGAATCTGTATTTAAGTTCTTTTTACAGCACAAAACCTTAACTTGGTTTTTATGCATCACCTTCGCAGGCGTTATATTATTTATGCTTTTTAACTTTAGAAGAAAACAACGCGCAATTCCAGTAATTCATCCTTTGCAAAATACAACGGTTGCCTTTACACAAACCATTGCAAGTTTATACTTAAAAGAACAAAATCATAAGAATTTAGTCGATAAAAAGATTGCCTATTTCTTAGAAAAAGTAAGAACCAAATACTTACTGAATACCACCAATTTAAACAAGAATTTTATTAGAGATTTAGCCGCAAAATCAGATAATGAAATTAGAAATACAAAATATTTAATCAACACAATTATCACTTTAAATAAGAAGTCAGAATGTACTCAAGAAGAGTTACTTGTACTTCATAAAATGATTGTAAAATTCTTTAAAAAATAAGTTTATGGATACACCTAATGTGCCTACCAATGAAAATGAGGGTTTAGAAAATACAAACAATTTAGCATTCGAAAGTAGAATCGATTTAACCGAATTACAAGAGAGTGTTTTTCAAATAAAAAAGCAATTGCAAAAGGTAATTGTTGGGCAAAAAGAAATGATGGATTTACTCTTAGTGGCCCTCTTAGCAAACGGCCACGTTTTAATAGAAGGTGTACCTGGAGTTGCCAAAACCATTACAGCAAAGTTATTGTCTAAAACCTTAAATATAGGCTTTAGCAGAATACAGTTTACACCAGATTTAATGCCTTCGGATATCTTAGGAACATCAGTTTTTAATGTAAAAAACTCAGAATTTGAGTTTAAAAAAGGCCCTATTTTCTCGAATATGGTTTTAATTGATGAGATCAACAGAGCGCCTGCCAAAACTCAAGCTGCAATGTTCGAGGTTATGGAAGAAAAGCAAGTTACTATGGATGGTACTACCTATACAATGCAAGAGCCTTTTATAGTATTAGCAACCCAAAACCCTATAGAACAAGAAGGTACGTACAGATTACCAGAAGCCCAATTAGATCGTTTTTTGTTTAAGGTAATTATCGAATACCCAAATGCAGAAGAGGAATTAGAAATCATAATGAGAGAACAGGCCTTAGAGAATACCACTAAAATTGGCAAAATAGAAACCATTATAGAGGGTAGTAAAATTCTAGAATACAGAAGTTTAGTCAACCAAATAAAGATAGAAGAAAACTTGTTAAAATACATTGCCAACATTGTGGTAAATACAAGAACCAACTCTTTTTTATATTTAGGGGCTTCACCAAGAGCAAGTATAGCTATTTTATCAGCATCCAAAGCATTTGCAGCCATAGAAGGTCGAGACTTTGTAACACCAGAAGATATTAAAAAGGCTACCATTCCAGTTTTACAACACAGAGTAATCGTTACTCCAGAAAGAGAAATGGAAGGTTTAACCAGTAAACAAATTATTGAACAAATCATCGAAGCCGTAGAAATACCAAGATAGAAGTATGTCATTTCGAGTGATTCCGCTTTTTTGCGGAATTGTATCGAGAAATTGAATAACAAATAAATAACACCCCTGTATTGTGCAGGATAAATAAAATAATAAACGATAAGTATGTCATTTCGAGTGATTCCGCTTTTTTGCGGAATTGTATCGAGAAATTGAATAACAAATAAATAGCATCCCTGTATTTTACAGGATAAATAAAATAATAAACGTTAGGTATGTCATTTCGAGTGATTCCGCTTTTTTGCGGAATTGTATCGAGAAATTTTTAAATAAACAATTGCAAATAACATTGAAAAATCTATTCAATACTTTATTCTTAAACAACAGATTCTACTACGCACTAGCTATAGTAGCTACATTATTTGTAGTAGGCTTCTTTGCGCCTATAGTTTTCGAAATAGCTAAAGTGTTGTTTTTCATATTAATTGTCTTAACTTTTATTGATATTCTAATCCTTTATCAAACCAAAAAAGGAATCGAAGTAGATCGTTATTTACCAGAAAGATTATCCAATGGCGATGAAAATAAGATCTCTTTATCCATTAAAAACAATTATCCTTTTGTGGCACATTTATCGCTTATTGAAGAATTACCTTATCAATTCCAAAAAAGGGATTTTATTTTTACACAAATCATCCAAAAGAAAGCAGACAAAACCATTCATTATAAATTAACACCCAAAGAAAGAGGTGTTTATCTTTTTGGGCATATCAATGTGTTTGCAAACTCAGGTTTACAACTAGCCACTAAAAAATATGTGTTGGGCACTGAAAAAGAACTCAAATGTTATCCTTCTTTCCTAAGATTAAAAGAGTTTGATATTAAGAACTTTAACAGCTCCACCACTTCTTACGGATCTAAAAAAGTAAGAAGAATTGGGCATTCTTTAGAGTTCGAACAAATTAAAGAATATGTTTCTGGTGATGATATTAGAACCTTAAACTGGAAAGCGACTGCCAAGAGAAACCAACTAATGGTGAATCAATTTGTAGAAGAAAGATCACAATCGGTCTATGCTATTATTGATAAAGGTAGGGCCATGCAAATGACTTTTAACGGTTTAAGCCTCTTAGATTATGCTGTAAATGCAACTTTAGCCATCAGCAATGTCATCCTTAGAAAACAAGATAAAGCAGGGATGTTGTCTTTTGCTACAAAGCTAGAAGATTGGGTAGTTGCAGAAAGAAGAAACTCGCAAATGAGTTTAATTTCTGAAGCATTACACAACATTAAAACCAATTTCGATGAACCTGATTTTAGTACATTATATTCCGTAGTAAAAAGAAAAATAACACACAGAAGTTTATTAATACTGTTTACGAATTTCGAAACCATAGACGGTTTAAACAGACAACTCCCCTATTTAAGAGCCTTAGCTAAAAACCATTTGGTATTAGTGGTCTTCTTTAAAAACACAGAATTAGATGCTTTAATTGATGCAGAATCAGATGATATTCAAGGTGTTTACGACAGCATTATTGCAGAGAAGTTCATGTACGAAAAGAAACGCATTGTAAACGAATTAAAAAAGTACGGAATCCAGTCTGTACTCACCAAACCACAAGATTTAACCGGAGATACAATCAACAAATATCTTGAGCTAAAATCTAGAGGTCTATTTTAAAATTATGAATTAAAAAAATAAAAACTATGAATTGGTATGTAAAAGTATTAAAACAATACGCAGATTTTAAAGGCAGAGCAAGACGAAAAGAATATTGGATGTTTGTATTAATTAATGCAATCATTTCAATTATAATGATGGTTTTAGATAATCTATTAGGTACAACTTATGGACCTTTAAATGAAGATGGATATTTTGAGACTATTTACAGTATTGCTACATTAGTACCCTCTTTGGCTGTAAGTGCTAGAAGAATGCATGATGTTGGTAAAAGTGGTTGGTATATGTTAATACCAATCTATAACTTGATTCTTTTTTGTACAGATGGTGATGAAGAACCAAACAAATGGGGAGAAAATCCTAAACACGATAGCCACGAATTAATGATCAATCAAATAGGAAAAGAATAATTATGAATTGGTATCTAAAAGTATTATCAGAATACGCAAATTTTAAAGGCAGAGCTAGACGTAAAGAATATTGGATGTTCTATTTAATGCACATCATAATTGTGGGGGTATTATCCTTTGTGTTAATTTTTATATCTGGCGGATTAGACAGTACAGAAGAACCAAGTAATTTAGGTTTAACAATAATTGGTTTATACATTTTAGCAACTTTAGTACCCACAATAGCGGTTACTGTAAGACGTTTACACGATACCAACAGAAGTGGTTGGTGGTATTTAATTACAATAATACCTTATATAGGTAAATTTGTATTACTTATTTTTACTTGTATGGAAAGTTATAATGGGGTGAACAAATGGGGCGAAAACCCAAAAGGTATTGGTAATGATACTTTAATCAATCAAATCGGTACAGAATAGTAAATATACGAGAATTAGTAGCTAAAAGTATAAACGGCATACGCACTCAATAAGCTTTAAACTTTTTTAATGTTTAGGCTATTTAATTTAATGAGTTTTCTTTTTTGCATTTGTTTAAGAGTTTTTAATATTTAGGGTAAAATTTATAGATTACTTTTGCCGGCTATGGCAATGAAGCAAAAATCAGAATTAGAGTTTATTATTATCATGGCATCTTTAATGTCTTTGGTGGCATTGTCTATAGATGCACTATTGCCGGCAATAGAAAATATTAGCACTTCTTTAAATGTAGTAGATCAGCATAACAACCAATTGTTAATCACAATGATTTTCTTAGGCTTAGGTGTTGGTCAACTTATTTCTGGGCCTTTATCAGATAGTTTTGGTAGAAAACCCGTAATCTATATAGGTTTTATCATTTTTGCTTTGGCCAGTTTAATTTGCATTTTCTCCACAAGTCTAGAAATGATGATTTTTGGAAGAATCCTACAAGGTATGGGTCTTTCTGCTCCTAGAACCATTAGTATTGCTATGGTTAGAGATCGTTTTAGTGGTAATTATATGGCTAAAGTAATGTCTTTTGTAGTAGCTTTATTTATTCTAGTTCCTGTAGTTGCGCCTGCTATTGGTAAAATATTATTAGATGCTTATGGCTGGAAAGCCATTTTTTATAGTCAGTTATTATTGGGTACTTTTTTTATGATTTGGTTCTGGAAAAGACAACCAGAAACCTTAAAACCAGAAAATAAAAAGAAGTTTAAATTCACGTTGTTTATAGAAGGTAGTAAAGCGTTTTTAAAAGAAAAAGATGCTGTTATTTTTACTATTTTCTCTGGCTTTATTACAGGTTCTTTTATGGTCTATTTAAGTGCTAGTCAACAAATCTTTGAAAATCAGTATGGCTTAAAAGAAGAGTTTCCTTTTATTTTTGCGGGTTTAGCTTTTGGTATTGGACTCTCTACTTTCTTAAACGGAACTTTAGTAGTAAAATTCGGAATGTTAAAGTTAGTAAAGGTGTTTGCCTTAGTTTTTACTATAATTCCTTTAATGTACACAGTATTATTTTATGGAGAACCAAATCCAAGTGTTTACATTTTAATTGTCTTTTTCTGGTTTCAGTTTTTCTCTTTAGGGTTTTTGTTTGGGAATACTAGAGCATTAGCAATGAACAATATTGGACATATTGCAGGAATTGGAGCTGCGTTAAACGGATTTGTGTCTACAATTATGGCTGTGCCTATCGCAACATTTATTGGTAGTTATATAAGTACTTCTGCTCTACCTCTATTTTTAGGTTTTCTAGTATGTGGTACAATTTCTTTGATTTTAATTCAGTATTTAGAAATTTCGAAGAGAAAAACCTTACAGTAAATACTATTTAGAATCCTCTAATGCTGTCCATGTACCATTGTAATTAATATTACTTCTATGGCTGCTGTTTACACTCAAAGTAGCTTTGTTATTTACAAATAAGATCATATTAATATTTAGGTTTTCATCTTTCGTTTTTACCATATACTTTAAAGAATACTGGTTTTTCTTTGCATTAAAAATAGTTGATGTTTTTTCGGGTATGCCTTTAAATTTTAATCCTACTTCAGATCCATAACCACCTCCTATTTGTCTTACGCCATAATAAGGTAACTCAAAAAATAAAGAATCGTTTCGTACGCTAAAATAATTGTCATTACCAATTAAATTAATATTTGCCATATTACTACCCACAGGTAATAAATTCTGTAAACCGCTAACATTAGCCATTGGCATTGGATTTGCAGAATGGGCAACAAACTCAAAATGATTATTCGAAACCATTTTTTGTAAAGCTTCTAACTCTAGCAATGTAACTGTACTTTTACAAGCTACAAATAACATTGATAAAAAAAATAATAAAACGTACAACTTAGGCTTCATATTAAACTGATATATAGTGTTTTAAATATACTGAAAAAGAATTAGAATACCTATTAAAATAATCTTAAAAATTTAAATACAAAATATAGTATTTTTACCCTTTTAAATAAGAAAATGAGTTTAGATATTATTTTTGAAGATGATTATTTACTTTGTGTAAGTAAACCAAATAACGTTTTAGTGCATCACGCTTATCATTCTAGAAATGTTGCTGATGAAGATTCTTTACTGCAAATCATAAAAAATGAAACGGATTTAAAAGTATACCCTATTCATCGATTAGATCGTAAAACATCAGGAATTATTCTCTTGGCAAAAGAAAAGGAATATGTGTCTAAATTTCAAGAATTGTTTACCAATAACCAGATTCAAAAAACCTATTTTGGTGTAGTTCGTGGTTTTTCTCCGGATGTAAAAACAATAGATTCATCTGTAAAAGGTAGAGATGCCAACGTACATAAAGATGCCTTAACAGCCTTAAAAACTTTAGCGAACATCACTTTAAACATCCCAGTAAAACCTTATGATTCTTCACGTTATAGTTTAGTACAATTATCGCCTAAAACAGGGAGAATGCATCAATTAAGAGTTCATATGAACAAAATCAGTCACCCATTAATTGGTGATGCAAAATACGGTGATAAAAATCACGATACCATGTATGCTGATAACTTTGGTTGGAAAAACTTGTTTTTACACGCAGGTAAATTAGAATTTACACATCCGTTTACATCAGAAAAACAAAGTCTAAAAGCAAATTTCCCAGAAGATTGGCTTGCTTTATTTAGTGAGTTTAAGTGGAAAAATCCCTTAAATTAAAAGCTACTGCTCTATAGATTGCGCATCAAAAGCAATCAACTCGTCATTATCAAAACTTGGTGTTATTTCAATTGGGTTGCAACAAACCTCACAATCTTCTATGTAGGTTTGTTGCTGAACACTAGTATCTAATAGCATTGAAATTTCTTCCCAACAATAAGGGCATTGAAAAAAATGTTCCACTATTCTTCTATTACTTTTAAAATTAATTTCCCTTTTTTATCACCAGAAAATAATCTATTGTATGTTTCTTGAAAATTTTCAATGCCATCGTAAATATCTTCTTTCGATTTTAATTTACCTTCTTGCATCCAAGTTCCCATTTGTTGGGCAGCTTCACCAAATTTAGCAGCATAATCCATAACAACCATTCCTTGCATTGTAGATCTTGTAAATAATAATGATAGATAATTGCTTGGTCCTTCAATTTTAGATTTCTTATTGTACTGCGAAATTGCACCACATAAAACCACTCTTGCATTCATTTTTAATTTTGTTAAAGCAGCATCTAAAATTGTACCTCCAACATTATCAAAATAAATATCTACACCATCAGAACACTTTTCTTTTAAAGCAGTATAAATATTTTCAGATTTGTAGTCTATGGCTTTATCAAAGCCTAATTCGTTTATTAGATAATCACATTTTTCTTTTCCACCAGCAATACCAATTACTGTACAGCCTTTAATTTTAGCAATTTGCCCAACAATACTACCAACAGCACCTGCAGCTCCAGAAATTAAAACTGTATCTCCTTCTTTAATTTTACCAACTTCTGTAATTCCAAAATAAGCTGTCATTCCTGGCATACCTAAAGTACCAATATACACAGGCATTGGCGCTAAATTTGTATCAACTTTATACCAATTATCACCTTTCGTATTTACAAATTGCTGTACGCCTCCCCAACCAGAAACTACATCTCCAATAGCAAAGTTCTCATTTCCATTATTTTTGATAATTGTACCAATAGAACCAGCTCTCATAACATCATCTATAGCAACTGGAGGAATGTAAGATTTAGAATCGTTCATCCAACCACGCATTGCAGGGTCTAAAGAAATATAATGTTGCTGTATTAAAACTTCTCCTTCTTTTAATTCAGGAATTTCATTGTTTTCTAATTGCCAAGTATCTAAATCTGGGACTCCTACAGGACGTTTTTTAAATATAATTTGTTTATTTTTCATTTGTATAATTTTTTAATATTGATGTAAAGATTGTATTCTTTCTCTCAATTTATTTTTTGATAAATATTGTTGTTCCAAATCTGATTGAAAAGGAATTGGAGTATCTATGCTTGCAACACGTTGAACAGGTGCGTCTAAAAACTCGAAACAATGCTCTTGAATCAATGCTGATATTTCACTTGCAATTCCGCCAAAAAGAGAATCTTCTTGTACAATTATTGCTTTTCCTGTTTTTCTAACGGATGTAAAAATTGTATCAATATCTAAAGGTTGTAAAGTTCTTAAATCAATAATATCAGCATAAATATTTGATAGATTTTCTAATGCTTCTAAAACCCAATGAATTGCAGCTCCATAACTGATAATTGTAAGATGAATTCCGGTTTTTAAAAGATTTGCTTTTCCAATTTCCGTAGTAAAATAATCTTCAGAAACATCTTGATAAACAGATCTATATAATGCTTTGTGCTCAAAAAACAAAACAGGATTAGGATCATTTATAGCACTAATTAATAAACCTTTGGCATCTTCTGGAAATGCAGGATAAATCACTTTTAAACCTGGTGTTTTTGTAAACCAAGCTTCATTGGTTTGACTATGAAAAGGACCAGCTCCTACTCCTGCTCCACAAGGCATTCTAACTACAATATCTGCTTTCTCAGACCATCTATAATGCGATTTTGCTAACAAATTTACAATCGGATTAAAACCAGAAGAAACAAAATCTGCAAACTGCATTTCTACAATTGATTTTACTCCATTTACAGACAAACCATAGGCAGCACTTATAATAACTGACTCACAAATTGGTGTATTTCTAATGCGTTCTTTACCAAATTTTGCTACAAAACCATCAGTAATTTTAAAAACTCCACCATATTCTGCAACATCTTGACCCATAATTACCAAATCCTTGTGATTTTCCATTGATAATTTTAATCCGTCAGAAATTGCATCAACAAAACGAATATTTTTTTTGTTTGATGATGGTTTTATTTCTTGATAATCTAAAGGTTTAAAAACATCTTTTAGTTCTGTTTCTAAATTCGGAATTATTTTTTCTTCATTAAAAGCAATTTGCAAATGCTCATGAATTTCTGCAGTAATTTCTTCTTTATATTGTTGTTCTATAATTGCAGATAAAACTCCTTTATTTTTTAAAAAAGCTTCAAAATTAGTAATTGGATCTTTTGCTCTCCAAAACTCCAAAACATCTTCAGGAACATATTTAGTACCACTCGCTTCTTCATGACCACGAATTCTAAAAGTTTTGAATTCAATTAAAATTGGTCTAGGATTTTTACGAACACTTTTAGCAAGTTCATTAACTTTAGAATAAACTTCTAAGACATTATTGCCATCAATGATATGACTTTCCATTCCATAACCAATGCCTTTATCAGCAATATTATTACAATTAAATTGTTCTGAGTTGGGTGTAGATAAGCCATAACCATTATTTTCTACACAAAATAAAACAGGTAAACTCCAAACTGAAGCTACATTTAAAGCCTCATGAAAATCGCCCTCACTTGTACCTCCTTCACCTGTAAAAACAGCACAAATTTTATTGTTATTTTTTAATTTGTTGGCCAATGCAATTCCGTCTGCAACTCCCAATTGCGGTCCTAAATGAGAAATCATACCAACAATATTGTATTCTTGCGTACCAAAATGAAAACTTCTATCTCTACCTTTTGTAAATCCGTTTGCTTTTCCTTGCCACTGAGAAAATAATCGATATAAAGGGATGCCTCTAGTTGTAAAAACACCTAAATTTCTGTGCATTGGCAAAATATATTCGTCTTTTTCTAAAGCTAGAGTTACACCAATAGAAATTGCTTCTTGCCCAATACCAGAAAACCATTTCGATATTTTACCTTGACGCAAAAGAATAAGCATCTTTTCTTCAATGAAACGAGGTTTTAGTAAACATTTGTATAAATGCAATAAAGTAGCATCATTAAAGCTTGAATTTAAAGAATAATCAATATTTATAGGCATTAAATTTGTTTTTAGCTACCCTAACAAATATAAATAACTTTATTGCATAAAAAAATCCTTATCATTTTAGTGATAAGGATTTTTTTATGAATGTTGTAATTTCTTATAACTCAGCAAAAATTGCGTGCATCATACGTTTTTTATCATTGATGCTTTCTTCTAAAGCAATCATTGTTTCTGTTCTGTTTACACCAGGAACATCATCAATTTGATAAATAATGTCTTTTGCATCGTTAGTGCCTTTCGCTCTTACTTTACAAAAGATATTGTATTTGCCAGCAGTTACATAAGCTACAGTTACGTTTGGTATTTTTCTTAAGTTTTCAATAACACTCTGAGTCATAGACGTTTTTTCTAAGTAAACACCTACATGAGCAATAAAAGAATAGCCCATCTTCTCGTAGTTTAATGTTAAGGTAGAACCTTGAATAATACCTTCATCTTCCATTTTTTTAACACGTACGTGAATTGTACCTGCAGATACTAATAATTGTTTTGCAATGTCTGTAAAAGGTGTTCTTGCATTTTCTATTAAAATATCTAAAATTTGATGATCAATTTCGTCTAAGATAAATTTTTTCATTTTTATATATAATTCAATTTATAAAGCAAATTTATGAATTTAATTTAACTAAACAAGTACTATTTTGATAAATACTTAAACAATATTATCCTCGAAAACGATTTCGTTATGTCCGAATTTACCATGTATATCCTTTTCTTCTACAGCATTTAATTCAGAAACTAAATTATTATCTACTATTTTATCTACGTATTGATAGGCTTTATTATTCTCATTATCAGTATATTTATGAATTACATCATAAAATATTTTAGCATTATTCGGAATATCAAAATAAGGTAAATAACTAGAAAATTCATCAGAAATTGCGATGTGATAAATTCCTTGTAAAATTGAGTAAAAAGTATATTCTCTAGAAATTTCTCTTGGATAATCATCTGGGTAATGTCCAGATTCAATTAAAATTGTATTGTAACCTAATTTTTGAAAGTTGTCTCCAGTGGCTGTTGGGTAAAATTCATCTGTATATCTACCTACAAAATTAGGAATCATCTGTTGCAACATCAAATTCATAGCAACAATAACATTCATAGTTTCTTTTCTACCTTCTGTAATTGCTCTTGTTTCTTCTTCTGATGGTGCTAAAAATGAAATCGTTGCCGGATTTTTAGTACCTTCTACTCCGAAAATGGTTCTTTGATCGTGTAAATTGAAACAAAATTGCGGATTAAATTGTTCTAAAGTATTTCTTAACAACTTACTTTCTTTTGCAATTCGATCTACAGCATCTCTGTTTAAATCAATTTCATTGGCATTTATTCTGGTGTATGCTTGTGCTCCATCAGGATTTAACATCGGAATAAATAATAACGTACACTCTTTTAATATGGTTTCTAGAATCTCATCAGAAGTAGTAGAGAAATAATTAAACAGATCAAAAAGTGCTTTTGTACCTGTACTTTCGTTTCCATGCATTTGCGACCACAACAAAATCTTCTTTTTACCAGTACCAATTTGTAAGGTATAAATTGGTCTTTCTTGTTCAGAAAATCCTAATTCATGAATCTTAAAAACAGCAAGGTGTTTTTTTAATAATTTTTCAATGTCTTTAAATGTAATCCATTTGCCAAAAAGTTCAGTTTCTTTTTGTGCTTTAAAAATGGACTTTAAAATTTCGGGTGATAAAATATTCACAGAGTTCTATTTAGAAAGACAAATTTAGGCTATTGTAAATTAGTATACAATTGTATATTTACAAATGTAAATTGTTATGATGTTACAATTGTAAATTAACCAAACCACAGAAATTGTTACTTCTGTAAACTAGAAATCAACACAAGTAAAAAGACAGAATAGCTAGATGTAAATAACATCAATATTATTTTTTAAAAAATCGTAATTATATAGTAATCAATATTTAATGTAGTTTAATTAAAGTTTTAGTTTATTAAATAAAATCCCAATCAAAACAATAAACACAAAATAATTGGATGCTATTTT
Source organism: Polaribacter reichenbachii (assembly GCF_001975665.1). Taxonomy (NCBI): domain Bacteria; kingdom Pseudomonadati; phylum Bacteroidota; class Flavobacteriia; order Flavobacteriales; family Flavobacteriaceae; genus Polaribacter; species Polaribacter reichenbachii. Next base: position 3,249,489 of record NZ_CP019419.1, on the reverse strand, counting down.
ATATTGATTTACATTTGTAATAAAGCAACTATTTACAATGCTAAACAGTTTAGAATTTACAACTCGAATTAAAAAAATAATGGATTACCATCAATTATCAGCGTCTTTATTTGCTGATAAAATAGGTGTACAACGTTCTAGTATTTCTCATATTTTATCTGGTAGAAACAAACCGAGTTTAGATTTTATCTTAAAAATTACAACCGAATTTAACGATGTTGATATAGATTGGTTGTTAAAAGGCGAAGGTTCTTTTCCTAAAAAAACAGCAAAAAAAGAGGTTACTTCTACTCCAACTTTATTTTCAAATCCATCTACAAACGATGAAAAAAAGATTCAAAGAATTGTTGTTTTTTATTCTGATGGAACATTTGATGAATATCGAAAATAATTTACCTTAGTACTTATGAAAACAATTGATATTAGAACTGTAAATGTTGTGCAGTATTTACAACCTTTACGTGAAGGCGGATCTTTACCTGCTATTGTAAAAGCAGATGACGATTTCTTATACGTTCTAAAATTTAGAGGTGCAGGTCAAGGAAAAAAAGCATTAATTTCTGAATTTATTGGTGGTGAATTGGCGAGAGCAATAGGTTTAAATGTACCTGAGCTAGTTTTTATGAATTTAGATGATTCTTTTAGCAAAACTGAACCTGATGAAGAAATTCAAGATTTACTAAAATTTAGTGTTGGCCTTAATTTAGGTTTACATTTTTTATCCAGCGCAATTACTTACGATCCTTTGGTTTCTGTTGCTGATGAATTTACAGCTTCTAAAGTTGTAATTTTAGATAGTTTAATTAGCAATATTGATAGAACTGCAAAAAATACCAATCTATTAAACTGGAATAATGAACTTTGGATTATAGATAATGGAGCGAGTTTTTATTTTCATCATAATTGGGAAACTTGGGAAAACCATTTAACCAGAACTTTTCCTTTGATTAAAGACCACGTTCTGTTACCAAAAGCCAATCGATTACAAGAAGCTTCTAAAGAAATTCAGCAATTGATTAATAATGATGTAATTGCAGAAATTATTGCTAATATTCCTGAAGATTGGTTAATTAACGAAGGTGAAACTTTAACCACTGATGAAATGAGAACTGCTTACAAACAGTTTTTATGTGCAAAACTTACAATGATTGATAAATTGGTAAAAGAAGCTGAAGATGCAAGATAAAGTTACTTTTGAATATGCCATTATTAGAATTGTACCCAAAGTTGAGCGTGAAGAATTCTTTAATATAGGCGTGATTCTTTTCTCGAAAAGAAAGAAATTTTTAGATATTAAATATCATATTAATCCTAATAAATTAAAGGCTTTAGCTCCAGATTTAGAAATTGATTTTATTAATGATTACCTAAATGCTTGGAAATTAATTTGCGATGGAAAACATGCAGGAGGAAAAATTGCCGAATTTGAAATTTCTGATCGTTTTAGATGGCTTGCAGCTTGTAGAAGTACTATTATTCAGAGTTCTAAAACACATCCTGGAATATGTAATGATCCTGAAAAAGAGTTAAACGCAATTTTTGAAGAGTTTGTTTTGTAAATTGAATAGTTCTAAATTTTATTTTTAATAATATGGATCCTTGGGGCTCTTTAACAATGTTAATCAAAAAACAAGAAGCGGCTAAAAATAGAAAAGCGGCTTTAAAATATGAACTTCAAAAAAGAAGAGAAAGCCAATTAAAAAAAGGTAACCAAACAGAAATAGAGTTTCCTGAGGTTTCTAAGGAAGAAATGGAAACTTTAAAAGATAAAATCAGAAAGAAATATAAAGCTCAACGTATTAAAACTGTAATTTTAGATATATGCTTATTTATTTTTGTTTTACTCCTTTTTTACTTCATTTTAAGAAATAAAATTAAGTTTTAGAAGATAATTATATTGAATTGTCTGGTTGAGGGTAATTGAAAACCATTGTTTTGATAAGTAAAGTTCTCGACTATACTCGAACTGACAACATTTTTTATATTATTTATTCAAAAAACCTGCAATCAAACCATTTTTTACAGTTTTACGAGGTACTTTAAAATCAAAATAATCATCTAAAGGAATCTCAAAACCCTTGTAATTCAAGTAATTGTTTAAAGCAATATTTAAACCTTGGCTATATAAATGATGCGCTGCTCCTTTTGGATCTTCGTGAAATAAATCGTTTTCTGCAAAACCTTCAAATTTTGGCCCAGTAATTTTGATTTCAAATTCATCTGGATTTTTACCAACAGGACTATGGCTAGTACAAGCAAATTGATGCCAAAAAGCAGACTGAATACAATTATTCTGAAACAATTGACGAACAACTTCTAAAGAATCTATGGTTTCTTGCGCGGTTTCTGTTGGGAAACCAAACATTAAATACGCGTGCACCATAATATTTTCATCAGAAAAAGCTTTGGTAACTCTGGCAACTTGTGCAATATCTACACCTTTTTTCATTTTTGCTAACAATCTGTCTGAAGCTACTTCTAAACCACCAGTAACAGCAATACAGCCCGATTTTGAGAGTAAAGCGCATAATTCTGGCGTAAATGTTTTTTCAAAGCGAATGTTTGTCCACCAAGTAATATAAATTTTACGCTCAATTAAAGCATTTGCTAATGCTCTTAACATTTTTGGAGGCGCAGCTTCATCAACAAAATGAAAACCAGTTATACCAGTTTCTGCAATAATTTTCTCAATTTTATTTACTAAATCATCTGCAGTAGTATTTTGATAATTACCAATATAATCTAAAGTTACATCGCAAAAAGAACATTGTTTCCAATAACATCCGTGAGAAATGGTGAGTTTATTCCATTTTCCATCAGACCACATTCTGTGCATTGGATTCATCACATCTAAAAAAGACAGATACTTTGCTGTTGGTAAGCCTACGTAACTTGGTGCAGGCAAATTTTTATGATGAAAAATGGTATTTGGCTGCTTATCAACATAAACAACTTCGTTATTTTTACAGATAAAAGTTCTTTCTAATTGAGCCTCTTCTATTTTATCACTTAAAAATTCAGTGATTCTTAATAATGGTCCTTCTCCATCATCTAAAGTGATAAAATCGATATAATTAAAAATTCTTGTATCAGAAATACGTCTTAATTCTGTGTTGCAATAACCACCACCAAATGCAATATTTATATTCGGATAATTTTGTTTTAGAAATTGCGCACATCTTAAAGCCGAAAATAAATTACCAGGAAAAGGAATGGTAAAACAAACCAAATCGTAATTATCTTGTTTGATTTGTTCTTCTAATAAATACAACATTTCATCTTCTATCAAAGTAGTTTCGTATTGTAAATATTCATCAATTTGATCGAAACTAGAAGCAGCTCTACCCAATTGCTCTGCATATCTTGTAAATGAGAAAAACTCATCGATATTGGTATTTATAAAATCGCCTAATTCTTCTATAAACAGTGTTGCAATGTGTTTGGCTTTGTCTAAAATACCTAGTTTTCCAAATTCGGTAGATAAATCTTTCTCTAATTTTATACGTCTATGTCCTTGAGGTAGAAAGTCTTTGTGTACTATTTGATAAGCTGCTGTAACTTCTTGCACACGCAAATAATTCATTACAGTGTCTACTTTATTAATATAATCTTCTCTTTGATTGTACACTAAAGGCAACTCTTTATTACCCAACAAATCTGCTTGTTTAAAAACAGCATCTATAAATTCTTTGGTAAAAACTGCTGTAAACAACTCAATACTTAAATCCATTTGAGTTGTTTTTACATTTTTAGATTCTAAAAAACCTTTAATGTAAGCAGTTGCAGGATATGCAGTATTTAATTGTGTAAATGGAGGTGTTATTAAAAGTGTGTTTACAGACATATAAAATTGTGAAGTGCAAAGATACTATCTGATTTATGAATTGAGATAAAAAAAATGTAATTGGTTTTTATAGAATACTTTTTGTGAATAAAAAAAGGAATTTACAGTTGATTTTGTTAAGGATAAACCCGAAATTAGCTTAATACTAATATAAAAATACTGATTATTCGTATTAACACTACACACAAACTGATGACAGAAATATTCACAACAAAAAAATTAGAAAAATTAATCATTAAAAGAATTGAAGATAAAACTCTAGCTGTTGATAATATTTTTGGAAAATGGAATGCTTCAGTATTATATATTGCGAAAAAAAAGTGTTTGATTTTTGTTAATTCAAAGAGTTTATATTCTGTTATAATTCCTAGGTTTTCAACAACTGAATTAGATAAAATTCATTTATTGTTTCTTGAAAATTTTTACGCTCAATTAGATTTTGAAAAAATTAAAGCTGATGCAGAATTTATTGTTGACAATATTGGTGAGTTAAAATTCTACTCGACTGATAACGATAAAAAAATGACTGGAATTATCAACTATAATATTTCAAAGATAGATTACCTTAAATATGAATATAAGATTTTTAATTCTTCTGTAATTCGAGAGTTAACAAAGAAATTAAACTTAACACCTTTCAAGCAACTGAATTGGAGTAACCCAAAAGAAAAAATGAACGAAATAATAGAAAAAGCCAGACAAACACGCTAACTCATCACGAAAAAAAAGCAAAAATTACACCACAAAACAACTCTCAAGCATTTCATATAATTCAGGATGTTTTCTTTTTAGTAGTTTAGGTCTTTCAAAAAAGTATTCTCCTGCAACTGCTAAAAACTCAATTTGTGAAGTGCCACCATAATTTCTAATATCAGATTTATCATTATTAATTTCTTCCATTTTTCTGTGTACCAATTGCAAATACGGAATTGTATATTGCTTATCTAACAAGACTTTCGGAATTCCGTCTGTAACACCATCAGCTTTGTCTATTAAATGAATAAATTCGTGAATTGCAGTATTCCCTTTGTCTGTTTTATTGCTAAAACCTAAATGCAAAGCTTTTCTTGATAAAATCATATGATTTTCGAATCTTCCTGTACCTACTAAACCTGCAATATTTCTGCCTTTTGATTTATTATTGAATTGTAAATCTTCATTAAAATAATCTGGATAAATTAAAACAGTTGATAGGTTATTATAATTCCAATTTGGGAATCTAAATACAGGAATAACAGCACTTGCAGCGATTAACAAAGAGTCTAATTCTTCTAATTCAAAGTGAATAGCTTCTATATTTGTTGTTTCTAGAAAACGAACCATTTTAGCTCTAAAAAGTTGTTGCTCATTTTGCGTTAACTTCTTATAAAACAGAATGTTTTCTAATAAAATTGGATGCCAATGATTAGGCACTACAACATTTTCTAGTAAAAGTGTTTTTACTTTTTTCTTGGGTTTTAAGCTTATAAATAAAACAACAAGAAGAATAGCAATAATAATTATATAAATCATTAAATTTAAAATTGATTTTAGAAGAATTTATATGAAAACTAATTATCCAATTTAGTTAAAATATCAGAGAAAATTGGGCGATTTTTAACATCAGCAGCTAAACAAAGTGCTGTTAAGTTTTTTAGCTCATTATATAAACCATTATCTACTTCAGATTCATCAACTAAATTTAATAAATCTTCTAACAAGCAACCAAAAGCTCTCACTTCTACCCTTTCAATATTTTGAGAATTTTTATCATAAAATGATGCTGCTCCAAAATCACCAAAAAGAATTTCTGAATTCTGGTTGATTAAAATATTATGCGCATATAAATCACCGTGATTAATTCCTTTATTGTGCAAATGCAAAGACACAGAAGCCATACTTTTAGCTATTTTGATAACTTCATTGAGCGTGAAATTTTTATCAGAAAAAACATCTCTAGTACAAGTTTCTAAATTTGGTGGATTACCTAGATTGATAAAATCCGAAGAAATTAAATCCATTAACAAACCGTTTTTCTGTTCTGGATGTGCTGTGATTTTTCCTAAAATCGGAATTAAATTTTGATGAGTTCCTGCAGCTATAGAAGCTTTCATTTCGTCTTCTGGCAATCCATCACTGGTAACACTACCTTTAAAAACTTTAACTGCAACTTCTTTATTTTCAGAAATCCAATTGGCTTTAGAGATCATTCCAGAAGCACCTTGTCCTAACAATTCTTTGATTTTAAAATCTTTCCAAATATAAGATTTTATCGTAGATTCAACTTCTATAGAATTTGTTATCGGATTTCCTCCAAAAGCAATCCAAGATAATTTTGGTAAAGTAAACAACCAATCAGGAATTACTTTTAATTGGTTTGATGAAATTCTTAATAATTCCAAATTATGGCAATTTGCCATTTCTTTAGGCAGTTCTTCAATTAAATTACCAGCAACAGGAAATTTCTGTAAAAACTGACAATCTCCAATACTTTTGGGTAGTTTTTTAATTTGGTTGTTGGTTAAAATCAACCATCTTAACAAAGGCGGAAAAGCATTTTCTGGTATTGTATGAATTTGATTGAATTTAAAACCAATCATACTTAATAAAGGCAATTGCGCTAAAACACTAGGAAACTCTGTAAACTTATTGTTTTCAAAGAAAACAATTCTTAGTTTTTTGAGTAAAATAATATCGTTTGGTAACTCAGATAAATGATTATCAGATAAATCTAAGATTTCTAAAGAATCAGCTAAATCATAGATTTCTTTTGGAAAATCGGTTAAACCTTCTGCTAATTTTAACTTTTTTAGCCCCTTTAATTTACCTGCTTTTAAATCCTTTAAAGTATGTATCATATTCGACAAATTTAAATCAAATAAAACAACCTTAAAAGTGCATTTAAATTAAAAATTACAACAATTTGGCCATTGCAGTTTTAATAATTTCTATGTTTCTTAACCTGTTTGGTTTGTCTGCTTTTTTCTGATCTTCAACCATATTTCGCATATAGTTAATCATAACTTTATCAAAATTAAACCCTTTGTATTGATTTCCTTTTACAACCATATCTTCTACAAGATTTTGAATGGCTACAGTGTTATTACTTTCAGAAATTTGTTGAAACGCCTTTTGATACAATACTTTAACAGTATCATCATTGGCTAAAAACATTCCAGAAACCACAGATTTTGCAATGAATGGTAATTCAGATTCATCTTTTTCTTCGATAAAAATTTGTGTTAAAGGCGTTGCTAAAATTTTACGAACTTCATCTGGCAATGCTTTCGATTTTTTAATGGCCAAATCTTTATCTACATAATACATAGAAACCAAAGCTTTACCCAAAACTGAGTACGATTTACTTTCTAAACCTTTTTCGAAAATAGATTTTAATTCAGGATCTGTTAGTTTACCCAAAGTGTTTATTGCTTCTGCCTGCACTAAAGTTTTAGCATCGTTATTTGCAATTTGCATAATTTTTCTGATGGCATCCTTTTTAGAAAATTTATTGATTAAATCAATATTCTGCAATGCTAAAATTCTAATTTTATACGATTTATCATCTAAAGCACCAACAACAGCATTAAACGCTTCTTTTTCTTCTTGTTTTTTTACAACTTCTAACAAAGCTGCTCTTCTGTGCGCAAAATTATCAGCATTTTTTAATTGAAAAATATAATCACTCAATACTTTATTTTCGTTGATGTTACTCACCAAAATATTATCTGCATTTACCTGAATTAAATCGGGTTGTTTTGTGTATGGAAATGTAAAAGATGCATCTTTAGCTTCAACAAAAACATTGTGTCTTGTTCTTTTAGTTCCTTCAAAAACATCAATAGCAAAAGGGAATTTAAAAGTTTCTGCTTGCAATTGAACAATATTTACAGTAACCGTTTTTCTTAAAGTATTATAATCGTAAGAAACCTCAATATTTGGATGATTTGCTCCAAAATACCATTGATTAAAAAACCAGTTTAAGTCTTTACCTGTTAATTCTTCGAATATTAATCTTAGCTGATGAACTTCTGCAGTTTTGTATTTATAGGTTGTTAAATAGGTATTTAATCCTTTAAAAAAAGCATCATCCCCTAAATAATTACGTAACATATGTAAAATAGCTCCACCTTTGTTATAGCTCACTAAATCGAACATATCTTCTTTATCATCATATTCAAAACGCACTAAACTTTTGCTTTCATTTTGTCCTTGTTTATAAGCTTCTACTTGCTCAAAATAATGCATTTCTGCAGCTACTTTTCCGTATTTATGTTCTCTCCATAAATATTCACCATAATTGGCAAAAGATTCGTTTAAAGTTAAATTAGACCAACTTTCTGAGGTTACTAAATCTCCAAACCAATGATGAAAAATTTCGTGTGCAATTGTGTTTTCTTGCACATTATTATCAATTAATTGTCCTGGTTGTTGGTAAGCTTGTTCTCCGTGAACAACAGCAGTTGTGTTTTCCATAGCTCCAGAAACATAATCTCTAACCACAATTTGACTGTATTTATTAAAAGGATATGCTACACCTAATTTATCCGCAAAAAAACCAATCATTTCTGGAGTTAAGCCAAAAATATCTTTAGCATAAGGTGCATATTCTTTTTCTACATAATAATTTACAGGAATGTTTTTATAAAAATCTTTGATAATTTCAAATTCACCAATTCCCATAAAAAACAAATAAGGAGCGTGTTTTTGATCGAATTTCCAATAATCAGTTCTGTTGTTCCCAGAATTTGTCTGATTTACCAATTCTCCATTAGAAAGCGTTTGGTATTTATTTGGAACTGTAATATAAATTTCTTGTGATGTTTTTTGATTTGGACTATCTATTGTAGGAAACCAAGCTGAATTTGCTTCAGTTTCTCCTTGTGTCCAGATTTGAGTAGGTTTGTTTTTATCAATACCATCTGCATTTATAAAATACAATCCTTTTGCATCTGTAATGGCTTGACTGCCTTTATCTTTTACTTTTTCTGGTCTTGAAGTATACTTTATGTAAAGGGTAAACTCTTCGTTTTTCTGATACGTTTTTGGCAAGTCAATAATCAAATCATAATCATCGTAATTATAATCTAACTTACTATTATTTAGTGTGATGCTATGAATTAGCATCGATTTTGCATCCAAAGAAATTTTATCAGTTGCATAAAAATGAGGTTTTGCTGTAATCCAAGCTTCACCATTCATTGTTTTATTCGAAAAATTAAAATCGACCTTTAGTTTTGTATGCACTAAATCGTGAATTTTTTCTCTTTCTGCTCTATAAACCGCACTTTGTGCAAAATTGCTGTAACTAATTAATAAAAAGCAAAAAGCTACTATTCTCTGAAACTTCATAAATATCATATTCTTCAAGTTTCAAAAATACTAAATATGATTATAGTAGCTGTTAATGAGCAGTTAAAATAAGTTCAGCATAAAGTCTTAAGTTCATTTTGAAAATTACATAAATTTTTATTTTTTACCAAAAATTGGTAAATTTGAGTAAATTATTAATAATATGAAAAACACATCTGTTTCACTTGGAAATTATTTTGATCGATTTGTGAGTTCACAAGTTTCTGTTGGGAGGTATAAAAATGTAAGCGAAGTAATTCGTGCTGGACTTCGTCTTTTAGAAAATGAAGAAAATAAAGTAATTGCTTTAAGAAATGCTATAGAAGAAGGTAAAAGTAGCCCAATTGTTGAAGATTTTGATTTTGAAGAAAATCTAAATAAATTAAAATCCCAAAAAAGAAAGAATGGTTAAAATTGTTTTAAGACAAAAAGCCATTGATGATTTAAATGACATTTGGAATTATACTTTTGAAAATTGGTCTGAAAAACAAGCTAATAAATATTACACAACAATAAAAAATGCTTGTAAAGAAATTGGAGATAATCCTGTTATAGGGAAAGAATATTTTGGAGTAATAGGGAAATTACTAGGGTTAAAATCTGAAAAACATATAATATTTTATAACATAATTTCGGAAGATAGAATTGAAATTTTAAGAATATTACACGAAAGAATGGACTTAAAAAATAGACTTAAAGAATAAAACTGTATTAATCTAAAAACTGTAAAACATTATTTAAATAAAAAAAAATTGGAAATACAAAGCTGTTAAAACTCTATACTTCCAATTTTTTAAGTAGACTGATTTGTTTTTATTTTCCTTTAAAAATAGCACTAAAACTTTCTAGATTACCACTATCCATTTTTACACTATTCATCATTTCAATTACTTTTGCAGGATTCATATCCTCACCTAATAATCTTGCAACTCCTACTCCATTTTTATCACCATAACCAAAGGCTACAACTTCATCAATTGCATCTGTATCTCCTGAATAATAAACTTTTACATTCATCCCTTGGGCTTTCATAACCATTAGGCTTTTGTAATCGTCATTATCTTTAAAAATATTTTTAAGTTTGGCTTTTTCTGCTTCATAAGCAGCAGTATTGTCTTCTGTTTTTGGTAAAAATGCAATATTTATTTTCTTTATACTTTTTATAGTTTCTTTTACATCATCAGAAACATCAGCTTTAGCAGATAAAACAGAGCTTACAGGTAAATCTCCAGTATAAAAACCTTCTTTACCACTTGTATCTACTAAATAACTTTGCAAAGATTTTTCGTTTTTACAAGAACTTGCAAAAAGCACTAAACATACTAAAGCACAAATTTGGGTTAATTTTTTCATTTTTAATATTTTATTTAAAAGTCAGGTTTAAAAAACTAAACCCGACTTTTTTTAAAGTTAATTACTTGTTTTCTTTAACAATCTTGTCTGTGTATTCAGACATTTTGTTAATGTCTATATTACCAGTTAAAGAGAATACAATTGCTTCTGATACACCTTTGGTCTGTTTGTCTATACCTTTTACAAACATTAAAACTTCGCTAACATAATCTTTATTACTTGTAGCTTTTACATAGATTTTAACACGAGAACCATCATCTTTAATTCTCATTAATTGAGTTAATTTCTTAGATTTGATTGATGTATTTACCATACTTTCCATTTTAGATGCGATATCTAGGTCATTAGTAGAAAACATTTTAAATTCTTTTAAATCACCAATCATTTCGAAAGCCTGAATTACTTCATTATCATCTGATTTAACATTTTTAGGCTGAAACTTTTTTAGCAATTGAAAAGCATCTTTGGTAACCACTACCATATCTACACCATCCATATCTTCTAAACTATCGAAAAGTGATTGTGCGCTTGTAACCATTGGTGCTACAACAAATGCAATTAATAATATTATTTTTTTCATAATTTCTGTGTTTACTTGGTTTTACTAATTTTTACTTGGTTTTTATTTTAAAGCTTTATTGGCTTTGTCTTCTTGTTTGTACAATTGTGCTACTGCTTGTTCTCCTTTCTTTAAATTCGTAGATAACAATTGTAATCCTTTATTTACTTGTGCGTAAATTTCTTCTGCTTTTTTTCTATCTTGATATTCATCATATTGTATTTTACCAACAAATACGCTGAATAAAAGCATTACTGATGCTGCTACAGACAACCATTTAAAGTTTATCTTATTCGATTTTTTAGGTTCTAACTTTATGGTTTTTGTGTAGGTTTCATCTTTTACAGTAGTAAAATAATTAAACATATAACTGTACTCTTGTAAGTGTGGAGCAACTTCCTCTTTTGTAAAATAGTTTTTTAGGATTGCTTCTTCTTGTAGCGTAGTTTCTGCGTTTTCGTATTTTTCTACTAATTTTTCTATGTTAGCTAACTCCATAGTTGTGTTTTTTAATTAATTCTTGTCTTATTGTTTTTCTTGCTCTAGATAATGCAACTCTTACTGCTGTTGGTTTCATATCTACCATTTTACAGATTTCTTCAAAATCATACTGTTCAACATCTCTTAATTGAATAATTATTTTTTGTTGCTCAGGTAAATTTTCTATCAATTTGTGTACTTGGTTTACACTGTCTTGATATTCCATTTTCTTATCTAAAGACGTTTCTTTCTCTTTATAATTACTGTGTACTAATGTTAAATTACTTGCTTGTTTAGATTTTAATCGATCATAACAATAATTTTTTGTCATTGTCATTGCAAATGCTTCTACATTTTTATAATCAGCAATTTTTTTTCTGTTTCTCCATAATTTAAAGTAAAGCTCTTGTGTAGCATCTTCAGCTTCTTCTGTAGAAACTAAAAGTCTTTTAGCTAGTCTAAAAACTTTGTCTTTAAAGGGTAAAACAACTTTTAAAAAGTCTGATTGGTTCATTGGTTTTGGTTAATTTTCTGATATTTTTTCATCTCTTATATCAGGTTTACATAATTACGACGAACAACAATTTATTTTGTTACATCTTATTTCAAAAAAAATACTAAAAAAGTTTAAATTGCGTTAAATTTACTACAATAGCTATACATTATTATATGAGGTTTTATTTAAGAGTTGTTTATTTTTCGATATTAATGGCAACATTTGCAAGTTGCTCTAAAGAATATGAAATTCCTCAAGAATTGGTAGTACACGATTTCGTTTGGAAAGGTTTAAACGCCTATTATTTGTATCAAGATCAAGTAGAAGATTTATCTGACAGGCGTTTTAGCTCAGACCAAGAATTAAACACTTATTTAAGTTCTTTTGTAGATTATAATAGTTTATTCAACAATTTATTGGTAGCTGGTGATGTAAAATCAACTTTAGTAGAAGATTATAATACCATCTCAGAACCAGAACTAAGAACTTCTTTTACAAATGGTTTAGAATTCGGAATTATAGCAGACCCTAATAGCACAACCAATGTTTTAGGTTATGTAACGCATATTTTACCAAATTCTGATGCAGCAACAAAAAACATAATTAGAGGCGAATATTTTTATGCTGTTGATGGTGTACCATTAACAAGAACCAATTTTGAAAGTATTCTTTTAAATGGCTCAGATAGTTTTACTTTAAATATGGCCAATTTTGATGGAATTACAATTACACCCTATGCAAAATCGGTACTTTTAGAAAAACTAGATTATACCTATCCTGCTACTTTTTTAGAAAAAACAATCTCTGTAAACACTGATAATATTGGGTATTTAATGTACAATAACGATTTTTCTAAAAATTATATTAATGATTTAAATAACAGTTTCTTAAATTTTAAAAATCAATCTGTTAACGAATTAATTTTAGATTTAAGATACAATATTGGTTCTGATGGATTTGTAAAAAGCATTGCACCTATTGCAAGTATGATTACTGGTCAATTTCAAGACGAAGTTTTAGTTAAAGAAGAATGGAATTCTAAAGCACAAACTTGGTTTTTAGAAAATCAGCCAGATTCATTATTAATGAAATTTCCATCAGAAATTAGCCAAACAGCAACTATAAACAGTTTAAACCTAACAGATATTTACATCGTTTTAAATGGAGAAAATTTTACAGGTTCGTCTGCTGTAGAATTATTAATTAATAGCTTAAAAGCACATATTAATGTTCATATTATTGGTAATCAAACTGCAGGAAATAACACGGGTTCAATTACTTTATACAATTCTGAAGATTACGATTTTGATTTAAAAAATGAAACGCATACTGTGGCTTTACAACCTGTTGTGTTAAGTTTTTTAAATAATAACGACGAAACTTATGCAAACGGATTTTCGCCAGATTTAGATCTTTGTGCAAATGAAGATGTGTTAGATTTAGGTATTTTAGGTGAAACGTCTGACCCTATTTTAAATAGCGTTTTAAATTACATTTCTTCAGGAACTCCGATTTCGAATAACAACTGTAATCCAAATAATTATGAATATTTGTTTAATAGCATAACTCCACAAAGAATTACTGATAATGGTGTTTTTATTGAACAAAATTTACCAAATACAAACTAATATATAAATGAAGCAATTTTTAAAAATTAGCCTTTTAGCAATCACTATATTTTTTATTTCTTGTGATAAAAACAGTCCATTAGAAAAAAACACATCAACCAATGATGATCTTAACTTTTTTATCTGGAGAGGTTTAAATCTTTATTATTTATGGCAAAAAGATGTGCCAGATTTAGCTGATGATCGTTTTTATAATTATGATGATTTATATACTTATTTTGGAGAATACAATTCACCAGAAGCTGTTTTCGAAAGTTTATTAAATAGACCTGATGATCGTTTTTCTATTATTGTTGATGATTATATTGCTTTAGAAAATTCTTTTCAAGGTTTAAATTTAAGTAACGGAATGGAGTTTGGCTTGGTTACTTATAAAAACGGAAGTAGTAATGTATATGGTTATGTGCGTTATGTAGTCCCAAATTCATCCGCTGAAAGCGAGAACGTTACAAGAGGTATGATTTTTAATACTGTGGATGGTAGCCAAATAACAATAAATAATTATCTAGAATTATTATTCAGTAGTAATACAAACTATACAATTGGTTTAGCCGATTTTAATGATGGAAACCCGATTGAAAACGGAACTACAATTTCTTTAGAAAAAACTGAATTGCAAGAAAACCCAATTGCAACATCAAAAATATTTACAGAAGGTTCACAAAAAATTGGATATTTAATGTATAACCAATTTGCTAGAAATTACGATAGTCAATTAAATGCAGCTTTTGCCAATTTTAAATCAGAAAATATAAACGATTTAATTGTAGATTTAAGATACAATCCTGGTGGTTCTGTAAGTACAGCAACCTATTTAGGCAGTATGATTACTGGGCAATTTACAGGAGAATTATACTCGCAAGAAATCTGGAATGATAAAGCTACTGCAGCTTGGTCTTCTGATGTTTTTCTGAATAATTTTACAGATCAAATTAGAAATGTAGACACTGATGGTTCTGTTATTTTAGAGGAAACAATTAATAGTTTAGGGTTAAATAGAATTTATTTTATAGTTTCTTATGGTTCAGCTTCAGCATCAGAATTGGTTATTAACGCTTTAAGTTCTCATATTCAAGTAAATTTAATTGGCGAAACCACAAGAGGTAAACAACAAGGTTCTATAACTTTATATGATTCTGAAAATTTACAAAGAACAGGCGATAATTTAAATACAAATCATACCTATGCTATGCAACCTTTGGTTTTAGAAATTAGCAATAAAGATGGTGTTAATTATCCTGAAGGAATTATACCTGGAAGCATTAATTTTCCTGGAATTGAATTGGGTGAAGATTATGGAAATTTAGGTGTTTTAGGTGAACGTTCAGATCCATTATTAGATGAAACTTTAAACTATATTACTACAGGTCTTAAATCATCAGCAAAAACAAGCAAAAAATTGAATTTTAAAGAAATATACGATTCAAAATTAGCAATTCCTGCTTCTGATTATATGTTTGTAAATCCGAGAAAATAATGTAATTTAAACACTAATTTTAGATAAAATAAAAGTTAGTGTTTAATGTTTAAATTATTAACATCATCAATACCTTCTTCTATTTCTTTATCTGTTAAAACATCAGGTCTAAATTCGCTCATTAATTCTTCTCGTTTCGATTTTGCGTATTTAAAACCAGATTTCCACCATTTTCGCATCAATCTTTCGTCAAAAACCAAAGAATTGGTTGTTAAAACAGTGGGTGTATAATATAAATTTAGCTTTACGTTTTTATTAGTTGCAGCTAATTTACCAATGGTAATATTATGTCTTTCTACATGTGTTAGCATAAAATCAAAAACATCGAAAAGAAGCGCAAACGGATTTTTAGAAGGTATTCTATTAAATTGTGTTACTTCTGTTTCTAAAATTATGGCATCAATTTCTGTGGCTCCTCTTAAAATAGCTTCTCTAATTGGCACTAAAGAGCCAAAACCACCATCTGCATATTGTTGGTTATTTTTTTCTAACAAACTCATAAAAGGCACGTAGTTGCAAGAACCCCAAATCCAATCACAAAAATCTTCGTAAGTACAATCTTTACTCGATTTATATTCTATTTGATTTGCAGTTAAATTAGACACAGTAACTACAATTTCTTTATCGTTATTCTGAATTTGATGATACATTTCTTTGGTAATTTTTCGCTTAATTAAACTGCGTAAATTTTTACTCTCACCAAAAGTTTTTCTACCTCTTATAAAATTAATTAATGTATTAAAATGATTGATATTCACCACTTTTTCTCCTGCTACTTTTCTTATAGTAAAAGGATTATTACTAAAAATTGTTTCTTGATTTACGTTCGTATACAGCTCTTTTAACTCATCTAACATACCTAAAGCCAAATGAGAAACCATTAAACTACCTGTAGAAGTACCTAAAAACAAATCATAATCTCTATTTTCTTTTTTCATTAAATACTGGGCTACACCACCTGCAAAAGCTCCTTTGCTTCCACCACCCGAAATTACCAATGCTTTTTTCATTAACTCAAAATGATTTGTTTATTTTCGTTAAAAATATCAAAAATGAAAAGAATAACACTATTATTTTTTGCTTTCCTTTTAATATACTCTTGTGCAAAAGAATATATTCCTAGAAATATTGATACAATTCAAATACAAGAATTTAAAATTGATAGCACAAGTATAAGAGCCATAAAAGTAGTTGATACTGAAAAAGTTTATTATGCTGGTTCTAAAGGCAATGTGGGTTTTAAAACGGATAAAGATGTTTCTTTAAATGCCTTAAATATAAAATATAAAGACTCAATAATTCCGAATTTTAGAAGTGTTGCATTTAATGGCGATGATTATTTTGCCCTTTCTATTGGTAATCCAGCTTTATTGTATAAAATTTCGCAAGGAAAATCGACTATAGTTTACAAAGAAGAGCACGAAAAAGTATTTTATGATGCCTTAACTTTTTTTGATGATAATATTCACGGAATTGCAGTTGGAGACCCAACAGAAAATTGTGCATCAATTATTTTAACTTCGGATGCTGGTAAAACTTGGAAAAAATTAGCTTGCAAGAATTTACCAAAATTTGAAGAAGGTGAAGCCTTTTTTGCAGCAAGTAACACAAATATTAAAACCATAGACAACACAGTTTGGATAGCCTCTGGTGGTAAAAAAGCTAGAATTCTAAAATCTACAGATTTTGGGCAAACTTGGCAGATTTATAACACACCAATCATACAAGGAAATGGACCTCAAGGAATTTATTCTATAGATTTTGCTGATAAAAACAACGGAATTATTATTGGCGGAGATTACTCAAAACCTCAAGAGAATAAGGCTACCAAAGCCATAACAAAAGATGGTGGTAAAACTTGGACTTTAATTGCAGACAACCAAAATCCGAATTATAAAAGTTGCGTACAATATGTACCAAACACCAATGGAAAAGAGATTTTTGCAGTGGGTAAAACTGGGATTTCATTTTCTAATGATGCAGGAAAAACCTGGAAAGATGTTTCTAACGATAGTTATTATGCCATTCAATTTGTAGATAAAAATACAGCTTGGTTAAGTGGTAATGAGAAAATTGGTAAATTAATTTTAGAATAATATGCCCCTTTTAATTTCCTCAAAGAGGAAAAAACATCTGTGATAATTTAGTGCAATTAAAATTTAAAAAACTAGTTTTAATAAAAAACATTTAATCCGTGTAAATCTGTGAAATTCGTATCTAAAAATATTTATAATATCCTTTTTCTAGCTTCTCTCCTATTTTTGTCTTGCCAAAAGCAATCAGAAATTAGCAAAAATTTTAACTGTGAAACTTCTGTTTTTAATAATTTAGAAACGGTAGATGATGTAAAAGACCTTTTTTCTTTAGATATTCCTGAAAATTGGAAAACAAATTTATATCAAGATGAAGTGCAATCTTCTATTTTTACTGCAGATACTACAAAACAATTAACAGAAACAATGCTGTTAGATGTTACTTTTATCCAAAATAAAATAGCATTTAATGATGCTTTTATATTACAACAAGAGCAAGAAAACTTAGCAAAAGGTCTTATAAAAACAAAATCAAAACAGATTTTACTTTTAGAAAAATCATCATTATATCTATATTTCAAAGGAAAAAAAGGAAAGTTCAATTATCAAGTTTGTAATATATTTATAAAAGTAAATGAATCTAATTTTGTTTTGGCAAAAGCTGAAGTTTATGGAGATTCTTTGGTAAATAATAGGTTTTGCGAAGCTTTTTCGTTGATAGAGAACATCAAACTAAAAAAATAAATTGAAAATATCATTTAAATTATGATTAATAAAGAACAAATTACAGAACGTTTTATAAGTTATGTAACCATAGATACTGAGTCAGATCCTAATAATCCTGCTTTTCCAAGTACAGAAAAACAATGGGTTTTAGCTAAAAAACTAGCAACAGAACTAAAAGAAATTGGTTTAGAAGATGTTGAATTAGATGAAAATTGTTACATAATGGCTACTTTGCCAAGTAATATCGATTATCAAGTACCAACAATTGGTTTTATTGCGCATATTGATACAAGTCCAGATTTTACAGGCGCCAATGTAAAGCCGCAAATCATAGAGAATTATCAAGGCAATGCGATTATTTTAAATGAAAAAGAAAACATTGTGTTGTCTCCAGATTATTTTGATGATTTATTACAATATAAAGGTCAGACTATAATTACTACTGATGGTAAAACGCTTTTAGGAGCAGATGACAAAGCTGGTGTTACAGAAATTGTTACTGCAATGGAATATTTAGTAAATCATCCTGAAATTAAACACGGTAAAATTAGAATTTGTTTTACACCTGATGAAGAAGTGGGTAAAGGAGCACATTTATTTGATGTTGAAAAATTCGGTGCAGAATGGGCTTACACAATGGATGGCAGCCAAATTGGCGAATTAGAATATGAAAATTTTAATGCAGCATCTGCCATAGTTACTATTTCTGGAAAAATAGTGCATCCTGGTTATGCAAAAGGAAAAATGATCAATTCTATTTTAATTGCAAACGATTATATTACTGCTTTACCAACTAAAGAAGTTCCTGAAAAAACAACAGATTACGAAGGTTTTTTCCATTTACACGATATTTCTGGTGATGTAGAGAAAACTGTTTTAGAATATATTATTAGAGATCACGATTTCGATTTATTCGAAAAAAGAAAAAAATTAATGCAAAAAATTGCTAACGATTTTAACGAACGTTTGCAACAAGATTTAATTGCTGTAGAAATAAAAGATCAATATTTTAATATGAAAGAGAAAATTATACCTGTAATGCATATTGTACATATTGCAGAAGAAGTAATGCAAGAAATTGGTATTACTCCTTTAATTAAGCCAATTAGAGGTGGTACAGATGGTTCTCAGCTTTCGTATAAAGGTTTGCCTTGTCCAAATATTTTTGCTGGGGGACATAATTTTCACGGTCGTTTTGAATATGTTCCTGTAGAATCTATGATAAAAGCCACAGAAGTAATTGTAGGAATTGCACAAAAAGTATCAGAAAAATATAAATAAGTTAGGAATATTTAATTGAATTAATCGAAGATTATTCAGTGAATTAAATAAGTATCAAAAAAAAGTCTCCAAAATAAAATTTTGGAGACCTAGTTTATAATTCGTAACAATGATAAACTAAATATATGTCCTTTCAATCAATAAAAAATCCCTAGATTTTATTTATTAATAAAAGATATATACCGCAATTTACTATTTTTTTACATTGATAAAAGTGATTTATGATAACTCAGGGTTTTTCCCCTTTACATTCAAGAAAAACCCTCTTAAATAAGCAATATCTTTTTCCTTATTATCTGTAGTGTAAAAGGGTTTAGAGATTTTTATCTTTTTATTTCCAAAATCTAAAGTAGCCATTACAATAGGTACGTTTGCTCCTTTTGCAATATAATAGAAACCAGTTTTCCAAGTTGTTACTTTTTTACGCGTTCCTTCTGGTGAAATCCCTAATCTGAACTCTTCTTTCGAATTAAAAATATCGATAATAGCATCTACAAATTTATTATTCTTAGTTCGATCTACAGGTGTACCTCCCAAAGCTTTAAAAATAAAACCAAAAGGACCTTTAAAAAGAGAAGCTTTACCAATAAAATTAATCATTATTCCAGAGCTCAATCTGGTTAAAATTGCAATCGGAAAATCTACCCAACTTGTATGAGGTGCAGCAATAACAACATATTTTTTGGGTGATTTTGGAAAATCGCCATCAAACTTCCAACCTAAAATTGTGAATAAGATAAATCTTGCTATTTTTTTCATTGATATTTTAATGAATCAACGAAATTAAGGATTATTTATCTTTTTTAGTTGAATTATGAGGAACTTTAGTTTTAAATGGTTGTATATCTGTAAAACATTCTGCAGGTAAAAATACCTCACTGAATTTCATTTGATTAGAATTAAACCATTTTACTTTGTATAGTAATTCTGAAACTACTTTTCTTATATTTCCATCTGGGTAAAACAAGTTTTCTTGATTTTCTTTTTTTATACCAGATAAAACAAAATCTGGAGTTGAATAATTAACTACATATTGAATTGTTTCGTTTTTTTTGTATACTTTTTTTTCGGCTATTTGTTCTTTACTTAAATTTTTAATATCACTATCAGTTAAAACAGGTCTTGAAGATTTTATTGAGCTTCTTTTTTTAAAAATTTCAAACTTTTTTGTTCTGAAATAAACAATTTTACCATAATTATAATTCGGAATAGTAAAATTTTCTGCTTCATCTATTAAAGAAACGTAATCAAAATCTTTATGATTTTCATTTTCATCCATTCTAGCAATATGGATATCTTTATAGCTTTTTAACATACTTTCATAAATATGAACTTCTTTAAATTCATTTTTATTATCGTCAAAAAACACACAGGTATACTTAATTCTTTCAGCTATCTTTTTGCCAGTTAATTCATCAGCAGTTTTCTTTTTGTTATCCTCAATAAAAACTTCTTTTACAACTAAAAAGGGAGGCACTAACTTTCCATCACCTTTTATCATAAAATCATATAATAAAGGATGAGATTTAAATGTTACAATACAACCTACTGGATATTTATTTTTCATATTTAATTTTTCCTAAAGATAAGAAAAAAGTTATATTTACAATTAAGTAAGGAAGTTCTTTAATCTAAAGAAATATGACATTTGCTGAATTATTGTGCTTTAAAAAAAGCCACTTGATCCGACTTTTTTAATTTACAAAAAAGGATAATAAATATGGTGATTAAGATAAGTGTATTTGGATGATTATCCAGCAATATTAACGTTAATAATGCTGTATAATCAACCAAAGTTAGTAATTTACTTAAATATTTGCAAACTACATTAATAAGACGATTAAGTCTTTGATTTGTTACTTTCATATAGTATTTATTTATATTTATTAACAGTTGGATTATCTCAAAGATAATTTCTTGCGTACAAAGTTTGAGTGAATCGAGAATTTGATTAGCAATTCAGTTGTCAAAATGTTAAGTTGTATTTCGTTATAAATACTCGGAAGAACTTCTCTTACTTTTATTAGCTATGATAAAGAAAAAAGAAAAAGATTGGTTTAAAGATAGAGGCTATCCTCATTTTTCTAACAAGACTCCAAAACGAGTTAGAAAAAAAGTGCTTCAATATATTTTAAATCCTAAAAATATTGCTAAACATTCTTTTTTACCTTTAATTTTTAAAGAAATTAAACAACGGAGATATAAAGAATCTGATTTTAATGGAATAATAAGACGATCTCATAAAAAGGTAAAGAAAGGTAAAATAATTTCAAACTCAAAAATTAGACCTATTCTTTTTGCAACTCATATAGATGCTCATATTTATTCGTATTACACCAAAAAAATTATTGGCCCAAAATATGAAACTTATCTAAAGAAAAATAAAGTATTATCTGATTCCATTACTGCTTATAGAAAAATTGAAACTGACGATAAATTAAAATATAAGAACAATGTACATTTTGCAAAAGATGTTTTTGATGAAATCAAAAAAAGAGAAAACTGTGTTGCTTTGGTTTTAGATGTCGAGAACTTCTTCCCTACTCTAAATCATAAAAAAATTAAATTAGCTTGGGCTAAAATTCTAGGATATAAATCTTTACCCAAAGATCATTATAATTTATTTAAAGCTATTACAAGGTTCTCTTATGTAAACCTTAAAGATTTAAAAACTAAAAATGGTCATTTTGACGAAAAAGAATTAGCCAAACATAAAAAAAATGGAAAGCATACTTTTTTTGATAATATAAATGACCTTTTGGATTCAGATATTATCATTCATAAAAATCAAAAACAACACAAAATAACAAAAAAGTTAATGGGTATTCCACAAGGTTTACCCATAAGCGCCTTAATTGCAAATATTTATATGCTTGTTTTTGATGAAGTTATAATAGAAGAATTAACTAAAAAACATAATGTTTATTATAGAAGATATTCAGACGATATCGTTGTTTTGTGTAAAGAAAATCAAATAGAATATGTTGAAGATTTTATTATCGAAGAAATAAAAAAGATAGATTTAACCATATCAAAAGATAAAACAGAAAAGACATTATTTAAAATCAATAATAATAGACTTCTATCTTATAAAATAAAAGAAGACAATAGTTTACAAGAAAATGTACCTCTTAATTATCTCGGTTTTGAATTTTATGGGTACCAAACTTTAATAAAATCTAAAAATTTAGCTAAGTTTTACAGAGAAATGAAACAAACTGTAAAAAGAAAACATAAACGTGTAGAACATTTAAAGGAAAAGTATCTTATTGATGATGCTCCTCTGTATAAAAGGAAATTATATAGATTATATAGTTATAAAGGTGTAAAATCTAGAAATCTACCAGCAAAGAGAACCTACTTTAAGAATGGTAAAGCCAAAACTGAATATTTTGAGAGAAAGTTTAGAGGAAATTATTTAAGATATGCATACAGAGCATCAGATGATTTAAATGCACCTGAAATAAAAAGACAAATGAGAAATCATTGGAAAATATTACAAAAAACTTTAAAAAAATATGAATTTTCCAATGTTGATAAAGACTAATCTATATTGAAAAATTACATTATTTACTTACTTTTACATTATAATTTGATACAATGACAGATTTGATTGCTTACTTTTTAATTGCACTGGTTTTTAGTTTAATAGGTTTTTTTATTGGTAAATTGCTTACTAAACTAAATTTAGAAAAAGAGAACACAAACGTAGAAAAAGAAAAATCTTCTTTAGAAGCACGAGTTGCATTGTTGCAACAATCAAAAGATTTGGCAGAAAATAATTTTATTGAGTTACAAAAAGAGGTTAAAAACAGTCAGCAAGAAAAAGAAAATTTACTACAATTAAATACACGTCAAGATTCAGAAATTAAAAACTTGCAATTAAAATTAGAAGAACATAAAACTGAAGTTGAAAATTTACAGAAAAAATTCACTAATGATTTCGAGGTTTTAGCCAACAAAATTTTAGAAGAAAAATCGAATAAGTTTACACAACAAAACAAAGAAAACTTAAAAGTTATCTTAAATCCGCTTCAAGAAAAAATAAAGGTTTTTGAAGATAAAGTTGATAAAACTCACAAAGAAAGTATCGATTATCACGCAGCTTTACGTCAGCAAATATTAGGTTTAAAAGAGTTAAATCAGCAAATGAGTAAAGACACTTTAAACCTAACCAAAGCTTTAAAAGGAGATTCTAAAATGCAAGGTAATTGGGGAGAATTGGTGCTAGAACGCGTATTAGAAAAGTCTGGTTTAGAAAAAGATAGAGAGTATTTTGTACAGCAAAGCTTTACTACAGGAGAGGGCAAAAGAGTTTTGCCAGATGTTGTAATTCATTTGCCAGATAACAAAAAAATGATTGTAGATTCTAAAGTTTCATTAACGGCTTACGAGCAATTTATAAATGAGGATGATGAAACTTTAAAAGCACAATTTTTAAAAGATCATATCAATTCTTTAAAACGACATATAGAGCAATTATCTGAAAAAAAATACGAAGATTTATACCAAATAGAATCTCCAGATTTTGTGTTGTTATTTATTCCTATAGAACCTGCTTTTGCTGTGGCTTTAAATGCAGATAATCATCTATACAATAAAGCTTTCGAAAAAAACATTGTTATTGTAACACCTTCTACTTTATTGGCTACATTAAGAACTATAGATTCTATGTGGAACAACGAAAAGCAGCAAAGAAATGCAATGGAAATTGCAAGACAAGCTGGTGCTTTATACGATAAATTTAATGGTTTATTAACCGATTTAATTGGTATTGGTAAACGAATTGACGATAGCAAAAAAGAATATTCTAATGCTATGAACAAACTGTTTGATGGTAGAGGAAATTTAATCACTTCTGTAGAAAAGCTCAAGAAAATGGGCGCAAAAGCCAAAAAATCACTTCCCGAAAAAATTATTGAAAGAGCAAACAACGACTAACCATTTGCTTTTGAGTCAAGATTAACTTTATACGAGTTAAGCCCAACTTTATTTCTGCTTTACATTTGTAGTGTAACAATTAAACATACATTATGAATACTAATAAAGATACAGAAACTAAGATATATAAAGACGTCGAAACTGAAGGAATCACTGAAAATGTAGCTGGTGAACAAACCATACAAACCGAAGAAACAAAGATTTTAAAAGGCACTGATGGTGATAAAGATAAAGAGGTTTTGATTGGTAAAGACATTGGCAAAATTGATGAAATTCAAGAAGGTCATAATACTTTACAAAAAAGAATTTTGGCAAAAATGATGAAATAGAAATCGAAATATTAACCTAAAAATTGATAAAATGGCAGAAGATAAACACGAGCCTCATTTGCATCCTTTAAAAGGAACCGTTAAAAAAGGTTATAAAGATAAAGATAGTAGTAAAAAAAGGCTTCAAGGAGAAGATAAAGAAAAATTAGAAAATCAGGTACATAGTGCTACAGATGAATCTAATAAAAGAGTTGCTGATAAAATTCAGAATACTTAAAACTCGTACAATTCTCTCAAATTAAATTAATAATAATTAAAAAACACACATTATGAACAAGGACACAAACGAAGGTAAATGGAAACAAATTAAAGGTGAATTTAAAGATCAATATGGAAAAATCACCAACGATGAATCTAAAGAAGCCGAAGGTAAAAAAGACAAGTTAATTGGAGAAATCCAAGAGAAATATGGAAAAACCAAAGATGAAATTGCCGAAGAAATTAAGAGTTGGTAATTTTAAATGAACCAAAAAAGTATAAGTATCAAAGTATTACACTTTGATACTTTTTTTATGATTTTAATTTAAATCTATTCACCAATTTACCAACAGTTAAACCTTGTACAATTATAGAAAACACAACAACTATATACGTAATTACCAAAAACAAATCTCTATGCATTTCTGTTGATAATCCTAAGGCTAGTGCAATAGAAATTCCACCACGTAAACCACCCCAAGTCATAATTAAATTGGTTTTTGGCACAAAATCTAACTTCTTTTTAAAGATATTTATTGGCAGAAATAAAGAAATATATCTACAAATTAAAACAATAGGAACTGCAATTAAACCTGCAACTATATATTTACCTTCAAAAACTAAAAGCAACATTTCCATACCAATTAAAACAAATAAAATAGCATTTAGTAGAATATCTAATAATTCCCAAAATTTATCTACATACTTCTCAGTAACTTCAGACATAGAACTTGCTCTAACAGTATCATTCCCCACAATTAAACCAGCAGTAACCATTGCTAAAGGAGCAGACAAATGTAATTTATGCGCAATAACTGTACCTCCCATAACTGCAGCTAAAGTTATAATTACTTCAATATCATAATCATCTATAGATTTTATTAAACGATAAGAAATCCATCCTAATAAACCACCCAATACAATTCCACCAATTACTTCTTGCCCAAATAACTGTGCAACATCTGCCACTGAAGTATTGTCTATACCCGATTTTGCAATCTGAAAAATGGTTAAGAAAACCACAACTCCTACTCCATCATTAAATAAAGATTCACCCACAATTTTAGTCTCCAATTTTTTTGGAGCACCAGCTTGTTTTAAAATTCCTAAAACAGCAATAGGATCTGTAGGCGAAATTAAAGCTCCAAATAATAAACAATAAATAAAATTAACATCGAAACTTAAAGCTTTTAGAATAAAAAACATAACAATACCTACTAAAAATGTAGACGTTAAAACTCCTAAAGTAGAAAACAGTAAAATTGGCCAACGTTGAATTTTTAATTGCTCAAAATTGGTATGTAAAGCACCTGCAAACAACAAAAAACTTAGCATTTCGTCTAATAAAACCGTTTTAAAATCAATACTAGAAATAATTGATTTTTCTATGTTTAATAAAGTAGGATCAAAATAACTTATCATTAAAACAATTAAAGTAAAAACGATTGTCATAATCATTAAACCAATTGTGTTTGGCATTTTTAATAAACGTACGTTTACATAACCAAAAATGGCAGAAAGAAAAACTAAAACTGTTGCAATAAAATAAGTATCCATAAATTATTTTTTTCTGGTTGAAAGATATAAAAAAAGCATCAAGATGAACCTTGATGCTTTTTTTTTATTTTAAAAAGCGTGTTATTACATCACAAATAAACGTCTTGCACTCATCATATCAGCAACACGTTCTCCGATTTCATGTAAAGCCTCATCATTGTCTGCATTTTGTATGGCTTCATCAATAAAATCTACTACAGTTTGCATATCTTCAGTTTTTAAACCACGAGTAGTAATAGCTGCAGTACCAACACGAATTCCAGAAGTTACAAACGGACTTTTATCATCAAAAGGAACCATATTTTTGTTTACTGTAATATCTGCTTTACCTAAAGCAATTTCCGCATCTTTACCAGAAATATCTTTGTTACGTAAATCAATTAACATACAGTGATTGTCTGTACCTCCAGAAATTAAATTATATCCTTTAGCAACAAATTCCTTAGCCATTGCAGCTGCATTTTCTTTTACCTGAATTTGATATTCTAAAAACTCATCAGTTAAAGCCTCACCAAAAGCAATTGCTTTAGCAGCAATAACGTGCTCTAATGGTCCTCCTTGATTTCCAGGAAAAACAGCAGAATTTATTAAGGTAGACATTTTTTTAGGTTTCCCAGATTTTAAAGTTTCTCCAAACGGATTTTCAAAATCTTTACCAATCATAATCATCCCTCCTCTTGGCCCTCTTAAAGTTTTATGAGTAGTAGTTGTTACAATATGACAATGAGGTAATGGATCATTTAAAATTCCTTTTGCAATTAAACCTGCAGGATGAGAAATATCTGCCATTAAAATAGCGCCAACAGAATCTGCAATTTCTCTAAAACGTTTAAAATCGATGTCTCTAGAATACGCAGAAGCACCAGCAATAATTAAATTTGGTAATTCAGCAGTTGCAGTTTCTTGAATTTTATCATAATTTAAAACACCTGTTTCTTTTTCTACACCGTAAAAAGAAGTTTCATATAATTTACCAGAAAAATTTACTGGAGAACCGTGTGTTAAATGCCCTCCATGAGATAAATCGAAACCTAAAATTTTATCACCAGGTTTTAAGCAAGCTGCAAAAACAGCAGTATTTGCTTGAGAACCAGAGTGTGGTTGTACATTTACATACTCAGCACCAAATAATTCTTTAGCTCTATCTATGGCAATTTGTTCAACAATATCTACAATTTCACAACCTCCATAATATCTTTTTCCAGGATATCCTTCAGCATATTTATTCGTTAAAATAGAGCCCTGTGCCAACATTACTTGATCGCTCACAAAGTTTTCTGAAGCTATTAACTCCAAACCATTTAATTGTCTTTCTTTTTCTTCCTGAATAAGGTCAAAAATTTGATTGTCTATTTGCATTGTTGCTTATATTAATTAATTTCACAAAAATAATTAAAATCGAATTGTTTTTGAAGCAATTTTTTCGATGTTTTTAACAACTTATTAATAATTAAGGAATAGCCATTAAACTATTCTTAAAATTATATTTTTCATTCAATATTTGTTTTAAAATGATAAAAAATTATGTAGGTTTGATAAAAATAAAATAAGTACAATGATCATAACTGCAAATAATCCGAAAAGAAAATCTTGGTTAAAAGTAAAAGAACAATCAGATTTTCCGATTCAAAATATTCCTTTTGGTGTTTTTATTACTAGAGATGATATTATAACGATTGGTAGTAGAATTGGCGATTTTGCTATAGATTTAGGAGCTTTTCATCAATTAGGTTACTTTAAAGGTATTCCGTTAACAGACGATATTTTTTTACAAGATAATTTAAATGATTTTATTGCTGATGGTCGCAAAACATGGAGACTAGTACGCAATAGAATTGCAGAAGTTTTTGATGTTACTAACGGTAGTTTAAGAGACAACCCAGATCATAAAGACAAAATTATTTTTAGAATGGATGAAGTAGAAATGCTTTTACCTGTTGCAGTTGGCGATTATACAGATTTTTACGCTAGTAAAGAACACGCAACAAATGTAGGTTCTTTATTTAGAGATCCAGAAAATGCATTGTTACCAAATTGGTTGCACATACCAATTGGTTATCATGGAAGAAGCTCTTCTATAATACCTTCTGGAACACCAATTAGAAGACCTTATGGACAAACAAAACCTGTAGAAGGTAGCAATACTCCTGGTTTTGGGCCAAGTAAATTAATAGATTTTGAATTAGAAATGGCTTTTATTACTACTGATGCTAATGTTTTGGGTGATAGAATTCCGATTAAAGAAGCTGAAGAATATATTTTTGGTTTGGTACAATTTAATGATTGGTCTGCAAGAGACATTCAAGCTTGGGAATACGTGCCTTTAGGACCTTTTTTAGGAAAAAGTTTTGCATCAACCATTTCTCCTTGGATTGTTACTTTAGATGCTTTAGAACCATTTAGAGTTGACAACCCAAAACAAGTTCACGAACCACTTTCTTACTTAAAACAAGAAGGTAAAGGAAGTTACGATATTCATTTACAAGTAGGTATTCAGCCAGAAAACGGAGAAGAAACTGTTGTTTCTAATTCTAATTTTAAATATATGTACTGGACAATGGCACAACAATTGGCACATCATACCGTAAATGGTTGCCCAGTTGAAGCTGGAGATATGATGGGTTCTGGAACAATTTCTGGTCCAACAAAAGATAGTTATGGTTCTATGTTAGAATTAACTTGGAAAGGAGAAAATCCTATAAAATTAAAAGACGGAACGGAACGTAAATTTATAAACGATAACGATACTGTAATTATGCGTGCTCATTGTAAAAATGATAAAGTACGTATTGGTTTTGGTGAATGTGTTGGTAAAATTTTACCAGCCAAATAATTTAACAAAATTATATATATTAAAAAAAGACCTCACATAGCGTGAGGTCTTTTAATTTAGTTAAATATAATAGCAGTTTGGTTAGTTTTTTAATGCAAGAGAGATTCTTTAACTAATTAAAAAACAATACTATTTCAATTTTTATTGACTTTGAAATAAATACAATAAATTAAGATCTTAACAATCTTATAAATTAATTACATTATTTATATTCTTATCTTTTAATAATTTTTTTAGTTATATTTTTAATATTCCCTTTAAATTTAATAAAGTAGATACCTGAACTAAAATTAATTGTAGATATACCATTTTTTTCAAACTCATTAACTTTTCCTTTTTTTACTAAAGAACCAATAGAATCATATATCATCCAATCTGTAAAATTATTGGAGTTATTAGATATCTTAAATTTAATTTGATTTTTAAATGGGTTAGGATATACATTTATAATATTATCTGTAACTATATTTTTGTTTTCATCTAAACCTAAAGTGTTTTCTCCTTCACCTCTAATATCAAAAGTTGCAGAATAATTTGAACCAATGTCATTATAAGCAGTTATTCTATATCTATGCCAAGTGCTTTTATCTGTATTAGAAAATGTTAAACTTGTAGCGTTTTTAGAAGCACTTGCTACTTCTACAAATTCTTCATTTACATACTCTTCAATTTTAAAACCGTTTTCATTATTAGATAAATCTAACCATTTTAAATTAATTTGTGTATCTGAAATTCTTGCACCTTGTATAATATGAGGTGAAGCTGGCGCAGGTATTTCTTTAAAAATTGATAATTCTGCACAAGTTCCATGAGATTTACCATTTACTTCAGATAAACCAACAAGTTTTATATATCTGGCAATTACTTCTTCAGAAAAAATTACATCTTTTCTATCTTGAGTATTTTCCCAAGTTCCTTTTGCTGCTAAACTCCAATTAACATTATCAGAAGATACATAGAATTCATAATCTTTTATTCTTCCGTTTTGATTACCATCTTGTCTTGGCAAATAACTAAAACCTTTAAAACTAGCAGTATTATTCATATCTATTACTAATTCATGAGGGTAAGCTTTTAATGGAGTTATATTAAACCATTGGGTATGCCACATAGTACTAATATCAGAATCCCAAGCATTTTTTGCACTACCGTTTTTAACACTTTCATCACTTGTTACAGAAACAAGCTCCCAATCTTTTTTCAACTCTGCATTAGCATCATATTTTGCCATAGCATAGTTAGAGTATTTAGATTCGTTGTTAGTATCTATTGCTTTAACTCTATATATAGCTAGTGTATTATTTGGTAGGTTATAATCTGTAAAGGAAACAGAATTACTAACTAAACTAGCTAATTCTACAAACTCATTATTGATAGATCTTTCTAGAATAAAGTTAGTTTCATTTGTAGAGTTATCTACCCAAGTTATTTGAACCTCTCCATTATTACTAGTAACTTTTAAATCGGTTGGTGCTAAAATTGCATCTTCTGGAGTATCTAATTTAAATTTTAAAACACCAGAACCATACGTTGAAAATACAATTGTGTTTGTTTTTTCTAAATATTGTACATGTGTATAATCTACAGTTGGTACAGAAGCATCTACCATAGAATACCATCTGTTTTTTTCTACAGAAAATACCCAAGGTCCAGATTTACCTGCTGCTGCAAAAATAAATTTTTCATCTGATGATAGTGCAAAATCTCTAATTTGAAAAACATTTAAACCAGTTGTATAATTTTCAAACCTATTTCCACCGTCTTTACTAATATAAAATCTATTACCAACACCTGCAAAGTAAACCGTATTTTCATCTAATTTAGAAGCTCTAATTACTTGTTGGTTTTTTGTCCAATTACCCCAACCGGTTGTATTAGCTTTTGGTGCGTACTCCTTTAAATTATCAGAAATCTCAAAAGATTGTCCGTTATCATTAGAATATAAAAACTGCCCATCTTCTGTAGAAACATACCATTTATTTCGATTTAATGTAGAAAAACCTAAACCAGATACTTTATTACCTGTTTTTGCTCCAAAATCATAACTATGTTCAGTTTGAATTATTTTATTTGAATTAGAGTTGTAAGTAAATTTTCTAATTTTTTCTCCAGCAGCAACATAAACTGCATCTTCTCCTTTTTGTAAAGACGATATTAATGGCGAAGCCCACCAGCTACCAGTAAAATTTAAATCTGTTTTTATTCCTCCTGGTACAGCAAAATCTTGATGGTAAAGAGTTCCAAAATAAATCCACGCCCATACTGAAGCTCCTTCATTTGAAACAGTTACACGAAAAGCATCTGTAGATCTAATTTCTCCAGAACCTGTACTTGTAGAGTTTAAAGGAAAACTTCTTGCACCTCTATCTTGTAATGCTGTAAAAGATTTGTTATAATTTTCACTATGTGCAGCATCATAAGCCATTTGTGTTGGCGCAGAATTATTTAATTGAATGTATGTATATTTATCTTCTGGCGTATAAGACATAAAGGCTCCAAAATCATTTCCAATAAGATGAAAAACAGTTCCATCTGTTTTTTCATACATTCTTTGATGTTGAATATCCCAACCTTGTCTATTAGAAAAACCTTCATGAGAAACACCAAAGTTTTTAGACATACGTAAATCTGTATCTCCAGAAAATAAAATATTTGGTTGAGATGGATGCATAGTTCTCATAGCATTGTTACCACTATTTGTTGTTTTAGTTACCCAGTTTTCTCCACTATCAGAAGAATAATACACATGCTTATTTCCTGCTATTGTAAAATGAGTAACTCCATCTATTTCTGTAGCCATTACATTTCCAAAATTAGCAAAAACAAAATCTGGTGAATGTACTAATTGATAATCGGCATCATCTGGACCAAGTTTATATATAGACATCTTTTTTGTAGAGCTATTACGCATAAACAAATAAATATCTTTAGATTTTAGTGGTTTTACTATATGACCTGTATATTGGTTTCTGGGAAAAGATAAAGTAGATGCTGTATATGTAATTCCGTCTGTAGAAAAATATGGCTTTCTAGTACTTGTATTTATAGAAGCAAAAGTTGCAATTCTGTCTAAACCACTAGAAGTTTTTGCTACACCTACATCTTGACAAGACCAATGATAACGCACATTGGCATTATTCCAACTTCTCCCTTCATCATCACTATATTCTAATAAACTATTGTCTCTAGATCTTATCATTCTAAAAGATCCATCTGGTAAGTTTATACCATATAAATACATATCATCTGCATCATCATTATAGTTGTTTTTATTATCTAATAATGTCCATTGAGTATTTGAAGGGTTTGCCTCGTCTCTATCTACACGAAATAAATGACCTGCATAAGAAATAACATAAATTATATCATTTCCTTTATCATAAACAGAACCATCTACCCTATAACCGTAACTTGTATAAATACTATTTTGGCTAGTGGTAAATTTAACTTCAGACCAATTTCCATTAATTAAACCATCTGCATAACTAGAATTTGTTGATGCGTTCTTTTTTAAATTTCCTTTTAAACTAGCTAATTTAGCATGTTTATTATTAATCAATTTTTCTTCAATAGAAATACTTCCTTCTGGATGTTCATCTGGGTCGTGTTCTTCGTTTTCTTTTTCTATTTCAAAAGAATTATCAGACCATAATAGTTTTTCAGTAAAAAAAAGACTAGAAAATAGAATTACAAATAAGATTGATCCTACTAGATATTTAATTGATGTTTTTTTCATTATAAGATTTAAAAAAAGTTTATCATTGATAAAATTAGCCATTAAAACAAAATTTAAAGGGGAACAATCTAGCTTTAATTAGGCTGTTTTTTTTAGTATTTTGATTAATTAGGTTTAACTTAGCCTTTATTGGTGTAGGTTTTACATTAATTTAAGGTTAATTAAATTTAAGTTTTAAAAAAGATTATGCAATTAAAAAAAAAGAGTTCTAATAACTGTTGGTGTTTATCAAATAGGTAAAATTATGTCTTGTTTAATTGTTAGTAAGAGTCGTAAGTGTAGTTATTTGGGATATAAATGAGCAAAAAATAAAAGAAACAGTTTCAGAAATTTCTAGTTAAGAAACAATTATAGCCTTTAATGCTGATGTTTCTATTTATTATATAAATACAGGTATGTTTGATGGGGTAAAATCTAAAATTCCTATTCTAAAACCAGAAGTTGCTGCACTAACAATTGTAAAATCTATAGAGAAAAATAAACGGATGGTTACCATACCAGGTTACATTTACAGAGTTACCCGATTTGGACAAGCAATTATGTCTATAAATATGTTTGATTGGTTTGCGGAAAACTTATTAGGTATTTATAAAACAATAGAACATTTTATTGGGCATAAAAAAGAAATTTAATTATCAACTTTTTTTTTGATTGATTACCAACTAAATAGACGATTATTATTTTTATTGAAAAATTTTTAAATGTGTTATTATCTATGAAAACTAATTGTTTTTTTATCTAATTTTGTTATAATAAAATGGTCTATTTTAAAAAACCATTACAATTAAAATGATACAAAATATAGAAAACATCGAGCTTCATTATTTAACTTTAAATGACTATAAACAGTTAAAAGAAGCCATGATTGAGGCATATTCGAGTATGCCAGATTCTTACTGGAAAGAAGATCAAATCAAAGCCTTAATAGATAAATTTCCTGAAGGGCAAATTGTTATTAAAATTAATGGAGAATTGGCTGGTTGTGCCCTTTCTATTATTTTAGATTATGATAGTTTTGATGATCAGCATACGTATAAAGAAATTACAGGTGCTTTTACTTTTGATACTCATAATGAAGATGGAGATGTTTTATACGGAATTGATGTATTTATTAAATCTGAATACAGAGGTTTGCGTTTAGGAAGAAGATTGTATGATTATAGAAAAGAACTTACTGAAAAATTAAACTTAAGAGGAATTGCTTTTGGTGGCAGAATTCCTAATTATCATAAATATGCCGCTAATTTATCACCTAAAGAATATATAGAAAAAGTAAAACGTAAAGAAATTCATGATCCTGTTTTAAACTTTCAAATTTCTAACGATTTTCATCCTTCGAAAATCTTAAAAGGGTATTTAAAAGGTGATGAAAATTCTGGTGAATTTGCTGTTTTATTAGAGTGGGACAATATTTATTATGAGAAAAAATCTAAAAAAGCAGCTAGTAATAAAAAAGTTGTTCGTTTAGGTTTAATTCAATGGCAAATGCGCTTGTACAAAAATCTAGAAGAACTAATGCAACAAGCAGAATATTTTGTAGATGCTGTTTCTGCATATCGTTCAGATTTTGCTTTGTTTCCAGAATTTTTTAATGCGCCTTTAATAGCAGATAATAATCACTTGCCAGAATCGAAAGCCATTAGAGAATTAGCTAAATATACGCCTCAAATTGTTCAAAAATTTTCTGAATTAGCAATTAGCTATAACATTAATATTATTACTGGTAGCATGCCAGAAATTAAAGATGGTTTGTTGTATAATGTTGGTTATATCTGTAAAAGAGATGGCTCATCAGACCGCTATGAAAAATTACATGTTACGCCAGATGAAGCAAAAGTTTGGGGAATGCAAGGCGGAAATGAATTAAAAACTTTTGATACAGATTGTGGTAAAATTGGTGTTTTAATTTGTTACGATTCTGAGTTTCCAGAATTAAGCAGATTATTGGCAGATGAGGGAATGGATATTTTATTTATTCCGTTTTTAACAGATACACAAAATGGATATTCTAGAGTACGTCATTGTGCACAAGCAAGAGCTATAGAAAATGAATGTTATGTTGCTATTGCTGGAAGTGTTGGTAATTTACCTAAAGTAAATAATATGGATATTCAATACGCTCAATCTATGGTTTTTACACCTTGTGATTTTTCATTTCCTGCAAATGGAATAAAAGCAGAAGCAACAACAAATACAGAAATGATTTTAATTGCTGATGTAGATTTAGATTTATTAAAAGATTTAAATAAGTTTGGTTCTGTTAGAAACTTAAAAGATAGAAGAAAAGATATTTTTGAGTTACGCAAGAAATAGTAAAAAGCCTATAAATTAAAAGAGCTCCTAAATTAGGAGCTCTTTTTGTTTTAATTATATATCATCTTCTAAATCATCTAGATTTAGATCTTCATCTTCATCAAAAGAATCTTCATCTTCTGCGTAGTCTTCCATAGTTTGCTCTAATTTAGAACTAATTTTTACTAAATAAATAGTAGTTTCAGTTCTTACTTCTACAGCTTTTATGGTTTCTCCTTTAGCATTTTTAAAGGAAATTATATCTGAATAATCATATCCATCAGGATATTTTTCTACCAACATATCTAATATGTCTGTAGTAAGTTTTACGTAGTCTACAATTACTCTGTTCATAATAATTACATTTCTAATAAATAAGCAAATATTAAAGGCGCTACAATAGTTGCATCACTTTCAATAATAAACTTTGGTGTATTTATATCTAATTTACCCCAAGTAATTTTTTCATTTGGTACTGCTCCAGAATACGAGCCATAACTTGTTGTAGAATCTGAAATCTGACAAAAATAACTCCAAAAAGGCGTTTCTGGTCTTTCCATATCTTGATACAACATCGGTACAACACAAATAGGAAAATCTCCTGCAATACCACCTCCTATTTGAAAGAAACCAATTCCGTTATTAGAATTTTCCGTATACCAATCTGCTAAAAATGTCATATACTCAATTCCTGATTTCATAGTAGAAGCTTTTAATTCTCCTTTTAAAACGTAAGAAGCAAAAATATTACCCATTGTAGAATCTTCCCAACCAGGACAAATAATTGGCAAGTTTTTTTCAGCAGCAGCATACATCCAAGAATCTTTTAAATCAATCTCATAATATTCTTCTAACACACCAGAAAGTAATAATTTATACATGTATTCATGTGGTAAAAAACGTTCTCCATTTGCTTCGGCATCTTTCCATATTTTTACAATATGTTCTTGTATTCTTCTAAAAGCTTCTTCTTCTGGTATACAAGTATCTGTAACTCTGTTTAAACCTTTTTCTAATAAATCCCACTCGTCTTGTGGTGTTAAATCTCTGTAATTTGGCACACGTTTGTAATGAGAATGTGCTACCAAATTCATAATATCTTCTTCTAAATTAGCTCCGGTACAAGAAATAATTTGTACTTTATCTTGGCGAATCATTTCTGCAAAAATTTTTCCTAATTCAGCCGTACTCATAGCACCCGCTAAAGAAACTAACATTTTAGCACCTTTATTTAATTGCTCTTCATACCCTTTTGCAGCATCTACCAAAGAAGCTGCATTAAAATGTAAAAAGTATTTTTCTATAAATTCTGATATTGGTTTTTGATTAATACTCATCTTCGTCATTTTTAAATTTAGACAATTTGTTAAAAGGGTTCGAGTCTGTATCATCATCTCCATTATCATAAGAATCATCATCAGAAACAAATTTGTAGCTTAACATTTTATAAAACAATTTAGCTGCTAAAAAATCTGATGATTTTTCATTGGCATTTGGGCATAGTTCTACCATATCAAAACCAACTACGTTTTTACGCTCAAAAACTTCTTTTAAAAACTCTAAAGTTTCATAGTAAAATAATCCGCCAGGTTCTGGTGTACCTGTAGATGGCATAATAGAAGGGTCTAACGCATCCAAATCAAAAGTTATAAAAACATTATCTGTTAATTGATCTATTACATCTTCCATCCAATCTTCATTTACAGCCATATCATGTGCAAAGAACACTTTATCAAGATTCATTTCTCTTTTTTCAGAAATATCCATACTTCTAATCCCTACTTGTATTAAATTTGTGGTAGAATTAGCTTCGTAAACCGCACAAGCATGATTGCAAGAAGAACCATCGTATTCTTTTCTTAAATCTGCATGCGCATCTATATGCAATACAGTTAAATTATTAAAACACTCATTAAACGCTCTAATGGTACCAATAGAAATAGAATGTTCGCCACCAAAAACAGTTACAAATTTATTTTTATTGATATATTTTTTTGTAATTTGATGTACTTCTTCTACCATTGCTTCTGGAGATGCATTTTCTGTAATAGCATCTGCTAAAAAAACACCTTCTTTATATACTTCAGAATCTGTTTCTATATCATACAATTCCATATTTTCTGAGGCTTCTAAAAAAGCTTTTGGGCCTTTATCTGCTCCTTTTTGCCAAGTGCTTGTTCCATCATAAGGAACAGGAATTACTACAATTTTAGATGTTGACAGGTTTCCATATTCTTGTGGAATTCCTGCAAATGTTTTACTCGTATTCATTTTATTTTATTTTGAAGTTTTCTATAAAACTTCTTCTGTTATTAGTTTTTTTGATTAAATTTCGCTTTCAAAAGTGTTGCCATAACCTAGTATTGAAAGCAATTCGCTACTTTTTTGTTGTTCTTTAAATATTCTAGTAACTAAGTTTCCGTCTTCATCTCTATCAATAATTAAATGTTTTGGATGCGGAATTAAACAGTGTTGTAAACCGCCAAAACCACCCACAGATTCTTGATATGCACCTGTATTAAAAAAACCGATATACAACGGATTTTCTTTCTCGTAAACAGGCAAATAAATTCCGTTTATATGTTGTTCTGAGTTGTAATAATCATCGCTATCACAAGTTAATCCTCCTAATAAAACACGTTCGTATTGTCTGTTCCATTTATTAATGGGCAACATTATAAATCGTTTGTTAATAGCCCAAGAATCTGGTAAAGTTGTTATGAAAGATGAGTTAATCATATTCCATCGTTCTCTATCATTTTGTTTTTTCTGATATAAAACTTCATATATGGCTGCACCAGATTCGCCAACAGTAAAGCTACCAAATTCTGTAAAAACATGAGGTACATCTACACCAGCTTCATCACAAGCTTGTTTAATTTGATTGATAATTTCATCGATCATATATTCATAATCATACTCAAAACCCAAAGAGTTTTTTATAGGAAAACCACCACCAATATTTAAACTATCTAAACTTGGGCATACTTTTTTTAGATTGATGTAAACGTTTAAACATTTCATCAACTCGTTCCAATAATATGCGTTGTCTTTGATACCAGTATTGATAAAAAAGTGCAACATTTTTAAATCTACCTGTTTATTGCCTGCAATTTCACGCTCGTAAAACGAAACAATATTTTTATAGCCAATTCCCAATCTAGAAGTATAAAACTCAAATTTTGGTTCTTCTTCGGATGCAATTCTGATACCTACATTTAGTTTTTTATCAGTTTCATCTAATAAAAGGTTTAACTCTTCGTAATTGTCTATAATCGGGATTACATTTTTATGACCAGAATTGATTAGACCACCAATATTTTTAATGTATTGATCTCTTTTAAATCCGTTACAAATAACAAAAGTGGAATCTTTTATTTTTCCTTCTTTTTTAAGATTGTTTACAATATCAATATCAAAAGCAGACGAAGTTTCTATATGAATATCGTTTTTTAAAGCTTCATTTAAAACGTGTTTAAAGTGTGAACTTTTTGTGCAATAACTATAAAAATATTCGCCTTTATAATTATGTTTTTCGATACTGTTTTTAAACCAACCTTTTGCTTTGTTGATGTTTTCTGAAATTTTTGGTAAATAGGTAAACTTTAACGGAGCTCCGTATTTTGCAGCCAATTCCATTAAGTTAATTCCGTGCCAAAACAGTTTATTATTTTCTGTTTTGAATTCCTCTTGAGGAAAATCGAACGTTTGTTCGATTAAATCTATATATTTTGTATTCACTTGTATTTTAAATTAATTGTACGATAAATCCACCCAAACTAAAACATATCAATATTTTAGCATAGAAATTATAACCCTAGTAAAAGGATATTTATCACTGTAATATTTGCAAGTAAACTACATGCAGCTTAGAAATAAGCAGCAGAATTATAATGTAAGTTAATGGAGAAACCTTAATTTTTTCGTCGCATTTCCAAAATGCCTTCTGATCTTTTATCATCTCCTGTAAAAAATCATTTCCGAAATAAGTTAAACGTAACATTCGACTTAAAAAAGCTTATCAAATGTAATTTATTTTTTAATACAAAAAACAAAATCAAAAAAAAAGTAAAAAAAAAATCATTTTTTTACTTTTCCCTTTAAAATCAACACTTTCAAAACCTTAGGAAGCTAAATTTTAAGTCTAATTTGGCTAAAATTCTTATCAAAAAGAAACTTTTAACCCAAAAAAACGCTGACTAATCAGCGTTTTTATAAAATTATTTTATTCTTCAATTGGTGGATGACCAAAGATTTTTTCAAAATCTCGATCAAAATTTTCTCGTAAGTAAGTGTTTAATTTCTTTCGATAATCGTCTTTTAACCAGGTTACAAAGTTGTGTGTACTTTTAGAAATACATTTTGCATACCTATTAATTCTATCATCAATCTCCTCTCCTAGCATTTTTGCTAAAATTAAAGCATCAAAAACATCTTCACTATTTTCGATACACATTTTTGCGTGATGTACTATCGATTTTTCTAAAACTCTTTTTGAAGATTCACCAGAACGAATTGTATCAATATAAATAGCCTTCATATCAAAATAAGTGTCTTTCGAATTTGCAAATTCTTTTTTCACATCCGCAGGTAACTCATATCTAAATGTACTTTCTATTTCTTCATCAGATAAAATAGCATTTAAATAATAATCTGGCGCTCTAAACATTTTTTGCCAGTCTAAATCAGCTCCCCAAGGTCCAAATCTATAAAAATTGTTTCCTAAATCAACAACATCAAAAGTACTTTTATTCTTAAAAATACGAGAACCACGCCCAATCATTTGATAATAAAGTGTTAATGATTTGGTTGCTCTATTTAAGATAATTGCCTCAATACTAGGCTCATCAAAGCCAGTTGTTAAAATACTTACAGAAGTAATTATTGCATTTGGTGTTTTATGAAACCATCTTAAAATTAATTCTCTTTCTTTTTTAGTATTGGTATTATCTAAATGTGCAATTGGATAACCTGCTTTTTTAAATGCGTGAAAAACCTGAATTGAAGTATTAATACCGTTATTGAATATTAATGTTTTTTTACCTTTTGCTGTTTCTTCGTAAGCAGAAACTAATTTGGTAAGCATATCTGTATTTGTATACAGATCTTCGGATGATTTTACAGTATAATCTCCATTTGCACCAACTTCTAATGAGGTTAACCCTACATTATAAGAGTACATATTTGCTTTTGCTAAGTAATTATTATCAATTAAATCTTGAATAGATTCACCCACAAATAACTCTTGATAGTTCTCATACATTGGTAATTTAATGTTTGAGCTTAAAGGAGTTGCAGTAACTCCTAGTATAAAAGATTGATCAAAAAACTTAAATATTTTTGTAAATGAATTATAATGTGCCTCATCAACAATTACCAAACCAATATCTGAAATATCTAGTTTATCATCATTTAATCGATTTTTTAGAGTTTCGACCATTGCAACAAAGCAATCAAAATCGTGCTGATCATCTAATTTTGCAGTAGAGTTTATTATTTTATTGCTAACTCCAAACTCTTTTAGCATTTTAGAAGTTTGTTTACTTAACTCAATTCTGTGAGTTAAAACCAAAACTTTCTTTTTAAAATTTGCGATATAACGTCTTACAATTTCAGAAAATATAACTGTTTTTCCACCACCAGTTGGTAGTTGATATAATAAATGATAATCTTTAGGTGCATTCTCAAATCTATCAAAGATTTCACGAAGTGCATCTTTTTGATATCCATATAATTCTTTCCCTACAACCTTATTTGAAATATTTATTTCTGCCAAACGTATAAAAATTTAAAAAAACAAAAATAAGATTTAAATAAGGTTTAATGCAAGTTTATGTTAGATAAATCTTGATAAATCAGTTAAAGTAATATCATAATGAGAAGCATTGTGTACAGAAACTCCATTTTTAATCACTAAAAGCTGTGGTGATTGGTGCATTACCTGAAATTGATAACCTATTTCATCAGAAATATTTCTGTAACTTAACAAATCTAAATAATACACTTTTAGGTTTTTATGCTCTTCTTTGAAAAGTTTTTCAAATTGTTTTATAACCATACTACTAATTCCGCATCTTGTAGAATGTTTAAAAATTAAAATAGATTCAGTTTCAGATTGTTTTTTTATTTCTTCTAACTGATCTAAAGAAGTTAAAGGAAGCCAGTTTAAAAATGTTTCTTTTACATTTTTTGATTTTTCATCATCTTTTCCTCCAAATAAATTATCGAATATTCCCATTCCTTTTTTTCTTTTATAAGTACAAAGATACTAAACTTTAATCAGCCAAAAAGTCAGTATTTATTAGGTTTTACAGACATTTTGACTTATATTAAAGAGAATTATGTAATGGTACTAAAATTGTTATTTATCCATTGAAAAAAGAAAATAATCACAATGAGTTAAAAACCA
Organism: Polaribacter reichenbachii; assembly: GCF_001975665.1. Classification (NCBI taxonomy): domain Bacteria; kingdom Pseudomonadati; phylum Bacteroidota; class Flavobacteriia; order Flavobacteriales; family Flavobacteriaceae; genus Polaribacter; species Polaribacter reichenbachii. Next base: position 3,207,986 of record NZ_CP019419.1, on the reverse strand, counting down.
TTGTTTAAAAAAATTACAAAAAATGAACTTTAATAATTATACAACAAAATCGCAAGAAACCATACAAATGGCGCAGCAAATTGCGCAAAGTTTTGGTCATAATCAAATAGAAAATGAGCACATTTTTAAAGCCTTAACACAAGTTGATGAAAATGTATTGCCTTTTTTATTGAAGAAATTAAATATCAATATTGATGTAGTTACTCAAATTTTAGACAAACAATTAGAAAGTTTACCTAAAGTTTCTGGAGCAGAATTAATGCTTTCTAGAGAAGCTGGTAAAAGTTTAAACGAAGCATCAATCATCGCTAAAAATATGAAAGATGATTATGTTTCAATTGAACATTTAATCTTAGCAATTTTTAAATCGAAAAGTAATATTGCCCAAGTTTTAAAAGATCAGGGAGTTACAGAAAAGCACTTAAAAGCTGCTATTGATGAATTAAGAAAAGGAGAAAGAGTAACCTCTCAATCTCAAGAAGAAACTTACAATTCTTTAAACAAGTTTGCTAAAAACTTAAATCAATTAGCACAAGATGGCAAATTAGATCCTGTAATTGGTAGAGATGAAGAAATACGTAGATTGTTACAAATCTTATCACGTAGAACAAAAAACAATCCAATTTTGGTTGGAGAACCTGGTACAGGTAAAACAGCAATTGCAGAAGGTTTAGCTCATAGAATTGTTGATGGTGATGTACCTGAAAACCTAAAAGATAAATTAATTTTTTCTTTAGATATGGGTGCATTAATTGCTGGTGCAAAATACAAAGGTGAGTTTGAAGAGCGTTTAAAAGCAGTTATCAAAGAAGTTACCACTTCTGATGGTGATATTGTACTTTTTATTGATGAAATTCATACTCTTGTTGGTGCTGGAGGTGGACAAGGTGCAATGGATGCTGCAAACATTTTAAAACCTGCTTTGGCGCGTGGAGAATTGCGTGCAATTGGTGCAACTACTCTAGATGAATATCAAAAATATTTTGAAAAAGACAAAGCATTAGAAAGACGTTTTCAAAAGGTTATAGTTGATGAACCAGATACAGAAAGTGCCATTTCTATTCTTAGAGGAATTAAAGAAAAGTACGAAACTCACCATAAAGTTCGTATTAAAGATGAAGCTATTATTGGCGCTGTAGAATTGTCACAACGTTATATTACCAATCGTTTTTTACCAGATAAAGCCATCGATTTAATGGATGAAGCTGCATCAAAATTACGTATGGAAATCAATTCTAAACCAGAAGAATTAGATGTTTTAGATCGTAAAATAATGCAGTTGGAAATTGAAATTGAAGCGATTAAACGTGAAAAAGATGAAGTAAAACTAAAGTCTTTGCGTTCTGATTTAGCCAATTTAAAAGAAGAACGTAACGAAATTAACGCAAAATGGAAGTCTGAAAAAGAAGTTGTAGACAATATTCAGAATGCAAAAATGGATATTGAAAGCTTTAAGATTGAAGCTGAAAAAGCAGAACGTGAAGGAAATTATGGATTGGTTGCAGAGTTACGTTATGGGAAAATTAAAAAAGCACAAGAAGATTTAGAAGTTTTACAGAAAAATTTGCAAGAAAATCAGTCTGAAAAATCTTTAATTAAAGAAGAAGTTACTTTAGATGATATTGCTGAAGTTGTTGCAAAATGGACAGGAATTCCTGTTACTAAAATGATACAATCTGAACGTGAAAAATTATTGTTTTTAGAAAACCAATTGCACAAAAGAGTTGTAGGGCAAGAAGAAGCAATCGTTGCTGTTTCTGATGCTGTAAGACGTTCTAGAGCTGGTTTACAAAATCCTAATAAACCCATTGGTAGTTTCTTATTTTTAGGAACTACAGGTGTAGGAAAAACAGAATTAGCAAAAGCCTTAGCAGAATATTTATTTGATGATGAAAATGCTATGACTCGTATTGATATGAGTGAATATCAAGAACGTCATTCTGTAAGTAGACTAGTTGGTGCGCCTCCAGGATATGTGGGTTATGATGAAGGCGGACAATTAACAGAAGCTGTAAGAAGAAGACCTTATTCTGTAGTGCTTTTAGATGAAATTGAAAAAGCGCATCCAGATACTTTTAATATTCTATTACAAGTATTAGACGAAGGTAGATTAACAGATAACAAAGGACGTGTTGCAGATTTTAAAAACACAATTATTATTATGACTTCTAATATGGGAAGCCATATAATTCAAGAGAAATTTGCAGATCCAAAAGCAGATTTAGAAGCGGTAACAGAATTGGCAAAAATTGAAGTTTTAGGATTATTAAAACAATCTGTAAGACCTGAATTTTTAAACAGAATTGATGATGTAATTATGTTTACACCATTAAATCAGTCAGATATATTTGAAATTGTAAAACTACAAATAGAACATTTAAAGAAAATGATTGGTAAACAAGAAATAACTTTAGATGCTACTGATGAAGCAATTACTTATTTAGCTAAGAAAGGATATCAGCCAGAATTTGGTGCAAGACCTGTAAAAAGAGTGATTCAGAAAGAAGTTTTAAATCAGCTATCTAAAGAAATTTTATCAGGTAAAGTTACCACAGATAGTATTATTCTATTAGATGCTTTTGATGATGAGTTAGTATTTAGAAATCAATCTGATTTGGTTGTAAATTAATAATTAATTGAAGTATTTAAGGGGAGTTTGGAAAAAGCGTTGTTATAATAAACATCGCTTTTTTTTTACATAAAACACTAATGATTAACAAAGTAACTGTCAAAATGTATTTTTAAAAACTGAAAAAATGTCACTTTTATAAGATGGCATTTTTTTTGTTTTACAAAGATTGTTATAAAAATTAATGTTCAACTTAAAAATGTAAAATTATGTTATTAAAAAGTAAAGATTTTCCAGTTTTACCAAATGTGTTTAACGATTTTTTTAGAGATTGGTCTACATCAAATTTTTCTGACACAAACACAACATTACCAGCTGTAAACATTAAAGAAAATGAAAATGAATTTCTTGTGGATGTTGCAGTTCCTGGAATGGAAAAAGAAGATTTTAAAATTGATTTAGACAATGAAATTTTAACAATTTCATCAGAAAAAACCATCAATAATGATACTTCTGATGAAAATTATACTCGAAAAGAATATAGTTATTTGTCTTTTAAAAGAAGTTTTACACTACCAAAAGGTGTTGTAAATAGCGATGAAATTAGTGCTACTTACAAAAATGGTGAGTTAAAAATTACCATTCCTAAATTAGAAGAAGCAAAACCAAAACCTATAAAATTAATTGAAGTGTTGTAAAATGATTTAGTAAGGTTTCTATAAAAAGCGATGTTTAAAACATCGCTTTTTCTTTTTTAACTATATTCGTTCTTTAAACCAAACCTAATGAAAAATTATATTCTACTATTTGTATTTGCTTTTAGCTTTTTAAGTTCTTGTACTTCAGATAAAAAAACTTCTTATTATTTAATCCGTCATTCAGAAAAAGATAGATCTAATATGATGAATGCGAATCCGCATTTAAATTTTGAAGGCGAAAAAAGAGCTCAGAAATGGGCTGCATATTTTAAAGACATTAAATTTGATGCTGTCTATTCTACTAAATATTTTAGAACTGTAGAAACTGCAACACCTACTGCAAAAACAAAAGGATTAGAAATAAAATATTATAATCCCAGTAAAATGTTCGATTCTGTTTTTCAAGCAGAAACGCTAGGAAAAACTGTTTTAGTTGTTGGGCACAGTAACACAACTCCTCATTTAGCAAATAAAATTTTAGGTGAAGAAATTTATCAAGATATGGATGATAATGACAATGGAAGTCTATTTATTGTAACTGTAAAAGGCAATGAAAAAGAATCAAAAATTGAAAAAGTAGAAAATAATTAGTTTTAACTATTTAGGATTATTATACACTACTATAATTTGAACAATGATGGCTAAAAAAATTAAAAAATAAATTTCCATCTGTGTAAAAAGTTCAATGGTGGATAATGCTTTTTCACTTATAGCAACTTGCCTACTGCCTTCATTAACTTGAATTATAGACAGCTCTGTAAGGATATTATTTATTTTGTTTATTTCATTTAAATAATTGCTATTTGAGTTTTTTAAAAAATTTTCGTCAGTTTTATTTTCAATTACAATTAAATTTTTAATCTTGTTTTTTAAAGCAATAAAAAGTTTTTTTTCTTCTTTAGTTAAGTTAGTTTCTTCAAAACGAATTAAATAACTATCTAAGTTTTCATTTAAAATAGAGTTCTTACTTTTAAAATAAGATTCTTCTTTTAAAATATATGCAATGTTTTTTTCTGTAATTACTTTAGATACCTTAAAAATTAAATCTTTAGCAATTAGCCGATCCTCATAGATATTAGTTACGGTATTTTTTATTCTTGTAAAATTACTTTTATCAATTAAATTAGTAGTAATAATGAGTACAAAAATGATTAAAATACCTAAAATCCATTTTATTTTATTGTAGATAGACACTTGTTAAAATTTAATTTTTAAATAATTAAAATTAACCTCAAGTGCATTGATACTTGAGGTTAATTATACAAACAACTACTTATTTTTTTTCCAGATTTTATAGTTTTTATAAGCTGGTCCCATTAAATTTTTACGTTTAGATTTTACATTTAAAATTCTAAAAGACTTGGTATTACTATCATCTTTACTGGGTTTGTAATTTTTATAGGCAGGTCCTTGTAAACCTTTTTTAGCATTACTTACATATATAATAGTAGGTGCTGTATTATGCTTCCAATATTTATAATTTTTATAAGCAGGACCTTTAAAATCGCTCCTTTTCTGAGCATAAGTAACCGCAGAAATTAAAATAAAACCAAACGCTAAAACAATATTTCTCATGATATTTTAATTTTTATAGTTGAGTTAAACACTATTGAATAACTTTTATAAAATTAAACATGAAAACCCCTTTAACGAGGTATAAGAAAATTGGTAATTTAATATCCGTATTTATACGGATACTAAATTATATTTTTCTCTGTAGCTTTTTTAATTAAAGCAGCTGTATTTTTAACTTCTAACTTTTTTAGAATGTTAGCTCTATGCGTTTCAATTGTTCTTGAACTCACAAACAATTGAGAGGCTATTTCTTTAGTTGTAAAGCCTTTAGATATTAATTCTAAAACTTGATTTTCTTTGTTTGATAATTGATTAGCACTTACTTTATTTTCTGACATAAAGTTTACCATTTTTTCTGATATTTCTACACTAAAATACTTTTTACCTTTAGCTACTGTTCTAATGCTCATTAAAAGTTCGTCTTCATCAGCATTTTTAATTAAATAGCCATATGCACCTCCCTTTGCACATTTGGCAATGTAATTCCCCTCATTATGCATAGAAATAATAATAGGTTTTGCGTTAGTTGATAAATTTTTAATTTTATTTAAAACTTGAAAACCATCTAAATTTGGCATAGAAATATCTAATAAAACAACATCAATATCTTCTTTTTTCTCTAAACAATTCAAAAGTTCTTGTCCATCAGAAAAAGTATTGACTACATTAATATCTTTATGCTTTTTTAGTAATTCTGTTAGCCCAAATCTAAATAAATCGTGATCGTCTGTAATAATTAAATTTATCATTTATGTCTATTAAATTGGTATTTCAATTTCAAATATTGTGGTACCATTTTCTGTATTTAAATCTAAGGTACCATTAAATATTTCTACTCTTTCTCTAATATTGTTAATTCCAGAACCTAAGTTTATTTTTTCTAGATTAAAACCACCACCATCATCAAAATAAAATAAAGAAATAAAATTTTCGAACTCAGATAAAGTAATTTTAATTTGGTTTGCTTTTGAGTGTTTTATGGTGTTATTAATAAGTTCTTGAACAATTCTAAATAAATTAATAGCCAATTCATTAGAAATATTTCCTTTAGAAGCATCATCAAATTCTATTTTAATAGCTACAGATTGCTGTATGGTTTCTACATAATTTTTTAAAGTTGGTCCTATACCAAAATCTTCTAAAGTAGAGGGCATTAATGCATTTGTCATAGACCTAACTTCTGCAATAGTTGTGTCTATCATACTTTTTATTTCTTTTTTATGACTTTCTTTTTCAATATTATTCTGAATATAAAATTTTAAAGTAGTTAAAAATGGTCCTATACCATCGTGTAATTCTCTTGCTAATTTTTTTCTTTCATCTTCTAATCTAACTACTAAAAGCCTTTTGTTATTTAAGATTAATTGCTGTTCTTTATTTCGAAAATCAATTAATTTTTCACGCATTTTTAAAAGCGTTTTTCCTAATAAATCGTCTGTACTTTTAGGACTATAATCTGATGTTAAATTCATATTACCCACTTCTACAGAGAAATCTACAGCTCCAGAAAGTGCTGTTTTTAAACTTGTTAAAGCTTCAAACATTTCATTAATTTCTTTTGGCTTAGCCAATAAAGATTTTGATGATTCTAAATTTACTTCAAAATTTTGATTATAATTTCCTTTAGCCATAATCATTAACCTTTTTTTCATTTCAATAATAGGTTGTGTTATGATTTTGGTTAAAAAAAGAGATAAGAAAACAGAAACAACAATGATACAAATGGTAATAAAAATTAATTTTTTACGCATTGCTATTAAAGGTTTAGATACTTCATCAACATCAATTTCAGATAAAATAACCCAATTTAAATTTCCAATATTTATGGGTTGATAAGCACTATACACACTTATATTTCTATAATCTAAAAATATACCTGAATTAAAATTACCTTTAATACCTTTTAAAACTCCTTTGGTTTTTGCTTTTATGTGATAAGGTATTTTCTTCGGATAAAAACGAGATTGAGAACGCAATCTAAAATCATCTGCAACCAAATAAGATTCTCCACTTACCCCCATTCCTGTTCTTTCTAATAAAATGTTTTTAACTTTATTATAATCTAAAAGATGAATTTTTCGAACGCCATCAATAAAATTAATAAATACAATTGATGTTTCTTTGGTTGGGTTTAAATGAGTAACATCATATATTCCTTTTTTATCGAATTTGGTTGCCGGTAAAATAAAACTTGGTGAATTGTATTGCGCTGTTTTTGCTGTATTAATTTTTTGCCATTCAGAATTTATTAGTTTTTGTAACTGAATGTGTTTTAATGTTTTGATGGAATTTAATTGCAATAAAACTCGATTGTCTAAAACTTTAGAGAATTCTTTATAAAAAGTAACTGATAAAAATAAAACAACACATATATTTAATGTATTTATAATTATAATTATCCATCTTTTTATATTCATAACTAAATTTAAAACAGTTCTTATTCCTCTATAAGCTTAACCTCAATATCTTTTAATACAATTTCTGAAACCTTCTTTAATTCGTTGTTTTCAAAAGCTTTATCAATATCAACCAAAGCAATATTTTTAGCTAAAGGTTTGTAATTATGGTAATCTACAAAACGAACTCCGTTTTTAGTACATTGTTCTTTTAACACTCTAAAACGCTTTCCTCCTCCATTTGTATGGTAAGAATACGCTAAATAATCTACCAAAAAATCATCTTTACCAATCCAATAAATAAACACATCTTCAAAGTCTTCTCCTCCTCCATCTTCAGAAAAAGTAATTTCAATTTTATAATAGTCTTTGTTTTTTATGGTTGATGATGCTAGCAACTTTTTATGAACAGCTTTATCATTTAAACCAAAGGGCAAAACCGAAAAATAATGCACAGAATTTACTGCATTGCTTTGTACATTAATTGTTGCAGAGTCGATTTCTGCAATATTACCATCTATAGTTCTTGTAAAACCATAATTAGTTAATTTATCTGTAATCGAATCAAATGTTCTCGATAAACTAAATTTCCCATTATTTCTGATGGCTTTGTATTCTTTGTCTCTAAAAGTGAAATTAATTTCAGAATTAACCACCAAATCGGCACCTGAGTATAAAATGGTTTTATCAATAATTTCTTGAGCTGTTAATTTTTTTTCTGTTGGCTTACAAGAAACTGCAATCACTAAAATAAAAAGAACAAAATATTTCATAAATTTTTGTTTGATTTGAGTTAAAATTGACATCAAAATTACATTTCTTTCACCAAACTAAAAATGTATCTTTGTATAAATTTAAAATCCGCCTTACATAGTGCAGAAAAAAATAAACATACAGAATAAAAAAGCGCGTTTCGAATTCGAAATTCTTGACAAATATGTAGCTGGAATTCAATTAACAGGTACAGAAATAAAATCGATAAGATTAAGTCAGGCAAGAATTACAGAAAGCTTTTGCGAATTTAATGATCGTGGAGAATTGTTTATCATAAATATGTATATACAAGAATATATGTATGGGCATCATTTTAATCACAATCCTAAAAGTGAACGCAGATTGTTATTAAACAAACGCGAATTGCGTAGTTTAAAAAAAGATGTTGAAGCCAAAGGAAATACAATTGTACCTTTAAAATTATTTATTAATGATAAAGGTTTTGCTAAATTAGAAATTGCTTTAGCCAAAGGAAAACAAACGCACGATAAGCGAAACGTAATTAAAGACAGAGATAATAAACGAGATTTAGCAAGAATAAAGAAAGGCTTTAATGCTTAAAGAAAAATTAAAAAACTACCATATAATTTTGGCTTCTGGTTCACCAAGAAGGCAGCAATTCTTTAAAGATTTAGATATCGAATTTACAATTGATGTAAAAAAAGTAGATGAAATTTATCCTGATACTCTAAAAGGAACAGAAATTACTGATTATTTAGCTGATTTAAAAGCAAAAGCATTTACAAATTTATCCGAAAAAGATGTATTAATTACTTCTGATACCATTGTTTGGTTAAATAATGAAGCGCTTGGTAAACCTAAAGATGCTGCTGATGCTTTTACAATGCTTAGAAAATTATCTGGTAAAAAACACGAGGTTATTACATCAATAAGCATAAAAAACAGGCATTTTCAAAAGATTATAAATGATGTAACAACAGTTTCTTTTAAAGAACTTACTGATGAAGAAATCAATTATTACATTAAAAACTACAAACCATTTGATAAAGCTGGTGCTTATGGCATTCAAGAATGGATAGGTTTTATTGCTATTGATAAAATGGAAGGCAGTTATTTTAATGTAGTTGGCTTACCCATTCATAAACTTTATCAAGAATTTATGAAATTGTAAATTAATATCTCGTTTTACTGTTAGATTATTAATTTTCATTAAAAAATATTTTTAAAAGTCTTTATTCTAAAGTCTATTTTCTTCTCTAAAGAAAAATAAAAGTTTATTTTTACGCAAAATTTTACAACACAATTATTATAATGAAAAAATATACGTACACAGAAAAAAAAGATACACGTTCTGGTTTTGGTGATGGTTTAACAGAATTAGGTAGAACAAACCCAAACGTAGTTGCTTTATGTGCTGATTTAGTAGGTTCTTTAAAAATGGCAGACTTTATTAAAGAAAACCCAGAAAGGTTTTTTCAAATAGGTATTGCAGAAGCAAATATGATGGGTATTGCTGCAGGAATGACTATTGGAGGTAAAATTCCTTTTACGGGTACTTTTGCAAACTTTTCTACAGGTCGTGTGTACGATCAAATCCGTCAGTCTATTGCTTATTCAAATAAAAATGTAAAAATTTGTGCTTCGCATGCAGGTGTAACTTTAGGAGAAGATGGTGCAACACACCAAATTTTAGAAGATATTGGTTTAATGAAAATGTTACCAGGAATGACAGTTATTAATCCTTGTGATTATAACCAAACAAAAGCAGCAACTATTGCAATTGCAGATTTTGATGGGCCTGTTTATTTACGTTTTGGTAGACCAAAAGTGCCAATTTTTATGCCAGAAGGTGAATTTGTAATTGGTAAGGGAATTCAATTAACAGAAGGTACAGATGTAACTATTGTTGCTACTGGACATTTAGTTTGGGAATCTTTACAAGCTGCCGAAAAATTAGAAGCTGAAGGTATTTCTGCTGAAGTAATTAATATTCATACTATTAAACCTCTAGACGAAGAAATTATCTTAAAATCTGTTGCAAAAACAGGTTGTATAGTAACTGCAGAAGAGCATAATAAATTAGGAGGTTTAGGAGAAAGTGTTGCTAGAACTTTAGCGTTAAACACACCTACTCCACAAGAATTTGTGGCAACTGATGATACTTTTGGTGAGTCTGGAACTCCAGCTCAATTAATGGCTAAATACGGTTTAGATGCAGATGCTGTAATTAAAGCTGTTAAAAAAGTAATTTCTAGAAAATAATAACGTTTTTGTTTTTAAAAGCGTCTTTATATAAACTAAAAATTTTAAAATTATGAAAAAAGTAATCGTATTCATGTTATTGGCTTTCGGATTTAGCCAAACTTCTAACGCTCAAATTCAATTTGGTGTTAAAGGTGGTGTAAACTACAACTCAAACTCTATTAAAGAAACAAGCCAAGATGTTTTTAGCGGAGCTAAAAGTAAAACAGGTTACCATGCTGGTATTTGGTTACGTGGTAAATTACCTATTATTGGTCTTTATATTAGACCAGAATTGGTGTACACCAATTTAGAAAATGAAGTCTATTACACACAAGGAACAACAACTACAACTCACACTTTTCAAAAAATTGATATTCCTGTATTATTAGGAAAAAAGATTTTTGGAATTGGTAATGTTTTTATTGGCCCATCTTTTCAGTATATCTTAGATTCAGATTTTAGTTATAAAGATATTAACGATGTTGATGCTGATGGTTTTACTGTAGGTTTACAATTTGGTGGTGGCGTTGAATTTGGTAAATTAGGAATTGATGTACGTTGGGAAAGAGGTTTTTCTGATGTTGAATCTTCTTTTGCTGGTAATTTAGGTAATGTAGAATACGATACAAGAGTTAATCAAATTATAGTTGGATTATCGATTCAGTTATAACAGGTTAAAATTCATATTATAAAAAAAGAGGAAAACGCAATGTTTTCCTCTTTTTTTCTGCTTTATAATTACTTATTCTTTTATCAATTTGGTATTTATATAACCTTGGTCTGTATGTATTTTTACAAAGTAAATTCCTTTTGATAACTTATTAATATCAACTAAATTATTCTTTGTTTTAAGGATACTTTTACCAACCAAATTGTAAATCTCAATAGATTTTAAGTTTAACCCATTGCTTAACGAAACTTCTATATTTCTACTTGCTGGGTTTGGATAAACAGAGATATTTTCTTTTAAAAAGTTTTCTGTTGCTAAAACCGTTTTAGGACAATTGGTATTATAACTTGCTGTGCTGTCTTTTTTCCAGTTTGGATTTCCTTCTGCATCCATAATATTATCAACCTGAATACAACTTAAATCAGGATTACCTGTTGCATCCATAGTAATAATGCTAGTATTTGCACTGTTATTAAGATTTAAATAAGTTAACCTATTATTTGCAACAATAAGTTCTGTAATACTTGTAATTGCTGTAATGTCTATTTCTTCTATTAAATTATTAGCAACATTTAATTTTTTAATTCCGTTAGAACTTCTAGATAATGTTCTTTTTTCTCCTGTAACTCTAGAGCTAACCACAACTGTAGAACTAGTTAATAAACTGCTAATATCTGTAATACTATTTCCAGAAATATTTATACTAGCAGCGTTAGAGAATGCTTCTAAACCAGTTGCATCACTTATATCTTGTCCACTTAAATCTAAATCACCAGTAAATGCTTGTGCTTCTTCATAAGTAATTACTCCATCTCCATCATCATCTAAACCTGTAATTGAATTTAACGAACTTTCTAAATTGGTATCTTCTGTATATACCTCCCAAACTGCATTACAATCTGTGCTATAAGTAGCAGTTGCATCTTTATTTAACCAATTTTCATTAGCGTAAGTAACATTATCAACAGTAATACAAGTTAAATTTTCGTTGCCTGTAATATCTAAATTTGTGATTGCTGTATTGTTACCATTTCTTAAAACCGCTCTTTCTAAACGATTATTATTGATGGTTAAATTTTCTAAACTTGTGTTTTTATGAATATCTATATTTACAATTTTATTATCATTTGCCACCAATTCAATTAAAAATGGGTTTTTAGATATATCTATACTTGTAAATTCGTTTTCGTTCATTAACAATCTTGTTAATTTGCTGTTTTTAGAAATATCTAAAGAAGTTATTTTGGTTTTAAAAACATCTATTCTTTCTAGCAAAACATTTTTAGAAACATCTAATGTAGTAATGTCTGTTTCTCCCAAACGAATATCAAATAATTTTGTATTATTGGTAATATCTAAAGTTGTAACTTGGGTATCAGAAACATATAATCTTTGCAGTTTTAATAACATACTTACATCTATTGTACTGATAGCTGTTTTCCATAAATGGATTCTATTTAACTCTAAATTATTTGATAAATCTATTGCAGATAAATTAAAATTCCAGTCTAATTGTAATTCTTCTAAAATACTATTGGCTGATATATCTAAAGATGTTAACTCATTTACATTTAACCAAAGCTTCTTTAATTTAAGATTGTTGGTTACATCTATTGCACCAATCTTATTACTATAAGCATATAGATTTTCTAAATTTGTTAGCTTAGAAACATCTAAATTTAATAAATTATTGTTGCTTATATTAATAGTTTGCAATGCTGTATTGTTAGATAAATCTATACTTGTTAAACTATTATCATTTATACTTAACCACGTAAGTTTTGTGTTTTTTGATAAATCTACAGTTGTTAAATTATTATTATTTACATTTAAACCAGTAATATTTATAAAGGCTTCAATTCCTGTTAAATCAGATATATTTAAACTTTCTCCTTTATCAATATCTTGATGTATTGCTTCTGCTTCTGCTACTTGAATTTCACCATCTCCATTTGTATTTATAAAAGGGTCTGCCAATAAAGCTGCTTTCATATTAGCATCTGGTATATAAACAATTAGGTCATCACAGTTTGTTTTAAAATTGGTTTGTGCATCTTTCTGCGTCCAATTTGTTGTTGAATAAGCAACATCATCAACAGTTACACACGTTAAATTTGGATTATTTGAAGCGTCAAAGTAAGTTGAATTGCTATTATTACCATTTTTTACATTTAATGACGTTAATAAATTATCGTTACAACTAAATGAAAGTAGTTGACTATTGTTAGAAAGGTCTAAATCTGTTAATTGATTATTTGCTGTTCTAAAATCGCTTAAATCTGGTAAACTACTTACATTAATACTTTTTAATAGATTATTGTAAATATCAATTCTCACTAATTTTGTATTTGCTGATAGATCAATACTAGACAATTGGTTTCCTGAAGCAAATAACCAAGTTAACTCAGTATTATTTAATAAATTTATACTAGTTAACTGATTATCATGTACAAATAAGTCTTTAAGATTTAATAGCATAGAAACATCTACTGCTGTAATCTGATTTCGCATAATTCCAAAACGTTCTAAAGCTACATTATTAGAAACATCAATTGCTGTTAATTGATTATCATTTAAAAACAAATTAGTAAGTGCTCTATTCTGAGATAAATCTACAGAAGTAATTTCATTGTAAGCAGCCTCTATCGATACTAAATTAGACATTGCTTCAATTCCTGTTAAATTTGTTATTTTATCTATAGCTTCTACTGTTTTTGCTAATTTTAAACTATCAATTACTTGTGCTTCAGACAAAAGGATATTTCCATTTAACCCATTTGTATCCCAGCCTAAATCTATTAAAGCTTGTTCAAAATTGGTGTCTGGAATTGATACAGATGTTAAACTACAATCTGTATTATAATTCGCTACACTCTCTTTTAGCCAAGTTTGATTGGTTAGATTAGTGTTTGCAATGGTAATATCATCAACCTGAATACATTGTAAATCTGGATTATTAACTGCTTGAAATTCGGTTAAAATAGAATTTGCACCGTTCTTAACATTTAATGATAATAAATTATTTCCGTTTACGTGAATTGTTTCTAATTTAGGATTGTTAGAAAAATCAATTTCTCTTAAGCTTCCTGTTAAATTAGAACCATAGTACTTTACTAAAGCTGTGTTATTCGATAAATCAATAGCGTTTAAAGGATTATTCTCAATTAATAAGAATTCTAAGGATGTTAAATTACTTATATCTATAGCATTAGTACCTGTATTCCCTATTTCTAATGATATTAGTTTAGGATTTTTAGATAAATCTATAGCAGAAATATTTACATTGTTGCTTAATCTTAAATATTGTAGATTGGTTAATTTAGAAAAATCTAAACTTGTTAAATTTGTACCCCAAGACCAAATTGATGTTACACTAGAAATATCACCAAAATTAATATCTGTTAAGTTTGGATTATCAAAAGTTGTAACCCATTCAATTAGATTATTTTGACTTACATCTACATATGTAAGTTCATTATTATCAATAACTAATCTAACTAAATTAGGATTATTACTTACATCAATACTTGTTAATTGATTTCCAGAAAGATATAAATACTTTAATTCTGGATTGTTACTTACATCTATTGTAGTAAATTGATTGGTAGTTTCATTTCCAAAAGCATATAACCACCATAATTTAGCATTATTAGAAACATCAATATTTGTTAATTTTGTGTAATGAATAAATAACTCTTCTAAATCTGTTAACATACTAACATCTAGAGATGTAATATTGTTACCAAATACTCCTAAACGTTTTAAAGCTAAATTATTTGAAACATCAATACCTGTTAATCCATTATCATTTAAAAACAAATTAACAAGTGCAGTATTCTGAGATAAATCTACAGTAGTAATTTCATTATAACCAGCTTCTATAGACACTAAATTAGACATTGCTGCAATACCTGTTAAATTTTTAATCTTATCAGTAGCATCTGCTGTTTTTTCTATTTTAAGACTATCAATTGCTTGTGCTTCAGATAAAAGTATATTTCCATTTAATCCATTGGTATCCCAACCTAAATCGATTAAAGCTTGTTCAAAATTAGTGTCTGGAATTGGAACATTTTGAGCAATAAACTGATTACTCAGAAAAAAGAATGCAAAAATAAAAAGTAATTTAATTTTCATTATTTAATAGTTTTTAATTAAAAAATTAGTAAAATATTTAAATTTAACTCCAAATATTATCAATTTAACAATTAAAAACAATACCTAGTACTAGGTATTTTTCAATACAAAAAACTCAAATCTACCTCCTAATTCAATATTTGCTCTGCATGCGCTTTAGTTTTAACTTTGGTAATTACATCTTCAATTATCCCATTTTCATCAATAATAAAGGTAGTTCTATGAATACCATCATATTCTCTACCCATAAATTTCTTTGGTCCCCAAACATTAAAAGCTTCAATTACAGTTTTATCTTCGTCTGCTAATAACGGAAAAGGTAATTCATTTTTATTGATAAAATTTTGTTGTCTTTTTGCTGAATCTGCACTTACGCCTAAAACGTCATAACCCTTAGCTAAAAAAGTTTGATAATTGTCTCTTAAATCACAAGCTTCGTTAGTACAACCAGGCGTACTTGCCTTTGGATAAAAGAATAACACTAGTTTTTTACCTGAATAATCAGATAATTTAATGGTATTCCCGGCATTATCTTTTGCTTCAAATTGTGGAGCCTTATCCCCTATTTTTAATGATGTCATATATTCAATTTAATATTTAAAATTCAAAGTTTAAAATTACGAATAAGTTAGCTAACTTTGAATGTTAAATTTTGAACTTAAAATTAATAATGACCAAACAAGAAAAAGTTAAATTTGTAATTGATAAACTTCAAGAATTTTATCCAGAAATACCAATTCCTTTAGATCATAAAGATCCTTATACACTTTTGGTAGCTGTTTTGTTATCTGCACAATGTACAGATGTTAGAGTAAATAAAATTACACCTTTATTATTCGCTAAAGCTGATAATCCTTTTGAGATGGTTAAACTATCTGTGGATGAAATTAAAGAAATCATTCGTCCTTGTGGATTATCGCCAATGAAATCGAAAGGAATTTATGGTTTATCAAAAATATTAATTGAAAAATATAATGGCGAAGTTCCTGAATCTTTTGAAGGTTTAGAAGAATTACCTTCTGTAGGTCATAAAACTGCAAGTGTGGTAATGAGTCAGGCGTTTGGAGTACCTGCTTTTCCTGTAGATACTCACATTCATCGATTGCTATACAGATGGAATTTAACCAATGGAAAAAACGTAAATCAAACTGAAAAGGATGCAAAACGTTTGTTTCCTAGAGAATTATGGAACGATTTGCATTTACAAATTATTTGGTATGGTCGTGAATACTCACCTGCACGTGGTTGGGACTTAGAAAAAGATATTATAACTAAAACTATTGGTAGAAAATCGGTTTTAGATGATTACTATAAAACAAAAAAAACACCTTAAAAGGTGTTTTTTTATCTTAAAAAGAGTTCTTAATTTTAATGAGGAATTGCTTTACCAATTAAAGTGTCTCCTTTAATAATCTCAAAAGTATCATCTACTTCTGCACTATCATGTAAAACCCTTACTAAAGTTTGTGCCACATCATCTCTACTAATTTCTCCTTGTTTATTTAATTTGTGTTTTAATTCAATTTTTCCAGAACCTTTATCATCAGTTAATGTTCCTGGTCTAACAATTGAATAGGTTAAATTACTTTTCTTTAAAAACTCGTCTGCATTGTGTTTGGCCTCTAAATACTCTTGTAAATCTTCGGCACCTTTTGGGTTATCTGCCCCCATAGAACTCAACATCACAAACTTTTTTATATGCTCTTTTTCGGCTGCTGCAATTAATTTTTTAGCACCATTTTCATCTACTTCTTTTACTTTTTTTCCTCCAGAACCTGCTGCAAAAATAACTTTATCAATATCTTTTACGGTATGTGCAACGTCTTCTTCTAAATCTGCTAAAACAGTTTGTATATTTCGCTGTATAAATTGCTTTTGTTGTTCTTCTTTACGCACCATTGCTACTGGTGTAAAATATTGTGATGTTGCTAATAAATTTACTATTTTTTTTCCTGTGGTACCATTGGCACCTGCTACTAATATATTTTCCATACCACAAATTTCGTTGAAAACAGAAGTACATTTTTGCTTATACAATGTAAATTTTAATGGATATACAATTTAAACATAAAAAAAGCCTCAACATCAGTTGAAGCTTTTTCCACTCTTAATTCAAATTCAATTCAATGAAGCCTTTTGATTTGGTTTTTACAATAGTTAGCGATTTGGAAAAATCAATCAAAAATTGAACTGTTTCTTGTTTGGGTTGCATCTGAATTTCAGATGGCTTTCTTGAGTAAAGTTGCATCATATATACTATTTAATAACTTGGTTATAAATAAGTAACGACACAAATTTCTCTTTATTGTTAGTTTACTAAAATAATTTTATTTTTTTCTATTAATTTACGCATATTTATAAGTGCATAACGCATTCTACCTAGAGCTGTATTAATGCTAACACCAGTGTTTTCACTTATTTCTTTAAAACTCATATCTTTATACATACGCATTACCAAAACATCTTTTTGTTCGTCTGGCAGCTCATTTACGAGTTCTCTAACATCGGCAAAAATCTGTTCTTGTATAATTTGTTTTTCTGCATTTAGATTACCATCACTTAAAACAGAAAAAATATCAAATTCATCTGTAGTACTAAAAGCAGGAATTCTATTCGACTTTCTAAAATAATCGATCACCAAATTATGAGCAATACGCATCACCCAAGGTAAAAACTTACCTTCTTCGTTATAATTACCTTTTTTTAATGTTCTAATTACTTTTATAAAAGTATCTTGAAAAATATCTTCTGTAATGTCTTTATCTTTAACCTTACTATAAATAAAGCTAAAAAGCCTTTGTTGATGTCTTTTGATTAAAACACCTAAAGCTGATTCATTTCCTCTAATATAATCACTTACTAAAGTACTATCTGAAATTGTTTTTTTTTGCATCATAACTACTTTTTTTGAGGAACAAGTTGTTCTTCAATTTTATTATTCTAACTAATAATTTAAAAGTAGTTTTTAACTATATGCGTCTAATTTTGTGAATATTAAGTCTTCAAATATAACTTTAATTTTTAATCCAACAAACTTTTTAACAAATTTGGCATTCATCTTTTTTTAAAGTCCTTGAAAATAGTGGTATTTTTATCCCTTATATTTATATTGAATGAATACTGATATTTCTACTGTAAACCCGAAAGAAAACATCATCATAAAAGGAGCTAAACTCCATAATTTAAAAAATATTGATGTTGTTATACCCAGAAATAAACTCGTTGTAATTACAGGTTTATCTGGTTCTGGTAAATCTTCATTGGCTTTTGATACATTGTATGCAGAAGGCCAAAGACGTTATGTAGAAAGTTTATCTTCTTACGCACGTCAATTTTTAGGCAAACTGCACAAACCAAAAGTCGATTATATTAAAGGTATTGCACCAGCAATTGCTATTGAGCAAAAAGTTAATTCTACAAATCCACGCTCTACAGTAGGTACATCCACAGAAATTTACGATTATATAAAATTATTATATGCCAGGATTGGTAAAACCTACTCTCCTATTTCTGGTAAAGAAGTAAAAAAAGATTCAGTTTCTGATGTAGTAAATTTTGTAAAAGAGTTTGAAGATAGAACAAAATTATTATTGTTAGCACCTATTGCTATTGATGAAAACCGCGATTTAAAAACTGTTTTACAAGTTTTAGAACAACAAGGTTATGCGCGTTTAAAATGGAATAATACTGTTTATAGAATATCAGATTTTCCTCAAGAGGATTATAAAAATGAAGCTTTATTTTTAGTAGTTGATAGAATTGTAACTAAAAATGATGAAGATTTTTACAACAGATTAGCCGATGCTATACAAACTGCTTTCTTTGAAGGTAAAGGAATATGTTTTATTGAAAGTTTAGCAGATAACAAGGTTGCGGAATTTAGTAATAAATTCGATTTAGACGGAATGTCTTTTTTAGAACCAAATACGCATTTATTTAGTTTTAACAATCCTTATGGAGCTTGTCCAACTTGCGAAGGTTATGGAAATGTAATTGGTATAGATGAAGATTTAGTAATACCAAATACTGGTTTATCTATTTTTGATGATGCCATTTTTCCTTTTAGAACTCCTTCTTACATTCATTATAAAGAAGAGTTAATTTCGGTAGCTTATCAATTTGATATTCCTATTCATAAACCTTGGTTTGAGTTATCAGAAGAACAAAAAGAATTAGTTTGGAATGGTAACAAATCTTTTAACGGAATTCATCATTTCTTTTCGGTTTTAGAAGAAAAAAGCTATAAAATTCAGAATAGAGTCATGTTATCACGTTATCGTGGTAAAACCAAGTGTACAACGTGTAATGGTAAGCGTTTACGAAAAGAAGCCAACTATGTAAAAATCAATGAAAAAACCATTTCAGATTTAGTTTCTTTACCATTAGATGAATTGGCTCTGTTTTTCAAAAACTTAAAACTAGATAAATATCAAGAAAAAATAGGAAAACGATTGTTAACAGAAATCAATAATCGATTACAGTTTTTAACAGATGTTGGCCTCTCCTATTTAACCATCAATAGAACTTCGAACACACTTTCTGGTGGAGAAAGTCAGCGTATCAATTTAGCAACTTCTTTAGGTAGTTCGTTAGTGGGTTCTATGTATATTTTAGATGAACCCAGTATTGGTTTACATCCAAAAGACACAGAAAGATTAATTGGTGTTTTAAAAAACTTACGCGATTTAGGTAATACAGTAGTTGTGGTAGAACACGATGAAGATATCATGAAAGAAGCCGATTATATTATAGATATTGGCCCAGAAGCAGGTACTTTTGGTGGTAATGTGGTTGCAGAAGGTACATTTGCAACAATTCTAAAATCAGAATCGTTAACGGCTAAATACTTGAATGAAGAGTTAAAAATTGAGGTTCCTAAAAAACGAAGAACATCAAAAAATAATATTCAGGTAATTGGTGCTAGAGAGCATAATTTACAAAATATAGATGTTAATTTTCCTTTGAATTCTTTGACGGTTATTACAGGAGTTTCTGGTTCAGGTAAAAGTACTTTGGTTAAGAAAATATTATATCCATCCATACAGAAACAAATTTCTGGTTATGGAGAGAAAATTGGACAATATACTGAAATTAAAGGAAGTTTTGATATTTTAAAACACGTAGAATTTATAGATCAAAATCCGATTGGGCGTTCTTCGCGTTCAAATCCTGTAACTTACATTAAGGCTTACGATGATATTAGAGCGTTGTTTTCAAATCAAAAATTATCAAATATCAGAAATTATAAACCCAAACATTTTTCTTTTAATGTAGAAGGCGGACGTTGTGAAGTTTGTAAAGGTGAAGGTGAAGTTACTATTGAAATGCAATTTATGGCAGATGTGCATTTAGAATGCGATGTTTGTAATGGAAAAAGATTTAAAAAAGAGGTTTTAGAAGTAAAATTCGAAAATAAATCGATAGACGATATTTTAAACTTAACCATAGATGATGCAGTTGCCTTTTTCTCAGAAAATTTAGTACCTAAAATTGCCAGTAAATTAAAACCTTTGCAAGATGTTGGTTTGGGTTATGTTACTCTAGGCCAGTCTTCTTCTACACTTTCTGGTGGTGAAGCACAGCGAATTAAATTGGCTTCCTTTTTAGTAAAGGGTAACACAAAAGACAAAGCTTTATTCATTTTTGATGAACCCACAACAGGTTTACATTTTCACGATATTAAAAAATTATTAGCATCTTTTAATGCTTTAATTGAACGTGGTCATTCTGTGGTGGTTATTGAGCACAACATAGAACTAATTAAATGTGCAGATTATATTATTGATTTAGGTTTAGAAGGTGGTAAAAATGGCGGAAACCTTATTTTTCAAGGAACTCCAGAAGATTTAGCTAAAAACAAATCCTCTTATACTGCTCCATATTTGGCAGAAAAGTTGAGTTTTTAGAAGCTATTTCCAGCTTTACACTATATCTTTTTTCTGAAAAAGAAAAAAGGATGTCGTTTCAATCTGGGCTAGACTTGTTTGAAAATTAGTTGATATTATTGTTATAATTTCATTTTTTAACGAAAAGCCGTGAAGTATAGAAAACTCGCATAAAAAGACCCCACAGGTTTTAAAAACCTGTGGGGTCTGAAAATGAATACCTGTATTTCTAATTTTACTTTATTTTTTGCATAATAATCTCAATAGCTTTATCTAATTGAGGTGTATTTTTATCTAATCGATCTTTAAAATTTTTACCCACATAAACATCTGGAGCAACTCCATTTAATTCTAAATCTTTGCCATCTAAAGTATAACAACCCCAAGAAGGTAATCTGTAAAAAGAACCATCAACCAAAGATTTACCTGATGTAAAAATAATCCATCTATACGTTTCTGTACCTACAATAGTACCCAAACCTAATTCTTTAAAACCAGCAGCTGTCATTTCTGCATCAGAAAGAGATTGCTCATTAATTAGCAAAACTATTGGTTTATTTCCATAACTAAAATTAGACTGACTTGTTAGTTTTCCTTCTCTATATTTCCAGTTTAAATATTGTTTTTGTTGTAAAAAGTTTAACACTGCATCGTGTACATTACCACCTGTGTTGTATCTTAAATCTAAAATTAATCCTTTTTTATAAGCTTCTTCACTCATTAAATCTTGATAAAATTTGGTCAATTCTCCACCACCCATATTTTTCATATGCACATAAGCAATTTCATTATTTGTTTTTTGATCTACATACTTTTGATTTTCATCTTGCCATTCATCATAAATTAAATTTCTTACATTAAGATAGCTTGTGGTATGAATGTAAACATCAAAATTGGTTTTATTTCTAGAGAATGTTAATTGAATTTCATCTTTATTTTCTGGATTTGTAAAATAAGATTCTCTGTTTTTAGTTGCATCAACTTCTACTCCATTTACTGCAATTAAAACATCACCTTTTCTAATTCCTTTATTTTTTACATCAACAGGACTTTCTGTAACAATTCGATCTACTTGATAAGGATTATCATTATTAAAAACAATACCTGTAGCTAGAGTTCTGGTTCCGTAATATATTTTTTCTTCTGCACCATAAGAATTAAAACCAAAATGCGATGTATTTAATTCACCTAACATATCATTAAAAATTAGTCTTAAATCTGCTCTTTCAGAAACATAAGGCAAATATTTTGCATAGCGATCTCTTAATTTTTGCCAATTCTGACCGTGAAAATTTTCATCATAGAAATTTTCTTCCATTCCTGCCCAAGCTTCAAAATACATTTGCTCAAACTCATCAGCTAAAGATTTATTAAACTTAGTATCTATAGCAATTGCTTTTAATTTATTGGTGGTTAAGTTTAATGTATGAATTTTACCACTTGCCAAAATATAGTGGTTCTTTTTTGCTGATACATATTGATAGCCAAAAATACGAGTATCACCTAATTTTACAGTTTTATTGTTCTCAAAAGGCTCAATAGTTGTTTTCCATAATTTGTTAGTCCCTTCATCGTGATTCGAAATGTATAATATATGGGTTTTATCACCAGAATTAATAATAGAAATATTTCTTTGATTCCCAAACCTTGGGCTAATTCTTGTTAAACGATCCATTAATCCATTCGAATTTATATCAACCTTAATTTCAGGCTTCTTTTTATCCTTTTTTGTTGTATCTTTTTTAGCAAACAATTCATTTACTTTATTCATTTTAAAAGGTTTCTCAAACTTATCTAAAGCCATTTGATACACTTTAGATGCTCCCTTTCCTCCACTAGGAAAATTCGGAGAAGTTCTTTCTGAAGTAAAATAAATATATTTTCCATCAGAAGACCAAGCAGGTTCTGATTCTGAAACCTTTGTATTTGTTAAATTTATTGTCTTTTTAGAGGCCATATTGTATACTAAAATATCTGCTTCAAAATCTCTGTATGCATTATAAACTAGGTATTTATCATCTGGAGAAAAGTAAGGGTTTGAATTATAAAACCCCCAAAGTTCATCTTTTACAACCAATTCACTTTTAAAAGTTTTTAAATCTATAATATGAATCTCATTTCTTCCTGATAAATAAACACCTTTAGTTAAATCACTATTAAAAGTAATTTGTCTATTGTTCATCGTATTTTTTGTGATTTGCTTTTTGCTAGATGCATTAGTAACATCAACCAAAAACCAATTGTAATACCCATTATAAGACCTAGAGTATATAAGAGATTTATTATCTTTTAACCATTTTACTTCTTGAACAGCTTCGTCTTTTTTAGTATCAATTTCTTTTATAAACTTCCCTTTTACATCAGAAACAAATAATTTTCCTCTAGATACAAAAGCCATCTTTTTTCCATCAGCAGAAACATCAAAAAAGGTAATATTTCCTTTAACGTTGTAAGATTGGTTTTTAGCCACTGTAGAATTGTTATTGATGTTGATGTTTAGCTTTTTAGAAGTATTTTTAGCAACATCATACACATAGATTTGATAGTCTTTTCTAAAAACAATTTTGTTTCCATTTGCGCTAACTTTAGGCCACATAATAGATGTAGAGAAATTTGTAAGCCTTTTTTTAGTTCCGTTTTCTAATTGATACAAATTGTACTCTCCTTTATATTCATCAGATTTAAAGTAAACAGTTCCGTTTTTATCTATGGTAACTCCAAAATCTTTACCTCTGTAAGAAGTATGTTTTGTGAATTTTTTGGTTTTAATATTGTATGATTTTATGTCAGGATTATAATCGCCTTTATATCTTTTTCGATTTGCAAAATTTGAGCTTTCCCAAGATTCATTAAAGTAAATATCATCTGTTTTTGGGTGTTGCACTACATTATGGATGGTATTAAAATAATGAGGAAAAGTTCTTTTAGGAGTTTCACCATCAATAGAAATTGTAAAATTTGTAATTCTATTAAATCTGTTCGACGTAAAATTAATTGTTTTACTATCCCAATTCCATGAAGTAACCTTATCATTACTTTGATGAAAAGTAAGTTGTTTTATTTCTCCTCCATTTAAAGACATTATATATACATCGTAATTCCCATATTGATTGCTAGAAAATGCCAACCATTTTCCGTCAGGAGAAACACTTGGATCTGTTTCTGTTCCATCCATAGCAGTAAGTCTAAAAGCATCTCCTCCATTAGAATTCACTTTCCATAAATCTCCTTGATAACTATAAATAACCTCACTACCATCTGGAGTTAAGGTTGGTTTTAACGTGAAATAAACTTCATTGTTTTGAGAAAAAATAGTAGATACTAAAAAGAGTACCAATAGGTTAATTAAGCGTTTCATAATGGTTTTGTTTGATTAGATTCTAAATTTAAGAAATTATGTTTTAATAGAAATTTTATAAAAGTTAAAATCAATTCTTTACGAATTCTAATATACCAATCACGAATTCTAAAACAGCCAAAATTTAGGTAAAGTTCTCCACTACTTTTACAGTGTATTAACATTTAAAAATAGAAATTATGAACTCAATATTTAAAACATCAGTATTCGCAACAGCATTTATGTTAACTTCAAGTCTATTTGTAAATTGCGATAAAACATCATCTGTAGTAAAAAATGAAACATCAACATTAATTGCAGAAAATACCATAGATTATACAGTAAAAGAAGAAGTGGTTACTAGAAATCCTTTAGTATTTATAACAGGTTATGATAAAGGAAATGAAACCTATTACAACAATGCAAGATCATTTTTTAAAGAAAAAAACTATCAAATTGTAGAAGATCAATATTCTGTAGAAGAGATTATTAATTGGTTAAACAAAAACGAAAACGAAAATCCTTATGGAGAAATTCATATTGTAAATAATAGCAATCCTTTTGAAGGAATGTCTTTAGAAACTGTTGTTAAAGGAGAAAAAGTGACTGCAGAATCTTTAAGAATGCACATTACAAAAGGCACTTTACCAATTTTACAAGAAAGTGTAAACGCGAATTCTAAAATTATTTTTCACGCAAATGGTTTAGGAGAAAATACAGCATTAATGAAAGTTTTTAAAGATGCCTTTTGTGCAGATGAATTACCAAATGTGGTAGCTTCACCTTATTATTCAATTTTTGATGGCGATTTTAGCAAACATTATTTAGCAAAACCACATTATGTGTTTTATCCTACAGCAAATTCACCAGGAAAAGTAGACTTATCAAAAGAAATTGCTAAAAAATATCCAGAAGAAAAAGATATTGATTGGTTAACCGCTTTAAATAATGATGAAGAAAGATTTGTAGGTGAAGCTTACGCAACACATTTTAATATTCCTTTAAAATTTGAATTAGATTATCATAATTCTGATGAAGAGGTGCCAACTTTTGAAAATCAAGAAGAAATTATGGATTTTATAGAGCAACAAGAAGTATTTTATTTTGAAGTTAAACAATTAAACGTTCCTATTGATAAATTTAGATGGACCTACTCTATGAAAAATAGTACATTGATAATTAAAGGAAAAACGACAGGGTTAGTAGTATTAAAGCCTTTAATTAAACCTTATGGAGAATTACAGCACATTACACCAGATACAAATAACAAACGTTTGTACGCAATGAAATAATTGAAAAGGAGAATTGGTTTTTAGAAACGTCATTATGCGAAATACTGTATAATGACGTTTTAATTAAATATATTTTTATAAGTATTATCTAGAATCTAAAGATTGATGTAACTTTAATGATGTTACTCATTTATCCAAATTCAAAAAATTTAATTTAGTAAGTTTGTTTTATGTCTATTTTAAAAAAATACATTTTTTTAAGTCTTGTTTTTTTTGCGATAAATATTGTTGCTCAAAATGAAATTCAAAATATTACCATCAAAGATGGATTGCCAAGTAATATAGTTTATGATATTAAACAAGATAAAATTGGTTATTTATGGATTGCCACAGAAAAAGGTTTGGTAAAATTTGATGGTGACGATTTTATTCAAATTCATAAATTAAAAACAACAAATCTTTTTATTGATCAAAATGATGTGATCTATTCTGGTTTAGAAAATGGATTATTCATTAAAAATAAATCTGAAGAAAAAACATATACCTCAAAAAAAGTACTAAAAACATTGGTTCATAAAAATGAGGTTTATGTTGCTACTATAGAAGGAATCTATAGTTTAAAAAATGATAATTTAACACCTGTTAAAATTAATTCTTCTATAGATTTTTCTATCATAAACGATATTATTTACATTGATAATTCATATTTTTTATCTTCAAGTAAAGGTTTAATTAAGTTAGACAAAACACTCAATTTAAGCAATATAAAATTATTAAATAAAACAAAAACAAATTCATTAGAGATTTTTCAAAATACAATAATCGCAGCTACAGCTAAAAATGAATTATTAATCATTAAACAAGATTCTATATCAGAAATTATTGAAACTATAAGCGATATTTCATCAATAAAAAAACTAAAAAATGAGCTTTGGGTTACTTCAAAAACAAACGGAATTGAAGTTTTTTCACTTCCATATTTTACATTTAAACAAAAAATAAATAAGTACAATTCATTACAAACAAATCAAATTAATTCCGTTTTTAAAGATAATAAAGGCTTTAAATATATTGCCTCAGATAAAGGGATATATGTTATTAAAAACAATCAAATAAATCCAATAAATAGACCTTTAATCCAATTTGAAAATCTACAGGTAAACCATAAAAATCAAGAATCCTTATTTGTGGTGAATAATGTAAAGCTCTCAAATTCAGAAAATAACATTGCTATATCATTTAAAACGATTGATTTATATAATCCTAAAAAAGTACAATATAGGTATCAACTAAATGGTAAACTTTCTCCTTGGTCTACTAACAATACTGTTAATTTCCCTAATTTAAATGAAGGTAAATACCATTTCAAGGTTCAATCAAAGATTAATACTCTTGAAAGCGATTTTAAATCATTCACATTTACAATTGATGCGCCATTTTACAAGCAAGCTTGGTTTATTTTTGCTGTAGTCATTGCATTCTTATTAATATCTTACATTTCACTCCATTTCTATATCGAAAACATCAATAAAAAGAATAAAGAAAAAGTAGATCAACTAAAATTGAAGAATCGTTTACTAACATTAGAGCAAAAAGCTCTACAATTACAAATGAATCCACATTTTATTTTTAATGTTTTAAACGGAATAAAAGCATTAGGGAATGCAGGTAAAATAGATGATTTAAATAGTAACATTTCTAAATTCTCTGTTTTATTAAGAGGTATATTAAACAATTCTAGAAAAGAAGAGATTACTCTACAAGAAGAAATAGACCTTTTAAAGAACTATATAGAACTTGAGCAAAGAATGAGTGCTAAGACTTTTACCTATTCAATAAACACACAATTAAACAATATAGATCCAGAAGAAATACTAATTCCTACAATGTTAATACAGCCATTTGTAGAGAATTCTATAGAACACGCTTTCCAGAAAAACAAAACAGGTGAAATAATGATTAATTTTGAAGTAAAACATCATTTCTTACTTTGTAGTATCATTGATAACGGAATTGGTATCCATCAATCTAAGCAACAAAAGCAACATTCTCATCATAAATCAGTAGCTTTAAAGGTTTCTAAAGAACGATTATATTTAATTAGCACCAAAAGTAATTTAAAGATATCTGAGATTAAAGAAGATAAAGATATTAAAGGAACTCAAGTAAATTTTAGAATCCCTTTAAAAACAGATTATTAAAACCCAATACTCCAATTATGAAAAAGTTTACATCATTTGTGGTAGATGATATTCCTGAAGCTTTAGAAATGTTATCTAATGATATTGAAAGAAACCATCCAGAAATAGAAATTATAGGTAAAGCTTCTAGTGTGGTAGAGGCTTCTAAGCAATTACAAACACTAAAACCAGATTTACTTTTTCTAGATATTATGTTAGGTGATGGTACTGGTTTTGATATTTTAGAAATTGTACCCAACTTAAATACTAAGGTAATATTTGTTACTGCAAGCGATGAATTTGCTATTAAAGCTTTTAAATTTGCTGCAATAGATTATATACTTAAACCCTACTCTATTAACGAATTAACAAACGCAATTGCCAAAGCTAAAGATCAAATTCAACCAAGACAAAAACAATTAAGTGTTTTAAAACAGTTAGTTACACAACCTACAGAAAAACCAAAAAGACTTTCACTGCATACATCAGAAAAGATTATTATTGTTGATATTGAGAATATAGTAAGATGTAAGTCTGATAATAACTACACAACCTTCTATTTACTAGATAACACTAAAATTCTTGTTTCTAAAACCTTAAAGTACTACTCAGACATCTTAAAAGAGGTTAATTTTTTACGTGTTCATCAGAGTCATTTAGTAAATAAGAGCTTCATTAAGGAATTTATCAAGTCTGATGGAGGTTATTTAATATTAACTGATTCTTCTAACATCCCTGTGTCAGCAAGGAAAAAGACAGAAATCATTGCTGCTTTAAAAAAATAATTAAAACTTTTTTAAAAATAATCATTGTTTGTAGTAAATAATTACTACATTTGTGGTGTTAGTCCCTCACGCTATGAAAATTGAAGATAAAAAACGTTCTGATAGAGTAATTTCAGTATTTAATGATTCTGGATTAAACCAAAGACAGTTTGCTGAACTCATTGGAGTATCACAACAGTTAGTAAGTGCAGTAATTAATTATACTAAGAAGCCAAATGAAGCTATTTTACTCGCTATTATTGATAAAATAAAAGGAATTGATCCAATGTGGTTGTTAACCGGTGTTGGTTCTGAAAAGAATAACTATGAACCCCTAGAAGTAGAATCCCCTATTGAGCTTCATATAAAAAACATAGTTAGAAAGGAGTTTGAAGAATTGTCTGTAGACATCCTTCAAAAACTATCAAATATTGAAGATTCTGTTAAGAATTCTAATTAACGAGCCCATCGTAATTACAAAATTAACAAATCTCATTTGTATTGTTCCCTAGGCAATATTATTTAGGTTATAATCTTTAATATTTGGTTTTTAATTTATATTAAATCCCCTTTACCCCTAAAAAAAGCCTACGTTCTGTAGGCTTTTTTTTTACAAGTCATATTTTTATATATCATAAATTACTGATTAATAGCGATTTAAATACTTTATTAAAAATATTACCATATTTATTGATAAAAATACATTGTTTGTGGTAAATTATTACTACATTTGAAGTGTTATTATGAAAGATGAAGATAAACAACGTTCTGATAGAGTAATAAAGGTTTTTAAAGATACTGGATTAAATCAAAGACAGTTTTCGGAACTGATTGGAGTTTCGCAACAATTGATAAGTGCAGTGGTTAATTATACAAAAAAACCTAATGAAACTATTTTGCTTGCTATTATAGATAATATAGAAGGTATAGACCCAATGTGGTTATTTACTGGCAATGGAAAATATAAAAATAATTATGTCCCCCTAAAAGTTCAATCCCCTATTGAACAGCATATAAAAAACATAGTTATGAAACAATTTGAAGAGTTGTCTAAAGACATTGTTCAAAAACTATCAAATATTGAAGATTCTGTTAAGAATTCTAATTAGCGAGCCCATCGTATAATTTAGAGTTTAACAAAAAGAAAAATATATTGTTCCCTAGCATTGTATTTTTTTGGGAGTTAAACCTTCAATATTTGATTTAAAGAAAGAATCAATTAAATCCCCTTTACCCCTAAAAAAAGCCTATCTGAAAAGATAGGCTTTTTAATTCAAAGTATTTTGGGTGGAAGACCGGATTCGAACCGGCGACTTTCGGTACCACAAACCGACGCTCTAACCAACTGAGCTACAACCACCATATAACTTGCGGGTGCAAATATAATTAATTTTTGAATTATGGAAAGAAAAAAATTAAATTAATTTACTTAAATTTTCTACAGCTACATAACGTTCTGACGTAAAGCCTTCTGCAAAATCTACCCCAATTAACCTTCCTAAATCTTTTGCTCTGTAATTTATACTTTCTGTAAAATTTTTGCTGGTTATTGGTGTTTCTGGCTCGTTACTTGTTGGATCGAAAAACTGAGAACTATATGCCAATACCGATTTTTCTTTGATTTCCATAAAGCCAGTAACATCAACAACAAAATCTGGCTCAATATTTTTCCATTGTATATAATGATATACATACTTAGGTCTCCATTTTTCTTGAAGCTTCCCTTCTACTGTGGTTTCAATTTTTAACAATCCGCTTAAAAAACAAGCATCAGAAACTAACTTACTTCCTTTAGAATGATCTATATGCCTATCATCTATAGCGTTACACAACACAATTTCTGGTTGATATTTTCGAATCATTTTTATAATCTCGAGCTGATGTTTTCTATCGTTAACAAAGAATCCGTCTGCAAAACCTAAGTTTTCTCTTACAGAAACTCCTAAAATATTTGCAGCATTTTTGGCTTCTATATCTCTTATTGCAGCAGAACCACGTGTACCTAATTCACCTCTGGTTAAATCTACAATTCCTACTTTTTTACCTAAAGAAATTTCTTTGGCAATTGTTGCTCCACTTCCTAATTCTACATCATCAGGATGAGCTCCAAATGCTAAAATATCTAATTTCATAAATGATTATTTTGTTTATAAAGTTTAAAAATGACGAATTTATATCAAACAAAAAAAATATTTATTTAATAACCTTCATCAACAGCAATCAAAAATAATCTATTTAAAGCTTATATTTCGTTTTAAAAGATTTCTATTACGTTTTCGATTTTTATTTTCAAAAAAAAATAGCTTTTTTTTTATTGAATTCATAAAAGTTAATGGCTTCTTAAGAGTATGATATCTATCATAAAAACCAATGTATATTGATGCTAATTTTACATCATCAAAATAAAAAATATATTATGACTTTAATGCTGATTATCCTTGTTATTACCATTGCTTTATTTGTTTGGGGTAAATACTCCCCAGATGTAGTAGCCTTAGTTTCTATGCTAAGTCTATTTTTGTGCGGAATTTTAAATTTAAGTGAAACTCTAAGTGGTTTTAGCAATCCTACTGTAATTATGATTGCTGCTCTTTTTATTATTGGAGAAGGTTTATCACAAACTGGTTGGACTGCTTTAGCAGGAAAAAAATTAATTGAATTGGCTGGTAAAAGTGTCCCTAAACTACTTGTAATTATCACATTAGGTTCTGGAGTTTTATCTGGTTTTGTAAGTAATACTGGTACAGTAGCTACTTTATTACCTGCAACAATTTCTTCGGCTTGGAGTATTGGTACAATGCCATCTAAAATTTTAATACCGGTTGCTTTTGGTTCTAATACAGGTGGTTTGTTAACTTTAACTGGTACTCCACCAAACATTATTGCTAATAATGCTTTAATAGAAGCTGGTTTTGAAGGCTTTTCTTTCTTTGAATTTGGTTTAATTGGTTTACCGCTGTTAATTATTGCTCTTATTTATTTTAGATACTTTGGGTTTAAATTATTACCAACTAATAAAACAAATAATAAACCTATTAATATAGACTCAACTTTACACGAATGGATTGAAGCTTATCAAATAGACAATCATTACTATAGACTAAGAATTCGTTCAATATCTACTTTACTTAATACTAAATTAAGTGATTGGGATTTAGAAAATAAATACCATATTAATGTTATTCGTTTAAAAAGAAGACACCCAAATAGATTAAAAGGTACGCAACCTTATATTGAATTTCCTCAGAATGAAACTGAATTAAGATACCATGATATTATTACTGTTAAAGGTAATACTGAAGATATTAATAAGTTAATGATTGAGTTTAATTTAGGTTTATTAACAAAAGAATCTGCTAAAAGTGAGTTACGTAATAACTTAATTAGTCAAGAAGTTGGTATGGCAGAAGTATTAGTTTCTCCAAAATCATTTCTAGTAGGTAGAAAAATGAAATTAAAAGAATATTTTAAAAGATATGATATTCAATTATTAGCAACTTCTAGAAACAGAGAACCTTATTTAGAAGAAGAAATGAGAGTAAACGCTGGTGATAGCTTTATTATTAGAGGTCCTTGGGAAAATATTGAAAAATTAAAAGATCAGCATAAAAACATAGTAGTTGTAGGTAGCCCAGAAGAAATGTTAAAAGATGTTGATGAACTTACACCAAAATCTTATATCGCTTTAGGTGCATTAATTTTAATGATTGTTCTTTTAGTTGTTAAAGCTGTACCAGGTTCTATAGCCGCATTAATTTCTGCTGGTATTGTATTATTTTCTGGCTGTGTACCCTTTACAAAAGCTTATAAAAGTATCAGTTTTACTAGTGTTGTAATGATTGCTGCAATGATACCTATGGGTGTTGCAATTCAAAAAACCGGAACTGCTGAAATGATTTCTAATTCATTAATTAGCTTTTTAGGAGAAGGTAACCCTACACTATTATTAGGTGGAATTTTCTTATTAACAACAACATTTAGTCAGTTTATTAATAATTCTGCAACCGCAGTTTTAATGACACCGATTGTAATTTTGGCTGCAGGAACCTTAAATATTTCTCCAGAACCATTATTAATAACA
Organism: Polaribacter reichenbachii; assembly: GCF_001975665.1. NCBI lineage: Bacteria > Pseudomonadati > Bacteroidota > Flavobacteriia > Flavobacteriales > Flavobacteriaceae > Polaribacter > Polaribacter reichenbachii. The sequence continues at coordinate 3,175,483 of NZ_CP019419.1, read as the reverse complement.
GTTGCAATTAGTGCATCTACCGCATTTTTAACTCCTATTGGAACTACAACAAATGCAATGGTTATGAGTTCTGGTGATTATAAATTTATGGATTATTTAAAAGTAGGCTTTCCGCTTTTAATACTATTTGTAATTACAACCTTATTATTGGTACCAATTATTTGGCCTTTCTAAGTTTGTATAATTTGTTAAACGACGAAAAAGCGAAGATTTTAAATCTTCGCTTTTTTTATGGCTTGTTCAATATCTGCAATTAAATCTTCAGATTCTTCAATACCCACAGAAAAACGAATTAATCCGTCTTTTATTCCTCTTTCTAAACGTTGTTCTTCGCTTAGTAAAGCGTGTGTAGTTTGAGCCGGACTTACTGTTGTGCTCTCTAAACCAGCCAAGCTCATAGACGATTTTATCAACTGTAAATTTCGTTGAAACTCCATAGGATCTATATTTTCTGACAACTCAAAAGACAACATTGCTCCAAAATCTTCCATTTGTTTGGCAGCAATTTCAAAACCAGGATTACTTTTTAACCCAGGATAATAAACAGCATCTATATTCGAATTAGCCTCTAAATAATCTGCCATAATTTTAGCATTTTCAGTTTGTGCTTTTACTCTTAAATTTAGCGTTTTTAAACTCCTTTCTAATAACCAAACTGTTTGCTCGCTTAAATTTCCACCTAAATTAATGGCGGTTTTCCAAATTTGTTCAATATGTGCTGCAGATGCTGCAATTGCTCCAGCTGAAATATCAGAATGACCTCCCATATATTTTGTTGCAGAATGAATAATAATGTCAATTCCGAAATTATAAGGATTTTGATTGATAGGTGAAGCGAACGTATTATCAATCATTGTTAAAATTTCATTTTCTTTAGCAACATCAGCAATAGCTTGCATATCCGTGATTCCCAATAACGGGTTTGAAGGTGTTTCGATATATAAAATCTTAGTATTTTCTTTGACTAGAGGAATAAAATCTTCAACTTTATCAGATTCAGTAAAAGAATATTCAATTCCGTATTTATCAAATTCTGAGACTATAAAATTATACGTTCCTCCATAAATAACTTGCTGAATTACAACGTGATCTCCTCTTTTTAAGAAAGCCAACATTGCTGATGAAATTGCAGCCATTCCAGAACTAAAAATCAATGCATCTTCCGTATTTTCTAAAGCCGCAATTTTTTTACAAAGCATTTCTTGATTCGGAGTATTGTAATAACGAGGATAACGTTTAACATCTACATTATCAAAAGCATACGAAGTTGCCATATATATAGGAGAAACTGCTCCTTTAAATTGTTTATCTTTAACTTCACCTACGTGTACACAAGTTGTATTTATACCTAATTTTTTAGAATCTTTCATATATATAATTTGTCATGGCTAATTTAGGAAAACCAAATCTAAATTTTATTTATAATTTCAATATCTTCGTTTTATGATATCAGTTTTAGTAATTGGAAAAGGAAATGTTGGCTTTCATTTATATAATGTATTTTCTAATATTGATAAAATTAAGGTTACTCAAATCAGTTCTAGAAAGTTACAAGATATTCCAAAAGCAGACATTACTATTATTGCTGTTTCAGATGATGCTATTGCTGAAGTTTCATCAAAAATAAAAAACACTTTTATTGTACATACTTCTGGTGCATCTAGTATTAATCAATTAAAAAACACAACAAGAAAAGGTGTTTTTTATATGCTACAAACTTTTTCTAAAAATAAAAAAGTCGATTTTTCTGATGTGCCTTATTGCTTAGAAGCAGAAAATCAGCAAGATTATAAATTACTAGAAACCTTAGCCAAATTAATAGGCAATAAAATCTATGCTATCAATTCAGAACAACGAAAAATAATTCACGTAGCTGCTGTTTTTGTAAATAACTTTACCAATCACTTATTTAAAATTGGGAACGATATTTGTAATACACATGATGTGCCTTTCGAAATTTTAATGCCTTTAATACAAGAAACAGCAACAAAAATTAAAGAATTATCACCAGAAAATGCGCAAACTGGCCCAGCTATTAGAAAAGATCAAAAAACAATAAAAAATCATTTAGCTTTGCTAAATAAAGAGCAACAAAAAATTTATACAATCTTAACAGAATCAATCCAAAATGGAAATTAGTTACAAACAATTATTACCAAAAATAAATACTTTAATTTTTGATGTAGATGGTGTACTCACAAACGGAATGGTTACCATAATGCCAGATGGAGAATTGGTTAGACATATGAATATTAAAGACGGTTATGCCTTAAAAACTGCTGTAGATAAAGGCTTTAACGTTTGTATTATTTCTGGCGGAAAAAATGAAGGCGTTAGAACACGTTTGGCAAACTTAGGAATTAAAGACATTTATTTAGGCGCGCATAATAAAATTGAACAATATAATGAGTTGGTTAAAAAATATAATTTACAGCCAGAAAATGTTTTATATATGGGTGATGATGTTCCTGATTATCCAGTAATGAAATTAGTGGGTTTACCTTCTGCACCCAATGATGCTGCTCAAGAAATTCAAGGAATTGCCAAATATATTTCTGATAAAAAAGGTGGTGAAGGTTGTGTGAGAGACATTATTGAGCAAATTTTAAGAGTGCAAGGCAAATGGGATAATAATTTTGATGCAAAATATGATTAAAATGAAAAAAGGATTATTTTTTATCTTAGTGTTTTTTATAACAATTACAATGAATGCACAAGAAGTGCTGGGCAAATGGAATTCTAGAGATGAAAAAACTGGAGAAATAGATTCTGTAGTTGAAATCTATGAAAAAAAAGGAGAATTGTTTGCTAAAATAATTGATATTACTGACCCTGAATTAAAAAATGAGCTGTGCAAAAAATGCAAAGGAAGTTTAAAAGACAAACCTGCATTAGGCTTGCACATCTTATATAAACTAACCGAAAAAAATGGCAAATGGGTTGGTGGTTATGGGCTAGACCCTAGAACAGGAAACTATTTTAATGTTTATATAAAATTGATAAATTCTAAAAAACTAAAAGTAAGAGGTTATGCTGGTATTCCTCTTTTTGGTAAAACTGTTTATTGGGATAGAAGCTAAAAAAAATCTTTAAATCTTTAATTACAAATATATTATGAAAAAATTACTTTCAACTTTATTTATTTTATTTATCTCATTTTCAATGAATTCACAAACTATTTTTGGAAAATGGAATACTGTTAATGATGAAACAGGCGAAGTTGATTCCGTAATTGAAGTATATAAGAAAAATGGAAAAGCTTACGCCAAAATTTTACAAATTAACGACCCAGAAAAACAAAAAGCAATTTGTGAAAAATGTGATGCACCCAATAAAGATAAACCCATTTTAGGTTTAGAAATCTTAACTGGTTTAGAAAAAAATGACAAAGAATGGTCTGGAGGAGAAATTTTAGATCCTAGAAATGGTAAAGTTTACAAATGCTATATAAAATTAGTGAAACCAGATAAATTAAAAATTCGTGGTTATCTTGGTCTTTCTCTTTTTGGAAAAACCAAATATTGGCAAAGAGCTAAATAAATTTTAAAAAGTATGGAGAATTTCCATTATGTTCTTAAAAATACAACCCTTTCAAAAAAAAGTAAATTAATTGAAAACCTATTAAAAGGCAATCATTCAATATCTAATTTAAAAAACAAAAAAGGACTTCTATTCTCTAATGCTGTTTTAACCAAATTTATAGAAAAAGAGGTAAAACACAGTTCTAGTACTTTAACCAAAAAAGAAAAAAGATCTATCCGTACTTTTTCTAGTGGAGAACAAAAAAAAGCTTTACTCAATTATTTAATAGAAAATAATCCTGATTTTTTAGTTTTAGAAAGTCCGTTTGAAAGTTTAGATCAAACATCTGTTAAAGAACTAAAAGAGAGACTTATTAACTTATCTAAGAAAATAACTTTAATTCAAATTATTAGTAGAAAAGAAGAAATTCTACCGATTATTACACATTTTTTAGGAATTAAAAAGGGTAAAATTACGAATATAATTCCTATTGATAATTATCGTTTTACTGAAGATACAGTTAATTTTAACTGTAATATTCCTAAGCCAATAACATTTTATAAAAACATCCCCAATCTATTAATTTCTTTGCAAAATGTGAATGTTTCTTATAATGATAATCACATTTTAAATGATATTAATTGGAACATCAATAAAAATGAATTTTGGCAATTAATTGGCCCAAATGGATCTGGAAAAAGCACCATTTTATCAATGATTTATGGTAATAATGTAAAAGCTTTTGGGCAAGAAGTTTATTTATTTGGACAAAAAAAAGGTTCTGGAGAAAGTATTTGGGAAATAAAAGAGAAAATCGGGTATTTTAACCCTGTAATGTTAGAATTGTTTCAGAGAAGTACCACAGTAAAAGAAATGGTAATTTCTGGTTTTTTTGATAGTATTGGTTTGTATAAAACACCAACTATTCTTAAAGAAAAATTAGCAGTTGAATGGCTAAAATTGCTAGATTTAGAAAGTAAAAGTAAAGAATTATTTCAAAATTTATCTGTTGTAAATCAAAGATTGGTTTTAATTGCAAGAGCAATGATTAAACATCCACCTTTATTAATTTTAGACGAACCTTTAATAAATTTAGATGATAAAAGTACCCAAATAATTACTGCTTTAATAAATAAAATTGCCCAAGAAAGTAACACAACCATAATTTTTGTATCTCATAAAACTACAAAAAACTTACAACCAAATTTTATTTATGAGTTAATTCCTTCTCAAAAAGGTTCTATAGGAAAAATACTAAAAAGTAATTAATTTCTCTCCTCTAACATCGGCACAAAAGCAAAGTCACCTAATTCGTGTTTTTCGAATTCTTTTGGAGATTTTCTAAAAAATAAAGTCATTATTTGAGTTTTATCTCCAACAGGAATCAATAACATACCTCCTACTTTTAATTGTGCTAGTAAAGGTTTTGGTACAAAAGGCGCACCAGCAGTTACAATAATTTTATCGAAAGGTGCTTTTTCTGGCCAACCTTTATAACCATCACCAAAAATAAATTTCTTTGGTTTGTAACCTAATTTTGGTAAAAATAAAGAGGTCTTCTTAAACAATTCGTGCTGTCTTTCAATAGAATATACTTCTGCTTTTAACTCTAATAAAACAGCAGTTTGATAACCTGAACCTGTACCAATTTCTAAAACTTTATCGCCTCTATTTATCCTTAAAGTTTGCGATTGAAAAGCTACTGTATAAGGTTGAGAAATTGTTTGGTCTGCAGCAATAGGAAAAGCTTTGTCTTGATAAGCGTGCGATTCAAAACTTGAGTCTATAAATAAATGTCTCGGAATTTTACGTACAGCATTCAATACATTATTATCTACAATGCCTTTTGCTTGTAAAACGCTAGCTAATTGGTTTCGAAGTCCTTGGTGTTTTGCTGTATCTCTCAATTTTGGTTCAGTTTCAAGAGTCTAAAAATAGTAATAAATTAAATTAAACTCTTATAAAATTGTATCTTTGTTTATAGCTGATTTTTTAAAAATCATTAATTAAAAACAATCTTCTTTATCAAAATAATTAACAAACTACGCTTATTAAAAATGTTTGTTTCTATCATTTTGCAAAGACAAAAACAATAATATATATGCTTAAAGTAGGGGTTTTAGGAGCAGGTCATTTAGGGAAAATTCATCTAAAATTATTAAAACAATCTTCAAAATACGAATTAGTAGGTTTTTACGATCCTTCTAAAGAAAATGCAAAAAAAGTTGTAGAAGATTTTGGTTATACTTCTTTTAGTTCTATTGATGAATTAATTGATGCTGTAGAAGTTGTAGATATTGTAACACCTACGCTATCACATTTTGAATGTGCAAAAAAAGCAATCGAAAAAGGACGTCATATATTTATTGAAAAACCAATAGCAAAAACAATGTTAGAAGCTGAAGCGATTAGAACTTTAGCAAGCCAACATCACGTAAAAGGACAAGTTGGTCACGTAGAGCGTTTTAACCCAGCTTTTACTGCTGTTAAAGACAAAATAGACAACCCAATGTTTATTGAAACGCATAGATTGGCCGAATTTAATCCGAGAGGAACTGATGTGCCTGTTGTGTTAGATTTAATGATTCATGATATAGATATTATTCTTTCTTGTGTAAATTCTAAGGTAAAAGATGTGCACGCAAGCGGAATATCTGTAATTTCTGAAACTCCAGATATTGCCAATGCAAGAATTGAGTTCGAAAATGGTTGTGTTGCTAATTTAACATCCAGTAGAATTTCTATGAAAAATATGCGTAAAACTCGCTTTTTTCAGAAGGATGCTTATATTTCTGTAAACTTTCTGAGTAAGGAATCAGAAATTGTTAGAATACAAGATGCCCCAGATAATTTAGATGAATTTGCAATGGTTTTAAAGAATGATGAAGGCGTAGAAAAACAAATTTATTTCGAAAATCCAGAAGTTACGAACAATAACGCAATTTTAGACGAGCTAGAAACTTTTGCTGATGCCATTTTAAATGATACAACACCAATTGTAACTTTAGCAAATGGTTCTGAAGCTTTAAGAATTGCACAATGGGTAATAGATTGTTTTAAAACACAAGCCGTTATTTAAATTTTGCCTTTTGTTGGCAAAAAATTGCGTTAGGGATTGAATGGTCTGTTCGAGCTCTTTTTGTTTTTTACAAAAAAGCGAGTAATGAAAGCCCGTTAAAACGCCCAAAACATTAACTTTTAAATTTATTTTTTGATGAAAAACATAGCTGTAATTGGAGCTGGAACTATGGGAAATGGAATTGCCCATACTTTTGCTCAATTTAATTATAATGTACATTTAATTGATATTTCTGAAGCTGCTTTGCAAAAAGGTGTAACCACAATTACCAAAAATTTGGATAGAATGTTGGCTAAAGAAAAAATTTCTGAAGCTGATAAAACTACTACTTTAAATAACATTACCACATTTACCGCCATTAAAGATGGTGTTAAAAATATGGATTTGGTTGTTGAAGCTGCTACTGAAAATGCAACTTTAAAGTCTAAAATTTTTAAAGAATTAGATGCTATTTGTGATGAAAATACAATTTTAGCTACAAATACATCGTCTATTTCTATTACTCAGATAGCTGCTGTTACTAAAAGACCAGAAAAAGTTATTGGGATGCATTTTATGAATCCTGTGCCAATTATGAAATTGGTTGAGATAATTAGAGGTTACAATACTACTGATGAAGTAATGAATAGGATTGTAGAATTGTCTAAAAAAATTAGTAAAATTCCGGTTGAAGTAAATGATTATCCTGGATTTGTAGCCAACCGAATTTTAATGCCAATGATTAACGAATCTATTGAAACTTTATACAATGGAGTTGCTGGTGTTACTGAGATTGATACTGTTATGAAATTAGGAATGGCTCACCCAATGGGACCTTTGCAATTGGCAGATTTTATTGGTTTAGATGTTTGTTTGTCTATATTAAATGTAATGTATGATGGTTTTAAAAACCCCAAATATGCTCCTTGCCCACTGTTGGTTAATATGGTAAATGCTGGTAAATTAGGCGTGAAATCTGGTGAAGGTTTTTACGATTATAAAGAAAGTAGAAAGGCAGAAACAGTAGCAAAAATGTTTGTATAATTAATGAAAAATAGCCTAATCGTTTTATTATTTTTTATAAGTTTTTCTATTGTTTCTCAAGATGTAAAAAAGGAATCAAAACTAAAACCTTATAAGGTTGGTTTTTTATATAATTCTGCAACAAACGAGAATTTTTTAAATGATGATCCTGATTATGATTATTCTACAAATACCTATAAAGCACAGGCCTTTTATAAATTAACAAACTGGAAAAAATTTGATATTGAGTTAATTGTACAACCTCAAATTCAGTTTATAAAACATCAATTGATTAACGAGCAATATGTTACACCAGATATTGATAATTTCCTTGAAAAAAGAGAAGAATTTACACAACAAAAAAAAATGAATTTATATGGTGTTGAATTCGGTTTTGCTGCAAAAAGACAAATTTTTAAAAAGTTAGCTTTACAAGGCACCATTAGTTTAGGTTTTAATTATATTGATACTAGAACAGAACGTATAGCCAAAGGCTTTACTTTTCTAGAAAATTTTTCTTTGGGGATTTCTTATGAAACATTTTCTGATTCTTATTTATATATAGGTACAAATTTATTTGGCCACGTTTCAAATCTCGATTTTAATTTACCAAATGCTGGTTACAATATTTTAGGTTTAGAAATTGGTTATTCTTTTAAAATATAAAAAGCTTGTTTAAAATTCTTTGATTAAAAGAAATTTAAACAAGCTTTTATCAGTAATAAAACTAATTTCCTGATTAAAAACAATTATTTACCTAACCAAGAATTTAACATCCAAATTGTTTTTTCTTGTTCTGCAATAAAATCGCTCATCATAGAATTTGTCCCTTCATCATCAGCTTTATCAGAAGATTCTAATATACTTCTTTCTATTTTTAATAATTCTGATAAAGAATTTACAACTAACTCTACTCCATCTACATCATTAGAAATATCTTTACCAACTGGTACAGAAGCATTTTCTATATAATCTGTAAATGTATGTAAAGGCTTACCTTGCAAAGTTAAAATACGTTCTGCAATTTCATCAATCTTAATTTGAGAATCTGTATAAAACTCTTCGAATTTTACGTGTAACTCAAAGAAGTTTTTTCCTTTAATATTCCAGTGTAATCCTCTTAAATTTTGATAATATATTTGAAAATTAGCTAACAAACCATTTAATTCATCAACTAAATTAGCAGTCTCTTTTTTGTCTAATCCTAATATTGTTTTGGTCATTTTATCTATATTTTTAATTATAATTCAAATTTATGTGAAATTTATGAATATAAATAATAGTTATAATTGATACATTTAATATCTTTATCAAAAATTCTTATTAAATGACAATTACTCAATTAAAATACGTTTTATCTGTAGCAGAATATCAGAATTTTACAGTGGCTGCAGAACACAGTTTTGTTACTCAACCTACTTTGAGTATGCAAATTCAAAAACTAGAAGACGAATTATCTGTACAAATTTTTAATAGATCTAAAAAACCAATTGAATTAACAGAAGTTGGTAAAAAAATTGTTGAACAAGCAAAAGTTATTGTAGATGAAAGCAATAGAATTTTAGATATTGTACATCAACAAAAAGGTTATATAGGTGGCGAATTTAGATTAGGAATTATACCAACTATTATGCCTACTCTTTTGCCAATGTTCTTAAATAACTTTACAAAAAAATACCCAAAAGTAAAGTTGATTATAGAAGAATTAACTACAGAAGAAATTACTAGAAAACTTACTGATGGTCATATAGATGCTGCAATTGCTGCAACACCTCTAGAGAATGAAGCTATAAAAGAAAGACCTTTATATTACGAACCTTTTGTAGGTTTGGTGCCACAAAATCATAGATTATTTAATAATAAAAATATTTCTTCGAATGAATTAGAAATGGAAGATATTCTTTTGTTAGAAGATGGACATTGTTTTAAAGACAGTGTAATTAATTTATGTAGAACACATAAATTAGATAACAAAAAAGGTTTTCAGTTAGAAAGTGGAAGTTTTGATACGTTGATAAAACTTTCTAAAGAAGGTTTAGGAATGACTTTATTACCTTATTTACATACTTTAGATTTAAATGAAAACGACAAGAAACATTTAAGAGAATTTACATCTCCACCACCTGCAAGAGAGGTGAGTTTAATTTATCATAAATCGCAATTAAAAATGCAATTGATAGAAGTTTTAAAGAAAACTATTGATGGTGTTGTAAGAGGTGCAATTTCTTTTTCTGATGTTAAAATTATTAGTCCTTTACAGAAAAATTAAAAGCAAATAACAAGCTATTTATTACATAACGTAATTTATATAAATAACTGTATTATAGTAAATTAAAAAACCTAATCTAAAGTTTTAATTTAGATTAGGTTTTTTAATTTATAAATAAAGTTTCTTAAAATATATTTTAAGAATACATAGAATCACGTAATTCTTTAATTTTTTTATCAGATAAATATTCATCAAAAGTTGTGTATCTATCAATAGCACCTTTTGGTGTTAATTCTATAATTCTGTTGGCAACTGTCTGTGCAAACTCATGATCGTGAGTAGATAATAAAACAGTACCTTTAAAATTAATTAAAGAGTTGTTTAAGGCTTGAATCGATTCTAAATCTAAATGATTTGTTGGCTCATCTAATAATAAAATATTTGCTCTTTTCATCATCATTCTAGATAACATACAACGTACTTTTTCTCCACCAGATAAAACGTTACTTTTCTTTAAAGCTTCTTCACCAGAAAAAATCATTTTTCCTAAAAATCCTCTTAAAAAAACTTCTTCACGTTCTTCTTCTGTTTGTGCATATTGTCTTAACCAGTCTACTAAATTTAATTCCCCATTCTGAAAAAATGACGAGTTATCTAATGGCAAATAAGATTGGGTAGTAGTAACGCCCCAAGAAAACTTACCTCCATCAGCTTCAGAATTACCACTAATAATTTGGTAAAAAGCGGTTACAGCTCTAGAGTTTTTAGAAATTATAGCAACTTTATCTCCTTTATTTAAATTAATGTGAACATTATCGAATAATTTTTCACCTTCAAATTCTTTGCTTAAACCTTCTACATTTAATATTTGATCTCCTGCTTCTCGATCTCTTTCAAAAATAATAGCTGGGTAACGTCTGCTAGAAGGTTTTATATCTTCTACGTTTAATTTCTCAATCATTTTTTTACGAGAAGTAGCTTGCTTCGATTTTGCAACGTTAGCAGAAAATCTTCTAATAAATTCTTCTAACTCTTTCTTTTTATCTTCTGCTTTTTTGTTTTGTTGAGCTCTTTGTTTAGCTGCTAACTGACTAGATTCGTACCAAAATGTATAATTACCGGAATAATGGTTAATTTTTCCAAAATCAATATCAGAAATATGAGTACAAACGGCATCTAAAAAGTGTCTGTCATGCGAAACAACAATTACACAATTATCATAATTTGCTAAAAAGTTTTCTAACCAATTAATTGTTTCAAAATCTAAATCATTGGTTGGCTCATCCATAATTAACACATCAGGATTACCAAAAAGTGCTTGTGCAATTAATACACGTACTTTTTGTTTACCATCTAAATCTTTCATTAATGTATAATGTAAATCTTCAGATATACCTAAGTTAGATAGCATTGCTGCAGCATCAGAATCTGCATTCCAACCATTCATTTCTTCGAAAACAATTTGAAGCTCACCAATTTTTTCTGCATTTTCATCAGTATAATCAGCATATAAAGCGTCTATTTGTTTTTTAATTTCGAATAGTTCTTTATTACCCATAACCACTGTTTCTAAAACAGGAAAATCATCAAACTCATTATGATTTTGAGATAAAACAGACATTCTTTTACCTGGCTCTAAATGTACTTGACCTGATGTAGGATCTTGCTTACCAGAAAGAATCTTTAAAAAAGTAGATTTTCCTGCTCCATTTGCTCCAATAATTCCATAACAGTTACCTGTTTGAAATTTGGTATTTACTTCATCAAACAAAATACGTTTTCCAAATTGTACTGATAGATTAGAAACTGATAACATAATTGTATTTTAAATTTCTGCAAAAGTAATAAATTGATTTTTCTTAACTACTTAGAATTTAAACCCATTTCTTAAAAAAACAGAAATAGTTAATATTAATATATTGTAAATATTTTTAACAACGTATTAACAGACACAACACTTATGTATGGTTAAATTTGTTGAGCGTAATTGCTAGAATAATATATGACAAAAAAGATAATCCTTTTACTACAAATTTCATATTTAATCACCCTATTTAGCTGTAATTCAGACAAAAAAAGCACAACTACATATTTTGGTGGTAAAATTATAAATCCTAAAACCAATCATATTGTCTTACATTCTATGGATAAAGTTATCGACACTTTTCTTTTAGATTCTAAAAACAAATTTATTGGTGAGATAAAAAATGCAAACGAAGGTTTGTATTATTTTTATCACGGTAACGAAAAACAGCATATTTATTTAGAAGTTGCTGATAGTGTTATGATTCGCTTAAACACTTGGGATTTTGATGAATCTTTGGTCTTTGCAGGTAAAGGAGCTGAAAGAAATAATGTACTGATTGACTGTTTTTTAGAAGGTGAAAATGATCAAAATTTATTTTACAAATATAACAGACTTTCACCAACTGAATTTAAACAAAAAGCAGATTCTGTAATCAATATAAAATTAAACCGATTTAATGAGTATATAGATCAGCACCCGAAAGAAACAATTGGTTTTAAACAAGCCTTAAAAACAGCATTAACTTTTCCTATTTATTCTAGAATTGAAAGATATCCTTTAATGCATACTAAATATACTACGGATGGAAATTTCCCTAGTTTAAGCAGTAATTTTTATAATTATAGAAACAATATTTCTATCAATAAAGATTCTTTAATGTATTATCCACCTTATTCTAGATATATTAGAAATTATTTATATAATAAAACCTATGCCTTGGGTCATCCACCAATGAAAAATAAGTATTCTTCTGAGTTTACAGTAGATTTATTAAATATAATTGATAAGGAAATTATTACAAGTAGATCTAAAAACGCATTTTTAAGGCAAACAATTATTAGTCATTTTTACAATAAATCGAGTTGCGATATTAATGCCAAAGCTTTTGATACTTATTTTAAATTAAGTACAAATGATGAAGATAAAATGTTGCTAAAAAATTTAGTAAACGACACAAAATTAATTACAGCAAACGATCAATTGCCTAATTTTAATATTACCAATTATTCTGATGCTAAGCATAAAGTTTATGATATTATTAAAGGCAAAAATACTTTATTATTCTTTTGGAGTCCTGAGTATGTTTCAAGGTCATATATAGAAACTAGAATAATATTTTTGTCTAAAAATTACCCAAATATTCAATTTATACAGGTAATGATTGATGGTAATAAAGGAGAAAGAATTCAGAAATTAGATATAAAAAACCAATTTTATCTGGATAAAAGTAGCGAAGCTCATCAATTTTTAACAAGTAAAATGCCTCGTTCTATTTTAATCAATAAACGCGGTAAAGTTATTAATGGCTATGGTTCTATAGCTTCTAAAAACCTTAATCCTTACCTAGAAGAATTAAGTAAAAACTAATTAATCAATTAAATATTAGTTATCTATTTAAATTACAGTATCTTTGCACGATTTTAATTTTGAGTACAACTCAATAAAAAATCAAGTCGATAATTTATAATTTGATTTACAGGTGGGCGTTCTGTGAATCTACAAAAACACAGACATGTCAACATTTTTAGAATTAGGCTTAAAAGAGCCTATAAGTAAAGCATTAATAGATTTAGGTTACGAAAAACCTACTGTTATTCAAGAAAAAGCAATACCTCAAATAATTGCATCTACAGACGATTTAAAGGCTTTTGCACAAACTGGTACAGGTAAAACTGCTGCCTTTAGTTTACCAATTTTAGAACTTTTAGATGAAAACAATAGCAATGTTCAAGCTATTATTTTATCACCAACGAGAGAATTAGCAGTGCAAATTGGTAACAACATTAAAGATTTTTCTAAATACCAGAAAAACGTTAAAGTAACTACTGTTTATGGTGGTTCTAGTATGGAAGAGCAGATTCGTTCTTTAAAAAAAGGATCTCAAATTGTAGTTGGTACTCCAGGTAGAACTGTAGATTTAATTAACAGAAGAGCTTTAAAATTAGGAAACGTTCAGTGGCTTGTTTTAGATGAAGCTGATGAAATGTTAAATATGGGTTTTAAAGAAGAATTAGATAAAGTTCTAGAAGCAACCCCAGAAACAAAACAAACCTTATTATTTTCTGCAACATTTCCTAGAGAAGTAGAAGCAATTGCAAGAAACTATATGACAAAACCAGTTGAAGTTACTTCTGGTGAAAAAAATTCTGGTTCAGAGAATGTAGAGCACGAATACTATGCAGTTACAGAAAGAACTCGTTACCCAGCTTTAAAAAGAATAGCAGATTTAAATCCAGATATTTATGCAATTATCTTTTGTAGAACTCGTAGAGAAACACAAGAAGTTGCAGACAATTTAATAAAAGACGGTTATAACGCAGATTCTTTACATGGAGATCTATCTCAAGCACAGAGAGATTCTGTAATGGGGAAATTCCGTAAAAAAACAATTCAGATTTTAGTAGCTACAGATGTTGCTGCCCGTGGTTTAGATGTAACCGAATTAACGCACGTAATCAATCATAAATTACCAGATCAAATAGAAAACTACACACACAGAAGTGGTAGAACTGGTAGAGCTGGTAATAAAGGTATATCAATAGTATTAGTTAACGGAAAAGAAAAAGGGAAACTACGTGTTATTGAAAGAATCATTAAAAAGAAATTTGTAGAAGGTAAAGTACCTACAGGTAAAGAAATTGTACAAAATCAATTAATGAATTTAATTGATAAGGTTCAAAAAACTGAAGTTAACGAATCTGAAATCAATGAATTTTTACCTAGTATTTATGATAAATTAGCTGATTTAGATAGAGAAGAATTAATCCAAAAATTCGTTTCTTTAGAATTTAACTCAATGTTAGCGTATTACGAAAACGCTAAAGATTTAAATGATTTAGGTAGAGAAACTTCAAGAAAAAGATCTACTGCAGATAATATGACTCGCTTTTTTATCAATATTGGTAGAAAAGACAGCTTAAACCCTGCAAAATTAATCGGTTTAATCAATGACCAAGAAATTGGTGATAAAATTGAAATTGGTGCAATAGATATTTTAGATACCTTCTCTTTCTTTGAGATTGATAAAAACTTCGAAGACAAAACATTAGAAGCATTTTCTAGTAATCAACCAGATTTTGATGGACGCTCTGTTAACGTAGAAATTACGAAAAAAGAACGTTCAGGTGGAGGAAGAAGAGGTGGTAAAAAACCTTTTGGTAAAAAAGATGGTGGTTTTGGAAGAAGAAGAAGTTCTGAAAATTCATCTAGAGGAAGTAGTGATGATGGAGGAAGAAAAAGAACTGACAGGCGTTCTTCTGACAGACCTAAAAATTCAGGCGATAGAAAATCTGGAGGTTTTGGTCGAAGACGTAGAGAAAGATAGAATCTTATAAAAATAAAAAAAGCCTTACTTTAATTGTAAGGCTTTTTTTATGTCCTTTTTTTATAAAGTTGCTTTAGAATACAAAAAATAGAAGCTATTTAAATATTTACCTTTTTATAATTAAAAGATTTTCATCCTCAAAAATGTTTATTATTAATGTTTAAAAACTTCCAATGCCTTATTATAAGCACTTTCAAAACTCATTGGTCTTATATTTGTATCAGCTTTTTCTGCAGTAAAATAGCTCAATAATTTTTCAGTTGGCATATTCCCTGTTAATTCATCTTTAGCCATTGGGCAACCTCCATAACCTTTCATTGCACCATCAAAACGTAAACAACCAGCTTTATAAGCCGCATTAACTTTTTCGAACCATTTGTCTGGAGTTGTATGCAAATGCGCACCAAATTCTATTTCAGGATACTCTTTAATTAAATTAGAGAACAAATAATCTATTACATCTGGAGTTGAGCTACCAATTGTATCCGAGAGTGATAAAATTTTCACACCCATTTTAGACAATTTTTCTGTCCACTCTCCTACTATTTCTACATTCCAAGGATCTCCATAAGGATTACCAAACCCCATAGATAAGTATGCAACAACTTCTTTATTCGATTTATCTGCGATATTTAAAATTTCGTTTAAAGTTGCTATAGATTCATCAATTGTTTTGTGCGTATTTCGCATTTGAAAATTTTCTGATATAGAAAAAGGATAGCCTAAATAATCGATTTCTTCGAATTTAGAAGCATCATTTGCACCTCTAACATTAGCAATAATAGCTAATAGTTTACTATTCGTTTTTGATAAGTCTAATTTTGATAAAACTGCTGCTGTATCACGCATTTGCGGAATTGCCTTTGGCGATACAAAACTGCCAAAATCAATTGTATCGAAACCAACTTTTAATAAAGAATTGATATACAATGCCTTTTTTTCTGTTGAAATAAAATGCGATTTTATACCTTGCATTGCATCTCTTGGACATTCTATAATTTTAACTTTTTTCATTAAACCAAATATACAATTGATATTTGAATTTATATATTATTGAGTTAATATTCATCTCTATGAAGTTACATTTTTTACGAATTCTGTGTCTAGAAGTGTGCACACTACTTATAGAAATATTTAATAAACTTGCCATTTCTTTACTATCGTAAATTAGATCAAGTTTTAAATTTAAGTGGAAATCGTATAAAATTTAAGAGGATAAAAGATCAAAATAAAAAGAATTTACCCAATGATGGTTGGAGTTCTAACCACGATTGGACAGTTTGGAACTGGTTAAGAGATCATAAAAATAATAATATTGCTTGGATTTGGAAGTCTATTAAAAAACATAAAGAAAAAAAAGCAGACATTTCAGATGCAGGTATGATTTATGCTGATGGAAACCCTTCTAAATTCCAAAAGTTTTTAGGAGACCATATTTAATTTTAAGTTATATTAGTTGTAAAAATATAACAATGAATATCAGAAAAATTTATTTTATAATCTTTTCTATAATATTATTTTTAAGTTCTTGTGGCGAATTAATAAAAAGAACAACACCTACAAAAAAAGAAACTTCTTGGGTTTACATTGAGCTTGAAACCATTATGAAAAAAGATACTACTCTGAGCTATTTATATGGAAAAATTAATAAATCTATATTAGATAATTTAGAGACCAAAAATATAAATGATATTTTTAAAGTAAGTGAAATTAGATATTTTAATGATAATGATAAATTTCAATTATATAAAGATGATGATGAATCTGGTACTCTTTTTTTTAGCGTACAAAGCATAAAAAAAATATCTGTATATGAAAGAGACCCTATTTATTCATTTGATAAAGAAGATTTACATCTTAGTACATTAGAACTCTTAAAATAAAAGGTTTAATGAAAATACCAAAACACATTTTATTTGTTATTGTAATTTCTCAATTTTGCTGTACCTCTTTATGGTTTGCAGGTAATGCAGTAATGAATAGCCTTGTAGAAACATTTAATTTACAAGAAAACGCATTAGGTTATTTAACATCTGCTGTTCAATTTGGCTTTATTGGTGGTACTTTACTCTTTGCGTTATTTACAATTGCAGATCGTTTTTCGCCTTCTAAAGTTTTTTTTTTCAGTGCAATTTTAGGATCTGTTTTTAACTTTGCTTGTATTTTAAATAATCAAACTTTATTTAGTTTAATGAGTTTACGTTTTTTTACAGGGTTTTTCTTAGCAGGGATATATCCTGTTGGTATGAAAATTGCTACAGATTATTACAACAAAGGTTTAGGAAAATCTCTGGGATATTTAGTTGGAGCTTTAGTTATAGGTACTGCTCTACCTCATTTATTAAAAGATGTTTTGGTTGATTATTCTTGGAAAATTGTTTTAATCTCTACATCTGCATTAGCAAGTTTTGGAGGGTTAATTATGCTTTTATTTGTTAAAAATGGCCCTTACAGAAAAGCCAGTAAAACTTTAAATTTATCAGCTTGTTATACAGTTTTTAAAAATGATAATTTTAAAAAAGCAGCATTTGGTTATTTTGGTCATATGTGGGAATTGTATACATTTTGGGCTTTTGTACCTGTTTTATTAAGTATTTATAAAGATTTGCATCCAGAAATAAAATTTAATATTCCTATTTTATCTTTTATAATTATAGCTTTTGGAGGGTTTTCTTGTGTTTTCGGAGGTTATATATCAGAAAAAATAGGAGTTCAAAAAACTGCTTTTAACTTCCTATTAATTTCTTGTTTTTGTTGTTTAATTTCTCCTTTTGCTTTTCAAGTTTCAAATGAATATCTATTTATCGGCTTTTTAATTTTTTGGGGAATGGTTGTTATCGCAGATTCTCCTTTGTTTTCAACTTTAGTCGCACAAAATGCCCCTGTAAAAGACAAAGGGACAGCCTTAACCATTGTAAATTGTATTGGTTATTCTATAACAATCATCAGTATTCTTTCTATTGATAGTTTAAAAGCAATAACAAATTCAAATTATATTTTTATGATTTTAGCCTTAGGTCCTATTTTAGGATTATTTGCTTTAAAAACACAAAAAAAGGAAGCTGATTAGCTTCCTTTTGAAAATATTGATTTATTATTAGATTTATCTTGAAACTGTACCTGTTAAAACTGATATAGGTCCAGCTTCTAAACTTAAAACACTGTGATTCATTGCTGATGCTGGAACTACATTTGCCAAAGGTTTTAATGTAAAAGGCGCAGCACTATTATCTGGATAAGGTTCTACAGATATTACGATAGTTGCATCTTTTAAATCCGTAGGAAAATCTACACCAGCAGCAGAACCCATTACATAATCTTCTCCTGGAAAAGCAGGACCATTGTTTAAACTACCTTTATAAGGCGAAGTTGCAGCATTATCATCTGCACTTGCAGGATCTAAAAATGTACCTGTACTTACCGGAGTTCCGTTTAAAACTACCCAACCTTCATATTTCCATCCATCAGTTAAAGTTGGTAAACTTAAACCAACTTCTGCATTACCTGATGAATTATCTAAAAACCAAATACCACTTTCTTCATTAGAATTATCATCATCTGTTGGAGTTGCTAAAATATATTTTCCCCAAGAATTAGAAAAATCTCCTACAATTCCTGTTGATGTTACATTTGCAGAATTACCAGAAAAATCACCTGCTAATAATTTAGTTGCTGCTGGGGTTGCTGCTGCTGTACCTGTTTCACCTTCAGGTTCTATAGATAGTACAAATTGTGTAGCAGTATTTAAATTATCTATACCAACTGTAAAAGTTTGCGGAAAAACAATACTTGTAAAAGTACCAGTGCTTACAGGAGTTCCGTTAACAATTAACCAACCTTCATAAACATAGTCTGTTCCTAATTCTTCTAAACCTGTTAAGTCTATAGTTAAATTTCCTGTAGTTGGTATAATTTCATTTTCATCATCGCACGAAGCAAGAAAAAATAACACTGCACATACGTAAACTAATTTTAATATTTTTTTCATCTTTTTATTGTTTTATATTAATAACAACAAAATTAAATTGATGAATTCTCTTAAAATGTTAGCTAGCGAACGTTTTCGCCATTTTATGTAATAATCTTATTTCTTTTCTATTAAATTTAATGATGTTTTCCTCTTTTAACTCATTCATCAACACATTTAAATTTGATCTTGATGTACCAATTAACGAGGCAATATCTTTCTGTGTATAAGGATGTTGAATAACTTTGTCTCCAGATTTATCGCAATCGTAACCATAATCCTCACACAATTCTTTCATAAATTCTAAAAAACGAGTTTTAGTGTCTTTAAATAAAATTAATTGTAACCTTCTTTCTAACTTTTTAATACGCAAACCTAAAAATTTATATATTTTTAAACTGAATGTTCTATTATCACGCATTAAATCGTGCATGGTATCTATACCTACAGGACATATTGAAGTTGTATTATCTATAGATTGAGCAAATTCATTTCTTTTTTCTTCACCTAAAATTGCTTTTTCGCCAAATAATTCTCCTTTAGATAAAATAGCTTTAACAACCTCTGTTCCTTGTTCAGTATAATAACCAATTTTTATTTTACCATTTTCGATTAAATAAATTTTATTTGCAGCATCTTGTTCAAAATAAACATAATCGCTTTTTTTATAAAGATCAAAATTATGGCATGCTTTATAGTCTTTAAACTTATGCGGACATAGAAGATTGAATAAATTAACATTATCAAAAAACCATAGATTATTCATATTTAAAACTTTTAGGTGATTGTTAAAAAAGTCTTAAAAACTAACAAATACTTACAAAAAAACTCTTGAATTTCTTCAAGAGTTAAATAAATATCTACTTTTAAGTATAATTTATGCGTTTTGCTTTTTAATTAAGTTTAATGCAGAACCTTCTTTATACCAATCAATTTGAGCTTTGTTGTAAGTATGATTCAATTTAATAGTATCTGTACTTCCATCTGTATGAACAATTTCTAAAGTTAATTGTTTGTCTGGAGCAAATTCATTTAAATCTGTAAAGTTGAATGTATCATCTTCTAAAATTAAATCGTAATCAGCTTCATTATCAAAAGTTAAACCTAACATACCTTGTTTTTTAAGGTTTGTTTCGTGTATTCTTGCAAAAGATTTTACAATTACAGCGGCAACACCTAAATGTCTTGGTTGCATAGCTGCGTGCTCTCTAGAAGAACCTTCACCATAATTATGATCACCAACAACTATTGTTTTAATTCCGGCTTTTTTGTATTCTCTTTGTACAGCCGGCACTGCATCATACTCACCTGTTAATTGATTTTTAACAAAGTTTGTTTTTTTGTTGTACGCGTTCACAGCACCAATTAACGTATTATTAGCAATATTATCTAAATGACCTCTAAAACGTAACCAAGGTCCAGCCATAGAAATATGATCTGTTGTACATTTCCCAAAAGCTTTAATTAACAATTTAGCACCTGTAATAGAATCTCCTAAAGGTGTAAAAGGTGTTAATAATTGTAGTCTTTCAGAATCATCTTTAACAGAAACTACTACTCCACTTCCATCTTTATCTGGCGCTAAATAACCATTTTCTTTTACCTCAAAACCTTTTGGTGGTAGTTCCCATCCAGTAGGTTCATCAAACATAACTTCTTCACCATCTTCATTAATCAATTTATCTTTTAACGGATTAAAATCTAAACGGCCTGCTATTGCAATTGCTGCTGTAATTTCTGGTGATGCAACAAAAGCGTGTGTATTAGGATTACCATCTGCTCTTTTCGCAAAGTTTCTATTAAATGAATGCACAATACTATTTTTAGGTGCATTTTTAGGATCTGAATATCTTGCCCATTGACCAATACAAGGTCCACAAGCATTCGTAAAAATTTTTGCATCCAAATTCTCAAAAATTTGAAGAATTCCGTCTCTCTCTGCAGTATATCTTACTTGTTCAGAACCTGGATTAATACCAAATTCAGCTTTTGTTTTTAAACCTTTATCAATGGCTTGTTGTGCTATGGATGATGCTCTTGATAAATCTTCGTAAGATGAATTTGTACAAGAACCAATTAATCCCCATTCTACAGTTAAAGGCCAATCATTAGCATTTGCTTTTTTTGTCATAGCAGAACCCACTGTTGTAGATAAATCTGGTGTAAAAGGTCCGTTTAATAATGGCCCTAATTCTGATAAATTAATTTCGATAACCTGATCAAAATATTCTTCTGGGCTTTCATAAACTTCTGCATCTGCAGTTAAATAATCTTTTATTGTATTTGCAGCATCAGCAACATCTGCTCTATCAGTTGCACGTAAGTAACGTTCCATAGAATCATCATAACCAAAGGTTGATGTTGTTGCACCAATTTCTGCTCCCATATTACAAATTGTACCTTTACCTGTACAAGACATTGATGTTGCACCAGGTCCAAAATATTCTACAATTGCACCTGTACCACCTTTTACCGTTAAAATGTCTGCAACTTTAAGAATTACATCTTTTGGAGCGGTCCATCCAGACAGTTTACCTGTTAATTTTACACCAATTAATTTTGGGAATTTTAATTCCCAAGCCATACCAGCCATAACATCTACAGCATCTGCACCACCAACGCCAATAGCCACCATTCCTAAACCACCAGCATTTACAGTATGTGAATCTGTACCAATCATCATTCCTCCAGGAAAGGCATAGTTTTCTAGAACAACTTGATGAATAATACCTGCACCTGGTTTCCAAAAACCAATTCCGTATTTATTAGAAACTGATTCTAAGAAATTAAACACTTCACTACTTGTACTATTTGCGTGTTTTAAATCTTTTGCTGCTCCTTCTTTTGCTTGAATTAAGTGATCACAATGTACAGTTGTTGGCACAGCTACTTTTGGTTTACCTGCTTGCATAAATTGTAACAAAGCCATTTGTGCTGTTGCATCTTGGCAAGCAATTCTATCTGGAGCAAAATCTACATAATCTTTACCCCTTGTAAATGCACTTGTAGGCATACCTTCCCATAAATGAGAATATAAGATCTTTTCTGACAAGGTTAATGGTTTGCCAGTAATTTTACGAGCTGCATCAACTCTTTCAGTCATACTTTCATAGACCTGCTTAATCATATCAATATCAAATGCCATAAGATTTCTTGTTTTTGTGTTTGTTAAAAATCTAAGATACAAAATATTGAGTTTTTATAAAAAAGATAGGTATAAAATAGAATGATTATAATATAGGAATGGTTTATGCAAAAAAAAAGCCTAAATCGATGATTTAGGCTTTTAAAATATTTAAGTTTAAAATCTTACTTATTAGTTTACTAATTGTTTAGTAGAAGGCTTAAACTTCGTTAGAACAATTCCGTCTACAGCAGCTTGATATTCTTCAATAGTAGGAGTTCTTCCTAATATTGTAGATAATACTACTACTGGTGTAGAAGATAATAAAGATTCTCCTTTTTTCTCATCAGTATCTCTTACAACTCTTCCTTGGAATAAACGTGTAGAAGTAGCCATTACAGTATCTCCTGCTTCAGCTTTTTCTTGATTACCCATACATAAGTTGCATCCAGGACGCTCTAAGTATAACATATTCTCATACTTTGTACGTGCTAAACCTTTTGGAGCACTATCATCAAATTCAAAACCTGAGTATTTTACTAAAACATCCCAATCTCCTTCTGCTTTTAACTCATCAACAATATTATATGTTGGTGGTGCAACTACTAAAGGTGCATTAAAAACAACTTTACCTTGTTGTTTTTCAATATTTTTTAACATTTGAGCTAAAATTTGCATATCTCCTTTATGAATCATACAAGATCCTATAAATCCTAAATCTACTTTTTTAACTCCTCCATAAAAAGATAATGGATTTATACAATCGTGAGTGTAACGTTTAGAAACATCTTCATTATATACATCTGGATCAGCAATCATTGGCTCAATAATCTTGTCTAAGTCAATAACAACTTCTTGATAATATTTAGCATCTGCATCTGGCTTTAATGCTGATTTTGTACCCGTTTTAATTTCTATAATACGTGTATTAGCTTTATCAACTAAACCTTTTAAATCTTGCTTAGGATTATCCATTCCCTTGTCAATCATAATTTGAATACGATCTCTAGAGATTTCTAATGATTCTATTAAAGTTTCATCCTCAGAAATACAAATAGATGCTTTTGCTTTCATTTCAGCAGTCCAATCTGTAAATGTAAATGCTTGATCTGAAGTTAAAGTACCAATATGTACTTCAATAATTTTACCTTGAAAAACATTTTCCCCATCAAACTGCTCTAACATCTGCTGTTGCGTAGCGTGAACCACGTCACGAAAATCCATATAAGGCTTCATTTCACCTTTAAAAGTAACCTTTACAGACTCTGGAATTGGCATTGTAGCCTCACCAGTTGCTAAAGCTAAAGCAACAGTACCTGAATCTGCACCAAAAGCAACTCCTTTTGCCATACGTGTATGTGAATCTCCACCAATAATAACATCCCAATCATCAACAGCAAGATCATTTAAAACTTTATGAATCACATCTGTCATTGCATGGTAGTTCCCTTCTGGATGACGTGCAGTAACTAAACCAAAGTCGTTCATAAACTTCATTAATCTTGGAATGTTAGCTTTAGACTTATCATCCCAAACAGAAGCTGTATGACATCCTGATTGGTAACCAGTATCTACAATAGGAGAAATAACTGTTGCAGCCATCATCTCTAATTCTTGAGAAGTCATTAAACCTGTAGTATCTTGAGAACCTACAATGTTTACTTCTACTCTTACGTTAGAACCAGCATGTAATGTTTTTCCTGGAGTAGTTCCTACAGCATTTCTGTTGAAAATTTTCTCAACAGCAGTTAAACCTTGACCTTCTATAGAAACTTCTTTTGCAACTGCATAAACTTGAGGAACATCTTTTCCTAAAACTTTACAAGCAAATGTTTGTAATTTTTTACCAAAAACAACAGCATAAGAACCTCCTGCTTTAATAAATTCTTTTTTTGGTGGTGTTAAAGCTGTAGAAATATCTTTAACTACTTCTCCATCTTTTAATAATTCTTTAGTTTTTGTATTTATAGTAAATACTGTACCTGTAGCAACAGAATATTTTTCTTTTAAGATTGGCTCTCCATCTTCATCTACAATAGTATTTCCTTTAGCATCTTGTTGCTTTACCCAGTTTTTTAAATCGATACCAATACCACCAGTTACACCAACTGTTGTTAAGAAAATTGGGGCAATACCATTTGTACCAGCAATTACTGGTGCAATATTAATAAATGGTACATAAGGGCTTGAAGAAATACCTGTCCATAATGCAACATTATTTACACCAGACATTCTTGAAGAACCAACTCCCATTGTTCCTTTATCAGCAATTAACATCACACGTTTATTTGGATGCTTTTCTTTTAATGCTAATAATTCATTCTGCATTTCTTTATTATGCTCAAACATACATTGACCATGTAACTCACGATCTGATCTTGAATGCGCATCTGCTCCTGGAGATAATAAATCCGTAGAAATATCACCAACTCCTGCAACAAAAGTTACAATTTCTATTTCTTCTTCAATCTCTGGTAGTTTGGTAAAAAACTCTGCGTTAGCATAACTTTCTATAAGTTCTCTTGCAATTTTGCTTCCATTATTAAATGCTTCTTCTAATCGATTTGTATCTGCATCGTAAAGAAAAACCTGTGTTTTTAAAACTTCTGCAGCTTGGTTCGCTTTTGCTTCATCACTTCCTAAAGCAATATCTAATAATACTTCTACAGAAGGACCACCTTTCATGTGTGATAATTGTTCGAAAGCAAAAGTTGGAGTAATTTCTTTAACAACTTCTTGTTCTAAAATAATTTCTTTTAAGAATTTTGCTTTTACAACTGCAGCACTCGTGGTTCCTGGTAAAACATTATAAATAAAGAAATTAAGAGAATCATCTCTATGTTCGTTATTTAAATCTTTAATCTGTGTAATAATTGCGCTTAGCAATTCAGCACCATCAATAGGTTTAGGATGAAGGCCTTGTTGTTTTCTCTCTTCAATCTCCTTAAGGTAATCGTTGTAAATGCTCATAAAATATATTATAGAATTCTTTTTGGTTATTTTTTGTAGCTTATTATCTTAATATTATTAAAAATTATGATACTAATCTAAATGATTAGAATATGTAGTTAAACTATATTATAATAATAGGTCTACGCAAGCAAAATTACAGCATTAATATTGAATTTGAAAGATAAATAATAGATTGGTATAATTAATGAATAAAAAAAAACTATTTTTTTAATATCTACATATAATTCAACAAATTAGGAAGAAAGGTGTGAAATAAATAAAAAATATAAAGCAGACTAATAAGCCGAATTCTGTTCCTTTTACAAAGGCTCTTATCATTTATCTAGTTCTAAAATTACTCTTAGAATCTATCTGCCTACCCTTTAGAATCGAGCGAGTAGCTCTCAAGCTCTAATTTACATGACATTGCACCTCATAGAGTTTACCTGGTTTCACTACAGCCTAACTGTACTTGCTTTCTGTTGCACTTGTCCTCAACTTACGTTGGACGGATGTTATCCGCTATGAATACTCTTTGGTGTCCGGACTTTCCTCCCAGAAGTAAATTCTGGACGATAAGATAAGTCTGCTAAATATTTTTCAAATGTATTTCTTTTTAATTTATAAAAAAACCCACTCAAATAAAATTTGAGTGGGAAAAATTGCTATGAAAAAGAAAAAGTGTTATTGATCTCTCAACAACATTACAAATATATACTAAAAAGTTTTATAAAAAAACATTTTTGATAAAATTTGCAGTCTTTTTTTCTGTTTTTAATACTTTTTTAAGAAAACATATCTTTTACCTTCTCAAAAAATGATTTGTCTGATTTGTTAGGGTTTGGTGAAAAATTATCATCATCTAACATTTTTTCGAAAAATTGTTTCTGTTCTTTATTCAATTCTTGAGGTGTCCAAACATTGGTATGAATTAAGAAATCTCCTGTTCCATAACGTTCTATACTTGGTAAACCTTTACCCTTTAATCTTAAAATTTTTCCAGATTGTGTACCTGCATCAATTTTAATTTTTACTTTACCTGTTACGGTTTCTACTTCTTTGCTTGTTCCTAAAACGGCTTCAGAAAAGTTTACATATAAATCGTAATGAATGTTAGTACCTTCTCTTTTTAAAGTTTCGTGCGGTATTTCTTCTATTAAAACTAATAAATCTCCCGAAATTGAATTTTTACCAGGAGCATCGTTTCCTTTACCACCTACTTTTAATTGTACACCTTCTGTTACACCTGCAGGGATATTAATTGGTACAGTTTCTTCTTTTACAACCATACCTTGAGCATCTGCTCCATTTGGTTTAGAGCTAATAATTTCTCCTGCTCCAGAACACGTACTACAAGTGGTTGCAGTTTGCATTCTACCTAATATAGTATTGGTTACTCTCATAACTTGACCAGAACCATTACAAGTTGTACAAGTTTTATACTTTACACCACTTGCTTGTACTTTTCTACGAACTTTTACTTTTTTCTCAACTCCTTTTGCAATCTCTTCTAAAGTAAGCTTAACACGAATACGCATATTGCTCCCTTTTACTCTAGCTTGTCTTTGGCCTCCACCACCAAAGCCGCCAAAACCACCGCCTCCAAAGATGTCTCCAAACTGGCTAAATATGTCATCCATATTCATACCACCACCTCCAAAGCCTCCTCCACCTTGAGGACCATCAAAAGCAGCGTGACCATATTGATCGTATCTTGCTTTTTTGTTTTCGTCGCTCAAAATTTCGTAAGCTTCTGCAGCTTTTTTAAAATTTTCTTCTGCTGTAGTATCTCCAGGGTTTTTATCTGGATGATATTTTATTGCCATTTTTCTGTAAGCCTTCTTAATTTCTGCTTTTGAAGCTGATTTAGAAATGCCTAATATTTCGTAAAAATCTTGTTTTGCCATTATTTTTAGTTTGCAGTTTGCAGTTTTCAGTGAGCAGTCAGTAAATTACTGGCTACTGCTTACTGTGTACTGAATACTAATTACTGTCCTATTACTACTTTTGGGTAACGAATTACTTTATCACCTAACTTGTAACCTTTTTCTACACAATCAATTATTTTTCCTTTTAAATCTTCTGACGGAGCAGGAATTTGTGTAATTGCTTCGTGAATTTCAGCATCAAAAGTATCTCCAGTTTTAGTTTCTATTCTAGATAAACCTTTTTGCTCTAAAGTGTTGTAGAATTTATTATAGATTAATAAAACACCTTTTCTTAACTCTTCTGCTTCTTTATCTTCTTCGATATGTGTCAAAGCACGCTCAAAATCATCTACAACTGGCAGTAAAGATGTCATTAATTCCTGACCTGCTGTTTTAAATAATTCGATTCTTTCTCTAGTTGTTCTTTTTTTATAGTTTTCAAACTCAGCAAAAAGACGTAAAAACTTATCTTTTTCTACCTGAACTAATTCTTCAGTTGTAGGCTCATCTTTTACAGATTCTGTTTCAACTTCTTGATTTTCTTCTACTTGTGCAGTTTCTTGCTCGTTGCTAATTTCTTCTTCTTTTATATCTTCTTTCTTACTCATTTCTTTGTAATCGTTAAATTGTACACAATTTATTGTCAAAAATGTTGCCAACAAAAAAATAGTGTCAATTTGACACTATTTAATATTCTTAAATTTTAATATGCGACCAATTTTCACCAGTCTTTATTCTATGAATTTGCATATCTGAAACACCAAAACGTTTGGCGATCATAGTAATTCTTGTTCTATTATTTTTAAGTTGCCTTTTAATAATTTTAACCTTTCCTTCGGTTAGTTTACCAATATTCTTACTTCTTTTTTTAACAACATTCTCCCAATTTGGGTGATTAAATTGATGCAACTCTTTTTCTCTTTTTGTAGCCCATTTTAAATTTTCTAAAACATTATTTGTTTTATCATAATCTAAATGGATTACATAAAGTTGGTCATCATTTTCTTTGGGTAAAAAATGTTGTGCCACAAGTTTATGTACATACCTACTTGTAGATTTTTTGTTTACTACTTGTCTTACAGAAATGGTTTCATACCCATTAATATAAGTTTGTCTTTTTAGAATTTCTTTTCCATTACTCGATTTAATGATTCGTCCATAATTAGAAATTTTAAACTTCTTCTTCGTCGAAATCTTTTCATCAAATTGAATGTCTTTCCATTCTTCTTTCCATAAGTTTCTAATCATTTTTTTAAAGTTTAATTAAGTTAATAATAAAACTTTTTCACTTTCATTTTTTTTGAAACTTTTTCTAGCAATTAAATTTTATATCAATTTTTAAATTCTTTCAATTTTAGCGCCTATTGATTTTAAACGCGCTTCTATATTTTCGTAACCTCTATCAATTTGTTCAATATTATGAATTATTGATGTTCCTTTTGCTGATAAGGCAGCAATTAATAATGAGATTCCAGCTCTAATATCTGGAGAAGTCATAGTTGTTGCTTTTAATGTACTTTCAAAATTCTGGCCTATAACAGTTGCTCTATGTGGATCGCAAAGAATAACTTTAGCACCCATATCAATTAATTTATCAACAAAAAACAAACGACTCTCAAACATTTTTTGATGTATTAAAACTGTACCTTTTGCTTGTGTTGCAATAACCAAAACAATACTCAATAAATCTGGTGTAAAACCTGGCCAAGGAGCATCTGAAACAGTTAAAACAGAACCATCTATGTAATTCTGAATTTCATATGATTCTTGTTCTGGAATAAATATATCATCCCCTATTTTCTCGAATTCAATCCCTAATTTAGCAAAAACATTTGGTATTTGCCCTAAATTTTCCCAACTAACATTTTTTATTGTTAATGCTGAACGTGTCATTACAGCAACACCAATCCAAGAACCTATCTCAATCATATCTGGTAAAACTGTATGCTCACACCCTCCTAAAGTATCTACACCAATAATGGTTAATAAGTTAGAACCAACACCTGTTATGTTTGCACCCATAGAATTCAACATTTTACATAATTGTTGAATATAAGGTTCGCAAGCTGCATTATATATAGTTGTTGTACCTGTTGCTAAAACTGCAGCCATTAAAATATTAGCAGTACCAGTTACAGAGGCTTCATCTAATAACATATCTGTACCAAATAACTCTTCTGCTTCTACTCCATAAAAAGATTCTTCTTTATTATATCTAAAAAAAGCACCTAAATTTGTAAAACCTTCAAAATGTGTATCTAATCTTCTACGACCTATTTTATCTCCACCAGGTTTAGGTATATATCCTTTACCAAATCTTGCCAACATTGGCCCTACAAGCATAATAGAACCACGTAAAGAGCTACCATCTCTCTTAAATTCTGGAGATTCTAAATATCCTAAATTTACTTCATCCGCTTGAAAAGCGTAAGAATTACTACTTAATTTTTCTACTTTAACACCTAATTCTCCTAAAATAAAAATTAGTTTGTTAACATCAATAATATCTGGAACATTATGAACTGTAACTTTTTCTGGAGTTAATAGAACTGCACAAAGTATCTGTAAAACTTCATTTTTTGCTCCTTGTGGAGTGATGGTTCCATTTAATTTATGACCACCTTCAATTTTAAACGATGCCATTACTTAATATCTTTTTCTGTTTTTATGATTGTGGTGTTGTTTCTTATGATTGCTCTTAGAATGATTTTGTCCTTGAGAATTCCTTTTTTTCAATAGATTTTTACTTTCTGTTAATTCTTCTTCTGTATTTCTTAAATCTATTTTTCCATCAGATAAGTCATATAAATGTTTAAAAATCACAGCGTCATCTACAGTATCTTTATTCCAATTTAAATAACATTTTTTCATATGATTTGCAATGGTAAACACCAAAGCTTCCTTTTTCTCACCTTCTTCCCAACTTAAAGCAACATCTATCATTGTTTGTATGTTGTTACCATAATAACGATATCTTGATGCTGATTTTGGATAAGCTAAACCTTCTGGTTTTTCTTGTAATTCTTCTTTTGATGGCTGTGGATAAGGTGATTCTACATCTAACTTAAACTCAGACATTATATATAATTGATCCCATAATTTGTGTTTAAAATCTGGAACATCTCGTAAATGTGGTTGTAAATTACCCATAACATCTACAATGGCTTTTGCCATTTTATCTCTTTCTTCTTTGGTTTCTAAAGCTACACAATGATTTACCAATTTCTGAATATGTCTACCATATTCTGGAATTATCATTAATGTTCTTTCTGAATTATATTCTAAATCGAATGTCATTTATTTATTTTTGTGAAGTGTGTTCTTGGTTTATCCGAAGTAAATTCGATACACTTGAACTGACAATTTATAATTTGTAGTTATTTAATGTTGCAAAATAACACTTTATTTTTGTTTTCTAATCGGATTTTTTATCCAATCACTTTTAATTTAGCAAATTGTAGCAATAATTTCTTTTTACCTACCGTGCTAAATTTAATTTCTGCTTTTTTATTTGGTCCTTTACCTTCTAATGCAATAACTTCTCCTGCACCAAATCTATTATGTTCTACAATATTGCCAACTGCAACTGTAGTATCAAATAAATTGGTTTTTGGTATAGCTTGTGATACTTTTTTTAAGTTTTTAGGAATTATCACTTCTTTCTTTTTGGCCAAATCACGCTCCATTTTTTTACGTTGAATTGGTTTTTGAAAGCGTATACCTTTTGGTGCATCATCAAAAATACTTTTATCAACAAAACGATTAACACTTGGTTCTGGTACTTTTGGAGTAATATAATGTAAATATTGATCGTCTATTTCTTCTAAAAAACGACTTGGTTCTGCATCTACTAATTTACCCCATCTGTAACGTGTTTGAGCATAACTTAAATAGGCAACCTTTTCTGCTCTTGTTAATGCTACGTAAAATAATCTACGCTCCTCTTCTAGCTCACTCCTAGTATTCATACTCATTGCAGAAGGAAATAAATTTTCTTCTAAACCAACAATGTACACATATAAATACTCTAAACCTTTAGATTGATGAATGGTCATTAAAGAAACACTTGGTTTTTCTTCGTCTTTTTTAGCATCGAAATCTGTAGCCAAAGCAACATCTTCTAAAAATGTAGTTAAAGAAGCATCTGCACCTTCTTCTATTTTATCTGTAATAAAATCTTTAATTCCGTTTAAAAGTTCTTGAACGTTTTCTACTTTACTTACAGCTTCTGGTGTACCATCTTTTTCTAAATCTTTAATTAATCTAGTTTCTTTTACAACAGTTTCTGCAATTTCAAAAGCATTTTTTGTTTGCGATTCTATTTGAAAACGCAAAATCATATTCATAAAATTCTGTAGTTTATTTTTGGTGCTAGAATTTATTTTAATATCGATTTTATCAATATATTTTATGATTTCGAAAATTGATTTTTTATAATGATTTGCAGCTATAGTAAGTCTATCAATAGTTGTTGCTCCAATTCCTCTTGCAGGATAATTGATAATTCTTTTTAGTGCTTCTTCATCATTTGGGTTGATTAAAATTCTTAAATATGATAAAATATCTTTTATCTCTTTTCTTTGATAAAATGAGATTCCACCATAAATTTTATAATCAATATTTTTCTTTCTTAACGCATCTTCTATAGCTCTAGATTGTGAATTTGTTCTATATAAAACACAAAAATTATCTGATGTTAATTGATGATTCATTTGGTTTTCCCAAATGGATTGTGCTACAAAACGCCCTTCTTCACCATCAGAAATAGTTCGCATTACATTTATAGAATCTCCTGGATCATTAGAGGTCCAAACTTCTTTATCTAATTTGGTTTTATTTCTTGCTATTACAGAGTTTGCTGCGTTTACAATATTTTTTGTTGATCTATAATTTTGCTCTAATTTAAAGGTTTTTACATCTGGATAATCTTTTTGAAAATTTAAGATATTCTGAATATTTGCACCCCTAAAACTATAAATACTCTGAGAATCGTCACCAACCACACAAATATTACCAAATTTATCTGCTAAAGCTCTTACAATTATATATTGTGAGTGGTTTGTATCTTGATACTCATCTACCATAATATATCTAAATCTGTCTTGATATTTTGCTAAAACATCTGGAAAACGCGCCAACAATTCATTAGTTCTTAACAATAAATCATCAAAATCCATTGCACCAGATTTAAAACATCTGTCTACATATTCTTTATAAATATCACCAACTTTTGGTCTGCTTGCGTGTAAATCTGCTTCTTGCAAATCAGAATTATTAAAATACGCTCTAACTGTTATTAAGCTATTTTTGAAAGATGAAATTCGTCCTAAAATCTGCTTTGGTTTATAGCGTTCTTTATCTAAATTCATTTCTTTAATAATTGTTGATATTAATCGAACTGAATCTTGTGAATCGTAAATTGTAAAATTGCTTGGAAAACCTAATTTGTCTGCTTCTGATCTTAAAATTCTTGCAAAAACCGAGTGAAAAGTTCCCATCCAAAGGTTTTTTGCTTCACTTTGGCCTACAACTCCTGCAATTCTTTCTTTCATTTCACGAGCTGCTTTATTGGTAAAAGTTAGCGATAAAATGTTAAAAGAATCTACACCAGATTGCATTAAATGCGCTATTCTGTAGGTTAAAACACGTGTTTTACCAGAACCTGCTCCTGCAATAATTATCATTGGGCCATCTTTTTGTAAGACAGCCTGTTTTTGTGCTTCGTTTAAAGTATTTAAATAGGTATTCAATAGTAAATTTTGAAAGAATTTAAAAAGGTGAAATTAACCAAACTATTCGTTTTTATAAAGTAACCTTGTTAGTTTTTATTCACAAATTATTATACAAATATTCGTTCTACAACCCGAATTAACTAGAATTCGTCTTAAAACCCGAATTTATTAAAATTCGTCTTAAAACCCGAATAATTTTGAAATTGACAATAAAAAAAGTATTTTTACTAAAAATTTACAATGACAAGCATTTTAACAGGCGATATTATAAACTCTAGAAATGTAGCTACACATCTGTGGTTACCTATTTTAAAAGATGCATTTAATACTGTTGGAACATCGCCAAAAACTTGGGAAATTTTTAGAGGAGACAGTTTTCAAATAGAAATTAATTCGATAGAAAACGCCTTATTATTTGCCATAAAATTAAAGACAGCTTTAAAGAAAATTAAAAATTTAGATGTTAGAATTGCTATTGGAATTGGAGCAAAAAACGAAGCTTTTAAAAATATTACAGAAGGAAATGGAGAAGCTTTTATAAACAGCGGATTTGCTTTTGACAACATTCTAAAAAAACAAAATCTAGCATTTAAAACTCCTTGGCCTGAATTTGATAATATCTTAAACACTGCTTTAGCTTTAGCTTTATTAACTATGGACAATTGGACTATAAATTCTGCCACTTTTGTAGAAATGTACTTAAATAAGCCAACAGTAACTCAGAAAATAATTGCCAAAGAATTAAACATCTCAGAAAGTAGTGCTAGCGAACGTAGAAAAAGAGCAGGTTTGGATGAAATTTTACAATTAGAGCAACTATACAGAACATTAATCAATCAAAAAACAGTAAACTAATGCTCCTATTTTTAAAGTTCTTATTGGCACATATTTTAGGTGATTTTGTTTTTCAACCAGAAAAATGGGTAAATGATAAAGAAAAAAAGAAAGTAAAATCTTTATACTTATATTTTCATATAGCTCTACACGCTTTATCTTTATTGATAATTCTTTTGTTTGATCTACAACAATATTGGCTAGGTTTTCTGTTTATTATTGCTTCTCATTATAGTATAGATCTTTTAAAATTATATCTTCAAAAGAAAAAAACAAAACGAATTTGGTTTTTTATAGATCAAGTTTTACATCTTTTTATGCTGATGATTGCAGCATCTTTCTATGAAGATTTTCAATTATCCATAGAAAATACTATCACAGAAAAAACGTTATTATTATTGATTTTTATTTTGATGGTTGTGTTTGTTTCAGCAATTATTATTAAAATAATTATTACGCAATGGAACCCTGAGAGCAAAAAAGAAAATGATGATTCTTTAGCTAAAGCTGGTAGATATATAGGGATTTTAGAACGCCTTTTTGTGTTTACTTTTGTAATTACCAATCATTGGGAAAGTATTGGATTTTTATTGGCTGCTAAATCCGTTTTTAGATTTGGCGATTTAACATCATCTAAAGACAGAAAACTTACAGAATACATATTAATTGGTACTTTATTAAGTTTTGGTTTTGCTGTCTTTTTAGGAATTTTATATTTGTACCTCTTAAATTTTATATAAATAATGGAAGATAAAATCTTAGAAAGTATTGCTTATATTTTACCTGCTGCAGTTACAGGTTTTGTTGCATATTATATGTTTAACGGTTTTTTAAAACAACAAAATACCGAAAAGAAACTTGCATTAATGGCTGAGAAAAAGAAAGAATCTTTGCCAATTAAATTACAAGCTTACGAAAGAATGTTACTGTTTTGCGAGCGTATAAATCCTGTAAAAATGTTGGTAAGAATTAAACCAATATCAGAAAACACATCTGATTATTTAAAGTTATTAATTGCAAACATAGATCAAGAATTTGAGCATAATTTAGTGCAACAAATTTATATTTCTGATGAAGTTTGGACAGCAATTATTGCTACAAAAAGAGCCATAATAAATAAGCTACAGCAATCAGCAGAAACTGCTAACTCTGCCAATGATTTTAGAGAGAACGTTTTAATAGATTATTCTAAAACCTTACCACCTACTGAAACAGCGATTTCTTTTATTAAAAATGAAGTAAAAAAACTTTTATAATCAAAAAAAATCCTTCTTAACGAAAAGAAGGATAGTTTTTATAAAGCCAAAAGCTTCATAAAATTGGGGGAAATTATCTATTAATTGAAATAAACTTTACCAGGTATTAAACCAACTGTAAACTCCTTCAATTCAATAAAAGAAGAAGCATCAAATATTTTTAATGTTCCATTTGAGGCATAATCCTTTGCATCTGTAACATAAATTTTACCATCATTTACAGACATCCCATAAACTGTAGTAGAAATAATTGAAGAAGTAGGAACTACTGATGCACTTTCACTCATTTGATATACATCAGAAGAAGTAGAAAGATAAATATTAGCATCACTCAAAACCATATTTCCTGGATGAAAACCTGAAGCAAAATCTATAGTAGAACTAACAGTATTTGTACTGGTGTTTACAGTTACTAAACTTCCTAAAAGTTCTGGAGTACTCCAAGCACTTCCTTCGCAAGAAACTACTAAATTCCCACTATTATCAATTATCATTTCATCTGGCACATTACCAACAGTAATTGTAGATATTACAGAATCTGAAGTTGTATCAATTACTGAAATTGTATTACCAGAACCCCAACCACCTTTGTGAGAAACATAAATAGTATTACCATCTGCAATAACTTGTTCAGGACCTTCTGCCACAGAAATTGTTGTAGAAATTGTGTTAGAAGCTAAATCTACAACAGCAATATAATCATCTGTAGCATCACCACCTTCTCCCCAATTTGTAACGTATCCTTTACCATTTGCAAAAGCAATATACCTTGGATTACTTAGACCTTGAGATATTTCAGTAATTTTTTCCATAGTATATCTATCAGCTATAGAAATTTTATTACCAACATTTGCCACTAAATAAGCATCATCTCCATTAAAACCTATAGATTGTAAAATTGTACCAATATTTTCTCCATTTAAAGAACTATAAATAGTAGATTCTTCTGTTAAATAATCATCAGAAATAAAATTAATAGTTCCTGTTCCTCCAGAAAAAGCACCTTCATTTGCTATTAAAATTCCGTTTTCATAATCTCCTTTTGGTAAATCTTCACCATCATTATTGTTACAGGAAGAAAATAACACACCTGATAATGCTACTAAAAAAATTGTCTTTTTGATATTCATCATTTTAAAAATTTAAATTTGTTGTTAATTGAAAATTGACTCCAGGCATTGGCCTGCTTAAAGTATTTTGATAAAAAGAATTGTATAAATTATTTATTTTAAACCCAATATTTGGTTTATTTTTTACGGCTGATAATTGATAATTAAATCCAACATTAGAAACTGAATAAGCAGGAATTGTATCAATCAAAAAAGTTACTTCATCATTTATTAAAGATTGATAATAAACATTAAAGTTTTTATAATTATAATCTACCAGAAAATTTGCTCTATTTTTTGGCACATAAATTAATTGAGTATTCGTTTCTAAATCTTTTGCGCTTGTATAAGAATAATTCGCATTTATTACTAAAGAATGATTTCTGAAAGATGTTTTATAGTTTGCAGAAAACTCTAAACCTATATTTTTTGTTTCATTTACATTTACAGGACTCCAAACACCTGAATCATTTGGTATCCATTGAATTAAATCTTTAGATTTTATAAAAAATCCGTTTAACTGAAATTGAAATTTCTTAAAATTAATGGCATTTCCTATTTCAAATTGATAAGAGTTTTCTGATTTTAAATCAAGATTTCCTCCAGGATTCCAATACAAATCATTAAAAGTAGGTATTCTAAAATTCTTTGAAGTATTAAAAGATAACGTATAATTTTTATTGATTTTCTGCTCTACACCTAAAGAATATAAAAAGGGAGCATCAAAATCTTTTTGAAACTCTTTTCTAAACTGAATACCATAACTTAAACTGTTTGTAAGCTGATGATTTAAAGAAAAAACTGACGAAATAATATTTCTTTGATGTGTAAAAAAGCTTGTCCCTTCTGCTTTTGCCGTTTCAAAACCAAGAATTCCATTTATTTTTACTTTTCTAGAAATAGCATTATTATAATCTACTTGTGCAATTTTTATTTTGGTACTACCAATAGAAAAGTTATCTAAATTTTCTTTGTTATCATAATATTTAAACTCATCAAAAAGGTAAGCGACTCTTGTTGTTATGTTTTCTTTTGCTGATAAAAAATGACTCCATTCTAACAAGTTTTTTAAACTTATATCTTTATAAGAATCGTTAGAAGGTGCAT
Organism: Polaribacter reichenbachii; assembly: GCF_001975665.1. NCBI lineage: Bacteria > Pseudomonadati > Bacteroidota > Flavobacteriia > Flavobacteriales > Flavobacteriaceae > Polaribacter > Polaribacter reichenbachii. The sequence goes on along the minus strand of NZ_CP019419.1, from coordinate 3,138,311 downwards.
TTAAAGTTCTAGACAAATCTCTTTTAGAAAAGAAAGAAGAATTGTAAAACTTTAGCTGATTTTTAGCATCAATTTTATAACCATAATTTACATCAAAATTGTAATTGTAAAAAGCTCCATTATCATTCTTTAAATTAGAATTCAAATATTTAAAATCGTTATTAGAAGCATTATAACCCAAACCAATATTTAAGTACATTTTTTCATCAGACTTTACAAAATCGTAACTTAAATGTTGTGTATTAAAACTCCCATATTTTAAAAGAAGGTTGTTTTTAGTTTCTTTTTTAAAAGTAATTGTATTGCTTAAATGAACTGTACCACCAATAGCACCACTTCCATACAAAACACTTCCTCCTCCACTTCTAACTACAACATTATCGTAAGAATTTGCAGAAACTATATTAAAATCTGTCTGTCCATTTAATTGAGAATTAATGTTTATTCCGTTCCAAATAACAGCTGTTTGAGAAGCGTTTGTACCTCTAAAAGATGGTGAAGAAACCATACCTAAACCATTCTCTTTAAAATAAATAAACGAATTAAATCGTAAAACATCTGTTAACGATTTAATATTTTTAATTGCTAAACTATCAGAAATTAAAATACGACTATAACCTTTAGAAAAATCTTTCACTTTTAATATTGATAGTGAAAAAGCATCTAGTTTTATAGCAATCGTATCTTTTTGAGCCTGTAAATTACAAGCAACAAAAAACCAAAAAACAACAAACAAACTCTGTTTTAACTTCATATTTTTATCAAATCTTTATCCCGAAGATTAAATTAAAATTATGATTAAGGCAGGTCTCCTGACTCGTTTCTATGTTATTAGACCTTCCCAACTTAAAATGTCAGTGGCATAAGAATTAATAACATCCTTTTAAAAAGGTGCTGATAAAAAATCAGCATAAACTTACAGTTGCGGGTACAGTTCTGGCTTTAAACCAGATTCCCTTTTAATTTAATGCAAAACAAATCTTACATCAAAACCAAAATCTTTGCAAATGTATAAGTATTCTTATCAAGAATCTAATAAAATCGTTTTGTATTTTTATATCTTTAAACTTTAATAATAATCTGATATATGAGAATTGAAAATGATTTAAAATTAGGATTTAAAGATGTTATGATTCGCCCTAAACGATCTACATTAAAATCGCGATCACAAGTTACTTTAGAAAGAGAATTTAAGTTTTTACATAGTGATGTAGTTTGGAAAGGAATACCTATAATGGCTGCAAATATGGATACTGTTGGCACCTTTGAAATGGCAACAGAATTGGCAAAACACAAATTATTTACAGCTGTACATAAACATTATTCTTTAGACGAATGGCGTGATTTTGCATCGAATTCATCCGAAGAAATCTTAAAAAATATTGCTGTTAGTACAGGTACAGGAAAAGACGATTCTGAAAAAGTAAAAATGATTTTAGACGAGTTTCCTCAAATAAACTTTATTTGTATTGATGTTGCTAACGGATATTCTGAACATTTTGTGAATTTTGTTCAAAAAATGCGTAAAAACCATCCGAATAAAATAATTATTGCAGGTAATGTAGTTACTGGTGAAATGGTTGAAGAATTACTTTTATCTGGCGCAGATATTGTAAAAGTTGGTATTGGACCTGGTTCAGTTTGTACAACACGTGTTAAAACTGGTGTTGGTTATCCACAGTTATCTGCTATCATTGAATGTGCTGATGCTGCTCATGGAATGGGAGGACAAATTATTTCTGATGGTGGTTGTAAAATTCCTGGTGATGTTGCTAAAGCTTTTGGTGGTAGTGCAGATTTTGTAATGTTGGGTGGTATGTTTTCTGGGCATACAGAAAGTGGTGGAGATTTGATAGAAAAAAATGGCGAAAAATTCAAAGCTTTTTACGGTATGAGCTCAGAAACTGCTATGAATAAACATGCTGGAGGTGTTGCCAACTATAGAGCTTCTGAAGGCAAAACTGTAGAAGTCCCTTTTAAAGGGGATGTAGAAAATACGGTTATTGATATTTTAGGCGGAATAAGATCTACTTGTACTTACGTTGGTGCTAAAAGATTAAAAGAATTGACCAAAAGAACCACTTTTATTAGAGTGCAAGAACAAGAAAATCAAGTTTATTCTTAATATATTATTAGAAAATTTTAGAAAAAATGATTTTAAAAAGAGAAATAATTAAAAAAGAGCGTTTTATAAAAGCGTTCTTTTTTTTGATATTATTAGTTATAATTTCTTGTAAAAAAGAAGCTACAAAAGTTGTTATAAAATCGAAAAGCGACATAAAATATGCTAAAGGTTTTGATATTATTAATGATCATGGAACTAAAAAGCTAATTATAAAATCAGCTTATAAAGGTTCTAATGAAGTTGCAGAGTACACTATTAAAACAAAAGGTGATAAAAACTCCAAAGTAGAAAATACCATCTTTACTCCTATTCAGCAAATCGTTGTTACATCTACAACTCATATACCAATGGTTGAATTGTTAAATGAAGAAACAGCTATTGTTGGTTTTCCTTATTCTAAATATGTTTCATCAGAAAAAACAAGAAACTTAATTGATGCTGGAAAAATACAAGAAATTGGTAAAGAAAGTTCGTTAAATACTGAAATCCTATTGGATTTACAGCCAGAATTAGTGGTTGGCTATAGTGTTTCTTCTGCTGATAAATCTTTAACAACTATAAAAAAAGCAGGAATTAATGTTATTTACAATGGAGATTGGTTAGAAGAAACCCCTTTAGGAAGAGCAGAATGGATTAAATTTTTTGGTGTTTTATTTGATAAAGAACAACAAGCAGATAGTATTTTTAAAGTAATAGAAGTCAATTATAATGAAGCAAAACAAATTGCTTTAAAATCGACTAAAAAACCTACAATTTTATCTGGTGCTATAATGAGTAAAGACATTTGGAATTTACCTGCTGGAGATAGTTTTGTGGCTCAGTACTTAAAAGATGCAAACTGCAATTATTTATGGCAAACATCAAAAGGTACAGGAAGTTTATCTTTAAGTTTTGAGAGTGTTTTTGATAAGGGTGCAGATGCAGAATTTTGGATTGCTCCTGGTTACTTTACATCCAAAGAACAATTACTAAGCAGCAATGAATTATACTCAAAATTTACTGCTTTTAAAATGGGTAATATTTTTACGCCATCAACAAAAAAAGGAAAGACTGGTGGAGTAATATATTATGAATTGGCACCAACAAGACCAGATTTAGTTTTAAAAGATATTATAAAAATTACAAATCCTGAATTACTTTTAAACTACAAATTAACATTTTTTGAAAAGATGTTTTAAATGTAAAACCCCAGATTTTAAAAAATCTGAGGTTTTATCTATATAAACAGGGGATATTAAATATATACTTTTTTAAGACACACTAAATTAAGTATTAATTTTAAAAAATAGCGTCTAAAATCAGGTAGTATTTAGGTAGTATTTGGGTAGTATACTTTAAATTTTTAACAAAAAAGCAACTATTTAGGTAAATTTAAAGCTTCTTTCCTGCTTTTTATATGTAATTTGTCATATATATTTTTAACATGAAATTTTACTGTATTAATAGATACATTTGCTTTTGTAGAAATTTCTTTATTCGATTTCCCTTTTAAAATTAAATCGAAAATCTCTCTTTCTCTAACACTTAAAGATTGTAATTTTTCTTTATTTAATTTAGCATCGATTTTGGTGTTTTTAGTTTTTATTTTATTAGAGAATTTTCTAATCTCTTTTTTCATAAAAGTATTTTTTTTCCTAAGTTGCTTTTCTCTAAACAAAATAGCAAATCCAAATATTATAATTTGTATAATACCACCTAGTTTTATATTAAAACCATCAGTAGAAAAAATAGAAATTCCTAAATTTCTAAAAACAAAAGAATCTAAGCCCGAAAACAATAATATAGCAAACCCGAGGACAAATAACTTTGTAAAGTTATTTTTATTGAATAACACTAGCGCACTTAACCAATAAGTAAGTAACAATAAAAATACCAACACATTTAATACAATAAATATGTTATGGCTATTATTAAAATAGAAAATTATTACAAATGCAATAATAAGACTACCCAAAGTATAAGTATAATATTTAAGTTTAGGGTAAACCTCATCTAAGTTCAGAAAACAATCAACAAACTTAGAAGAATAAAATGAAATTAAAATATAATTTAATAAAATTAAGAGGTTGATATAACTATAATCTAAACCAAATAAAATAAGTGTTCCGTCTAATAAAAAAAACATTAAATTAATACTAGATAAAAATAATGCATAGTACAAAAATGTTTTATCTTCAAAGAAAGAGTAATATAATAGAGAGTAGATTATAATTAAAAAAATAAATCCGTAAAAAAATCCGTTAAGTGTTATAATCAATTTTTCTCTAAAATTGGAATCTACTTCTTTATCTAATTCAAAAGGAAAATAAGAAACAAAGTCTGAATTTAACTTAACATATACATCTTCGTTTCTCTTAAATTTATATGCTAAAAACCGTTCTTTTTTTAAAGATTTAACTTCTTTAAAGTTTTGAAAAGCCTTAGAGTGCTTAATTCTATGAGTCTTAACTTTAAAAATATACGCTTCTTTTGCTTCAGATTTAGGAATTTTAAACCAAAAAGAAGCCTCTGAATGTGGTTCTAAAATTAATTTCTCAATTGGTTTAAATTCTTTTAAAATAATAGTTTTTTCTGTTAAACTATTATCAAAATCTTTAAAATAGTAAACCTCATTCTGAGAAAAGACACTACTCGATATGAATAGTAAAAAAATAAAAAACTTTAAGTTGGTTTGCAAATTCGATTAATTTAATTAAATACTTTTAATAAGCATATTAACCAAATATACTAAAACTATTGCTGTTGCTGCTCTTGTTGTTGTTTTCTTAAAATATCCGAAAAATTAAAGGCAGCTGTAGCGTGTATTTTAGTGGTATCAAAAACAGGCACAGAAACGTCTTCTTGTTTTATTAACAACGGAATTTCTGTACAACCTAAAATTACACCTTCTGCTCCATTTTCTAATAATTTATTTATAATTTTAAGGTAATCCTCTTTTGATGTTTGCTTAATTACACCATCTGCCAATTCATTATAAATTACGTTATGAATTAAATTTCTATCCTCTAAATCAGGGATTATAGCTTCAATACCAAATGAAGTTAAAATATCAACAAAAAAATCTTTTTCCATTGTATATTTTGTACCTAATAAAATTACTTTTTTTAACTTTTTTTCTATAATTTTTTTTGATGTTGCTTCTGCAATATGAATAACAGGAATTTTTACTGCTTTACGAACAGCATCTATACATAAATGCATAGTGTTTGCACAAATTAAGATACAGGTTGCACCTGCTTTTTCTAAATTTCTTCCAGTATTTGCCATTTTTTCATCTAACAAATCCCATCTATTTTGTTTCTGTAGATTTGCTATCTCACCAAAATCAAAAGAATTGATTACAACATCGGCAGAATGTGGTTTACCTAAAGCATTCGAATTTAATTCATTTAAAATTCGATAATATAAAATGGTAGATTCTGGAGTTATACCTCCTATTAATCCGATTTTTTTCATAGCTGATTTTTTTTAAAACAAACTCTGTTGATTCTCGTCATCAGAATTATCTTTTTTCTTTTGAATTGCTTTCTTTAAAAGTGCTTTCTTTTTATCTTCTTTCTCAGAAGTATCAAGAACAACAGGTTTTTCTACTATGGGTACTTCTAAAGGTAAAGTTTCTTCAATTACTTCTTCTTCAATTACCTCTACCTCTTCTACACTTTCTTCTTCTGGTTCTTCATAAGGAAGCGATTCTAACAAATTCACATTTTTAATTCGCTCAGTTGTTAATTGATTTCCTAATGCTTTTATGCCTTTTACTGCAATAAATTCTTCAAAATTAACTTCTTCATTTTCTAAACTCCTTTTAGAATATTGCACTTCTGCAATAGGTCTATAATCTGTAGCAACAATTTCTAATTTAGATTTAGGATGTTCAGAAATAAAAAGTTCTTCTTTTTCTGGAGTTTCAATCAAGAAACGTTTTACGTAATATTTTGCTTTTTCGCCATCAAAATAAATGGCAGAAATTGGTTTACTTGGTTTCCATTTTTCTAAAACAATCATATCATCTTCAAAATGCATTGCTAAATCTGGTTTTACAGCTTTTGCTTTTCCACTTTGTGATACAATTAGCAATTTATCTTCTGCTCTAAATTCGCCTAATAAATCTCCTCTTTCATCAACATTTAAACGTTGTACAGTTTCATCGAACCAAATTTTACGAGGTTTTAAAGTAGATACACCTGCTGATTTAAAATCGATACTTTTAATGGCAAACTTGGTAATTGTATTACCACGAACACTTCTGCCTTTTACTGCTAAATCAGCAAAATCAATATCCCATTTTAGTTTTTTAATACTACCAACTGCTCTTAAATTTATAGTAACCACTTCTGCTTCTCCATTTGGGTTTGCAGAAAAGTACAAAACTTTAGAGCCTTTGCTACCATTGGTTAAATCGTATTCTTTATCACGAGTTACAGCAGTTACTGCAAAACGTTTCATATAACTAGGACCTCTTGCACCATCTTTATACATAAAATTATAAACCGTACGTTTGTCTTTCTTTTTAAAGACAGCAATATGAATGATATCCTTACCTACAAAGGTTTTAGAATCGATTTTAGTAACCATCATTTTACCATCTCTTCTAAAAACGATAATATCATCAATATCAGAACAATCAGCTACAAATTCGTCTCTTTTTAAAGAAGTACCAATAAAACCTTCTTCTCTATTTACATACAATTTGGCATTTTTCATTGCTACTTTTGATGCAACTATATCATCAAAAATTCTGATTTCAGTTTTACGCTCTTTACCTTTTCCGTATTTTTCTTTTAAATTTTTAAAATAGTCAATTGCATAATCAATTAGGTTATCTAAATGATGTTTTACACCTGCAATTTTTTCTTCTAAACTCTCTATATGCTGCTTAGCTTTGTCAATATCAAATTTTGATATTTTCTTAATTCTGATTTCTGTTAAACGAACAATATCTTCTTCTGTAATCGCTCTTTTTAGATGAGCAATGTGCGGTTGCAAGCCTTTATCAATCGCTTCAATTACACCTTCCCAAGTTTCTTCTTCTTCAATATCCCTATAAATTCTATTTTCTATAAAAATTCTTTCTAAGGATGAAAAGTGCCATTGTTCTTCTAATTCGTTTAGTTGAATTTCTAATTCACGTTTTAACAATTCTACAGTTAAATCTGTAGAATGTTTTAGCATATCAGAAACTCCAGTAAAAACAGGCGTATTATTCTCAATTGTACACGCTAAAGGCGATATTGATGTTTCGCAATTAGTAAAAGCATACAAAGCATCAATAGATTTATCTGGTGATACATTTGGTGGTAAATGCACCAAAATTTCTACTTCTGCAGCAGTGTTATCTTCAATCTTTTTAATCTTGATTTTACCTTTATCATTGGCTTTTAAAATACTATCGATTAAAGAAGATGTTGTTGTAGAAAACGGAATTTCATTAATGACCAACGTTTTTTTATCAAGCTGAGAAATTTTAGCTCTTACTCTTACCTTTCCTCCTCTTTTTCCATCATTATAATTCGAAAAATCGGCAATTCCTCCTGTTAAAAAATCTGGCACAATTTTAAAACTTCTTCCTTTTAAGTATTTAATAGAAGCATCAATGAGTTCATTAAAATTGTGTGGTAATATTTTTGTTGATAAACCTACTGCAATTCCCTCTGCTCCTTGAGCTAGTAATAAAGGGAATTTTACAGGTAAATCAATTGGTTCTTTTCTACGACCATCGTAAGACAATTTCCATTCAGTTGTCTTCGGATTAAAAACAACTTCTAAAGCAAATTTAGACAAACGTGCCTCAATATATCTAGATGCTGCAGCTCTATCTCCTGTTAAGATATTACCCCAGTTTCCTTGCATATCTATCAGCAATTCTTTCTGACCAATTTGAACCATAGCATCTGCAATAGAAGCATCTCCATGAGGATGATATTGCATTGTATGCCCAACAATATTGGCTACTTTATTATAACGTCCATCATCTAAATCTTTCATAGAATGCATAATTCTACGCTGCACAGGTTTTAATCCGTCTTCTAAAGATGGTACTGCTCTTTCTAAAATTACATACGAAGCATAATCTAAAAACCATTCTTTGTACATTCCTGTAACTTTGGTAATGGTTTCTTCTTGAGGGGAATCTAATTGTTCTCCTTCATTTGTTAATTCTTCTTCGTGCTCGTTTTCGTGCTCGTTAATTTCTTCACTCATCTTAAACTTCTTCTTCTACGTAATCCAGTTCAACTTTTAAATTCTGAATGATAAACTTCTGTCTATCAGGTGTATTTTTACCCATATAAAATTGCAACATTTGCTCAATAGACATTTCTTTGTCTAACATTACTGGATCTAAACGAATATCATCACCAATAAAATGAACAAATTCATTTGGTGAAATCTCTCCCAAACCTTTAAATCGAGTTATTTCTGGTTTACCTCTTAATTTTTCTATTGCTTCTCTCTTTTCTTCATCAGAATAACAATAAAACGTTTGTTTCTTATTTCTAACTCTAAATAAAGGTGTTTCTAAAATATATAAATGTCCTTCTTTTATCAATTCTGGGAAAAATTGGAGGAAAAAAGTAATCAATAACAAACGAATGTGCATACCATCAACATCAGCATCAGTAGCAATTACAATATTATTATATCTTAAATCTTCTAAACCATCTTCTATATTTAAAGCGGCTTGTAAAAGATTAAACTCCTCATTTTCATACACAATTTTCTTACTTAATCCGTAAGAGTTTAAAGGTTTCCCTTTTAAACTAAAAACAGCTTGTGTATTTACATTTCTAGATTTTGTAATAGAACCAGAAGCAGAATCTCCCTCAGTTATAAACAAAGTAGTTTCTAAGTAATTTTCCTTTTTAATATCTCCTAAATGAATTCTACAATCACGTAATTTCTTATTATGTAAACTAGCTTTTTTAGCTCTATCTCTAGCTAATTTTCGAATTCCAGAAAGTTCTTTTCGTTCTTTTTCTGCTTGTAATATTTTCTTTTGAAGCTTATCTGCAATTTCGGTATTTCTGTGTAAAAAGTTATCTAATTTGGTCTTTACAAAATCGTTGATATAGGTTCTTACTGTAGGCAACTCACCTCCCATTTCTGTAGAACCTAATTTTGTTTTGGTCTGACTTTCAAAAACAGGTTCCATCACTTTAATAGCAATTGCAGCAATTACTGATTTACGAACATCTGAAGCCTCGAAATTTTTACCAAAAAAATCACGAATGGTTTTAACAATTGCTTCTCTAAAAGCAGATTGATGCGTACCACCTTGTGTGGTATGTTGACCGTTTACAAATGAATAATATTCTTCTGAATACTGAGTTTTACTATGCGTAATCGCAACTTCTATATCATCGCCTTTTAAATGGATAATAGGATACAACATATCTTCGGTGTTGTTATTATCCTCTAACAAATCCTTTAAACCGTTTTTAGAAAAGAATTTTTCTCCATTAAAAATGATGGTTAATCCAGGGTTTAAATACACATAATTCTTTAGCATTTTCGCTACATATTCATTTCTGAACTTGTAGTTTTTAAAAATGGTATCATCAGGAATAAAAGAAACTTTAGTACCTTTTCTACGAGAACTTTCTTCTAAAAATTCTTCGTTTTCTAAATTCCCTTGGCTAAATTCTGCTGATGCTGATTTCCCTTCACGTGAAGATTCTACCCTAAAAAATGATGATAAAGCATTTACAGCTTTTGTACCAACTCCATTTAAACCTACCGATTTTTTAAATGCTTTTGAGTCGTATTTACCACCAGTATTCATTTTAGAAACTACATCAACCACCTTTCCTAAAGGAATTCCACGTCCATAATCACGCACTGTAACTTTACTTCCTTGAATAGAAATTTCGATGGTTTTCCCTGCTCCCATAACATATTCGTCAATAGAATTGTCAAGAACTTCTTTAACTAAAATGTAAATACCATCGTCTGCAGAAGAACCATCACCTAATTTACCAATATACATTCCTGGACGCATTCTAATGTGTTCTTTCCAGTCTAAAGACCTGATATTATCTTCTGTATATTTTGTTTCTTGACTCATAAAATCTTTACTATGATTGGGTTTGATGTATTTGACAATATAGCATTATCATCATTTAAATAAAATAGCAAAATCAATTAGTTATTAACAGGATTTCAACTTTTTTTTGGCTAATAATCATTGAAGAAAATCAATCAAAAGATATTAAAACAAGTTGAGCATTATAACAAAAAAAAACAATATGTTATATTTTTAAACAAAACATAAAATACTCAACATTTTAATTACTTTTGATGCGTAAATCAAATTAAAATACAGTGGAAAACTCACAACTTTTAGCGTTAGCAAATAAATACGGAAGTCCTTTATATGTTTACGATACAGATAAAATAGAATCGCAATACAACAGATTAACAAATGCTTTTAGCAGTGTTAAAAATTTAAAATTGAATTATGCTGTTAAAGCACTTTCAAACATCAATATTTTAAAATTCTTTAAAAATTTAGGCTCTGGTTTAGACACAGTTTCTTACCAAGAAGTACAATTATGTTTAACAACTGGCATTGAACCTCACAATATTATTTTTACACCAAATGGAGTTTCTTTAACTGAGATTGAAGAAGTTGCAAAATTAGGCGTTCAAATTAATATTGATAACCTTTCTATTTTAGAACAATTTGGTCAAAAACATCCAGAAATTCCTGTTTGTGTGCGTATCAATCCACACATTATGGCTGGTGGAAATTCTAAAATTTCTGTAGGTCATATCGATTCTAAATTCGGAATTTCTATTCACCAAGTACCACACATTAAACGTGTTGTAGAAAACACAGGTATGAATATTAACGGAATTCATATGCACACAGGTTCTGATATTCTAGATATTGATACTTTTTTACGCGCTTCTGATATTTTGTTTGATGTTGCTCGTCAATTTGAGAATATCGATTTTATCGATTTTGGAAGCGGATTTAAAGTACCTTATAAAGAAGGTGACATTTCTACAGATATTGAGCAATTAGGTGTTCAATTATCAGAAAGATTTAATGAATTTTGCACAGAATATGGTAAAGACATTACCTTAATGTTTGAGCCTGGTAAATTTTTAGTTTCTGAAGCTGGAGTATTTTTAGCAAAAGTAAATGTGGTAAAACAAACTACTTCAACTGTTTTTGCGCATGTAGATTCTGGTTTTAACCACTTAGTAAGACCAATGATGTACGATTCTTATCATCATATTACAAACATTTCAAATCCAAAAGGTAGAGATCGTTATTATTCTGTTGTAGGTTATATTTGTGAAACAGATACATTTGCTTCTAACAGAAGAATTGCAGAAATTTCTGAAGAAGATGTTTTATGTTTTCATAATGCAGGCGCTTACTGTTTTTCTATGGCATCTAATTACAACTCTCGTTATTTACCTGCAGAAGTTATGGTAGTTAACGGGCAAGATTATTTAATTAGAAAAAGACAAACTATAGAAGATATTTTAAACAACCAAGAAGTTGTAGAATTTTCATCAAAAAAGAAGACCACTAAAGCAGAAGTTACTGCTTAAAAATTAGATCATATTTTTATATAAATCCACTAAAGAATTCTTTTTTTTAGTGGATATTTTTTTACTTTTACTAAACAATAAAAAATCAAAAACACAAATGAAAATTTTAGGAATAGGTAGTAATTACGTTACAGATTTAAAAGATATTGAAGAAAAAAAGAAAGGAAAAAAGTTTATTTTTTCGAAACCAGAAACAGCATTGGCTGTAAATTGCGATGTTGAATACCCAAGTAAAATTACCAACGAATTAATTTACGAAGTAGAATTAGTGGTTAAAATTGGTAAAGAAGGTAAAAACATTAGCAAAAAAGAGGCTAATTCTTACATTTCAGAAATTGCTGTGGGTATCGATTATACTGCTACTGATATTCTTAAAAATGCAAGAGAAACCAAACATCCTTGGGAGTTTGCTAAAGGTTTTGATGGTGCTGCACCAATTTCTAGTTTTAAACCAGTTACCGATTATGATTTAGGTGATATTAATTTCGACTTAAAAATTAACGGTGAAGAAAAACAGAAAAGTAATACTGCTTATATGATTAATGATTTTGCTGATATTATTGCGTTTATTTCTGAATATATGACTTTACAACCTGGAGATTTAATTTTTACTGGAACTCCAGCTTTAGGAAAAGGTGAAATCTTTAAAGGAGATCATTTACAATGTTCTATAAATGGTGAATTATTGTTAGATTTTAAAATGATATAATTTAAAATTGATGAAAATCAGACTTTCTACTTTTGATGATATTCCGCAAATTGAAACGATCATTAATGATGCAAAAGCGTATTTAGCTTCTCAAAACATTGATCAATGGCAAAATGGATATCCAAATGCGGCACAAGTTGAAAACGACATAAAAAAAGGTGAAAGTTTTGTAGTTGTAAATGATGATGAAACAATTATGGCTACCTCAATGTTTACCTTAAGAAAAGAGCCAACTTACAAAAAAATAATTGATGGTAATTGGCTTATTTCTGAAGATAAAGTTTATGGCGTAATTCATAGAATGGCTATAAAAAAAGAGTTTAGAAAATTAGGTTTGGCTACTTTTTTGTTTGTTGAATTTCATCAGCAATTAAAAGATAAAAACATACAAAGTTTAAAGATTGATACGCACGAAAATAATTTGGGTATGCAGTCTTTAATCAAAAAATTGGGTTATTCATATTGTGGAATTATTTACACAAGTTATAATGCAAAAAGACTGGCTTTTGAGAAAGTAATACTATAATTTTATGTTATTGATTTTTCTATAAAAATTAAAATAAAAACTATTTTTAATGTACGCTAATATATTAAATCAACAACCTTAAATACAAAGCTATATTTCATTTGTTTAACAGGCAATTAAGTTAAGTACAAACTTCGCGAAATAATATTTTTAAAAGAAATCCCGTAGTAAAACATCGGGATTTTTTTTCGATTAAAAAATACAGTTCCTTTTTTCAATAAATAGTATGAATTAAAACTTTTTCCACTCTCCTTTAATCAGTTATTAATCTTTTTAAATATTCAAATTTTAATTTTTATTAGGTATCAAAAGTTGTTTTAATGGCATTTACATAATCTATCATAGCAACATTTCCACAACTTTCAGAATCAGGATGTATTTTTTCATCTGTTGAGTAATTTATCATTTGATCAATTGTCCAAATAAACCCTCCACTAATACAACTTTGTCCTTTAAATTGAGAAAGCAATGATTTTACTGCATTCGGACAGTCTCCCTGCCACTCGTCTGCTCCTGAATTCCAAAATCGAGACCAATCGCTTGCCATAATATAACCATCTGTATTAAATGTTGGTAGTGCTTTTATTATGGCTTTAGCCCAAACTTCTGGGTTATTATATGCGCCACCAGCATAACATTGTAAATTCCAATATTTTACAGCTCCTGGATATTTACTTTCTATAGCAACTAAAGAATTTGTCCAAAAAGGAATATCTCCATAAGGACAAAAAGTAATATTAAAGCCAACTTCTATCCACATTTCACAAAATGCAATAAAAGCGGCTTGGGCATTTTGTGGTTTTCCATTAGGGTATTCTACATCCATATCAATCAAATCAAATGCCTTGAATGTCTTTCTAAAAACGATACAATTCGCTTCTAATTGTGTTCCTTTAAAGGTCTCATTTTGATTATATATATTCTGAATATTTTGAAAGGCACTATCCCATCCACCAAAAGTTGCTAATAAACTAATTATTGTTCCTGAACTTTTTAAATCCAATAATTGTTGAGGCCAAATTGCATCACCTATATATTTTCCTTTAGATATTAAAGTAATACCATTAAAACTTATATCTCCTGCCGAACTTACTTGAAATAAACTAACCATTAGACTTGTCCAACCTGCATTTTGAATATCTTTCATATTCATAGCTAAATTGGGAGGATATAGTATACCTTCTCCATATGCTGCTATATTTATATTATTTTTCATTCGATAAAAATTAATGTTCTTTTATAATTTACATTTAAAACCAATTCTTTTAAAAAAAATACGGCCTTAACTAAAAAAGTGGTTTCACTTAAAAAATAAAACCACTTTCTATTCTTACCTTGTAGTTAAAATGAGTACTTAATTTGAATAACACTCATTTTTCCTTCTACAATTGTTTTCCATTGCCCTGTAAATTCAGCGCCATAAGAAGCAGCAATTGCTGGTCCGAATTTTTTGGCATCCTCATTACTCCATAATGGTCCAGCAAGAACGTCTGTAACAAAACTATCTGTACCTGTATTTTTCACTTGTAACTCTACTTGAATCACACTCATTTCTGATTCTACAACTGTATTCCATTGCCCCGTCCATTTTCCTTGATGTGCTGCTGCAACTTTTGGTGCTTTTTCATTTGCATCTTGATCATTCCATAATGGACCTGCTGGTATATTAACTTTAAATGTTGACATAATTTTTTTATTTAAAAACTCCTACTCTATTTAAAACTGGCTTTTCGGATTACACCATAATCTAAAAAGAAAATGATTGTAGCTACTTAATCGAACATTTCTTTTTAATTACATTACAAATTTAGAATTATACTTACCTGTATTTTAGAGTTTTAACACCCAATCTTAAAATTAAGTATAATTACCTAGTCCTATAATTAGAAAATTAAAGTAGATAAATCAACGATTTAAAATTTCGAAAACAACTATAATTATTAACTACTCTGTTCATCTAAAAATAAAAATATGAGGTAATTCACAGTATGGTAATCAACAAGAAGTTTTGAAAATTAGGCTAGATATATTTCCGAATTATATACAAAAGTTACAACGCAAAAAGACTGGCTTTTGAAAAAGTAATTTCTTAAAAAACTTCTCGATATAAAATTTTAAAATAAAGAGTTTTACTCGAAGTTAGAGTTTGTTTATCCTCAAACTTAAAACATTATCACGTTATGTCACTTCGAGTAATTTTCTGACAAAGGAAGAAAATTGTATCGAGAAGTTTTTCAACTAGAAACACAAAATAAAACTATATTTACATCCTCATAAATTCATTTTTATGAGGTTTATTTTTTAGATTAAACTCAAATTAAAATGCAATTATTCCAATATATCATTCAACAAACACAACTTTCATCAAAATCTGTAGAAAATACCATTTCTCTTTTAAATGAAGATGCTACAATTCCTTTTATATCAAGATACAGAAAGGAAATGACAGGGAATTTAGATGAAGTTCAAATTGGAGAAATTGTAAAATTTAAAGAAAACTTTGAAGCTTTAGAAAAGCGTAAAAAAGCAATTTTAAAAGCATTAGAAGAGCAAAGTGTTTTAACACAAGAACTTACTCAAAAAATAACTAATTCTAGAGATTTAATTGAGCTAGAAGATTTGTATTTACCTTTTAAGAAAAAGCGTAAAACCAAAGCAGAAACAGCACGTTTACAAGGTTTAGAACCTTTGGCTAAAATGATAATGAGTCAACGTGTAAATGATTTGGAATATACAGCATCAAAATATATTAAAAATGATGTTGATACTCTAGAAGATGCTTTAGAAGGTGCACGTTTTATTATTGCAGAATGGATTAACGAAAGAACAGATATCAGAAATAACATCAGAAGAGAATTAGAACGTTTTGCAAGCATTTCATCTAAAGTGATAAAAACTAAAAAAGATGATGACAAAGCACAAAAATTTAAAGATTATTTTGATTGGAGCGAATCTCTAAATCGAATTCCTTCTCATAGATTATTGGCAATTTTAAGAGCTGAAAACGAAGGTTTTATCAGAATAAAAATCGAAGTCGATTCAGAACGATTATTGCAAAGAATTGAAAACAGAATTATTCGTTCTCAAAATGAATGTGCAACTCAAATTGAAATCGCTATAAAAGACGCTTATAAACGATTGTTATTCCCTTCTTTATCTAATGAAGCTTTATCAAATGCCAAAGAAAACGCAGATGAAAATGCCATTTTAGTGTTTGCTAAAAACTTAAAACAGTTACTTTTAGGATCGCCATTAGGTGAAAAAAGAGTGTTGGCAATAGATCCTGGTTTTAGATCTGGTTGTAAAGTGGTTTGTTTAAATGCACAAGGTGATTTAGAACATAATGAAACTATATTTCCACACGAACCTCAAAATCAAAAAATTGAAGCCATTAAAAAAATTAGTTTTTTAGTAGATGCGCATAAAATTGAAGCCATAGCTATTGGTAATGGAACAGCATCTAGAGAAACAGAACAATTAGTTCAGAAAATTCAATTTAAAAATACTGTGGATGTTTTTGTGGTAAGTGAAGCTGGTGCTTCTATCTATTCTGCATCAAAAATTGCCAGAGATGAGTTCCCAAATTACGATGTAACCGTTCGTGGTTCAGTTTCAATTGGTAGACGATTGCAAGATCCTTTGGCTGAATTGGTTAAAATTGATGCAAAATCAATTGGAGTTGGCCAATATCAGCATGATGTAGATCAAACAAAGCTCAAAAAATCTTTAGATACTACAGTAGAAAGTTGTGTAAATACAGTAGGTGTAAACGTAAATACTGCAAGTGAATCTCTATTAAGTTATGTGTCAGGAATTGGCTCAAAATTGGCAGAAAATATTGTAAAATACAGAAACGAAAATGGTTCATTTAAATCAAGAAATGAAATTAAAAAAGTACCAAGATTAGGAGGAAAAGCTTATGAACAAGCTGCTGGTTTTTTAAGAATTAAAAACGGCAAAAATCCTTTAGATGATTCAGCAGTGCATCCTGAAAGTTATCATTTAGTTGATAAAATTGCCAAAGATGCAAAGAAAAATGTTTCAGAAATTATTGGTAATAAAGAAATTTTGAAACAAATTAATTTGCAACATTATATTACTAAAAACATTGGTTTACCTACTTTAAAAGACATTATTAGCGAATTAGAAAAACCAGGTTTAGACCCTAGAGCTACAGCAAAAGTATTTTCTTTTGATAAAAACATCAAAACTATTTCTGATTTAAGAATTGGTCAATTATTACCAGGAATAGTAAACAATATTACCAATTTTGGTTGTTTTGTTGATGTTGGCATCAAAGAAAGTGGCTTAATTCACGTTTCTAATTTATCTGATACTTTTGTAAAAGATGTAAATACAATTGTAGCTTTGCAACAACAAATAATTGTAAAAGTTTTAGAAGTTGATGTGGTTAGAAAACGTATTCAATTGGCTTTAGTAAAGTAAATTTTTTATTATCTTTAAATTATGACAAAAAAAGAAAAATCAGATTCTTGGGATGACTTAAGTGATTTTCAAAAAAATGAAATTCAACAAGAGGTTAATGAATTAAATAAAAAGAAAAAAGTCTCTTGGGAAGACATGAAAAAAAAGCTTTCAAAATTGAAATAAAACACATTTTTCTTAAGCATTATAAATAAAAATTTTTCAATATTATTTGGCTTTAGAACAACAAATTATTCCAAAAGTTTTAAAAATTGATGTTATTAGGAATAGCATTCAATTGGCTTTAGTGAAATAAACTTAGCAAACAAGTTTAGCCCTGATTGAAATGACATCCTTTTTGCTTTTTTTAGCAAAAAGATAAAATGGAAAGCAGGAAATAGCTTCAAAAAAAATTACCAATCAATAGGAAAATAGTCTTTCAAAAACTTTCCAGACCAATGTTTACCAGTATTTATACCATCAATTAAAGGATCCATAACTCTTGCTGCACCATCTACAATATCTAAAGGTGGCTGAAAATCGTGCACTTCTTGTTTCTTTTTAGATAATTCTGCAGGATCTTCATCTGTAACCCAACCTGTATCTACAGCATTCATAAAAATACCTTTTTTAGCAAAAGTTGCAGAAGATGTATGAGTTAACATATTTAAAGCCGCTTTTGCCATATTTGTATGCGGATGTCTGTCTACTTTTTTAAATCGATGAAACTTACCTTCCATTGCAGAAACATTGATAATGTGTTTTTTACCAGTATTTTCTTTCATCATTAAATTAGATAAACGATTGCACAACACAAAAGGAGCAACAGCATTTACCAATTGTACTTCCACCATTTCTGTAGTTTCAATTTCACCTAATTTTAAACGCCAACTATTGGTTTTTCTTAAATCTACTTGCTGTAAATCTGCGTCTAATTTACCTTCAGGAAAAACTTCTGATGTTTGTAAAGAGTTATCAAAACTATAAGGAATTTGAGATAATTCAGCAGAGTTTCTTAAACCAATACCAGGTTCTGGTCCGTGCCAAGTTACAGGCAACACATTATTTTTGGCTGTTTTTGTTGATGAAATACTTAAATCCGAAATTTCCTGTAAACATTCATTATGGTTTTTTAATAAAGTTTGTGCTAGTTTTGGTAATTGATCAATTGGTTTCTTTTCATTTTCCATCATATGGCTATAAAAACCTGATGGTCTTCTTACTGTTTGTGCAGCATTATTAATAAGAATATCTAATCTATCATATTTCTGTTCTATATAATTACAGAAAATCTCTACACTTGGTATGTGTCTTAAATCTAAACCGTGAATGTGCAAACGATGACTCCAATCGTTATAATCTTCTTCTTTAGCAAAACGAATGGCAGAATCTGCAGGAAAACGAGTAGTAGCAATAACAGTTGCTCCAGAACGTAAAGACATTAAAGTAATATGATAACCTATTTTTAAACGAGAACCTGTAATTACTGCAACTTGACCTTTTAAATCTGTAGTTTGAAAACGTTTTGCATAATTTAAATCTCCACAATCTGTACACATTGTATCATAAAAATGATGCAATTTGGTAAAAACAGTTTTACATACATAACAATTTCTAGGCGATTCTAATTCTGGAGTATCTTCATTTATTTGAGCAGCTCCTAATAACTTTGGAGCCACAAATAAGGCAGATTCTCTTGCAGAACGAATTCCAGTCGATTTTCGTGCGTGCTTATCACTTTCTTGTTTTTTGCGTTTTGCTGCTTTTTTGGCATCTTTTCTACGTCGTTGAAACTCATCTCTGTTTGGACGAGATAATTCGCCAGCAACTTTAAAAAGTGCAATTCTTTGTTCTTCAGGAATTTCAAATAACTGATTTGTATCATCCAACAAACGCTGTATTGTTTTAATACAAGATGTAATTTCAGGATTTTCTTTATACTCGCTCATTATAAAACCAAAAATATTATTTTCTCTTTTTCTTTTTAGAATTTTCCTCTTTAGAAACTTTAGTTGTAGTTCTAGCTAAATAATCTGCCAACACTTTTTCTACTAATTCTTCTTTGGTTAAATGATGAAAAACAGTACTAACTTTTCGTTTAAAATCTTCTGAAACCGTTTTATTTGGTTTTGTTTTAAATATTTTCTTTGCCCAAATTAGTCCATTGTTTTCTTCTATACTTTGTGCATCTGCTTTTTCATATCTCGAAAATGAAATTCCTAATTCTTTTTCAAAATCGGCAATATCAACCACTTCTTCTTGTTGTAAAACCGTTAAAGATAGCCCCTTTGCTCCTGCTCTTGCAGTTCTTCCACTTCTATGTACATAAGCATCATAAGTATCTGGCAAATGATAATTTACCACATACTCAACTTCTTTAACATCAATTCCTCTTGCTGCTAAATCTGTAGCTATTAAAATATCTATATGTCCTTCTCGAAATTGCCCCATAATTCTGTCACGAATTCCCTGGGTTAAACTTCCGTGAATTGCACCAGATGAAAATTTATTAATCGCTAAATTTTTAGCTAATTTATTAACGGCAGCCTTAGTTTTACAAAAAATAATTCCCCTTTTTCCTTCTTTAGAATTTAAAAAATGCAATAAAACTTCTAATTTTTCAATTGGTTCTACAACTACATATTGATGTTCAATTCCCTGATGTCCAATAGTTTTCATATCAGCTTCAATCTGAACAACATTTTTAGCCATATAATTATTAACCATTTGCCTAATTGCACCTGGCATTGTAGCAGTAAATAATAGCGTTCTTCTTTTTTTAGGTATTTCAGTTATAATTGCATCTAATCCTTCTTTTAAAGCGCTAACCATTTCATCAGCTTCATCTAAAATAAAATAATAAATATTTTTAATGTTGATCGCTTCACGCTTTACCAAGTCTGCCAACCTTCCAGGAGTAGCAACTACAATATGAGTTGTTTTTTTTAATCTTTCAATTTGAGGTTTTATAGGTATTCCTCCACAAACAACTGCAATTGATATTTCTGGAATATTAGATGCAAAAGATTCTAAATTGCTATGAATTTGTTGCCCTAATTCTCTAGTTGGCGCTAAAATTACTGCTTGTATATTAGCGTTCTCTGTATCAATCAATTGTAATAAAGGCAAACCAAAAGCAGCTGTTTTACCTGTTCCTGTTTTTGCTAAAGCAACAACATCGTCTTTTTTATTTAAAATTACAGGAATTACTTTTTCTTGAATATCTGTAGGTACAGAAATTTTTAAATCAGTTAGGCTTTGTTGTATTTGTTGATGAATTCCTAAATCAGAAAACGTTTTTGACATATTATAAATTTATGCAAAGATAAACACACTTTCTATTGATACTATTCTTTTCTGTATTTCATTTAAAAATGAATAAAAAATGATTTAGTTAAACATTCTAATTTATCTGATCTTTTTATGAAAAACATAAATATTATTGTTTCTTTACAACAGCCAATTATAGTTAAAGTTTTAGATTTTGATATAGTGAGGAAGAGAATTCAATTGGCTTTGGAAAGATAAACCTTAATAATTCGTTTATTTGATATTGAATTTCGTATTTTCATTATAAATTTCTTGCTATGTATGATTTTTCAACATTAAATTCATTTGAATTTGAAAACCTTGTTTGTGACCTATTAAACAGTAAGTTAGAAAATTCACCTGTTTTTTTTCAGCTTTTTAAGCCTGGTAAAGATAAAGGTGTAGATTTACTTTTAGAAAAAAATGATGGAACAAATACAATAGTACAAGTTAAGCATTATATAAAAAGTCCAATTTCAAAATTAAAGTATGATTTAAAGAAATATGAATTACCAAAAATAAAACTACTTAATCCCAAAAAATATATAATTGCGACTTCTTGTGAACTAAGTATTACTGACAAAAAAGAAATTATAACAATTTTTGATAAATATATAAGATCAACAAATGATATTTTAGGTCGTGAAGATTTAAACTCATTACTTACAAAAAATAAAAGTATTGAAGACAAGCATTTTAAATTATGGTTTTCAAGTTCAGCAGCTTTAAGGAATATTGCAAATTATAAATTCGAAGGGAGAAGAAAACAATTTCAAAATAATTTTCTTCAGAAAAAACTAAGACTTTATGTTCCTACTTCCTCTTTTAATGAAGCTTTAAGAGTATTAAAACAAAACAAATTTGTTATTATTACTGGTGAACCTGGAGTTGGAAAAACAACTGTTTCTGATATAATTATATATGATTTTATAAGAAAAGAATATCAAATTAATATAATATATGATTCAATAAGAGAAATTGAAGATGTCCTTAAAAATGATAATAGCAAACAAGTTTTTTATTTTGATGACTTCTTAGGTCATACTCAAGCAGAAATTTCAAAAGCTAAAGCTTCTGAGAATTTTATCATAAAAACCCTAAACTTGATTGAAGATTCAGAAAACAAATATTTAATTCTAAATACTAGAAAATTTATTCTTTCATCTGTCATTGAAGAATCTGAAAGGTATAAAAGAAGGAATATTTTAAATTATGAATCTAGAATTGAAATTAAATCTTATAGCTATGGAGTTAAAAGAAGAATTCTAGATTTACATATTTTAGAGTCAAATTTAGATAAAAAAAACCTTGAGGTACTAAATAAATATGCACACAAAATATGTATCCATAAGAATTTTTCTCCTAGAATTATCGAATTTTTCACTTCTAAAATTAATTCTTTTTTTGAGGCAGAAAAATTTGAAGAATTTATTTTTGATAATTTAAACAATCCTAAAGAAATATGGAGACACGCATATTTAAATCAGATATCTGATTATGATAGGTTTCTTTTAAACACATTATATTCTTTAAATTTTAAGTGCAATAAATCTGTTTTAGAAAGTCATTATAATTCAAGATTAAATTATGAAGTACAACATAACAATTATACAAAACCCCTAAATTCTTTCAACAAGTCTCTCAGAGTTTTAAATAATGGTTTTCTTTTAATAAATAGGTTCTCAAAAGATGAAGTGGAAATTTCTTTTATCAACCCATCGTTACAAGATTTTCTTAATTATTTTATAGAAGATAATGAATTTGAAAAAGAAAGTATTATAAAATCTTCTCCAAATATTGAGCAATGGTTTTGGTTTTTTTTCAAAAAAAATAATTTTAAAGAATTGAATAAAAATTATTCTGTTTACTTTTTAAAAAATTATAAAAAATATTGTACCAATCAAGAATCTATTTTTTTAACATCAATTTTTATTTATTATTACACTGATAAAAAAAACAGTTTAGTTATAAAATTACTTAAATCAATTAAAGATTGGGATTTTATATATGAAAGAAATAGTTATACTTTTTTCTTCTTCAAATTTTTGTTCAAGAATGCAATTGGAGACACTAAAATTAATAAAACACTATGTAAATTATCCAACACAGTTTTTTTTAACTATATAAATGACTATGAAGAAATTCAAGATTTATTAGAACGTGTAAAACTAATAAACAATCATTATGATTTTAATTTAAAAAATTATATAAATGAAAATCATAGGGATTCTAATCATAGAAAAAAAATAAATTATTTTAAAAATAAAGTTGAATCTTTATTTGATGAATTATTTAACATCGAATACGATTATTTGTTAACAGTTAAAAACGAGGAAGTAGTAAATGATTCTTTAAGTTATTTGAATGAAGTTTATTATTTTTTTAAAAAAAATATTTTTGAAGATTTTATATATGATTTCTCCCCTATTGAATCTAAAGATTGGGATCATATTGTTAAAATAAACATAGTAGAAAATACTACCACACATTACCCTGAACCCATAAAAAGTAATGACTTCGATTATAACGATGATGATTTTTACGATGATTTCTATCAATTTACTGAATTTGATACAGTTGAAGTTGAACTAAATAGATATTATAGCCCAACTTCAACTGTATCAAATTTGTATAATTATTTGGAAGAGTCTTTGCTAATTAAACCAGGTCTTGGTAGTTTTACAGACTATTCAAATGAAGAAAATGAAGATGATTATTTACCTTTTTAAAAATATTATTAAATCTTGAAAGTCTGTATAGCCGAAAAACCAAGTGTAGCAAGAGAAATTGCTAATATTCTAGGAGCCAACACAAAACGTGATGGTTTTTATGAAGGAAATGGTTATGCAGTAACCTATACTTTTGGACATTTATGCACACTTTTAGAACCTAAAGATTACAAACCGCATTGGAAAAGTTGGGATTTGAACAACTTACCAATGTTACCAGAACGTTTTGATACTAAAGTTACAGGCGATTCTGGAATTAAAAAACAATTTAATATTGTAAAATCTTTATTCGAAAAAGCAGATGTTGTTATCAATTGTGGTGATGCAGGAACAGAAGGAGAATTGATACAAAGATGGGTAATTAATCAATGTAATTACAAAGGAAAAGTACAACGTTTATGGATTTCTTCTTTAACTGAAGAAGCGATTAAAGACGGATTTAACAATTTAGAATCCTCAGAAAAATACGATAATTTATATTACGCAGGTTATTCTAGAGCAATTGGAGATTGGCTTTTAGGTTTAAATGCAACTCGATTATATACTGTAAAATTTGGTGGTTACAAACAGGTTTTGTCAGTGGGTAGAGTACAAACTCCTACTCTAGCAATGTTAGTGAATCGTTATTTTGAAATACAGAATTTTAAGCCACAACCTTATTGGGAGTTACAAACAACCTACAGAAATACACTTTTTAATTACGAAGATGGGCGTTTTTTAAAAAAGGAAGATGGACAAGTTTTAGCAGACAAAGTTGCACAATCTGACTTTGAAATTGTTTCTGTTACAAAAAAGAAAGGTAAAGAATACGCACCTAAACTTTTTGATTTAACAGGTTTACAAGTATATTGTAACAATAAATTCGGATTTTCTGCGGATGAAACGTTGAAAATCGTTCAGAAGTTGTACGAAATGAAAGTAGTAACTTACCCAAGAGTTGATACTACTTTTTTACCAAATGATTTGTATCCTAAAATTCACGGAATATTATCTAAATTAACCAATTATAGCGAACTTACTCAACCGCTTTTAGGTAAAAAAATAAAGAAAACAAAACGTGTTTTTGATGATAAAAAAGTAACAGATCATCACGCAATTATTCCCACAGGAATTCAGGGGAATTTACAATACAATCAGCAACAAGTTTACGATATTATAACTCGCAGATTTATTGCAGTATTTTATCCAGATTCTGATGTTTCTAATACTTCTGTAATAGGTAAAGCTGCAGAAGTGCCTTTTAAAACTACTGGTAAAGAAATTATAAATAAAGGTTGGCGAATTGTTTTTGAAAAGAAAGAATCATCAATTAAAAAAGAGCTGAATGCTGCTGCAACTTTACCTTCTTTTACAAAAGGAGAAAAAGGAAAACACGAACCTTCTTTTTTAGAAAAAGAAACAAAACCACCAAGAAACTACACAGAAGCTAGTTTATTAAGAGCAATGGAAACTGCTGGTAAACAAGTAGATGATGATGAAATGCGTGAGTTGATGAAAGAAAACGGAATTGGAAGACCATCAACCAGAGCAAGTATTATTGAAACTTTATTCAGAAGAAAATATATAGAACGTAAGAAAAAATTGGTTTTACCAACACAAACAGGAATTGACTTAATTAATATTATTGATAATGAACTGCTAAAATCTGCTGAATTAACTGGTAGATGGGAAAAACGTTTAAAGGAAATTGAACGTGGTGAATTTAACGCAGGAACTTTCATAAATAATATGAAAAAAATGGTAGATCAATTGGTTTATGAAGTGCGTTCTAATACTTCTAAAAAACGAATTTCTGCTGTCATTTCGAGCGCAGTCGAGAATTCAACAAAAAAAAATACTGAAACAAGTTCAACATCAAAGAAAAAACAGGTTGCAGGAAAAACTTGCCCAAAATGTAAAACAGGAAAACTTTTAAAAGGCTCTTCTGCTTATGGATGTTCAGAATACAAAAATAATTGTAATTTTAAAATTCCGTTTAAGATTTACGACAAGAAAGTTTCTGAAAATCAGATTATAAGATTAATTGATAAAGGTTGTACAACCAATTTAAAGGGTTTTGTTTTTGAAGATAAAAAAGTGGAAGGTTTAATTCGTTTTGATGATAATTTTAATTTAAGACTAGAGCCAAAAAAACAACTTACAAGTACAAAAAAAGTTGATAAACTTTCTGATAAGATTACTTGCCCAAAATGTAAAAAAGGAACCATTTTAAAAGGAAAAACAGCTTATGGTTGTTCTGAATACAAAACAGGTTGTGATTTTGTTTTTACTTTCGAAAACATTAAAAAAATGGCTAGTGGCCAACCTTTAACAAAAGAACTGGTTTTAGAAATATTAAATCAATAATATTTTATATTATTATTTAAATATAAAGCAATTATTAAAATAAATTGCTTAAAATCTTGATCTTTAACCTATATTAGTGATTTTAACTATCTAAAAAAACTAAGCCAAACTTTTAATGGATTTTACAAACCCACTAATATATGGTGTTCCTTGTTTTTTAGCTCTAATTTTAGTGGAGTTAACTTACAGCAAACATCACAAGAAAAAGAAAAAAAAAGACCTTTATAAATGGAAAGATTTAGCTGCTAGTTTAACTATGGGTATTGGTTCTACAATTATAGCACCACTAACCAAAACCATTGCTGCTATTGTACTTTTTAATTTTGTTTACGAGCTTTTTAACCCTTTTGTAGATGGTGTTAGAACCAATATTATGGGTTATGTTTCTTTTGGTTATGCTTGGTATATTTGGATAGTTTGCCAACTTTTAGACGATTTTAGTTATTACTGGTTTCATAGACAAAACCATAATGTTCGTTTTTTATGGGCTGCACATATTGTACATCATTCTTCAGATAATTTTAATCTGGGTACAGCTGTAAGAAATGGTTGGTTTACTATTTTTTACAAACCTTTCTTTTATATGTGGATTCCTGCAATTGGTTTTCCGCCAGAAATGTTAGTGGTTTGTTTAGGTATAGAAGCTTTATGGCAGTTTCAATTACATTCTGTTTATATTCCGAAATTGGGGTTTATTGAAAAGTTTATGAATACGCATACTATGCACCAAGTTCATCACGCACAAAACATTGAATATATGGATAAAAACCATGGTGGATTTTTAAATGTTTTTGATAAAATTTTTGGAACTTGGAAAGAATTAGATGAATCTATTGATATAAAATACGGAGTTACAAAACCACCAAATTCTTTTAATCCATTGGTAATATTAACCCACGAATACAAAGACATTTGGTTAGATATGAAAAAATCTAAAAACTGGTATCATAAATTTATGTATGCTTTTGCTGCTCCTGGTTGGTCTCATGATGGCAGTACACTAACTATTAAACAGGTTCAAAAGCTGATTAAAGAAGAGAATAAATAGTAAATTCAATTTAATAAGAAATGTGTTGGCAAACAAGTCTAGCCCAGATTGAAACGACATCCTTTTTTTGTTTTTCTCAAAAAAAGATATAGTGAAAAGCTGGAAATAGCTTCTAATGAAAATTAATTAATCATATTTTTTAGGTAAAACTTTTCTACTTTTTCTCTTGCCCAAGGTGTAGTTCTTAAAAATTTTAATGAAGATTTATAAGTTGGGTTATTCTTAAACGCATTAATATTTAAGGCATAACCTAATTCTTCCCAACCGTATTCTAAATACAATTCTTCTAAGATTGTTGCCAATTTAATTCCATGTAATGGATTGTTGGGTTGTTCTTTACTCATAATTAATTATTCGATTTATCTACTATTTCATCAGAACTTAAAATATTTACTCCTGGTTTTGTTTTGGCCAAAACCTGCATACAAGTTGCTATTTTTTCTGGATGAATCATTCTAAATTTTTTTAAACTGCCTGTAAGTAATGGATTTAAAATTTGCATAATGCCTTTTCCTAATTTTTCTGCTAATCTAAATTCTTTGCGGTCTCCACCAATTAACGAAGGTCGTAAAATATAGGTGTGCTTAATTTTTTTACATAAAATATCGCGTTCCATTTCTCCTTTTGTTCTATTGTAAAAAACAGAACTTTTTGCATCTGCACCCAAAGAAGACATTACAATAAAGGTAGCAATACCATTTTCTTTGGCAATTTTTGCTGCAGTTACCGGAATTCCATAATCGATGGCTTTGTACAACTCTTTATCTTTAGTTTTTGCTACTGTTGTACCAATACAGCAAAATACTTCATCAGCAATAAAATCTTTACTTTCTTTTTCTAAGGATAATAAATCGACTATAAATTCTTCAATTTTTTCTGATTTTATAGAAACTGAATTCCTAGAAAATAATTTAATTTTAGAATACTCTTTGTCTTCAATTAATTTTTTTAGTAAAATATTACCTGTTAAACCTGTAGCTCCTAAAATAATTGCAGTTTTACTCATTATTTATCTAAATTCGGTAAAACAAATTCGTCTAAAACAGATTTTTTAGCCATCATTTTTTCAATTTCTTCTGTGGTTCTTGGTGCTTCTGCAGATAAATTTACTGGGCCTTTTTTGGTTACCAAAATATCATCTTCAATTCTAATACCTATTCCCCAATATTTTTTATCACAAGCACTGCCTTCTGGAATGTAAATTCCTGGCTCCATTGTAACCACCATATTTTCTTCGAATGTATTATAATTTCCAGGATCATGCACATCTAAACCAATATGATGTGAGGTTCCATGAGGAAAATAATTATGTCTTTCATCTACAGATTTAATAATACCTAGTTCAAACAATCCTTGATTAATAATTTTTCTTGCTGCTTGATTTGGTGCACTCATTTTTTCTCCTATTGTATACAAAGCGATTCCGGCTTCTTGTGCTTCATAAACTAAATCATAAATTTCTTTTTGAGCTTTTGTAAATTTTCCGTTTGCAGGTATTGTACGAGTAACATCTGCAGTAAAACCTCTATATTCTGCACCTAAATCCATTAAAACTAAATCATTAGCCACTTTTGTTTTGTTATTTTCTATATAATGTAAAATACAACCATTGTTACCTGCACCTACTATAGATGGATATCCTTCGTATTCTGCACCATATTTTTTGTACACAAATTCGTGAATTCCTTGCAATTCGGTTTCAGACATATGAGGTTTCATAGCTTTCATAACTTCTATTTGACCAACAGCAGAAATTCGAACAGCTTTGGTTAATAATTTTAATTCTGCAGCTGTTTTAACTTCACGCATTGTGGCTAAATTTGCTGATAAAAAACTTAAATCGATATTGGTTTTTGGTTTTAAAGCCAAAGAAATTTTTTGTTTAATTTCATTTTTTAATTTATCGCTTTCAGCAGATTTATATTTATTTAAAAGTTCGTCATTTTTAATTTCTGATGAACGATCTGCCATTCTATCTATAATACTAATTACATTTGCACTGCTTTCAATAGGCGTTTCTGCAACATTACTATATACATATTTTTTTATTTGAGATAAAAATATGTTTGGGTCATAACCAGATTTCTGTTTAAAACTTTTTACCAAATCAAACACATCTGCACCACTTAAATTTCTATAATCGTCATTAAATTTTTCTATAAAAACTTTATCGAACTTTTTAAAATCTATATTAGATTCTATAAATTCTGATGCATTAAAAGCCATTTTAAAACCCAATTCATTTTTTGCCCCTTCAACTCCTAAACGTTTACCATTCCATTGTTCTGCTCTTTTATCTCTTTTTTGCACGTATAAAATTTCGTTATAAGTATTGCCATCAGCATCAGTTTGATCATCAGAAAATAAAACTAAAACTCCATTTGGCTCTCTGTAACCTGTTAAATAATAAAAGTTTGGGTCTTGATGAAAAACATAATCTACATCATTTGCTCTATTTCTAAGCGGATTTGCAAAAACTACAGTAACTGAATTTGCTGGCATTTTAGAGCGCAACAAATCGCGTCTTTCTTTATGAAATTCTTTCGATAAAAAATCGGTTGGCGTTTGTGAAAATCCGTTTAACGAAATTGTTAAAAATAAAATGAGTGTAAATTTTAAGCGCTTCATTGCTCTGTTGTTTATGTTGTATTCTCAAATGTAACATTAATTATTTTTCTGTAAAAATATTAACAAATTATTAGTGATTGTTTATTGTGGATTTTTCAATAATTTAGCCTTTTAATAAAGAAATCTACAAATGAAAAATATTGCATTACATAAAATTCACGAAAATTTAGGCGCAAAAATGGTACCTTTTGCTGGTTATAACATGCCAGTTTCTTACGAAGGTGTTACAGCAGAACATCTTACAGTTAGAAATGGAGTTGGTGTTTTTGATGTAAGTCATATGGGAGAATTTCTAGTTTCTGGTGATAATGCTTTGGCTTTAATTCAGAAAGTCACCTCTAACGATGCTTCTAAATTAGCTATTGGAGATGCACAATACAGCTGTTTTCCAAACACAGAAAACGGAATTGTAGATGATTTAATCTGTTATCGAATTAAAGAGAATACTTATTTATTGGTTGTAAATGCCTCTAATATTGAAAAAGATTGGAACTGGATTAGCAAGTACAATGAAGAGTTTGGAGCAGAATTAAGAGATTTATCAGAAGATTATTCTTTACTAGCCATTCAAGGTCCAAAAGCTGTTGAAGCTATGCAGTCTCTATCTTCTTTAGATTTAGCAGCAATTCCTTTTTATAAATTTAAAGTTGGCGATTTTGCAGGTATAGAAAACGTAATTATTTCTGCAACTGGTTATACAGGTTCTGGTGGATTCGAAATTTATTGTAAAAACTCTGAAGTTGAACAAATTTGGAACAAAGTTTTTGAAGCTGGTGCAGAATATGGTATAAAACCAATTGGTTTGGCTGCAAGAGATACCTTGCGTTTAGAAATGGGTTATTGTTTATATGGTAATGATATTGATGATACAACATCGCCAATAGAAGCTGGTTTAAGTTGGATAACAAAATTTACCAAAGACTTTGTAAATGCTGATGCTTTAGCAAAACAAAAAGAACAAAAACCTACAAAACGTTTGGTTGCTTTTGAATTAAATGATAGAGGAATTCCAAGACAAGGTTATGATATTGTAGATGGTAATGGAAATGTTATTGGTAACGTAACTTCTGGTACAATGAGCCCAAGTTTAAGTAAAGGAATTGGTTTAGGTTATGTACCTACTCAATTTGCTAAATCTGGAACAGAAATAAATATTCAGGTTCGTAAAAAAGCAATACCAGCAACTATAGTTAAATTACCTTTTTATAAAAATTAACAACTATTTTGTAAGGACTAAAATTATAAATCGATTACATAAAGATTGTATCATTTAACTAAACAAATAAAAAAAATGAAAAAAATAATCATTACAGTATTCGCTGGTTTGTTATTTATAATTAGCTGTAAAAAAAACGTTGTAACTACTGAAACATCAAACAAAACAAAAGAAGTAATTGCTGAAAAAACCTTTGCAGAAAAAATTGAAATTGCTCACAACAAAAACAATTTCTTAAAACAAGAAGCAATACAATTTGATGCTTTAATAGAATTTGGTGGTAATGAAATTTTTAATGCAAATATTACCATTTCTACAACTTCTGATATAGCAAAAATTGCATACAAAAACGGAGATTTCATGTATGTAGATAAACAAAATGTTTTTGTTTCTCCTAGTTTAAAAGACAATTCTGGAGTTCGTTTTCATGCCTATACTTGGAGTTATTTTTTCTTATATCCTTATAAATTAAGTGATCATGGAACAAAATGGGATGATAATTTTAAAACTTCTGAAGCGAATAATTCTTTTAATACTGCAAAATTATCTTTTGAGGCTAATACTGGTGATGCACCTGATGATTGGTATATAGTCTATACTAATAAAGACAATAATATGTTAGATCACGTTGCTTATATTGTTACTGCTGGTAAAACTAAAGCAGAAGCCGAAGCAGATCCTCATGCCATAAAATATTTAGATTATAAACAAATAGATGGTGTACCTTTTGCTACTAATTGGGAGTTTTTAGAATGGGGATTAGAGAAAGGTTTAACAAAGAAAATTGGTAGTGGTAAAATTACCAATATAAAATTTGTAACTGGTTTTAGAAATTCTTTTACCATACCAAAAGATTTTATCAAAAAATAAAAAAAATATTTAAATTAAATAAAACCTCAGACTTTCTGGGGTTATTGTTTTTTATAAAGTAAATTCGTCAGCTATTATTTCAATATAAAGATATATATGAATTGTTTATTAACTGGAGGAACAGGAATTGTTGGTAGTCATATTATTTTTGAATGGTTGCATAAAGCAATTGTAGAAAAAAAAGTAAATCATATTTTTGTTGTTATTCGAGATACAAATAAAACTGCAAAACAACGTTTAATAAACATTTTACAAGATAAATCTCGTCCTGATTTTTTAAATCAATTTTCTTTAGAAGATTGTTTAGCAAAAATTACAGTTATTTCTGGTGATTTATCAACCCTAAAAAAAGAAACTTTACAACAATATAATTTTACCACAGTTATACATTGTGCAGGCTCTACAAACTTGCTAAATACCAACGATTCTAAAGATACTGTACACACTCAAAACTATTTAGTTACTAAACATCTTTTAGAGGTTATTCCTAATTTTGTAACTCGATTTTTGTACATCAGTACAGCATATTCTTTCGGAATTCAAGATGATAAAGTAAACGATACTATTGCAGATTATAAAGTGAATAATTTTAGAAATCCTTATGAAAAATCAAAATATGAAAGCGAACGTTTTGTAAGAGAAACCTGTAATCTAAAAAATATTGATGCTCAGATTTTAAGACCAAGCATTATATGTGGTCGATTAATTGATAAACCTTTTTTTGAAACTCCTAAATATGATGTTTTTTATTCTTGGGCTATATTTTTAGATAAATATGCTAAAAAAGCAAAAGATAATTTTAGAATTTGGGTTGATAAAAAAAGTGGCTTGAATATAATTCCGGTTGATTTTGCTGCAAAAGCAATTTTATACGCATTTTTAACACCAGGTATAAAGGAAATGAATATTGTGAATCCGAAACAAATATTACACAACAATTATGTGGGTGATGTTTTAGAGGCTTTTAATATTCAATCTTATGAATATGTAGATCAAAAACCAGAAAACTTAAATGGTTTTGAGCAATTGTATTATAAAAGTATTGGTAGCTTATTCGAAAAATATGTTTCTATACCCGATTTGCAATTTAAATCTGAACAAATTTTAAAACTAATAGATCAATTGCAATTAGATGTTACTTTAGGAGTTCACGAAAACTTTATGAACTTGATTAACTTTTCCGTAGAAAAAAAGTTTAAAAAAAGTTATTAATTAAAAATAGATAGAGATAAACTTGGATTCGTTAACGCAAATAGTATTGGGTGCTGCAGTTGGAGAAGCCGTTTTAGGAAGGAAAATTGGTAATAAAGCCATGTTATATGGTGCTATTGCTGGTACAATTCCTGATTTAGATGTACTTTCATCTTTTTTTACTGATAAAGTTACTGCCTTAGAAATTCACAGAGGGTTTACTCACTCTATCCTATTTTCTATAATCTTTGCCCCTTTTTTTTCATTTATAGTTAACAAATACGAAAAATACAAATCCTTTAAAAATTGGTCTTGGTTTTTCTTTTGGACTTTTATTACTCATCCCATTTTAGATGCACAAACCACTTGGGGCACACAACTTTTTTGGCCTTTTGATATTCGATTGGCATTTAAAAATGTTTTTGTTGTAGATCCTTTATATACCCTTCCGTTTTTAGTTTTTTTGATTTTAGCTATGTGTAAAAAGAGAGCATCTAAAAAAAGAAGATTTTATAATAATTTAGGATTAATTATTAGCAGTTCTTATTTGATAATTACATTGATTTTAAAAGGAATTTCTTATCAAAAATTTACAAAAGAACTTTCACTGCAAAACATAATCTATTCTGATATTAAAACAAAACCAACTCCATTTAACACAATTTTATGGACAGCAAATATTAATACCAAAAATGCATTTTTAATTGGTAATTCTTCATTTTTTGATAAAAATCCAATTCATTTTACTAGCTATCCTAAAAATCATCACTTGTTAGGAAATTTAATGCATCATAAAAAAGTAAAACGAATGATTTCTATTTCTAAAGGGTGGTATACAATCAACAAAAAAGATGGCGTTTTATATTTTAACGATTTAAGATTTGGCACATTAAGTATAAAACCAAATGCAACCAATTTTGTTTTTAAATATAAGATTACTGTTGATGAAAACGGAACTCCTTTTTTTATAGAAGAACCAAAAAAGAAAAGTGATGCTAAAAAATTAGTATCAGAATTATGGCAAAGAATTAAAGGGAATTAAAAAAAGTAAAAAGCTTAGATTATTTTCACTTTTGAAAGATAATAATATTAACAACCAACTTGCATTTTTAATCTGATAGATTGATTACAAATAGCTGTTCCCATAGAAGTTCATAAAAACTTTATAGACTTAATTAACTGCCGAGAAGAAACA
Organism: Polaribacter reichenbachii; assembly: GCF_001975665.1. Lineage (NCBI taxonomy): Bacteria > Pseudomonadati > Bacteroidota > Flavobacteriia > Flavobacteriales > Flavobacteriaceae > Polaribacter > Polaribacter reichenbachii. The sequence continues at coordinate 3,104,430 of NZ_CP019419.1, read as the reverse complement.
GTTATTAATTAATTGTAATGATTTATTATTAATACTCTCCTTGAATATTAACATTTAATAACGCTTTACGGCTTTCGTTGGTTTTAATAACTTTAATCACTTTACTTGTCAAAACAAAAAACGAAAAGAAAGCTGTAGTTAAAACTGTATATTCTATAGCTTGAGAAGCTAATTCTACTGAAGAAATTGAATCTAATATTTGAGTAAACATAATAGTTAGTTTTAAAGTTACTCAAAAATAGATTTTAATTAAATTGTATTCTGTTTTATTATACGAAAGGTAATATTTAGCGGTTGAATTGAATTATTAAGAAGATTGAGTAAATTTTTGTAATACTAACTTTGATAAAACAAAAATTTTATTTCTTAAATTGATTTAAGAAATTAAAAAATTAAATTTTAACTCTCGATAAAGCTCTATATCTGTTTGCTACTTTTATAGCATTAATTACATTGTTAACTAAAACAAAAAATGTAAAGAAAGCAACTGTTAAAAGTGTATAATCAATAACTTGAGAAGTTAATGCTTTAAAAGAAATAAGATTTAAGATTTGGATAAACATAATATATAATTTTTAAGGTTATTCAAAAATACTATTTATCAAATCTAAATTTAGGTCAAAAAGCACAGACAACAATTAACTATAGTTGAATGGAATTGTTCTACAGTTTAATAAAAATTAGAGTACCTTAAAACATTAAACTAATTAACAACATCATATTTTAGTCATTTAAAGATTAAAACAACTAATTATCATCAAAATAAAAAAAAATCCAATAAATTATTTATTGGATTTTTTTTATTTAAATATGCATTTAAAATCTATACGTTAAATCTAAAGTGCATAACATCACCATCTTTAACAATATAATCTTTACCTTCTACTCTCATTTTACCAGCTTCTTTTACTTTTGCTTCAGAACCAAAGGTTACAAAATCCTCATAAGCAATAGTTTCTGCTCTAATAAAACCTTTTTCAAAGTCAGTATGTATAACACCTGCAGCTTGCGGTGCAGTAGAACCAATAGGAATTGTCCAAGCTCTTACTTCTTTAACACCAGCAGTAAAATAAGTTTGTAAGTTTAATAATTTATAGGCAGAACGTACCAATCTAGAAACACCAGCTTCTTCTAAGCCAATATCTTCTAAAAACATTTGGCGTTCTTCATAATCTTCTAGTTCAGTAATATCTGCTTCTGTACCAACAGCCAAAACTATAACCTCAGCATTTTCGTCTTTTACAGCTTCTTTTACTTTTTCTACGTAATCATTACCAGAAACAGCTGAGTTTTCATCAACATTACAAACATAAAGCACTGGTTTTGCCGTGATAAATTGTAAAGATTGTACAAACTCGATTTCTTTTTCAGAAAATTCTAAAGCTCTCACAGAAACTCCTTGTAATAAAGTTTCTTCAACTTTTAATAAAACTACCAATTCAGCTTGCGCTTCTTTATTACCTGTTTTAGCAGTTCTTTTTACACGCTCTAAACGCTTCTGAACAGTTTCTAAATCTTTTAATTGTAGTTCAATATCAATCGTTTCTTTATCTCTAACAGGGTCTATTGAGTTATCTACGTGAATAATATTATCATTATCAAAACAACGTAAAACGTGTAAAATAGCATCTGTTTCACGAATATTAGCTAAAAACTGATTTCCTAAACCTTCACCTTTACTAGCTCCTTTAACTAAACCAGCAATATCTACAATTTCTACTGTAGCAGGTAAAACCCTCTCTGGATTTACCAATTCTTCTAATTTTTCTAAACGAGTATCTGGCACATTTACAATACCTAAGTTTGGCTCTATGGTACAAAAAGGAAAATTTGCACTTTGTGCTTTAGCATTAGATAAACAATTAAATAAAGTCGATTTTCCTACGTTTGGTAATCCTACAATTCCAGCTTTCATATTGTGTAATATTATGTATTATAAACGCTTTTAACTTAATTTAAGATAAATGTTCATAATTTTTTCAGAATGCAAATATAATACTTTGTTAAAGTTATATGTTGATTTATTTTGAATTCTCTAATTAATTATTTTTCCAAAAAAAACAACCAAACATGATTAAAAAATTACTCTTCATTACTTTATTAATTTCTGTTACATTTAATTTTAATGCTCAAGTTATTAAAGGAAAAATCAGCAATCAAATTTCTTCTAAACCTATATTTGGAGCTGCTATATTAACCAATTTAAATACAGGTACTCAAACAAATAAGCTAGGAGAATATGAAATAGATATAAAAAATATAAAAACAATTACATTTTCTTGTTTAGGTTATATTTCAAAAACAATTTCTGTATCCGATTTAAAAAAGAAAAAATTTAAAGTTTTTTTAATTGAAAACATAAATCAATTAGATGAAATTCAACTGAATTTATCCACAATAAATTTAGATTCTCTTTTGATAAAAACAGAAAATAGTATGCAAAAAAACAGCATTTCTGGCCCAATAAAAAGTCAGTTTTATACAAGAGAATTTTCTGAAATCAATTTTAAAAATTTAGAATTAGAATTAGAAAAAAGCACATTATTAAATAAAAAATCACGAAAATTAGCAGAAAAAGAATTGACTGATTATGCTACAAAATTAAAAGAAAGTTACCCAAAGGTAATTACTGAATATGTTGGCGTATTAAAATCTCAAAAAAAATATTCTGAAAAATGGAAAAGAGACTTTAATTACACCAAAATAGATACTGTTCAAGGAATTACACTTCTAAATAATAACAAAAACATTACTATAGAAACTGCTCAAAAAGACTTACAAAACATTGTTTTAAAACACTTAGATACCAATAAAACGTATAAAATTAGTTCTGGTTTGTTTAAAATTGAAGATTCACTTTCTTTAAAAGAAATTATAAAAGAGACAGATTCTTTAGCAACCGACAATAGTTATATAGTAAACAACGCTTCTTACTATTATAATGATGCCATTAGGAATTCTGTTTTTTTTAAAATTGATAATAAAAATAATTTTTTAAGCAAAAAATATTACAAACACATTTTAGGTAAAAATGAGTTTTTAGGAGATAAATTATATTACACTGTTAATTTTGAGCCTAGAAAATCGAAATCAAAATTTAGTGGAAAAATTGTTATCGATCCAAAAGATTATACCATTGCAAAAGTTTCTTACTCTTATGCTGAAGGAAAAAAAGGGCAAAGCTTAAATTTAAAATGGCTATTAGGCATTAAAGCTTCTGAAGATTTAAATAAGGTGGATATATATTATGAAAAAAATAAAAATAATAAGGTTTATACAGCTTACTATAAAGAAACTTTGGGTAATTATGCCTATGTACATAGACCTATAAAATTTAAAGAAAACTCTAAACAAAAAGAAAAAGTAAAATTTGATTTAAAAATAGAGGTTAATGTTTTAACAACAAAAGAAGTTTTAATATCTAGTAGTTATGTTATAGAAGAATTTACAGTTAAACCCAAAAAGAAAAATGAACCTCTAAAAAGAGCAACTTATATTTCTCTAGATGATTATGAAAAATCAGATTGGAAAAATAGACAATTAGTAAATCTTTATCTTAAAAAATGGAAATAAAAAAAATCCTGAACAAAATTGTTCAGGATTTTTTATTGAATTAAATCTTATTATTTATTCATTGTGCATAAATGCTTGTTTTTCTAATAAAAACTCTTCAGTTTCTACAACATCTTCATCTGGCACACAACAATCTACAGGACATACTGCAGCACATTGTGGCTCATCGTGAAAACCTTTACATTCTGTACATTTATCTGGAACAATGTAGTAAATTTCATCTGAAACTGGTTCTTGATCTTCGTCTGCATTAGCTGCTTTTCCTCCTGGCAAAACAATATCACCACTTAAATCTGTACCATCAGAATATTTCCAATCGTCTGCACCTTCGTAAATTGCTGTATTAGGACATTCTGGTTCGCAAGCCCCACAATTTATACATTCATCTGTTATTATAATTGCCATAATTTTCTTTTCTGTTTTTGTACCTTTGCTTTTGCAAAAATAAAGCCAAAATTATAGACAACCAAAATAAATGAATAGTATTCAAAATAGAATTACTGCATTTGCAAAATTAGGCCACTTTTTAAGTCAATTTTCTGTTGATAAAATAGAAAAACAAGATAATATTGAAAATAATGAAATCTTTTTTGATGGTTTTTTACATCAAATTAAATTAGCACAAGAAAAAAACTCTTGGTTTACTAAAGATAACATTCTATTTAGCTTACATAGTTGGTCTAAAAGCTTAACAAAAAACAATTTAATTGATTTTGCACAAAGTGTAAATTTAGAACAAATTCAATCTAAAAAAGTGGCCATAATAATGGCTGGTAACATTCCATTAGTTGGTTTTCACGATTTTTTATCCGTATTAATTTCTGGGCATTCTGTGTTAGTGAAACAATCTTCTAACGATAAACATTTATTACCTTTTTTAGCAAAGTATCTAGAATATGCAGATGAAAGTTTTAAAGGTAAAATTACATTTACAGAAGAAAAGTTAACCGATTTTGATGCTGTAATTGCAACAGGTAGTAACAATACTGCTCGTTATTTTGAGTTTTATTTTAAAAATAAGCCTAATATCATCAGAAAAAGTAGAAATTCTGTGGCTGTAATTACTGGGAAAGAAACTATTGAAGATTTTGAAAATTTATCTAACGATGTTTTTCAATATTTTGGTTTAGGGTGTAGAAGTGTTTCTAAATTATTTGTACCTAAAGATTATAGTTTTGAAACTTTCTTTAACGGAATGTTTCAAAAAAAAGAAATTATCAATAATGCAAAATATGCCAATAATTACGACTATAACAAAGCCGTATATTTAATGAGCGAATTTGATTTATTAGAAAATGGTTTTTTAATGATAAAGGAAGATGAGAGCTACGCATCACCTATTGCTACCATTTTTTATGAGTATTATGATAATGAAATCGATCTTAAAATAAAACTACATCAAGATAGAGAAAAAATTCAGTGTATTGTTGCCAAAAACTTTATAGAAAATGAAGTTGTTTTTGGGCAAACCCAACATCCGCAGTTAACAGATTATGCAGATGGTGTAAATACGTTAGAATTTTTAGCTACCATTTAATAATAATAAACACAAAGTTGATAAAACTTCAACTTTGAAAATTGAATATAAAATTTTGAACATAAGAGTATGAAAAAACATAATTTTAGTGCGGGGCCTTGTATTTTACCACAAGAAGTATTACAAAAAGCATCTGAAGCTATACTAAATTTTAATGATGATAATTTATCGTTAATAGAAATATCTCATAGAAGTAAACCTTTTGTAGCTGTAATGGAAAAAGCGCGTTCTTTGGCTTTAAAATTATTAGGTTTAGAGAATAAAGGTTATAAAGCATTGTTTTTGCAAGGTGGTGCTAGCACTGAGTTTTTAATGGTTGCTTATAACTTATTAAATAAAAAAGCAGCGTATTTAAACACAGGTACTTGGTCTGAAAAGTCTTTAAAAGAAGCAAAATTATTTGGTGAGGTCGTTGAAGTAGCATCATCTAAAGATAAAAAATTCTCATATATACCTAAAGGATTTAATATTCCAGAAGATGCAGATTATTTTCACTGTACAAGTAATAATACAGTTGCTGGTACTCAAATACACGAGTTTCCAGAAACAAATGTTCCTTTGGTTTGTGATATGAGTTCAGATATTTTTTCTCGTCAATTAGATTTTGAAAAGTTCGATTTAATTTATGCTGGTGCTCAAAAAAATATGGGTCCTGCAGGTACAACATTAGTAATCATTAAAGAGGATATTTTAGGTAAAGTAGAAAGAGAAATCCCTTCTATGTTAAACTACCAAGTTCATATAGATAAAGACTCTATGTTTAATACACCTCCAGTATTTGCTGTGTATGTTTCTATGTTAACTTTAGAATGGTTAAAAGATTTAGGTGGTATTCCTTTTATAGAAGAAGTAAACAACAAAAAAGCTGCTTTATTATATACTGAAATAGATAGAAATCCTTTATTTAAAGGAATTGTAGCTAAAGAAGATCGTAGTACAATGAACGCTACTTTTACTTTAGTTGATGAAAAACATAAAGAAACTTTCGATAAACTTTGTGCAGAAGCTGGTATTAACGGAATAAATGGACACAGAAGTGTTGGTGGTTACAGAGCAAGTATGTACAATGCTTTACCTCTTTATAGTGTGCAAGCTTTGGTTGATGTAATGCAAGAGTTAGAAAGAAAAAAGTAACAAAGTAGCAGAGCTACAAAGTTAAAGCTGCAAACCTTAGCAACTTTAAAACTTTGAGGCTATATAATAAAAAATATAGAATGAAAATATTAGCAAATGATGGAATTTCTAAAAGCGGAATAGATGCTTTAGAAAAAGGAGGTTTTGAAGTATTAACAACAAAAGTAGCTCAAAGTCAGTTAGAAAATTATATAAACGAACACAATATAGATGCAATTTTAGTAAGAAGTGCAACACAAGTTAGGCAAGAATTAATAGATGCTTGTCCTTCTCTAAAATTAATTGGACGTGGTGGTGTTGGTATGGATAATATTGATGTAGATTACGCCATAGACAATGGTTTACACGTAATAAACACACCAGCTGCATCTTCAAGTTCTGTTGCAGAATTGGTTTTTTCTCATCTATTTGGTATGGTTCGTTTCTTACATTCATCTAACAGAGAAATGCCTTTAGAAGGAGATACACGTTTTAAAGAATTAAAAAAAGCCTATGCTCAAGGTACAGAGCTAAGAGGTAAAACTTTAGGTATTATAGGTTTTGGTAGAATTGGTCAAGAAGTTGCAAAAATTGGTATAGGTTTAGGTATGAATGTTATTGCAACTGATGAATTAGTAGAAGATGCTGCTATTACTTTAGATTTTTTTAACGGACAAAAAATTAGCTTTCAGATTAATACTATTGATAAAGATGAATTGTTAAAAGAATCCGATTTTATTACATTACACGTTCCTGCTCAAGAAGATTATATTATTTCTGAAGCTGAGTTCGAAAAAATGAAAGACGGAGTTGGTATAGTAAATGCAGCAAGAGGTGGTATTTTAAACGAAGTAGATTTAGTAAAAGCTATAGAAAGTGGTAAAGTACAATTTGCTGGTTTAGATGTTTTTGAAACAGAACCTACACCTGCAGTACAATTATTAATGAATACAGAAATTTCTTTAACACCACATATTGGTGCAGCAACCAAAGAAGCTCAAGACAGAATTGGTTTAGAATTGGCTAAACAAATTGTGGAATTATTAAGATAATTATAAAAACTCTCGATACAATTTTTGATCTAAATTTTTATTTAAATGATAGTATAAAAATTGTATCGAGATTAATTTTAAAGTTATAAATGATAAAGGAAAATTTAGAAAAAATAAAAGCTACTTTGCCAGAAAATGTAACTCTAGTTGCAGTTTCTAAAACAAAGCCTATAGAAGATTTACAGGAGGCTTATAAAACTGGTCAGCGTATTTTTGGAGAAAATAAAATTCAAGAAATGGTTGATAAATATGATGCTTTACCAAAAGACATTAAATGGCATATGATTGGTCATTTACAAAGTAATAAGGTAAAATATATGGCTCATTTTGTTGATTTAATTCACGGAGTTGATAAATTAAAGACTTTAAATGTAATTAACAAAGAAGCTAAAAAACACGATCGAATTATAGATTGTTTACTACAAGCTAAAATTGCCAAAGAAGAGACTAAATTTGGTTTATCTTTTAACGAAATTGAAGCAATTTTATCAGCAAAAGAAACAGCTGCATTAGAAAACATAAACATTGTAGGTTTAATGGGTATGGCTACTTTTACTGATAATAAAAACCAATTAGAAGAAGAATTTTTATCACTTAAAAACTTCTTTAATCAACTAAGAACCAAGCACTCAAAACTTAATATTCTTTCTATGGGAATGAGTGGAGATTATAAATTAGCTATCGAAAATGGTAGCACAATGATAAGAGTTGGTAGCTCAATATTTGGTCATCGTAATTATAATCAGTAAATTTAAAAAAAAATTAAAGAAAAAGAATTTGTACGCTATATTAGATATTGAAACAACTGGTGGTAAATTTAATGAAGAAGGCATTACAGAAATTGCTATTTATAGATTTGATGGCCATGAAGTTGTAGACCAATTTATATCCTTAGTTAATCCTGAAAGAGAAATACAACAATTTGTAGTAAAGCTAACAGGCATCAACAGTAAAATGTTGAAAAACGCTCCTAAATTTTTTGAAGTAGCAAAGAGAATTGTAGAAATTACTAAAGATTGTATTTTGGTGGCTCACAATTCCGCTTTCGATTATCGTATTTTAAAAACTGAATTCCAACGTTTAAGTTTCGATTATCAAAGAAACACTTTATGTACAGTAGAATTAAGCCAAGAATTAATTAAAGATCAACCTTCTTATAGCTTAGGTAAATTAACTAGATCTTTAGGAATACCAATAGCAGACAGACATCGGGCAAATGGAGATGCTTTAGCTACAATTCAGTTATTTAAGTTATTATTAGAAAAAGATACCAAGAAAGAAATCATTCAAAACTCTATTAAATATTTTGATAAAAGAGTTGAAAAAGAAAAATTAAAAACTTTAATTGAAGAAATTCCGAGAGTTTTAGGTATTTACTTCATTCACGATGCCAATGGTAAAGTAATTTTTATTGGGAGAGGGAAAAATATAAAGTCAGAAATAAATAAACTATTTCTAAAAACTACAAGACGTGCTATAAAAATTCAAGAAAGAGCCACTTCTGTTTCTTATAATAAAACCGGTAACGAATTATTTACACGTTTAAAATACTACTTAGCATTAGAAGCTATATCTCCAAAATTCAACTTTAGAAAGAAGTTTAAACTTATTGAAGAAAATTTTAATAATGAGAACTTTTTAATTATTGATAAAGGTAGAGAACTTGAAGAAAATGCTGTTATTCTTATAGAAAACAATACCATTTGTTGTTATGGCTATACCAATTTAGCTTATCAAGAAAATAATATCGATATTCTAAAATCTGTACTTACAACTATCGATAATAAAGAAATTTCTAAAACCATAGTTAAAAACTACTTAGACAAGAATAAAGTTCAGAAAATTATCAGGCTATAAAAAATGAAAAAAATACCTCTAATTCTATTATTAATTGCTACAATAATAGTAAATGCTCAAGCAGAAAAATCATCTAAAATGGGGCAAACTACATTAGGTGAATTAAAAATGAAAACTTACGATAAAGATTCTACTGCAGCTGCTGTTGTTTTGTATGAACATGCTAATGTTTATTTAGATCCAAAGAATGATTATAAGACAAGAACAGATTATTATTTTAGAATAAAAATATTAGATAAATCTGCTTTTGATTTGGCTGATATTACTCTAGAACTATATAAAGAAAAAAAAGTTTTAAATATAAAAGCAATAACATACAATAGTTCTGAAATTGGTTCTTTAAACAGAACACATTTAGCTAAAGATAAAATTTTTGTAGTAAATGAAAACGAATATTGGACAACACATCGTTTTACTTTACCAAACATAAAAGAAGGTTCAGTAATTGAATATTCTTACAGTATTATTTCGCCATATTCTGGTATTTCAGATTGGAATTTTCAAGCTGATATTCCGAAAATTAAAAGTGAATTTGATGCAGCAATTCTTGGAAATTACAAATATAACATTAGAATTGTAGGCTTTTTAAAACTAGATAAAAACGATTCTTCTATTAAAAAAAATTGTATTGATATAGAAGGTTTAGGACCAGGATCTTGTAGAATTTATTCTTTTGGTATAAATGATATACCCGCTTTTAAAGAAGAAGATTATATGTTAAGTAAAAAGAATTATATGTCTCGTATTTCTTTTGATTTAGAAACCTATACAAGTCCAAGAGGAGTAATAGAAAAATATACCACCACTTGGAAAGAAGCAGACAAAAAATTAAAAAAAATATTTTTAAACAATCAAACTTCTAAAAAAAGCTTTTTTAAAAAGAGAATACCAGAAGAAATTTTAACACTAGAAAATAATTTAGAAAAAGCAAAAGGTATTTACACATTTATACAAAATCATTACACTTGGAATGATAAATACTGGAATAATGAAGATGAAAAAGTAAAAAAAGCTTTCGATAACAAAGTTGGTAGTGCTGGTGAAATTAATTTGTCTTTATACAATGCTTTAATTGCTGCAGAAATTCAAGCAGATTTGGTTATACTTTCTACCAGAAAAAACGGAGTTCCAACAAAGCTTTATCCCGTAATTTTTGATTATAACTATGTTATTATAAAAGCAACAATAAACGAAAAAGAATATTTTTTAGATGCTACTGATAAATATTTACCTTTTGGTGAGGTTCCTATTAGAACTTTAAACGGAGAAGCAAGAGTTATCAATTATAAAAAAGAAAGTAGTTGGGTAACTTTAAAACCTAGGTTTAAATCTACTAATAATGTAACTGCCAAATTAACTTTAAGTGAAGATGGAGAGTTCTCGGGTAATTTACTGATTAAAAAACGAGGGTATTCTGCAAAAAAGCAAAGAGAAAAATTAAATCTTTTAACTGAAGATGATTATTTAGAAGAATTTGAAGAAGAAAACCCAGATGTAGAAGTAGATAATTATAGAGTTAATTTTCTTGATGAATTAGATAAACCATTGCAAGAAATTTATGCTATAAATATAATGATGGGAGAAGATTTAAGTAAAAAAACAAGAATAAACCCTTTCTTTTTTGATAGAATGAAAGAAAACCCATTTACTTTAAAAGAAAGATATTATCCTGTAGATTTTGGTTACGCAAGTAAAAATAATTTTTCTTTGAGTTTAGAGATTCCTGATTCTTACAAAATAACACAATTACCTAAAGAAGTCGCTATTTCTCTTCCAAACAATGGAGGTTTATTCGTTTTAAAAATAGTTAAAAAGGAGAATATCATAAATTTATATACGAGAATAAACCTTAATAAAAGCATTTATACATCAGAAGAATATTTTGCTTTAAAAGAGTTTTTTAATCAAATTGTAATAGCTGAAAACTCATATATCACTTTAGAGAAGAAATAGCCTATAAATTATTTCTCCTTATTAATTTTATGCTATTTTAGCTTTTAGTATTATTTATGACTCAAGAACAATTAATTTTACAATTTCAACAAAAGGACATTAAAGCCTATGAAAAACTATACAATATATATTGTGACAGTATTTCTGGAGTTGTAAATAATATTGTTAAGAATGATGATGTTACTCAAGAAATTACCCAAGATGTATTTATAAAAGCCTGGAACAAAGCAGATACTTATTCTGCTAAAAAAGGCCGTTTTTTTACATGGTTACTAAATATTGCACGAAATGCAGCCATAGATTATACACGTTCTAAAAAGTTTAAACAGTCTAAACAAAACCTTAATGCAGATTTTTTCGTAGATATATTAGAAACCAGTAGTAATTTAGATAAATCTACAAATACAATTGGTTTAAAAGAATTTGTTACAAAATTAGGTGATACCTGTAAAGCAGTTATTGAATTATTATATTTTAAAGGTTTTACACAAAAAGAAGCATCAGAAGAATTAGAAATACCTTTGGGTACCATAAAAACTAGAAATAGAGCTTGCATTGGCGAATTGCGCACAATGTTAGGCGTATAAAAAATGAATAGTAAAGATTATATAGCATCTGGAATTTTGGAACTTTATGTTGCAGGTTCACTTTCTGAAAAAGAAAATCAGGAAGTATATGAAGCTATGCAAAAATATCCTGATGTTTTAGCAGAAGTAGAATCCATAGAAAATGCAATTATTCAATTAACAGCTTTAGCTAAAAAAGATGATGCTTATCTATTTGATGACATAAAAAATCAACTAAATGTTGATGATCCTAAGGTGATACCAATTTCGAAACCAACATCAAATTGGAAACAATATTTAGGTTGGGCAGCTGCTTTTATATTGGGTTCAACCTTAATTTTATCAGTATTACAAAATAACAAACTAAAAAGTCAATTGGTTTCTGAAAAAGAATTACTAGAAGCACAAATTGATAGTGCATCCACTAATTTAGCTGCTGCAGAAAAATTAATTGAAATATTTAGAGACAAAGACATCATTTCTGTGCCTTTAGCTGGGCAAACGGTTTCGCCAACATCGTATGCTAAAGTATATTGGGATAAAAAAACAAACTCTATTTATTTAGATGCTAAAGGATTACCAGAACCACCAAAAGGAAAAGTTTACCAAGTTTGGTCTTTAAAACTAAGTCCTTTAACTCCAACAAGTCTGGGTACTTTAGATTCTTTTACTGCTGATGCTAATAAAATATTTACAATTACAAATGCAAACGAATCTGAAGCCTTTGGTATTACTTTAGAGCCTGCAGGTGGTAGCCTCTCTCCTACTTTAGAGCAATTGTATACGTTAGGTGCAGTATCTTCTTAAGTTAAGTATTATCAATTTTACTTTTTAAATTTTAACTTTAATCATCTATAAATAGATTTAATAATATTTCTTATCAAAAAAACTTATTGCAACCAAGTTGCAGTAAGTTTGATTTTACATACTTTTACCAAAAATAAAGAAGTCTTTTATTTTCAATGAAGTAGAAAACTTCTGTAATATTATTTAAAATCAAAATAATGAATGATAAAAAAGAATATGATGTAGTAATAATTGGTGGTAGTTATGCTGGTTTATCTGCTGCAATGGCATTAGGTAGATCTTTAAGAACGGTTTTAATTATTGATAGTGGTAAACCTTGTAACATACAAACACCACATTCACATAACTTTATTACACAAGATGGTGCTACACCAAAAGATATTTTTGAAAAGGCTAAAAATCAGGTGCTAAAATACGATACAGTAGAATTTTTGAATGATTTAGCTATTACAACAACAAAAACAACTGATGTTTTTTTAGTTAATACAAATTCAATTAAAAATATTAAAGCTAAAAAAGTACTTTTTACAACTGGTGTTAAAGATATAATGCCAAATATAAAAGGATTTACTGAATGCTGGGGAATAAGTATTTTACATTGTCCTTATTGCCATGGTTATGAAGTTGCTCATAAAAATTTAGGCATTATTGCTAATGGAAAAACAGCTTTTGAACTTTGTACACTTATCCAAAATTGGTCTAATAAATTAACATTATTTACTAATGGGAAATCAGTATTAACAGAAGAGCAAAGTAATATGATATCAAAATTAAATATTGAAGTTATTGAAAAAGAAATTGAAGAAATCATTCATACTGATGGTAGCATTGAAAACATTTCTTTTAAAAATGGTTCTAAAACTAATATTGATGCTATTTTTTCTAGAGTTCCTTTTGATCAGCATTGTAAAATACCTTTAGAATTAGGATGTAAAACCACAGAACCTGGACATATTGAAGTCGATTTTTTTCAAAAAACAAATATTAAAGGCGTTTATGCTGCTGGTGATAATACATCTCCTTTTAGAGCTGTTTCTTTAGCAACATCTTCTGGTACAATAGCTGGTGCTGCAATAAATAAGGAATTGATAAAAGAAAGTTTACCTTCTTAACAAATACTTACCAATTAAAAATGCCTATTACAAATTGTAATAGGCATTTCATCTAAAATCAAATCAACCAAACTTAATTTATATTTTTATAAGTTTAAAAAATGCCCATTACAATGAAGTAACAGGCACTTCCATCCAACTAAACTAACCAAAAAATAGGTTAATTTCCTTCTATTATTCTTTATATATTTTCTAAGATCTTACTTTATTAATTCTTAATTATATCATACTAAAATTGATATGTAATTGTTGCTTTTGCGAAAAATGGTGTTCCAGGTGTAAAATGTATTTCTTCTACAGAATTTGCTTCATTTTGCAATCTACTTTCTGTTGCAAATTGTGTCTCATTCCAAGCTACATCAAAAAGGTTCTCTACAGCTACACCAAAGGTTATATCATTTACTTTGTAATTAACATTTAAATCACTTACAAAATAACCTTCTGCAATTATGCTATTATCTTCATTTGCAGCTCTATCTCCTAAATATCTATATCTTAAGCCACCTGAAAATTTTCCAAGATTCGAAAAAGATATTCCTCCAGACATCGTAAAATTCGGTGCTAGAGGAATGTAATCTTCTCCAACTATATTTTCTAAACTTTTTGCTTTTGTATAAGTTGCATCAGTATCAAAATAAATATTATCTGTTAATTGATATCTTATTCCTAAATCTACTCCTAAACGTTCAGATTTCCCAGAAGGTTCTACAATACCTGCATCACCTACATACACAAATTCTTCTTCTGAAAGCAAATACCAAAGTGCTGTATTTAAAACCAAATTTTTACTTGGTTTCCATACATTACCCAAATCTACACCATAAGCTCTTGGTAAAACTTTATCAGCATTATGCTGTAAAACAACTCTTGCATCATTAGAATGAAAACCAATTCCTGATTTTAAAAACCATTGTAAATTATCATTTTGAGTGTATAAAAAATTTAACTTCGGATTTACGATTGCCTTGGTTTTACTTAATGTTTCATAAGTTGAACTTAAATTATCATTGTATAAAAACTTAAAATAATCGAACCTTAATGCTGGTGAAACTTTTAAATTACCAAACTCAAATTCAGAGTTAAAAAAAGCATAAGCATTGGTTTGTTGTACGTCTCCAAACTGAATTCTATTTAACAATTCGCTTCTATTTTTTGTGTGCGATAATTCATTGTCTTTAATATTATCGAAACGTAAACCTAAACCTTTCGTAAATTTTGCTTCTACATTTCCATACTCTTTTTCTGAGATGATTTTTGCATTCATCCCATAAATATTTCTATCTTCAAATTGCTTTATTTGATCTCCATTTATAGCATCCTCTAAGAAAAAAGTAAAGTTAGAATACAACTCAAAATTATAATTTGTATAAAATGCATTTGCTTTAAAAATAGATGCATCCTCTAAAGTTTTCTGTAACTGAACATTTATATTAGATCTAGATGTAAAACCACCTTCTGTATCATCTATAGCACCAAAACGTGAAATATTACCATTAGCAACTTCTCTTTCTGGTATTTGTCCAGAAGCATCCCAAGCACTTGTAAAATGTGAGGCTGAAACCGTTAATTTGTCTTTACCATTTAAAAACGTATTGTATTTTGCAAATAAATTTAGTCTATTAAAATTCTGTGGAGACTCAAAAGGACCATCAAACTCAATATATTCTAGAGCTACATAAGCATCATCGTTTTTAGCATTTTCTAGTAAATTGAACATTGCAACAGTTCTAATTGAGTTAAAATCTCCATAACCAACAGAAACCATATTTTTGTTGATGGCTGTTTTTGTTGCAAAATTTACATAACCCGCTGTGTTAAAATCACCTTGGTTTGCATAATAAGGTCCTTTACCAAAATCAATGTTTTTAATGGTTTCTGGTATTACAAAATGTAAATCAGAATAGCCTTGACCATGTGCATGAGAAACCATATTAATTGGCATACCATCAACAGAAAGTGTAATATCTGTTCCATGATCTATATCAAAACCTCTTAAAAAAATCTGTTCTGCTTTTCCTCCTCCAGCATGCTGACCAATAAATAAACCCGGTACTTTTCTTAAAATTTCTTGTGAGTTATTTACAGGATTTAATTGTAAGTCTACTCTTGCAATGGTTTGCAAAGCATTAATTTCTTTACGCAAAACCATTTCTTCTAATTGAAAAGTTTTCGTTTTTAAAATGATGGTAATACCATTTTTTAAATGTTCTGGCATTACTTTTATGGTCTTTTTTTGGTATCCAAGTATACTTACTTGAATGCTACTATTTACGGCTGTTTTATCTAAAGTAAAATTTCCATTTTCATTGGTATGTGTATGTATATTTGATACTTCATTTACAACATAAACATTCTCTAAAGGTTCATTAAAAGGGTCTACAATTTGCCCTTTTATAGTTTGAGCTACAGCTTGCAAACTGAAAGTAAAAAGTAAAATAAAGATTATTCTATATCTCATAATTAAAAAATTTTCGCGAATTTAAATGTTTTTTATCTCATTTTCTGTTAATGGACCTAACTCATAAACACTTTCTAATAATTCTTTTTTCAATTTTCTAGCTTCTAGAATTTTATCATTTTGTTTTAAAATATGTGCTGTGTGTAATAATGCTTCTGGCTCAAAAGTTTTACCTATTACAAAGTTCTCGCTAATTTCTAAAGCTTTTTTAGATTCTCCGTTTTTGTAATAAGCCCAAGCTAATAAATCGTAAGATTGTGTTGTTGGTCTCTCCAAAACTTCTTGTTGGGCAATTTCTATTGCTTCTTTCTTTTTATCGGCATTATCAGCAAATAAAATTACATTGTATTTTGCATACATAGCTCCATATTTATCATCTGAAACAGATGCTAAATATTTTTTAGTTTGCCTTTCTTTTTCTGCAATATTCCCCATAAAATCTGCAATTTCTGACTTTAACAAGAAGTAATCAGGAGAGGTGTTTTCTTTTTGTATTGCATCTAAAATTCTTAAAGCTTCTTCTGGATTTCTTTCATAAGAATACACAATCCATGCAATTCCTTTTTTTGCATAACAGTTATTAGGATTAATAGCTAAAGCATTTAAATAAGCTTTATAAGAATCTTCTATTCTACCTGAATGACCATAATAATCTGCAAGATTTGTGTAATTCCACTGAATTAATGTTTCGTTTTTGGTTGATTTTGCAATTTTTAAAGAACTCTCTAAATATTTAATAGCATTATCTAAATTTCCTAAATGATCATTGTACTTAGACAATCTTATTAAATAATCGAAATTGTTAAGGTTTTTTACTTCGGATAAATATTGATCTACTTTATCATAATCGCCTAATTCTAAATAAACATCTACTAACATAAAATGCGTTTGAGTTAAATTTTCTCCGTTTTTTTCTGCTTTTAAAAGTAGTTCTAAAGCTTCTTGAAAAAGATGTTGAGAAACATAATTTCTAGCCAAACCTCTTAAATAACCAGCGTTATTAAAATTAGTTTTTTGGTTAGCTACTAATAAACTTTCTTCAGCTTTTTTTAGTTGATTAATATTACCTGTTAACTTAAATAATTGAGAATTAGCACTAGCAATTTTAGAATAATAAGGGTATTGATTTGGTGTTTTAGCAAGTTTATTACTCCAGAAGTTTAATTCTTTATTGGCATTATCTAAGTCCATATTTTTATCTACTTCTAAATAAGCTTTATATTCTTCTGGGTTTGTAATTTGTTTGGTTTGGCTTGTTTTGCAACTAATTGTGATAGAAAAAGTTACAAATATTAAAATAAGTTGGATGTATTTCATGATTTGTAGTTTTAAGTTGGTTTTTAATAACTGGCGTATTTTATATACGCCAGTGTTCTATTAGGGGTAATTTCTTTTTAATTGCTTGGGGGAATTTGCGGGGGAACAAATATGGGGGAACAATTAGTTGAAATTTTTAGTTTTTACCAAGGTGAAGCTAAATATGGAAAAGAATCTGAAAATTCTTTATCATTTGAATCTACATTATCATTAGATAAACTAGGGTTTTCAGAAAAATCTTCTCCACCAAAAATCAATAATAATTCTACAGTAATTACATCATCTGCTAAAGCTCTACCTGTTAAAACATTTGTACCATCATAAAAAGTTGTGGTACCATCTAAAGAAACATTTAAAACGTCTGTAGCTAATAAACCTGTAAAAGTTGCAGCGTCTAAACCTAATGCATTTGTATCTCCATCATTTGCATAAGCAGGACTTAAACCTGTTAAATTAGTCTGAAACATAGATTGAAACATTGCTCCTTGCTGAGATGGTATAGTAGTATTAAAAGCGTCTTTACTATCAGAAGAAACAAATACTGTGTTTACAGCTGGTCTACCCATTTGATCTTTTTGCACAAAAGTTCCAGAAAAATCAATTGAAGTTTCCTCCATCATATTATCATCATTATTACAGCTTACCATTAGTAGTGATGCAACTGCGATTGCTATATATTTTATTTTAAAAATTTTCATATTTGTATATTTTAAATTGTTAGTTAGTTTATTATTGTTTAGATTTTGCTTCTACCCAAGTATTAATTGTACCAGAACCACCTATTTCACTTTTAGGCACTTCTACAACTATAGACATTACGTTTGTACCTGCAAAAGTATCTGAACCAGGACTGTTGAATCCAGTTGCATTACCACCTATAATTTCTCCATATTGTGCAAAATCCATAAAGAAAGGATCATCTCTTGGTCCTGCAAAAAATTTCATCCCATTTTGGTTCGCAACAATTGCAGAAGAAGATGAAATTGCTACTTCAGATTTTGTTGCCATTTCATTAATTGTACTATTTAATCCTGTTGTTGTTGGTGAATATGGGCCAAAGAAATACATTTTACCATCTCTTGGAATAGCTTGTATCACTAAATCCTCTACTTTATCATCATTAGTATCAATATTAAATTCTACCATAACATTTTCACTAAAAGAAGCTGCAGTAGTTGCTGAAGGGCTTAATAATCCTTGCACATTTGCAACAAATACTAAATTGTTACTATCTTCTCCTTCAAAAGCATAAAAGTCTGTAATGTCTGCTGATGATCCGCTTACTGCAGGAGCATCAATATGATCTGCTGCAATTGTAATTAAACCGATAATCGCTGCGAAAACGGTTACTACTAAAATTTTTGTTTTTTTCATTGTGTGAGTTTTTAAGTTATATTAATTGAATCTCACATATACATACGAGGTAATTGTAAGTACGGTTTTAAAAAAGTTTGTTTTTTTTCAAAAAAAAATCAAATTCCTTGTAAACAAAGAGAAAAATGAGGTAAAAAAAATTATAAATCCACTAAATATTTGTAGTATTGTATTAGAAATTTAAATAAAATTTGAAGAAATCTACTAAAAAAGCATCCTGGAAATTTCGACTTCATGAAATAATTTATGAGGCAGATACACCCAAAGGAAAACTATTTGACGTTATTTTACTAGTTGCCATTATTGCTAGTATTATATTGGTTATGCTAGAAAGTGTAGAAAATTTTGATGCTAAATACCATAATGCCTTATATGTTGGCGAATGGATTATTACCATTTTATTTAGTTTTGAGTATATTTTAAGAATAATTTCTATTAAAAAACCTTTTAAATATATTTTTAGTTTTTACGGTATTATCGATTTTTTATCTACCATACCAATTTACATATCTTTTATTTTTGCTGGCTCACAAGGTTTAGTGGCTTTAAGAGCATTACGATTGTTAAGAGTTTTTAGAATCTTAAAATTAGCAAGATATATAGGTGCATCTAACAAATTACTTTTAGCATTAAAAGCAAGTAGAGCTAAAATTGCAGTTTTTTTATTTTTTGTTTTAATTGTTTGTATTATTTTAGGAACAGTAATGTATATGATAGAAGGTGCAGAAAATGGTTTTACTAACATCCCAAAAAGTATTTATTGGGCAATAGTTACGCTTACTACAGTTGGTTTTGGAGATATTGCACCACAAACTCCCTTAGGACAATTAATTGCAAGTGTAATTATGATTTTAGGGTATTCTATTATTGCAATACCCACAGGAATTGTAAGTTCTGAAATGACAAAAACCGCTAACGAACATCATACAAATACACAATCTTGCCCAAATTGTTTAAAAGATAATCATAAAGAAAATGCCACTTTTTGTTATAATTGTGGTAGTATTTTAAACGAATGATACAACACAAAAACACCTTAATTACAATTGTTGGGCCAACAGCAATTGGTAAAACTGCTTTAAGTATAAAATTGGCAAATCATTTTAAAAGTGATATTATTTCTTGCGATTCTAGACAGTTTTATAAAGAAATGACCATTGGAACAGCAGTACCAGAACCTGAAGAACTAGCAGCAGCAAATCATCATTTTATACAAAATAGAAGTATTTTTAATGATTATAATGTGGGGCAATTCGAAAGAGATGCTTTAGCCAAATTAGATGATTTGTTTATTGAAAACTCTGTGCAAATTATGGTTGGTGGTAGTGGTTTATATGTAGATGCTGTTTTAAAAGGTCTAGATTATTTTCCTGAAGTTGATAAACAAATCAGAATAGATTTAACCAAAGAACTAGAAGAAAAAGGAATTGAATCTTTACAAGAAAAATTAAAGGATTTAGATATTGAAACTTACAATACTATTGCAATCGAGAATCCTCATAGAATAATGAGAGCTTTAGAAATTTGTATTGGTACAAATACACCCTACTCTACTTTTAAAAACAAACCTAAAGAATCAAGAAATTTTAATAGTATAAAAGTAGGTTTAACAGCAAATAGAGAAATTATTTATAGCAGAATTAACCAAAGAGTAGATTTAATGATTAAAAACGGTTTGTTAGAAGAAGCCAAAGAATTATTTGAATATAAAAATTTAAATGCATTACAAACTGTAGGTTATAGAGAGTTATTTTCTTATTTTGATGATGATTTTACCAAAGAATTTGCCATTTCTGAAATCAAAAAAAATACTAGACGTTTTGCAAAAAGACAAATAACTTGGTTTAAAAAAGATGAAAAAACTTTATGGTTCGATTACAAAACGGATAGCAACCAAATCATAAAAACTATAGAAGAAAACATTATTAATGAAGGATAAATTTTTACAGATATTTAGAAAAATATATCATTTAAAAGATAAAATAGCTTTCTTTCCTACAATTATATCTATTGCAGGTGCACTATTTGCTTATCTAATGATGTTTGCCGAAAATAAAGGTATTTCTAAATATTTGGTTGATTTTTTACCAGGTTTGGTTATCAATAATATAGAAACTGCAAGAGTAATTTTAAGTTCATTTATTGGAGGTTTAATATCTATAATGGTGTTTAGCTTTTCTATGGTAATGATTTTATTAAATCAAGCTTCAAGTAATTTTTCTCCTAGATTGTTGCCTGGTTTAATTTCTAATAGAAAACATCAGATAATTTTAGGTATTTATTTAGCTACCATTTTATACTGCATATTTATTTTGGTTTTTATAGAACCTACAGGCAGTAAATACCAAGTTCCTGGTTTTTCTGTGTTACTGAGTATTGTTTTTATGGTATGTTCTTTAGGTGCCTTTATTTATTTTATTCATTCTATTTCTCAAGAAATACAGATAGAATTTATAATGAATAGAATTGGTACAAAAGCTAAGAAAAAACTAGAAAAACTTCTTGAACTCGAAGAGAATGAAGAATTTGAGTTTTCAGATAGTTCTAACTGGAAATCATTTAAGGTAAAAGAAACAAATTATTTTCAAGATGTTTCTTTAAACATTCTTAAAAAAGTAGCTTTAGATAACGATTGCAAACTTCACGTAATTTCTAAAAAAGGTTCACTTTGTTTTAAAGATGAAATTTTATTTAAAACCGAAAAAGATTTAGACGAAAAAACAATCGAAAAAATATATAAAGCCTTCGATTTTTCTAATGAAGAATTTATAGAAGATAATTATTTAATTGCATTTAAACACTTAAAAGAAATTGCATTAAAAGCAATGTCTCCAGGAATAAATGATCCTGGAACAGCAAGTTACGCTATTGACTATTTGCACGAACTCTTTAAATTAAGAATACAAAAACAAGAAAATGATTTTATTTTTCACGAAAATAATTGCATTATTCTTTTAGATATTATAACCTTTAAAGATTTGATTTACAAAGTCATGGCGTCTTTAAGAAATTACACAAAACACGATGTAATTATCGTAAAAAAATTGCTTCAATTTCTAAAAGATTTAAAAAACTATACTTCTGATAAAGAGAAATTACAAATTATTGACACTGAAATAGAAAACCTTTTAAAAGATGCAAAATCATCTATTAGCAACAATTATGATTACGATAAACTATCAGAAATCTAAATAAATAAATTTTAACGTTTTTTATTAAAATCTCATTTTCATAAATCATTCGCTTTTATATCTTTGTTTCTCACAAAATTAAAATTATGAAATTAAAAATTACAGTTCTTTTTATTGCCTTTATTAGTACTTTATCTATTGCTCAAACCAAAACTGGTACAATAAATAGCGATTATATTATAAATATAATGCCAGAAGCAAAAATTGTTATTAAAAAGACACAAGAGTATGGTACAAAACTAGATTCATCTTTTTCAATTAAAATGAAAGAGTTCCAAGATAAAGTTGCAGATTATAAAGAAAAAGAGAAAGAAATGGGTGATTTAATGAAAAAAACAGTTCTTAAAGAACTATCTGGTTTAGAGCAAAATATAAACCAATATCAAGCAAATGGTAAAAAATTAATGCAGTTAAAACAAAACGAATTAATGAGACCTTTGTATAAAAAATTAAGCGACGCTATTAAAGTAGTTGTAAAAGAAAATGGTTACACTCATATTTTAACAGTTGCAGGTAATGAGTTTGCGTATGTAGATGAAAAATATGACATCACTAAATTAGTTATGGCTAAATTAGGTGTTAAAGAACCAGAAGTAAAAGAATAATTTATTTTTTAAACGATATTTGAAAGTCTCATTTTTATGAGACTTTTTTTATTTTTATATTATAATGATATTCTCTTCAAAAACACACACATATCGTATGACACTTAATACATCAATACTATCAAAAATTTTTAAAGATGTTTCTTTTTCTTCGGATGAAAAAAAGAGTATTGAAATTAAGTTAGAGAAACTTACTTTAAAAAAAGGGACAACAATTCTAAAAGCGGGGGATACAGTTTTTAATCAATATTATGTTTTTGATGGATGTTTAAGAACTTATTATATAGATAATTCTGGTAAAGAACACACTTTACAATTTGCCATAAACGATTGGTGGATTAGCGATTACACCGCATTTTTTACCACTACAAAAGCAATAATGTATATAGAAACTATACAAGATGCTACTTTGTATAAAATATCGAAAGAGCACATGGAAATTTTGTACAGAGAGATTCCTCAATTAGAAACCTTTTTCAGAAAAAAAATGGAAAGAGCTTTTACAAGTTTTCAAAAAAGAATTTTGGCAACTTTATCGCAATCAGCCAAAGAAAGATACCTTTCATTTATAACTACTTACCCTAATATAGAGCAGAATGTAAAAAACTTTCATATTGCTTCTTATTTAGGAATAACTACAGAAAGTTTAAGTAGAATTAGAAAAGAAATAGCGCATAATTAATTTATTACCATACATCAATTTTTAGTGTTTCGTTTGTTAATACTTTTGTTCTATCAAAACAAAATGATTAAAAATGAAAAAAATATCAGCAATAATTATTGCCATAGTTTTATTATCTGCTTGTGCAAAAAACACAAAAGAAAATAAATCTGTTGATGAAAACTTAAGTAATAACACAGAAAAAAGCACTAAAATGAAAAACGTATTATTTGTATTAACTAGTCACGATGAATTAGGTACAACAGGAGAAAAAACAGGATTTTGGATAGAAGAATTCGCTGCACCATATTATTTATTAAAAGATAAAGGTATTGCAATTACAATTGCTTCTCCTAAAGGTGGGCAACCTCCAATTGATCCTAAAAGTAATGAACCAGATTTTCAAACTCCTGCAACTGTAAGATTTAATAATGATGCAGAAACAAAAGAAATCCTATCGAAAACTGTAAAATTAGAAAATATAAATCAAGAAGATTTTGATGCAGTATTTTATCCAGGTGGACACGGACCTTTATGGGATTTAGCTGAAGATAAAAATTCAATTAGCTTAATAGAAAGTTTTTACAACAACAATAAAACTGTTGCTGCTGTTTGTCACGCTCCTGCAATTTTTAAAAATACTAAAAAAGCAGATGGTAGTTTTTTAGTTGATGGTAAAAAAGTAACTGGATTTACAAACACTGAAGAAGAAGCTGTACAATTAACAACTGTAGTTCCGTTTTTAGTAGAAGATATGCTTAAAGAAAATGGCGGAATCTACTCTAAAAAAGCAGATTGGAATGCTTATGCAGTAGAAGATGGTTTATTAATTACAGGTCAAAATCCTGCTTCTTCAGAACTAGTTGCAGAACTTTTATTAGAAAGATTAAAGTAGAAACATTTTAATTCTAATCATATTATTAAAGTCTCATATTCTATATATGAGGCTTTTTTACGTGTTAAAGATGTTAATTCTTTTGATTAGTTTATTTTAAAATCAGAATTTAGTTCAATAATATTTTAACACAAAAGGTAGGGAAATTGAAAAATTTAAAGGATTAATGAAATAGATTAAATCAAATTTCCTATCTATTAATAGTTTTAAAATGAGTTTATTAGAAAATATATTAAAAAAAGTAGTTTTGGATGAAGCTATTATTCATCAAAAAGAAAAAATAACTCCTTCAGTTTATAAAATTAAACTTAAAAGTGAGAGTTTTAAGAAAATAGATTTTACACCTGGTTATTTTTTACGTTTAGGTATTGGCATTGGTAATGATGAGTTATCAATGAAAGATAAAGTAAGAAGTTACAGTGTTTGGGATATTGATAAAAGCAATGGAACTTTAGATTTAGCAATAGCAACAGAAAGTAATGGAATTGGTTCTAAATGGGTTGCAAATTGTAAAGAAAATGAAACTGTTTATTTTAAATGGAAAAAAGGTAACTTTTTAATTGATAATTCTGCGGATAGTTATTTAATGATTGGAGATTTGTCTGCTTTATCTCACTTATATATTTTAAGCAGATATTTACCCAAAGAAAAACAAGTGGAAAGTTTAATTTATAGTGAAAATTTAAACCATCTATTTGCAGATATAAATAATAATAAACCATTTAATTTTCATTCTTTAAAACAAAATAGTATTGATGATATTCTAATAATTATCAAACAAATTGTACCTAAAATGAAAGGCAACAAAATGGTTTATATTGCTGGAGATAGTAGAGTCTGTATTGCTTTAAATCAATATTTTAGAAAAGAATTAAACTGGAACACAAAAAATATTAAAACTAAACCTTTCTGGAATCCAAAGAAAAAAGGATTAGAATAAACTAATCGATAATTTTCTTTAAAATATTAAATACTTTTTTCTCGATAACATCTACAGAACCATCAGCAAAAAAGACGTTTTTAATATCTCTAATTAAATCGTCTTTTTCGTTTTGAGTAAATTTATTTTCTGATAAATATTGTTGAATTTTATTCAAGTTATGCTCATCAGAATCAACAACAACTTCTGTGTGAATTTTATGATATGTAGTTTTATCTACTCTAGATAAAATGTATTTTTCTTCTTCTTCTGACTCAAAAAAATTGCAATGTGCAGCATACAAAAGCACATAAGCTTCAAATTCCTTTTTTGTCCAATCTAAGTTTTTCATTATTTTTCTATTGGTAAATCTTTTGTAGAACCCCATTCTGTCCAAGAGCCATCATAAACAGCGTGATTTTTATAACCTGCAATTTCTGCTCCTAAAGCTAAAACCGAAGCTGTTATTCCTGTTCCACAAGAAAATATAAATTCTTTATTCTCTGGATTTATTGTTTTAAAAATTGATTTTAATTCTGATTCCGATTTTAGTTTTCCATTCAATAATACATCAGAAAAAGGCAAACTCACAGAATTTGGTATATGACCACCTTTAACATCTGCTCTTGGTTCTGAAGCAGTCGCATAAAATCTTCCTTTAGACCTTGCATCAGCAATTAAAAGATTTTTATTGTTGATCGCAGCCAAAACATCTTCAGTAAACTTTACTTTTTCAGGTTGATAATCAGCAGAAAAATCACCTTTTTTAAACTGATGATTCATAGGTTTTTCTGTTGGATATTCTTTCAATTTCCATTCAGGAAAACCACCATCCAAAACTGCAATATTTGTAAAACCCATTAATTGAAATAACCACCAAACTCTGGGTGATGAATAAATCCCTAAATCATCATAAACTACAATACAACTATCTTTGTTTATACCTAAATTTTGCGCTTTTTCTTCAAATTCTTTTGCTGATAAAACTGTGTTTGGAAAAGGAGCATTTACATCAGAAAAAACCTTTTTAATATCAAAAAAAATAGCATTTTCAATTTGATATTTTTCTTCTATTTCAGTCTCTTTTTTAGCAGTTACTTTTGGTAAAGTTGCATCTAAAACAATTAGTTTTTCATCATTTAAATGATGAAATAACCAATCTACAGAAACTAAAGGTTTATCTATTTTTAAAGACATAATTTATAAAAAAGACTTTATTAAATCTCAGTTTAACACTACTTAATCAATTAATAAAAAGTAATATTTATTATTTTACAGCATCGTAATTATCATCCCAATTTTTAGGTTTAGGATCGTGTAATTTGTCTAAAGATTTTGCAACAATCATAGAAACAGTAGCATCACCAGTAACATTTACAGTAGTTCTGCACATATCTAAAGGTCTATCTACAGCAAAAATTAATGCCAAACCAATTGGTAATAATTCAGCAGGAAAACCAATAGATTCTAATACAATTACTAGCATTACCATACCAGCACTTGGCACAGCTGCAGAACCAATTGAAGCTAATAATGCAGTTGCTACAATAATTAATTGATTAGAAAACGTTAAGCCTTCTGGCCAAATTACTTGCATAATAAAAACAGCTGCAATGGCTTGGTATAAACTTGTACCATCCATATTTATAGTGGCACCAACAGGTAATACAAAACCAGAAACTTCTTTATCTACACCTAAATGTTCTTCTACCCTTTCCATAGTTACTGGTAATGTTGCAGCACTAGAACTTGTAGAAAATGCTAATAATTGCGCAGGGCTAATTTGTTTTAAAAACCAAATAGGCGATTTTTTGGTGTATACACTTATTAAAAGTAAATAGAAACCAATCATTAAAACTAATCCACCAACTACACAAAGTGCGTAAACTAATAGTTTTAATAAAATTTCGGTATCATCGAAAGCAATAATAACATTTGCTAACAATGCAAAAACTGCATAAGGTGCAAAAAGCATAATTAAATCTACCATTTTCATAACAACTTCATTCAAAGAATCGAAAAAGTTCATTAATGGTTTTGCTTTTTTTTCTGGTATTAATAATAAAGAGATACCAACAAAAAGTGCAAAAAAGATAATTTGTAACATTTTAGCATCACCTAAAGAAGTAAAGATATTACTTGGAAAAATATCTACTAATGCTTGTAAAGGTCCTGCATCATTTTGTGCAGATGCCTTTGTAAGTTTATCTACAACTCCAGAAGAAGTTTCGTATTTAACTTTAATTTTTTCTATAGTATCTTGAGACATACCTGCCCCTGGTTTTACCACATTTACAATTCCCAAACCAATAATAATGGCAACCAGTGTGGTCATCATATAAATTACCATTGTTCTAAGACCCATTTTTTTAATTTTAGAAATATCTTTTAAGTCTGATATTCCTTTAATTAAAGAGGCTAAAATAAGTGGTACTGCAATTAATTTTAAAAGATTGATAAAAATAGTTCCAAAAGGTTTAATCCAATCTGTTACAAAATCTTTACCACCATCAACAGAATTCATAACAAAACCAAAAATGATTCCTAATACCATTCCAATTAAAATCTTCCAATGTAAAGCGAGTTTCTTCATTAAGTTGTTTAAAAATTAAAAAATAAGCTGAAAGATAAAAAAATATTTAAAAATAAAGTGACTTTATTATTATATTGTGTCATATTTTTAGTGAACTGATTAATTAATTATTAAAAACATAAAAATGGCAGGAATATTAGATTTATTAAATAGTGATTTAGGAAAGCAGATTGTATCAGGTGTAGCAGGCTCTACAGGTAACGATTCTAACAAAACAAGTAGTGTTTTAACTATGGGATTACCTGTGTTAATGAAGGCTATGGAAAGAAATGCTGCAACTCCAGAAGGTGCAGAAGGATTAATGGGAGCTTTGGCAAATAAACACGATGGAAGTATTTTAGACAACCTAGGTAGTTTATTTGGTGGTGGTGGTGTAGATGAAAGTGTTAAACAAGATGGAGCAGGAATTTTAGGGCATATCTTAGGAGCTAAACAAAATGGTGTTGAGCAAGTAATTGGACAAAAAGCAGGTATTGATGCTGGTTCTGTAGGTAACATTTTAAAAGTTGCTGCTCCAATTTTAATGGGTGTTTTAGGTAAACAAAAGAAAGAACAAAATGTAAGTTCTTCTGGAGATTTAACAGGCCTTTTAGGAGGTTTATTAGGTGGTAGTTCTGCTTCTAATGATCAAAGCTTTCTTGAAAAAGTTTTAGATGCTGATGGTGATGGTAGTGTTGTTGATGACGTTGCTGGTATGCTTTTAGGTGGTAGTAACAAACAATCTGGTGGAATTGGTGGAATGCTAGGAGGTCTTTTCGGAAAATAAGAAAATTGCTTGTAAGAAGAAAAAATGTAGATGGGATGTTGAAGTGAAAAGAAAAGTGAAGTAAAAAACTCAAAATCATTGATTTTGAGTTTTTTTATGCTTTATTAAACCTCGCTTTTATAACAAGACTTATAAATATCTTCATAAACTGGTAGTATATTTTGTAAAGAAAAACGCTTGGTAAATTCTCTTGCGTTTAACTTAAAACACTCTAAAATATCATCATCTTTTAAAATAGAAATCGCATTTTTAGCCATATCTTCTACATCACCTAAATTACTTAAAAAACCTGTTTCTCCATGTAAATTTACTTCTGGTAAACCTCCTGTATTTGTAGAAATAACTGCATTTTTTGCAGCCATTGCTTCTAAAGCAGCCAAACCAAAACTTTCTGTTTCCGATGGTAATAAAAACACATCTGAATAACATAAAATTTTATCGATTTCTGTACTATTTCCTAGAAAGAATACTTTATTTCTTATTCCTAGTTTTTTAGTTAAGAGTTCTGCTTTTTTTCTTTCTGGCCCTTCACCAATCATTAATAATTTAGCAGGTATTTCTTTTTGTACCTCATAAAAAACCTTAATTACATCTTCTACCCTTTTTACTGGTCTAAAATTACTTATATGAGTTAAAATTCTCTCATTGGGTTGTGCTAAAGCTCCTCTTTGGCATTCATCATCTTCTGCTTTGCTATATTTTTCTATATCAATAAAATTATAAACAACTTGTATTTTTTTATTGATATTAAAAAGTTCGTTTGTCGTTTCTTTTAAATTATTAGAAACTGCAGTAACTACATCAGAATTATTAATGCTAAACTCAACTGCCGTTTTATAAGTAGGATGACTCCCCACTAAAGTTATATCTGTTCCATGCAAAGTGGTAACAACTTTTACATAAATTCCTTTTTCTTTTAGCATTTGTTTTGCCATATATGCTGCATATGCATGCGGAATTGCATAGTGTACGTGTAAAACTTCTAAATCGTATTTTTTAACAACCTCTACCATTTTTGTTGATAGCGCTAACTCATAAGGTTGATATTGAAATAAAGGATATTCTTCTACTAAAACTCTATGAAAATGTAATTTATGCGATAAATAATCTAAACGAACTGGTTGATTATAAGTTATAAAATGAACCTCATGACCTTTATCTGCCAAAGCCATTCCTAACTCTGTTGCCACTACTCCACTTCCTCCAAAAGTTGGATAACAAACAATACCTATTTTCATTTATTTTATTTTGATAAGAAAGTCGTAAATATAAGTCTAATATTACAGTTCGTTTCTAAATGATTTCATAAAAAAAGCTTCTCAAATAATTTGAAAAGCTTTTTAAATATTTAAAAACTTAGTTTTTTTTAATAATCTCCCAAAGTTGCAGGGTTCTGAGCCAAAGCATTCTCTAACTGCTCATCACTTGGTGCTTTACCATGCCATGCATGCGTATGCATCATAAAGTCTACTCCATTACCCATCATTGTTTCTAATAAAATACAAACTGGTTTTCCTTTACCTGTTAATGCTTTTGCTTCTGCTAAACCTGCTAAAATAGCATCAATATCATTACCTTCTTTAACTTCTATTACATCCCAACCAAAGGCTTCAAATTTTGCTTTAATGCTTCCCATGGGTAAAACATCATCTGTAGCACCGTCAATTTGTTTTCCGTTTAAATCGATAGTTGCAATTAAATTATCAACTTTTTTAGCTGATGCATACATAATTGCTTCCCAGTTTTGCCCTTCTTGTAACTCACCATCACCATGTAAAGAATAAATTAATTTATCATCTCCATTTAACTTTTTTGCTTCTGCAGCACCTAAAGCTACAGACATTCCTTGTCCTAAAGAACCAGAAGCAATTCTAATACCTTCTAAACCTTCGTGTGTAGTTGGGTGGCCTTGTAAACGAGAGTCTATTAATCTAAAAGTATTTAGTTCTTCTACAGGAAAAAAGCCACTATGTGCCAAAACACTATAATAAACAGGAGAAATATGACCATTAGATAGAAAAAATAAATCTTCGTTTTTACCATCCATTGTAAAATCTGTAGAATAATCCATTACTTCTTGATACAAACAAGTAAAAAACTCAGCACAGCCTAAAGAACCTCCTGGATGACCAGAATTTACTTTATGAACCATTCTTAATATATCTCTACGTACTTGTTGTGTAAAATCTTTTAATTCTTGAGTATTTGGCATATTGTGTATTGTTTATTGATGGCAAAAGTAATTTTTTTAGTTTCAATTAACAAAACAATTTTGATTTAGTAATAAAAAAAGAAAAGAGTTTTGTTAATATCTTTTTCACAGTTATTTTCCCAAAAGAAAAAATTAAAATTGTTAATTTTTCTTAATTAAGAACAAAACTCTTTTTCTGTATTCAAATCTCTTATTTTAAGACAGAACAAAAAACATAGTATGGTCTATATTTATGAATTTCGGCTTTTAAAAAAAAGTATAAAGCCTTTTATATATCTAGCTTTTCGACCATAAATGAAAAAAAATATATTATTTTTGTTGCTATGAAAAAAAGTTTAGCTTTTAAGAATATTATTTACTTTATTATTCTTTTTTCTTTATCCCTCAATTCACAAAATTCTAATTTTTCTGAACTAGATTCGACTTACGAATATCTTTCTGAAAAATATTATGAGTATAAATTCACAGACACTATAAAAGCAAAAAATTACGCAGATAGATTTTTACAAAAAGCAACTTTAGAAAATGATACTATTTATAAGATTATTGGGTATGAATTTTTAGGAGAAATCCTAAAAGATGACACTATCTACTTACAATTTTTAGATAATTTAATTATAGAAACTAGTAAAATGCCTACAAAAATGTTTCCTACTCTTTTATATGTAGATAAAGGGAGACATTATATAATTAATGGGAAAAATAATGAATCTTTAAAGAATTATATTTTAGCCTTAAAATACAGTAATTTATACAGAAATGATAGTTTAAAATATAGGATTAAAGATAGAATAGCCAGTTTAAAATTTGAAAACAAGCAATTTGTTAAAGCTAAAAAAATAAGATTAGAAGTATATAATTTTTATAATAATCAATCTAAATATAGAGAAACAACAGAGTATTGTGCATTATTAATTAATCTTACCAACTCATATATATCTGAAAAAAAATATGACTCTGCTAGAATTTTTAATACTAAAGCAAATAAATATGCCAATATTATAAGAGATAGTATTATGATTGGATATTCTCTTCATGGAAAGGGACATATCTTTTATGCAGAGAAAAAGTACAAAAGTGCAATTAATAGCATTTTGAAATCACTAAAGTGGATTAATAGTGATAGCAACCATAGAAGTTTATCAAATGCCTACTCAAAAATAGCCAAATCATATGCGAAATTAGGGAATCAAGATAAAGCAGTTCTGTATAATTTAAAAATAGATTCTTTATATCAAAAGACAAATGTTACATATAAGTCTCAAAAAAGTAGTTATGCTTTTTTAATTAATTATTACAAGAATAAAAATGAATTATCAAATCAATTATTATATATAGAAAAACTACTAAAAGTTGATAGTATACTAAATACGAGAAGTAAAAAACTTTCTAAAACCTTTACAGAAGAGTATGATATACCTAAATTAAAAGCGGAAAAAGAAGCTGTAATTGGTCAATTAAAAGACAGATCACAAAAAATAATATATTTTTCAATAGCTTTTACTTTTATTATTATTTTGATATTGGCTTATCAAATTAGAAAGCGTATAATATTAAAAAAACGTTTTGAAAAAATCTTAAATTCTAAAAAGGCTAGCTTAAAAAAAATAAATATTATAGAAAAACAAGAATTATTAATACCTAAAGAAATTATAGAAAATATTTTAAATGGTTTAGAAAAGTTTGAAAAAAAGAAAGGATTCACCAATACAAGTCTAACTTTAAATGATTTTGCTATCAAATTAAAGACAAATACAAATTACTTATCTAAAATAATAAATCATTATAAAAATAAAAATTTCTCTAATTACCTAAAGGATTTAAGGATAGCTTATGCCATAGAAATTTTAGATAAAAATGAACTCATAAGAAAATATACCATTAAAGCCATAGCAAACGAAGTAGGTTTTAATACAGCTGAATCATTTGCTAATGCTTTCTATAAAAAAACAGGTTTTAAACCATCATATTACATTAAAGAACTGAATAAAAGAAAAACAGCCTAAGTTTTTTGTTTCTTCTTTTTTGCTGCTGGAAATAACACATTATTCAAAATTAAACGATAACCAGGCGAAGTTGGATGCAAATCTAATTCCGTTTTTGGATCTCCTACTCTATGTGTATAATCTTCTGGGTCATGGCCTCCGTAAAACGTAAACATTCCTTTTCCTTTTGTGCCGTGAATGTATCTTGCTTCTCTGTTCGTTTTATTTTCACCTAAAACCAACACATTAGATTTTACTGTATTTCTATCAAAAGAAGTTGTTTGCCCCATAAAACCTTTTACTAAAATGGTATGATTTTGCGTTAACATTGTTGGTACAGGATCCCATTTTGCAGAAAATTCTATCAAAGAAAAATAGTCTGAAGTTTTTGGTATTCTTCGTTTACGAGTCATATCTATTGAAGAAAACTCATATTTTGTCGGACTTCTTTCTAATTCGAAATTAGTAAAAGCAAAAGTTTTATTGAAATTTATTTTAGATTGATAATTTGGTGTTGTAGCATCACCATCAAACATAGCTTCTGCAATATCTACACCTTCTGCAGACAAAGCAATATCAAAACTATCTGTTGCAGAACACATTGCAAACATAAAACCACCACCAACAACATAATCTCGTATTTTTTTTGCAACAGCTAATTTTTCTTCGGATACTTTGTTGTAACCTAATTCTTTAGCCAATTTTTCTGCATTTTGTTTTCCTTTTACATACCATGGTGCAGCTCTAAAAGAACCATAAAATTTACCATATTGACCTGTAAAATCTTCATGATGTAAATGCAGCCATTCATAAATTAATAACTTATCAGCTAAAACATCTTTATCATAAATAACATCAAAAGGAATTTCTGCATAAGTTAACACCATTGTAACAGCATCATCCCAAGGCATTTTATCCAAAGGTGAATAAACTGCAATTTTAGGTGCTTTCTCTAAAGTTACTGCTTCTTGATTTGATGAAGGTGAAGAAATTTCTTGTAAAATTAATTGCGCTTTTGCATCAGAAACAATTTGATAAGAAACTCCTCTAATTTTACACTCATTTTCTATGGCTTTGTTATTTTCGATTAAAAATGCGCCTCCGTCGTAATTCAATAACCATTTCGATTTTAAACCTGCCTCTAAACCAAAATATACAATTCCATAAGCTTTTAAATGATTTTTCTGATTATCGTGATCCATAGGCACATAAATAAAAGATGCCCAAGTTGAAGTTGAAATTAATAAAACAAAAAATAAAAAATAGTTTTTTCTCATATTAAAAACTAAAATACACAATTACTTTTATGCAATTGTGTATTTCTATAATTTTATAAAATCTTTAATAGTTAAAATGGCACATCATCTCCATCATCACCAAAAGCATCTTTTGGCTCTATTCTTTGATTTATAGTAGTATCATCATCGAAAGGATTGTTCATAGAAGATTGGAATTCTGAACTAAAACCTTCTTCTAAATCTGAGAATTTTGCTAAATGCCCAGTAAATTTTAAACGAATATTATCTAAACCACCATTTCTGTGCTTTGCCACAATAAATTCTCCTTGTCCTTCACAAGGTGTGTGTTCATCATCATCCCATTCTGTCATTCCATAATATTCTGGTCTAAAAATGAAACTTACAATATCTGCATCTTGCTCAATGGCTCCAGATTCACGTAAATCTGATAAAAGTGGTCTTTTAGATCCTCCACGTGTTTCTACTGCCCTAGATAACTGAGATAATGCAATTACTGGCACAGACAATTCTTTTGCTAAGGCTTTTAAGTTTCTAGAAATCATCGAGATTTCTTGTTCACGATTTCCTCCTGCTTTTCCTCCAGCAGTCATTAATTGTAAATAATCAATTACTAAAATTCTAACATTGTGTTGCGATACCAAACGTCTTGCTTTTGCACGTAAATCGAATACAGAAAGAGATGGAGTATCATCTATAAAAATTGGCGCATCAGATAAACGTTTTACTTTAACATTTAATTGTTCCCATTCATGAGGTTCTAAATTACCTTTCCTTAATTTTTCTGATGTTAAACCTGTTTCAGAAGAAATCATACGTGTTATTAACTGAACGGAAGACATTTCCAAAGAAAAAACAGCAACTCCATGATTAAAGTCTATAGCCATATTTTTTGCCATAGAAATTACAAATGCAGTTTTCCCCATACCTGGTCTTGCTGCAATAATTACTAAATCTGAAGGTTGCCAACCAGAAGTTAAGGCATCTAATTTTGTAAAACCAGTAGCTAAACCAGACATACCTTCTTGGTTACCAATTTCTTGAATTTTCTGTAAAGCTTGTTTTACAAGTGAACCTGCATCTTCTGAACTTTTCTTTAAGTTACCTTGAGTAACTTCAAAAAGTTTGGCCTCAGCATCATCTAATAAATCAAAAACATCTGAACCTTCATCATATGCATTTTCAATAATTTCACTTGAAATAGAAATTAATCTTCGTTGTATAAATTTTTGTAAAATAATTCTAGCATGGAATTCAATATGCGCAGAAGAAGCTACTTTTTGAGTAAGTTTAATTAGATAAAAATCGCCACCAACAAATTCTAATTTTCCATTTTTCTTTAATAAATTAGATACTGTTAAGATATCAATTGGTTCAGAATTTTGAAACAATTCATAAATTGCTGCATATATTTCTTGATGTTTAGTTTCATAAAAAGCTTCTGCACTTAACACATCAATTACATCATCAATCCCTTTTTTATCAATCATCATTGCACCCAAAACAGCTTCTTCTAATTCTACTGCCTGTGGTGGAATTTTACCTTTTTCAAGGCTAATGATTTTGGATTTATCAATCTTTTTTCCTGCTATCGTGTTCGTTTTTTCCATTATCACAAATGTACTTTTTTAGGTTGATGTTAACCATAAATATTAAACTTTAATTTGTTGACAATTATTGTAAACAAAATTGTTATTATCTTGTTAATAACCAGTCAACTTCTATTTTGATTTCCTATTTTTACGCTAATGAAATGGAATAGGAAACACATTTTTTTAGCGATATTACTACCTATACAAATGCTTTTGATGCAAATTGCAGGCAAAAATCCTGCTTTTATAGAAAGTTATTATTCAAACGGATTTTACCCATACATTTCATCATTTTTTAGAATACTTTTGGGTTGGATTCCTTTTTCTGTTGGTGATTTACTAATTGCATTTGCACTCTTTATTTTACTACGCTTTTTATTTTTATTGATCAAAACAAAGTTTAAAAATTTTGTTCCTAAAATAGTTCATTTTATTGCAGTTTTATCCGTAATTTATTTTTGTTTTTATCTTTTCTGGGGATTAAATTATTACAGAGAACCTTTGGCAAAAAACTTAAATTATCAGCAGCAAAAATATACTACAGATCAACTTACAAAAGTTACCAAACATATTATTGAGAAACTTAATTATTATCAATTTAAAATTACAAAAAACGATACTTTAAAAGTTAATAATCCTTATCAACCACAAGAAATATATAAAATGGCAGTTTCTGGATATGATAATTTAGCAAAAGATTTTCCGCAGTTAAAATATCAATTTTCATCAGTAAAAAGTTCATCTATGAGTTTACTGCAAACTTATAATGGTACTTCTGGTTATCTAAATCCGTTAACTGGAGAAGCTCAATTAAATGATAAAATTCCGAAATCGAGTTACCCAACCACAACTTGTCATGAAATGGCGCATCAAATTGGTTTTGCTGCAGAAAATGAAGCTAATTTTGTTGGTTTTTTAGCCGCTAATTATAATGACGATATTTACTTTAAATATGCTAGTTATAGAATGGCTTTTGGATACTGTATTTCAGAAATTAGAAAACGAAATCCTGATTTATCCAAAGAACTTTGGCAAACTGTACATAAAGGTATTGCCAAAGATTTTAACTATAGTTATTTGTTTTGGCAAGCCTATAAAAATCCTTTTGAGCCACTTGTTAAAAAAGGTTATAATGCTTATTTAAAAGCAAATAAACAAGCCAAAGGTGTAGCTTCTTATAATTATGTGGTAGATTTATTAATCTCTTATTTTGAAGACTCTAATAAAGTATAGTTGTATTTTTTGATAAAAATAATTAAAATTTTAATTGTATTTAATCCTTTTAATATGGATATTAATTATCAAAAAATCAGTTCTCCTCAATAACAATTTCTTTGCTAAAAAGCTGAATTAAAAAAACATACACTTCTTGACGTCTTAACCTTTTCTTAAAAATTTGTTAAAAATAGTATCCTTTAACATTTTACAAAATGCTTATCAATAAATTTATAGTTAATTCAAATAATTTAACACACATGAAAAAACTATTATCCTTACTCTTTTTCTTGTCGCTTTCGGTCATACAGGCACAAGATTACTTCCCAACAGATGCTGGAGTAAAAACAACCGAAAACACAACTTATGCATTTACCAATGCAACCATTTATGTAACTCCTACAGAAGTTATAAAAAAAGGTACTTTATTAATTAAAGATGGTAAAGTAGTTGCTGTTGGTAAGTCTGTTAAAATTCCAAATGGCACACAAACAACAGATTTAGAAGGCAAAACAATTTATCCTTCTTTTATTGATATTTATTCTGATTTCGGAATAAAAGCTCCAAAAAGACAAAGAGGTAGATTTGGTACTGCACAATATGCTTCTGAAAGAGAAGGTTATTATTGGAACGACCATATTAGACCAGAAACAGACCCTATAGATGAGTTTAAATTCGATTCAAAAAAAGCAAAAGGATTTATTGATGCAGGTTTTGGAGTAGTAAACACTCATTTACAAGATGGTATTGTTCGTGGAAATGGTTTACTGGTTGCTTTAAACCCTAACTCCACAAATGCTTACAGAATTTTAGATACTAAATCTGCACAATATTTATCTTTTCAAAAAAGTGCAAAATCTAAACAAATGTATCCTAGTTCTAGAATGGGTGCAATGGCTTTATTACGCCAAGTTTATAATGATGCAGATTGGTATGCAAAAGGTAATATGAAAAATAAAGATTTGGCTTTAGAAGCTTTTAATGAGAATAAGAATCTTGTACAAATCTTTGAAACTGGTAACCATTTAGATGCTGTAAGAGCAGATAAAGTTGGAGATGAATTCTCTGTACAATATACAATTGTTGGTTCTGGAGATGAATACGAACGTGTTGCAGACATAAAAGCTACTAATGCAAATTTTATTATTCCAATAAATTTTAGTGTTGCTTATGATGTTTCTAATCCGCTTTTAGCAGAACAAATTTCTTTACAAGATATGCGTAAATGGAATCAAGAGCCATCAAATTTAAGTGTACTTGCTAAAAATGGAGTAAATTTCGCTTTAACTACACATAAATTAAAATCAGTTAAATCTTTTCATAAAAATTTACAAAAAGCAATTAAATATGGTTTTGATAAAGAAAAAGCCTTAGCTGCTTTAACTACAATTCCTGCAAATATTATTGGTAATTCTGCTATCGGAAATTTAAAAAGGGGTAGTTATGCAAACTTTATAATTACCTCTGGTGATGTTTTTGACGCTAAAACTACAATGTATGAAAACTGGGTACAAGGTGATAAAAATGTAATTAATGATATGAATATCAAAGACATTACAGGTACTTATATGCTTTCTGTTAATGATAAAAATTACGATTTAACCATTTCTGGTAAAGGAGCTAAACAGTCTGGAACTATTAAAATAGGAGAAGAAAAAGTAAACGCTAAGTTTTCTTTTAAAGATGATTGGGTTGCTATTACCTTAAATGAAAAAAGTGGTTACACTAGAATGATGGGTAAAATTGTAAATCCATCTAACGTAATGCAAGGTACTGCTTACGATACTCAAGGAAATGAGACTACTTGGTCTGCAAGTAAAAAAGTAATAAAAGAAAGTAAGAAAAAAGGTGAAAAGAAAAAGAAATCTCATGAGGCTGTTACAGTAATGCCTGTTAGTTATCCTAATATTGGTTTTGGAAACTTTACACAACCAAAATCAGAAACACTTTTAATTAAAAACACAACTGTTTGGACCAGTGAAGCTGAAGGAATTCTAGAAAATACAGATGTTTTATTAGTTGATGGTAAAATATCTAAAATTGGTAAAAACTTAAAATCTAGTAAAGCAACTGTTATTGATGGTACAGGTAAACATTTAACTGCTGGTATTGTAGATGAGCATTCTCATATTGCAGCATCTGCTATTAATGAAGGTGCACAAAACTCATCAGCAGAAGTTACTATAGAAGATGTTGTAGATCCTACAGACATCAATATTTATAGAAATATTTCAGGTGGTACAACATCTGCTCAGATTTTACACGGTTCTGCAAATCCTATTGGTGGTCGTTCTGCAATCATCAAACTAAAATGGGGAGAAAATGCAGAGTCTATGATTTATGAGGATACTCCTAAATTTATAAAATTTGCTTTGGGTGAAAACGTAAAACAATCTAGAAGTAGAAATGGTACTCGTTTTCCACAAACAAGAATGGGTGTTGAGCAAATGTTTATCGACTATTTTACAAGAGCAAAAGAATACGATGCTTTAAAGAAAAGTGGTAAACCTTATAGAAAAGATGATGAAATGGAAACTTTAGCCGAAATTTTAAACGGAGAGCGTTTTATTTCTTGCCATTCTTATGTACAATCAGAAATTAATATGTTAATGAAAGTTGCAGACAAATTCGATTTTACTATAAACACTTTTACACACATTTTAGAAGGATATAAAGTTGCTGATAAAATGGCAGAACATGGAGTTGGTGGTTCTACTTTTTCTGATTGGTGGGCTTATAAATACGAAGTTAACGATGCAATACCTTACAATGCTGCAATTATGCACAATGCTGGTGTTACTGTTGCTATAAATTCTGATGATAGAGAAATGTCTCGTCGTTTAAATCAAGAAGCTGCTAAAACCATTAAATATGGAGGAATGTCTGAATTAGAAGCTTGGAAAACAGTTACTATTAATCCTGCAAAATTATTACATATAGATGATAAAGTAGGTAGTATTAAAGTAGGTAAAGATGCTGATGTTGTTTTATGGAACAATCATCCTATGTCTATTTACGCTAAAGTAGAAAAAACAATTATCGACGGAAAAGTATTCTTTGATAGAGCTGAAGATGCTAAAAAACGTGAAGCAATTAAAGAAGAAAAAAGTATTTTAATTAAGATGATGTTAAAAGAAAAAACAAGTGGTGGTCAAACTAAGGCTCCAATGAAAAGAGGTGATAGAGATTTTCACTGTGATACTTTAGAAGAACATAAAAACTAGAAATGATGAAAAAAATAATATATAGTTTACTATTTTTCTTTGTATTAGGAAACGTAAACGCACAACAAACACCTGCAGATAATCAAAGTACAGCTATTTCTATAGAAGGTGCAACTGCACATTTAGGTAATGGTAAAGTAATTGAAAACTCGTTAATAATGTTTAATGATGGTAAAATTACTTTTGTAGGTTCTGCAATGATGAAAATTGCAAGACAAGGAACAGTTATAAAAGCAGAAGGTAAACACGTTTACCCAGGTTTTATAGCAGCAAACTCAACTTTAGGTTTAGTAGAAATTGATGCTGTAAAAGCAAGTGATGATCAAAGAGAAATTGGTATTTCTAATCCGCATATTAGAAGTTTAATTGCATACAATGCCGAAAGTAAAGTTGTTGAGTCTATGAGACCAAATGGAGTTTTAATGGCACAAATTACACCAAGAGGTGGTACAATTTCTGGTACTTCTTCTATTGTACAATTAGATGCTTGGAACTGGGAAGATGCTGCTCTTAAAGTAGATGATGCAATTCATATGAATTGGCCTGGTAGTTTTACAAGTGGTAGATGGTGGCTAGGAGAAGATCCTGCATTAAAACCTAATCCTAAATATGCTGCTAGCACTAGTAAAATTAAAGATTATTTTACTGATGCTAAAACTTATTTAGCTGGTAAAAAAGAGAAAATGCATTTGCCATATCAAGCAATGGAAGGTCTTTTTAATGGTTCTCAAAAATTATTCATCCACGTTAGTGGAGCAAGAGAAATTACAGATGCTATAACAATTGCAAAAGCATCTGGAATTAATAATATTGTTATTGTTCGTGGTGAAGGTTCTGAAAGTGTAACAGATTTGTTAGTTAAAAATAACATTCCTGTTGTTTTGAATAGACCACACAGAAATCCAAATTCAGAAGATGATGCTTACGATTATACGTATACCATTGCAAAAACCTTAACTGATAAAGGAGTAATAGTAAGTATTGGTATGGAAGGGCAAATGGAACGTATGAATACTAGAAATCTTCCTTTTTATGCAGGTACTTTTTCTGCTCACGGTTTAGATAAAGAAGTTGCTTTGCAATTAATAACATCTAACTCAGCTAAAGTTTTAGGTATAGATGATACAACAGGTACTTTAGAAGTTGGTAAAGACGCTACATTATTTATTTCTGAAGGTGATGCTTTAGATATGAGAAGCAACCAACTAACAAAAGCATATATACAAGGTAGAGATATTAGTTTAGAATCTCATCAAACAAAACTATGGAAACGTTATTCTAATAAATACAAAACTGAATAGTAATTCAATTCTTTCATACATCAAAAAGGCTCGCATATGCGAGCCTTTTTTTCTAAACAAATTAAATTTTACTTTTCTTTCATAACAACCTTCCTTAAATTATGCAAAACAAAACTTGATTGGCTACTACACTTCAAATATCAAATTAAATTTACTTTCAAACAATACCTACTTATAGGTATATTTACAAAAGTGAAGGCGTTGTAATTTATTTTTTTTTGAACCATTGCCAACTAGAAAATTTCCAGCTTATCAATTTAGCATAATCATCTAAATCCACTCCTCCTCCATTCTATGCTTTACAAAATTTCACAAAACCTATATTTACTATTTATGATCTTGTTATACCTTCTATATAAAGGCTTTTAACCTTGTTTACTCTAACATATACAGATTTTACATCGCTTATTAATTGCCCAAAAAAGTAACTTCCTAATCTGTTTGTTTATAATATAATGAAACATTGTTATCTGTTTCATAAAATTTATGACCATCAACATTCTGTGTACTTAAACTAATTGAAAATAATACAAAAACTAACATTAATAAGTAATTTTATTTTTTTTCATAATGAAAGTTTTTTAGTTAAAATCATTACATACATAATTTAAATAACAACTCAAAAACAACACTACAATTGGGTATATTTGCATTAATGAAAGAAATTACCAGCATTCAAAACTCTTATGTTAAAAACCTAATAAAACTTCAAGAGAAATCTAGAGAACGTAAAAAACAAGGTTTATTTATCGTTGAAGGAAAACGCGAAATTACACTAGCAATCGAATCTAATTATAGTTTTGACACCATTCTTTTTGATGAAGATATTATATCAGAAAAAGAAATTTTAACTTTATTTAATTCGAATATTAATCGAATTAAAATATCAAAAGAAGTTTATCAAAAATTAGCATATAGAGATTCTACAGAAGGTATTATAGCTGTAACTAATTCTAAAAATTTTTCTTTGGATAATATTGAATTCAAAAATAAAAACCCTTTAATTTTAGTTGCAGAAAGTATAGAAAAACCAGGTAATATTGGTGCTTTGTTAAGAACGGCAGATGCTGCTAATATTGATGCTGTTTTTATTGCAGATCCAAAAAGCGATTTGTACAACTCAAATATAATTCGCTCTAGTGTTGGTTGTTTATTTACAAATCAAATTGCAACAGGAACATCCGAAGAAATTATAAGTTATTTACAAGATAATCAAATTGATATTTATGCTGCTACCTTGCAGAATTCTAACGAATATCATCAAGAAAATTATACAAAAGCTTCGGCAATTGTGGTAGGTACAGAAGCAACTGGATTATCAGAAATTTGGAGAGAAAAAGCTACTCAAAACATAAATATACCAATGCAAGGTAAAATCGATTCTATGAATGTTTCAGTTGCAGCAGCAATTGTTATATTTGAAGCTAAAAGGCAAAGAAAGTTTAAATAAAATCTAACAATTCAGCTTTTTATTACTTTAATTTTAAAAATTTAATATATTTTAGAAGGATAAGTAATATTCGCAAATTCGCTGAATAAAAAATCATAAATTTAAAATATTAAAAATGAAAATATTAGGGTTTGATATTGGAGGATCAGGAATAAAAGCTGCTATTGTAGATACTAAAACAGGAGAATTAATTTCTGAAAGACATAGAATCGATACTCCAAAACCTGCTACTCCAGAAGCTGTTGCAAAAGTTGTTAAAGAAATGGTAGAACATTTTAATTGGAAAAAAGCAGTTGGTTGTAGTTTTCCTACAACAATTGTAGATGGGCAATGTATTCATTCTGGTAATTTAAGCGAAAAATGGTTAAATGTTAAGGTTGATAAACTCTTTAAAAAAGCGACTAAACTTCCTTTTTATGTAAGTAATGATGCTGATTTAGCAGGACTAGCAGAAGTAAGTTTAGGAGCTGGAAAAGACCAAAAAGGTGTTACAATTGTAATTACAATTGGTACAGGTATTGGCTCTGGTTTGTTTTATAACGGAACTTTAATTCCTAATTTAGAGTTGGGTAAAATGTTGCATTCTAATGGAAAAATTATTGAATTTTATACAGCAGATTCTATCAGAAAAAAAGAAGATTTAACATTAAAACAATGGGCTTTACGTTTTGATGAATTATTAGAATATACCAGAATTGTTTTCTCACCAAGTTTAATTATTTTAGGTGGTGGAATTAGTAAAAAGTACGATCAATTTAAAGAATTTCTAGAAACAGATGTCGAAATAAATGTAGCCGAATTTAGAAATAATGCAGGTATTATTGGTGCTGCAATGTATGCGCATAAAAATTTAAAAGATTAATGCAACCCACTACTCTATTTTATATTCTAATTTCAATTATAATCATCAGTTTTATTATTGATAAAATTTTAGACGCTTTAAATGCGAAACATTTTGATGATAAAATACCAGAAAAATTAGCAGATGTTTATGACGAAGAAGAATATAAAAAGTCACAAGCCTACAAGAAAATAAACGAGAAATTTTCTAACTTAACATCAACATTTTCAATTACTTTAACTTTGGCATTCTTTTTTGCAGATGGTTTTAAATTGGTAGATGATTTTGCAAGAAGTTATACAAATCATCCAATTTTGGTGGCTTTAATTTTCTTCGGGGTTATACTATTAGGTTCAGATATTTTAACAACTCCTTTTTCATATTACAAAACTTTTGTAATCGAAGAAAAATTTGGATTTAACAAATCAACAAAAAAAACATTTTGGTTAGATAAATTAAAAGGTTGGTTAATGTCATCAATAATTGGTGGAGGAATTTTAGCACTTATCATTTGG
The DNA here is from genome assembly GCF_001975665.1 of Polaribacter reichenbachii. Taxonomy (NCBI): domain Bacteria; kingdom Pseudomonadati; phylum Bacteroidota; class Flavobacteriia; order Flavobacteriales; family Flavobacteriaceae; genus Polaribacter; species Polaribacter reichenbachii. The sequence goes on along the minus strand of NZ_CP019419.1, from coordinate 3,060,490 downwards.
TTTTATCAATTTGCAGGAGTAAATTTCTGGATTTACGCTTGGATTTTAGTTGCCGTTTTTTCTTTGTTTATGAATATGTTTTATGCAAAATTGATTGTTCCTTTATTTAACAAACAAACGCCTTTAGAAGACGGAGAATTAAAATCAGCCATAGAAAAATACGCAGCAAAAGTTGGTTTTACACTTAATAATATCTTTGTAATTGATGGTTCTAAAAGATCTACAAAAGCAAACGCTTATTTTTCTGGATTTGGTTCACAAAAAAGAATTACACTTTTCGATACTTTAATAAACGACTTAGAAACAGATGAAATTGTTGCTGTTTTAGCGCACGAAGTTGGGCATTACAAAAGAAAACATATCATTTTTAATTTGGGTTCTTCTATCCTACTCACAGGATTAACTTTATTTATTTTATCACTTTTTATAAACTCATCTGTATTATCAGAAGCATTAAGTGTGTCAATACCAAGTTTTCATATTGGTTTAATTGCTTTCGGAATTTTATATTCGCCAATATCAGAAATTACAGGTTTGTTTATGAATTATATGTCACGTAAATTCGAATATCAAGCAGATAATTATGCTAAAGAAACCTTTGCAGGTTTGCCTTTAATTACATCACTTAAAAAATTATCAAAAAATAGCTTAAGTAATTTAACGCCTCATCCTGCTTATGTTTTTATGCATTATTCACATCCAACTTTGTTGCAAAGAATTCTAAATTTAGAAAAGTAATTCTTTGGCTGTTAAAATTAATTTGCTAACTTCACTTAAGTTTTAAACGAAGTCTTTAATCGAATTTATGGAGTATAACGCAACACCAGAAGAAGAAAATAAGGAAATAGCAAATCGATACAAAGATTTGCTAAAAGGTACTTATGAGGTGTTATCTAAAGAAGATAAAGAACTCATAAGAAAAGCCTTTGAAATTGCTGTAGATGCACATTCTAGTCAGCGTAGAAAAACAGGCGAACCATATATTTTCCACCCAATTGCAGTAGCAAAAATTGTTGCTATGGAAATTGGTTTGGGTGCCACTTCTATTGCTGCAGCTTTGTTACATGATGTTGTAGAAGATACAGATTATACCTTAAATGATATGGAGCAATTGTTTGGAGAAACAATTGCAAGAATTGTAAACGGACTCACAAAAATTTCTCGTTTAAACAAAGAGCAAGACGCTTCTATACAAGCAGAAAATTTCAGAAAAATGCTTTTAACATTACATGATGATGTTAGAGTTATTCTGATAAAAATAGCTGACAGATTGCACAATATGCAAACTATGGATGCAATGCCTGCTCATAAACAAGTAAAAATTGCATCAGAAACCATTTATATTTATGCGCCTTTAGCACATAGATTAGGTTTATATAACATTAAGCAAGAATTAGAAGATTTAGGATTAAAATACACTGAACCAGAGGTTTATAATAGTATAATCACAAAAATTAAAGAAAGTAAAGAAGAGCAACAAAACTACTTAAATCGCTTTGCAAAAACTTTAGAAAACGGATTAGATAAAGAGAATTTTACCTATGAAATAAAAGGAAGATTTAAATCTATTTTTTCTATCCGAAGAAAAATGCGCAAGCAAAATGTTACTTTCGATGAAGTTTTTGATAAATATGCGATCAGAATTGTATTTAAACCAATTTCAGAGGATGAAAAACACGATGCTTGGAAAATCTATTCTATTGTAACAGATAATTTTAGACCAAATCCTGCTCGTCTACGAGATTGGATTTCACAGCCAAAATCTACAGGTTACGAAGCCTTACATATAACAGTTATTGGTCCTGATGCAAAATGGGTAGAAGTACAAATTCGTTCTGAAAGAATGAACGAAATTGCAGAAAAAGGTTATGCAGCACACTTTAAATACAAACAAAATCAGAAAAACGAAAGCGGTTTAGAAGGCTGGTTAAATAAATTAAAAGAGACTTTAGAAAATCACAATATGAATGCTGTTGATTTTGTAGAGGATTTTAAATTAAATTTATATGCCAAAGAAATTTATGTTTTTACACCAAAAGGAGATTTAAAATCTTTACCAAAAGATGCATCTGCCTTAGATTTTGCTTTTTCAATTCATACAGACATTGGTTTAAAATGTAGAGGAGCAAAAGTAAATGGTAAATTAGTACCATTAAGTCATATTTTAAAAAGTGGAGATCAAATTGAAGTAATTACAAGTTCTACAAACAAACCAAATGCAAGATGGTTAGACTTTGTAATAACTGCTAGAGCAAAAACTAAAATTAGAACTGCTTTAAAAGACGAAGAAAAACAAATTGCAGAAGAAGGTAAAGCTATTTTAACCAGAAAATTACGTCATTTAAAAATTGCTTTTAATGATAAAACAATTAACGAATTAGTTGTTTATTTTAAATTAAAAACAAGTTTCGATTTATTTTATAGAATTGGTAATGGAGCTCTAGACAATACCCAACTAAAAGCTTTTGTTAATCAAAGAAATAGTACAATTCTTAATTTCTTTAAAACAAAATTAAGAAGAAGTCCATCTCATGAAGATATAAAAGACCACTCAGAAGAAGTTACTAACAAATACGATGCTTTAGTTTTTGGTAAAGAAGAAGAAAAATTAGATTACACACTTTCTAAATGTTGTAACCCAATTCCTGGTGATCAAGTTTTTGGATTTTTAACCATAAATGATGGTATTAAAGTTCATAAAAAAAACTGTCCAAATGCCATTTCTTTGCAATCTAATTACGCTTACAGAATTATGTTAGCCAAGTGGATTGACTCTACAAAACAAGATTTTAAAGCTGTTTTACAAATGAGTGGTGTAGACCATTCAGGTATTGTAAATAACGTAACTCGAATTATAACAAATAGTAAAGGCGTTAACTTACAAAGAATAAATATATCTGGTGATGAAGGAATTTTTGACGGTAAAATATCTTTAAGTGTTAAAAATAGTTCGCAACTAAACAACTTAATTAAGCGTATTTTAAAAGTAGAAGGCGTTAAAAAAGTAGAACGTGTTAATAGAATGTAAATATCATTCTTAGAAAAATGCATTTTAATTAAGAAATAACTGTAAATTTGTTTTTTTGTAAAAGTTAATATAATGAGTAATTCTCTTGAAAATCAAGACGTAGTTAAAAAAGTTTTTACCACCTATTTACAAGAGCATAAGCACAGAAAAACTCCTGAACGCTATGCTATACTTCAAGAAATATACGATGCTGAAGAGCATTTTGATATAGAATCTTTATATATCAAAATGAAAAACAAAAACTATAGAGTTAGTAGAGCAACATTATATAACACTATAGATTTGTTGTTAGATTGTGGTTTGGTGCGTAAACACCAATTTGATGGGCAATCTATGGCTCGTTATGAAAAAAGTTATTTTGATAAAAACCATGATCATGTAATTTTTACTGATACTGGTGATGTTAAAGAATTTTGCGACCCAAGAATTCAAATAATCAAAAAAACGATCGAAGATATTTTTGAGATTGATATTCATAATCATTCCCTATATTTTTACGGAACAAAAAAGAAATAAACAGTTTTTCAACAACAAATAACAACAATTACACAACTAAATAATTACACAAAAATATAATGGCTGTAGATTTATTACTAGGATTGCAATGGGGAGATGAAGGAAAAGGTAAAATTGTAGATGTTTTAACCACAAACTACGATATCATTGCACGTTTTCAAGGAGGTCCAAATGCTGGACATACTTTAATTTTTGATGGATACAAACACGTTTTACACACAATCCCTTCTGGTATTTTTCATAAAACTGCCTTAAATGTGGTGGGTAATGGTGTTGTAATAGATCCTGTAATCTTTAAAAAAGAATTAGAAAACCTAGACAAACATAATATAGATTATACTTCTAAATTATTAATTTCTAGAAAAGCACATTTAATTTTACCTACACACAGATTATTAGATGCTGCCTCAGAAACTTCTAAAGGTAAAGCAAAAATTGGTTCTACTTTAAAAGGAATTGGCCCAACTTATATGGACAAGACTGGTAGAAACGGAATGCGTGTTGGTGATTTAGAATTAGATAACTGGAAAGAAAAATACGATGCTTTAACAGAAAAGCATATTAAAATGTTAGAATTCTTTGATGTTCAAATTGAATATAATTTAGAAGAATTAGAAGCGGAATTCTGTAAAGGTATCGATAAGTTAAAAACTTTAGAATTTATTGATAGCGAGGCATTTTTAAACCAAGCAATAAAAGATAAAAAAACCATTTTAGCAGAAGGTGCTCAAGGATCTTTATTAGATATCGATTTTGGTACATATCCTTTTGTTACATCATCTAACACAACAGCAGCAGGTGCTTGTACAGGTTTAGGTGTTGCACCAAATAGAATTGGCGATGTTTTTGGTATTTTTAAAGCATACACAACAAGAGTTGGTTCTGGACCTTTCCCAACAGAATTGTTCGATGAAGATGGAGCAACAATGGCTAAAGTTGGGCACGAATTTGGTGCAACAACTGGTAGACCAAGAAGATGTGGTTGGTTAGATTTAGTAGCATTAAAATATGCTGTAGATGTAAATGGTGTAACTCAATTAATGATGATGAAAGGTGATGTTCTTTCAGGATTTGATACACTTAAAGTTTGTACTTCTTACAACTACAAAGGAGAAGAAATTACACATTTACCTTATAATATAGAACCAGAAAATGTTTCTGTAAATTATACTGAATTTAAAGGTTGGGAAGATGATTTAACAAAAATGACTTCTGCTGATGAATTACCACAGAATTTAATGGACTATATTTCTTTTATTGAAGAAGAAACTGGAGTTCCTGTAAAAATAGTTTCTGTAGGTCCAGATAGAAAACAAACAATAAATAGATAATTTTATCAAATCATAATATAAAAAAAGCATCTTTAATTTCTTAAAGATGCTTTTTTATTTACTGAAATTTTAAATTATTTTAATTTATTAATTTCTTCACCAATTACAATCAATTTATTTTGTTCTAATTGCAATGCATTATATAAAGCCTCTTTCTGATTTTTAAAAGATTCTTTACGTTCTATAAGAATCTCATTATAATACTGAATTCCTTTGTCTAAATTATTTTTAAACTTTACTAAATAGCGAAGTTGTTTTTTATCAAAAGAAAACTTTAAATCATTCAATTTTTCCTGTAAATGAGATGTATATAAAGACAATTCTTTTACAAATACATTAGGCCTATCAGTTCTAGAAACCATATTTTTACGTCCATAAATATGATCTGTTATTCCGCCTAAACTCATTATTTTATTAAAATAAGCCATATTTGGACCTGGACAAACAGAAACCCCTTCTCCTACTTTTTTGGTATCTAAATTATTTAATAGTAAAGTAGAAGTACCTAAACCAACACAAATACAAGATTTCTCTACAATTTTATTATACGCTTTCTTTTTATCATCTGCATTTAAATCTAATGCATCTAATTCTTTTAATTTTAAATGTTGATATTCTCTTGATGCTGTACATAAACCAGTATCTTTAAACTCTTTATTTAATTGAATAAATTTATTCGCACAAGATGTACCTGGTCTATTTTTATCGATAAGCTCTTGTTTTTGAATGTCTTTCGTATTGCCTTTAAGTGTATTAAAAGGTACTCCTAAAGGAGATGTATTACTTAAATACAAGTCTTTTTCTTTAGCTTTTGCCAATTTCTGTATCGTTTTATCATCTACACTTGTGGCTTCTGGCACTAATAAAAAAGGACTTCCCCAACCAATAGAATCTAAATTATATTCTTCTAATAAAAAAGAATGTTCTTCTTGATTACCAACACCACCTTGCGCTGTAATTTTTAATTCCAATTCTTTTATTGGTATAATTTTATCAGCTTCCTTTAAAGCATCAAATAAAATTTGTTTGGTTTGTTCAATTAAGGTTTCTTTATTTTCTTTAAACTCATTTAAAACAGGCCCTAATAGAAATCCGTCTGTTGCAAATGCGTGACCACCACAATTTAAGCCAGATTCTATTCTATATTCTGACACCCATAATCCTTTTTTTGCTAAAAATTTACCCTGTATAAATGCAGATCTATAATCGCTTACTTTAAGAATAATTTTCTTTTTTATAAAACCATTTTCATCAGGAAAAAAATCATTGAATTTACTAATATATGTATACAGCCTTGGGTTCATTCCAGCAGAAAGCACTAAAGAAGATGCCAATTTACTTTCTGCAAAACCTCTTAAAGCTGCGTGAGCATCATTATATTCTGTGGGTAGCTTTTCTTTATTTTGGTAGTTTTCTTTATCAACTTTGGTCATGATGTTTACATCAATACTACCCATTTTTAAGTTTTTATTTGCCCATTCTTTTAATTTATTAAAATCTACCCCTTCTTCTGTAAGTTTCAAAAAATCTTTTTTAAGATTAGAATATTCTGGTAGCATATGAATATAATCTTTTAAAGCTGAGCTTTTTTCTGAAGTTATATTTTTAAGTTGATTAAACTTATGCTCGGTTTGCCCATGCAATAAATTTAAATAAGAAGTTATTCTTTTAGCTCTAAAATCATCAACCTTATCAGATATTTCTTGATAAGGAACTTGAAACTTTTCGCTATAAAGTTTACGCATTTTTTCTACTAAAATATCATCAACCAAAGAAATAACAGAGTCTATACCATATTGCGCAACTTTTAAGGGTGAGTCTATTGTAAAACCTATTCCCATAACAGGTATGTGAAATGAATGTACGTTTTTCATCTTTTAATTTAGTTGTTTAATTATTTTTTGAATAAGCATGCAATGTATTTCTATTTATTGCTGAAAAAGATGACTATTATCATAAGAAAATGAAAAAAGACAGTGTAAAATTCTATGTTTTTTAAATTCAACTTTTACTTTTCTTTAGTAAACAACAATATTCTTTTCATTATTTTTGCGACAAAACCTATCTTTTGAAAAGAATACTTTTTTTATGCTTTATTTTTTCTTCTCTAATTACCTTTTCTCAACAGAAAATTGGTGCTAGTGAAAAACCAAAAAGAAAAATTGAATATAAAGCTGAAATTCAAGAAGCAGACGAAGAAAAATATCCTGGTGCTACAGTGTTAATTGGCAATGTAAAAATGAAACACGAAGGTATCGATTTAACCTGCCAACAAGCATTGTATTATAGAAAACTAAATTTCTTTAAGGCCATTGGTAACGTTTTTATTAAACAAGGAGATACCATAACACAAACAAGTGATTATGCAGATTATGATGCAAACTCTAAACAAGCACTTTCTTGGGGAAATGTAGTATTAACAGACCCTACAATGACTTTAACTACAGATACCTTACAGTTTGATAGAATAAATCAGAAATTGTATTACCAAAGTTATGGAACCATAAAAGATGAAACAAATACGCTAAAAAGTAAAAATGGAAATTACTATTTAGAGAACAAAAAATTTACAGCTACAACTAGAGTAACTGTTGTAAACCCAGAACATAATTTAGAATCGAATCATTTAGATTATTATACCAATTCTGGTTTAACTTATCTCTATGGACCATCAACTATTACAAATACTCAAAACGAAAACAAATTATATTCAGAAAAAGGTTTTTACAATACCAAAACAGATGTTTCTCATTTTACTAAAAATGCAAAACTCTTTTTAAAAGAAAGAACAATAGAAGGTGATAGTTTGTATTATGATAAAAAAAGAGGTTTTGCTTCTGCAACCAATAATATTCAAGTAATAGATACTGTACAAAATTTTATTTCTAGAGGTAATTATGCTGAGTTATTTGAGAAAAAAGATTCACTTTATATCATTAAAAAAGCAGTTGCCATTTCTGTTATAGAAAAAGATTCAATGTTTACCCATGGAGATACTTTGTTGGTTACTGGTAAACCTAAAAAACGTATTGTTAGAATTTATCATAATGTAAAAATCTTTAAATCTGATTTACAAGGAAAATGCGATTCTATACATACCAATCAAGAAACGGGTTACACAAAAATGTATAGGAAACCTGTAATTTGGTCAGAAAAAAATCAAATTACTGGCGATAGTATTTACCTACAATCAAATGTTGAGACTGAAAAATTAGATTCTTTAAAAGTGTTTAATAATGCCTTTATTATCTCTAAAGATTCTATTGCAGAAAATGACTTTAACCAAATTAAAGGTAGAAATATGTTTGGTAAGTTTTTAAAAGGTAAACTGAAAACTTTATTGGTAAAAGGTAATGCTGAATCTTTGTATTATAATAGAAACGAAGAAACTAAAATACTAGAAACCATCACAAAAGAAATTTCTAGTAATATTGAATTCACATTAGAAGATGGCGAAATTCAATCTATAAAATATTTAAAAGAATCTGATGGTAAAACTTATCCACCATCAAAATTTCCAGAGGATTTAAAAAAATTAAAGGATTTTATTTGGCGAGAAGATGAGCAGCCTAAAACTAAAAATGATATTTTTATAAAGGATGAAAATACACCTAAAAGAGAACCTTTAAAAAAAGAATCAAAAGAAAAACCAAAAGCGGTGTTAAAAGATAAAAAGAAAAAGAGAAAATCTCCTAATGCATTAAAACAGCAATAAAGTGAAATCAGATTTTTTTAAATATCAAGCACAAACCTCTCCTCACCCATTGGCTATAGAAATTTCTCACGCAAATGGCTCTTATATTTACAATACTTCTGGTAAAAAATATTTAGATTTTGTAGCTGGAGTTTCTGCAAATAGTTTAGGTCATAATCATCCTAAAGTATCAGAAGCAATTAAAAATCAAGTTGATTCTTACACTCACGTTATGGTTTATGGTGAGTTTATTCAGCAACCACAAGTAGATTTATGTAAGTTATTAGCCAATAATTTACCACAAGAATTACAATCGGTTTACATTACAAACTCAGGTACAGAAGCAACAGAAGGTGCTATAAAATTAGCAAAAAGAGTTACAAATAGAGCAGAAATTATTGCAGCAAAACATTCTTATCACGGTAATACTCAAGGATCTATGAGTGTTTCTGGTGTAGAAAAACAGAATGCTGCTTTTAGACCTTTAATTCCTGGTATTCAATTTATTGAATTCAATAACGAGATAGAAATTAGTAAAATAACAGAAAAAACTGCAGCCGTAATTTTAGAAACCATACAAGGTGGAGCTGGTTTTATTGAGCCTAAAAATAATTATTTATTAAAAGTAAAACAACGTTGCAAAGAAGTTGGTGCTTTATTGATTTTAGATGAAATACAAACCGGAATTGGAAGAACAGGAACTTTTTGGGGTTTTGAAAACTATAATGTAATTCCAGATATTATTATTACAGGTAAAGGTTTAGGAGGTGGAATGCCAATTGGTGCTTTTATAGCATCTTTTGAACATATGAACTTGTTAAAAGATAACCCCAAATTAGGTCATATTTCTACATTTGCGGGGCATCCTGTAATTGCCAGTGCTGCCAATGCTACAGTTCAAGAAATTCTAAAAAACGATTTAATTGCTGAGAGTTTAAGAAAAGAAAAAATAATTAGAAATCTTTTACAACATTCTGCTATAAAAGAAATTAGAGGAAAAGGTTTAATGTTAGCACCAATTGTTGAAACTCCTGAATTAGCTGCCAAAATTATTTTTAAATGTTTAGAAAAAGGTTTAATTCTTTTCTTTCTGTTATTTGAAGGTAGAGCAATTCGAATTACACCACCTTTAACTATTTCTGATGAAGAACTTGAAACTGGTTGTAAAATACTATTAGAAGCTATAGAAGAAGTTCTTTAAAACCAACTTTCAATTTTTATTACAATCACTTTTTTTTACTAATATGGAATCTATAAAACAGACTACAAAAAAACTACAAAAAGCTACTGCACAAGCCATACAACAATTTACAATGATTGCAGAAGGCGATAAAATTATGGTTTGTTTATCTGGTGGTAAAGACAGTTATACTTTATTAGATATGTTGATGTATTTTAAAAAAGTAGCTCCTATTTCTTTTGATATAATTGCAGTAAATCTAGATCAAAAACAACCGAATTTTCCTGAAGAAGTTTTACCAAATTACTTAACAAACTTACAGGTTGATTTTAAGATTATTGAAAAAAATACCTACAAAATTGTAATGGATAAAACACCAGAAGGTAAAACAACTTGTAGTTTGTGTTCTCGATTACGAAGAGGAACTTTATACGAAGCTGCTAAAGATTTAGGTTGTAATAAATTAGCTCTAGGTCATCATAGAAATGATATTTTAGAAACCTTTTTCTTGAATTTCTTTTTTGCTGGTAAAATGGAAACAATGCCACCAAAATTTAAAAATGATGCTGGTAATTTGGTAGTTTTAAGACCTTTATCTTTTTGTAAAGAAAGTGATATAGAAACATACTCAAACCATCAAAATTTTCCTATAATACCTTGTAATTTATGCGGATCTCAAGAAAATTTACAACGTAAAAAGGTAAAACAAATGATTACAGACTGGGAATCTGAATTCCCTAACAGAAATGCCATTATGATGAATGCCTTACAGAATGTTTTTCCATCTCATTTATTAGATCAAAAACTATATGATTTTGATAATTTAGAAAGTAATGTTTATGAAAAATTTAGTAATATTAGGGAATAATATTTAAATCCCTAATAATGAATTCGCTAAAAAGAATATTAAATTGGTTAACATTTCATAAAAAAAGCAACAGAAAAATTGTAAAACATATGGTGTTTGAAATACCTTATGATGATAAAAAAACTACAGATATTCTTGTTCCAAATATTCAAAATAAAAGATTTAAAATTTCTAAGTGGTTTGTATCTGTGGGAGATTTTATTGAAAAAGGTCAAATAATTTGTGAGCTAGAAAGCGATTCTATAACACTAGAATTCGAAAGTTTAGCACAAGGAAAGTTAGTTTACATTACCAAATCTAAAGAAAATTTAATGGCTGATAAACTTATTTGTAAAATTGAATAATTTTTAGATAATTAACACTAAATTAAGAAAATAACTACTATTTTTGAAAAAGTATTTAATTTTATCTTAAATACAACACGATCTATTTTTAACTTATTATCCCCCGAATATGCTTTTAAAAGATTTCAAAGCCCTAGGAAATTATTATACGGTAAAAAATAATAATGTCTTTGTTATAGATAAAGGAGACCATAAAAACACAATTGTTTTTATTAGTGGTTACCCTTCTATTTCTTACGATTACCATAAAATAATACTTCAATTATCAGAATTTTATCGTGTAATTATTCATGATCATTTAGGATTTGGACTTTCTGAACTACCTAATTCTTACTGTTTTTCTATTATAGATCAAGCTGATGTTTGTGTAGAAGTTTGGAAACAATTAAAATTGAAAAATTTCCAAATTATTGCATCGAACTATGGTGATAAAGTAGCTAAAGAAATTTTATATAGAAATAATGCTAATATTTTACCTTTTAAAATTACAAGTATCACCCTATCTAACAGCACTAATAAAGAGTATTTTACAAAGTTAAAAACGATTAGCAATTTAATTAACAACAGAAAAATTTGCAAATACAAAGAAGTTTTAAAGAATTATACAACAAAAGATTTCTTTAAAAACAACGGATTAGAAAAAAAAGAAGACGATAAAGTTCTTAGAATTTGGCAGAAATTTAATGAAATGGAAGGCCAAAAAGAGACTTTAGTTTTAAGTAGTTATAATGATGAAAACTTTTTATACTGGCATAGATGGATTAAAGCTTTAAGAGACTCAAAAATTCCCGTAAAGATTTTTTGGCGTAAAGATGATCTTGAAAACATTAAAGATTTATTACTGAATTTAGCTACCACCCAACCAAAAAATGTAGAAATTATCGAAAACAAAAAATGCTTGGTTATTGAAAACAATCCTCTTAGATGGTTATTAATGATTTTAAAAGAAATTGATACAACAAAATACAATTCTCTTAAAACAATGTTCATTAATTACTAATAAAACCTAAAATGATTCATCTTCAAGAATGGGAGTCTAAGCATAAGTCTATACTTATTTTAAATGAAAAATTATCTTTTATAGATACCGAATCTGAAAAGGAAGTTTTAATTATATTCCACGAATTTGGTGCTAGTTCTTTTAATTATTATAAAATTATAAACGAATTAAAACAACATTACAGAGTTATTATTCCTGATTTAATTGGCTTTGGTTTATCTTCTAAACCTCAAAATTATTACAATTCAATTTTAGATCACGCTCAAATTTTAATTGAATTTATAAACCTTTTAAATATCAATCGTTTTTCGACTTTATCACACGGTTTTGGAACTTCGGTTTTAAGTGAGTTTCTAAATATTATTAAAACCAACGCATTAAATATTAAAGTAAAAGAAATTTTTTTATTAAATGGTAGTTTAACTATTGAAACCACAAATCATAAATCTTTTGAAGATATTATAGATAATGAACTCACCAATAAGTTTATAAAAATCACGATTTCTTACGAGTTATTTAAAAAATATTACAGAGAATCTTTGGGTAAAAAAGATGCAATTACTGAAGATGAATTTAAAGTTTTATGGCAACTACAAAATAGAAATAATGGTGGTAGAATTATAAAGTTTATTGATTATAGTATTAAAGAACGCAAATTGTACTGCGAAAAATGGATAGAAATTCTTAAATTATATCAAAACCAAATTCAGATTATTTGGGGTAAAGATGATGTATTAAGTAACTTATCATCTGTAGAAAAATTGAAAAACATTCTGAATATAACCGAAGTTTATACATTAGAAGATTGTGGGCATTTTCCGATGATGGAAAAACCAAAACAACTTTCTAAACTTATTTTACATTTAAAAAATTAAATAGATTTTTGTTAATTTAGAGACATAATTGCTGCTTTTTCTAAATAAAGTTTGCAAACAAGTTTAGCCCTGATTGAAGCAATTGTCTGAGCTCTTTTTTAGTTGTCTGTTCGAGTAAATTTGCTTTTTTTGACAAATTTGTATCGAGAACACAACTGAAAAAAGCGAGTGCGTAAAGCAGGAAATAGCTTCTAAAAATAATAATCAACAAAAATCTAAAGCTATGTATAATTGCTTCTTAAAATTGTAATAATTTATTCCTCTTCTTCTGAATTATTTTTTCTTGGTTTAAATTTACGAGTACCTTCATACAATTCGTATTTTACAAATTTACAGTCTAAATCTGCATTTTTTAATGCAATTCGTTTAGAAGTTCGTAAACCAACAGATTTTAAAGCATCTGTATCTGAGGTGATTAACCAAGCTGTAGAACCTGGATAATTATGTTTTAAGGTGTCTCCTATTTTTTTATAAAAATCGTGCGTGTCTATGTTTAAACGCTCTCCATAAGGTGGGTTGAACAAAATCGTAGTGTTACCAAAAACTTCTTTGGTTGAATTAAAAAAGTTTACATGATGTACACCAATAAACTCTTCTAAATTCGCAGAAATTACATTGGCTTTTGCTTTTTGTACTGCAGATGGTGCTTTATCAAAGCCCATAATCTTAAAATGAGAAGAACGAATTTTCTTTAACAAAGAATCTTGAATTGTAAAATATAAATCTTCGTCATAATCTTTCCAATGTTCAAAAGCAAAGAGTTTTCTGTTGATGTTTGCAGGAATATTATTGGCAATCATTGCTGCCTCAATTAGAATTGTACCTGAACCACACATTGGATCTATAAAATTTTCATCGCCAGTGTAACCTGATAATAGAATCATACCTGCTGCTAAAACTTCGTTTATTGGTGCAATGTTTGTTGCTGTTCTATAACCACGTTTATGCAAAGAATCACCAGAAGAATCTAAAGAAACCGTTAACCAATCTTTTTGAATATGAATGTGTACTTTAACATCTGGATATTTTAAATCTACATTTGGTCTCTTATGGTATTTATGTCTAAAATAATCTGCAATAGCATCTTTAGACTTTAAAGAAATATAGTGCGAATTACTAGTAAAATTCTTAGAATTAACAACAGCCCCAATTGCAAAAGTGCCTTCTGCATCTAAATAATTTTCCCATTTTATTTTCTGAATAGCTTCGTATAAATCTTCTTCATCATAAACTTTACACGTTTTTATAGGTTTTAAAATTCGAACAGCGGTTCTTAAAGCAATATTTGCTTTGTACATAAAACCTTTATCACCCCTAAAAGAAACACTTCTAACTGCTTCTTTAACATCTTGCGCTCCTAATTTCTTCAGTTCATCTGCCAAAACACCTTCTAAACCAAAAAGTGTTGTTGCTGTCATTTTAAAATCTCTATTCATACTGCAAAGTTAAATATTTAAAGTGGGATGTTTAAGGTTTGATGTTGTAAGTTTTAAGAATAACTATGGCTACTAATTAGCAATAATTAATTGTATCAAAGTGTCTAGATGTTGCACTAGTCACTAAAATTAAAAACCGAACACTTATATTTTAACAATTCGTTTTATGACAAGTAAGATTTAGTTACTTTTGCGACTGAAAATAATTATGACTCAAAAAGATTGGTTTACAGATTGGTTTAACACGCCTTATTATTTTATATTATACAAAAATAGAAATGATGAGGATGCACAGTTATTTATGAAAAATATAACTGAGTTCTTGGCTTTACCAAAATCTACTCATATTCTAGATTTACCTTGTGGTAAAGGTCGTCATTCTGTTTTTTTAAATTCTTTAGGATACAAAGTTACTGGTGGAGATTTGGCAGCAAACAGCATAAAAATTGCCAAAGAATTTGAAAATGATTCTTTAAATTTTAAGGTGCACGATATGCGTAAACCTTTTAATAATAAATATGATGCTGTTTTTAATTTGTTTACTAGTTTTGGTTATTTTGAAGATGATAATGAAGATCTTTTAATTTTACAAAACATTAAAAACGGAATTAAAAATAACGGTTATTTTGTGTTTGATTTTTTAAATGCAGATTATGTAAAAGCGACTTTAGTACCTAAAGAAACTAAGGTGGTAGATGATATTACCTTTCATATAACCAGAGAAATAAAGGATGGTTTTATCTTAAAAAATATTTCTTTTTTTGCAGATAATGAGCAACATTCTTACACAGAAAGAGTAAAATATTTAGATGTAAATAAAATGAAAACCTATTTTGAAAAGGTAGGTTTTACCATCACAAATATTTTTGGAGATTATCATTTAAATGATTTTGATAGCCAAACTTCTAATAGATTAATTTTAGTTGCCAAGTGAATTACATCTTATTAATTTTATCTGTTTTTGTTGGTGCTTTTTTGGTTTTATTTATGAAACCTAGTAAAAAAATTGTTCGTTTATTGGTGGCTTTTAGTGGTGCTTACCTTTTATCTGTAACAATTTTACATATGTTGCCAGAAGTCTATACAGAAAGTACAAATGTAAAATCTATAGGAATTTTCATTTTAATTGGTATTATTTTACAATCTCTTTTAGAATCGGTATCTAAAGGTGCAGAACATGGGCATATCCATTTACATTCTGATAATAAAGATTTCCCAACCTTATTGTTTATAAGTTTATGTTTACACGCTTTTTCTGAAGGTTTGCCTATTCATCATTCAGGTGACAATTTATTATGGGCAATTGTGGTACATAAAATTCCGATTGCAATTGTATTAACTACTTTTTTAATAAATACAAAATACTCAAAAAAAATAATCTTTTCTTTTCTATTTTTCTTCGGATTAATGAGTCCCTTAGGCGTTTTGTTGGGTGATAAAATCTCATTCTTTACTACCTACTCTACTCAGATTACAGCTTTAATTATCGGAGTTTTCTTACACATTTCTACAATAATACTATTTGAGAGTACTGAAAACCATAAATTTAACTTACAGAAATTTATTGCTATTCTTTTTGGTATAATATTGACCATTTTTACTTTATAGTTTTTTTCATATATTTAGTTAGTCTTAAAATACCTAGTTGTAGGTATTTTAAATTATCAACTTATACCTTAAATTTAACAGAAATTAAAACTACTCAAAATGAAATTTGTAAAAATTCTATGTTTAACATTATTATTTTGTTCTTGTTCTGTTAGTAAAGGCAAAGTTGATGAAAACAATCCCAGAAAACTTATTGAATATTTTAATACAAGTATACATTCTAAATTACATCAAGTAGTTCATCTTGGTACTATTACTGATAAAACAAACAATGAAATTCCGCACGCACTATTAATTAAATTTGATGCGGATAGAAATGGTTGGTTTTCTAAAAACTTCACTTTAAAAGATATTGAATTTAATATCACTAACTTTACTACAAATGATCCTAAATTACTTATCGAAAAAGTAAGCTATTTTAAAGAAGATAAAAAGTTTGTATTAGCTGTAAAAATTGATGAAAATAAAAGTAAGCTAGAAAATAATCCTTTAGACAAAAATGCTAAAGAATATTTTTTAAAAAACAATAGCAATAAAACATTATTTTCTGATAATATCATCATAAAAAAAGGCACAGTTTTAGATTTTCATATAGATTTTATAAATGAAAATCCTCAAGATGTAGATAAAGAAACCCCAGAAATTGAATGCAAACTCAAGGTAAACTAGTTAAAAAATATTTATTTTTAATATTTATCTTATTCATAAACTGTTCCTCTTTCTGTCAACAAAAAGAGAAAGACAGTCTGCTGTATAAACAAATTTATTCAGAATTAAGTCGCTATAATTTTTTTAGAGCTTCAGAAGTTTTGTCAAAAATTAACACTAATGATTCAATTTATTTAGCTAATTATTATATCACAGATTTTTACCTAAAAGGCTCAAAAGATAAAATATTAAGCAATAAATCTTTAAATACTACTAAAGACTTAAATCTAAAACTTAATTATACAGATTATCTAAATTATGCTACCAAAAACAACGATTCAATAATTTACAATAACTACCTAGAGGTTTTAAATATTGCCAAGCAAAAAAATGACATTTTTCAAATAAATGAAGCTTTAAGAAGAATTTTATACTATTTTTTTAAAAGAAACAACTCTTTAAATTACGATAAAGTTGATAAGTATTTAAGTGAATTTAAATTATTAAAAACTTCTGATTGGGATAACTTTTGGTACGAATATTTAAGTAACGGATTTAATATTTCGAAAGCCTATTTTAATAAAACTGAATACCCTAAAGCATCAGATTTTAAAAGTTGCCTAAACTTTGCAGAAAAAACTCAAAACAAGTTTGCAAAAATAAAAGCAAACCAAATAATTGGAGCTACTTACACCTTAGCTAGTAATAAAAATAGTGATAGCGCTTTTTATTATTTTAACAAAAGTAAAATGTTATTGTTAAAAGAAAATAGCTTCTTTTTTCAAGAAATTCTAAGTCAGATCTATTTTAATTTTGGTAGAATAGAATTTGATAAAAAAAACTTTGCTAAAGCCATTCAACTTTTTAAAAAAGCCAAAGAAAACAAACAATATGCAAACCAAAGTAAACTTAAATATTACTTGTATATCTCAAAAGCTTTTGAGCAAAATAAACAAAATGATAGTGCTTTTTTTTATTTAAAAGTTCATAATAAATTAAAAGATAGTTTAAATCTATTAAATCAATCAATTGCTATTTCAGATATCAAGGAAAAGTATAATACCCTAGAAAATGAAAAGCAAATTTTAGAATTAGACTCTAAAAGAAAACAAAATTTAGGCTTTTTAATAGCAACAATATCAACACTTATTTTAATAAGTATTATTGCAGCCTTATCATTAAAAAACTCTAAAAGAAAAAGAAAACTTGCAGAGCAACAAAAAGAGCTAGAAACTATAAAAAACCTAACCCTTTTAAAAGAACAAGAAATAACTACTATAAATGCAATGGTAGATGGCCAAGAAAAAGAACGCAAACGAATTGCTGAAGATTTACATGACAATTTAGGTTCTGTTTTGGCTACTTTAAAATTACATTTCGAAAACTTAAAAATTAATAGAAAGAAAAAGAAAATAGACCAAAAAGAGCTTTTTAATAAAACCGAAAATTTAATTGATGAAGCGTATTTAAAAGTTCGAAGAATTGCACACGCTAAAAATGCTGGAGTTATAGCAAATCAAGGTTTATTGTTAGCTGTACAAATGATGGCTGAAAAAATATCATCAGCAGATAAAATTCAAATAGAAGTTATTCATTTTGGTTTAGATAAACGTTTAGAAAATACTTTAGAAATTACTCTTTTTAGAATTATTCAAGAATTGGTAACTAATATAATCAAACACGCAGATGCTAAAAATGCGACCATCAATATTTCTTTGTATGATAAGAACTTAAATATTATTATCGAAGATGATGGAAAAGGTTTTGACATTAAAAAAGTGAATTTAAATAACGGAATGGGTATCAGTTCGATAAAAACTAGAGTAGAACATTTAAATGGTACTTTTAAAGTTGATGCTACTTTAGGAAGAGGAAGTTCTATTATTATTGATATTCCTGTAAATTAAATAATTAGCTAATATTTTTTTATTATATTTAGCTTATCTAGGTATACCTACTTATAGGTATAAAATTGCTACAAATATTTTTGATCTTTGAAAAAAAACTAACCAATAATAACGTAAAGTATGGATTTTAGAACATCAATAGATTTAAATTCGACAGATAAACAATTAGTATTAGCTTCAGTAGAATTAAGTACTTTCTATTGTGTTTATGCAAGTTTTACAAAAACAAGTAATAATGATGATTTTACCATTGATTTTTCAATAGTAAATTATAAAGGACCTGTAAAAGTAAAAATTAATAAAGTTGTTAAGGTAGAACAAGTAAAAAATGGTTTTACTCACTTTAAAATATTCACTTCTACAAATGGTGATGATAATCATATAGAAAAAGTAAAATTAAAAAAAGATGAATATTTAATTTGTCAAAGAATAAGCGCTAAAGAAAATGAAATTTCACCCTTTTTAGTATCTGAACATCAGTTTACAAATATAATAAGTGGTTATAAAACACCCTATGAAATAGAAACTGAAGAAGCTGAAAAGTATATTGCTCAAATAAAAGAAGAAATTAAAAGTTTAAAATCTTTTGATGCAGCAAGTCCCAAATTATGCGTTGTTGGTACTAGTAAATTAATATAAACTTGTCTTATAATATTTTTTATTTTTTAGTTTTATTAAATATTGCTTTTTATACTCAAGAAAAAAATGAAATTCTTGTAGATAAAGTAATTATTAATAATATTTTACAGGATTTACAACAATTTAAAATCAATAAATCTTATAAAGAAATTAACAGTATAAAAAATGTTACATTAAGAAATAAAGTTAGCTTATATTTTGAAATTAAAAAATCTAATGGTTTTCAACAACATAATGTTAATGATAGATTACAACATATTGTCTTAAAAAATCGTGATGAAAACCTAACACTTTTAATTGACTTATTAATTCTTACAGAAAATGAAATTTCGTATAATAATGATCGATTAAAAGCTTTTGATTTTGCTTACAAAGGACTTGAAATTTCTAAAAAACTAAAAAACCAATTTTTACAAAGAGAATTTTTAATTTTAATATTAAAAATATATAAAAATGGCATTGTTAATAATGATGTAAATATTGAAAAATATTTACATCAGTTATTTACTTTAAGTCAGAATAACAATGTATATCTTTTTAAATACTATACCTACAAAATATACTTAAATGAAATTGGTTTATTAAAAACAGATCAAAAATCTAAATTTGACAAAAGAACAGAAATAAGCCTAAGCAATTTTAAAAAATTAGACAGTTTAATTAATCTATTTAAAAAAAATAATAATTTAAATATCGAATATTATCATTTAAAAGCACTTATTTATTCTTTTAATGATTCGCAACTTGCATTACAAAATTTAAAATATGAACTCAAATTATTAAAAGCTAAGAATCATATTTTTTTTAATAAATATAAGTATGAAAATTTTAAAGAAATTGCTCGAAAGTTAACAGAAAACAAAAATTACAATGAAGCAATTAATTACTTAAATAAAGCTAAAATATTTGAAAGCAAAATAACACCAATAAGAAATAAATTTGTTTATAATTTATACATAAGCGAAATGTATAATGGCTTAAACAAAAAAGATTCTGCTTTTAATGCTATGAAATTAGCTTTTCAAAATAGTCTTTCTTTAAATTTTAAAAATCAAAATAATTTAATTTCTTCTTTAGAAGTAAAGAATAAAACAGTTGAAAAAGAAAAAGAAATTTTAGAGTTAGACGCCAAAAGAAAACAAAATTTAGGCCTTTTAGTAGCAACAATATCAACACTTATTTTGATAAGTATTATTGCAACCTTATCACTAAAAAACTCCAAAAGAAAAAGAAAACTAGCAGAGCAACAAAAAGAACTAGAAACTATAAAAAACCTAACCCTTTTAAAAGAACAAGAAATAACTACCATAAATGCAATGGTAGATGGCCAAGAAAAAGAACGCAAACGAATTGCTGAAGATTTGCATGACAATTTAGGTTCTGTTTTGGCTACTTTAAAATTACATTTCGAGAACTTAAAAATTAATAGAGAAAAGAAGAAAATAGATCAAAAAGAACTTTTTAATAAAACCGAAAATTTAATTGATGAAGCGTATTTAAAAGTTCGAAGAATTGCACACGCTAAAAATTCGGGAGTTATAGCAAATCAAGGTTTGTTGTTAGCGTTACAAATGATGGCTGAAAAAATATCATCCGCAGATAAAATTCAAATAGAAGTTATTCATTTTGGCTTAGATAAACGTTTAGAAAATACTTTAGAAATTACTCTTTTTAGAATTATTCAAGAATTGGTAACTAATATAATCAAACACGCAGATGCTAAAAATGCGACCATCAATATTTCTTTGTATGATAAGAACTTAAATATTATTATCGAAGATGATGGAAAAGGTTTTGACATTAAAAAAGTGAATTTAAATAACGGAATGGGCATTAGTTCTATAAAAACCAGAGTAGAACATTTAAATGGTACTTTTAAAGTTGATGCCACTTTAGGAAAAGGAAGCTCTATTATTATTGATATTCCTATTTCATAAAAAAATCATTACATATAGGTATTTTTAAACTTATTAAAAGTTGTATTTTTAATAAAAAACTAAAACTATGATAACAATTATAATGGCAGAAGATCATCAAATGTTAATAGACGGAGTTAAATCTTTCTTTGAATATGATGATGAAATAAACATTATTGGTGCTGTTAATAATGGAGATGAATTGGTAAAATTAGTTACATTAAAACAACCTAAATTAGTTATCACAGATATTAGAATGCCAATTATGGATGGTATTCAAGCTACTAGAATCATCAAAAAAAATATGCCACATATAAATGTTTTGGCAATGACAATGTTCGATCAACCAGATGCCATTAAACAAATGCTAGATGCTGGTGCAACTGGTTACATTTTAAAAAACTCCGGAATTAAAATGTTATCAAAAGCAATTGTTACAGTAGCCTCTGGAGAAACTTTTTTCGATCCAAATGTAGCCTTCAATTTTATGAATAATTATATCGATGATAATGTTACCATTGGTAAATCGAATAAAGTTATTTTATCAAACAGAGAAAAAGAAATTTTAAGTTTAATTGCCAATGGAAATACTTCTAGAGAAATTTCAGAAAAATTATTTATAGCGAAAACAACTGTAGACACCCACAGAAAAAACATGATTCGTAAATTAGATTTAGCGTCTGGTAACGAATTAGTTAAATATGCAATTGATAAAAAATATCAGTTTTAATTTCCTACTTCATTAATAAATTTAATTCGCATTAAACGCAATTCCTCATCATCATAATCACCATCAAACTCATCTAAAGCATCTTGAATTCGATCAGTTTCGGCTTCCATAAAATAATCGTGAATTTCTTCTTGCTGATCTTCATCTAACAAATCATCTAAAGCGTAATTGATATTTATTTTTGTACCAGCAAAAATAATTCTTTCCATTTCCTTAATCAAGTCACTCATCTCTAAACCCTTAGATTTAGCAATATCTTCTAAAGGTAATTTTTTATCAGTATTCTGAATAATAAATAACTTTAAACCAGAATTTACACCTGTACTTTTTACAATTAAATCATCTGGTCTTAAAACATCATTCTCTTCTACATAAGTAGCTATAATTTTTACAAAGTCTTTACCAAATTTTCTAGCTTTCCCTTCTCCTACTCCATGCACTTTAGATAATTCGTCTAAAGTAATTGGGTATTTTAAAGCCATATCATCTATAGACGGATCTTGAAAAACAGCAAAAGGTGGTACACCTTGTTTTACAGCAACTCTTTTTCTTAAATCCTTAAGTAGTTTTACTAATTTATCATCAGAAACTCCACCTGAAGATTTTGAGTTTGTAATAATAGAATTATCATCACCCTCATGATAAGAATGATCTTCTGTCATCATAAAAGAAGTTGGTTTCTTTAAATAATTTTTACCATCTTCAGTTAATTTTATAACGCCATATTGTTCAATTTCTTTCTTAATGAAATTAACTACCAATATCTGGCGAATTAAAGCCATCCAATAAGATGCCGTTTTATCTTTACCAACACCAAAAAATGGTTGTAAATGTGTTTTATGCGATGTTAATAAAGCATTTTCTTTACCAACAATGGTATTAACAACTTCTTTAGCTTTATATTTTTGTAATGTTTCTTTTACAACTTTTAAAATTATAACAACATCTTCTTTTGCTTCGTGTTTTTTCTTAGGGTTTCTAGAATTGTCATCCATATCTGCACCTTCCCCATTCACTTCATCAAATTCCTCACCAAAATAATGTAACAGATATTTACGTCTATTCATAGATGTTTCTGCATAACCAACCACTTCTTGCAATAATGCATGACCAATTTCTTGTTCTGCTACTGGCTTGCTAGACATAAATTTCTCTAACTTTTCAATATCTTTATAGGCATAAAAAGCCAAACAATATCCTTCTCCATCATCTCTACCTGCTCTACCTGTTTCTTGATAATAACTTTCTAAACTTTTAGGTATATCATGATGAATTACAAAACGTACATCTGGTTTGTCTATTCCCATACCAAAAGCAATTGTTGCCACAACAACATCACAATCTTCCATTAAGAACATGTCTTGATGTTTCACTCTTGTTTTGGCATCTAAACCAGCATGATATGGCACTGCATTTATGCCGTTAACTTGCAAAACTTGGGCAACTTCTTCAACTTTTTTTCTGCTTAAACAGTAAATAATTCCAGATTTGCCTTCTCTTTGTTTTACAAAACGAATAATATCTTTTTCAACCTCTTTAGTTTTAGGTCTAACTTCGTAAAATAAATTAGCCCTATTAAAAGAGGCTTTAAAACGATTTGCATCTGTTATACCAAGCGTTTTTAAAATATCTTCTTGTACCTTTTCTGTTGCTGTTGCTGTTAAACAAATTACGGGTACACTATCAATAGCTTTAATAATATGCTTTAAATTTCTGTATTCTGGTCTAAAATCATGACCCCATTCAGAAATACAATGTGCTTCATCAATAGCTACAAAAGAAATTTTTTGAGTTCTTAAAAAAGTAACATATTCTTCTTTTATTAAAGATTCTGGTGCAACATATAATAGTTTAGTAATTCCGTTTGCAATATCATCTTTAACCTGAGCTACTTCTGTTTTATTTAATGATGAATTTAACACATGTGCTACTCCATTATGTTCAGAAATACCTCTTATAGCATCTACTTGATTTTTCATCAAAGCGATTAAAGGTGAAACCACTATTGCAGTACCTTCTGCCATTAAAGCTGGCAGTTGATAACAAAGAGACTTTCCTCCTCCTGTTGGCATTATTACAAAAGTATTATGATTGCTAACAATACTCTTTATTACTTCTTCTTGTAATCCTTTAAATTTATTAAAACCAAAGAATTTTTTAAGAGGACTATGTAAATCCATATAAATATTAAATTATCATTTTTAGAAAATGCAAACCAATTACTATATTGTTTGATGAAACTTATTTTTATAGTAAATTTGCCTGTTTCGTATATCTAAAGATATAACTTTTTTTTATTCTGATAAAAACATAAAGCTTGAAAGATAATACCACCATAATTGCAAACGCAAAAAAAACAATAATTGCTGAAAGTGAAGCTATTGCTAACTTAGCAAATTTTATAGATAGTAATTTTGTAAACGCTGTAAAATATATTCATAACTTTAAAGGTCGAGTTATTATAACTGGTGTTGGTAAAAGCGCCAATATTGCCACAAAAATTGTAGCTACTTTTAATTCTACAGGAACTCCTGCTGTATTTATGCATGCTGCAGATGCCATTCATGGAGATTTAGGAAATGTTTTAGATGATGATGTGGTTCTCTGTATTTCTAAAAGTGGAAATACCCCAGAAATAAAAGTTTTAATTCCGTTGATAAAGAACTATGGAAATAAAATTATTGCAATAACTGGTAATGTAGATTCTTATTTAGGCAAAAATGCAGATTTTACATTAAATACTTATGTAGAAAAAGAGGCTTGTCCAAATAATTTAGCACCAACAACAAGCACAACCGCTCAATTAGTAATGGGAGATGCTCTTGCTGTTTGTTTATTAGAGTTAAAAGGATTTACGAGTAAAGATTTTGCAAAATATCATCCTGGTGGTGCTTTAGGTAAACGATTGTATTTAAGAGTTTCTGATTTAATCGTTAATAATGAATTACCAAAAGTTGCGAAAAATGACACCATTGCAAAAGTAATTATAGAAATGTCTGAAAAGCGTTTAGGGGTTACTGCTGTTGTAGAAGGTGATAAAGTTTTAGGTATTATTACTGATGGTGATATTAGAAGAATGCTAAGTAAAACCACAAAAATTGATGATTTTGTTGCTGAAGACATTATGAGTAAAAACCCGAAAACCATTCATAAAGATGCTATGGCTATTGATGCTTTAGATGCTTTAGAAAATAGTAGTATAACTCAAATTTTAGCTGTAGATGATTCAAATAAATATGCAGGAGTTGTACATTTACATGATTTAATTAAAGAAGGAATTTTTTAATGGCAGAACAACAAAAAGAAATGTCTTTTTTAGGACATTTAGAGGAATTAAGATGGCATTTGGTAAGAAGTGTTGCTGCAATATTTATTTTGGCAATTACATTCTTTGCATTTGCAGAACAAGTGTACGATCATTTTTTACTAGCACATATTAAGCCCGATTTTATCACCTACCAATTATTTTGTGATGCATTTCAATTATTTGGTATCGATAGTGCTTTTTGTAATGTTAGTTTTGCTGATAAAAAACTACAAAGTATAAAAGTAACCTCTCAATTAATGAACTCTATTTGGTCTTCATTAATTCTAGGTTTAATCGTTTCTTTCCCTTATTTATTATGGGAAATTTGGCGATTTGTAGCACCCGGTTTAACTGCACATGAAATAAAAAAATCGAAAGGATTTATTTTTATTGCTTCCTTTTTATTTTTTATTGGAGTGTTGTTTAGTTTTTATGTAATTGCACCAATCTCAATACATTTTTTATACAATTACCAAATTACAGATGCTATTGAAAATAGTTTTACACTAGAATCTCATATTGGTTTGGTTACAAATATGTTATTAGGGGTTTCTATTTTATTTGAATTACCTGTACTCATCTACTTTTTAACAAAAATCGGATTAATTACACCAGAGTTCCTTAAAAAATACAGAAAACACGCTTTAGTAGTTGTATTAATATTAGCAGCAATTATTACACCTCCAGATGTTGCAAGTCAAGTTATAGTAGCAATTCCTATCTTAATTTTATATGAAATAGGAATTAGCGTATCAAGAAGAGTTATTAAAAAACAAGAAAAGAATGCCAACAAAAGTTAAAGAATTTAATGATTATCGTGCTAAAATGAACGATAAAATCTTAGCTTCAGATAATAAAGTTATCAAAAGAATATTTAATCTAGACACCAATGCTTTTAAAGAAGGGCATTTGCCTGTAAAAACAAAAGAGCTATTAGGTTTAGTAGCCTCTATGGTTTTAAGGTGCGATGATTGTGTACAATATCATTTAGAAGCTGCAATGAAAAATGGGGTTAGCAAAGAAGAAATGATGGAAACCATGTCTATTGCCAATTTAATTGGTGGTACCATTGTAATTCCGCATTTACGAAGAGCTGTAGAATATTGGGAAGCTCTTGAAGAAGAAAAAAGTTTAACTGAATAATTGTTTAAGAGTGTTTTAAGAACTTTATAATTTTAGTTAAATACATTTACATAATTAAACAGTACCACAATTATATATTTTTGATAAAATGATATTAAAAGCAGAAAATATTGAAAAACTCTATGGAAGTAGAAAAGTTGTAAAAGGCATTTCTTTAGAGGTTCAGCAAGGTGAAATTATTGGACTTTTAGGCCCAAATGGAGCTGGAAAAACAACTTCTTTTTATATGATTGTGGGTATGATTAAACCTAACGAAGGCAAAATTTTTTTAAATGATGAAGAAATAACCAATGATGCGATGTACAAACGTGCGCAAAAAGGAATTGGTTATTTGGCGCAAGAGGCTTCTGTTTTTAGAAAACTTTCTGTAGAAGACAATATAATGTCTGTATTACAATTCACAGATTTATCGAAAAAAGAACAAAAAATAAAGCTCGAATCTTTAATTGAAGAGTTTAATATTGGTCACGTTCGTAAAAATAGAGGAGATTTACTTTCTGGTGGTGAAAGACGTAGAACAGAAATTGCACGTTGTTTAGCTTCTGATCCTAATTTTATATTGTTAGATGAACCTTTTGCGGGTGTAGACCCAATTGCTGTAGAAGATATACAAAGTATCGTTGCTCAATTGAAAAACAAAAATATCGGAATTTTAATTACAGATCATGATGTGCAAGCAACTTTGGCTATTACAGATAAAACCTATTTAATGTACAATGGTAGTATTTTAAAAGAAGGTACTCCAGAAGAATTAGCAGCAGATGAAATGGTTCGTAAGGTGTATTTAGGTAAAGATTTTGAATTGAAAAAGAAGAAAATCTTTCAATAAAAACTGTTTACTTATACTTTTTTACTGATTAAAGCACCCAATATGCCAAAGAATTCCTGACGGATCGTGCAAAAAGAATTCTTTACCCCAATCGTTAGTAACAATTGCTGATAGTTGTACTTTTGAATACTTTTCTGTAAGATTTTTATTTTTTATTTCTAATAAATAAGCTTCAATGTCTTCTACTTCTAAAAATAGCATTGAGTTATCTATCCAATCTTTTACATATGCTTTTTGTAAATAGAAATTTAATTTTTCATCAACCTTAAAAACAGATAAATTGGTAGATAATTTTACTTCTATAAAGCCTAAATCTTTGTAAAAACTACGAGAGATTTCAAAGTCTTTTGCGCCAATAAATGTTCTTATCGATTTAAACATAATCAAAAATTATTACGCTAAAATTTCCTTTTTAGAGAAAGAGAAAGAAAAGCAAACTCCGCTTTTACCATCTTCTCTATTTTGTAAATTAATCTCGCCTCCCAACCTTGTAATAATTGCTTTTACAGTAGCCAAACCAATTCCTGTATTATCATTATTGCTATTGTCTATAGTTTCGAACATATTAAAAACTTTGTCCCAATATTGTTCTTCAATTCCTGGCCCATTATCTTTATAAACAAAATGATAATGTTGTGGTTCGTCTTTAAAATCTATTTCTATATTTACTTTATCTTTATTAGTATATTTTCTAGAATTAGATATTAAATTCTGAAAAACTTGCAAAAAGCCGATTTTTGAAATATGAATATTTGTGTCTAAAACATCAGAGTTTAAAAATATTTTCTGTTCAAAATCTATGTTTTTAATAATACTATCTATTAACTCTTTAGCGTTAATATCTTCATAAACAATGTTTTCAGTATTTACTTTTGTATATTCTAAAATATCATCAATTAAAGTACTCATATAAACAATTCTGTTAGCAATTAAATCTATATGTTTTTCAGCTTCAGTTTCTTTAAATAGATCTTGAAAATCTTCTTTTAAAACATCCAACAAAAAATTAATCCCGCTTATTGGCGATTTTAAATCGTGAGTTAAACGATATGCAAAATTATTTAAGCGTATATTTAGTTTTTCTGTTTCAACATTTGCCTTAGAAAGCTCGTTATTTCTTTTCCTTAATTCTAAGAGACTAACTACTTGATTTGCTAAAAGTTTTAAAGATTCTTTTTGAGTATCATTTAAATCGCTTGGCTCATTATCTATAACGCATAAAGTACCTAAAGCATTCCCATCTGGCGTTACTAAAGGCGCACCAGCATAAAATATAACCTTTGGTTGTTCTGTAGTTAAAGGATTATCAAAAAAACGTTCATCTTTTGTAGCGTCTTTTACAATAAATAATTCATCAGGATTTAAAATACTATGTGCACAAAATGCCAATTCTCTTGGTGTTTCTGTTGCATCTACACCATAATGAGATTTAAACCATTGTCTTTTTTCATCTATTAAAGAAATTAAAGCAATCGGTGTATTACAAATACCTGATGCAATTTTTGAAAGTGCATCGTAATCTTCTTCTGGTAAAGTATCAAGAATATTGTAATTATCTAAGGCTTTTAACCTTTCTTCCTCATTTTCAGGAATTTCTGCTGATTTCATAACACTAAACTTTGGGGGTTAAATTTTTTATTATTGATAAAAATACATAAAAAGTTATAATAATTGGTATAGATAAATAGTTTAACAATAAAATTAACACTAATGAAAACGCTAAAAACAAGTAAGTTATCCAATTATTTTTTAATGAATAATCTTTAAACTTTAAAGAAAACAAAGGCAATTCTGCATTCATTAAATAGGTTAAGACCCA
The DNA here is from genome assembly GCF_001975665.1 of Polaribacter reichenbachii. Lineage (NCBI taxonomy): Bacteria > Pseudomonadati > Bacteroidota > Flavobacteriia > Flavobacteriales > Flavobacteriaceae > Polaribacter > Polaribacter reichenbachii. Next base: position 3,031,672 of record NZ_CP019419.1, on the reverse strand, counting down.
AGTTATTGCAATTAAAAAGTAATTATTATAGGTTAAGTTTACAGCAAATTCAATATCTGAATACTCTTGAATTAAAGGTAATGAAATTATAAATAAACACATTGCAGGTGTTGGTAAACCTATAAATGAGTTTGTTTGTCTGGTATCTAAATTAAATTTAGCCAGTCTATAACAGGCTGCAAGCGTTAAAATTAAACCAATTAAAGAAACATCAAAGATTGACTTATCAATATCATTAAAGTCTTTTAATAAATTATTCTGAATTAATTTTAGCATAATAATACCAGGCACAACTCCACTTGTAACCATATCTGCTAAAGAATCTAATTGCTTACCTAATTCTCCTGTAACTTTTAATAAACGTGCTGCAAAACCATCAAAAAAATCAAAAAGAATACCAATTAAAACAAATATACTAGCGTTAATAAAATCTTCTTCTACTGCAAATATTGCTGCTACTGTTCCACAAAAAAGGTTACCAAGTGTTAACAGATTTGGAATATTTTTTATAATTTTCATTGATGTTTTTTGTTGATTTTCCGCTAAAATAAGCATTCAAAATCACTCCGTTTTCTTAATTGTTAATTTTTTGGGATATTTGTAAGAGATCAAAAAAAAATATGCCTGTATTCACTTCAAACTTTTTGCCTACAATACCTTTTAGAAATGGTCATTTTAATACGATGTACAGACCACTTTTTATGAAAGATAAGGCAACTTATACAAGAAAGAGGATTACAACTTGGGATAACGATTTTATAGATTTAGATTTTTCTTTTGTAAATTCTAAAACCTTGGTATTACTTATTCATGGATTAGAAGGTAGTTCTGAGTCTAAATATATTGCATCTAACACAAATTATTTAAATAGTAAAAACATAGATACTGTTTGTTTTAATTTAAGAGGTTGTAGTGGCGAAGATAACTTGCTTTTAAGCACTTACCATAGTGGAAAAACTGAGGATGTAGATTTTGTAATTCAACATCTTACAGAAAATTATAATTACAGTAATATTATAATTGTTGGTTTTAGTTTAGGTGGTAATTTAACGCTAAAATATATTGGTGAAAAGAGTGATGGAATATCAGCAAAAATTAAAGGCGGAATTGCAGTTTCTGTGCCTATTGATATTGGTTCTTCTGAATTAGAAATGGACAAACTAAAAAACAAATTATATATGGAAGTGTTTTTTAAAACAATGAAAAACAAAGTTTTAGAAAAAGCACATAAATTTCCTGAATTTGAACTCGACAAAGACAAATTATTTAAAGCAACTAAATTTAAAGATTTAGAATATTTGTATACAGTACCTGTTTTTGGGTTTGATAGCCCAGAAGATTACTGGCAAAAAGCAAGTTCTAAACCTTATATAACAAATATTAAAAAGCCAACTTTATTAATTAACGCTAAAGACGATACATTTTTATCCACTGAGTGTTATCCTTATCAAGAAGCAGAAAATTCTAATTATTTCTTTTTCGAAGCAACAAAATATGGTGGCCATTGTGGTTTTATGACATCATTTAAACCCAATGAAAATAAATGGTTAGAGCACAGAATTTATCGTTTTATCAAAGAAAATATTCAGATTGATATTTAACAAACAATATCTACCAAAAACAATAGTTAATCTAATAGGATTTAAGATATTTGTTTTTGATAAATTATAAGCTATTGAAATATAAATTTTTACTTATTTTAATCATCTTTCCACTGCTTTTAAATGCGCAAGTATTTAGAAATTACTCCAACGAATTTTTAAATATTGGGGTTGATGCTGCTGCTTTAGGAATGAGTAAAGCTGTTGTTGCCACTACAAATAATGTAAATGCAAGTTATTGGAATCCTGCTGGTTTGGTAGGTATAGAAGATTATCAAGGTTCTTTAATGCACGCTTCTTATTTTGCGGGTATTGCCAATTACAATCACGCAGCTTTTGCAATGCCAATAGATTACGAAAGTGCTTTGGGTATTTCTGTAATTCGTTTTGGGGTTGATGATATTTTAAACACCACACAATTAATTGATAGTGAGGGAAATATCGATTTTAATAGAATTAGCCTTTTTTCTGCTGCAGATTATGCCTTTAATATTGCTTATGCCAGAAATTTAATTTTTAAGGATGTAAAATTCGGAGTGAATGCTAAAATAGTGCGTAGAATTATTGGCGAATTTGCTACATCTTGGGGTTTTGGTTTTGATGCAGGTTTGCAATTCGAAAGAAATTCTTGGCAATTTGGTATAATGGCTAGAGATATAACTACAACTTTTAATAGTTGGGCAATTAATGAAGAAGAATTTGATAAAATTAAAAATGCAATTCCTGGACAAAATCAAGAATTACCAGAAACTACAGAGGTTACCAAACCAAAAATACAAGTTGGTGTTGCCAAAGAATGGAGAGTTGGCCGATATTTAAACTTACTTTCTGAGGTAGATTTAAACATTCGTTTTGAACAATCTAATGATATTTTTTCATCAAAAATTGGTAGTATAGATCCTGCTGTTGGTTTTCAATTAGATTATGATAAGTTGGTGTATTTACGTTTAGGTGTTGGTAATTTTCAATATATTACAGAATTTGACGATGGTAAATCGCTTTCTGTACAGCCCAATTTCGGAGTTGGTTTCAACTACAAAGGCATTCAAGTAGATTATGCGTTAACCAATATTGGTAGTGTTGGTAATGCGCTATTTTCTAACATTTTTTCTATTACTTTCGACTATAGTTTCTTTAGAAATTAAAACTGATGAACAAAAAACACTTACTATTTCTCTTTTTTTTATTGCTGATAAAACCTGTAAATGCACAAGTTAATCTTTCTGTATACTCAGAAGTTAGTATTATAACTGCTGGTCCAGGAACAGAATTATACGAAGCTTTTGGGCATTCTGCTATTCGAATTAAAGATCCTGTTTTACAGTTAGATTTAATTTATAATTACGGAATGTTCGATTTTAATCAGCCTAATTTTTATGCAAACTTTACCAAAGGTAAATTGTTGTATAAATTGGCTCGATACGATTTTAAGTATTTCTTAGCAAGTTATAAAAAAGATAAACGTTGGGTAAAACAACAAGTATTAAATTTAACACAACAAGAAAAACAAGCCTTTTTTAAATATTTAGAAAATAATGCTTTACCTAAAAATGCAAATTATTATTACGATCCTTTTTATAATAATTGTGCTTCTAAATTAAGAGATATTACCACCACAGTTCTAGGAGATCGAGTTGCTTTTAATGATGATAAAATTGAAAAGAACCTATCTTTTAGACAATTGATGAATAAAGAAATTCATTGGAATACTTGGGGTAATTTCGGAATTAATTTAGCATTAGGTAGTAAATTAGATCAAAAAGCAACATCAGAACAATACATGTATTTACCTGATTATGTGTATGCAATATTTAAAAACAGTGCTTTATTTATTGATAATCAACCTAAAGAACTCATTAAGAAAGAAATTACTTTATTAGATTACCAAGAGTTAGATCAGAAAATAACTCTATTTAATCCTTTTGTAATTTTTAGCATTATTGCTTTTATCGGACTTTTTATTACTTACAGAGATTTTAAAAATAACAAGCGTACTAAGTTCTTAGATTTTACCTTACTTTTTGTAACAGGAATTGTCGGAATTTTAATTCTATTTTTATGGTTTTTTACAGATCATTCTACAACACCAAATAACTTTAATTTTTTATGGGCTTTTGCGCCTAACTTAATTATAGCTTTTATCTTGTTTAAAAATAAGCATCCTAAATGGATACAAGCTTACTTTAAAATGTTGCTAGGTTTATTGGTTATCATTCCTATTTTATGGATTTTAAAAGTGCAATTATTTCCATTAGCTGTAATTCCTTTTTTAGTTTTACTTTTTGTTCGTTATTTATTTTTAGCATCATTTTATAAAAAATAAAAAAGCTTTTTTTAATGGAACATCAATTAGAAATCATTCCTTTTGAAGATAAATATGCCAAGCATTTTTACGACTTAAATGTAGAGTGGCTTAAAAAATATTTTTATGTAGAACCTTATGATGAAAAGGTGTTAAGTAATCCTAAAAAATATGTTTTAGAGCCTGGTGGTTTTATCTTTTTTGCTAAATACAATCATAAAATAATTGGTGTTGTATCTATCATCAATCAAAAAACATTTTATGAATTGAGTAAAATGGCTGTTGCTCCTCAATTTCAAGGCTTAAAAATAGGTTTACAACTAATGGAGTTTTCTATCGCTTTTGCAAAAAAACAAAACTGGCCAAGTATTACCTTATACTCACATAGAAGTTTAGTACCAGCAATAAATTTATACAAAAAAATGGGCTTCAAAGAAATACCTGTTGAAGAAGATTCACATTACGAACGTTCTGATATTAAAATGATTCTTATGTTTTAATATCAGATTTATAGATATCAAAGTATTTTTCACACTTTTAGTATATCTTTTTCGGTTGCCTATTTAAAATAACCTAATTATTCAAATGATTTTAAAAATTACTTTGCTGATGTATTTTGATTTTTTAAGGAATTTCCATTCACTTTAGTTGCAATATAAATTGCAATTCCAATTACTACAATTGTTTATAGGTTTTTCAATTTGTAATTTAAAAGAATTAAAGGTAAAGGTTACCTTTAAAAATAGTGCGGTTTTGTGAGCGAGGATTTTCCATAGGAAAATCTGGCGTTACAAAACCGCACTAACCTTTGATTAATCAAACTAATTAAGCAATATTATTATTTATCGTTATCTACCGTTTTGGGCAACATATAATCATTAATTATGCTTCAGTCAGCATCATTCAACTAAAAAAGTTCTAGGTGCTGAAGTTTCAATATTTCCGATTACATCTGTAACACTAAATATCACGCTATAAGTTCCAATTTCTTGAGGTGTAAAATTTTCGGAAATAACAAGTTCAGTTTGACTGCTTGTTGTGCTATTTACTATCTTTTCGAAGACAACAGTTTTGCTCTCATTTATAACTGTCAGTTTTATTGATGAGATTCCTGTCTCGTCAACTCCCGATGCTATTAAATTTACCTTGTCTGCCTCTGGCCATGCTCCTCCCCAATATCCTACATAGGTCTGATTTAACTGAGGACTTTGAATAGAGATCATTGGTTCAGTTGTGTCTATATTTTCCTCATTATTGGTTGAGCAACTTGTAAATAGTATTGCAAGTACAAATAAGATAATTAATTTTGTTCTGCTATTTTTCATTTATTTAATTGTTTGCGCTGTATTTTAAATAATAAGCTGTAATTCTCTGTTGAATTAAAATGTGGTTTCTAAATTTTATTTTATCAGTATTAAATTATTTAAATGTAGCTAACCAATGGTTCCTGCTTCGCTTTTATTAAATTAAAACTAACCTCAAATTTAACGTCAAATATAAAAAAATGCTTTTGTAAGACAGACTAAAAAAGTAAAATAAAAAACCAACGTTTATGTATAAGGTTAGTTGCGTTGTTTTAACAATGAATTTACTAAATAAAATAAGAACGGCGAAATTCCGAAGGAATTTCCCAAGTGACCCAAAACCAGCAATTAATTTTATACGGTGTTGTAAGATGGCTTTTTTATTTTTAAAACTTCCACCAAGTTTTTTTCGGTTCCATTGGTTTTACTTCATTTTCTATTTTCCAAAACTCTCCGTCATATTTTTCATCCGCTTTTTTGTTTGTCACGCTTACTCCATAAGGATAAATTCCGTCCTCAAGTCCGTTTTGAATCCTCTTCATTAATTTTTGAATTGGCCAACATCGAGTTCCGTCTGACAAATTCACTTCGATATTAACTTCTCCGTGAGGGTCATTGTCGTCAGTAATCCATTTCGAATCAGAAACATTTTTTATTAAAGTTTCTCCAATATATGAGCCAATCGAAAATATTTTTCCGCCATAACCTTTGGCAAGTCGACCACCTTTTATCGGTTGTCCGTCTTTAGTGTATTTTTGGATAAATCGGTCAATTTCAATTAAACTTCCCATTGAATAATCCAGTTCAATTCCATCCGATTTGAACGCTTTAACTGTCCAATTGGATTGCTTTTTTATATCTTCTAATAATGTTGCCATTCGTTTTTTTTAGATTGCTTACAATTAATGACTATGCTTAAACTTTTATCAATTTACAACTAGCCTCCTATATAATCCTAAATATAAAACAAACCCTTTTGTAAAACTAACTAAAAAAGAAAATTAAAAACCTAACATAATTGTAAAGAATTAGTTATATTGTTTAAGTAACTAAATTAGTAAATAATTACTGACCAAGAAAATCCTCTCGGATTTTCGTAAGTAGGCTATAACCAGCAATGAATTATACTCGATATTACATATAGCAGACGCAGAGCTGTTTTTTTCTCATAATTTATTCTACAAATAAATTTGTTTAAATGGCTTCCCCCCTCTTGGGTTTTGATTTCTTTATTTGCAAAAGTACGCCCGTTTTCTACTCAATATTAAATCGCAGCAATATAAATACTTAAATTATCTTCACGTTGCAGGTACATCTTTTTTCGAATGCGGTGCCTTGAAATATTAACGCTGTTTAGTGAAATACTCAACAAACGAGACATTTCTTTACTGTTAAAATTCAGTTTAATAAGCGCACAGTGTTTAAGCTCCGTAGGTGTTAAATCAGGGTGTTGCTTTCTTAAGCGTTCATAAAATCCCTGATTCACTTCTGTAAAACGTTTATTAAATTGCTCCCACATTCCGTTTTTGCCCTGCACAATAAGCCGCTTCATACTTTTATATTCTGCTACGGATGCACTTTTTAGTTTTTCTAACATCATGTAAATATGTTTATCTTTTTCAATCATCTGCAAGGTATTAGAAGTAAGCTCTCTATTTTTCATTTTCATAATTGCTTCAGCTTTATCATGCTCAAACTTTGCTTGTAATTCCATCTCTTTCTTTACAATATCCGCCTTTCTAAGCTTTAAGCGCATACGTATTACCACAATGCCAACTACTATTACAAACAGTATAAAGAAAATTAAAAGTTTTAACCTTGATTGAATTAATTTGTTATGCTCTATCGCTAAAAGGTGTGTTTTAATTTCTTCATCCTTTTTACGAATGGTCTCTTCGTGTTTATTCTTTATTTGAAACAATTCATTGTTAACTGAAGTTCTAGCATTAAACAAGCTATCGATAAGCACATTGGCTTCCTCTAAGAAATCATAAGCGATACTAGTATTCCCTAGAATTCTGTTAGTTTGTGCTAGCTTAGCAAGTAACTCACTATGAACATCGGTATGTGAATTCATCTTTTGCAATTGAGATAAACTTTCTTTATAATACTCATTCGCTCTATATATGTTCTTCTTTTTAACATAAAGATCACCCAGACTTAGACTAGATTTAACAGCAAAATTTAAGTTGTTTTTTATAAAGTATGGGTGCGATCGAAGTAAGTATTTTTCAGCATTGTCCAGTTGGCCCATCTCCAAATATATGTTGCCTCGTTCTGAGTCGATATAACTAAATTCAGATTGCCCTTGTTGTTCCTTCTTTCTAATCCTCATGCAAGTGTTCAGATAGTCCAACGCTTTGTCATAATTCTTAAAATTGCGTTCAACGATAGCCAAACCATAGTAGATATTAGCTAGACGATAACCTTTTTTAATGCTATTATCTTTTGAAAGTTGTAATGCAGTTTTCAAGTACTGCTGGCATTTGTCATAACGTTTATAAATGCGGTATAGCCCAGATAAGTCTATATGAATATCAATTATTATAAGCGGATTATTTTCCTTTTCGCCCAAAAGAAGTGCATCCCACAGGTGTTCGTAAGCCTTGCTGTATTGCCCTTTAGTTTTGTAAGCATCAGACAAGCCAATATAACATTGAATTCGTTTTTCAGTATTTAGACATTTAGTGTAATAAGGAATTAGTTTATTAAATAAATTCAAGGCAGTATCTGCATTAATGTCTAACATCTTATTCGCCTCTTGATAAACATCATTATGGTTCTGAGCTGTAATGCTATCCATACCATAAGTGCTACTAAAAGTAAATATAGAGCTTAAAGCATATACTAATATAAATATCTGAGTCTTTTTCATTTAATCACTGATTTTCAAGGTTTAAAAAGCTAAAAATTCTTTTATTGTAAATATAATATACATATCAATTGTTTCGATTGTAAATATAAAACAAATATAGTTTTTTAGGTTTTGAGGAGTATGGCGAATACTTTTGGAGTAATCAAAACATGTATTGAACCAAATAATAACCCAACACACAAAAGTGTGTAACTAAAAACTATTATTACAATGAAAAGAATTGGATTATTTATAACCCTGCTTTTTTTAGCAACACAAATTTTCTCACAAGGCTGGGGCTACAGCAATAACCGTATAGCCATTAGTGCAGATGGTAATAACCAACCAGACCCAAACACTTGGGGTGGCACAGTTACTGCAAATGCACCTGCTGCAGATGCCGGTAAAACTTTTACCTATAACTCCGCATGGCAACGTGGAGACGAGGACGATTGGAGTGCAACACCAGCCGCTTTAGCCATGTTAGCCAATGCAAATCTAGAGGCTAATTTGGTGCATTATTCTTATAATAACTTTATAGGCTCTCCTGCACATACAACCGAAACGAATGTTATGAAAGAAGGTGTGGAAGGCGCCTTAGAATTCTTTACCGAGTTTGATGCCTCTGTTTTTTTCGATGTTTCTGCTAATAATACCGCAGCCATTAATCATTTAGCTGAGCAGATTAAGATATCAACAGCAAATAATCCTTTGTATTTTGTACAAATGGGACCTAGCGAATTTTTATACCAAGCCTTAGTAAAAGTGAAAGCTGATGGTAAAGAAGATGCCATAAATCACCTTTATATTCTATCCCATAGTAACTATAACGATAATCATATCCGTAGAGCTGAGCACCACAGAGTAGAGCATATTTTAAATGATTTTCCAGTAAGTGAGGGTACAAACTTTAAACGCATTATAGATCAAAACCAGTCTTCAAATTTGAATAATGGTTGGAGTTCGTCTTCAATAAATGGCGTTAAGAATTGGACGCCTTACTTTTTCTTGAGAGATCATTTTGATCCTAGTTGTAAGTATCTATGGGATCGATTAAATATTGATGCCAAAAGCAAACCTGACATTTCTGATGCGGGTATGGTATGGTTTCTTTTAAATAACGACCAAAATGGTAACCCGAGCAAATTAAAGACTAAATTTATTAGTGGTATAAAACCTAGTAGTATTCCTGAAGCTGATGGCTACTGTCCTGCAATAGATGTATATGAAACAGAGGGTTTACTCGTATTTGAAGCTGAAAGAATAGCGCTAAAAGGAGACTGGAAGCTTGGTACAGACGAAGAATATGCTTCAGGTGGTAAATACATTTATTATGATGGCCCTAACTCTTACCAAAATCAAAATGCGAATAACACCATATCTTATAGTTTTACGATAAACACACCCGGTACCTATACGGTAAAATGGTTTGGTCGTCAAAATGAAGAAGAACGAGGAAAAGTAGAAGGCCAACAAGGTACTGATTTAAGTAATGATGCATGGCTAAAATTTTCTGATGGTATTGCTTATTGGGGTACTGAGCAAACAACATCTTGGTTTAAGTTTTATGGACGCAGTGATCCTGGATTCTGGTTGCACGGTATTGGCGAAAAAAACCACGCACACAACTGGATAAATATAAAAGTAGAACAAGCAGGAACTTATACTATGGACATTTGCGGTCGCTCTCATGGCTATCAAATCGACAAAATTGTAATGGCAACTAGTACTGCAGCTAAATTAGGAGACTTTACTAATAAAACAGAAGCACAAGCGAATAAGTATTGGTCGGAAACTGGAACAGTTGACCCTAATTGTGAAAACCTTGTAATAGAAGGCTGCGAAACGATATTAGCTAAAGACTTCACAGACCTAGAGATTGAGGGCTATGACCCAGCAACATTAGAGTGGAGAGTTAGTAAAACTTGGGAAGGAAATGCCAAAGAAATCATAAAATGTAACGGCACCAATGGTATTAATCGTCCCATTGCTGCAGAGGTAGTTTATAATGGCACCGCACAAGGTAATGCCCGCTATAAGGTTCACGCTATGCAAGAACCCGATGGCGAAAGCACCTACTCCGTTTATGTAAACGGAACAAAAGTAGGAGAACAGCAGATTTCTTCTTCTTATGATGCTACGCATAACATAGAGGATGAAAAATTAAGAAATGAAATCGAGGAATTGATTATAGACACTAAGGCTCCAATAAAGCCAGGCGATGTCATTAGGGTAACTTCGAATCAAGTTACAAACGGAAAAGTACCAGAAGGTAATAGTACTGCTACTGCTCGTGGCCGATGGTATGCCCTAGAGGTGTGCGTAGACAAGAATGATTTTGACATTACAGAAAAAGTGGCTTTCGTAAGTCCTGCAGATAAAATATCAAATGCTGCGTTAGAGATTCCGATAACCGTAAGTTATGGAGCTAATGAGCAACGAGATCTTAAAGTAGCCCTTCAAAATCCTGATGGAACGACTATAGAAAGCAAAACAATACCTGTTGAAAGAGGAGTATCGTCAACGAATGTTATTTTTACTTTGGCATCCGCTCTTCATGTTGCTGATGGCTATAAGGTAATTACAGCGCTTTGTCCTGTAGGTAAGGGAATAGAGGAAAGCATTATGACTAAGGAACATTCATTTGATGTGGTTGATGGCCCTTTATTGCCTACTGTAGATTTAGTTGATTTTATTGATGCTCCAGCAGAATTTTCAAAAGATTTATTAGAATTATCCTTTAAGGTAAGTTATGCTGCAACACAAGAGCGAGACCTTAACATTGAGCTCAAAGACCTGCAGCCTTTATACATTACTAACACAAAGATAACAGTACCTGCGGGTGAAGGTGAAAAAACGATAGTGGTAAAATTGGAAGCTCCTTTAGAGGTTGCTAATGGTTATAGCGCCATTTTAGCTATTCGTCCTGTTAACGGTAACTGGCAAACCAACATCGCTAAAAAGACCTACAACTTTAATATAGTAGATAGCAGTTTAAGTGTTGATAAGCAACAATATAATGCTTTGAATGTTTACCCTTCACCAGCTGAAGATATCCTGAATATTAGCTGCCCTGAGTTTGTAAATTCAAAGATTAGCATTATGGCTTTATCCGGTAAACTTATCACAACAGTAGATGCGCAGTCTGAACATACAACAATCGATGTCTCAAGTATATCACCTGGTATTTATGTACTTAGTGTTAAAAACGAAAAAATTTCTACCCAACGAAAAATAATAATTCGATAGCACAGAAGTAATAATCGATCTTATAGAAAAACCGAGTCAAAGTGTAAAGTCACTGGCTCGGTTTTTTTAGCATAATACAAAACAGTATCTCACTCGTTGCATATGAATCGTAGACAGCGTTGCGTAAAAGTTTAATTATGCTCCCCTATAAATAAAATAAGATAGTATCACCTAAGAATCATCACCCGATCAAAAAAGGAATAGCTAAATTTGATATGTTGTTCTAATTCTTCAATTATCGATGTTAGCATCTTAGATTCAATATTGTAACGCAACAATTTCGTTCTTTGTGTGCTTGCCAGTTGTAAGTTCGGCTAAAATTTTTAATTTAAAAGGTTCTGAATACCGTCTAATTACTTTGTCATTTCTATACATAATGTTTAAAACTATGTAGCCTTATTTCAGGACAGGGCAATATTATTGCCTACGTGATTGTGTATGGTTAGTTGCGTTGGTTTAGCGTAAATTTAGCAAATACAAACCGAATAGAAAATCCGCGAGGATTTTCGTAAGTAGGCTAGAACCAAGCAATAAATTATATACGGTGTTGGCAACAGTTTTTCTGTCTATTCTTTTTTCAATAATTCATTCAATACTTTCCTTGAACTTTCATTACCTAACTCTACTGCTTTTGTGTAACTTTTGATGGCTTCATCGTTCATATTATATTTTAAGTAAGCTTCTCCAAGTGAATCCCATAAATTACCATCTTTTGGGAATAGCTTTACATTAAGCTTAAATAATTCTAATGCCCAATCTGGTTTGTCCTCTTTTTTCAACCTGCTAAATCCTAGTCGATTTAGAATGGCGTGATCCTTGAATTCATTATTAAGTTTTTTCTTTAAAAACACAGGTAGTTTTGCTGCATTAGATGATGGGTTCGTTTTCATAAACTCAAAACTTAATTCATAAATATTTCTAGAAATTGGACTTGGCGTATAATTTGAATCAAAAATCATTTTACCAATTTCTCTTGCAACATATTCTGATTCAGGTCCTAAAAACACATTTGTTATGTATATGATAACTACGTCATCGTCTACAAACCTAACAAAATCTGCAAAATAAAGCCCATTACTACCATTGTGAGCAACAATTTTAGTGTCTCTTTTACTTTGAGATATTGCCCAACCATATGCATAAAATGATGTCTTTTTATCATTTTCGGCTACGTATGGTGTTTCTTGAACTAGTTTTGTGTTTGATGCTAAGACTACATTGTTTTTTAAAGCAATATTCCATTTATATAAATCCTCAACGGTAGAGTGAATATCTCCTTTACCTATACTGTACCAATGTTTGTCATTGTAAGGAAGATGCTCTTGAGTTGTTCCCCAATCTTCCCATTGTTCATCATTTCTGTTATAGTAGTAGCCGTGTGCTAGTCTTTCTGTGCTAAAATTGACACTCTTATATCCTGTACTATTCATTTGAGAAGGAACAAACAAAAAATCATTTAGAAAGGAATTATAGGTTTGTCCTGAAACTCTTTCTATTATCGCAGTGAGCATAATATAGTTGGCATTTGCGTATTGATGTTTTGTTCCAGGTTTTGATTGTAATTCTGATTCAAAAAATTCTTTTAGGAACTGTTCTTTACTAGCCTCATCATACCTAAAACCACCAGTTCTATTTGAAATTCCTGATGTATGCGTTAATAATTGATGAATAGTTATATCGCTTTTGTCAATAGGTGTCTGGGCAAAATATGTGCTTATTTTATCTGATGTTTTAATTTTTCCTTGTTCTACGAGTTTTAAAATAGCCGATGCTGTAAATTGTTTTGTTACAGAACCAATATTAAAAACGGTTGATGGTGAATTAGGGATTTTATTTTTCCTATCAGCCCATCCATATCCTTTAGATAAAATAATTTTACCTTTTTTAGAGACTAAAACAACTCCAGAAAAACCATTTGTTTCGCTCGATTTCAAATAAGTGTCAATTCTATTGAATAGTTCTTTATTTGTGCTTTGAGAAAAGGGATTTAATGTTAAAAAGGTTATGAAAGCGAAAAATAGTGCTTTAATAGATGAATTCATTTAATGATTTTTTTGATTGATTGATGAATAAGTCTGTCAGTTTTCTATTATGTTACAGCTTTTATACAAATTGTTGCCAACGTGTTTCTTTAGTTTGTAATATATATCTTTATTTAGTAACAGAGGAGAACTATAACGTGTTTTAGATTTTCAGTTCCAGTACACGTACGAGTCCTCTGTTGCTATAAAGTTGCAAAGAACCATTTGGAATACCAGGCGTATAAACCCCGATAAAGGAAGTAGTTTTTGCAACATATTTAATCATTCTAATTGTAAAAATATGAAAAATTACAGAGAAGTAGTAGGAATTGATGTATCCAAAAAGACGATTGATGCTTATTGTTATCATGCCCAAGTACACAAAGAGTTTAAGAACGATTTAACTGGTTACAAAAGGCTTATAAAATGGGTCTTAAAGGCAACAAAAGAAAGTGCTGTTTTTTATTGTTTTGAGAATACCGGTTATTATTCCTTAAAGTTGGCACTTTATTTACACAGTAAAAAAGTTATTTATGTAGAGGAGAGTCCGTTAAAAATCAAACGTTCATCTGGCATTGTAAAAGAAAAAACGGATAAGTTAGATGCTCAGGTAATTGCTAGGTATGGTTGGCTTCACCGAGAAGAATTAAGCCCAAGTACTGTTAAAAGCAGCTCTCATTTAGAGTTGGGTAGATTGTTAGCTTTAAGAGATCAGTTGGTTAGAAATAATGCAGGTTTAAAAGGTACTTTAAAAGAGATGAAAGTACTTTTAACAAGCTCTACAACCGATTTAGGTTGTATCAGTTTAAAACGAAGTATTGACTATCTCACAAAGCAAGTCAAAGCAATAGAAATTAGAATTGAAGAAATAATTTTTAATGATGTTTCTATGAGTAAAAATTACAAATTACTTAAAAGTATGAAGGGAATTGGCCTTGTAGTTGCTAGTCAACTTATTTATCATACAGGTAATTTTACAAGGTTTAAAAGTTGGCGATCATTCTCTAGTTATTGTGGAACCGCACCTTTTGAACATCGCTCAGGAACCAGTATTCATAGACGAAAACAGTGTCATTATTTAGGAGATAGAAAGATGAAAAGTTTATTGAGTATGGCAAGTGTTTCTGCAATACAACATGATAGTGAGTTAAAGTTATATTATCAAAAAAAGTTAGCAGAAGGAAAAGATAAAATGTTAGCGATAAATAATGTGAGAAATAAACTGATAGCAAGAGCATTTGCAGTTGTTAAAAGAGGAACACCTTATGTTGTTCTTCAAAATTATGTAGCTTAAAAAAAACTAAATTTTATTAGGATTTGATCTTGGAATACTGTATGGCTAGTTACGTTGGTTAAACACCTAATTTAGCAAATAAAAACCGAATATAAAATCCATGAGGATTTTCGTAAGTAGGCAAGAACTAGCCATTAATTATACACGTTATTGTAAGCTGGCTTTTACTTTTTATATGTCAAAACTGTTATTCCACATTCGTAGGCTTTTGCGCTTTCCAATTTTAATTCAGTTTTATAATCAACTTTCTCAAATATTGGCATTCCTTTCCCCAAAATCGAAGGATTTATGAAAAAATAATATTCGTCAATTAAATTTTCTCTAATTAGTGAAGAAACAAATTCGCCACCTCCATAGGCAATTATGTCATTTCCAGTTGAGGACTTTAATTTTTCTATTTTTTCGACTAAATCTCCTTTTTCCAAAAGGGTATTTTGCCATTCAGTATTTTCGAGCGTTTTTGTAAAAACTATTTTATTTGAGTTATTAATTTTTTCAGCACCTTCCAATTCTTTGTTGGATTTCCAATGTGGAATAAATCCTTCAGCAAGTTTTCGTCCTAATACAATGGTGTCAGTCGATTCTGTTATTTCTTTGACGAAGTTCTTTAGTTTTTCATCCCAATTCCAAATCATCCAGTCCATTTCTCCGTTTGGGCCAGAAATGAATCCATCAATTGAGAGTTGAATTTGAAGTTTTAATTTTCTCACTTTTTACTGTTTTTCGTTAAAGTTACAATCTTGTTTTCAGCTTGCTTACAACGTGTTTTTGTATGCTTTGTTGCGTGGTTTAGCACGTAATTTAGTAAATAAAAACCGAATAGAAAATCCGCGAGGATTTTCGTAAGTAGGCTTTTACTAGCAATTTTTTTACATGGTGTTGGCATTAGTTTTATTCTTCAAATTCAAATGTTATTTTAGGAAAAAGTGTTTTTAAATCAAATTCATTATTAGGATTAAAGAATTCATTCGGAATATTTTTAATCATTTCATATTCATTAATAAGTCCTAATTCATTCCATTCTCTTCCTATTGAAGAAAGTGAATTCAAAGCAAATATAGCTTGTTCGTGATTCGATAATTGTGCTCTTAAAATTTTAACATATTCTTTCTTATCTATGTTTAACTGTTTGTTATGAACATATTTAACTGTTTGGAATAAATGTCTATAGTAATGACCTAATCTTGATTGATGACCACCATAATATTTAAATTTTCTTTTTTTTCCATTTTCTTTATCTTGTTTTCGGTCTTTACTTAATTCCTTTATAATCTTATCAATTTTTATTTCATCATAATTAGATAATTCAGATTTTAAAATTCTTCTTGAGTTATAACCTGTTCCATAAAAAAAGAATAAGTAAGATATATTTATTTTATCTTTGATTGGCGTTGAATTGTCAAATTCTTGACAAACCTTTTTAAAGACTGAACGAAATTCTCTTATAAAATGGACAAATGTTTTTTTTCCATTTTCCTTTTCTAAAATAATTTCTTCAGTATTATTTTTATGAAGTGATAATAGTAAGAAAAATCTGTTTTCAAACTTTTCAATTTCTGAAGCTTCTTTTTGGTCTTTTAAAGTTTTGTATAATAAAATAACGCTTATAAGCGCAAATAATGTTCCTACGTATCCTCCAATAAAACTTCCGAACTTACTCGCTTTTTCAGCATCGATAACTTCTCCTCTAAAGGCTTGAGGAATAAAAAAGAGATGAATAATTATAAGACCAATTAGACCTATGTAAATTTCTATTTTATAATTAGATTTTTGATTCATTTTCTTTAATTAATGCCAACGTTGTTGTGTATGATTAGTTGCGTGTTTTAAGCACTAAAGTTAGTAAATAAAACACAGATAGAAAGTCCGCGAGGACTTTCGTAAATTGGCTAAAACCAAGCAATTAATTATACACGGCTTAAGTTTGTAATTCATTAAATTAGACAAATAAACAGAAAGCACAAAAGAGAGGATTAAGGTTATTATACACGTAGAGACTATGATCTCGTCAACATTGAAAATCCCCTCTCTTTTCTACACAGATTTCGTACAGTTCTATGAGGCTTTTAAGACCTCGATTTTAAGTCGTTGAAACTCGCGTAGGTTGTCCTTTCAAAAAACATTTTCTTATGAATAAAGATATAAAATATTTTGGAATTGACATTAGTCATTTAGTTTTTGATGTAACTGATTCAGATGGTAAATATTATCAGTTTAAAAATACTGTTTCAGGCTTTAAAAAGTTTGTAAAACTATTAGATAAAGATAGTCATTGTGTAATGGAAGCTACCGGTTATTATCATTATAAGTTAGCCTATTATTTACAAGAGCAAGGGGTTAAGTTATCAGTAGAAAATCCTTTATCTGTGAAGCGATTTATCCAGATGAAACTATCTAAGATAAAGACAGATAAAAGCGATTCACGTTCGATTTGTGAATATGCCCAACAAGTAGATTTACAACTATGGAAGGGTAATTCTAAACATCAGTTAGAATGCTTACAAATGACTAGACTACTTGCTGTATATACAAAACAAAGCACAATGCTAAAGAATAAATTACATAGAGAATCAGTACTAGGAAACCCAAGTAAGTTTGTTGTAAAGTCTTTAAAACAAAGTTTAAAGGATCTTGAAAAACGGATGAAAAACTTAGAAACAGCGTTGTTAGTTTTAGTTAAACAAGCGCATCAAGAAGTATTAACAAATTTAAAAAGCATACCAGGTATAGGAGATAAAACAGCGATTATGTTAGTTGTTTTAACAGATGGTTTTAAACGCTTTACAAGCGCAAAAGAGTTGTGCAGTTATGCAGGATTAACACCTGTAGTAAGGCAAAGTGGATCTAGTGTAAAGGCACGTCCTAAAATTAGTAAAATAGGTAATCAGAAGTTACGCAATTTATTGTTTATGTGTAGTTTTAATGCTTGTAAATATAATAAAGCTTGTAAGGCATTATATGATCGAATTGTAGCCAAAGGCAAGAGTAAAAAATTAGCATTAATAGCAGTGTGTAATAAGTTGCTAAAACAAGCTTTTGCAATTGCGAAATCAGGTGTAATTTATGATAATAACTATAAAAGTTCTTTGGCTTAAAATTAATGAGTTTTTACTTGTTTTTTACCACAGTACTTTGTTGTAGCCAGTTTTTATTTTATTTTCACGTTGCGATACTCTATTTTCAAAGGAATTGAATTAACTCCATTTTCTTTGTAAACTTTCAAAACCATTTCAGTTGGTAGTTTTTTAAATTGACTTTTTGTTCCAATATAAAATTTAAGTGAACTCCAAGATTTAGGATAAACTAAATCAACATAGCCACTTGGAATAAGAACTTTATTATTAGGAAGTTGAATAACTTTTCTTTCCTCATAATCGTTAAGTCTCGAATCAGTAAATATATTTTCAATTTCAAGACCTAAATCGGAAATAGTATCCATAATCTTGTTTCCTGAATTATATAGATTTAAGGTGAAAGAAATATGATTTGTGCCTGCTAATTCGTCTTCATCTTCTATAAATGGGTGTAAATGTTCAATATCATTGAAAATTACTGTTCCATTTTCTTCAATCTTATTTCCGTCGTTGTAGAACTCAATAAATCCAGACTCATCAGCTCTTTCTTCATTTTTGTTTTTCTTAAACCAGTTCAGTTTTAATTCCAATGACTCACTTAATGTTCCGATATTGTTTTTGTAAATAATATGAGGATAATGTTTTAAGTCAAAAGGTATGTCTTCAGTTTTTTGAGTTAGTAATATCACATTTTTATTAAGTGCGTGTGCATATCCGGTTTCGTAAAATACATTTGGATTTTTATTGCTCAAATCTGCAATTATTATGTCCGCTTTTTCAATTTGATTATAAATTCTAGTAAGAATAGAACCTTCAAATATTTGTTCATCAACACGTTCACAATAAAATCCACATTTATTAGCTGTCTGTTTAATACCAAAATTGTAAATGTCATCGAAAGTACTGTCAAATGGCATAAGTACAAATATAAATCCTTCTTGTTTCATTTATTTAAAGGTGTTTCTCAAATTGGCTACAACTAAAGGCTAAATATAAAACAAATCTTAATGTAAAATAGCCCAATAACAAAAAAATTAAGGCAACAAAACACCAAGAACACAAGCAAATGGTTAAAAAAAGCCACAGATCAACCACCTTTTTATAGGTTTTGCTCCAGTTTGCTTCGGGTCTTGTTCGGAAAAGCATC
This sequence comes from Polaribacter reichenbachii, assembly GCF_001975665.1. NCBI lineage: Bacteria > Pseudomonadati > Bacteroidota > Flavobacteriia > Flavobacteriales > Flavobacteriaceae > Polaribacter > Polaribacter reichenbachii. The sequence continues at coordinate 3,012,826 of NZ_CP019419.1, read as the reverse complement.
TATTTTTAAAAAATACACCCAACCCTCACCCGAAGGAAACCCGAACAAGACTCGAACAAAACCCCCTAAAATCAAGAAAAGTGGTCCACAGAGGTCCTGAGAGGTCCACAGAGGTCCACAGAGGTCCAGAAAGGTCCACAGAGGGTCACAGAGGTCCAGAGAGGTCCAATTAGGGTCTGAGAGGTTCAATTGGGGTCATGTGCTTGGTTTATAGAAAAATAGCTTTTAGTTTTGGAGCATATTAATTTTAAAACCATTCAATTATGGCAACATTCGAAAAAGGAATCCTTGGTGGATTCTCTGGAAAAGTAGGTAACGTAGTAGGCTCTCGATGGAGAGGGAAAAACATCATGCGTAGTTTACCCCAACGTGGTAAATACACTCCAACTACAAAACAAGAGGAACAGCGTTTAAAGTTTAAAACCGTAATCTCGTTCTTAAGCCCTATTGTAGATATCCTAAGTCAGTATTTTGGGAGTCCGCAGGGCGATAAATCGAGATCTAACTTGGCTACCTCCTATCATCTTAAAAATGCAGTAGTGAGTACACCACAAGGTATGGTCATGGATTATGCAAAGGTGCTGATTAGTAAAGGAGATTTAAGGGGTTTAGATGGCGCAACCGTAGCTGCTGCTACTGGGCGTTTGTTAAACTTAAATTGGCAAGACAACAGTGGTCAAGGTAAAGCTACCTCAACAGATGCTTTAATGGCAGTGGTGTATGCACCAGATTTAAATTTGTTTTATAGCGGTACAAACTTGGCTACTAGAGATGCAACCTCTGTAAGTATTACTTTACCTCCATTTATGTTAGGATTCGAAGTAGAAGTTTGGGCATCCTTTTATAAACCAGAAACCAATTTTGCAGCCACTAGTACTTATCTAGGTGCAGTAACCGTAGTGTAAACTTTAAATACATAACGATACATGTTAACAACGGATAAGTATATGCGTGTTAGGAATTCATTTGGCAATTATGATGCACTAACACGCTTTTTTGAGTTATTTAAGACTTGCACTTGCAAATAAATCACAGATAGAAAGTCCGCGAGGTTTTTTTATGTAGCCTAGAACTAGCAATGAATTATATACAATATTGGCAAATGCCTTTTTTATAGCGCTTCCACTAGTTTTCTAGCGGTAACTGTGTCATAAATAATTTTTAGTTTATTAATCTTATTTTGATTATCGAATTCAATAATGTCTACTACATCAAATTCCACTTTTTTATTATTCTTTAAAGTCCATTTATAGGTAAAATAAAGAGCTAAACTGCTTGAGTCATTTTCTTCAAAAATTCCTTTTAAATGTAGTTCAGAATTTGCAGTATCACTATTCAACTCACGATAAAATTCATCTGCTTTTTTTATTCCATATAAAGGTGAATCAACCATTCCATTCTCATTAAATAATGCAACTACTTGTTTAATATTTCCATTTTCAAGGTGAGTTATATATTGCTTTGCTATTTCCTTTTTGTTCATTGTTTTATTAATTTTTATATTCTAGTAATTGTTTTCAGAACTTTGCACTTTGATATTAAGAATCTTACCTAAAATAATTCATAAAAAACTTAAATAAATAACTCCTATAGTTATTTAGAAAATAATGCTAATTAATTTTATCTATTGATAAATTACTACTAATATTCTTTTTAAATGGGATTTTCCAAATTGCACGAATTATTACATACAATATAGAACACCCTAAAATAGTACGTAATTGACTTCCATTGTCGTATTTAATATTAAGTATGGACATAATAAAAATAAATAGAATAGTTATTCCTACTGTAATCAATATTTTTCTCCCTTTATTCATTTTTTTAATTGGGTTTTAATTACTGCTAAATAATTATTAAGCTTAACTTTCACTAAATTAGAAGTAGCCTCAAATTATACCCTAAATATAAAACAAATCTTGTTTTAGAATATTTTGTAAAGAAAAAATAAAACACAACATTTATTCTAAAACTCCTTTATATGTAAGAAACTTATATCATAAAGTGCAACTAAAATATAAACCTATATTATCCTTATTTATAGAAAACTCTGAATCGCTAATTCATATCCTTTTAAACCAAAACCAAATAGTACTCCTTTTGCAGCAGGCGCAATAAAACTTTTATGTCTAAATTCTTCACGAGCGTGGGTATTAGAAATATGTAGCTCAACAACTGGGGTATGTATCCCTTTTACAGCATCACCAATAGCAACAGAAGTATGCGTATAAGCAGCTGCGTTTAAAATAATACCATCGTAATCAAAACCAACTTCATGTAATTTATCGATAAGTTCACCTTCTATATTAGACTGAAAATAAGACAATTCAACATCCTTATATTTTAATTGTAAATCTCTAAAAAAATCTTCAAAAGTTTCAGAACCATAAATTTCTGGTTCACGTTTACCTAAAAGGTTTAAGTTGGGTCCGTTTATAATAATTAGTTTCATAGCTCAAAAATACAATTATTTAAATAAAAAAAGGAGGCAAAATTGCCTCCTTCTAAATTTTAAATTTCTTTAAATTATAAACCAAATGTAAGTCCTAAGCCTACATTGTTAGCGTTAATACCATCATCACTTACACCTTCATAAAATAAAGATAAACTTGTAGCATTACCCACCATATAATTTAACATTGGTTTGTAATAGAATCCACCATCATTACCATCATTAATTCCGAATGCGTAACCAATTTTAGAACCTGCTGAAAAATTATCTGACAACCTGTAAAATGCAAAACCTGCCACTGGTAAAAATTGTATAGATTCTGCCTCTATAGTTGTACCTAAAACTTCATAGTCTTTTCCAAAATAATTTAAAAACCCTGCAGAAACTCCTAACATTAAATCGCTATCTGTTGCAAAAGCATACCCCACATCTCCACTTAATGCAAAAGAAGAATAATCTTCTACATCAGAAACTGGTATACCTCCATTTACACTAACGGTTAGCTGTGCATTTGCAGCTAAAGCACTTAAAACTAAAGCGAATACTAAAATTACTTTTTTCATTATTTTTATTTTTAAGATTATAAAGCAAAACTATACTAATAAGGTTGGCTATCTTAACTCAATTGCTATTATTAAGAGCTGTATTAATGTAATCGTTACTTCTAATTTATTAGTTTTTTTTAAAATCACTTTTAAATCTTCCTTTACAACTAAAAAACTTTTTCTGATAAAATTAGAATTTTGCCCATAGAATATCACTTTTATTTAAATGAAATTCAAGTTTGTAATAAATTAAGTTAATGATAAAAAAAATCTTTACTAAAAAATAGATGAAATAATTAGCATTTTTTTATGTAGGCATTAAAATAGATTATTTTTACCACGTAAAGTATTTTTATGAAATGGAAAAATGCCATTAGAGATTATCAATTATTCTTAAAAATTGAAAGAGGTTTATCGCAAAACACAATAGATAGTTACACGCGAGATTTAGAAAAACTAACCTTGTTTTTAAATGATAATGAAATTGACTCCTCTCCTATTGCTATTGATGAAAACCTAGTACAACAATTTATTTATGAAACTGCTAAACAAGTAAACCCTAGAAGCCAAGCAAGAATAATTTCTGGCTTACGAAGTTTTTTCGATTATTTGGTCTTTGAAGATTATAGAAAAACAAATCCTACAGATTTAATTGAAGCGCCAAAAATTGGAAGAAAATTACCAGATACTTTATCCGAAGATGAAATAAACGAACTGATTTCTGCCATAGATTTAAGTCATCCGCAAGGAGAAAGAAATAGAACAATTATAGAAACCATGTATAGTTGTGGTTTACGTGTAAGTGAACTCATTACCCTAAAAATTTCTGATTTATTTTTTGAAGAAGGCTTTATAAAAGTTACTGGTAAAGGAAATAAAGAACGTTTTATACCTATACATTATAATGCGCAAAAATATATTTCTATTTATATCAAAGATATCAGAAGTCATTTAACACCCAAAAAGGGATTTGAAGATACTTTGTTTTTAAACAGAAGAGGAAATGGTTTAACGCGACAAATGATTTTTACTATTTTAAAAAATCTAGCGGTAGCCATCAATTTAAACAAAAAAATTAGTCCGCATACTTTGCGCCATTCTTTTGCAACACATTTACTAAAAAACGGAGCAGATTTAAGAGCTATTCAGCAAATGTTAGGGCACGAAAGTATTACCACCACAGAAGTTTATGTGCATTTAGATAAAAGCTATTTAAAAGAAGTGGTAGAAACCTATCATCCTAGAAAATAAAAAACCTTCTTAACAAATTCTTTACTTTTTCATAATCTAGTTTCTTGTAATTTTGATTTGCTTTGTTTCATGCAACAACAAGCTGATAGTAATAATTTTTACAAAGAATTAATGTACAAAATAAAAAGCGCAGACGAGGCTGCTTTTGCTGTACTTTATGATAGGTTATGGCATCGTATGTATACTTTAGCTTTTTCTTTATTAAAGAATAAAGATTTATCTAAAGATCTTGTTCAAGAAGTTTTTGTAGATTTTTGGGTTAGAAGATTAGAAATAGAAAATAGTAATATAGAAGCTTACCTTATTAAAGCAACTCGTTTTAGAGTTTACAAAGAACTTAGAGATGATAAGTTTAAAAAAATAAATATCGATTTCATAGATTCTTTAAAAGCTCCTCATACAAATGGAGTTTTAGAAGAATTGCAATTAAAAGAAACAGAAACTTTAATTGAAAAAGCTATTAATAACTTACCTAAAAAACGTAAGCAGGTTTTTACATTAAGTAGGTTTACCTTACTTAATAACCTAGAAATTTCGCAAAAATTAGGAATTTCTAAAAGAACAGTAGAAACTCAAATTTCTCTTGCTATTAGAAGTATTAAAAGCGAAATAAACTATTAAATTTATTTGTTATTTTAATTTAATTGTAAAAAAATAAATATTTTTTTACGTGTGCACTACATTTTTGGGTATTTAATAATAGATACTCTACAATGACTGAAAAAGAATTTAAAAACCTTTTAGATAAATTTTTAAAAGGCACAATAACCAAAGAAGAAGAAGCATTATTAATTTCTTTAGAAGAGAAAGCTATACGCGAAACTAAAAAAGAACTTTTTTTAAATGATAAGGAAAAAAAAGAAGTTAAAAATGAAATCTTTAAAGGGGTTAAAAAACAAATAAAACCAAATAACTATGTAAGGTTTGCTATTGCTGCTTCTGTAACTTTACTTCTAGGTCTTGTAAGTGTTTTTTTCTTCAACCAAAATAACAATTCAGAGATAGTAACTTTTGCAAACACATCAAATCAAATAAAAACAGTGTTTTTAGAAGATGGAAGTAAAGTAATATTAAATAAAAATAGCTCTTTTAGTTATATAAATACCTATAACAATACTAGGCATTTAGAGCTTAATGGTGAAGCTTTTTTTAAAATAACAAGAAACAAAAAAAAACCGTTTATAGTTAAAACACAAAATATAAAAACAAAAGTATTAGGTACTAGTTTTAATGTTTTAAATAACGATTCTATAGTTAGTGTTACTGTAGCTACTGGTTTAGTAGAAGTTTCTGATACTCATAATGCAGTTTTATTAAAGCCTAACCAACAAACAAATTATAAAATAGCCTCTAAAGCTTTTACCACCAATAACAAATCGCATCTGTTTTTTACTACTTGGTTTAAAAAAATCTACAATTTAGAGAATGTATCTATGAATGATATTGCAGATTTTTTAGAATATAATTACAAAACCAAAATGGTATTTACCAATACAGACTTTAAAAAAATTAAAATGTCTATTACCATAAAGAAAGGCGAAGACATTAAAAGTATAATAAATAAGATTAATTATATAACTGATTTACAACTAACTCTTAAAGAAAATAATATGATAGAAATTAAATAAACAAAAAACAAAAAAAAGAAGAGTCTGCTGGCACAGACTCCTCAGGTAAAAAGTATCGAATCTGTAATAAAAACAACACTTATTAAATATTAAAATGAATTTTAAAAATTACTTATCTAAGTTAATTTTACTCCTTTTTATACTAGGATTAGTTCCAATGACAAGTTTTGGAAATAATCAAAAAAATATATTGGAGTTAAAAGTAAGCATTAAATTAGAAAATGCTAAACTAACAACTATTTTTTCAAAAATTAAAAATGAATACAACATTAATTTTTCTTATGGACAGAAAATTATAGAAGATTCAGCTAAGTTTTCAGTTGATTATAAAGAAACAACATTGTCTAATTTATTAAATGATTTATCTAAAAAAGGTTTCTTTAAATACCAAATTAATGATAAAAGTGTCTTAATAAAAAAACTGAATAAGAGTAACTTTCAACATACTGTAAAAGGTACTGTTTATGATGAAAACGGAAATCCGTTACCAGGTACTTCAGTTATGGAAAAAGGCACAAATAACGGAACAACATCTAATTTTGAAGGTCAATTTTCTATAACAGTAGCAAACCCAAATGCTGTTTTAGTAATCTCTTATATTGGATATAAAAATGAAGAGATTCAAGTTAACAATCAAAAAGAATTTAACATTGTATTAAAAGAAAATGTTGCAGATCTAAATGAGATTGTAGTTACAGCCTTGGGTATGAAAAGAGAAAAGAAAGCCTTAGGTTATGCTGTAGGAGAAATAGATGATAAAAAAATTAACCTTGTTCCTCAAGAAAATGTTTTAGGTGCTTTGTCTAGTAAAATTTCAGGTTTAGACATTCGTCGAGGAGGAAATGATTTAAATAACGAAACGTACGTTTACATTAGAGGTAAAACTTCTTTAACAGGTAATGACCAGCCTTTGGTAGTTATTGACGGATCTCCTATAGGAGATACCAATGTTATGGGAGATATAAGCGCAATGGATGTAGAAAATATATCTGTTTTAAAAGGAGCAAGTGCAGCCGCACTTTATGGTTCTAGAGCAGGTAACGGAGTTATTTTAATTACAACTAAATCTGGTAATAATACTAAAAAAGGAATTGGAGTTAATTTTAATACCACTACAACTTTTAACGCTCCATATAAATATATAGAGTTACAAAATCAATTTACTAATGGGCAAAAAGGTATTTTTAATGAAGCTACTTGGCAGCATTGGTATGGGGCAGAAAAAGGAACTACTGCTGTACAATGGAATAGTAATGGCGAAGAAGTGCCTTTAGAATTTTATGATAATAGTTTAAAAGATTATTTTAAAACAGGAGTTACTACTATTAATGATGTAAGTATATCTGGAGCTTATGATAAAGGAAGTTTCCGTTTATCTATTTCTCAATTAAGTGGAAAAGGTTTTACTCCTGGTACAGAATTGAAAAAAATTGGAGCAAATTTAACAACTAGCTTTAAAATTACTGACAAAGTAACTGTATCTACAAACATCAATATTTCTAACCCTAATTCAGATAATTATCCTATTAATTCTATTGGTGGTGACGACCAATATTTTGATATTTATAACATTGCACCACATATCAATATCAATGATTTAAAAGATTATTGGGTTGTAAAAAACACAGAACAACGTAAAATTACAGAAGGTTATAACAATCCATGGTTTTTTGCTAACGAAAGGGTAAACAAGTTTGATAAAATAAGAGGGTTTGGAAACATTAAATTAGATTGGAAAATTAATGAGGATTTTAATGCTATGGCTAGAGTATCTAACAGTAGTAATAGTAATAGAACCGAAATTATAAGACCTTGGTCTTACGATGGTTTTGGTACTAGTAAACCTTTTGGATCTTATAATATTAGCGAAAATAGTTCTAGAGAAACTAACATTGATGTACTTTTTTCTTATAAGAAACAATTAGGCGATTTTAGAATAGACCCATCTATTGGTGGTAATATATTAAATAGCCGAAGTACTTCAATTAGTTCTGGTGGAGACAATTTGGTTTTACCTGGTCTTTATACGGTATCTAATGTAGCCAGAGGCGGATTATTATATGATAGTGCTAGCTATAGAAAATCAGTTTACAGTGCTTACGGAATGGTATCTTTTGGGTATAAAGATTATGTTTTTCTTGATGTTACTGCTCGTAACGATTGGTCTAGTACCTTACCAAAAGAAAATAGATCTTATTTCTATCCTTCTGTGTCTACAAGTGTTTTAGTATCTCAATTTGTAGAAATGCCAAAATGGGTGTCTCTATTTAAAGTAAGATCTAGTTGGGCGCAAGTAGGTAAAGATACTTCTCCTTATTTAATTAACCCAACTTTATCTCAAGGATATTGGGGAGACGATTTTACATACTCATTACCTAGTAGTATGCCAAATACTAACCTAAAACCAGAAATTGCTACTTCTTATGAATTTGGTACCGATATTAAATTGTTTCATGGTCGTTTAGGTTTTGATGCTACATATTATAAAACTCAGAATAAAAATCAAATATTAAATGTGGCTGTATCTCCTTTAACGGGTTATACAAGTTCTACAATTAATGCTGGTAATGTAGAGAATTATGGTATTGAATTAGGTTTAAATATAATACCAATTAGAACAGAAGATTTAGAGTGGAATATGAACTTTAATTTTACCAAACAAGAAAGTAAGTTAGTTGCTTTAGTAGATGGAATTGATAGAGTTAATTTTGGAGGAGGAACGGATATGGGGTCTTTTACAAGAGTTGGTGGTGTTATTGGAGATTTATATGCACCTTATGTTAGAAAAGTAGAAGAAGGAGAATACAAAGGATGGAATTTACTAGACGCTAACGGTAGATGGGATGTTGATAGAACTAAAGAAAATCAAAAAAAGATAGGTAACTCTAATAACGATTTTGCTGTAGGTTTTAATACTTCTATTACTTATAAAAATTTCACATTAACTGCTAGTTTAGATTGGAGACAAGGTGGAGATTTTTTCTCTGAATCTATGAAAAGAATGGCTCGTTCTGGTAAAATAGAAAGCTGGAAAAATGGTATAAGTACAAGTACATTTACTGGTGTTTTAAATGCAAATTCTTTTAACGGAGATAGAGCTGCACTTGCAAATGAAATTAAATCGAATCCTATTTATAGAAATAATAATGTTTGGGTTGGTGGTAGAAATCAAGATTTAGGTGGTTTTGCTTACAACGGAAATTACAATGGTGCTTTCTTTCCTGGTGTTATAGATAACGGAGATGGAACTTATACAGAGAATTTTGGAGGTGAAGGAACTCAATTTTTTGATGCTTATAGAGTAGTTGAATCTAGTGGTAGTTTTTGGAGAACAGGAGAAACATTTATGTATGATGCTTCTTTTGTAAAATTAAGAGATATTACCCTTACTTACGATTTCTCTGATAAAGTAGCAAAATATATATCTGCTCAAAACATCTCTATTTCTTTATATGCAAAGAATATAATGTTATGGACAAAAGCTAAAATTGGTATCGATCCAGAGACCGCTTATGACGAAGGAAATCAAGGTTTTGATAAATGGAATCTTACTCCATGGACAATACCAATGGGTTTTAGACTTAACGTTAGTTTTTAATTAATAAATACGAAACAAAATGAAAAATAATAAAATAACCATATTGCTATTAATGATTATGCTTATTGCAACATCATGTAGTGAGTCTTTTGATGAAATCAATACAAGTCCAAATACACTTCCAGATACAGAGGTAGATATTAAATTTGTGCTTACGGGTGTCCTATCAAAATCTGCTCAAATTGCCACTAAAATGTCTTATGAATGGGGACATTTATCTGCAGCAACACAATATTTACAAAGAGATTTTACAAGTTATGAAGAAAATAACTATCAATGGGGAACCATCGATTTCTCTAATTATTATGAACCTTTAAAAGATAGCCAGTATATTTTTGAGAGAGCAGAAAATGAAAAAACAGATGAGGTCAAAAACTATTATCAAGCTGTAGCTTTAATTATAAAATCTTATCAATATGGGTTTATAACATCTGCTTTTGGCGATGTTCCTTACCATAAAGCTTTATTAGCTGAAAATGGAGGTGATGAATTTTTAAAACCAATTTATGATACTCAAAAAGAAGTTTTTATAGGAATTCTTAATGATTTAAAAGAAGCAAATACACTTTTAAAAAATACAGGTATAATTACAGAAGCTGTAAATAGTGATATAATGTATAATGGAGATGGTCAAAAATGGAGAAGATTAGCAAATTCACTACGTCTTAGATTTTACATTCGTTTGTCAGAAAAAAGTGATTCAGATATTAATGTATCATCAGAAATTGCTTCAATAGTAAACAATACAAGTGAGTTTCCTGTTTTACAAGATAATAGTGACAATGCTGTTATTTCTTATATTGGTACAGATAATGTAAATAGTTGGCCAGGTGGCGCTTTAAACTGGAGTAATAGATCTGAGTTTTACCGTAGAAAACCATCTTCTACCATTGTAAACGATTTAATTGCTCTAAAAGATCCTCGTTTAACTAAATGGGTAAAACCAGTTGATGTTCAGTTAGCACAAGGAACAACAAACCAAGTTGTGGTAGAAAATAATAGAGTAAAACGTTATGTAGATTTTGATATAGATGCTATTAATAGTGATGATAATCTAGAGAATGATATCAATACAAGTTTATTTGTTGGGCTGCCTATTGCTTTAAGCGCTCCAAACGATTTTAATTTGGGAGGTACACTTAGTGATGTTATTACAGAAATAGGAAATTTAGATAATAGTATTTACTTAAACGCTGCTGCAAATCCGCATGCTTCTTACCTAACAGACATGTATTCAGAAAATAATCATGAATTGGTAAAATCTATTTTAATGACTGCTGCAGAAGTACAATTTTTATTAGCAGAAGCAAGTTATAGAGGTTATATTAGTGGTAATGCTTATACGTATTACAAAGAAGGAATTGAATTGTCTTTTAATCAGTATCAAATTAACGATGGAGATAGTGAATCTGTTTATGACGAAGAAAATAATGCTTTAATTGCCTTTAATCAAGCTGATTATATTAAAAATGCAAAAGAAATTTTCGATGCTGCTTCAGATAAATTAGAACCAATTATTCATCAAAAATGGATAGCTTTATGGTTAACAACAGAGTCTTGGTTTGATTTTAGCAGAACTGGCTATCCAGAATTAAATAGTAACATTATTTCTGGAACTAAAGGACAACGAACTCCAATAAGGTTTATTTATACTGATGCTTACAATGAAGAAAATATGCTAAACGCTATTAATAATTTACAACCAGCTGTAAATGATCAATGGGCCAATATGTGGCTTTTACAATAATAATTTTTACAAAGCAGAAGTTTAAAACTTCTGCTTTGTATTTAAAAATCAAAAGAAATGAAAAAAACAGTATTTGTTCTTTTAGGGTTAATTGTCTTAACGGCATGTAAAACAAAAGAAAAAGAATCTCACCATCATGATAATGAGCATCATCTTACTCATTCGCATAAATCCTATAAGTCTGATGTTGATGCTCATAAGTTAATTTATCCATCTAAAGCTCCAGATAGAATTATTGTTAGTTTAACCGAAGATGCTAAACATAGTTTTGCGGTTAATTGGAGAACAAGCCAACAAATTGAAACTGCTTTTGTAGAAGTAGCAGAAGAAACTCATGGTCCTGATTTTCTATTAGATGAGAAAAAAAAACAATTTACTGCTAAAACAGAATTGATTACTGTAGAAAACACAAGAGATAAAGAACCTTCTGTAAATGCTGCTTATCACTCAGCAATAATAAACAATCTTAAACCAGGAACTGATTATGTTTATAGAGTTGGAGATGGTAGCAAAAATAGAGATACTTGGAGTGAATGGTTTCAAATAAGTACTCCGTCTACCAATGAAAATGAATCTTTTAGTTTTATTTATTTTGGCGATGCTCAAAATGATGTAAAATCAATGTGGTCTAGAGTAATTCGAAAGTCATATAAAATGATGCCAGAGGTTGATTTTATGCTACATGCTGGAGATTTAATTAATCATAGTGAATCTGATAGAGAATGGGGAGAATGGTTTTATGCGGGTAGTTTTATACATGCAACTGTACCGAGTATTATGACTCCTGGAAATCATGAATATGATAAAAGTGTTCATAGAACAAAATTATCAGCTTTATGGAGACCACAATTTACATTGCCAGAAAATGGTCCTTTAGATGAACTTAAAGAAACATGTTATGCATTAGATTATCAAAATATGAAAGTAATTTCTATAGATGCACAAAGTTTTAATAATAGTAAACACTCTAGAGAAGCTCAAACAAAATGGTTAGATTCAGTTTTGGTTAACAACACTAAAAAATGGGTAACTATTACTATGCATTATCCAATTTTTTCTACAGCAAAAGGAAGAGATAACCAAGCATTAAGAGAAAACTTAAAGCCTCTAATTGATAAATACAATGTAGATTTAGTCTTACAAGGTCATGATCATACTTATGCCAGAGGTTACGCATCTAATGAAGGTTTAGGGAGAACAATTGTACAAGACGCAGGAACTGTATATGCAGTATCAGTAAGTGGCCCAAAAATGTACGAATCTCAGAATCAAGATTGGATGGTAAAAAGAGGAGAATATGTGCAGCTTTTTCAAATTATTACTGTAGAAAATGATAGAATTGAATACAATTCTTATACTACTAAAGGAGAGGTTTATGATAGTTTTAGTTTGATGAAAAATAAAAATGGAAAGAAAACATTAACTAATAACAAATCTGAAGTACAGATGAGGTTAAAAAAAGATTTTGTAAAAAAATAAAAAATTAGTTCCTCTAGATTATACTTTTATTTTAAAAAATTTAGTTTTAGAGCAAAGAAAAAAAAGTTCGAGGTCGTCTAAAAAACAATTTATAGACGATTTTTTTAATGGCTTAATTTATAATGTGCTATTAATTTAAAATTATGAATTTAAAAAGAAGTAGTACAATTTTAAACTGTACAATTTTTCACATCAGTATCTCATAAAGTGTGTAAACTTAAAAATGAGGCTATCTTTTTAGACAGCCTCATCTTTCCATTAAAATTGATTTTTAAATATTCTTTAAAACCCTTTACGCAATAAACTATTTATCAGTTTTAAAAGATTTTACAGCAGACCAATCGCTCCAATTTAAAAATTGATCTCTATAACGAACTCTTACATAATAGGTAGTTTCGTTACTTAATTTTCTATCGATAAACTCATCAGTTAAATCATCGTCTTTTTGTCTGTTTTCTTTGTAGTACCAGTTTTCGTGTTGTTTCCAAGAATTGTAAATTATTTTAGAAAAATCTTTGTTTGTAGCCACTTGCCAATTAGTAGCTGCGTGAAAAGCATCTTTTTTATCACTTTTAAAAGTATTTGCTTTCATTAACATTTTATGAATAGGATTATTCGCATTCTTAAAATCAACTAATACAGGTGCATTTGGTTGAATCGTTTTCTTAAAAACAGTTATGCTATCTCTTAATTCGTTGTTTCTAGATTTAATATTATTTCCTCTACTTATTCTTTTTAAAGTAAAAGAAGGATTCTCTTTATCTGTATCTATAGTTGCTAAAACAAAACCATATTCGTCTTGTGTTACTGTAAATTCATCATAATCTCTGCCTTCAAATTCTCCCCAATTATCAATAGCACCACCAGCAGAAGCCACATTTACCCAAAGGTGTTTGTGTTCTTTAGATTGCCCTCTAGAATAGCCGTGTGTATGACCAAAAAAATGCAAACTTGGTTTATTAGATGCCTTGCTAAATGCTTCTAATAACTTTACAACTTTACCCGAAAAATCTTCTTCGCCCGGTATCCATAATTCTGATTTATGAGGATGATGTAATTGTGCAAATACAAAATCGATATCATCATTTTTTGCAGTTTTATCTAACAATTCTTTTAACCATTTTAATTGTTCTTTAATATCTCTATAACCGTTATTAGAGTCTAAACCAATAATTCTGGTATTTGCATAATCTTTAAACCACCAATGTTCTGCATATTCCGGACTTCCGTTTTTAGGAAGACTAAAGTATTTAAAATAGAAATCTGAATTTCTTTCATGGTTTCCTAAAACCGGATAAACTGGCACATTAGAAAATAATTTTTCTGATTGTTTAAAGAAATGTTCTTGCCATTGACTAAACACAGAACCAGTAACTACCAAATCTCCAGGAATTACAACCATTGCTAAATTGTCTGAAATATCGCCTTTATAATTTTCATTAAAATAAGTTAACACCCCTTCTTCTACAATTTCTGTAAATTTAGTAGGATATTGAGAGTCGTATTGCATATCACTCATTGCCACTAAATTTATTTTTTTAGAATGACCTGCAAAAGGTGGCGTTTTAAATTGATAAATTTTGGATACAGCTTTACCCGTTTGTACTTTATAAAAATAGGTAGTAAACCTTGTTAAACCTGTAATCGCTACTTCGTGTATTCTTTTATCTGTAAAATTGATATCTGAAGCTTTGCCAATAGCTTTGTTGCTTAATTTAGTTTTACTTAAACCCCAATAAACAATAGATTCTTCACCAAAATCGGTTTGCCACATAATTTTGATAGAATTGGACTCTGCATCTTGTAAATAAGGTTTTATTTCTATTTTTTGAGCTATTAAAAACTGAACTAGAAATAAAAAGGAAATACTTAAAACTCTATTTTTTTTCATCTTTTTATTAAATTAAAATAAGACCGCAATAAAATTACGGTCTTATAGATTGATATTTTACTATTATTTTAACCACCAAGTTAATTCTCTAATACCATCGTTAGCAGCACCAAATTGTCTAGAAATTGCCTCTGTAACATTTTCTGAATTGTTATTATATTCATCTAAAGGATAAATCCATCTTGTAGGAGGAGTATCTGAACCTAAATAAGGAAAATCTGGATAACCTGTTCTTAGGTGATCAAAATACATGTTCCAACCCCCTTGTAAAAATGAAGTAAAATACTTTTGAGTGATGATAAATTCTAACTTATCTGAAACTGTTGTTGCATTTGTAAGGTTAACTTTAGCACCAGATATATATTTTAAAGCCGCTGCTTCTGTATAATATTCTTCTAAACCTTTAGCGTAAGTATTATAAAATTGATAATTAGCTTTAATTCCGTTTTCATAAAAAGTTTGTGCATCACCAGAAATCCATCCTTTTAGAGCAGCTTCTGCTAAAATAAATTGCACTTCAGAATAACTTAAAAGATTATGAGCCTCTGCAGTTGGATCTTTTGTATATCTATCATTTACTTTAGATACTTTACCTTCTGCAGCTAATAAATTAACATCATTATAAGCAGCAATAGGATCTCCGCCTGCGTAAGCATTAAAATCACTAATAGCTAAACCCGCTTCTTTTGCATTTTTAGTTTGACCAGAAATTGCAAACAATCTAGCATCTTCTCTTTCTTTTAATAAATCTACAAATGTAGATGCCATATATAAACCAGAACCATAACCACTAGAATTAAATTCGGTATATCTAGAATCTACAACATCTACAAACTCTAATTTTGCACTTTCTTCTGATGAAGAAATGATAGATTGAGAGCTGTAAATCGAAGCAAATTCATTTTTAATATTTAATGAAGAGCTTCCTGCTTTTTTAGAAAGCGATAATAAAACTTTTAATCGAAAAGAGTTGATTAGTTTTTTCCATTTATTAGTATCACCATTAAAAATTGGATCTCCAGAAATAATATTAGAACCATCTAACAAAGAGTTTGCGGTTTCTAACTCAGTTAAAATTCCTGTAAAGACTTCTTCTTGTGTACTATATTTAGGTTGATACAAATCTTCAGTTTCTCCTTTTAAAGCCTCTGCATAAGGAACATCGCCAAAAGTTAAGGTAAGGTTATAAAAATAATAAGCTTTAAAAAAATAACCAATACCAATGTAAGCATCGTCTTCTACTCTTTCTGCTTCTTCTATCATTTTAGTAACTTGTCTTAAGCTATTATAATCGCCAAAACCTGCTCTATCCCATTTGTAAAATTGAGAAGTACTTTCTCCATCTGTTTGTACTATCATTCTAGAAGCATACATTGCTCCTGTACCTTTTACTTGAAAAGCAGATGTTGTAATGTTAGTTAATAATAAACTTGGGTGCGTTTCGCTTACTTTATTTGGATTGTTATTGATGTCTAAATCTTCGCAAGAAGAAAAAATAACAACCATTACAAAGAATAGTATTGTTTTAAAATTGTTCATTTTTATTAAAATTTTAAAGTTAAACCTAAACCTAAATATCTTGTAGAAGGATCTTGTAAATTGTCATCATTCCCAAAATCAGGATCAATGATGTCTGCTTTTTTCAAAATAAATAAGTTGTAACCATTTAAACTTGCATTAATTTGTTTAAAACCCTTAAGTTTTAAAACATCTGTTAAATCGTAACCCAAAGTAACTGTTCTTAATTTTAAATAAGATCTATCAAAAACATTTGCAAAAGTTTCGCTTTCTTCTTGAGTTACTTGCGCTCTATAAGGGTAGTTTTGAGACCAAGCTTGCCAACTTACTGCAGATGTATGTGTTGCATAAGTTCTTGTATCTGAAGTTACATTTCCATTTAAATCTCTTTGTACAGTTCCGCCAGTAACATTTACTCCTGTTGGTACATATACAGTTCCAATTCCGTTTGCATATTCTGCATCTCTATACAATGTAGAATTTGGATGTTTACCTCCCCACCACATTTTCTCTACGGTTAAAGATCTCATTAAACCTCCCCAAACACCATCAATACCAATTTTTAATGAAAAATCTTTGTATTTAAAGGTATTCTCGATTCCAAATCTCCAATCCGGATTTTTGTTACCAATATTTTGTTTATAAGGATTTTTAGTTGGCATACCTGTATTGGCATCTAAAATTAAATCGCCATCTGCAGATTTTTCCCAAACTGTTGCGTAATAAGCATCAGTTCTATCATTTAATCTTAAATTATTGTATTGTTCTGCACCTTCATCTAATCTTGTTAAACGCTGTACTTTTTTAGACCAGTTGGTTAAAACATCCCATCTAAATTCTGTATTTTTTATAGGTGTTGCTCTAACAGAAACTTCATAACCATTTGTTGTAAATTCGTGAGCATTTTCTATTTTTGATGAAAACCCAGAACCTAAAGAAATTGGTAAGTTAATTATAGAATTTTCATCAATTGCATTGTAGTAAGCAAAATCTAAACCTATTCTATTATTTAAAAATCCTGCGCTTAAACCTAATTCAACATTTGTAGTTAACGAGCCTTCTATATCAGGATTTACCAAACTACCAGAATATGATAATTCTGGGCTACCATCAAAAGTACCCGCATTATCATAATAAGAATTTATTTGATACGCACTTAAAGATCTTTTTACCTGTGCCCAAGAACCAAAAACTTTTAAATAATTGATAGCTTCTGGCAAAGTAAACCATTCAGAAACCATT
Source organism: Polaribacter reichenbachii (assembly GCF_001975665.1). Lineage (NCBI taxonomy): Bacteria > Pseudomonadati > Bacteroidota > Flavobacteriia > Flavobacteriales > Flavobacteriaceae > Polaribacter > Polaribacter reichenbachii. The sequence continues at coordinate 2,995,475 of NZ_CP019419.1, read as the reverse complement.
GTACTTAAAGATACTGATGGATAAAATAAAGAATTATTATCTGTTGGTAATGTAGAGTGTTTATCAGTTCTACCCGTAAGTGTTAAAAATAATTTATTATCAAAATCTAGTTCTAACATTCCGTAGATACTATTTACAGACCTTTCAGAAAAATTGGTACTCCCTTTAATGTTACCCTTTGTATTGTTTAAACTATACAATTCTGGAACAATAATACCATCTGTTGCATTGTATTCTTGTTGATATTTATGATATTCTGATGATGCCCCAACATTAGCACTAAACGAAAATTGTTCAGAAATTTCTTTGTTGTAAGTAGCAAGAATATTGTAATCTACATCTAAATAATTGGTGTTCCAAGTTTTGTAATCTCCATCTCTTGGATCTCCGTAGTTTAAATAAGATTTAGGACTTTCTCTGTCTTCAAATCTATCTTTTAAAACAGCAGAACCCGTTGCTTGAATATTTAAATCATCAGTTACCTTATAATTTAATTTTAATTGACCATTTAAAACATTAGAATCATATTTCTGATTTAATTCGTGTGCTGCAAAATACACATTATTGTACCAAGCATAATTAAAGTTAGCTTGTCTATATCCTTCTTGACCAGGAATATATCTATGTTCGTTTAATTCTTGTCCGTTTACATCATCTCCCATCCAGATTAAAATAGTATACATATGGTTTTTTGGTCCGTAACCATGTCTTGGATAGTTTGGTGAGTAAACTTTATTAAACGCAAACTTAGAATCTAAAGTTAATTTATCTGATAATTTAGTTGATGAGTTAAAAGTTAAACCAGCAGTTTTTAAGTTTGTGTTAGGTACTCTACCTGTATGAGATTTGTAATTTCCAGATAATCGATAAGATCCTTTTTCTGTAGAATTGGTAACCGAAAAGTTTGTAGTACTTATAACGCCTGTCCTTAAAAAATCTTTTAAGTTATTATGATATTTCCATTCAATTGGTACTCTAGAATAACGAGATTTATCATCATATTTTGTTCCACTTACATCTCCCCACCAAGGCGTAACTTCACCAGTTGTATTATCTAAAATAGGGCTATTCCATTGCGCAATTTTTACACCTGGCTCAAATTTTGGTCCCCAAATCATATCTCCATCAGAAATACCACCATCTTGTCCGTCCCAAAATTCATATTGTCCATTAGAACCATTTCCATATTCTGTTTGCGTTTCTGGAAAAACAGTAAAACCAGCACTTACCATTGTATTTTGAGAAACTGTAATTTCTAATCCGTCTGATTTTTTACCTTTAGAAGTCGTAATCTGAATTGCTCCATTTCCTCCGCGATAACCATATAACGCAGAAGCAGATGTACCTTTTAAAACAGTTATATCAATAATATCATCAGGAGAAATATCATAAAAATCTGTGCTTACAGGGATACCATCTACAACAATTAAAGGCGTTTTACCTCTTAAAGAAAATGAAGGTGCTTGAAATAAACCTGTAGGATTACTTACTGTTAAACCTGCTACTTTACCAGTAATTAAATTAGCAGCATTTGGTGCTGATATTTCTTTAATAGTTTCTGCTTCTACTTTTTGAGTAGCGTAACCCACCTTTTTTTGAGATCTTTTAATACCTAATGCAGTAACTATAACTTCGCTTAACGTATTTACATCAGATTGCATTGTAATAGTAATATTGTTTCTATTACCAATGATAATTTCTTGGTCTAAATAACCTAAGAATACAATTTTAATTTTACTATTATCATCTTTATACTCTATTGTAAAATTACCATCAAAGTCTGATGTGGTCCATTTGTTTTCACCAATAATATTAATTGATGCACCTGGTAAAGGTGTTCCTGTTTCATCTATAACTTTTCCAGAAATAACTTTTTGCGAAAAAGCAATTGTGCTGAGAAAAAAAGAAATTAAAATTAAAAATTTACCTAAAAACTTGTGTTTCATTTTGTAGTTTGATTATGGTTGAATAATGACTACAAAACAAAATATTATAAATGAGTATGATGTTTTTTAAAAGTTAGCGAATTGATTATAAAACCTTAAAAAGGTCTTAATTTAATGTTACCTAAAAAACGTTTATTTATTTTTAAAATAACATAAACTTAAAACAAAAAGGCAGAAAAAAACCTTGAGTATATACTCAAGGTTTTTTAATTTATTATGTAAGTAAAAACTTATTTCGCTACATTTACAGCTCTAGTTTCTCTAATTACAGTAACTTTAACTTGACCTGGATAGGTCATATCATTCTGTATTTTTTGAGAAATACTAAAAGATAATTCAGAAGCTTTAGTATCATTTACTTTTGTACTTTCTACCATAACTCTTAACTCACGACCAGCCTGAATTGCATATGCCTTTTGAACGCCATTAAAACCAAAAGCAATTGCTTCTAAATCTTTTAAACGTTGTATGTACGAGTCTAAAACTTGACGTCTTGCACCTGGTCTTGCTCCTGAAATTGCATCACAAACTTGTACAATTGGCGATAATAAACTCTTCATTTCAATTTCATCATGGTGAGCTCCAATAGCATTACAAACTTCATCTTTTTCGCCAAATTTCTCAGCCCATTGCATACCTAATAATGCGTGAGGTAATTCGCTTTCTGCTTCTGGCACTTTACCAATATCATGCAATAAACCTGCTCTTTTAGCTAACTTAGCATTAATACCCATTTCAGATGCCATAATTCCACAAAGATTTGCAACTTCTCGTGAGTGTTGTAATAAATTTTGCCCATAAGAAGAACGATATTTCATTCTACCAACAGCTTTAATAAGCTCTGGATGTAAACCGTGAATACCTAAATCAATCACTGTTCTTTTACCAACCTCAATAATTTCTTGATTAATTTGTTTCTCAGTTTTCTTTACAACTTCTTCAATTCTTGCTGGGTGTATTCTACCATCTGTTACTAATTTGTGCATTGCTAAACGTGCAATTTCTCTACGAACAGGATCAAAACAAGATAAAATAATAGCTTCTGGAGTATCATCAACAATAATTTCTACACCAGTTGCAGATTCTAAAGCTCTAATATTACGCCCTTCTCTACCAATAATTCTACCTTTTACATCATCTGATTCTAAGTTAAAAACAGATACACAATTTTCTACAGCTTGCTCTACACCTACTCTTTGTATAGTACCTAAAACAACTTTTCTTGCTTCTTGTTCTGCAGTTAATTTAGCTTCTTCTATAGAAGTTTGTACAAAAGCCATTGCTTCTGTTTTGGCTTCATCTTTTAAAGAGGCAACCAATTCTTTTTTAGCTTCTTCTGCCGATAAACCAGAGATTTGCTCTAACATATCTACATGGCGTTTATGCATTTTTTCTAAATCATCTTCTTTCTTTTCTAAGAAATCTAATTTAAAATTATAATCTTTTTCTTTACTTTCTAAAGATTGGTTTAATCGTTTATTTTTATCAAGTTCAGAAGCTACTTTAGACTCTCTATCTCTAATTCTTTTCTCAACATCAGAAATCTTCTTTTCTCTTGATAAGATTACTTTTTCGTGCTCAGCTTTTAGTTCAATAAATTTTTCTTTTGCTTGTAATATTTTATCTTTCTTTACTGATTCTGCATCAATTTTTGCTTCTTTTAATATTGTTGCTGCTTCTTTTCTTGTACCATCAAGAATTTTCTTACCTCTTGATTTTTCTAAGGCTTTAAAAATCATAAAACCTATTGCTATCCCTACTAAAACTCCCATAATAGTGGGTAGTACCATTCCATCCATAATTTAAAATTTATATATAAAAAAAGCCTACATTAGCTAGGTTTTTAAACTCCAAAATGACATTTATAGGACTAACTAACTGTTCAAGGATCCAACTTGAAACTGAAATAAATTCAGTAACTATGGCATGCTATAGTAGTTAAGACTCATCCTTCATAATAGAATAGTGTTGAGTTTAATAAACAATTACTAACGTAGGCAGTGTGTTGTTAATGTATTTTAATGAACTTATTCTAAATGCGTTTTTACCAAATTGGTAAGTTCATTTAGCTTTTGTATTTCTTCCTTTTTATTATCTGACTTTTGTAAAGATAATATTTCTAATTTTGATGCAAATTGTAATGCAGACATTGCTAAAACATCTTGTTTATCACTTACTGCATAATTTTGCTCGTACATAGAAATTAACTTGTTAATTGCATTAGCGGCTTTACGCATACCTTCTTCTTCTTTGGTGTTATTTACACTTAAAGGGTAGGTTCTACCAGCAATTACAACATTAATCTTTAATTTATTACTCACAATAAAAAGAACTTTATTCTTGTAACTGAATTATACATTTATCAATTTCTCTAATCAACGAATTTATTTTCAGTTTTGTATCTTTTGTATTTGTACTACTGCCCTCAATAGTTTTTGCAATTTTAAGCAAATCGAATTCTTTGGTTTGATTAGTATAATCTTGCTTTAATTCTATTAACTGATGTTGTAATTGTGTATTATTTTGAAGCAATATTTCATTTTCTTGTTTTAAAAACTCGTACTTAGAAAGTAAGTTTTTCAACGTTTTTTCTAGTAACTCAATTGCTTCTAATGTATTACTCATTTCATTTATTAGAATAAACTATTCTTACAAAGTTAACATTCTGTTTTAAATTTTACAACATTTTATTACTTTTTTACTAATACATTGAAGCTAAACAAATTACCAAAAGAATGTTTTTTATTATTTTTACCTAAAATTTTGCCTTTTGAAACAGCTTATATTATTTACTCTTTTAGCATTCCATTTTTTTACATTTTCTCAAGAGAAATATCCAACAGATTACTTTAGAAACCCTTTAGATGTTCCTGTTTTTCTATCTGGTTCTTTTGGTGAATTACGAAGCAACCATTTTCACGCAGGTTTAGACATTAAAACTCAAGGTAAAGAAGGTTTAAAAGTTTTTGCAGCTGCAGATGGTTATGTATCTAGAATTAAAGTGCAGCAATTTGGTTATGGTAAAGCGATTTATGTTACGCACCCAAATGGATTTACAACCGTATACGGTCATTTAAGTAAATTTAATGATGAAATTGAAGCTTATGTTAAAAGCGTTCAATACAAAAAGGAAGATTATAATACTGGAAATCTTTTTTTAAAAGAGGATAAATTCCCACTACAGAAAGGAGATCTTCTCGCTTATTCTGGTGATACTGGTGGTTCTGGTGGACCACATTTGCATTTTGAAATTAGAAATACTGCATCAGAAAACATAATAAATCCTTTGTTATTTGGTATAAAAGTTCAAGATACTAGAACACCTGCTTTTCAGTCTTTAAAAGGGTATACTTTAAGTACTGATGCTAGAATTAATCAACAAAAAAAGAGTTTTCAAATCCCTATAAAAAGTCTTGGAAATGGAAATTATATTGCTGATAAAATTACTGCAAGCGGTTACATAAGTTTTGGAGTTAGCGTTTTTGATCGTTTTAATGGTGTACCTAATAAAAACGGAATTTACAGTTTAGAAATGTTTGTAAATGGCAAACGTTTTTATTATCATGATGTAGAAACTTTTTCTTTTGCAGAAAGTAAATACTTAAACTTACATATTGATTACGAGCATTACAAAAAATACAAAAGACGTTATCAAAAAACACATAAAGAAACTGCGAATAAATTATCGACCTATGAAAAGTTAATTAATAATGGAAAAATTAACATCCAAAAAGGAATGAATTATAATATAGAAATTATCGCAAAAGATTTTGCAGGCAATAAAAGTGCTATTAAAATTCCTGTTTCTGGTATAGAAAGTAATACCGTCTTTTCTGCTCAAAAAGACACAACCGCTTATAAAATTATAGCTAAAAACTTTTATAAATTTAGTGAAGGTGATGTTAGTATCGCATTTCCTAAAAATACTTTTTATAAAGATTTGTATCTAGATTTTAAGGTTGATAATAATATCGCCAAAATTCATAAACCAACTGTACCATTAAATAAAAGTTTTACGCTAACATTTAACGTATCTAAATATTCAGAAAAAGAAAAGCAACAGCTTTATATTGCCAATTTAGAATATCCTAAATACCCAAGATACTACTATACTAGAAAAAAAGATACTACTTTTTATACCACAACTAAAGTTTTAGGAAACTACACTTTAGCTACAGATTCTATAAAACCAAAAATTAAATTGCTCTATTTTAAAGACCAACAATGGATTAGTAGTGCTAAAACATTAAAAGTAAAAATTAGTGATATTGGTTCTGGCATAAAAAATTGGAGAGCCACAATTGATGGTAAATGGATTTTAATGCAATACAACCATAAAAAAAGAATTTTAACCTATAATTTTAGTGATAAAAAATTGGTGGGAAGTAAACATATCTTTAAACTTGTAGTATCAGACAATGTTGGAAATACGAATGAGTTATCTGCAACGTTCTTTAAGAAACAATAAACTAATTTTTGTGAAAAAAATATTCTTATTTCTACTCTTTATTCCTAGTTTTTTAATTGCTCAAAAAACGACTATTTTAAAAGGTACAATTAAAAACAGTAAAAAAGAACCAGTAGAAAATGTATCTATAAAATTTAAAAATACAGGTACATCTACAGATAAAAATGGTAATTATTCTATTAGAATTCCTTTGGATGAGGAAATAACAATTATTTACAGTCACGTTTCATATAGAAGCATCACAAAAATAATTACTGCAAAAAGTAGAAATATAATTCGTTTCTCACCTACTCTAATTTTAAAAACCGAAAAATTAAACGAAATAGTTGTAAAAGACATCAGAAAAGAAGCGTCAGGAATTGAATCTATAGACATAAAAACGGTTAAAAATACCATTGGCCCAAATGCTGGTGTAGAGAATACTTTAATGACGTTTGCTGGTGTAAATAACAACAATGAATTAAGTACACAATACAATGTTAGAGGTGGTAATTTTGATGAAAATTTAGTTTATGTTAATGGTATTGAAGTATATAGGCCTTTTTTAATTAGATCTGGCCAGCAAGAAGGTTTAAGTTTTATCAACACAAATATGGTGCAGAATATTAATTTTTCTGCAGGTGGTTTTCAAGCAAAATACGGTGATAAATTATCTTCTGTTTTAGATATAACTTACAGAAAACCAACTGAAACAGCAACTACAATAGATGCTAGTTTGTTAGGTGCAAGTGTAACTTTCGAAGGTCAGTTTTTAGATAAAAAACTAAGCACAATTACTGGAGTTCGTTATAGAGACAACAGTTTATTTGTAAACAGTAAACAAATAGAAACTAATTTTAGACCTAAATTTACAGACGTACAAACCTATTTAACGTATGATTTTTCTAATAAATTTGAATTAAGTTTTCTCGGTAATTTTTCTTTAAACAATTATAATTATCAACCTTTATCTAGAAGAACACGTTTTGGTACAGTTGCAGATCCTTTAGAATTGGTTGTTTTTTATTCAGGCCAAGAACAAGACAAATATTTAACTTTATTTAGTGCTTTATCTGCGAATTATAAAGTGAATGATAACTTTACTTTAAAAACCACAGCTTCTAGATACAATACGCAAGAAGAAGAACATTTTGATATTGCTGCACAATATAATTTAGGTGAAGTAGATTCAAATATTGGATCTGAAAATTTTGGTGAAGTTGAGTTTTCTCAAGGAATTGGTTCTCAACTAAATCACGCTCGTAATGATTTAGATGCTTTAATTACAAATCTTCAAGTTAGAGGAACAATCAAAAATAATGACAAACAATGGGATTTTGGTGTAAAATATCAAAAGGAAGATATACAAGACAGAATTAGAGAATGGGAAGTTATAGATTCTTTAGGTTTTTCAATTAGACCTCCACATCATTCAGGAAACAATCAACCTTACGATCCTTTTGAAGGTGAAATTACTCCTTATCAATCTATCAGAAAAGATAATAACGTTGCTATTTCTCGTTTTTCTGGCTTTGTACAATTCAATCAACGTTTGTTTTGGAACGATCACGAAGTATTCTATAATTTAGGAATTAGAGCACAAAATTGGTCTGTAACTGGTAATGGGGTTGATTCTGAAAATCAAACAATAATTAGTCCTAGATTACAATTTGCCATAAAACCTGATTGGGAAAAAGATATGCTTTTTAGAGTTTCTGGAGGAATGTATGCGCAACCACCTTCTTACAGAGAATTAAGAGATTTTAATGGCGATTTAAATGTTGATGTAAAAGCTCAAAAATCCATACATTTTGTAACTGGTATGGATTATAGTTTTACAATGTGGGACAGACCTTTTAAATTAACCACAGAAATGTATTACAAAGATTTATCTGATGTAAATGCCTATTCTATAGATAATGTTAGAATAAGATATAGAGCAGATAACGCAACAACAGCTTATGCATACGGATTAGATATGCGTTTAAATGGTGAGTTTGTTCCAGGAAGTGAAAGTTGGGTGAGTTTAGGTTATTTAAAAACTGAAGAAAACATTAATAATCAAGGTAATATTGCAAGACCTTCTGATCAACGCATTAAATTCGGTATTCTGTTTCAAGATTATGTACCTAATTTGCCAGATTTAAAAGCCTACTTAAATTTAGTATATAATTCTGGTGTTCCGGGTGGTTCGCCTTCTTATTCAGATCCTTATAATTTTCAAGATAGATTAAGAGATTATAGACGTGCAGATTTAGGAGTTTCTTATGTTTTTGCTGATAATAATAAACAGTTTACAACGGGTTTGTTGTCTAAATTTAAAGAACTTACTGCTGGTTTAGAACTTTTTAATATGTTCGATATTCAGAATGCAATTACCAATACTTGGGTTAGAGATGTATATTCTAAAACACAATACGGAATTCCTAATTACATGACTGGTAGAGTTTTAAATTTTAAAGTGTCTATGAAATTTTAAAGTATTTTTCTAGATTCTATTAAAGCACCAAATTCTTTTTTGTAAATTCTTACCACAATTAAAAATAAACTGATTAAAAGTGGTCCGAAAATAAGCCCAATAAACCCAAATAAAGGCACACCAACTATTACACCAATTAACGTAATTAATGGATGGACATTATCCAATTTCTTCAAAACAAAAAGTCTAATAATATTATCTGTAGAACCTACAATAACTAAACCGTAAATTAAAATTCCCCAAGCAGCGAAATTGTTACCTGTAGAAAGTGTTAAAATAAAAACTGGTAAAATACCTATTAAGGTTCCTATAAAAGGAATCATAGAACCAACTGTTACAATTATAAACCAGAAAAAAGGATCTTTAATTCCGAAGATTAAAAAACCGATAAGTGCAATTATACCCTGAGCAATAGCAACTAGAGGAATACCTATAGCATTAGAACGTACCATTGCTTGAGATTCTGAACCTATAATTTTTAAATTATTTTCGCTTATGGGAATATACTCGTACAAAGAAGTGCGTAATTGATTTCTGTTGGTTAACATATAATAAAGTACAAAATACATTAAGCCAATAGCAATAAAGATATTAAAAGTGCCTCCTGCAAAAGTTTCTAAATTTTCTGAAATCCAAGTAGAAATTTCTTCGGTATTAACTCTAGAACTTAAATCATAACCATAATTGTCTTCGAACCAATTCATTTTAGTTTTTACAACTTTGGCAATTTTTTCTGAATTGTCTACAGCTTCCCCTACCTTACCTCCTAACATTAGCACAATACCAGCAACTGGTAAAAGAATACTAATAAAGGAAAAAGCCATTAAAAATAAGGCTGCAAAATGCGGATTCCATTTTTTTTTCTTTACCAAATAAGTCATCCACTTTCGTAGAATAACGTAAATGGTTATGGCTCCTAGAACTCCCGATAAATAAGGAATTAATTCTCTAAATATTAAGAACGCAAATAATACAATGAGCATTAAGACAAAGACTTGTCTTATGGTTTTTGGAGGAATTACTTTATCTTTCATACCGCAATTTAAGTCATTTTCTGACTTAAAATTGTTAATATCAATATTAAAATTAATTCAAATACGATTTATATCGAATTTTATTCCTCTTCTCTGTTCACTAAATCAATAGAAAAAGCTGGTAAACAAACAGCTAAATATTCGCATTCTGTATCAAAAGGATTTGAATATTGTACGCGTGTATTTTTTTCTATTTTGATAGATTGACCAGCTTCTAACACAACAACCTCATCATTAATAATAAATTGTTTTTTTCCTTTTATGATGTAGGTATATTCATCAAATTTTGGTGTTTGAAAAGGTTCTTTCCAGTTTGGTGGTGCAATCATATGGGCAATACTAACATCAGAGTTTTTATCTGTTGCATTTCCAAAATGTTCTTCAATTAATTTGCCATCTGTTGTTGGTACAACAAATGGCGATTTTTGAATGGTATATTTTTTATCCATAAAGATTGGTTTTGCGTAAGCGATTGAAATGGCATCCTTTTTTGAGGGTACGAAAAAAAGATATAATGGAAAGCGCGGTTTTTTGCCTTTCTTATAAAAGGTAAAAAATACGCCCTAATTAAACCAAACTACAAAAGATTTCATTTTTGCCAAATCAGGAATTTGTTCTAAAGACACTTTTTGAGTACTAAAATCTCTTAAACCTAATTCTTGTTTATCTATTGCTATAGTTACATTTAACTCGTCTACAAATAGAGTTACAGATTGTAAAGTAGATTCTGGTCTTAAAATATTTGTTGAGTTAATTTCAGAAAAATTAGAGTTTAAATTAATGCCTTCATTTGTTTTAAAACGAGCATCGTGAATTTCTATACTTTTTATGGTTGATGTAGAATCTAACTGTTCTTGTGGTATAATTGTTAATAAATGCTTGCCTCCTTTTTCGTAAATTAAATACTCATCATCGTCTTGAAAATAATTATCTCCTAATGCACCTTCACTTAAATTGGTTACTATTGAATCGTTTTTAAAGATTACTTTTAAGTCTTTAACAGTTGTGGTTTGGTCTACTAAACCTACTTTACCTTTTTCTATTTTAAACTTATTATTATTACTACAACTTATTATAAATAGTGATACCATAACTAATGGTAAGATGCTTTTTTTTATCATTTGGTTTGTTTTTATAAAATATAAAACGTGCGTTTTTTGATTTTGTTATTTAATTACTTTTTTTAAAATTCCAAAAACGGCTCTTATAAATGTGGCACTGGTTAATACTTTTACTAATGGGTCTTGTCTTGTGCTTCTTCTTCTGGTAGAAACTCTAGATTGTTTTTGTTTTTCTTTGGCTAATTTTTCTCTTTCCTTTTTATCTGCAGCGTCTTTAATAGCCTTTTCTTCTGCTTTATTTATCTTATCTATTTTAGAGTTTAATAATTCGTAAGCGCTTTCTCTATCTAAATTTTCGTTGTATTTATAGAACAGTCTAGAATTATTGATTACGTTTTTAAGTTCTTTATCAGTTAAAATATCCATTCTGCTCATTGGTGCACGCAACATTGTTCTTGCTAAAGGTGTTGGAATCCCTTTTTCGTTTAAAACGGATACAAACGCTTCTCCAATACCTAATTGTGTTAAAACTTCTTTGGTGTCATAATACTCAGAATCTGGATAATTCTCAGCAGCTAATTTAATGGCTTTTCTGTCTTTTGCAGTAAATGCTCTTAAAGCATGTTGTACTTTTAAACCCAATTGTGCTAAAATATCTTCTGGCACATCTTTAGGATTTTGAGTAACGAAATACAAACCAATTCCTTTAGAACGAATTAGTTTTACAATACTTTCTATTTGATTTAAAAGTGCTTTAGAAGCTTCATCAAAAACCAAATGTGCTTCGTCTATAAATATGATTAATTCTGGCCTACCAGAATCTCCTTGCTCTGGAAAAGTTTCGTAAACCTCTGCCAATAATTGTAACATAAATGTAGAAAACAGCTTCGGTTTATCTTGAATATCTGTTAAACGTAAAACAGAAATAATTCCTTTTCCGTCTTCGTCTACTCTGGTTAAATCTTCTACATCAAAAGATTTTTCGCCAAAGAATAAATCGCCACCTTGTTGTTCTATTTCTACAATTTTACGTAAAATTGCACCAGTTGATGCTGTAGAAATTCGCCCATATTCTGCCTGAATTTCTTCTTTACCTTCGTTTGTTACGAATTGTAAAACCTTTTTAAAATCTTTAATATCTAAAAGAGGTAACTTATTATCATCACAATATTTAAAAATGATGGCAACAATTCCGCTTTGAGTTTCTGTTAAGTCTAAAATTCTTGATAATAAAATAGGCCCAAATTCTGATATTGTAGCACGTAATCTAGTACCATCTTGCTCAGAAATTGTAAGTACTTCTATAGGAAATTTTTTAGCCTCGAAAGGAAAACCAATTTTTGTATGACGTTCATCAATTTTAGGGTGTCCAGGACTTGCTTTAGCCAAACCAGAAAGATCTCCTTTTATGTCCATTAACAAAACAGGAATCCCTTTTTCTGATAAATTTTCGGCTAGAACTTGTAAAGTTTTTGTTTTACCTGTACCTGTAGCACCTGCAATTAATCCGTGTCTATTTAAGGTTTTTAAAGGAACTTTTACAATTGCATTTGTTACAGTTTCTTCACCAAGCATTGCTGCTCCCAACTCTATAAAATCTCCTTTGGTGCTATATCCTGAATTTATATATTCAAAGAATTCCTCTTTTTGACTCATTATCTAAAATTTCGATAAAAATAAGTAAAATTGAGAATCTAAGAAGAGATTAATTAATCATTTTTAGTAAAATATTCTTGATTAGAAATAGCATTAGGACTCACGTAAATTTTGGCTTTATTAAACCAAACCTCTGCATAATTACCTGTTTCGTACTGTTTTTTAAGATCTCCATCGTAAGTATCTGCACCTGAGCACCAATTCTTATTGACATCTGGTGATTTTCCATTTGTTTGATTATAACAACCTAATTTAAAAAAACAACCTTCATCTGCATAAGCATTTGCTCTTTCTACTCCATCTTGTCCAACAGGAAAGAACATATCTTTTGTTTGTTGAGAAATATCATCCTTAGAAGCATAATCTGTTTTAATCAAGTTTTTGGTAAATGTTTTTGTTTCGTGACCTTCGCTTGTAAATACTAAAGTCATTATTCCGTCTTTTACATCTACTGAATAACTAAACTCTTCTCCTAATTCAATACCTTCTGTTGGTTCTTCTGGATATGTATTTGCATCTGAGCCTACTATAGAGAAATCATTACCCCAAACAGCTGAAGAATAATCCCATCTTTTAGAATTATCATCACCTAAAGTATTAATTTCATAATGCCAAAATACAGAACCTTTTGTATGACCAGGAAATTTCTTGTAAAAAATCTTTAAAGGCTCATTCTCATGTTTATCTGCACTATGAATTTGCCCAACTACTACAGCATAAGAAGCTGCAACTGTTGCATCTCCTGTAGATGAAACATTCATTACTTTTAAATTAGCCTTTAATTTAGCTTCCGTCATTGGATACCATTTTTTAGATTGTGCTAATTCGGTTCTTGTATTATTAGAAGTACCATGTGTATCACCTGCATTTGGCGATTTAAAAACTACCCAAGTATCTTTTTCATCTTTTACCGTATAAAAATAATCTTTGTTTTCGAAGTTTATGGCTTGACCTACATTAGAACCATCTCCCAAAATTAAACTCCAATCGTTAAAAAACGGAATTACATCACTAGCATAAACCGTTTTTGGAGTTGCTGCTTCTTTTTTAGTTGATTTTTTACAACTTGTTGCAATAACAGCAAGCATTACAAATGCTAAAACTATTTTTATTGAACTTTTTTTCATCTTAATATTTTTAAAAATTAGAACTCTTACATGTTATAAACTCCACCATTAATGTCTAGTGTTGCACCTGCAATAAAACCATCATATTCTGATGCTAAAAATAAAACTGCACGTGCAACATCTGCAGAGTTACCTGCTCTTTCTATTGGAATACCTGAAATTGTTTCTGCTGCAGATTCTTTTGTGGTATGCGTGTTATGAAAAGATGTTCCTAAAATAAGACCTGGAGCTACTGCATTTACTCTTGTTCCTTGCGCTCCTAATTCTGTAGATAAAGCTCTTGTAAACGTTAAAATTGCACCTTTACTTGTTGCATACACTAAGGATCCTGGATGCCCTCCTTTACGACCAGCTAAAGATGCTAGATTTACAATACTACTCGATTCATTTTTACCTAAATGAGGAGCGGCTGCACGTGTTACAAACATCATAGAAGTTAAATTTATATCCATTACTTTGTGCCAAAACTCAGTTTCCATTTCATTTAATAATCTTCTAGCTACTAAAGAACCAGCGTTATTAATTAGAATATCTAAACTACCTAAAGCAGCTACTGTTTTATCAACTAAAATATTTGCATCTTCTTCTTTTGTTAAATCGCCATTTATTACAACTGCTTTCTGACCTTTAGACTCTGCATATTCTTTTAATTCATTTGCTGTTGCATTACTAGAAAAATAGTGAATTGACACATTTGCGCCACTATCTATAAAATGCTTTGTAATTGATTCTCCTATTCCTTGAGCACCAGCAGTTATTAGTACATTTTTATTTTTTAATTTATTTTCCATTTTTTGTTTTATTTATTTTTTTTGAGATAAATCTATTTACTATAATTTAATTTTAATGTACTATAGATATTTTGTTACAAGACCAACTACTCCTGTATAAGAAACAATACAAGAAAAGAACAAGGCTGCGAATAAACCAATATTAACGCCTAAACTTGTTTTATAACCTTTCATTAGTTTTTTGTTATTCACCAAAAGAATAATACCAAGAACAACTACTGGTAAAATAAATACATTAAATACTTGCGATAAAATTTGAACTAAAATTGGTTTACCTCCAAAAAATGCAGGACCAATTAGGGCTACTAAACAAGCAATACCTGTAATAATTCGAAATTGTTTTGAGTTTGTATCTAAAGTTCCTGATTGGTAATCTGCTATTAAAAGCGGCGCAATTAATAAACACGGAAAAATAGATGATAAACCAGCACTAAGCGTACCAAAAAAGAAAATGGCCACTGCAAAACTTCCTGCAATTGGTTCTAGAGGCTTTGCCATATCTAAAACATTATTTACAGGATTACCTTGATGATATAAAGCTCCACTAGCAACTGCCATAATTGCACCACTTATAATAAATACTAATATTGCTGCTGTAATTGCATCTTTACGCTGTTTTCCTAAATCTTTTATGCTCCAATTTTTACCTTTAACAAATAGAGGTCTAGACAAAAATGTTGCTGCAGCCATTGTTGTACCTACAAATGCTGCCACCATCATTTTACCTGAAACCATAGGATCTTTAGATTCTGGAATGTAAGGTATTAAGCCTTCTAAAACTTCTGAAGGTAAAGGGTGAACAAAAAATAATGAAATAATAAAAGACAACCCCATAAATGAAACAAATACGACCAATATTTTTTCAAAAAAAGTGTATTTACCCACTAACATGATTGCATAAAATACACCAACTATTATGATAGAAATAAGTAAAACGGTTTCATATTCATATGCTTTTAGGCTATCGAAATTTATGGCAAAAATCTCATAAAGCATATTAGCAGAAATGGTTAAAATCCCCATAAGTGAGCCCCATTGCCCAACAGAAACTCCAACAATAATTAAAATCGCTATAAATTTACCTGCTTTTAAATATTTCTTAAAACTATAAAGCACTGTTTCTCCAGTAATCAATGTATAATTACCATAAACAAACATTAGAATTCCAGAAAACAAACAACTTAATAAAAGCACCCAAGTTAATTGCATACCATATGCACTACCGGCTTTAATCATAGATGTTACACTACCTGTACCAATTGTATAACCGATTGCAAAAATACCTGGACCAAAACTTAAAATTAAGGCAAGTATTCTTTTTAAAAGTGGTTTTTTGTTTTTAGTTAATTCCATAGTGGTTTTTTAGTGTTAATTATTCTTGCCAGTTTGTATGATAAAATTTCCCTGAAACATCATCATTTCTTTGGTATGTGTGTGCTCCAAAATAATCTCTCTGTGCTTGTATAATATTTGCTGTAGAATCTGCTTTAGAAAAACTATTTAAAAAACTAATAGCGTCTGTTAAAGCAGGTATTGGTTGTTCTTTTATAATACTTTCTGCAACTACTTTTTTAATGCTAGGCTTTAAAACGTTTAATTCTTCGATTAACTTTTTACTTGATAATAAGTTATCTGTAGTTTTAAATTCTTCTACTAAATTTTCCATTAAATCAGATCTAATGATGCATCCATTTGTCCAAATTCTAGCTAGTTCACTTAAATTTAAACTCCAAGAATGTTTTTTAGATGCTTCGTTTATCAATTTAAAACCTTGATAATGATTTACAATTCTTGCAAATTGATATGCTTTATGAATATCATCAGCATTAAAAGAAGACACATCAAACTTAATGGTATTAAAACTTTTACTAGCTGCTATTCTTTCATCCTTAAAAAATGATGAATACCTAGCAAACAAAGCTGTAGTAATCATAGAACTTGGTATACCTAATTCTGCTGTGGCAATAGTTGTCCAGTTTCCTGTACCTTTATTACCTGCTTTATCCATAATTTTATGAATTAACCAATCGTTATTTTCTTTTTTTCTTAGAATATCAATTGTAATTTCTAATAAATAACTGTTGGTTGTAATTTTCCAAGTTTCAAGAACATCTGCAATTTCATCAGGATTTTTACCTGAGTTTTTTAACAAAATATATGCTTCTGCTAATAATTGCATTTCTACATATTCAATTCCGTTATGAACCATTTTCACAAAATGTCCACTACCTTCTGTACCAATAAAAGTGCAACAAGCTTTTCCATTTTTATCTTTGGCTGCTATAGCTTCTAAATAATCTTTTATTTTATTATAAGAATCTTTATCTCCTCCAGGCATAATAGAAGGTCCTTTTAAAGCCCCTTCTTCTCCTCCAGAAACACCTGTTCCAATAAATTGAATGTTTTTTGATTTTAGATACGTAAATCTTTCTAATGTTTTTTTGTAGTTAGAATTACCTCCATCAATTAAAATATCTCCTTTAGATAAATATGGTATCAAATCATTAATTACGTAATCTGTAGTTTTACCTGCATTTACCATTAACATTATTTTTCTCGGTTTTTGCAAGGAGTTTACAAATGCGCCTAAATCATCAAAAGGTTGTGCTTCTGATAATTCTGTAAACTGATTTTTAAAATTTTTAGCAACATCTACTTCTAAATTATCTACGTGTCTGTTAAACAGCGACATTTTAAAACCATTATTAGCTAAGTTTCTACTTAAACTTTTACCCATTACTCCTAAGCCAAAAAGACCAAATTCTGACTTGTTTTCTAAATTTTCTTTTATGCTTTTCACAATATCTTTTTGTGTTGATTTTACATCTATATGCAGTGCATTTTTTGGTTCTTCTAAAATATTAAACTGAGATTCTAAAAGCTTAGATCCCATAAAATGCCCTTTTCTATTATCTAACCTTTCTTTTATTAGCTCAAAAGAACCTTTTAGAAAAATCCATTTAGAATTTTTCTCTATTGTATTTTCTAATATATCTCTATAAGATTGTTTTAACGCAGAACACACAATAACACAACTTTTAAGGTTCTTAACTTGTGTTTTTGCTAATTCGTTTAAATTTTGAAGCCAACTATATCTATCTTCATCAACCAAAGCAATGCCATTAGACATTTTTTGTACGTTACTTTCAGGATGAAAATCATCGCCATCAAAAAAAGAAATTTTTAGTTCTTCTGATAAAAGTTTACCAATGGTACTTTTACCTACTCCAGAAACTCCGATAACAAAAATTACACTTGGTTGCATCTTAAAATATTTGGACAGCCAGATTGGTTTACCAGTTTGGCTGTCCAAATATAAATTAATTTATTCAATTAATTGTATTAATAATAATACATTTTTATAAAAAAAAGATAATTAACAAAAAAGACCTATAAAATATCGAAAATAGTCAATAATTTTGATTTGCTATTAGTCAATCCAATTTTTAAAATCTTTTACACGCTCTCTACTTACAATAATTTCTGAGTCTTTATAAGAATGTAAAATGAGTTTTAAACGCGAATTTGAATATGCTACAATATCTTTTATCGCATTTATATGCACAATAAAAGTTCTATTTACTCTAAAAAAATGTTCTGGATCTAATTGTTCTTGCCAGTTTTCTAAAGAATTATCTAGCAAAAAATTTCTGTTTTCTTTTGTATGAATATAGGTTGATTTATTCTCGCTATAAAAACATTCAATTTCATCTATATGAATGATTTTTATATGCTGCCCCACTTTTATAGATAACCTTTTTTTGAACTTACGATCTACAGGATTTATCAATAATTTTCGAATATCATCTAAATTTACCTGAACATCAGATTGTTTGGGCTGCTGTTGTTTAAACTGATTTACTGCGGATGTTAATTCATCATCATCAATAGGTTTTAAAAGATAATCGATACTATTTAATTTAAAAGCTTTTAGAGCATATTCATCATAAGCAGTTGTAAAAATGATGGCAGACTTAACTTCTATTTCTTCGAAAATTTCGAAAGATAATCCGTCTGATAATTGAATGTCTAAAAATATTAAATCTGGATGTTTATTATTCTGCAACCAGTTTAAAGATTCTTCTACAGAATGTAACATTTGCTGAACTTGGATATCTAATTCTGATAACATTCTGCTTAGCCTTCTTGCTGCTGGCTTTTCATCTTCAATAATTAATACATTCATTTTTTAGTTGTTCTTTTTATGTTTTGATTATCTTTTTAGAGTGATATGAATCCTTAAAATATCAGTAAAATTTAAAGATTGTCTGACTCTTTCATATATTCTTCGATCTTTTTTTCTTCCCATTTTTTATCAAAAAAAGTAATAAAACCGAATGTTTTTAACGCATCAAAAAGTAAGAAAATTCCCCAAACTAACCAAAAAGGAATATGTTTAAATCCTTCTGAATTGTATTGATTGCTAAATACTAAATCACCAAAAATTTTAAAAGAAAAAGTCCAAACAAATGTTAAAAACAAATTGACTAAAACATAGGTAATTACGTGTTTATAAAACTTTTTAATTTCTTCTACTTTTTGTTTAGCCTTTTGTAACTTTTTTTCGTGTAAATTATCCATAATTAAAAGTTTTTTCTTCTTTCATCGTCTTTATCCATTAATTCTTTAATCTTCTTTTCTTCCCAATCTTTACTAAAACCTAAAGATCTAAATCCGAAAACTCCAAGCCAATGAAAAAACATACCAATTCCCCAAAAAAGCCAAGTAGAATATACGCCGAAATTAGTAATTGCTTCTGTAAAAGAGTCTCCACTTGTCATTAATCCGAAGATAATGATACCGCTAATAAAAATATTTACAATTACATACACCACTAAATGAATGTAAAATGCTTTAATATCTTTCACCCTTTTTTTGGCTCTAATATAATTTTGTTCTTGTGTAAAATCTCTTTCCATTTTTTATTTAAAATTCATTATTATTTCTTTTGTTTTTCTTTCTTCCCAGTTTTTGCCTAATCCTAAAAAATTGAAGCCAAAAACACCTAACCAGTGTAAAAATATTGCAATTAACATTCCACCAACCGCAAACCAAAAAAAGTAGAAATCTGGTACAAATTTTAGGTTTACAAATACAATTATAGGAATTGTAAAAACAGTTACTATTAAATGAATGTAAAATCCTTTAATTTCTTCAGCTTGTTTTTTAGCTTTTAAATAATATTTTTCTTGAATAAAAGTATCATTTAAATTGATCTCATTTTCAACACTACTATTTGCAATAATCTTTTTTAATTTTTTGTCTTCCCATTCTTTTTTAAAACCTAATTTAGAAAACGGAAAAACATTAAGCCAATGTATTAAAAGCCCTAAACACCAAGCTGTAATTGCATACCAATACCATTCAAATTGTGGCACTGTTTGTAAATTGATAAAAATTAAAAAAGGTAAAATTAAAAATGTTGAAAATAAATGCGTGTAAAATCCTTTTATGTCTTTTATTCTTTTTTGTGCTATTAAATTTAGTTGAAGATTTATGTTCATTGCTTTCATCATCTTAATTATTATCGTTCATAAATTCCTTTATTTTTCTTTCTTCCCAGTTTTTTCCAAAACCTAATAAATTAAATCCGAAAACGCCTAACCAATGGAAAAACAAACCTAATCCCCAACCTAAAAGTGAAAACCAAAACCAATGAAAATGTGGTACAAATTTTAAATTAACAAAAATAATTACAGGTATAATTGTACAATAAACGGTTAAGTGCGTGTAAAACCCTTTTATTTCTTTTACTTTTTTTTGAGCTTTATAATAACGTTGCTGATTGCTTAATTCTGTTTCCATTTTATCTTTTATAATTTTGTTCTTCTATATATTTTTTAATTTTTCTTTTTTCCCAGTCTTTGTTAAAAAACAGACTTGCACCAAACACATTTAAGGCATTAAAAAAGACTCCTATTCCCCAAAACAACCAGATCTTATAATTATGATAATTGCAAACTGCCTCAAAAAAAGTATCTCCATCATTAATATCTCCTGCAATAAATATGCAACTTAAAAAGGTATTTACCACCACATAAACAGCTAAATGCTTATAAAACTTGCTCATTTTTTCTACTCTTTTACGAGCTAAAATGTATTTCTGTTCTTCTGTAAAATCTCTTTCCATTATCTGTATTGTTTGTGGTTATTTTCTTTATCCATTAACTCTTTAATCTTTTTGTCTTCCCAGTTTCTACCTAAGAAAATATTATAATTATTTACTTCTAAAAAGTGGAAAGCTAATCCCATTCCCCATCCAAAAATTGGGAACCAAAACCAGTGAAAGCCTGGAGAAAATCTTAAATTGATAAAAATTAAAAATGGAATTACAATACAGTATGATGCTAAATTCTGATAAAATTCTTTCAGTTTTTCAACTCTTTCTACTGCTTTTACATATTTGTTATTTTCTAAATCGTCTGTGTACATAATGTCGTTCATTTTATATAAGAGAGGTAAACTCACCTTAAAAGTTTTGTTATTGTTTTCTATTTTCACTCCTCTTTGAGTGATTAATCCATATCTATCAGCAATATTTTGTAAACCTACTTTTGTACTTTTACCTATTGCTTCTTTAGGATTGATGTTGTTTTCTATAATTAAATAATTGTTCTCCTCATAAATATTTATAGTTAGTGGTTTAGAGGATGAAACCACGTTGTGTTTTACAGCATTTTCTAGTAATAATTGCAAAGAAAGTGGCACAATTTTTAAATCTTTGTTACTTACAGTATCTGGAATATTGAATTCTACAGCATCTTCAAAACGCATCCCTAATAATTGCATATACGTTTTAGCAAATGTTAATTCTTCTAAAATTGGTACTAAATCTTTATTTCTTTGCTCTAAAACATATCTATATACTTTAGATAGTTTTGTGGTAAATTTTTCTGCCTGATTTGGGTTTTCGCCAATTAAACTTGTTAATACATTTAAACTATTGAATAAAAAATGCGGATCTAACTGACTTTTTAATGATTCAAATTTTGCAGTTTCTGTTTTTGCAACTATTTCTTGTTTTGTGGTTTCTTGGGTCATTGCAGATTTCCAATTAATCATAAAACCTCTTGCGTGAAAAAAGGCTGCAACTCCTAAAGAAAAAATAATGGCAAATAAGTGCACCCAAATTAAGTAACCACTAAAAAAATCTTCGAAAGAATTATCAAAAATTACAATGTATTGTACATAATGTATAATTAAAACTGCAATAACCGTATAAATTGTGGTTGTAATTATACCTGCCCAAACTCTTTCGTTGGTTTCTGTAACCCAATCCCATTTTGTATTTAAAAAATCGTTTATTAAGCCATTCCCTAATCCCAAAGTAAAAGAATACATTGCAGAGATTAAAAATACTAACCCCATTCCTTTTAAAGTAAACTGCTGATTTATAATTACAAATATTACAGCCATTATTACAGTTAACTTTATACAAATAAAAATATCTTTTTTAAGCTTTGTAAAAAATGTTGGGTTAGATGTTGTCATTTTCTAGGTTTAATAGGGTAATTAGGTTGATTAAAATTTGATATCTAAAGATACATCTTTATCAGTAACTACAAACTTTGCGTTCTCGTAACTAGGTGGTCCAAAATTCATCACATTATTAGAAGCTCCATAATCTTCTTTTGGCATTCCATTTGGTTGAAAATCCATTGTATTATTTTCATTTTTATCATGAAAACAAATAATTGCATATTCACCTTCTTCTAAATTATCGAAAGTAACTGTACTTTTACCATCCACAATTTTTGCGTTTTTTGCTTGAATTGGAGCTTTCATAAAAGTTACTTTATTATATAGAGCAAAACTTACTTTGCCAGAATCTGATGTTACATTTACAACTGTTGCTGTAATTTTTTTGTTTTGAGCTGTTATTGTTGATGAAATAAATAAAGCTGTTGCTACTAAAAGAGATACGATAAGTTTCATAATATTATTTTTTATTGATTAATTATGGTACAAAAATGCAACTGAACAACAGTTTTTAAAAGTAAAGCATACCCAACTGTATTTTTTTTAGGACGAATTGTAATTTTCCTGATGAATTAGCATATAAACGATAGATTACTACTTACAAATAATACGCTTTAACCAATTTTATGATTATTAAATTACGAAATATTTAGATATTCGATATTGAAATCTTAACGAAAATAAAGAATTGGTTAATATTTAATAAAAATTATTAAAAAGTATTATTATACTATCCTAAAATATAAAAATTACATACATTTACACCAATGATTACTACAAGAGGAAATAAAATATGTACTACAATAGCTCCCAGTTTGCGCTTGCGCAATATTCGTCGCTAAGATTTTATGTTAGCAACAAACAAATCTATTCAAGTACTTAACCTTTTTATTTTTTATCGTGAAACTTTCAAAACAACTTTATTTACAATCTCAAGTTATTCTTAACAATAACATAAATAATGTACGTCGCAGATTTCCTTTTCGCCCTTTGGGGTAGTTAATTATTTACGGAATTTAGGTGCGTCCAATTCCACATCCAAACAAAAAAAACATTTTATTAAATTAAAAACAATGCAATGGAAATTGTAATTGCAAACGAATCACATAAGGTATATGCAGAAATAATCTGCAAAACCATAGAAGATGCTGCACAAGTTAGAGGTACAGGTATTGCCAAAAGAAAACCTGAATATATTGCCGCCAAAATGGAAAATGGTAATGCAGTAATTGCTTTAGATGGAGGTATGTTTGCCGGCTTTTGTTATATAGAACAATGGGGGCATGGCAAATTTGTTGCCAATTCTGGTCTTATTGTACATCCTGATTACAGAAATATTGGTCTTGCTAAAGAAATAAAGAAAGTAATTTTTAAACACTCAAGAACCAAGTTTCCAGACGCTAAAGTATTTAGTATTACAACAGGTTTAGCTGTAATGAAACTAAATAGCGATTTAGGTTACAAACCTGTAACTTTTTCAGAATTAACAGATGATCAAAGCTTTTGGAACGGTTGCCAAACCTGTAGAAACTACGATATTTTAACTAGAACAGACAGAAAAATGTGTTTGTGTACAGGTATGTTATTCGACCCAAAAAACAACAATAAAGAAGCGTCTGTAGAAGTTAAAGAAAACGTTTTTAAAAAATTAAAAGACATGAAACAAAACTTGTTTCTTAAAAAGAATAAAAAATAATACAATGAAAAAATTAGTAATTGCATATAGTGGTGGTTTAGATACTTCTTATTGTGCTGTAAGTTTATCTAAAGAATATGATGTACATGCTGTAAGTGTAAATACAGGAGGTTTTACATCCGAAGAAATTAAACATATAGAAAGTAATGCTTACAAAATGGGCGTTACAACTTATAAAAATATCGATGCTGTTGCCACTTTTTACAATAAAGTAGTTAAGTATTTAATTTTTGGTAATGTTTTAAAAAATGCCACTTACCCACTTTCTGTAAGTGCAGAAAGAATTATTCAGGCCATAGAAATTATTGAATATGCTAAAAGCATAGATGCAGAATATATTGCGCACGGAAGTACTGGTGCAGGAAATGATCAAGTGCGTTTTGATATGATTTTTCAAACTTTAGCGCCAGGAATTAAAATTATTACGCCAATTAGAGATCAAAAGTTAGCAAGACAAGAAGAAATAGATTACCTAAAATCTGAAGGGATTGATATGAATTGGGAAAAATCTAAATATTCTGTAAACAAAGGTCTTTGGGGAACAAGTGTTGGTGGAGTTGAAACTCTAAAATCAGAAAAACCTTTACCAAGTGAAGCTTATCCTTCTCAATTAGAAAAAGAAGGTGAAGAAAAAGTTACATTAACTTTTAAAAATGGTGAGTTTGTTGCTTTAAACGGACAAGAAAATGCTCCTGAAGTTAATATTGAAAACTTAAATAATATTGCTTCTAAATTTGCAATTGGTAGAGATATTCATGTAGGTGATACAATTGTTGGTACAAAAGGTAGAGTTGGTTTTGAAGCTGCAGCTGCTTTAATTACAGTAAAAGCTCATCATTTGTTAGAGAAACACACACTAACTAAATGGCAATTACAACACAAAGAATATTTATCTAGTTTTTACGGAATGCATTTGCACGAAGGTCAATATTTAGATCCTGTAATGAGAGATACAGAAGCATTTTTACAAAGTTCTCAAAAAATGGTATCTGGTAATGTGGTAGTTTCTTTAAAACCTTATCATTTTTCTTTGGATGGAATTGTATCTGACCACGATTTAATGTCGAGTGCTTTTAGTACTTATGGAGAAGAGAATAAAGCTTGGACAGCAGATGATGCCAAAGGATTTATTAAGATTTTAGGAAATCAAAATAAAATATATCAACAAGTAAATAAGTAATATCTCCTGCAAGGTTTCAAAAACCTTGTAGGCATACAAGTTAAGGATACCTACAAGGTCAAAAAAAAGACCTTGCAGGATGAAAATAAAACTTTCAAAATGAAAAAATTAGAGGTAGGAATTATTGGTGGTGCCGGCTATACAGCAGGAGAATTAATTAGATTATTATTAAATCATCCAGAAACAAATATCAATTTTGTGTACAGTACATCTAATGCTGGCAACAAATTGTATAAAGTTCATCAAGATTTAATTGGTTCTACAGAAATCAGTTTTACCAGTGATATTAATCCTGATGTTGATGTTTTATTTTTATGTTTAGGTCATGGAAATTCAACTGCCTTTTTACAAAAAAACACGTTTTCTGATAACACAAAAATTATCGATTTAAGTAACGATTTTAGATTACTTGCTGATAAAAATTTCGAAGGCAAAGATTTTGTTTACGGTTTACCAGAATTAAAGAAAGCCGATATTATATCAGCAAAATACATTGCAAATCCGGGTTGTTTTGCAACTGCTTTACAATTGGCAATTTTACCATTAGCTGCAAACGGATTATTAAAAAATGATGTCCATATAAATGCAGTAACTGGTGCAACTGGAGCAGGAACATCTTTATCTGCAACTACACATTTTACGTGGAGAGATAATAACTTTTCGCATTATAAAGCCTTTAATCATCAACATTTAGGAGAAATAAATCAGACTGTAAATCAATTACAAAGTGATTTTAATTCAGAAATTAACTTTATGCCAAATAGAGGTGATTTTTCTAGAGGAATTTTTGCAACAACCTATACTAAATTTGATGGAACATTTGAAGAAGCAACAGCAATGTATAAAGAATATTACAAAGATGCAGCTTTTACCTTTGTTGTTGATCAAAGTATATTTTTAAAGCAAGTGGTAAACACAAACAAATGTTTGGTACAATTAGAAAAACACGGTAATAAATTACTAATAACAAGTACAATAGATAATTTATTAAAAGGTGCTTCTGGGCAAGCCATTCAGAATATGAATTTAATGTATGGTTTTGAAGAAACTTTAGGATTAAATATTAAAGCAAATTATTTTTAAAATTTCCTTGAAAGGTTTCTAAAACCTTGGTAGTATATTCAAGAATAAAATAATACTTACAAAATCAACAAAAAGACTTTGTAGGATAATAAAAAAATTATGAAAGTAGCAATTATTGGAGCAGGTAGTTTAGGGCAATCTATAGCAAAAGGATTGTTAAAAAGTAAAGCTGTAGAAACTTTATATTTAACAAAACGAAACATAGATTCTTTAAACGATTTTAATGTTTATAATGAGGTAATTTTAACTTCGGATAATAAAAAAGCAGTTAAAAACGCAGATGTATTAATATTTGCTGTACAACCAAGACATTTTGATAGAATTCTAGAAAACATAAAACCTCTTATAACAGAAAATCACGTTATAATTTCGGTTATTACTGGTTTTTCTATTGATAAAATTGAAGCGATTGTTGGTCATAATAAAAATATTATTCGTTCAATGCCAAATACAGCAGCATCTGTTGGGCAGTCTATGACTTGTATTTCTGCTAATACAAAAGGAAAAGAAAAAGTATCAATTGCCAAAACTATTTTTAACAGTTTAGGTACTTCTTTAGAAATTCCTGAAGAACAACTACAAGCTGCAACTGTTATTTGTGCAAGTGGTATCGCTTTTTGGATGCGTTTAATTCGTGCCACAACTCAAGGTGCAATTCAGCTAGGTTTTGAGCCAGATGAAGCCCACAAATTGGCAATGCAAACCTGTTTTGGAGCAGCTACTTTATTAAAAGAATCTGGTAAACATCCAGAAGCAGAAATAGACAGAGTAACTACTCCTGGAGGTTGTACTATAGAAGGTTTAAACGAAATGGAACACCAAGGTTTAAGTTCTTCTTTAATAAAAGGAATTAACGCATCTTTCGAAAAGATTAATCAAATAAAAAAATAAAACTATGCCACTATTTAATGTTTATCCTCTCTATGATGTAACACCTGTTTCAGGAAAAGGAGTTTATGTTTATGATGAAAAATACACAGAATATCTAGATTTGTATGGTGGGCATGCAGTAATATCTATTGGTCATGCACATCCTAAATATGTAGAAGCTGTTAGAAGTCAGGTAGAAAAATTGGGCTTTTATTCTAATGCAATTCAAAACCCGTTACAAACCCAATTAGCAAATAAACTAGAAACACTTTCTGGCTGTAAAGATTACCAATTATTTTTGTGTAATTCTGGTGCAGAAGCCAATGAAAACGCTTTAAAATTAGCTTCTTTTAAAACCGAAAAAAGTAGAGTTATTGCTTTTAAAAATGGTTTTCACGGACGTACTTCTGCTGCTGTTGCTGCAACTGATAATAAAAACATTATTGCACCAATTAACGCACAACAAAAAGTTACAATTTTAGATTTAAATGATATTGATGCCGTAAAAACTGAGCTAGAAAAAGGGGATGTTTGTGCTGTTATTGTTGAGTTTATTCAAGGTGTTGGTGGTTTAGATGAAGCAACTGCAGAGTTTTTTGAACAAGTTGATGTTTTATGCAAAATAAATAATACACTATTTATTGCTGATGAAGTACAGTCTGGTTATGGTAGATCTGGAAAATTCTTTGCTTTTCAGCATTATAATGTAACTCCAGATATTATTTCTATTGCAAAAGGAATGGGAAATGGTTTTCCTATTGGCGGAATTTTAATTCACCCTTCTATCGAAGCTAAATTCGGTATGTTAGGGACTACTTTTGGAGGTAATCATTTGGCTTGTGCTGCAGGTTTATCAGTATTAGAAGTTATCGAAGAACAAGAACTAATAAACAATGTAAATGAAATTTCTTGTTACTTTTTAAAGTTGGCAAAAACGATTCCTCAAATCAAAAAAATAAAAGGAAAAGGTTTAATGTTAGGTTTAGAATTTGATTTTGAAGTTGGTGAGTTACGTAAAAAATTAATTTACGATTATCAAATTTTTACTGGTGGTGCAATGAATAAAAAACTATTAAGAATTTTACCACCTTTAACCGTAAAAAAAGACCATATCAATCAATTTTTTGAAGCTTTAGTTGATGCTTTGGATGAAAATTAACTAAACAATTATGGTAACAGACTAAGTTTATCAAAGTCTATTATAAGTAAAAAACAAAATGAATACACTATTATCCATAGAAACTAGAAATGCTGTTTTGCTAACAATGGCAACACTTTTAGAAGAAAACAGAGCAGCAATTATTAACATCAACAAAAAAGATTTAGAAGCTTATAAAGGTGATGATATTTCTATGTTCGATCGTTTAAAAGCGGATGATGCTAAGGTTGATGAAATGATAAAAGCAGCTAAACATTTGGCTTCTCAAGCAGATCCTGTTGGTGTAGAACGTTTTAGTTTTAAACACGATAATGGAATGCAAGTTTATAATAAAACTGCATCTTTTGGTACAGTTTTAATCATTTACGAATCTAGACCAGATGTTACTGTAGAAGCTGCAGGTATTGCTTTTAAATCAGGAAATAAAATACTTTTAAAAGGTGGAAAAGAATCTTTACATTCTAACTTAAAAATTGTAGAACTTTGGCATAAAGCTTTAAAACAGCACAATGCTGCTACTGATTGGGTAGAATATTTACAATTTAACAGAACAGAAACTCAAGCTTTTTTAGAAAAACCAACGCAAAAAGTTGATTTAATTGTTCCAAGAGGTGGAGAACGCTTAATTGCTTTTGTAAAACAACACGCAACTTGTCCTGTTATTATAAGTGGACGAGGAAATAATTTTGTGTACGTTTCTAAAAATGCTGATTTAGACATTGCTATTGACATCATTTTAAACGGAAAATCAAAAATTTCTGCTTGTAATGCTGTTGATAAAGTTTTAATTGACGAAAATTTACCACATAAAAAAGAGTTCATCAATCAATTGATATCAAAATTAAATGATGCTAAAATTACTGTTTTAGGTGATGCAATTGTGGCTAAAAATCATCAATTAGAACAAATTTCATCCAACGAAGTTTGGTACGAAGAGTTTTTAGATTACAAAATTGTAATTGGAGAAATTGCATCCAATGAAGCTGCCATTTCTATGATTAATAAATACGCTGGAGGTCATTCTGCTGCCATCATCAGCAAAAATGAAAACGAAGCAAAATTATTTATGGAAAACGTAGATACTGCTGCTGTTTATCATAATGCTTCCACGCGTTTTACAGATGGTGGTCAATTGGGTTTAGGTGGAGAATTGGCTATTAGTACAGATAAATTACATCAAAGAGGACCAATTGGATTACAACATTTGGTAACCAATAAATGGTATGTACATGGAAATGGACAAATAAGATAGTATGAAAAAGAAACGTATTTTACTAAAAATTGGTTCGAATACTCTAACCAAAGAAACCAATAATATATCTAGAGGAAAAATTGAAGATTTGGCAAATCAAATTGCAAAATTGAAAGATTCTTGCGAGTTTATTATTGTAAGCTCTGGTGCAATTGCAGTGGCTAAACAGTTTGTAAAATTAGAAAGTAAACAAGAAGAAGTCTTTGTAAAACAGGCATTGGCTTCTATTGGTCAGCCTCATTTAATCAGAATTTATCAAGAGATTTTTAGAGAATATGGTTTGTTGAGTTCTCAATGCCTTCTCTCCTATTCAGATTTTGAAAAACAAGAAAGCAAAACCAATATTGTAAATACCATTAATGTTTTGGTAAACAATAATTACATTCCTATCATCAACGAAAATGATACTGTTGCTACTGATGAAATTAAATTTGGTGATAATGATAAATTAGCAGCTTTAACGGCTACTTTATTAGACGTAGACTTATTGATTATCGCTACAAATACAAATGGTATTTACACCAAAAAATCTTTCAAAAACAATGCTCCAGAAACTATTTTAGAGGTTGATAATTTTGAGGATTTAAGAAAAGAAGTTGTTAGTTCTAAATCAACTCACGGAAGTGGAGGAATGGAATCTAAAATTGAAGCTGCTTCTTTAACAAAAAAAGAAAATATAGAAACGTGGATTGTAAACGGCTTAGAAGATGATTTTATTACAAATGCATTCGAAAATAAAGTTCCGTTTACAAAAATAAAATAAAGTAATTGATGTAATTCTTGTAAAATAAGAATCACATCAATAAAAATAGAATAAAATGAAACATTACACATCCATTAACGACATAGAAAACATCAATTCTTGGATTGATGAAGCTAAAGAAATTAAAGCAAATCCGCTTGCAAACAAAGAATTAGGTAAAAACAAAACCTTAGGTTTGTTATTTTTTAATTCTAGTTTACGTACGCGTTTAAGTACACAAAAAGCAGCGTTAAATTTAGGAATGGATCCTATTGTAATGAATGTTTCTGGGGATGCTTGGGGAATTGAATTTGGAGATGGAACCATAATGAATGGTAATACTGCAGAACATATTAAAGAGGCTGCAGCTGTGGTTTCTCAATATTGCGATATTATTGCAGTTAGGGCCTTCCCGAGTTTAACAGACAAAGAAAAAGACGAATCTGAGCAAATTTTAAACTCTTTTGTAAAATTTGCTTCTGTGCCAGTTGTAAGCATGGAAAGTGCTACTGGTCACCCTTTACAAGGCTTAACAGATGCTATAACCATTGCAGAAAACTCAACAAAAAAGAAACCTAAAGTGGTGTTAAGTTGGGCGCCTCATGTTAAAGCTTTGCCACACGCAGTTGCCAATAGTTTTACACAGGCTATGCAAAAAATGGATGTTGAGTTTGTAATTGCAAATCCTGAAGGATATAATTTAAATCCAGAAATTACAAAAGACACACCTATTATTCACAATCAAGAAGAAGCTTTTAAAGATGCTGATTTTGTGTATACTAAAAACTGGAGTTCTTACGAAAATTATGGTCAAAATTTAGAAGTTGATGCAAATTGGACTATCACAAAAGATAAAATTGGTGATGCTAAATTTATGCATTGTTTACCTGTTAGAAGAAATGTTGTTGTTGAAGATGCAGTTTTAGATTCTGATAGTTCTTTGGTTATAGAACAAGCAAATAACAGAACGTATGCTGCGCAATTGGTGTTAAAGAAAATATTAGAAGATTTATAACAGCTCTTAGCATTTAGCTTTTAGCATTTCGCTGCTAATGGCTAACAGCTAAAAGCCAACAGCTAAAAAATGGAAAAACTATCAATCATAAAAATAGGTGGAAATATTATTGAAGATGAAACTTCTTTAAATGCTTTTCTAAAACTATTTTCTAACCTTGAAGGACATAAAATTTTAGTTCATGGAGGTGGAAAACGAGCAACTCACATTGCATCAAAATTAGGTATTAAATCTAAAATGATAAATGGCAGACGTATTACTGATGCTGAAACTTTAGAAGTAATCACGATGGTGTATGGAGGTTTAGTCAATAAAAATGTAGTGGCTAAATTACAAGCTTTACAAGTAGATGCCATTGGTTTAACTGGTGCAGACATCAACAGTATAAAATCAGACAAAAGACCTGTAAAAGATATTGATTTTGGTTTTGTAGGCGATGTAAAAAAAGTGGCTTCTAATTCTATTGATAAATTAATTCAAGCTGATTTTACTCCTGTTTTTTGTGCCATTACTCACGATGGAAATGGACAATTATTAAATACAAATGCAGACACAATTGCAAGTACCATTGGTGTTGGAATGAGTGATATTTATGAGACATCAATATACTATTGCTTTGAATTAAATGGTGTTTTACAAGATTTTTCTGATAAAAATTCAGTGATTAAAAACATCAACACAAATTCTTATAAAGAATTATTAGATGCTAAAATTATTACAGACGGAATGATTCCTAAAATAGACAATTGTTTTGATGCGCTTAACAATGGCGTACAAAAAGTTCATATTGGTAATACAGCAATGCTAACAAAAGAAAACGATAATTTTACAACAATTACATTATAATGATGACTATTGAAAAATTAACAGAAAAAGCAATTTCACTTTTAAAAAGTTTAATTGAAACCCAATCTTTTTCAACGGAAGAAGACAAAACTGCGGCCTTAATTGAAGCTTGGTTTATAGAATTTGAAATTCCGTTTAAAAGAACTAAAAATAACGTTTGGGCAACCAACAAGCATTTTGATGAAAGCAAACCAACTTTATTATTAAACTCGCATCACGATACTGTAAAACCTAATTCTGCATATACAAATGACCCTTTAAAAGCATTTGTAGAAGATGGTAAATTATTTGGTTTAGGTTCTAACGATGCAGGTGGATGTTTGGTATCTTTAATTGCAACTTTCACCAATTTTTATGCTCAAGAAAACTTGAAATACAATCTGGTAATTGTAGCTTCTGCAGAAGAAGAAAATAGCGGACCAAATGGATTGAATAGTATGTTACCAATAATTCCAAAAATTGATGTTGCCATTGTTGGTGAACCAACTTTAATGAATTTAGCGGTTGCAGAAAAAGGATTGGTAGTTTTTGATGCAGTTGTAAAAGGGACTCCAAGTCACGCTGCACATCCAAATGACAACAACTCAATTTATAATACCATTGAAGTTTTACAGTGGTTCAAAGATTTTAAATTTGAGAAATCTTCTGAAGCTTTGGGTGATGTAAAAATGACAGTTACTCAAATAAATGCAGGTAAACAGCACAATGTTGTTCCTGCTCACGTAGATTTGGTTGTTGATGTTCGTGTTAATGATGCCTATTCGAATCAAGAAATTGCAACAATTTTACAAGAACAATCTCCTTGTACAGAAATAATTCCTAGAAGTTTACGATTAAATTCATCTTCTATTTCTACTGATCACGATTTGGTAAAAGCAGGAATAGCAATGGGAAGAGAAACTTATGGTTCTCCTACCCTTTCTGATCAATCTGTATTGAGTTGCCAATCTTTAAAATTAGGCCCTGGAGATAGCACTCGTTCTCATTCTGCAAACGAATTTATATATTTGGCAGAAATTGAAGAAGGAATACAGATTTATGTGGAGTTGTTAAACACAGTGATCGTTAAAAAAATGTCTCCTCGAGCGCAGTCGAGAGGTTAATTATATAAAATTACTTAGGTTTCGACTGCGCTCAACCTGACATTAAAAAATAAAAAATATGAAACTTTGGGATAAAGGATTTTCAATAGATAAACAAATAGAAAACTTTACAGTGGGTAATGATAGAGAAATTGACATTCATATTGCAAAATATGATGTTCAAGCTTCTTTAGCACACGCAATAATGCTAGAATCTATTGGAATTATTTCTGCTGATGAATTAGCGGACTTAAAAAAAGGTTTAGAAGAATTAGCTGCTGACATCGAAAACGGAACTTTTGTTATTGAACCTTCTTTTGAAGATGTACATTCTAAAATTGAGTGGGAATTGACCAATAAATTAGGAGAAGTTGGTAAAAAAATTCATACTGCTCGTTCTAGAAACGATCAAGTTTTAGTGGCTTTACAACTGTATTATAAAGAAAATTTAGCGATTGTTAATGATAAAGTAAAATCACTTTTTGAAACTTTATTAAACCTTGCAGAAACTCACAAAGATTCATTATTACCTGGTTATACACATTTGCAAGTGGCAATGCCATCATCTTTTGGTTTGTGGTTTTCTGCTTATGCTGAATTACTAATTGATGATGTTTATGTATTAAATGCAATTTCTAAAGTTGTAGACCAAAATCCTTTAGGATCTGCAGCTGGTTATGGTTCTTCTTTTCCTATTGATAGAGAATTAACTACGGCAGCATTAGATTTTGCAACCTTAAAATACAATGTAGTTGCTGCCCAATTAAGTAGAGGAAAAAGCGAACGCTCAATTGCTGCAGCTTTAGGAGGTTTGTGTAACACAATGGCTCGTTTTGCTATGGATGTTTGTTTATATATGAGTCAGAATTTTGGGTTTATCACTTTTCCTGATGAATTAACAACAGGAAGTAGCATTATGCCACACAAAAAAAATCCTGATGTTTTTGAGTTAATCCGTGGAAAATGTAATAAAATTCAGGCTTTACA
Source organism: Polaribacter reichenbachii (assembly GCF_001975665.1). NCBI lineage: Bacteria > Pseudomonadati > Bacteroidota > Flavobacteriia > Flavobacteriales > Flavobacteriaceae > Polaribacter > Polaribacter reichenbachii. Next base: position 2,961,543 of record NZ_CP019419.1, on the reverse strand, counting down.
TTCAGAAATGTTATTAATAACAAACAATTTACCAACTGGTTATCACAGAGATTTTCAGTTATTAAAAGAAAATATTATTGCTGCTTTTGAAGATGTAAAGGATATTTTAGACATTTTTAATTACTCAATTCAGCAAGTAATTGTAAAAGACATCGATTTAAATGATGAAAAATATCAATATTTATTTACGGTAGATTCTATCAATAATTTAGTGGTAGAAGGAATGTCTTTTAGAGAAGCTTATCAACAAATTGGTGGTCAAGTACAAGCAGGAACTTACAAGCCAGATTTAGGAAAACAACATACACACGTTGGTAGTATTCATAATTTATCCTTAGAAAAAATTAAGGATAAATTTCCAAAATAACATCCATTTAAAAAATCAACAAAAATAAAAAAAATCCTAGTCTACATAATGTAAACTAGGATTTTTTTATTTCTGACTTTTATCAACTTTAAAAATAAAAATTGAAACCAAAACTAGCACTAAAAGCATCGTTTAAACCCACTTCTTTAGAGGTTATCGTGTACCACAAATAAGTTTCTACAGTACCAACTTCTGCATAAAAATCTAAACCACTAAAAACATTTTTTTTCTTAAAGTCTTTATGAATTAATCCGCCTGCAAATAGTGTAAAATGAAATGCATTTGGCACATAATAACCTTCTGGATAAATTTCTGGTAATGTTGTAAAACTGTTTGTACCTATTTGATAAGATGTTGTAATACCAGCTATAGGTGTAATAGTTAAATTGTTTCCTATTTTCTTTCTATAAATAGGAAAAGTATTTTTAATTGTAATTAAATGAATTCGATCTGTTTTAGAAACCACTTCTGGCACATAACCATATAACAATTCTGAATACAATACTTTATTAAATATCTGATAACCTGCACCAAGTGATACAAAACCTATATTACCTGCAAATTGAACTTTTACGTAATCTGGTACATACCAAGCATTTTTTTTATCTAAATTGTCATCTTGCCCATATGTTTTTGAAAAAATGAAGAAGAACAGTACTAATATGTATATGTTTTTATTTTTCATTCTAATTATAATTCTATAAGTTCTACATTAAAATCTTTATCCTGAATTTGAACTGTTGCATAAACAGGATCTTTTAATGATGGTACAATTAAATAATCTACATCACCTTCTTCATAAAAATAGCTGTGCGTATGCCCGTGTAATGAAAGCGAAACATTATTATCTTCCATTAAACCTTGGTAAGTTTCTCTCATTTCTGGCGTTAAATCTCTACTTACATAAGTTGGTATGTGAGCAAAAGCAAAAACTTGATTATAATTTGCATGATCACTTAAATCATCTGCTAACCAATCAAAATCTGGATCTTTATTGCTTTCCCAAATAATATCATCAAAAAGTACAAATTTATTGTTGTTAAATACAAAAGAATAATTAAAATCCCCAAACATTCTACTATAAATTAGACTACCTTCTGAATTATAATCATGGTTACCAATAACAGTAAAATACGGTTTGTTTAGATTTTTCATAATATCATAAAAAATCTCAAATTCTTTTAACAATGCTTGATCTGCAATATCACCACCAAAAACTACAAATAAAACATCATCTCTTTTATTAATATCTTCTATAACCGTTCTTAAATTATTATAAGAATAATGTACATCTGTAACAAAAGCAAATTTAAAATCTTGTTCAGTTATGGTTATATGTTTTAATAGTTCTAAATTTTTGGATGTAGTATTTTTTTGTTCCGATTTAACATCAGCAGAATACACACTGTATTCAAAAAGATTATCGCAAGTAGTTAGTGTAACCGCTACTGCAATAAATAGTAGTTTTCTAATAAATTTCATTAAATTATAACTTTAATTATCTGTGATTAATTTGTTTTGAAAATAGTAGTCGTTATTTAATTACAACCTTACAACTTTTCTTATTTTTTTATAAAAAATTCTTAGCTAAATTCTGATGTAAATTAAATGCAAAATTGCTTAAAAAATGTTAAAAAAATTGAATTTTATTCACTAAAACTCACTTTAATTTTAAAATTTTATATTTGCAAACTGATTTTTAAAAATATTAGAATAGATGTTTTGGTACCATGATGATGTAGTACGTTTGGAAAATGAAATTGAAGGGTTAGAATATAAGCCAAAAATGGTTTTTTATGGTAGTTCTACATTTACTTTATGGAACGATTTAACAACAGTTTTTAAGGATTACAATCCTATAAATTTAGGTTTTGGAGGTTCTACTCTAGCCGCTTGTACTTGGTATTTTGATCGTGTTTTTAAAAATATAGAAGATATAGATTCCATAGTAATTTACGCTGGTGATAATGATTTAGGTGATGGTAGACACCCGGAAGAAGTATATTTATATTTAGAAAATTTAATAGCAAAAATTAGAGCTAAATATGGCAATATAGAATGTGCTGTAATTTCTATAAAACCTAGTATTGCTCGTTTTCATTTGTTAAGTAGTATTCGTTATACAAATACAATTGTTAAAAACTTAACAACTAAAGATGATAATTTACACTTTATAGATATCTATAATAAATTCTTGGACCAAAATGGAAATCCCGATACTATATTTTTCGAAGCAGATGGATTACATTTTAATGCTTTAGGTTACGAATTGATAGTAAACACTTTAAAAACTAATTCAGAAATATTTCCTCAGAAAATTCTTGAAGAAATATAGTTTAGGAACTATCTTTACCACAAAAAATTCTTTATGGAAAGAGAATATCATAAGTGGTTTAGTCCTAATCTTGAAAAAGAGATGGAATTATTAGTCTTTGGGCATTCAGGTGCCAAAGTACTTTTTTTCCCTCCTAGAATGGGTCGTTTTTATGATTATGAAAACTGGAGAGTTATTAAATCTTTAGAAGATAAAATTAATAATGGCGATCTCCAAATCTTCTGTGTAGATAGTGTTGATTTAGAATCTTTTTACAATAGTTTTTCTCATCCAGGATATCGTATTTATAGACATATTCAATATGAAAAATATGTACTTGAAGAAGTTTTACCACTTGCCAATTTAATTAACAACAACCCCAATATTATTTCTGCTGGCTGCAGTTTAGGTGCTTATCATGCTGTGAATGTTGCTATGCGTCATCCACATTTATTTTGTAAAGTATTAGGTATGAGTGGTCGTTACGATTTAACTAAATCTAAAGGCTATTTTAGAGATTTATTAAGTGGTTTTCATAATGATTTCGTTTATTTTAATATGCCAAATCAATATTTAAAAAATCTTGATGATATTAGTCTAATTGAGCAATTAGACAAAATGGATATTATTTTAACCATTGGTAAAGAAGATTCTTTTCTTGAAAGCAATTATACTTTATCTAATATCCTTAATGAAAAAGGCATCTCACATCAATTATTTGAGTGGGATGATGAAGCTCATAAAGCCAGATATTGGAGAGAAATGGTAAAAATATACCTATAGTAATTCGTTTCTGTCTTTTTCATATTTTTACTTGTGATAAAATAAAATTAAATGTAATTTTCCATAAACTTACAGATTAAATTATGAGAAAATTATTTACACTTCTTTTTTTATTACTAATGATGAATACTAGCTTTTCTCAATCTAAAATTATTAATCTTTGGGATACAATACCCAACACTAAACCTACTGAAGAACAAGAGACCACTACAATAGACGGAATTAAAAGAATTGCTTTAGTTAAAGAACCAACTTTAGAAGTTTTTTTACCTGCTAAAAAAAATATCTCTGACAAAGCTGTTATTATTTGTCCTGGAGGTGGCTATCGAATTTTATCTTATGATTGGGAAGGTACAGATGTTGCCAAATGGTTTAACAGCAAAGGAATTACAGCTTTTGTTTTAAAATCTAGATTACCAACTTCTAAATCTTTAATTGTTCGTCATGAAGCACCTTTGCAAGATGCTCAAAGAGCCATAAGGTTGGTAAGAAATAATGCTGAAGAATGGGGAATACATCCTGATAAAATAGGAATTATGGGCTTTTCTGCGGGTGGACATTTAGCAGCTAGTTTAGGCACTTTATTTAGTGAGTCTAACAATTTTAAAGAACAACCTTTAGATACAATCTCTGCAAAGCCTAATTTTATGATGCTGATTTACCCTGTTATTTCTATGCAGGACAAATACACGCACAAAGGTTCTCAAAATAATTTATTAGGTACAAACGCTAGCGAAACTTTAAAAACTAAATATTCTAATGAGTTACAAGTTACCAAAAATACACCACCCACTTTTTTAGTGCATTCTGCTGATGATAAGGCAGTACCTGTAGCAAATAGTTTAGAATTTTATAAAGCTTTAAATGATAAAGGCATTAAAGCTGAAATGCATATTTATCCAACAGGAGGCCATGGCTATTCTTTTGCTATTGGCAAAGGAAGATTAGCAACATGGCCAGATAGATTGTATGAATGGTTACAAAGTTTGTAACATCAACTAAATTTTAAGGATTTGTAGACCATAAAGAAGCGCCTTTTAACATAGCTCTTCTTGGTAATTTTAAACCCGCTAAAATTAATTCTGCAAAATCTTCAGGTTGTAAAACGTGATCTGAACCTTTTTCTAACATTCCTAAATCGATGGTTAAATCAGATTCTATGGTACTTGGTGTTAATGTATTTACTCTAATATTGAGCTTGCGAACTTCTTTCATTAAAGATTCTGATAAACCTATTACTGCAAATTTAGAAGCACTATAAGCAGAAATATTTGCATTTCCGTTTAAACCTGCTGTAGAAGATACATTAATAATATCACCTTCGTTTTTCTCAATTAAATGTGGTAAAACCTCTTTGGTAACATAATACATCCCCATAACATTGGTTTGTATAATTTTGCTCCAAGTTGCAACTTCCATATCCATAAAAGAACCTATTGCTGCAATACCTGCATTATTTACCAAAATATCTACACCTCCTAAAGTGTCTATAATCGTTTTAATATTAGTTTTTACATCATCATAATCACCTACATCAAAAGCAGCGTAAGTTGCCTTAACTCCGTAAGTTTCCAATTCAGCTACAGTTTCTTTTAAAACACTTTCTGTTCTACCAGTAATTGCAACATCAATTCCTTCTTTTGCAAATGCTATAGCAGTTGCTTTTCCTAAACCTTTACTACCACCAGTAATTATCGCTTTTTTACTTTTTAAAGTACTCATATCTTTTTATTTTAATTTTATTTTGTCCAATAATCCAAAACTAAAACATCTGAAATAATTGGACCTATTTTTTTTACCATTTTTTGATGTTCTTTATGAAAAAGATATACCTCTCTAGCATTTTCATCATTAAAAGTTAAGGTAAAACAATGTGTTAATCCTTTTGTATGGCCTTCTGTACTATCATTTAAACCCCATTCTAAATCTACAATTTCAGGAATTTTATTTTTAAGATCTACAAAAGCTTTTACAGCATCGTTAACTTGTTTTTCAGTAGCATCCTCTTTATATTTTAGATTTACCATATGTCTTAAAACCTTACCTTTTCTATTGATTTTAGCATCAACTTTATAAGTCGCTATTTTTTGTAAACCCCAATTAAAAGCACCTGCAATTAAGAAATTTTGTCCATTAATTTGATGCGCTCTTAATCCGTAATAAATTTCAAAACCGGTTTCTAAATAATTTATCGGACTTAAAACACCTGCTTCTGATAATTTTAATAATTGAATACTTGCGTCATTTCTAGTACCTACAGCCAAAACTGCTTCGTTGTTTTCTACAGAAACTACTTCTATTCTAGTTTGACCAATCAGTTTTGTTTTTTCATCATCCTTTAAAACAAAATGCGGAACTAATGCACCTTTTTTATCAACCTTAAAAATACTTACAGCATCTCCATGATATAGAAAATCTGTTTTTTTAATGAATCCTTTTCTTTTGTAATATTTATGATGTCTGTGCCCAACAATTACATATTTATTATCGCCTAAACCTACTCCAGTTACAGGATAAGCACCTGTTAAATAACGATCTGTATCATTATCACTAATATTATTGATGTTTTTAAACTTACCATTATCGTAAATCCTAAAACTACTTACCCCATTATCTTGAAAACCACCTGTGTATAAAAAAGTTTTTCCATTAATTTTGTGTGTAAACATTCCAATAATTCCATCTGTGTGAATTTTATCGTTGTCTTTCATAGACTTTACGTGGGTTAACTTACCATCATTATGAATTTTAAAACTACTTAACCCAGGGTTTTCTTCTAAACCGCCAATAAACAAGTAAGCATCATTTTTCATATGTACAACTTGCAAAGTAATTGCAGTTCCTAAATGCGTATCCTCTGTGTCTTCTACCAAAGAAACTCGCTCTAAACTTCCATTTTCTAGAATTTTAAAAGTTTCAATTACGTTACCAAATTTATTAGCCACAAAAAGAAAATCTGTACCATTAATATTGTCTGCAACCATACCTCTTGCTGGTCCCTTTTTCATATGCAATTCGTGATTGCTAATTGGGGTTAAAATTCCTTTTTCGTCTAATTGATAAACATCAATATCTCCTATTCCACCTGCAAAAATGTAATGTGCTCCATTTTTTACATAACTAGTAACAGAAACCGTATTTTTACCTGCAGTATTTTTAAAATCTTGTCTGTACAACATTAAATTATCTGTATTTTGCGATAATAAAACTTGCGATAAAAACAAGACAAATACTAGAAAATATGTTTTGATATAATTCATTATTTTATTTTTATATTTTATTAGATGATTGATTCTGCTCCAAAAATTGCAATTGCTCTATCTTGATCTATTGTACCACCACTAACACCAATTGCACCAATAATTTTTCCATTTTTATTTTTGATAGGATAGCCACCAGGAAAAGTTATTAAACCTCCATTAGAATGTTCAATATTATAAATAATTCCACCAGGTTGTGTTAATTCGCCTAATTTTCCTGTATCTATATCAAAATATCTAGCTGTTTTTGCTTTTTTAATGGCAACATCTATACTCCCTAAAAAAGATTCATCCATTCTAATAAATGCTTTTAAATTGGCACCAGCATCAACAACAGCAATATTTACTAAAACATTAGTTTCTTCTGCTTTTTTCTTTGCTGCTAACAATACTTTTAAAGCATCTTCATGCGAAATATCGTTTGTAATCTGTGTAAAAGCAGTGTTTGAAATCAGTATTAAAATTACGGTAAAAATTGCAATTTTTAATTTTTTTAAAAGGTTCATAATTCAATTGTAGGTTTCAATTACAAAAATTAAAAAATCTATTGATTAAATTGTTGAACAAGTTCAACTTGAAAAAGATTTCTATTTTAAATTTTTTTCTTAAACTTTTCTATCAGAAAAACATTACCAAAAAGCATAGTGAATGCGTAACCAATATCTTCTATTGGTATGGTTAAAAGTCGAATACCTAAATTTTCTGCATTATTGTACCAAACTACAGGTTCTTCTATGCCTGTACCTGTCAGAATTCCGTTTACAATAAAAAAAGGAACTAAGATTATTAAGAAAGCGATGTAAAATCTTTGTAAATATTTTAATCCGAAGAAAAAACCTATCAGCAAAACAAATTCTAAAAATAGATAATTTACAAATGTGTAAGCTTTATCTGTATTCATAAAAATTACCGGAACTAAAATTACCATAAAAAAAAGTGTAATTCCTTTTGTAATTTTTTCAGATATTAATAAATCAGGTTTAAAATAAGCTAAAGAATAATGAATAAAAATACTTGCATAAGGAATGCAAAAAAAGAAAAGCCATTCTTCTATCGGCATTCCAAAGAGTAATAAATTAATGTGATAATCAGGATTAAAACCCCAAACTCCGTTTGCAGTAAAAATAGCATCCCAAATTAAAAAAATGGTTGCTACTATGGTTAATGATAAGAAAACTGCTTTCCAATGTTTTATGAATCGCATATTTTTTTCGAAAGAATATGCAAAAGGAATACTAAAAGATCCAAGATTTAAAAGCAGGTATAAAAACACTAAGCTTTAGGTTTTTTAAAATATTTAAATGGCACAAACAACATTCCAAAACATTGGCTGTCTTCTTTTCCCATATTTTTATGATGAATTTTATGTGCTTTTCTTAATCCTTTTAAATATCTGTTATTTGTTCTTTTAAACCATTTAAAACGTTGATGGATTAAAACATCATGAACTAAAAAATAGGCAATTCCGTAAAATAAAATTCCTAAACCTATAAAAAACAAATAAGTGTGAGCTGTATATGTACCAAAATAAAATAAAGCCATACTTGGTATTGCAAAAACAATAAAAAAGGCATCATTTTTTTCAAATACATGAGGATAACCAGGTTCATGATGATCTTCATGTAAAAACCAACCAAAGCCGTGCATTACATATTTATGAGTACACCAAGTTATGCCTTCCATCAATAAAAAAACTCCTAAAGTGATTAAAACAAACATTTTTAAATAATATTCAATTTATATTTTACATAACTCCTAGCCAACAAATTTATTTTCATTGGGTCTGAAATACGGATTCTTGTATCCATAATTTTTTCTGAAGGTACTGCTTTTAATTTCTTTAGTAACCTTCTGTAATACCTATAAGCCATATAAACTCCGAATTTTGCTTCTACAGGTAATTTTAAAATTCCGTTTGTATATGCATAATCAAAATCGGCCTCTATTTCATCGATAATAATTTGTTTAGAAATGGCATTTAACTGCCCTAAATCTACATTCGGAAAATACGAACGATTTAAAACCTCGTAATCATCTTTTAAATCTCGTAAGAAATTTACTTTTTGAAAAGCAGAACCCAAACGCATTGCTGCATCTTTTAAATTTTCGTATTGATCTTCATTACCATCAACAAAAACTTTTAAACACATTAAACCTACAACATCTGCAGAACCATAAATATATTCATCGTACTCTGCTTTTGTTTGGTATTGTGTTTTATGTAAATCTGCTTTCATACTTTTTAAGAAAGCTTGAACCATTTCATCAGGGATATTATACCTTTTTACAGTTTGCTGAAAAGAATTTAAAATCGGATTTAAACTAATACCTTGTTCTTTTGCCATATAATAATCGCGCTCAAAATGCGCCATTAATTCTTCTTTATTGTAATTATGGAAGGTATCTACAATTTCATCAGCAAAACGTACAAAACCGTAAATATTATAAATATCTACCCTAATTTTGGGCGATAACATATTTACAGCTAAAGAAAATGAAGTACTATAACTTTTGGTAACAATTTTACTGCATTTGTTAGAAACGTTGTCGAATAATTCTTTCATTTTACTGTTGATTTTTGATGATTAAGTCTGATGCTATTTTTCCTGATATTAATGCAGGAGGTACACCTGGACCTGGCACAGTTAACTGTCCTGTAAAATACAAATTTTTTACTTTACTACTTTTAATTTTTGGCCTTAAAAATGCAGTTTGTAATAATGTATTTGCCATACCATAAGCATTACCTTTATATGAGTTGTATTCTTTCTCGAAATCTTTTACACAAAAAGACCTATTAAACAATACGTGTTTTTTAACTTCTTGGTTTGTTAATTGCTCAAATCTGTCCATTATTTTATGAAAATACGCTTCTCTTAATTCTTCTGTATCTTTTATACCCGGTGCTAAAGGAATTAAGAAAAAGCCGGCTTCTTTACCTTCTGGTGCAGAAGTTTTATCTGTCATCGAAGTAAAATTGGCATAAAATAAAGGATTTGTAGGCCATTTTGGATTGTCGTAAATTTCTTCTGCATGTGCATCAAAATCAGAATCAAAAAATAATGTATGATGACTTGCATTTTTTATTTTCTTATCAAAACCAACATAAAATAATAATGAAGAGGGTGCAAATGTTTTTTTAGACCAATAAGATTCTGAATATTGTCTTAAATTAGTATCTAATAATGTTTCTGTATGATGATAATCTGCACCACTTAACACCAAATTTGTATCAACCTGTTTTCCGTTAACCAATAATCCTTTTACCTTTTTTTGATCATCAACCAAAATCTTTTCTACGTTTGCATTCAACTCAAAATGAACACCTAAACTCCTAGCTAAGGTTACCATTCCTTCAATAACTTTGTACATCCCTCCTCTTGGGTGCCAAGTTCCTAAACCAAAATCTGCATAATTCATAAAATTATAGAATGCTGGAGTATTGCTTGGTTTTGCCCCTAAAAATAAAACTGGGAATTCTAAAATTTGAATTAACTTTTTATTTTTTATATTCTTTCTAACTTGTTTTCTAATGGTAGAAAAAAACTGAGTTACTCTTGCAATTGTAGTTGTATTTACTAGTTCTAAAGGCGAAACTCCAGGTTTATAGACTAAATCTTTTATAGCAGTATTGTAATTTGCTTTGGCAGAATCTAAAAAACTTTTTAAATGTTTACTACTTCCTCTTTCTTCTTTTTCGAACAAATCATAAATTTCTTCTAAACGATCAGAAATTGTTATGGAATCGTTTTTACCAAAATATACTTCGTAACCCGGACTTAACTTATCTAAGGTGTAATAATCTGAAGGCTTTTTACCAAAATCAGCAAAAAAACGTTCAAAAACATCTGGCATCCAATACCAAGAAGGACCTAAATCGAAAGTAAAACCATCCTTTTTATATTGTCTTGCTCTACCACCTAATGTATTATTTTTTTCTAAAACCTTTACATTATAACCTTGTTTTGCCAAATAACAAGAAGCCGCTAAAGCAGAAAAACCAGAACCTATAATATGTACACTTTTATCCATTTAAATAATTTGTTCAACAAATATAGCAATTTACTAAACAATATTAATGGAAGAAATAAAAATTATAAGACCTTTAACAAATCTGATATTGAATAGTGTAATTGGATATTATCTATTAATTGTAGATGTTTTACTTTATCTACCTTTCTACCAACAGCAATAAATTGATTTTTGGTATCTTTCATAACCTCTTCTATCTGATTAAAATAGCCCTCTATTTTATCGTCATAAGGCTGAATTGTAAAGGATGATATAAAACAAACTTCACGCTCACTTTCTAAGAAATAATTTAGATTATTTAAAGGTAAACTCTGCCCTAAGTATATTGTGTGATGCCCTCTAAGTACTAATTCGTAATTTAAATACAATAAACCTAATTCGTGTATTTCATTTTCTGGCAAAAACAACACATAAGTTTTATTGGTGTTGCTAATACTGTATTGTAATTTTTCTGTATTCGTCTGAATTTTTTGTGCAATTAAATTTGATATAAAATGTTCGTGAGCTGGCAATAAAGTTTCGGTTTGCCACAATAAACCAATGTGGTCTAAAAACGGAATGAAAATATCTTTAAAGATTTCTCTAAACGTTTTTTTATGCAAAAGCTTGTTGTACGTATTATTAAATAGAATTTTATCAAACTGAAACATAGCTACTTTTAAAGCATTTATGGCTTCATCATTTATAGCAATATTAAAGGCTAATTCTCTAGATTTTGTAGTAATATCATCTTCTGACATTGCTGCAATTTTAGAAATCTTAAAATTATTTTTGTTTAATAAAACAATATTTAAAAGCTTAGTTAAGTTCTCTGGAGAATAATATCTTATGTTGGTATCTGTTCTTTTTGGTTGCAATAAATTGTAACGCTTTTCCCAAATTCTTATGGTATGCGCTTTTATTCCTGAAATATTTTCAAGGTCTTTAATAGTAAAATCTTGTTTAATATTGTTCAATTTAATTTGTATTTTATTCAACAAATTTATGAATTTTATTTTAAATTAAAATTTATTGAAAAATAATGTAACAATTTGTACTATTTTGGTACTAATAAATAAACCAACTAACTACAAGTGCAGAAAGATTTAGAGATTAAATTTTTATCGGACTTTGAGACAAACCAAAATATAGCACATAAAATTTGTAGAGTATATACTACAAATAGAGATGCTCATAATGACTTGTTTCAAGAAATAACAATTCAACTTTGGAAAAACTATCCGAAGTTTAGAGGAGATTCTAAATTTAGTACTTGGATGTATAGAGTGGCTTTAAACACCGCTATTTCTTTGTATAGAAAATCGACTAGAACAGTAAAAACACAAGATATTAGCGATTTTGCGTATAAAATTAAAGCTACAGATTATGATGATACAGAAGAAAAACAACTAGGTGCTTTGTATAAAGCCATACACAGATTAAATGATATTGATAAAGCGCTTATTTTCTTATACCTAGAAGATAAACCTTATAAAGAAATATCTGAAACATTAGGAATTACCTCTGTAAATGCAAGAGTAAAGATGAACAGAGCTAAAGAAAAATTAAAAAATATACTAAACCCATAGTTTATGGATGTATTAGACAATTATAAAAAGGCTTGGAAAAATCAGCCTGAAGAGCAAAATAAACACTCTGCTAAAGAGATTTATAAACTTGCTCATTCAAAATCTTCATCTATTGTAAAATGGATTTTTATTATTGGTATTTTAGAATTTTTATTCTGGAGTGCTTTAAATTTTGTGATTCCTGATAGTTTTTATCAAGTATATGAAGACCTTAATTTAACAGGGTTTTTAAAGGTATTTGTAGTTTTACACTACATAATTATTGCCATATTTTTGTATTTATTTTACAACAATCATCAAAGAGTATCTTTAACTGATAGTACAAGAAAATTAATGAAAAATATTCTACGAATTAGAAAAACAGTTAAGTACTATGTTTTTTATAATCTAGCTACTGTTTTTCTTATCAGCATAGTTTTAAATGTAGTAATGTTTTCTGACTCTGATAAATTAATGCAAACAATGAATCCTGATAATTTGGCTATTGATATGAGCCAAATTATTACTATAACTATTATTAGTCAAGTTGTTGCATTAATTATTATTTTGGTATTTCTATGGTTGTTTTACAAATTAGTCTACGGAATTCTTTTACGAAAATTAAACAAAAATTATAAAGAATTGGCTAGGTTAGATGCGTTAAATTAAACAATTGTATGAAAAAGTTATTCTTAGTATTATTTTTAGGTTTCTCAATACCGCTTGCTGCTCAACAAAAATCTGATTTTTGGGACAACGTTCAATTTGGTGGTGGTTTTACAGCTAGTTTTGGTAATCAAACAACTATTGGTATTTCGCCAAGTGCAATCTATAATTTTGATAATGGTTTTGCTTTAGGTGCAGGACTTGGTTATCTATACAGTGAAATTAATGATTTTACAACAAATGTATACAGTACAAGTATTATTGGATTGTATCAAACCAATTTTGGAGTTCAATTTTCTACAGATTTTGATTACTATTTTGCAAACCAATCTACTTTTAATGGTAATTCTATAAGTACAAATTTCCCAGCCTTACATTTAGGTGTCGCTTACAACCAAGGCAGATTTGCGTTGGGAATTCGTTATGACGTTTTGTATGATGAAAACAAAAGTATTTTTGCTTCACCAATATCGCCAGTAGTTCGTTTCTATTTTTAAAAAGCTTTTAGCTCTTTTAATAAAATTTCGTGCATGTCATCTGTATAATCTAAATGGGTTACAATTCTAATTTTACCTTCGCCCATAGGCGTTAATAGAATATTTTTTGCTGCCATTTTTTCAATAAAATTATCTACACCAATTTTATCATCTACATAAAAAATTAGAATATTGGTTTCTACAGGTTCTATTTTAGTAACATAACTACAGGTTTCTAAAACAGTAGCAATTTCTTTTGCTTTTTTATGATCTTCTGCTAATCTTTCTATGTTATTATCTAGAGCATAAATACCAGCTGCAGCTAAAAAACCAACTTGTCTCATACCGCCTCCTAATAATTTTCGAAGTCTTAAAGCATAAGCAATATTTTTTTTAGACCCCAATAAAAGAGAACCAATTGGAGCTCCTAAACCTTTAGACAAACAAATAGAAATAGTATCAAAAAGGGCTCCATATTGTTTTGGAGTTTGTTTTTTTGCAACCATAGCATTAAACAATCTTGCACCATCTAAATGATAAGCTAAATTGTTTTTTTGTGCCACTTGTTTAATTTTTTCTAATTCAGAAAAATCCCAACAAGCTCCACCACCTTTATTTGTCGTGTTTTCTACACAAATCATTTTGGTAAAAGGCAAATAAATTTGTGGTTTTACAGCAGCAAATTCTTCAATTTGACTTGCTGTAAACATACCCCTGTTTCCATCTATTAACTTACACGTAACTCCAGAATTAAATGCTACTCCTCCACTCTCATAATTATAGATATGAGCATATTTATCAGCAATAATTAAATCTCCTGGTTGCGTGTGCAATTTTATGGCTGTTTGGTTTGCCATTGTTCCTGATGGAAAAAAAAGAGCATCTTCCATACCAAACATTTTTGCAGCTTTTTGCTCTAGTGCGTTTACTGTAGGATCCATTTTAAAAACATCATCGCCTACTTTTGCATTCATCATTGCAGCTAACATCTCTGATGTTGGCTTAGTTACTGTATCTGAAATTAAGTCTATAACCATTGTTCTAAACTATAGAATAAAATGTAAATACACGTTAAATTTTTTTAAAAAAATAAATTATTATTTATTTTGATGCTACATTTACTAAGCATCAAAAATCCTTATAATGAAAAAGCTTGTTTTTCTATTAATTTTATGTGTCCATTTCTTTTCTTTTGGGCAGAATTCCACTTTTACAGAAGTTGTTAAAGATAAATTAGACCAGTTTACAAATGTAGATCATCAAGAAAAAATATTTGTTCATACAGATAAGAGTAATTACAATATTGAAGATCGTATTTGGTTTTCTGCTTATTTGGTTGATGCTACAAATCATTTAAAATCGAATAAAAGTAAGGTTGTACATGCTGAATTGATTAATGAAAAAGATAGCATTCTAGATCATAAAAAATTTTATATGTCAGAAGTTTCTGTTGCAGGAGATTTCTCAATTTCTGAGGATGTAAAACCTGGTAAATATTTAATTAGGGCATATACTAATTATATGAAAAATAGTGGTTCTGCTTCATTTTTTCAAAAGGAAATTATGATTTGGTCTGATAAAGTAAATCCTTTAACCATAAGTACTGAAAATAAAGAAATCATAGATAACAAACCCAATCTTCATTTTTATCCTGAAGGTGGTTATTTAGTAAACGACTTGAGTAATTTTGTTGCCATCAAATTAAAAAATTCAATTTTTAATGAGGTAAAAACACCTATTTCAATTTATGATCAAGATGATAATCTTGTAACTACTTTTTCATCTTCAAAATTTGGATTAGGGATGTTTAATATTACTCCTAAAAAAGATGAAACTTACTTTGCTAAAATTAGTTTTAAAGACACTGATTATACGTATCCTTTACCAAAAGCTTTGCCAGTTGGTAATGTTTTAAATGCAGTAATTAATAATGATGAAATTTTTATCAACTTAAAATCGAATAGAAATAATGGTCTTTTCAATACCACTTTAGTCATACATAAAAGAGGAAATATCTTATTTAATAAACAATTAAAAGAGCAATCTAAAAGTAAAGTTTTAAAGTTACCAATAGACAAATTAGATAATGGAGTTTTACATATTACATTATTCAATTCTAGTAACCAACCAACTTGCGAAAGATTGGTTTTTGTAAATAATAAAAATAATACTGTAAATGTTAACATAAAAAAATCGAGAGATTATTTTACACCAAGAAAAAAAGTAAGTCTAAATATTGATGTAAATGATTTTAAAGATAAAAATGTAGAAAGTATTTTATCATTGACTGTAAAGGATATGAATACTTTTCCAGAAAGCACAGATGCTGAAAATATTAAAACTTATTTATTATTAAATTCTGATGTAAAAGGAAAAATTGAAAACCCAAATTATTTCTTTGAAGAACAAGAAAATAATCAAAGAAAATATTTATTAGATTTAATTATGAGAACCAATGGTTGGCGAAGATTTACTTGGCAAGACCTACTTTTTAATCAAAAGTTAAATAGATTTGATGCAGAAAAAGGGCTATTTATTTCTGGTAAAACGTTTAGTATGAAAGCACCTTACAAGCCACAATCTCTACCTACGAGACTAACTTTTTACAGTAAAGTTATAGAACAAGAACCAATTAAAAATTCTGATGCTAATGGAAATTTTAGCTATGGTCCTTATGTTTTTTATGATTCAATTCCGGTTTTAGTAGAATCTAGATTAACCAATTTTAAATCCCAAAAAAAAGGAGATCGAAAAGTATTGATAGTAAAAAATAAAGAAGAAAAAAGCCCTGAAATTTACAGAGATACTACAGCAAGTCAAAACAATAAAAATAATTTAGATGCTTATTTAAAATATCAACAATACATTAAAGACATTGAAAATGCTTTTAAAAATCAAGAAAATATGCTGAGTGAAGTTGTCATAAAATCTAATCTAAAAACAGACAAAGATATTAGAAGAGATGAAATGAATGCTAGAACTTCTTATGGAAATTCTTTTAGAAGATTCGATATTGAAAACCAAATTGCTATTTCTAACAACGCTTTCGATATTTTTTACAATATACCTGGTGTAAATATAGTTGGCGATTCTATTTATATCAATAGAGAACCCAACAAACTACCTTTATTTTTATATGATGAAATGCCTGTAGATATTATAGATTTACAGAATATAGATGCATCAAATGTTTCTTTTGTTGATGTATTAATTGGTGCAGATGCTGCTTTCTTTTCTAATAGCGGCTCTGTAATTTCTATCTACTCTAAATTAGGAAATGGAAATGGAAATGGATTAAACTCAAAAGTAAAGAGAAAACCAGGAATTATCGATTTTAATGCTATCGGATTTTACACAGCCAAAGAATTCTATGCTCCAGATCATATTAACGGAATTGAAGAAAGTACAAAATCAGATTTAAGAACTACTTTACATTGGGAACCTCAAATTAAAACCACAGAAAATAACGAGGTAATTATCGACTTTTTTACTTCGGATTTAAAGAGCAATTATTTGATAGAAGTTCAAGGAATTACAAAAACAGGAATTCCTATTTACGGTACAAGTACAATTGTTGTTGAATAATTATTATTAATGTTTTAACATCAATCTTAGCTTATTTTCTTCTTTAGGATTTTTTAAAATCAGCCATTTTTTATGCGTAAAAAGAGTGTTTTGCCAATGATGCATTCTTTTTTTTCTAACCCAATAACTTTTAAATATCCACAGAAATAAACTTTCTTTAGAAAAGGTTCTACCTAAAGTTTCATAATTTTCTCCACAACATTTTTCTTTCAAAAAAACTCTTTTATAAGTTCTAATAAAATAGCGTCTTAAAACTAAGCTCAAAGAATAATCTAACCAAACTATTAAAGTTGCTTCTTGCCAAACTGAATCTTTTAAAAGTGATTGATAACTACCTGTAACAATCCATTCTTGATGTTTTGCTACTTCTGAATTTACATCATTTACAAATTCTTCATTTTCTTTTTCTACCCAATTTGGTAAAAAATGCAAATCATCTAAATCTATTTGCGGAATACCAAATTCTTTAGATATTTTTTTACCTAGCGTTGTTTTTCCTGTACAAGTTGTACCAGTAATAATTATTTTTCTATGCATTAAAATATTTATTTACTTGATTCTATTAGATAAAAAAATTCACTGAGCATTTTATTAAAACTCAGTGAATATTTGTTAATTCTATTTTTAAAAAGTCTTTAAAATTAATAACCTTCACTACCAATAGGCGAACCATCAGGCATTTTTGGAGCCGCTAATTTTTTAAATGAAGTCGGATTTTTTAAATATCCATCAATCATTTTTAATAATGCAGCATCATAAATTTTCTGAATTCCAGATGCGTTTTTAGTTTTTAAATAAGTTTTTATTTCATCTAACTTAAATAATACAATGGCATTTACTTGTTTGTATTGATTTTTATATGCTCCTAAATAAAACAATTGCTCTAAAACTTTAGAATTTATTACGTTTTGTAATTCTTGATGGTAATTATCTTTATGTGTTTTTTTTATGGATGCTTCAACTAAATCATCTATTAATGCATCTAATCCCAATTGATTTTTATCTAAACTTTTATGCGCTATTAATCGAGACATTCTTTGCGGATTTAATAATAAATTCAATGTCATATCAGAAGCAGTTTCTACTGCAGAAAAAGCATCAAAAGCAACCCCTAATTTACTTTTAAAAGATTCTCTAGTTCTATTATAACCAATTGCTCTAGGTGGAAATAATGCCAATTTTTCTTTAGGAATCGCAATTTCATCCACAGAAATCGTTTGTAAAATGGCTTCTAAAGCTTTTTTCTCTACATCTCCAGAAACTCTTTTAACTACTGTTTGGTTTCCGCCTTTAACAGCATAACTATAATCTAAACCACCAATTAATTTAGTTGTTGCTTCTGTTTGAAAACGATGTAAAAAATAAAGAGGTACAAACACATCTTCTAAAACAGAATAAGGTTGACCAGCTTTTATATTATCCGTAGAAAATTTTGCAATTGCAGTTTTTCTAACTTTTAAAAGATTGTTTAATTCGTCGTAAACATTTCCTCCATTATCCCACAAATGTGCTGTTGCACTTGCACTACCTTGAGGTCTTGCATCAGAATCTGATAAATATTTTAGTCCTTTTGCATAAGCATCTTCTAAAATTTTATTTAGGGCTTTGTTCTGATCTATTCCTTTAGGGAAATCTTGATAAGAATACGCAACAGTTACTTTATCCCAAGCACCAATTTTATCATCATAAGCATCAGAAAAATCTATTTTACCATTTTTTAAAGTAAATTTTGGATGTGGATAATCCATTACAGAAGTTCTACCATTTGTACTCGCTGCAAAATTATGACTAAAACCTAAAGTGTGCCCAATTTCGTGAGCCGATAATTGTCTAATTCTGGCAATTGCCATTTGCAATGCAAATTCATCATCAGCAGAATTATTTTTAAAAGGAGCTTGCAAAGCTTGCGCAATTAAATAATCTTGACGAATGCGTAAACTTCCTAAACTTACGTGGCCTTTTATAATTTCTCCAGTTCTTGGATCAGAAATATTAGAACCATAACTCCAACCTCTTGTAGATCTGTGTACCCATTGTACAACGTTATAACGTACATCTAACATATCTGCGCCTTCTGGCAACATTTTAAACTGAAAAGCATCTTTATAACCTGCAGCTTCAAAAGCTTGATTCCACCAACGTCCACCATCTAACAAAGCACTTCTTACAGGTTCTGGAGTTCCTCTATCTAAATAATAAATAATAGGTTCTACAGCTTCTGATATTGCTGCTTCTGGATTCTTTTTTTCTAATCTGTGTCTGTAAATAAAACGTTTTGTAATGGCTTCATTTACTGGTGTAGAATAGTCTAAATAACTCATCTGCCAAGAACCAGAACGTGGATCGTATTTTCTTGGTTTGTATTTATTATCTGGTAATTCTACAAAAGAATGATGTTGATTTACAGTAACTGCACTTGCATCTGGCACAACACTTCTAATGTTTCTACCTTTTGGAGACCCTTTAAATGTTAATAAAACATCGAACTCAATATTTTTAGGAAATGCTTTTGTTCTTTTTAAGTTAAATGCACTTCTACTTTTATCTAAACTGTAATTCCCTTCTTTGCTTCTTGCTAGTCTTGAGGCAACTCCGTGCGCATCTCTAATAAAAAAAGATGTTGCATCTACTAAATAATTATTTTCTTTGGTTTCTTTGATAACAAATCCGTGTAAAACAGATTTTGCAAATGCCTCTCTAACCGAGTTTTTTTCTTCTTCATTATCAGTAATAGCTCTATAATCTAAATTGGGTTGCACCATTAAAATTTTATTCCCAGCTTTTTTAAAATGTACTACAACTCCACCTCCTAATTGACCTCTATCTAAGCCAATATCATTAGAACCTAAACCTTCTGAAAGTGAGCGAACATAAAGAAATTCTTGATTTATTTTATCAATTTGTAAGTAAACTTTATCCTGATTTTCATCATAATAAAAAGTAAAATAACCTTCGTATTTGGTGATTCCTTTTTTTAGATTTTTACCAGTTTTCTCAGTAAGAAATTGCGAAAACCCGTTAAAATAAAGCGATAAGAAAAGTAAAAGAAGTAGTGTTTTTTTCATTGTAAAATTAATTTTTATAAATCTATAAAATAAGTATTAGCTATAAAAACCTAAAATCTTAAAATTTCATTTATTTTTGTTTTTCGAATTTATACTTACTACTCAGTATAAAAATTAGCCACGAATTCACGAATTATTTTTAAATTGATGAATTACGTAGCAAAACAAAATTTATGATTACACAAGACCAACTGAAAGATATAGCTACTAGAATTGAAAAATTAAAATCTTATTTAGAGATTGATAAAAAACTCATAGAAATAGCCAATGAAGAAGAAAAAACAGCAAATCCTGATTTTTGGAACGATCCAAAAGCAGCAGAAGTTGTTATGAAAGAACTACGTTTTAAAAAGAAATGGGTAGAAGATTACAACAAAGCCATTACTTTAAATGAAGATGTAAATGTTTTATATGAGTTTTATAAAGAAGATGAAGTTGATGAAAATGAAGTAATTGAACAATTTGATAAAGTAAGTGCTTTTTTAGAAGATATTGAATTTAAAAATATGCTTTCTGATGAAGGTGATTCTCTTTCTGCTGTAATACAAATTACAGCTGGTGCAGGAGGAACAGAATCTTGTGATTGGGCAGAAATGTTGTTTAGAATGTACACAATGTGGTCTGAAAAACAAGGCTTTAAATTAAAAACACTCAATTATCAAGCAGGAGATGCTGCAGGAATAAAAACAGTTACAGTAGAAGTTACTGGAGATTATGCCTTTGGATGGTTAAAAGGTGAAAATGGTGTACATAGATTAGTTCGTATTTCTCCTTTCGATTCTAATGCAAAACGTCATACTTCTTTTGCTTCTGTTTATGTATATCCTGTTGCTGATGATTCTATTGAAATTGATATAAATCCTGCTGATATAGAAATTACAACAGCAAGATCTAGTGGTGCTGGAGGTCAGAATGTAAATAAAGTTGAAACTAAAGTTCAGTTAACGCATAAACCATCAGGAATTCAAATTTCTTGTTCTAATTCTCGTTCTCAACACGATAATAGAGCTACAGCAATGCAAATGTTAAAATCGCAATTGTATGAAATTGAATTGCAAAAACAACAAGCTGCAAGAGATGATATTGAAGCAAACAAAATGAAAAATGAATGGGGAAGCCAAATAAGAAACTATGTAATGCATCCTTATAAATTAGTAAAAGATGTAAGAACTGCTCACGAAACTGGTAATGTTGATGCTGTTATGGATGGTAATATCAATTCATTTTTAAAGGCCTATTTAATGCTGAATGGGCAAAAAGCCAGTAATCAGTAATCAGTAATCAGTAATCAGTAATCAGTAATCAGTAATCAGTAATCAAAATTAAAAACTTTGAAACTTTGAAACTTTGAAACTTTGAAACTTTGAAACTTTGAAACTTTGAAACTTTGAAACTTTGAAACTTTGAAACTTTGAAACTTAAGAAAAAATGATAAAAATATACCACAACCCTAGATGTAGAAAATCTAGAGAAGGATTACAATTGTTAGAAAATTCTGGTAAAGAATTTGAGATTATTAAATATTTAGAAACTGTGCCAAGTGAAACTGAGCTAACAGAAATTATCAATTTATTAGGCATTACTCCAATTCAATTAGTTCGTAAAACTGAGAAAATTTGGAAAGAAAACTATAAAGGGAAAGAATTATCAGATTCAGAAATTATTAAAGTTATGGTAGAAAATCCGAAATTAATTGAACGCCCAATAATTATCAATAAAAACAAGGCTGTAATTGGTAGACCAACAGAAGCTATTGCTACAGTTTTATAAAGCTTAACTTTTTTAAAAACTTGTTTAACTTTTTTTTAACTAATATAAACTAAACTTAAATAGAACTTTGTAGTCTAAAACTAAAAACCAACAAGTCTTGATTAAAAAAATTATTCTATTTAGCTTTTTATTATCATCAGCAATTTTATTTGCACAACAAGGATCAACTTCTAACGAAGTTTCAATATCTGGTAAAGTTATCGACACAAACTCTAATCAACCTTTAGAGTATGCAACCATTGTTATAAAAAACACCAAAACCGATAAAGTTTCTGGTGGAATTACAGATTTTGATGGTAATTTTAATATTAAAACTCCAAAAGGAACATACATAATTAGTATAGAATATATTTCTTTTAAATCTAAAAACTACCCTGCACAAGAAATTACTAAAAACTTAAACTTAGGTACAATTAAACTTTCTGAGGATTTAAGCTCTTTGGATGAAGTAGTTATTATTGCAGAAAAAACAACTGTAGATATTCGTTTAGATAAAAAAGTATTCAATATAGGTAAAGATTTATCAATTCGTGGTGGTAGTGCCAGTGATGTTTTAGGTAACGTACCTTCTGTTCAAGTTGATGTTGAAGGTGCTGTAAGTTTAAGAGGTAATGAAAATGTTACTATTTTAATTGATGGTAGACCAAGTGCTTTAGTTGGTTTAAATGGTGCAGATGCATTAAGACAAATACCAGCAGAAGCTATAGAAAAGGTAGAAGTTATTACATCTCCATCTGCAAGATATGATGCAGAAGGTACAGCAGGAATCTTAAATATTATTTTAAGAAAAAATAAATTAACAGGGTTTAATGGTTCTTTACAATTAGATTTAGGTTACCCAGCAAGAGTGGGTACAGCTTTTAACGCTAACTGGAGAACTGAAAAATGGAACCTATTTACAAATACAGGTTTTAGATATAATGAAACACCTGGTAATGCATTAAGTGATACTGATTACTTTTTAGATACTGCACCAAATGCAAGAGTTGCAGAACAAAGAAATTTTGATAGATTAGGTAGATCTGTATTTACAAGTTTTGGTGCTGAATATTATTTAAGTCAAAACTCAAGTATTATTGGTAACATTATTTATAATTCTGGTAATGATGATGATGTAAACTCTAATGAAATTAACAGATATGATGCTGATGGAGGAATAAATGAAGCTACTTTTAGAACTGAAGACGAGTCTGAAGATGAAACTAGAATTCAATACACTTTAGATTATGTAAATAACTTTGATGGTAATGGAAAAAAACTATCTATAAATACTCAATACTCAACTGAAACAGAAGATATTTTAAATAATATTACAGAAGTAGATACTCAAACTAACTTATTAAACGATTTAGAACAAGTAATCGAAGATCAAGATGAAGATCGTTTTCTTTTACAAGCAGATTATGTACATCCTGTAGGTGAATCTATTCAGTACGAAGCTGGTTATAGAGGTAATTACAGAGATATTTATAATAAATTTTATTTAGCTGAAAGACAAGTTTTTCCTGATGGTCCTTTAGTAGCAGATACTGGTTTAAACAATTCATTTGGTTATAAAGAATTTGTGAATGCAGCATATTTTCAATACGGCCAAAAATTTAATAAAGTTTCTTTATTAGCAGGTTTGCGTTACGAAAATACATCTGTAGAAATTGAACAAGAAACTGCTAACAGCAGTAGCAAAAAAAGTTATGATAACCTTTTCCCAACACTTAATATCGGTTTAGAATTTAAAGATGGTGAAAATATGACAATAGGTTACAACAGAAGAATTAGAAGACCTAGAGGTAGAAGTCTAAACCCATTTCCAAGTCGTTCTAGCGAAAGTAATATTTACAGTGGTAACGTAGATTTAAACCCTGTTATTACAGATGCTTTAGATTTAGGTTACTTAAAAAGATGGAACAAGTTTACCTTAAGTACATCAATTTACTACAACAGAAGTAACGATAATTGGGAAAACATACAAGAAAACACAGGAGATTTTACAGATAATGGAGATCCTGTAATTAGAAGATTTCCAATAAATTTATCTTTAGAAGAAAGAGTTGGTTTTGAGTTTACATTAAATTATAAACCTTTTAAAATTTGGAATATTAATAGTGATTTTAATTTATATAACGTTTCTACTGAAGGAGATTATGTAAATACTACAACAAATGTTACTCAAAATTTCGATTTTAAAAATACTACATTTTTTATCAGATTAAACCAAAAGTTAACTTTACCTGGCAAAACAGATTTACAAATAAATTCTAATTTTAGAGGTGCTTCTGAAGATGCACAATCTTCAAGTAATGGTATTTTTACAATGAACATTGCTGCAAGTAAAGATTTATGGAACGAAAAAGCATCTTTAAGTTTAAATGTAAGTGATGTTTTTAACGGACGAAGAAGACAAAGTACAACAACTGTTCCAGATGTTTTTGAGCAATACAGTGAGTTTCAATGGAGAGAACGTCAAATTCGTGTAAGCTTTGTTTACAGATTTAATCAGAAAAAGAAAAACCAAAGAGGTGGTGATAGAGAAGAAATGGGTGGTGAAGAATTTGAAGGATAAACCACTTTTATAAACCTAAAACTTAAAAAAATAGTTTACTTGTATTAAGTAAGCTATTTTTTTTTATCTAATATTAAAGTACAGTAATTAACTAAAAATTAATAAGGGTATCAAAAAATACTTATTCAAGCTATTGTTCATTAATCTTTAGCAC
Organism: Polaribacter reichenbachii; assembly: GCF_001975665.1. Classification (NCBI taxonomy): domain Bacteria; kingdom Pseudomonadati; phylum Bacteroidota; class Flavobacteriia; order Flavobacteriales; family Flavobacteriaceae; genus Polaribacter; species Polaribacter reichenbachii. Next base: position 2,936,964 of record NZ_CP019419.1, on the reverse strand, counting down.
AAAAAAATGCTCGCAAATTGCGAGCATTTTTATAATAATATATTTTAGCTATAAAACTACTTACCTTCAGCAGCTTTTTTAGCTTCTCTTTTTAACTTCATATTCTCCCAAATTGTTCCTCCAATCCAGTAAGGCACTACAAATGTCAATAAAAAGATTAACAACCAAAAACCAGCTGTAAAAATGAACATAAATAAAACTAATCCTGAAAATTCTGAAAAATCTAACATCTGTATACTTTGAAATTTTAATTTTTCAAAAATAATACTAATTTTTAAAAATTCATATCAAAAAAATATTTTTTTTTACAATCTAAAAATGACATTTATCAACATTCTGTGCTAATTGTTTTTTGTAAATTTGTTTCATCATAAATTACACTAAAAATGACGAAATACAGAGTAGAGAAAGACACAATGGGTAAAGTAAATGTGCCAGCAGATAAATACTGGGGAGCACAAACTGAACGTTCTAGAAATAACTTTAAAATTGGTCCTGCTGCATCAATGCCTTTAGAAGTTGTTTATGGTTTTGCCTATCTTAAAAAAGCTGCAGCGTATACAAACACAGAGTTAGGTGTAATGGCCGCAGAAAAAAGAGATTTAATTGCAAAAGTTTGTGATGAAATTTTAGAAGGTAAACACAATGATCAATTTCCTTTAGTAATTTGGCAAACTGGTTCTGGTACACAATCTAATATGAATGTGAACGAAGTTATTGCTAACAGAGCTCATGAAATTGCTGGTAAAGTAATTGGTGAAGGCGAAAAAACCATTCAACCAAATGATGATGTAAATAAATCGCAATCATCTAACGATACTTTTCCTACAGGTATGCACATTGCTGCTTATAAAAAAATTGTAGAAACTACAATTCCTGGAATTATTAAACTTAGAGATACTTTACAAGCAAAATCAGAAGCTTTTAACGATGTTGTAAAAATTGGTAGAACGCATTTAATGGATGCTACTCCACTTACATTAGGTCAAGAATTTTCTGGTTATGTTGCACAATTAAACTTTGGTTTAAAAGCATTAAAAAACACATTAGAGCATTTATCTCAATTAGCTTTAGGTGGTACAGCTGTTGGTACAGGTTTAAATACGCCTGCAGGTTATGATGTTTTAGTAGCAAAATATATTGCAGAATTTACAGGTTTGCCTTTTGTAACTGCAGAAAACAAATTCGAAGCTTTAGCTGCACACGATGCTTTAGTAGAAACCCATGGCGCTTTAAAACAAGTTGCTGTTTCTTTAAATAAAATTGCAAACGATATTCGTTTAATGGCTTCTGGGCCAAGATCTGGAATTGGAGAAATTATTATACCTGCAAACGAGCCAGGATCTTCTATTATGCCAGGTAAAGTAAACCCAACACAATGTGAAGCAATGACAATGGTTTGTGCACAAGTTATGGGTAATGATGTTGCTGTAACTGTGGGTGGTACTCAAGGGCATTATGAGTTAAACGTTTTTAAACCAATGATGGCCGCAAACGTTTTACAATCTGCTCAATTAATTGGTGATGCTTGTGTTTCATTTACAGATAATTGTGCTGCTGGTATAGAGCCAAATCGCTCAAGAATTACAGAATTAGTAAACAACTCGCTAATGTTAGTTACTGCTTTAAATACAAAAATAGGGTATTATAAAGCTGCAGAAATTGCAAATACTGCACACCAAAACGGAACAACTTTAAAAGAAGAAGCTGTACGTTTGGGTTATGTAACTCCAGAACAATATGACGAATGGGTAAAACCTGCAGCAATGACTGGTAGTTTAAAATAAAAATATTAATTTTACAATCTCTTAAAGCTGCATCATTAATGCAGCTTTTTTTTGGCTAAAAAAATTAAATCATAATAATAGAAAATGAAGATGAACAATCACGAAGAATTTATGAGTGAAGCTGTAAAAGCAGCTTTAAAAGGAATGAACAATAATGAAGGCGGACCTTTTGGATGTATTGTAGTAAAAGACGGAGAAATTATTGGGCGTGGAAATAACAAAGTAACCTCTACAAATGACCCAACTGCCCACGCAGAAGTTACTGCAATTAGAGATGCTTGTAAAAAAGTAGGTTCTTTTCAGTTAGATGGTTGTATTATTTATACTTCTTGCGAGCCTTGCCCTATGTGTTTAGGTGCAATTTATTGGGCAAGACCAGATAAAGTATATTATGGAAGTAATCAACAAGATGCTGCAAATATTGGTTTTGATGATGAATTTATCTATAAAGAAATACCATTACCATACGAAAAAAGAAGTATCAAATTTGAGCAAGTTGGTCGAGAAATTGCTTTAGAGCCATTTCAAAAATGGAGCGAAAAACAAGATAAAATTGAATATTAATTTAAAAATCCTGATTATTACAATCAGGATTTTTTTTGTTAGACATAAAATGTTGTACTAACCTTAAACATATTAACGAAATCCATCAATTATTTTAACAACCATATGCCTGTTAATGTTTTATATTTGCAACAAATTTGAAATTAAAAAATGAAGAAAATTAGCACAATACTTTTTGGTTTATTAATGATGGTGGCTTGTAGCCAAGAGCAGCCAAAAGAGTATCTTACAATATCTGGAAAACTAGAAAACAGTAAAGATTCTATTATTTCTATTGCAGACAGAAAAGGAATTATCAAAGAAATAAAAATTAATACTGATGGTAGTTTTAAAGACACTTTAAAACTAAAAGACAATAAAGGAGAAATTTATACATTACTTACTAGCTCTAACAAAAGAGCGCCTATTTATTTAAAAAACGGATATAACCTTTCTTTAAATACTAATACTGATACTTTTTTAGAAAGCATTAAATTTTCTGGAGAAGGCGCATCTAACAGTAACTTTATTTTGGCTCAGATTGAGAGAAGTCAGAAAATGGGAAATCCACAATTAATTTTAGATTTAGAGCAAAAAGCTTTCAGAAAAAAAGTAGATAAAATAAAAGCTGATTTTGATAGTATTTTAGATTCTTATAATAATATTGATACAGCTTTATACACTTCTATAAAACAACAGAATCAACAAATTGTTACTTATTTTGATAATGCTTATGCTCAAAATAGAATGATGGCTAAAGGAAGACCATCACCAACATTCGAAAATTATGTTGATATAAAAGGAGGTACAAAATCTTTAAATTCTTTTAAGGGTAAGTACGTTTATATTGATGTTTGGGCAACTTGGTGTGGACCTTGTATTCAGCAAATTCCATATTTACAAGCTTTAGAAAAAGAATATCATAATAAAAATATAACTTTTGTAAGTATTTCTACGGATGAATCTAGAAGAAGTGGTGGTTCTTGGGAAGCTGCAGAAAAAAAATGGCGTGATTTTGTAAAAAAGAGAAATATGTCTGGTGTTCAATTATGGGCAGGACAAGATTATTCTTTTCAGCAAGATTATCAAATTAGCGGAATTCCTAGATTTATCTTAATTGATCCTCAAGGTAACATAGTAAATGCAAATGCACCAAGACCTTCTGATCCAAATTTAAAATCTTTATTTACTTCTTTAGGTATTTAGTGGAATTTAAAAGCTAAACCCTCTAAAAAGTTTGTTCGCTAATCTTACGAAATAATTCATAAATAAGATAAAAGAGAAAAAGAATACAGCAATTACACCAAAGTCTAAAAATGAATTAATATCATTTAAATGAATCATATATTGCCCAGTTTTATAAAGTAATATAGCTGTAATTGATAAAAGGAAAATCTGTTGTAAAGTGTTTTTAAACATAATTTAAGGATTTTATATGGTTTATAGCTTAATGCTATTCCAAATTTCTTAATTTATTGTGAATTAAAAAGAGCATCATAGTTTAAAAACATTTAACTATAGTCGAATATAATATTAGTAAAGATTTAGAAAAAACTAAACCCATAAAAAAAGCGAAATTCAATTAAGAATTTCGCTTTTTTTCTATTTATTTATAGAATACTTTACTCTTTATATACACCCATATCAGCATATTTATCCATTCTTTGCATTACCAAATCAGTATCAGATAAATCTTTTAATTCATCAAAAGCGGTAATTATTTGCTCTTTTACCATTGCAAAAGCTCCAGCTCTATCTGCATGTGCACCACCAACTGGTTCTTTAATGATACCATCAATTAACTTTAACTTTTTCATATCTGTACCCGTTAATTTTAAAGCGGCGGCTGCTTGCTCTTTAAACTCCCAACTACGCCATAAAATAGAAGAACAAGATTCAGGAGAAATTACGGTATACCAAGTATTTTCCATCATATAAACTCTATCTCCTACTCCAATACCAACTGCTCCACCAGAAGCTCCTTCACCAATAACAATGGTTATAATTGGTGTTTTTAAACGTGTCATTTCTAGAATATTTCTAGCAATAGCTTCTCCTTGTCCACGTTCTTCTGCTTCTAAACCAGGGTAAGCTCCAGGTGTATCTAACAAAGTAACCACAGGGATACCAAATTTCTCTGCCATTTTCATTAAACGCAAAGCTTTTCTATAACCTTCTGGGTTTGCCATACCAAAATTTCGATACTGGCGTGTTTTGGTATTATACCCTTTTTGTTGACCAATAAACATAAACGATTGGTCGCCAATTTTACCTAAACCACCAATCATAGCTTTATCATCTTTTACATTTCTATCTCCATGTAACTCCATAAAAGTATCTCCACAAATAGCTTCGATATAATCTAAAGTATAAGGTCTGCTTGGATGTCTAGATAATTGAACTCTTTGCCAAGGCGTTAAATTTTTGTAAATATCTTTTTTAGCAGTTGCTAATTTTTTTTCTATTTTTTTACAAGTAGCTGTAACATCTACATCACTTTCTTCACCAATAATCTGACATTTTTGAAGTTGATCTTCAAGCTCTTTTATTGGCATTTCAAAATCTAAATATTCCATTTTGTAGTTACTTTGATTAAGTTATTTCGATTAACAAACATACTATAAAAATTGCTTTTATAGCAAATTCATTTTACTTTTTTGGCTTTAACCTTAATTTAGCTTTCTGTTTAATTGCTGATTTATTCTTTAGAATACCGTTTAACAAAACAACACCTAAAACAATGGTGGCACCCAAATAAAATTCAGAATTCATTTTTTCTTTATCACCAAAAATAAACAATGCTAAAATAATAGCATAAATTGGCTCTAAATTGTTGGTAATAATTACTGTATATGGTGATAGATATTTCATTACTTGAACAGAAATTATAAATGCATATGCTGTACAAACACTACTTAGAATAAAAAGATATATCCAATCTGATTGTTTTAAATCAAAAAAAGATATAGAAAACTGATTGTTAACAAGTAGATATATTGTTACAAATAAAGTACCAAATAAAAGTTGGTAAAAAGATATTCTATTGGCATCATATTTTTTGATAAATAAACCATTTAAAACAGAAAATAAAGACCCTAAAAAAGAGGAAATTAATGCATAAATAATTCCTAATTTGTATTCACTTTCAAAGTTAAAAATAATGTAAAGACCCAAAATTACTAGTAAACCTAAAAGAATTTCTAAGGCTTTAATTTTTCGTTTAAAAAAAATTGGTTCTATTAATGATGTAAAAAAAGCAGCTGTACTCATTGTTACCAGCGCAACAGATACGTTAGAAACTTTAATGGCTTTAAAGAAGAAAATCCAATGTGTGGCAATTATAATACCAGTAAACAAAAATTTAGTTAGTCCTTTTTTATCAACTTTAAAAGACTTCTTTTTAAAAATAAAATAAAGTGCAATAAAAACTACTGCCAGCGTCATTCTAAAAAAAACTAACGGAATTGCATCAATCGTAATTAAAGCTCCAAGAATAGCTGTAAAACCCCAAATAAAAACAACAAGGTGTAATAGTAAATAATTTTTTAATCTACTTTCTTGCATTTAAATACAAATAAATGGCAATACAACCGAAAAAGAAATTAGGCATCCAAACATATAAAAGCGGATTTACACCAGCAACTCCTCCTAAAACTTCGGATACTTTTAATAGAAAAACATAGAAAAACATCATACCAAAACCTATGGCTAAGTTAACTCCGGTTCCTCCTCTTCTTTTTCTAAAAGCCAGAGCCACTGCAATAATTGTTAAAATATAAGATGCAATAGGTAAACTCGTTCTTTTATAAAACTCTACTAAATAAGCATTTAGATTTTTAACACCTCTTTTTTCTGAAACTTTAATAAATTTATACAATTCATCAGAAGGCATTTCTTGTGATAATGCCGATTTATAAATTAAATCTCTAGGTGTAAAATTAAAAACAGTATCAATTTTATCGCCTAAAAAAATACTATCTCTTTGATCGTAAATTTTTCTTAAACGCCAATTTTGTAATCTAAAAGTAGAATCTTTTTTATTATATTTTATGTTATCTGCAACCAATTTTGTTTTTAGCTCAATACCATCATACAACTCAGAAGAAAAATCGTAACCTCTATTATTTTCGGTATTATAATTTCTAATAAAAATATAAGTACTATCTGTTAGCTGTAAACTAAAATCGTTAATGTATTTAAATTCGTGTTTTTGTCTATTACCATTAATATACTCTTTCTCGAACTTTTTCCTGGTAGAACTACTTTGAGGAACCACAAAATGGTTCATTACCAAAGATAAAATTGTAATTAATGTTGCCCCAATAAAATAAGGATACAAAAAACGTGTAAATGAAACTTTTGCATTATTTATGGCAATAATTTCGGTGTTATTAGAAAGTTTAGATGTAAATAAAATTACAGCTATAAATAATGCCAAAGGCATAAAAGTATTGGTATAATAGATGATAAAATTCTTGTAATATTCATCTACAATTTGATAAAAACTTAAATCTGCATGTTCTAAAAAGTTATCAATTTTTTCTGCAATATCAATAGCAATTGCAATAGGAATTAAAACCAAAAGGGTAAACAAAAATGTTACCAAAAATCGTTTTAATATGTACCAATCAATTATTTTCATAATGTGTGCATCCTATAAAAGCCCAACTAAAATATTCTTAAAAGAAAATATTTTATTCCAATTGATGTCTTTTAATTTATTCTATTTCAATTATTTTTATAAAACTTTAATTACAACTTATAACTTTTACCTCAACTATAATCTTTTATCCATTTGTTTTACCATCATATCTTTCCACTCTCTAAAATCACCAGCTAAAATGTGTTTTCTAGCCTCGCGTGTTAACCACACGTAAAATCCTAAATTATGAATTGAAGCAATTTGTTTACCCAACATTTCTTTAGCCGCAAATAAATGACGTAAATAGGCTTTTGTATAATAGGTATCTACACCCGTTATACCCATTTCATCTATTGGAGAAAAATCATCTTCCCACTTTTTATTTTTGATGTTAATTGTTCCATGAGCTGTAAACAACATTCCGTTTCTTGCATTTCTTGTTGGCATAACACAATCGAACATATCTATACCTAATGCAATGTTTTCTAAAATATTAATTGGTGTACCCACACCCATTAAATAACGAGGTTTATCTTCTGGTAAAATCTCTGTTACCACCTCTGTCATAGCATACATTTCTTCTGCAGGTTCACCTACAGAAAGTCCGCCAATTGCATTTGCTGCCTGATTAGAATTTGCAATATATTCTGCAGATTGTCTTCTTAAATCTTTGTATGTACTACCTTGAACAATTGGCATAAAAGTTTGCTCAAAACCGTATTTAAAAGGTAATTTTTCTAAGTGATTTATACATCTATCCAACCATCTATGTGTCATGTGCATAGAACGTTTTGCATAATTATAATCGCAAGGATAAGGTGTACATTCATCAAATGCCATAATAATATCAGCCCCGATTGTGCGTTGAGTTTCCATAACGTTTTCGGGTGTAAAAAAGTGCATAGAACCGTCTATATGACTTTTAAATTTTACACCTTGTTCGTTAATTTTTCTTCTTCCTGATAAAGAATAAACTTGGTAACCACCAGAATCTGTAAGAATATTTCTATCCCAATTCATAAACTTGTGCAAACCACCTGCTTTTTCTAAAATCTCTAAACCTGGTCTTAAATATAAATGATAGGTGTTACCCAAAATAATATCTGGATTAACCTCTGTTTTAAGTTCTGTTTGATGTACGCCTTTTACGGTACCTACAGTACCTACAGGCATAAAAATAGGAGTTTCTATAACTCCATGATCTGTTGTAATTGAACCTGCTCTAGCTTTGCTTTTGGGGTCAGTAAGTTTTAAATCGAATTTCATTGGGCGCAAAGATAATACTATTTAAGAATTGAAAAATTAAAAGATTCTTAAACCTTTTGTCTTTGCTTTAATAGACAACTATTTAAAATCGTCTTTTCTTTTTTGATGAAGAACCAGCATTTCTTTTCTTGTTTTTAGGTGATGATTTTCTAAAGGAAGCACTTTTCTTATTAAAATCGTTTTTGGTTGGTGTCGATTTTCTTTTAGGTTTTGCTGTTTTTGGTTTTTCTTTTACTACTGAAGCTTCTTCTGTTTTAGATGATGAAGCAATCATTGTATTTATTTCTTTTAGCTCATCTTCAGTAAGTTCACGCCAATCTCCTTGTTTTAAATTACGCAGTTCAACATTCATAATTCTTGTGCGTTTTAGTTTGGTAACTTCATAATCTAAATACTCGCACATTCTTCTAATCTGTCTGTTTAAACCTTGAACTAGAATAATTTTAAAAACCTTTTCTGATACCTTTTCTACTTTACACTTTTTTGTAATTGTACCTAAAATCGGGATTCCATTACTCATTTTTCTAATAAAATCATCGTCAATTCTTTTATCAACAGAAACAATATATTCTTTTTCGTGATTGTTACCTGCTCTTAAAATTTTATTTACAATGTCTCCATCATTGGTTAAAAAAATTAATCCTTCAGAGGGTTTGTCTAAACGACCAATTGGAAACAACCTTTCTGGATGATTAATATGTTTTACAATATTATCTCTTTCTCTAGAATCTGTAGTAGAAACAATACCTACAGGCTTATTTAAAGCAATATAAAGTGTTTTTGGTTTTGGTTTTAGTAATCTGCCATCAACCTTAACTACATCATTTTTAAAAACACGATTTCCTAATTGTGTAGGTTTACCATTTATAGTAACTCTACCTTCTGTGATTAGCTTTTCGGCTTCTCTACGTGAACAAATTCCTGTAGAGCTAATGAATTTATTAAGATTTGTTGATTGTTGATTATTATGATCCAAAGAAAAATATTTTCAACAAAAGTAAAAATAAGATTATAATTTATGGCTTTAAAGATTATTTTCTTACGGATTTAATCTATTCTTCTTTGGCTAAACCAATTTCCAACAAAATTTAAATTCAATGTAATTTTATGGAAATTCTCTTGAATTAAACCATTATTTAAAGTACCTTCTTTACCATAAGAATAAGCAATATTAAAGTTATTCTGACTGTTCTTTTTCATTGGTAAACCTAAACCAACAGAAACAAAATAACTATCTATTTGCTGATTTGATATCTTTAAAAACCCTGTATTATAATTTAAACCAAATCTATATTTTACGTTAGACCAATAACTGTACTTAGTTTTATTTGGTAAAAATTCAACACCAAAAGCATAAATAGATTCGTCTGTGTAACGTTCGTTATTTAATTCTTGGTTAGTATCATTCCACATTAGTTTTCTAAAATCTAAACTAGTTGTAATGGTATTATTAAATTTTGATGTAATACCCAAACCAAAACTTGTTGGCAATTCGTAATTATCTAAATCATTTTCTACCTCATCTTCTATTGTTAATTCAGAACCTGTAGTCGTAGTTTTATAAGAAGTTCTAGTTTGTTTACCTGTTAATGAAGTTGGCAACTCAAAAGTACCACCAATTGTGGTTTCTATATTTTTTATTTTTGGTAATTTGTACTGAAAGCCTGTTTTTAACTTTACACCATTGTAATAATTTTGATCTAAAATAGAAACAAAAGAATCTGAATACACTTGACTTTCTTGCTCTATAGAACCAAAAAGAAAAGAAAAATCAATTCCAATTGATAAGTTTTTTAAAGGCTGAAAACCTGCTGCAATAAAAAATTTATTCAAACCTCCAGATCCAGTTATTCTTGTGGTAAAAGTATCTAAAGTACCTTCTACAGGGCTTTCTATATCTATATTATAGCCAGTTTTTGTGTATGGTAAAAGACCAATACTCATTCCTAAATTTTTACGAAGAGGAAAAGCAATGGCAATGTGAGAAATATTACCATTATTGCTGGTTTCGCTAATGTTATCGGTTTTTAAAGTTGAATATGTACCATTTAAACCAAATTCATATAAAAATGATTTTGATAATAAATTACCCAAACTAGCAGGATTAAAAATGTTTATTTCATAAGGAGTAGATTGTGCAATACCAGTATTTCCTAAACCTGTTAAACCACCAGTTGCTGTTTTATTTTCTACACCTAAACCAAATAAAGAATAAGGTGTATTTGCGTTGTTTTGTGTAAATATTGATTGTGTAGCAACGATAAGTACAATTAATAATATATTTTTTTGCATCTTAATAGTTTAAATATTTTACGGTTAATTTTACTGGGTTATCTGTTGCAGGATTATCTTCAATAATCATATGACTTACATTTTGATTGTAGGTTTCGTACATAATCATTAATGCATAATTTAAATCGCTTTCGGTTAGTAAAATTTCTTCTACAAATCCGCTTAAATCAACAGAATAAAAAGTGTTTTGGCTAAATTCATCTTCATTATCATTTAAATAAGCATAAACAGCACTCTCATTAATATCTGTAAGTTGTTTTAATATTCTATTTTTATGATCTACCACATAAACCAATAAAGATTCTGGTAAAGGATAATCACTATTATAACTACCTACTAATGGCGAAAAAGTTAAAGTTGCGCCTAACGAAGTTGCTTCATTAGAAAATTCTAAAAGTTTTTTTATAGATGGAATTTCTATTCTTGATGCAATACCAACACCAGACTGAATATAAGTAGCATTATTAGTGTCTTTACTATCTTTTATATCTTCGCCATCTGTAAAATTACCGAGCACAGAAGTAGAAAAATCAGATTCTATTTGATTAAACTGTTGTGTTGCACTAGATATTAAAAAATCTACATAGTAACTATTGTCTTCGCTATCATCATCCTTAATGGTATAATAAAGTCGCATACTAGAATTTTCTTCGGATGAAGTAGATGGATAAGCACTAAAACCAAGAATATGACTATTTAAACTAGTGTCTGGTACAATTGCTAATCCTTTAAAATATTGCAGAAAATCATCTGAATTATTAATATCATTATCTACAATTTTATTAAAAATTTCTTCACCTAAAACATCATCCATCTTAATAAAAAGAGAATCTGTTTCTTTATTTGGTTTTGGAGTAAAAGTAGTTTCACCTAAAGATGCTGAATCATAATCTAAAAAAGATTCGTTGTAAAAATCGTCACTATCTTCTGGCTCAAAAGTTTCTGTAATTCTATGCAGTTTATAGGTTTGTACTTTAGTAGTATCGCCATAATAATAAGTATCATAATTTAAAATCATACCTATAGAATCGTAAATAGCATCGTTACTTATTGAGTAAGTAGATGCAACTAATTCTAGATAAGATTTAGCAGTTGTGTTACCAAAATCATCATCTTTAATACTACCCAATAAAATTCTACTTGTGCCAGATGTTACTAAAGAATCTAGTTTAAAAGTTCCTGTATTAACAGTAAAAGTATCTATAACTCTAATCTGTATACCATTCTCAATAAAATCACTTCCTACTTCATAAGTTGCTCCATCTGTTGTACAAGACGAGAAATAAACAATACTTAAAAAGCCTATAATTAAATACCTCATTTTACTTTTTAGAGCAAAAGTATTAGAGGCATTATCACAAAAAATCATAAAATATATAAACTGCCCGATTTTATAGATTTTCTATAAAAAAACACCTCTTAACCCTATATTTAACAGCTTTTAAGAAAATTAACACTTGTTTTACATGTTCATCTATAAAATACCCGTGTTTGTCTATTTCATAGTTATGCCTATTTATTTGCATTTAGTTTTGCCAATAAATACTGAAATGATTAAAATAACACGAATGAAAAAAACAATTTTTACACAAAAAAGAAGTGTCATATATTTTATGGCAATTCTAATTAGCTCTACATTTTTTATTGGATGTAGTGATGATGATGATGATGATGAATATGGAAACTGGGTAGAGAGTTCTACTTTTGATGGAAATTCTAGAGCAAATTCTGTTAGCTTTACAATTGGTAATAAAGGATATTTAGTAACAGGTTATGATGGTGACGATTATTTATCTGATACTTGGGAGTACGATTCTGAAGGAGATTATTGGATACAAAGAGCTTCTTTTCCTGGAACTGCAAGAAGTGGTGCTGTAGGTTTTTCTATTGGAACAAAAGGATATATTGGTACAGGTTACGATGGTAATGATGAGTTAAAAGATTTTTGGGCTTACGATTCTACCACAGATACTTGGGAACAAAAAGCAGATTTTGGTGGTTCTGCAAGATATGGTGCTATTGGTTTTGCCATTGGTAATTCTGGTTACATTGGTACTGGTTATGATGGTAGTGAGCAAAAGGATTTTTGGAAATATGATGTAGCTACAGACACGTGGGAACAATCTGTTGGTTTTGGTGGTGAAAAACGCCAGAATGCCTCTGTTTTTATGATTAATGAAGTTGCTTATTTAGGTTTAGGTATTCATAATGGAACTTACGAAGAAGATTTTTATAAGTTTGATGGTACAACTTGGACACGTTTAACTGATTTAGATGACGACGATGATGATGATGATGATTACGAAATTTTAGTAAGTTCTGCTGTTGCTTTTTCTTTAGATGGGTTAGGTTATGTTAGTACTGGTGTTTATGGCTCTGTAACTTCTACCACTTATTCTTACGATCCTTCTACAGATACTTGGGATGAAATTCCTGATTTTGAAGGTACAGCAAGACAAGACGCCTCTGCATTTTCTTTTGGCTCTTCTGCATATGTTTTAATGGGTAGAAGTGGTAGTTATTATTTTGATGATGTTTGGGAATTTAAACCTTATGAATTAGAAGATGAAGATGACTAATCTTACACAACATATTTTATAATTTTAAAATGCATAAAAATTAAGTTACATTAATTTTTATGCATTTTTTTATGAAAAAAACAACAATCTATTGTGAGTTTTTTAAGACTATTCCTACATAATTTTGCGCAACTAACAATTATCAACTTGAACTTTATTTTCAAAAAATCTTTTACAACCGTAATTATACATGTCTTGTTATGGCTGTTTTTTATATTAATTATTGCCATACAATTTTTTTATAGATTTAATTCAATACCCATAAATTTTTACATTTTAAATTTATCATTGATTATAGTTTTTTATGTGAATTACTCTTTTTTAGTACCTAAACTATTACTAAATAAAAAAATAGGATTGTACTTACTTGTTTTTGTAATGTTTATCTTATTTTTTATTTATGTTTTAGAACCAATATTTTTTTTGTTTAAAGATTATATTCCAGAAAAAAATGATTTTGAAAATCGACTTCGATCTCCTAAAATGGACAGTCCAAGATTCGGATTTAGACCACCAATAATGATTATCTTATTTTTTGTTTTAAGTACTTCTATAAAACTAGTTTCTGAGTGGTACAAAGCAGAAAAAGAGAGAGCCTTAGTAGCATCGCAAAAAGTAACTTCTGAATTATCTTTTTTAAAAGCACAATTAAACCCGCATTTTTTATTCAATACTTTAAATAGTATTTATTCTTTGGCTAATAAAAAATCCGAAGACACCACCGTTGCTATTGTAACACTTTCAGAATTAATGAGATATATGATTTATGAAACCAATCAAGAATATATTTCATTAACAAAAGAAGTAGAATACATTAAGAATTACATTTCACTACATCTGTTAAGATTAAAAGATTCTAGTGGAGTTCGTGTTAATGTTCATGGAGATTTAAATTACAAAATTGAGCCATTATTGCTAATTTCTTTTATAGAAAATGCATTTAAATATGGCACAAATTATAAAGGTGATACCAATATTAGAATCAAAATAAATGTTGAAAATGATGAGCTAAATCTTTATGTTTTTAACGCTTGCCACATTACAAAAGTTAGTGATAAAAATTCTGGAATTGGTTTAGAAAACATTAAAAATCGATTGAATTTACTATACCCAAAACAACACCTGTTAGAGATAAAAAGTGAAAAAAAATCATTTGAAATCAATTTAACCATTAAGCTAAAAAAATAGATGAAATGTATTATTATAGATGATGAGCCTTTGGCATTAGAGTTATTAGAAGATTTTATTTCTAAAATCGATTTTTTAGAATTAGTGGCTTCTTGTTCTAGCGGAATTGAAGCAATGTCTGCTTTACAAACAGAACAAGTAGATCTTATTTTTACAGACATAGAAATGCCCGATTTTTCTGGTATTGATTTTATAAAATCATTAGAACCTAAACCTATGTTTATTTTTACAACAGCTTATTCTCATTATGCTGTAGAGGGTTTTAACTTAAATGCTATTGATTATTTGGTTAAGCCAATTCCTTTTCATCGATTTTTAAAAGCAGCTACAAGAGCCAATAATTTATTATTATCAAAAAGCAAACCTGCTGCTGTAGAAGTGCAAAAAGAAACTTGTGATTTTATTTTTGTAAAATCAGAATACGAGAACATAAAAATTAATTTATCAGAAATAAAATATATAGAATCTTTAAAAGATTATATTAAAATTTACACCAATAAAGAAAAACCAATTTTAACCTTAAGTAGCCTAAAAAGTTTTGAAGAAAGATTAGGAAAAACAAACTTTTTAAGAGTGCATAAATCTTATATAGTGGGTTTAAAACACATTTATTCTGTACAAAGAAATCGAATTATTATAGATGATAAATGGATACCAATTGGTTTAAATTATAGAGAAGATTTTATTAAAAAGATAGATAACTAACCTACAATTCAATAGTTCTAAACGTTAAATTAATTCTTGGCGAATGTACTTTTTTAGTAGGTGGTAATCTGTGTAGCCAATGGGTTTGAGTTCCTTTTTTCATCACTAATAAACTTCCTCTTTCTAAAACAATATCAATTCTTTGTTTGTTCTCTTTATGTTTAAAAGAAAATTTTCGTTCAGCACCTAAAGATAAAGAGGCAATTGCTCCATTTTTTTTCATCATTTTTTCTCCATCAGAATGATAAGCCATTCCTTCTTCTCCTGAATGATATAAGTTTAACAAACAAGAATTATAAGTTTCATTAGATTCTTGTTCTACAATTGCTTTAAGTTCTAACAATTCAGGTATCCAAAGGTTTGCTCTTTTTGTAACTTTAGAATACGTATAAGAATATTCTGATGCTCCATACCAAGCCACTTTTCTTTTGGTGATGATCTTTTTACCAAAAATTATAGCTTCATCATTCTTCCAATTTATTTTATTGAATAATTGCTGATAATAAAAATCACACTGTTGTTTATTTAACACAATTCCGTGATAATTTGTAACGCCATCAAAAGGTAAAATGTTAGTAATTTTATCCGAAGAAAATAAATCCATAGTATAAAAATAATAAAAATTAAGAAATGTCAGTTCGAGTGATTTCGATTTTAAGAGAAATTTTATCGAGAACTATTTGTAATTATCAAATTACTTAACTTACTACATAATGTTAATGTGTTTTATAGAAATTTCACTCATTTTTAGTTGTAAAATCCATACGAATTGATAGAATTTTTGAATAGGTTGCGTATTTTTACAAGATGGAATTTAAACTTGTATCCGAATTTTCGCCAACAGGAGATCAACCTGATGCTATAAAAGAACTTTCTGCAGGAATTTTAGCAGGAGAAAAATATCAAACATTATTAGGTGTTACTGGCTCAGGTAAAACTTTTTCTGTGGCAAATGTGGTAAAAGAAGTAAAAAAACCAACGTTGGTTTTGGCGCATAACAAAACTTTAGCAGCTCAACTATATTCAGAGTTTAAACAGTTTTTTCCAGAAAATGCTGTAGAATATTTTGTTTCTTACTACGATTATTATCAACCAGAAGCATATATTCCTGTTACTGGAACATACATAGAAAAAGATTTATCTATAAATGATGATATAGAAAGATTGCGTTTAAGTACAACCTCTTCCCTACTTTCTGGCAGACGAGATGTTTTAGTTGTGGCTTCAGTTTCTTGTTTATATGGTATTGGAAATCCTGTAGAATTCAAGAAAAACGTAATTCCTATTCACAGAGATCAGCAAATTTCTAGAACAAAATTTTTGCATCAACTAGTACAAAGTTTATATTCTAGAACAGAAATAGAAATAAAAAGCGGAACATTTAAGGTGAAAGGTGATGTTGTAACTATTTATCCTTCTTACGGTGATAATGGTTATCGTGTTCATTTTTTTGGTGATGAAATTGAAGAAATTGAATCTTTTGATTTAGAAAGCCAAACCGTTTTAGAAAATTTTGATGAACTCAATATTTATCCTGCAAACTTATTTGTAACCTCTCCAGATGTTTTACAAAATGCCATTCATCAAATTCAAGATGATATGATGAAACAAGTAGATTATTTTAAAGAAATAGGAAAACATTTAGAAGCAAAACGTTTAAAAGAACGCACTGAATTCGATTTAGAAATGATTCGTGAATTGGGGTATTGTTCTGGTATTGAAAACTATTCAAGATATTTAGATGGTCGTGAACCAGGTACAAGACCTTTCTGTTTGTTAGATTATTTTCCTGATGATTATTTAATGGTGATTGATGAAAGTCACGTTACTGTACCACAAACGCACGCAATGTATGGTGGAGATAGAAGTAGAAAAGAAAATTTAGTGGAATATGGTTTTCGATTGCCAGCAGCAATGGATAATCGTCCCTTAAAATTTGACGAATTTGAAGCTTTACAAAATCAAACCATTTTTGTTTCTGCAACTCCTGCAGATTATGAATTAGAAAAAACAGAAGGTGTTTTTGTAGAGCAAGTAATTAGGCCAACAGGTTTATTAGATCCTATTATAGAAATTAGACCAAGTATTAATCAAATTGATGATTTAATAGAAGAAATACAAGTTAGAGTAGAAAAAGACGAACGTACTTTAGTAACTACTTTAACCAAAAGAATGGCTGAGGAATTGACCAAATATTTAACAAGAGTTGATATACGTTGTAGATACATTCATTCTGATGTAGATACTTTAGAACGAGTAGAAATTATGCAAGATTTGCGTAAAGGTTTGTTTGATGTTTTAATTGGAGTGAACCTATTAAGAGAAGGTTTAGATTTACCAGAAGTTTCTTTAGTTGCCATTTTAGATGCGGATAAAGAAGGTTTTTTAAGAAGTCATCGTTCTTTAACACAAACTATTGGTAGAGCTGCAAGAAACGTAAATGGTTTGGCAATTATGTATGCTGATAAAATAACCAATAGTATGCAAAAAACCATAGATGAAACTGAACGTAGACGTGAAAAACAGATTGCTTATAATACTGCAAATAACATTACTCCTACTCAAATCAATAAAAAAATTGACAATACATTATCTAAATCTGCCATTTCTAGTTATCATTATGACAATGCCAAACAAGTTGCTGCAGAACAAGATTTACAATATTTACCAAAAGAAGAAATAGAAAAACGCATTAGAGAAAAACGCAAAGCAATGGAAGCTGCAGCTAAAAATTTAGATTTTATTGTAGCTGCAAAATTACGAGATGAAATTGCTGTTTTAAAAGAGAAAATTTAAACTAATTTAACCTTAGCAAAAGTTTAAAACACAAAACATAACTATTAAACCAAATCTTTAACAAACTATGAAATTAAAAACCACTATGATCATCCTATTCTTAGGATTAAATTCTTTAGCACAAATTAAATTTGAAAAAGGCTATTTTATTACAAATAACGGGCAAAAAATTGAAGGCCTTATTAAGAATAATGAATGGTTACAAAATCCTAATTTTCTTATTTACAAGAAGACAATTGATGCTGAACAAAAAAAATTAACGCTTAAAGAAGTTAAGGGCTTTGGTGTTTATGGTTCGTCAAAATATATTAAAGCCATTGTTAATATTGATAAATCTAGTAAAATTTTAAAAGAATTAAATGAATTTAAAGAACCTAAATTCGAACAAGAAGAAATCTTTTTGAAGGTATTAATAGAAGGTGATACCAATTTGTATTCTTATAAAAATGGAAATTTAGTAAGATTCTTTTTCAACAAAAATAATTCTGAAATTGAGCAATTAATATTTAAAAAATATAAAACTACAGAAGGTAAAATTGCTATAAATGATAAATTTAAACAACAATTATGGGTAAGTTTAAAATGTGAAAACATATCATTCAAAACATTTAAAAATTTAGATTACAAAGAGCAAGATCTTATTCATTTTTTTGAAAGATATTACAACTGTATGCAATCTGAATATATTTCTTTTAAAAAGAATAAAGACCAAGATTTATTTAATCTTACACTTAGAGCTGGGCTTAACAATTCTTCTTTAAAAACTGGCAATAACACTTTTGATGCTGATAGCCCATATTTTCCTGATTTTGGAAATCAATTAGGTCTTAGATTAGGAGTTGAATTAGAGTTTATTATGCCATTTAATAAAAATAAATGGGGATTTATAATAGAGCCAACTTACCAATCTTATAAGGCAGATGTTGACCAAAAAAAT
The DNA here is from genome assembly GCF_001975665.1 of Polaribacter reichenbachii. Classification (NCBI taxonomy): domain Bacteria; kingdom Pseudomonadati; phylum Bacteroidota; class Flavobacteriia; order Flavobacteriales; family Flavobacteriaceae; genus Polaribacter; species Polaribacter reichenbachii. Next base: position 2,918,229 of record NZ_CP019419.1, on the reverse strand, counting down.
TCTACCTCTGTAGATTATAGTTCAATAGAATTACCAATTGGAGTAAGACATTATTTCTTTCTTAATAATAGCTCTAAATTGTATATTAATGGATCTATAATTATTGATTTTAGTAATGGAGAATTACTGAGTCAAGAAATACAATCTAGTTCTAATTTTGGTTTTGGTGTTGGTTTTAAAAGTCAAGAAAAATATTCTATAGAATTTAGATATCATACCAATAGAGACCTCTTCAATAATTATTTAAATAATTATTCTGAATATAAAACGATGTCTATTATATTTGGATATACTATATTTTAAAAACTAAACTATGCTTAAAACATCAGTAATACACCCAACAATAATGGAAGTTCTTGCACGTTCAGGACACTTTGCACAAGTAGTAATAGCAGATGGTAATTTACCTGTTGGTGCTATGAATGGACCTAATTCTACAACTGTTCACTTAAATTTTAAACCAGGTTTATTAGATGCTTTAACTGTTCTAGAAGGTATTTTAGAAGTTTGCCCAATACAAGGCGCAATTGTTATGCAAAAACCAGCAGAAGCAAATGCAGAAATACATAATTCTTACAAAGAATTATTAGGTGATGTTTCTTGGGATGAAATGGAACGTTGGGCTTTTTATGATAAAATAAGAGATCCGTTAACAACATTAATTATTCAAACAGGAGAGCAAAGAAGATTTGCGAATCTAATACTTACAGTTGGTGTTGTAAAAATGGCAGAAGAAAGTAATTTTTAATTCTTATATTTATATGTAAAATTTAAAATCATAAAAAAGCTATGAAATTTTTATTGACTTTAAACCTAATTTTCTTAATTTCTTTTAGTCTATTTTCACAAAAATATTCATTTAAAAAGAATGGCTATTATTATACCAAGACTAAAACAGCAACTTCAGATTTTATAAGTACAAACTGGAATAAAAACTTGCAAAGTAAAGGTTATGTTTTTGGTGTTGAAGCAATTCTTTTTAAAGAAAATAAAGAGATAAGTGTAAGCGATTATTTTTATGGATTATTTCATTCAAAAAAGAATAATTATGAAGCCTCAATAGATTTTTTAGAAACTTATCTAACTTTCAATTCAAATTTAAAATCAAAAAGTAATTACACAATTAAGGATAGTATTATAACATTTAAAATATTTCCTTTTACGAAACCTACTATTAAAAAAAATGAAATCAAATCTATTATTTATAGTGGGAAGTATATTGATGAAAACAACTTTACATTAACATCAAAAAACACTTATAATTATAATAATCAATTGATTAAAAGTATTGAAATCAGTAAAAAATACATTTTTAAACCTTTTGTAATAAAAAGAGAAAAATTTTATAATGATGATTTAAAAGAAATTAGTTTTCAGGATTATAAAAAGTTAGCAGAAGATAATTCAAATATTTTATTTAATGAAACTAATGATAGCCTCATTTTTAAAATGGCTTTTAAGAAAATTAAGACTGGTAGATTCAATGTCAATGAGTTTGATAAAATAAAAAATCGTATTGAAAATATTACGAATAATCCTATTGATAAGGACAAAACTATAATACTAAATTTTATTAATTTAAGTTGCGATTGTCCTAATAATGAACATTTAACTCATTTTAAAAAAAGATACAAAAAGTATTTAAAAAAGATTGATAAAAAAGATAATATTCAACAACTTTTTATAACTATTAGAACAAGTAATCTTAATATTGGTATAAATTACTTTAATGATAATGATTCTTATTTAACTAAAACATTATACAAAAAAATTCGTTCTAATGCTTTTGTAATTATCAAACCTAATGGAAATTATTACCTAGAAAGAGAAGGTTATAATTTTAATTTAAATAAAATATTAGAAAAAATTTAGTTTAAACTACCTTACTCCAATCTCATTTATCATATCTGAAGATGGATTTCTCTGTTCTTTAATATCAAAATAAATAAATACTGTAACTATTATTGATAGTATATAAAGTACAAATTTTGCTAAATATGCAAAGCCAAGAAAACCTAAATACACTGGGTCTGAAAATATACTAATCAAATCAGCAGTTTCTTGATTTTGAATCATTAAAGCCATATCAGTCCCCATATACATAGTAGCTGGTAAATTAACTACATACCCAACAACACCAATTAGTATTTGTACAACAATTAAAATTCCAAAAGTTTCCCACCAGTGTTCTTTTATAAATCCAAAAGAATCATTTATTGCATCGAAAACACCTTTGTTTTGAAAAATTAGTAAACAAATCGATAAAGATAAAACAACACCTAAATAAATACCTGGCACAAAGCAAAATAACAGTCCAAAACCAACTATAATACCAACTAGAAAAAATAAACCAACATAAGACCAAAAATTCTCTTTAGATAGCTTTTGTACTTCTTTATAATTTACTGTTCCTTTATTTTCTACATAAGATTTTATATAGGATAATGAAGCAACTGTTACTAATGCATAAGCAACTAAGTAAGCAAAGATAAAACCTATAAAAGGTATTAATAATTGTGAAAAGTTAAAATTAATGTCATTCTCATATTGGCTAAATTGCAACAAATCTGCATACATAGGCATAAAACTCATTACAAAATACAAAGCAAAACAAACCGCAATTAAAACAGGAACAATCGCTATTTTTAAGATTGTACCGAAAAAAGGTTTCCATTCTACACTTAAAAACTTAAAAGTATCAGAAAGCATATCTCCTAAACCTCTAACTTTTTTAAAATTTACAAAATTCTGTTCTTCCATACTTTCAGTTTTCAAAGCAATTTTTTAAAGCTATCTTCTACTATAATTTGGTGATTCTTTTGTGATAGCTACGTCATGAGGATGACTTTCGTTAATTCCGCTTGCAGTAATTCTAACAAACTGACCAGTTTCTTTTAATGTTTCTACATCTTTAGCTCCACAATAACCCATTCCTGCACGCAAACCACCAACAAATTGATGAATACTTTCAAACAATTCACCTTTATAAGGTACACGACCTACAATTCCTTCAGGAACTAATTTTTTAATATCATCTTCTACATCTTGAAAGTATCTGTCTTTAGAGCCTTGTTTCATAGCTTCTACAGAACCCATTCCTCTATAAGATTTAAACTTTCTACCTTCGTAAATAATTGTTTCTCCAGGAGATTCTTTAGTACCTGCTAATAAAGAACCTAACATAACTGTGTCTGCTCCTGCAGCAATTGCTTTAGGAATATCACCAGTATAACGAATTCCACCATCAGCAATTACAGGAACTCCACTACCTTTTATAGCATTTGCAACTTCTAACACTGCAGAAAACTGAGGAAAACCAACACCAGCAACAACTCTTGTAGTACAAATAGAACCTGGTCCAATACCAACTTTTACAGCATCTGCGCCAGCAGCAACTAAATATTGAGCTGCTTCTGGAGTAGCAATATTACCTACAACAACATCTAAATTCGGAAACTTTTCTTTTAAATTTCTTAATACTTTTACAACACCTTCTGTATGTCCGTGAGCAGTATCAATAATCACAGCATCTACGCCAGCATTTACCAAAGCTTCTGCTCTATCAACAGCATCTTGTGTTACCCCCAAAGCTGCAGCAACTCTTAATCTACCATAAGTATCTTTGTTTGCAATTGGTTTTTGAGTAACTTTAGTAATATCTCTAAATGTAATTAATCCTTTTAATTTGTAATCTTTATCTACAATTAAAAGTTTTTCTATTTTATTTTTTTGAAGAATAGCTTCAGCGTCTTTTAAAGAAGTACCAACATCTGCAGTAATTAAGTTTTCACTTGTCATTACTTCAACAATAGGTCTGCTATTATTATGCTCAAAACGTAAATCTCTGTTGGTTACAATTCCTTCTAACTTACCATCTTTATCAACTACAGGTATACCTCCAATACTATGCTCACGCATATTATTTTTAGCGTCTGCAACAACAGCAGTTAAAGGCAAAGTAACAGGATCTAAAATCATACCACTTTCTGCTCTTTTTACTTTTCTAACTTCTTGAGCTTGTTGCTCAATAGTCATATTTTTATGTAAAACACCAATACCACCTTCTCTTGCCATAGCAATTGCTAAAGAAGATTCTGTAACAGTATCCATAGCTGCTGAAACTATTGGTACATTAATAGTAATGTTTCTCGTAAATTTTGTTTGAATACTAACTTCTCTTGGAAGAACTTGAGAAAAAGCTGGAACTAAAAGAACGTCGTCGTAAGTTAACCCTTCTCCTAAAATTTTGTTTTCGTGTGCTATCATTTTGCAATTAAGATATAATTGCGTGCAAATTTACGATTTATATTTATGGTAAACTAATTTAATCCTAAACCTTTAAAAACTTAACAATTTAGTTACTTATTAAAAAGAGAGAATAATATCAATATCAAAAAATAATACTTTAATTAATGTCTATTTATTCTAAATTAAACTTGTGAAATTGAGATGAGATTGTATATTTGCCGAAATCAAAAAAAACTATTTTAAATTAATCTAAATAAAATGAGGAAAGTTATTTCTGTTGGTATAGCTCTAATTGCAATGATAATTAATGCTCAAGAAAAAAAGAAAGAAAATTCTTCTTTAGATTCCGTGCAAAAATTAGATCAAATAATAGTATCATCTAAAGCTATTTTTGGTAATAAATTTGTGGCTAAAAATAGAACTGGTTCTGCTTATTATTTATCAGCTAAAGAATTACAAAAGTTTAGTTTTACAGATATTAATAAAGCGTTAAGAAGTGTACCCGGAGTTAGTATTTATGAAGAAGATGGTTTTGGTTTGCGCCCAAACATAAGTTTAAGAGGTACATCTCCAGAAAGAAGTTCTAAAATAACTTTAATGGAAGATGGTGTTTTAATTGCTCCTGCTCCTTACAGTGCTTCTTCTGCATATTATTTTTCTACCATTGCCAGAATGGAAGCTATAGAAGTTCTAAAAGGTAGCAGTCAAATACAATATGGCCCTTTTACAACTGGTGGAGCTATTAATATGGTTTCTGCTCAAATTCCTACTGAATTTAATGGTAAAGTGAGAGCAAGTTATGGTAGTTACAATTCTAATCAATTACATGCAAAAATTGGTGGAGGCAATAAAACTATTGGTTATGTTTTAGAATATTTAAACTATGGTTCTGATGGTTTTAAAACTTTACCAAGTGGTAAAAATACTGGGTTTAATAAAAATGATGTTGTTGCTAAAATAAAAGCAAATCTTTTTACGAATGCAATTGTTAAACAATCACTAGAATTTAAATTTCAATATTCGGATGAAGTTAGTAACGAAACCTATTTAGGACTTACTGAAACTGATTTTAACAATAATCCATTTGCTAGGTACGCTTCTTCTAATGAAGATAAAATGACAACAGATCATACACAATATGCATTAACCTATAAAATTGATTTTTCTAAAAATTTAAGAGTAACAACAACTGCATATCAAAACAACTTTGCTAGAAATTGGTATAAATTAAATGATGTTACTTTTAATGGTGATAAGCAGTCTATTTCTAATGTAATAAATAATCCAAACATTTTAACAGATCATTTTGCAATAATAAATGGCTCAATAAATTCTGAATCAGATGCCTTAGGTATTAAAGCAAACAATAGAGAATACACTTCACAAGGTATACAAACCAAATTAGATTACCATTGGTACAAAGGTGATACTTTTCACGATTTAGAAATAGGTTTACGTTATCATTATGATGAAGAAGATCGTTTTCAATGGGTAGATAAATACAGCATTTCAAATACTGGTAGTTTAGCTTTAACTACAGCTGGTGTTGCAGGTACAGATGCCAATAGAATTTCTAGCGCCATTGCTTTCGCTTCTTATGTAACCTATAAAATAAAATTTAAAAATTGGACATTTACTCCTGGTATTCGCTATGAAAACATTAGCTTAGAGAGAGAAGATTTTGGCTCTGATGATGTTAATAGAACTGGAGTAAATCTTTCTGAAAGAGAAAATAATGTTGCTATTTTTATACCAGGAATTGGTACAAATTACAAATTTAACAACGACTTTTCAATTTTTGGAGGTATACACAAAGGTTTTTCACCTCCAGGAAATCAAGATGGTCAAGAACCTGAAGAAAGTATTAATTACGAATTAGGTACTCGTTTTACAATTGCAGGTATAAATGGAGAGCTTGTTGGTTTTTTTAACGATTATTCTAACCTTTTAGGAAGCGATTTAGCTGCTTCTGGAGGAACTGGTTCTTTAGATCAGTTTAATGCTGGTGAAGTAAATGTTAATGGATTTGAGTTATTATTAAACTATAATTTCGCAAAAAAAGATGCTAAAATAGCTTTACCTATCTCTTTTGGATATACCTATACAAATACAGAATTTAAATCTAATTTTGGAAGTTCAAATGATTTATGGGGAAGTGTTACAGTTGGTGATGAAATACCTTATATCCCTAAAAATCAATTTAATATTGGTTTTTCTGTGGAACATTCTGATTTTGAAATTAATTTAAATGCACGTTATAGTGGAGCGTTTAGAACACTTGCTGGTTCTGGAGATATCCCAGACAATGAAAAGGTAGATAGCAATTTTATTGTTGATGCTTCTGCTAAATATTTTTTAACAAACTCATTAAGTATAACAGCAAATATTATAAATATATTAGATGAAACTTATGCAGTTTCTAAAGTACCTGCAGGTTTAAGACCTGGACATCCTTTTGGTATATATGGTGGCTTAGAATTTAAATTCTAAGACTATTAATATTTATTAAATAGAAAAACTCGAGCAATTTATTTTGTTCGAGTTTTTCTGTATTTCAAAAAGAGGTTTTTTCCTATTTATTTTCTAATTTAAAATATAGAACTTAACTAACTACAAATATAAAACATAGAAACGTTGCTTATTTGTGTTTACGTTGGCAAACATTTGACTAAAGCAGTTACTTTTTTGCTTTTTTCTGAGTCTGTTTACTAGGTTTCTTTTTATTTTTAGGAATTAGTTGATCCATATCTATTATAGGCAAGCAAATATTTATTGGAAGACTTGCAATTTTATATGCTAACATTCCTCGAGTAGCACCAATTGCTGTACTCAAGAACACATACATTAGTTCATCATTAATGAATATTTCTTTATTTCCGTCAATAAACTTAATATCATCATCAGTAAAATTTAGGGCACTAAATGATGTGCTGGTTTCTAATTTTAAAAATTCCTTATGCTTGGTGCTTTGATTAGAATAAAAGTGTACAATTACACCAATAAAAAGTATATTCTTCTCAAAATCACCTCTAACAGAAAACCCTAATTTGATTTCAACATTTTCATCATCAAAGTTTTCTATTAAATCATCTGTGACTTTACTAGAAAAAGAAATCTCTTTGATTTCTTGAATTTTCACGCCAAAACCCTCATTTTTTTTATTCATAACTTAACAATCAGCCAATACTGTATTTCTGTAATTTTGTGAATATTTTTTTAATGGAACTCTCTCTTTTAATGGATTATAATTTCTAGGAGTATATAATTGGTCAGAATTAATAAAATAAACGCAAACTTTTTCCTCTTTTTGAAGAGGTTTTTCATTTACAATTTCAATTAATTTGTCACCCAAAATATCTTCAATTCTAGCAACAGTCTTTAAAGTAAAATTATGTGAACCAGACAGCCATTTACTTACTTCTGACTCATTTTTGCCTAAAGCCTTTGCTAAATCCTTTTGATCCATAGATTTTTGTTCAAGTAGGAACTGAATTCTATTAGATAAATCAAATGTATAATCAACAAAAATATCAACGTATTTAGAGCGATACTTTCGTATTTTGTCTAATATCTTATTTTTTTTCATTTTTAATGTAAAATTTTAAATCACCCATTAATTCTTTTCTAAATACAATAGTCTTGCCAGTTTGTATGCGACTATCAATAAAACGATCAATTTTCTTTAATGTTTCAACACATTGATTTAAAAAGGGGTCTTCATTGTAAGTTTTTGTGTTTTTAATTCCTCCATTTCCTAGAATCACTATTTTTTCATTTAGTCTTATAGCATATAACCTCAAGCTAGTACTTGAAAGATATTCAGGTAAAGCTGCGACCTTGTCTCGTCTTGTCCCTGCGTTCCTAAAATGTCTTGGTTCTGCACCATTTTCACCTATTCTATCTATTAGTTTTGATAAAATTTCAATGTCTTCTTCCAGACCATCATTATCTAAAACTTCATTGAAAAAACACTCTGCTTCAGAAAATTCCTTATCAGCATATCTGATTGAATAGAAATTGACTTCAGTATGTTCTTCAAAAATTTCGACAATTATCTCTCGACTGGAATTCACTTTTAAGTTAAGTACAATATTAAACTATTCATTTTAGATTTGCAAAGATTATTAAAATAAATTAACTTATAAGTGAATTATTTAAAGAATTCTTAACATCTTTTCAACAAATAAACGTTTGCCAACAACGTGTATAATCTATTGCTGAATTCTAGCCTAATTGGAAATTCCTAAGGAATTTCCTCTGATTTGTTTCATTTTTACTAAATTAGTTGCTGAAACACGCTACTAACCATACACGTATTCCAAGATCAAATCCTAATAAAATTTAGTTTTTTTCTTTTAATAACTCTGGAAATTTCTTTTTAAACTTATTTAATCTAGGAATCGAAACCGCTTTTACATAACCTTGATTTGGGTTTCTTTTTTCAAAGTCTTGATGATATTCTTCAGCCTCGTAAAATTTACTATGTTGGGTTACTTCTGTTACTATTTTACCATCGTAAACTTCTTTATTTAATTTAGCAATTTTATCTTCTATAATTTTCTTTTCTTTTTCCGTTTGATAAAAAGCAATGGATCTATATTGAGTTCCATAATCTGGATGCTGTCCGTTTTTAGTAGTAGGATTATGTGATCCAAAAAAAACGGTTACTAAAGTTTCAAAACTTACTTCTTTAGGGTTGTAATATACTGCTACAGTTTCTGCGTGCCCAGTTTTTCCTGTTCCAATAGATTGATAAGTTGGGTTTTTAGTTTCTCCACCTGCATAACCAGAAACTGCTTCTTCTACTCCTGCTACACTTTCAAAAATGGCTTCTACACACCAAAAACATCCGCTTGCGAAATAAGCAACTTTAGTATTTTTATTGGGTTTGTATGTTTTTATTAATGTTTCATTTTCTTCTTTTTTCGAAAAGCTAAAACAAGAAATTAATAAAAAAGAAAAGGCAATTGATAAAATAGGTTTTAGTAGCTTCATATAGTTAATTTAAATTACTGTTTTTACAAGATTTATTATCTAAAGTAAACTTTTTAAAAAGATTATTTCTTTATAAATAAAATTTGCACCAAGAACATAAATAATTCTTGGCACAAATTTCTGAACTTTTAACTCGATAAAAAAACTCGAATTACTTAATATGTCGTAGTTTAACTAAACTTCATACATTTTGTTTACAACTTTAGCATTTTGTTAAGAAACCCAGTTGCTAAAAATAGTTGATATCCCTATTTTTGTGCGATAAATTAAAAGTTTTAATGGAGCATTTTATAGTTTCTGCACGTAAATACAGACCACAAAATTTTGAGGATGTTGTTGGGCAACAAGCCATAACTAACACGTTAGAGAACGCTATAAAAAACAACCATTTAGCACAAGCCTTATTGTTTACAGGTCCACGTGGAGTTGGTAAAACTTCTTGTGCACGTATTTTGGCTAAGAAAATAAATCAGCAAGATGTAGAAGTTTCTGATGATGAAGATTTTGCTTTTAATATTTTTGAATTGGATGCTGCTTCTAATAATTCGGTTGATGATATTAGAAATTTAACCGATCAAGTACGTATACCACCACAATCTGGTAAATACAAAGTTTATATTATTGATGAGGTGCACATGTTATCTCAAGCTGCATTCAATGCTTTTTTAAAGACTTTAGAAGAACCACCTGCACACGCCATTTTTATTTTAGCTACTACAGAAAAGCATAAAATAATACCTACAATATTATCTCGTTGTCAAATATTCGATTTTAAAAGAATTGGTGTTTTAGATGCTAAAAATTATCTAAAAACCATTTGCGAAAAAGAAAACATTACAGCAGAAGATGATGCTTTACATATTATTGCCCAAAAAGCTGATGGTGCAATGCGTGATGCTTTATCTATTTTTGATAGAGTTGTTAGTTTTTCTGGCAAAGAATTAACTCGTGAAGCTGTAACCGAAAACTTAAATGTTTTAGATTACGATACCTATTTTAATATGACAGATTTGTTGCTAAACAACAAAATACCTGATGTATTAAATGCATTTAATTCCATTTTAGGTAAAGGTTTTGAAGGGCATCATTTTATAAATGGTTTAGCGAGTCATTTTAGAGATTTGCTAGTTGCTAAAGACAAAGTAACTTTAGATTTATTAGAAGTTGGTGATACTGCTAAAAAGAAATATTTAGAGCAATCTACCAAAGCAAGTATTCCTTTTTTAATGCAAGCGATTAACAAAGCGAATGATTGCGATTTAAACTACAGAACTAGTAAAAATCAGCGATTGCTGGTGGAATTAACTTTAATGCAGATTGCCTCTATCACTTTTGATGGAGAAAAAAAAAAGCCAGCTAACTACATAATTCCTGCAACATTTTTTCAAGCACTTTCTCCTGCTCCTAAAAAAGCAGTAAAACCTGTTGTAAATAAAGTAGAGGTTTCGCAACCAAAAACATCAGAAGAAATAAAACCAAAACTAGGAAAACCAATTTTAAAATCGGTAAAAAGGCGTACTTCTTCTCTTACTTTAAAAAGTATTCATGAGAAAAAAGTAGTGAAAAAATCTATTGCTGAAGAAAATTACGATAATCATCCAAAAGATCCATTTAAAGAAGAAACTTTACAAAATCATTGGAAAGAATATCCTGTATTATTACGTAAAAAAGGTGAAAACAATTTAGCTTCAATTATTGCTTCAGGAACTCCAAAACTATCAAAAGGTTTTGAAATCATTTATACTGTACCTAGTAATTTAATGAAAGATGAGTTCTTAAAAGGTAGACCAAAATTATTGGCTTTTTTAAGAGAAAAACTAAACAATTACGGTATTTCTATAAATGTTGAGGTTAACGAAACAATTCAGAAGAAATTCGCATACACGAGTCAAGAAAAATTTAACAAGCTAAAAGAGAAAAACCCTTTACTCGAAAAACTACGTCAAACTTTTGAGCTAGACTTCTAATTTTTCTTCTTCAATTTTATAAGCATCACCAATATCTTTACCTAAATAAGATAACACTAAATCTTTCTTTTCTTGTTTTGCTTTTTCAAATTCGGCTATTAAATAAATCCCTTTTTTGTTCTGTATAAATAAAGGAATTGCCTTTTCTTCTTTTTCTAAAGTATCTAAAATATTCTGATATTCAACTTCATTAGCGACTTTAACCTCAGTAATATTAGGATTTTCCCTAAAAGCTTCACTCATATTAATATAATCGTCTTTTGGTGTAAAGAAGCCATATTTTTCCTCTTCTGTTGCATCACTAACTTCTGTAGAAGATGCTAATCTAAACGAACCGTGTTCACCAAAAACTTTAGAGAAATTATTTAATGCATACCTATTTACAGAATCATTACCTGTTAAGGCAATTAAATATCCAACATCATTTAATTCAATATTATCGGTTAATTCATCATCATAAATATTTACATTAAAAGCTTCTAAATCATTTTCTGTAGCTTTTTCAATAAAGTTTTTATTAGAATCGATTAAAACTACTCTTTTGCCTTTTTTGGTTAAAAAAGCAGCAATTAATCTTGCAGGTTTAGAAGCACCAACAATTAAAATTCCGTTCGATCTTTTTAGAAAAACACCTACCATTTTAGCAAATAATCTTGCTGTGGTTGCGTTTAAAAGTACGGTTCCTAAAACAATCATAAATACTAAAGGTGTAATGTACTCTGCACCTTCTACGCCTTGTTTTAATAATTTACTTCCAAATAAAGAAGCAATACCTGCTGCAACAATACCTCTTGGCCCAACCCAACTGATGAAAAGTTTTTCGTTTAATTTTAATTTGGATTTATAAGTACTTGCAAAAACTGCTAATGGTCTTATAATAAATACAACAATGGCAAATAAAGAGGCTGTTTTCCAAGTATATAACAACAATAAATCTTTCATATTAATGTTTGCTGCCAATAAAATAAACAGAATTGATATTAATAAAACACTCAAGGATTCTTTAAAGTAAAGCAATTCTTTTAAGTTTTTTAGTTTACCATTACCCAAAACCATCCCCATAACTACAACTGCTAATAAACCAGATTCATGTGCAAATAATTCTGATAAAACAAAAACCATTAATACTGATGATAATGAAACTACATTTAGCAAATAATGAGGTACCATTTTTTTGTTGATTAAATATGCTAAAGCGTGCGCAAACGTAAATCCGAAGGTAGTACCGAATAATAAAATTTTACCAAATTCAATTAATGCAGTTTTGGTAAAACCACCACCTCCACCAACACTTATAAACTCAAAAACCAATACTGCCACTAAAGCACCAATAGGATCTATTAAAATTCCTTCCCATTTTAAAACTGTAGATATATCCTTTTTTAGCGGAATGTTTCTTAAAATAGGTGTAATAACTGTTGGTCCTGTAACTATAATTAAACCTGCAAATAGGTAAGAAAGATCCCAACCTAAACCAAATATATAATGTGCTACAACACCTGCTCCAAAAAATGTAATTGCAGAACCTAGTGTAATTAATTTTGTAATTACGGGACCAACATTTTTAATTTCACTCCTTTTTAAAGTTAAACCTCCTTCAAAAAGAATAATACTAATGGCTAGCGATACAAAATAGTACAAACTCTCTCCAGGAAATAATCCTTTTTCACCATTCCAAATTGGTTCTATCCATTTAGAACCATCATCGCTTAAAAATTCAGCAGCTATTGGCCCTACTAATAAACCAATTAAGATTAAAGGTAAAATGGCAGGAATTTTAAATTTCCAAGCCACCCATTGTGCCAATATTCCTAAAATGATGATACCTGCTAATTCTAACATATTTTGTGCCTAAGTTTAATTAGTAAATTTAAGAATGTTTATTTATCTTAAAAATAAAATCTATAGTTTTTTTCTTTCTTTTAAAGTTTGGTATATTGTGCCAATAACTACTAAATCGAATAATTTTCTTGCAAAAATTTGATAAAATCCTAATTGGGATTGCTTTTTCACCAAACTTAAAACCGAATTTATTTGAAGCAGTTAGATTAGCTAATATGTTTCAAGCAGAATTAGTTGGTGTTCATGTTGGTGAAAAATCCGAAGAAAAAGAACAGAATATACAAGCTATTTTAAAAGAAGCAGATCTATTAACCACCAAATTTACTCCCATTTGGCAAAAGGGTAATCCTGTAGATGTTATTTTAAAAACTTGTAAACAACAACAGATCGATTTATTAATTTTAGGTGCCTTACAGAAAGAAAATTTCTATAGATATTATGTGGGTTCTATTGCTAGACAAATTACAAGAAAAGCACCTTGTTCTGTGCTTTTATTAATAAAACCATCTATTGAAAGACAGCCTTGTAAAAAAATTGTGGTAAATGGTTTAGAAGATAAAAAAACAGTAGAAACTATTAAAACTTCTTTTCTAATAGCGAATTATCTTAACTGTAAAAAAATTACAATTGTTGAAGAAATTAAACAAGAAGAATTAAAAGTTAAGGTAAATGATGACAGATCTTTACGTAGAGCAAATATTAATAAAGAAAGAATAGAAACGAGAGAAAATAGACGTGTAAATAATATTTTAAAAGATATTGAATGTCAGAATTTTTCTGTAAAAACTCAAAGTATATTTGGTAAAAGAGGGTATTCTATTGGCCATTATGCGCAAGTAAAAAGAGCTGATTTATTGGTTATGAATGCGCCTAAAAAACTAGGAATCTTAGATCGTATTTTTCCGCATGACATTGAGTACATTTTATCTGAATTACCAACCGATGTTTTAATTGTAAAATAGATGAAAAAACAGAGTACTTTTAAAACATTTTTATCAGAAATACCTCAAAATTTATTTTCAGGATTTGTAGTTTCTTTAATTGCGCTGCCTTTAGGTTTAGGTTTAGCCTTGGCTTCTGGTGCACCACCAATTTCAGGAATTATAGCAGCAATTGTTGGTGGTATAGTAGTTTCTATTATTGGTGGATCTAATGTAACTATTACTGGTCCAGGAAATGGTTTGGTTGTAGTAATTTTAGCTGCAATTACCACTTTAGGAAATGGCGATATGCAACAAGGTTTTTTATATACTTTGGCTGCTGTTGTGGTTTCTGGAATTATTATGATAATTCTTGGTTTTTTAAGAATGGGCTCTTTGGGAGATTTCTTTCCTTCTTCTGCTATTCAAGGAATGTTGGCTGCTATTGGTATAGGTATTTTTGCCAAACAAATTCACGTAATGTTTGGTAATACTACAGCAAAAGGTAGCATTATTGAGTTGCTTTTACAAATACCATCAGGATTCATAAAATTTATAAAAACAGATAGTAATAGTATGTTTTATGCGGGTTTAGTAGGCATATTAAGTCTGTTAATTATGATTTTTTATGGCAAAATTAGAAATCGATATTTAAAACTGATTCCTGCACCCATGTGGATTGTAATTTTAAGTATTGGCTTTTATTCTTATTTCGAATATTTTTCTAATGCTAATTATCCTATTGATAAACATTTATTAATCAATTTGCCTAATGATGTTTTATCAAAATTTGCTTTTCCAGATTTTGGTAAAATCTATGAATTCGATTTTATTAGTGCTGTAATTAGCATAACTTTAGTTGCTAGTATAGAAAGTTTACTAAGTATAAAAGCAGTTGATAAATTAGATACTTTAAAAAGAAGATCTAACGTAAATAAAGATATTAGAGCCTTAGGAATTGCAACTGTAATTAGTGGTTTTTTAGGTGGTTTAAATGTAGTTACTGTTATTGCAAGAAGTTCTGTAAACGTTAATAATAAAGGTAGTAATAGATCTGCAAACTTTTTTCACGCAAGTTTTTTAATCCTTTTTATATTATTATTTGCGGCTCAATTGCGTAAAATTCCATTGCCAGCTTTGGCAGCAATTTTAGTATTTACGGGTTACAAATTAGCATCACCAGAAAACATTATAAAAGTTTTTAAAGTTGGTAAAGAACAATTGGTTATCTTTTTAATTACACTTTTAACTACAATTGCAACGAGTTTAATTTCAGGTATTTTAGTAGGTATTTTTGCTACATTTATTATTCATATTATGATTAATAAAAATGCTGAATTGTTCTTTAAAAACGTAGTAAAACCTAATGTTTTAATGTTTAAAGAAGATGATATTTATTATGTAAGTGTTAAGAATTTTTCAAGTTTTTTAAACTATACAAAATTAAAAAGTAAGCTCAATCAAATTCCGGAAACAGAAGAAGCTATTATCGATTTTTCTATGTGCGATTTTGTTGATGATTCTGTAATGGAAAATATGAGTAATTATGCCGAAAGTTTTACCAGAAAAGGCGGCCATTTTGAGGTTATTGGTTTAGATGATGCAGAATCTAAAAGCAATCATCCTTTTGCTTTGCGTAAAATTATTCCGAAACAAATGAGCTCTTTAAACAAAGTATTTACCAAAAGACAAGGTTCTATAGAGGATATTAGTAAAAAACTGAATTGGCAATATGATGCTTTTTCTGATGTTGAAATGAAAGAGTTACCGAACTTCGGATATTTTAAAACTAGAAAAATACAAAAAGTTTCTAATGTACTTTCTAACAATTCATCCACTATTTTTGATGTACATTTTTCTGAAGGTGAACTAATTGCCAAACGGTTAGTTAAAACCACAATGATGCACATTCATACAAAAAAAGAAATTCCTAATTTTACTTTAGATAAGGAAAATCTATTTGAACATATTTTACATTTTGTGGGTTATGATGATATTGATTTAGACAATCATCCAGATTTTAGTAGACGTTTTTATTTATCAGGAAAAAATGAAAATAAAATAAAAGACTTTTTTACAGATGATTTAATTCTATTTTTCGAAAGTAACCAACAATATCATATTTCAGCAACCGAAAAAGGCCTTTTGGTATTTGGTAGCGAACGTTTAGCAAGTGTAAAAGAAATTAAAGCACTGGCCTATTTTGGTATTGGTTTACAGAAAATTATTGCCTAAAAATTAGACAGTAAAAACTCTAACTTTTTTATTTTTTAAACGAACATTATTTAAACTTTCTGTTAATCTTTTAACTTCAGAAACGGGTACAGCAACAAATGCACAATCTTGTTTTAATTCAATAGCACCTAATTGATCTTTATTTAGGTTTCCTTTTTTAAAGAATAAACCAGCAATATCACCTTTAGAAATTTTATCTTTTCTACCACCAGAAACAAACAAAGTTTCCCAAAAAATAGGTTTTAATTTTTGCTTATTAGAAATATCTGCATTTGTAGAACCTTTTATAAATTCTGGTAAAATTTCTTTTTGCCATTTTAAAACATAAGCAGTTCCTTTTGCATCAACTCTTGCAGTTCGTCCATTTCTGTGTGTAAATTCTTCTATTCTTTGTGGTAATTCATAATGAATAATGTATTTCATTTCTGGAATATCTATACCTCTTGCAGCTAAATCTGTAGCCAACAAAATTTGACTAGATCCATTTCTAAACTTAATTAAAGAACGCTCACGATCTCTTTGTTCCATACCTCCAGAAAAGCAAGAATGGGCTATTTTATTTTTACTTAAAAATTCACTTACGTGCTCAATACTACTTTTTAAATTACAGAAAATAATTCCAGGTTTATTACCTATATGTTTTAGTAAATTTAAAAGCGTTTCATTTTTATTTTTTGCTTCTGATGCAACTATCTTAATATCTAATTTCTTAGATTTTTTACCTGTTAAGTAATTTATTGTAGTTGGTTTATTCAATTTTACAAAATCAGGAATTTCTGCATCTTGTGTTGCTGATGTTAAAATTCGCTTATTAATATTTGGCAATTGATTAATAATACCTCTCATTTCATATTCAAAACCAACTTCTAAAGATTTATCAAACTCATCTAAAATTAAAGTTTTAATACTTTCTTTAGAAAAACGATCGTTTGCAAAATGATCAGAAATTCTACCTGGAGTACCAATTAAAATACTTGGTGTATGTTTAATTTCTATTTTATCTTTAGCCATAGAACGCCCTCCATAAACAGCATTTACTTTAAAACCTGTTCCCATTTCTCTAATAACCTGCTCAATTTGAATGGCTAATTCTCTTGATGGCACTAATATTAAAACCTGAATATCTTTATTTTCAGGATCTATCAACTTTAGAGTTGGCAAAAGAAAAGCTAAAGTTTTACCAGTACCTGTAGGCGAAAGAATAATAGTATTTGTAGTTTTATCAATAACAGAAATTGCTTCGTTCTGCATTTCATTCAACTCATAAATATTTAATTTTGCTAAAATATCTTCTTGATTTTTAATGTTATTTGCCATACTATTTTATCTCTAAAAAAATTAAATGAAGTTGATTGATTATAAATTTCGGTTCAAAGATAGTTAGTCTTTTACCAAAAAAGGGTTTATATTCTTTACTTTTGTATTTTCAAATTAAAACAATGTTAGGCTTACAATTCGAAACAGAAACTTCTTGGGCAGAAATTGCAAAAGTAAATTTGCAACAAATTTTAACAGATCACGCTTTTTTAGAACAAAAAGCAGCCTCTAATGCAGTATCAATTATCATTAATTATTCTGAAGAAACAGAATTAGTTAAAGAAATGAGCAATATTGCAATAGAAGAAATGCAACATTTTAAAATGGTGCATTTATTAATGGTAAAAAGAGGAATGGTTTTAGGGCGAGAACAGAAAAATGATTACGCTGTTCGATTACAAAAATTTTTCCCAAAAACGAAAGATAGAACCAATGCTTTAATTCAGCGTTTATTAGTTGCAGCTCTAATAGAAGCTAGAAGTTGTGAGCGTTTTAAGGTTTTTTCTGAAAATATGGAAGATGAAGAATTGCAAAAATTCTATAAAAACTTAATGATTTCTGAAGCCAATCATTATACAACTTTTTTACAATTTGCAAGAGAATATCAAGATAGAGCAATTGTTGACGAAAAATGGAATGCTTTATTAAAATTTGAAGCAGAATTGATGAAAGAAAGAGGGAATTTAGCTAAAATTCACGGGTAATTTTTCAGTTAGCAGTTAGCAGTTAGCAGTTAGCAGTTAGCAGTTAGCAGTTAGCAGTTAGCAGTTAGCAGTTAGCAAAAATGAAAAAATATTATTGTAATAAATAGTAAAATTGATAAACCTCAACTTTGAAACTTTGAAGTTTTGAAACTCAAATAAAAAAAATGTTCTCTAAAGAAGAAGCTGCACAAATTCGTAAACTATTCTGGACAAGTTTTGGAAAATCTTTTCCAAGAAAATGGCTTTTATACAATACCAAAATAAAAGGTTTTTCTTTTAAGTTTGTTGCTGATAGAAAAAAAGCAATGGTTTGTTTGGATATCGAAAATCCGGATGAATTGGTAAATCTTTTGTATTATGATCAATTACTTTCTTTAAAAACGCTGTTAGAAACTGAACTACCAGAAGTAATTTTTGATGACGATTACCTCTTGGAAAGTGGTAAAACCATTCACAGAATATATGTTACTTTGGATAAAAAATTCAGTATTTATAACAAAAACACGTGGCGAGATTGCTATGAATTTTATGTTGAAACTATGGAAAAGTTTGAACTCTTCTTTTATGAATACGAAGATGTTATCAAAAATATTTAAAATATAATCTAAAAAAAAATCGCCCAAATGGCGATTTTTTAACTTTACTTTTTCTTCTCACTTATTTTATAATATTTATCGAAAAAGGATAATTGGGTTCTTCTCCATTACTTGCCTTTATAGCATTTGTTATCGGAAAAATTAAATAGAAAATTCCGATAGCTATTAATCCTAAAACTCCTAATCCTAATAATAAAATTAATGGAATACAGATTAAAATGTAAATAAACATCGATATTCTAAAATTGATAATTGCTTTACCATGTGCATCCATATTTATAATTTCATCCTTCTTAGTTAGCCATAACACTAATGGCACAATAAAGCCACCAATACCAGTTACAAAATCTAATAACTGACTTAAATGTGTTAAAACTAATAGTTGTTTATCTTCTTTCATCTTTATAATTGTTGTTTGGTTTGTATCTATTTGTCGCTCAAATTCTGGATTTGTTACATTTCAATATGTCATCAGAAAACACCTTAATCTAAAAATACTTTAAAATTTTAACTTAAACTACTTAATTATAAACGAATTAAGAAAATTAACCTATAAAGAAATTTTAAAAAAGTATATAGGTTAATATCTCATTTATTTGAGCAAAAAAACATTTCACTTTAAAAATACCTTTGTATAAAATATAAATTTAAAACCCAAAATTATGATGGATTACCTTAACATAGACAATCAAAAAATTTTACCAGTAGTATCAGAATTAAATGTATTACTCGCAGATTACCACGTGTATTATCAGAAATTAAGAAATTTTCACTGGAACATTTTAGGCAAAAACTTTTTTGACTTACACAATAAGTTCGAAGAAATGTATAATGATACTCGACTTAAGATTGATGAAATTGCAGAACGAATTGTAACGCTTAAATACCACCCAATTAGCAAATTGTCAGATTATATCGAAGTTTCCAAAATTAAAGAATCATCACCCTTGTTATCTGATTACGAAATGGTTAGCGAAATAATTGAAGATCATAAAATTATCTTAGAACAATTTGGAAAAGTTGTAGACAGAGCTGAAAAAGCGAAAGACGAAGGTACTTTAGATTTAATTGGTGCTTACATCAGAGAGTTAGAAAAATCTACTTGGATGTTAAATGCTTGGTCTAAAGACACCAAAGAAGAATTAAATACCAGTTTTGTGAAGTAGTAAATTCTAAAACATCAGAAAAAATTACAATAACGAATTTTAAAAACAATCATGGATAAAATAATAGAAAAACTAGAAACCTGGAGAGACATATTTTTAAAAAACATACCCAATATTGCAATTGCAATTGTTGTTGTACTAATAGCATATTTTGCATCTAGAGCTATAAATAGCTTTATTTCAAAAAATTTAAGAAATAGAATTAAGCAAGAATCTGTTAGAAATTTAGTCTCTAGAGTGGCATCTGCTGTAATTTTTCTATTAGGTTTATATATTGCTATGACTGTTTTAAAATTCGATGGCACTTTAAAAACTATTGTTTCTGCAGCTGGTGTTTCTGGTATTGTTGTTGGTTTAGCCTTACAAGGCACATTATCTAACACAATTTCTGGTGTTGTTTTATCTTTTAGACACAATTTAAATATTGGTAATTGGGTAGAAACCAATGGTTATGCAGGTGAAGTTATAGATATAAATTTAAACTATTTTGTAATTAGAGAAGCAGATAATAATACAGTTGTTATACCTAATAAAACCATTTTAGAGAATCCTTTTAAGAATTACTCTTTAACAACACAAATGAGAATTGCTATAGAATGTGGTGTGGAATATGGAGCAGATTTAGAAATGGTAGAAAAATTAACAAAACAAACCATTCAAGATAATTTTAATCAAAAAGAAATTGGTAAAAATGTTGAGTTCTACTACACAGAGTTTGGTGATAGCTCTATTAATTTTTTATGTAGATTTTGGGTAGATTCCCAAAATGCATTACAAAAATTAAAAGCAAAAAGTAATGCCATAATTCAAATTAAAAAAGCTTTTGATAAGGAAAATATTAATATTCCTTTCCCAATAAGAACTTTAGAATTTACAAATAAATTAAATGTTAAGAATGATATTGCAAAACAGCATATGTCATCAAACTAATACAAACAGTCTTTATTTGTATGATTGTAAAAAAGTACTACGTTAATTGTAGTGCTTTTTCTTTTCTGATAAAATCTTTATGTATTTTTGCAGTATGATTAAAAACGATACTATTATTGCTTTAGCAACACCTGCAGGAGTTGGAGCAATTGCTGTAATTAGACTTTCTGGAGAAAATGCAATAACTATTGCTGATGCTTTTTTTAAATCGATAAAAAAAGGAAAAACATTAAAAAATCAGAAATCTCATACTATTCATTTAGGACATATTGTTGATAATAATATTGTTTTAGATGAAGTTTTGGTATCCGTTTTTAAAAATCCAAATTCGTATACTGGCGAAAATGTAGTTGAAATTTCTTGTCACGGATCTAGTTTTATTCAGCAAGAAATTATTCAGTTATTTTTAAAAAATGGTTGTAGAATGGCTGATAATGGCGAGTTTACAATGCGTGCTTTTTTAAATGGAAAAATGGATTTAAGTCAGGCAGAAGCTGTAGCAGATGTTATTGCTTCTAATTCTGCTGCCAGTCATCAAATGGCAATTCAACAAATGCGAGGAGGAATCACAAACGAGCTTAAAGAATTAAGAGGTCAGCTTTTAGATTTTGCTGCTTTAATAGAATTAGAACTCGATTTTTCTGGTGAAGATGTAGAATTTGCAGACAGAACAAGATTTAAAGAATTAGTATCAAAAATTACTTTTGTTTTAAAACGTTTAATTGATAGTTTTTCTTTTGGTAATGCTATGAAAAACGGAATTCCTGTTGCTATTATTGGCGAACCAAATGTTGGGAAATCTACTTTATTAAACGCACTTTTAAACGAAGAAAAAGCCATAGTTTCTGATATTGCTGGTACTACAAGAGATGCCATAGAAGACGAAATTATTATTGATGGTGTTGCTTTTCGATTTATAGACACAGCAGGAATTAGAGAAACTAAAGATGTTGTAGAAAGTATTGGTATAAAAAAAGCCTATGAAAAAGCAGAAAATGCACAGTTAATTATTTTCTTAATCGATGCAAATAAATACGCATATTCTAGAGAAGATTTTTTAGCAGAAATTAACACTATTAAAAACCGTTTTCCAAACAAACGTTTGTTAGTTATTGCCAATAAAATTGATACTTTATCTTGCCACGATTCATCAATTTTACAAAGCGAAATAGAAAATCTTATTGTACTATCAGCAAAAAATAAATCAGGCATAGACGAACTTAAAAAAGAATTAACTGCTTTAGTTAATATAGGGGCTTTAAGCAATAACGAAACAATTGTTACCAATTCACGTCATTTTGAAGCGTTAAATAATGCTCTAATTGCCATAACTTCTGTACAACAAGGTATTGATTTAGAAATATCAACAGATTTATTTTCTATAGATATTAGAGAATGTTTACGCCATTTAGGAGCCATCACTGGAGATTATGATGTAGATAAAGATATCTTAGGTCATATTTTTTCTAATTTTTGTATCGGTAAGTAAAATCCTTAACAATTTCTACACTATTTTCTTTAAAAAGAGTTAACATTTATCATATTTTAAATAATAACTTGCTCCTAATTTTGTATCTGAATTAATATAAAATTAAATTATTTTGAAAAAAAACATTCTAGTTTTAGTACTCTTATTAGGAACAATAAAATTAGCTGCACAAGAAGAACATTTTAAACATTTTAGAATTAGTCCAGTACTTAGTCATACTTACATACCAATGGCTACAAATGATGGAGATAAAACCGTAATTGTACCTACAATTGGCTTAGACTTAGAGTATTGGTTCAATAAAAAATGGGGGTTTGGTTTTCATAACGATTTAGAATTAGAAACATTCGAAATTGAAAAAGATCATCAAATCTTTGTAGAAAAAGAGTTTCCTGTAGTTTTAACATTAGATGCTCTTTGGAAATTTCACAAAGAATGGATTTTAGTCATTGGAACAGGTATAGAATTCGAAAAAAACGAAGATTTATTTATTATAAGAACTGGTTTAGAATACGAAATTGAATTTGGTAATCATTGGGATGTATCACCAACTGTTTTTTATGATTATCGTTCAAATAACTTTGGTACTTGGTCTATAGGAATAGGAATTGGTAAACGTTTTTAATAATTAAACTTTTATTTATTTTTTCTGCAATTTAAAAAGACTATTTTTAAATCTTCTTTTTAAGAAGTTAATTAGACACTTTATACTTTGTTATGAAATTTAAATTTCCATTTTTATTATTAATTTTAAGTTTAATACTCTCTTGTTCTCAAGAAGATGAATATGATTTTTATACCGATTTTTATTCTAATGCAGAAACATCTGCAACAGCAAACAATTTAATAGGTATTTGGTCTATTTATTTTTTAGAATTCGAAGGACAAAAAATAGAAGTCCCATTAGATTATTTGGATTGTGGCAGAAATTATAGTGTTTTTAAAGAAAATGGTATTTATGAAGAAGTTTTGTTTGAAGATAGTAATTGTTCAAAATTATCGAACACTTTAAACTGGAATTTATCTAAAGGAATAATTACACTGTCTAATAATTTTAATGAAACAGAAGAAATTGTTGTTACTAAATTAACAAATTCAGAATTTAATTTTAAAACCAAATTAGATGTAGATGGAGATGGAGAACAAGACATAATTACAGCATTTTTAAAACCCTATGTACCAAAAGAAATAGACAATATTTCTGATACTTTTTCAAGAAACACCTCAGCTACATCTAATAATTATATAAGTTATAATTGGGATCCATATACTGGCTCAGAACCATTTATTGCTTATGAAATATACAGAAGTGCAAGTTCTGGAGATTATTGTTCTAAAAATAATGCTGTTTTAGTTGAAACTATTACAGACCCAAACACCACTGTTTTTAGAGATATTTCGCCTCCCAATGAAGAACATTTATGTTATTTTCTAAAAGTAAAAATACAATCTGGGTTATTGGGTGAAAGTGGATTAGAAACTTTAAACACCTATAATTTAGTTGCAACACCTGTTAATTTAGAAAATCCAACTGTAATAAATAACACAATAAGTTTAAAGTGGACAAAAAGTGAAATGCCTTATTTTTCGCACTACGAAATTTCGTATTCTAACTACGCACCAAATATTAGTGCTTTTGGAGAACAAAATGTAATTGTAACCAAAATTACTGATAAAAATAAGACTAGCTTTATTGATGAAAATCCACCCTATTTAGAAAAACCTTATTATTCAATTCACGTTTATGATATTTTTGGAAACAAAACCTATGATACAAATGATAATTTTATTACCTCTTGGGAAGTAGATTTTAAAAGAGAAGAAATCTTAGATTTAACACATATCATTTCTTACGAAATAAACCCCAACAAACCCAATATCTATTTATATGGTTATGATTCTAACACAGTAAATCTTTCAAGAATTTATAATTATAATTACGAAACTAATAGTGTTGAAGCTGTTTCTACTAAAGATATAAATTATTCCAATTACATACCTATAAAGTTTTATACAACAGTATATGGTGATGAAATTTTTGTGGATCAAAGTGGAGCTTTTGATATTTATGATGCTAATAGTTTAGATTTTAAATACAGCTTAGAACCTAAGGAATTATTTTCTATTGATGATTTTATTTATACATCTTCAGGATATTATGTTTTTGTAGAAGATAACTATATTTATACTTATTCAAGAAATAATGATATTTTAACTTTAGTCGATAAAAAGATGCATTTCCCTAACTATCAGTCTGGCTATGATTATAAAGTTTTAGAAACTAAAGATAATCAATTACTTATAGGGCATTATAACGAACCAAATAGTATTTTATTTAGCATTGATAATTACGGATTATTAATAAAATTAAAATTAGTACCTGTACCTTTAAAACAAAATAAAGAAAGAAATTCGAGCTATAATTTAGCAGATAATTATATCATCAATTTTAAAGAGCAAAAATTATATTCTGGTAACGACTTTTCTTCAATAACAACTTTTAATCAGCCCAATTTTGCATCAACAGTTAGTTTAAATGGTAAAGTTATTTACGGTACAAACAATGATCCTAGTTGGTCTTTTGAATCGGATAGTGAACATAAAAAAATAGCAACTATTTATAATAGAGATTCACAATCTTACTACACTATTGCTACAAAAGGATATCCTCAAATTATTTTTGAAAATTATAAAAATGAAATTGTTTCTATTTCTAGTGGAATGAAGAAAGCAGATTTTTATCATAATATAAATGACAAAAGAGATTTGTTTGTAGAAATTATAAAATAGATGACAAAAGAAGATATTTTAGGTGATTTTTCTATTATTGGCAGTAATCAAAATGAATCTGAAGAAACTTATAAAGGTGTTCTTTCTTTAACTTTAGATGATGAAAATAGAATTATTGCTAAATGGATCATTAATAAAAGTCAAGAACAATTTGGAGTTGGTTTTTTTAAAAATAACACCTTAGTTGTAAACTTTAATTATCAAGGTGATGAAAACAATACTTATTACGGAACTGTGGTTTACAAATGTTTAAACAAAGATATTTTAGAGGGCTTTTGGTCTGAAGAATATGGAGATCCAAAGTTCTTAGGAACAGAAAACTGTTTTAGAATTAAAGGTTCTAAAACAGTTTTAAATTAATTGTATTTTAAATAAACTACTTAGTATAAAGAAAAATAATCTTTATCCATTTTTTCGCCTACTAAAGATAAATCGTCTACTAATTTTTCGATAAATCCTTTTAAATCTCCTTGTACATCTTCTATGGTTTTAAACATGTGTTCGTATTTTAATTTACCAATTAAAAATGCGGCAGAATCTTTATCCGGAAATTCTTCTTTAGATAAATAACCAATATAGCTATCTATACATTTTAAGGAATTCATTATAGATCTTGGGCAGTGTGGGTTTAATATTAAAAAGTCTAAAACTGTATGACTTGTAGGTACTTTTCTGTAGTATCTACGCATCATATCATAAGATTCTACACACTTTAATAAAGTTGTCCATTCGTAACTTTTAGTAAGCGAACTTCCAAAATTTACTTTTTCTATTAAAGCATCATTATATTTAGAATTAATAATTCTAATTACTTGGTTTGCTCTTTCTATGTAAATACCCAGCATAATAATTGCATACACCTCATCATGTAATAATGTTCCTCTAATTTTTGTTCGTAAAGAAGCCACATTTGTGGTTACCATTGTTGTAAAATCGAATAAACCATTTTTTACAAAAATGTTTTTGTCGTAATTATTTACAGTTCTTTTTAAAGTATTTATAGATTCGTATAGTTCTGTTGATATTAAATCTCTTGCTCCGTTTGCATTTTGCTGTGCATTATTAATCGAAGAAACTATAGAAAATGGTTTATCAGGATTTAAACCAATATCAAACAAAACCTCTTGCTCATCTAATTCTTTAATATCTTTTATTTCTTCTTCATCTGCTACAAAAAGCATAGAACGTAATACAAATTGTCTAGATTGAGATATATCGTTAGGAGCATCTAATGAAGAAAAATAATTTACATTCATATACCTCGCTAAATGTTCTGAACGCTCTATATAACGTCCCATCCAAAATAAATTATTGGCTACTCTTGCTAACATAAAATAGTTTTATTTTTTTAATACCCAAGTATCTTTAGATCCTCCTCCTTGTGATGAATTCACTACTAAATTCCCTCGTTTTAACGCAACTCTTGTTAAACCTCCTTTTAAAACAAAATCTACATCTTTACCTAACAATGTAAAAGTTCTTAAATCTACGTGTCTTGGCTCAAATGAGTTTTCTTCTTCTATATATGTTGGGT
Source organism: Polaribacter reichenbachii (assembly GCF_001975665.1). Classification (NCBI taxonomy): domain Bacteria; kingdom Pseudomonadati; phylum Bacteroidota; class Flavobacteriia; order Flavobacteriales; family Flavobacteriaceae; genus Polaribacter; species Polaribacter reichenbachii. The sequence continues at coordinate 2,891,496 of NZ_CP019419.1, read as the reverse complement.
GTGTAGAAAGAGACATAATTGGCTGTGCAATATATTTTCTAGGGCTTTCTTTTATAGTTACTTTTACTTTTTCTATTTCTTCTTTGGTTAATTTATTACCAATAGATATTCCATATCCGCCAGATTCATCCACAGGTTTAATTACCAACTTATCTACATTTTCTAAAACGTATTTTAACTCATCTGGTCTGCTACAATGATAAGTGTGTACATTATTTAAAATTGGTTCTTCATCTAAATAATATTTTATAATCTGAGGCATATATGTGTAAATTGCTTTATCATCTGCAACTCCAGTTCCAGGTGCATTTACCAAACAAACTTTACCTTTCATATAACATTTAAATAAACCAGGTACACCTAATAAAGAATCTTTATTAAACTCTAATGGATCTATAAATAAATCATCTACTCTTCTGTAAATAACATCTACTCTTTCTAAGCCTTTAATGGTTTTCATATAAACAAAGTCGTTTTCTATGAATAAATCTCGCCCTTCAACAAGCTCTACTCCCATTTGTTTAGCTAAAAAAGAATGCTCATAGTAAGCTGAATTATAAACTCCAGGTGTTAAAACCACACATTTAGGTAAATCGACACCTTTTGGTTTAACAGATTCTATAACTTCTAATAAATTTTCTCCATAATCAGAAACGTTATAAGATTGATAATGATTAAAAACCCCAAATAATGTTCTTTTTAATGCAGATCTATTACCAACTACATAACTTACACCAGAAGGACATCTAATATTATCTTCTAAAACATAATACTCACCATCTAAATGTTTTATTAAATCTGTACCAGAAACGTGGTTATATACACCTCCTGGAGGATTAAACCCTTGCATTTGCTTTAAATAATTGGCAGAAGAATCTATAAGTTCTTTAGGTACAATACCTTGTTTTATAATTTTCTGATCATGATATAAATCCCATAAAAAAAGATTTAAAGCTTTACTTCGTTGCAAAGCGCCTCTTTCTATTTTACACCATTCTTCATGGCCAATAATTCTTGGGAATAAATCGAAAGGGAAAATTTTCTCTTTTGTTTCTTGATCGCTATATACCTGAAATGTAATTCCTTGATTAAAAAAAGCATCTTTTGCTTTATCATTTAAATTCACAAAATCATTTACAGAGTATTCGCTAAATAAATTAAAAAGTGTTTTATAAACTTCTCTTACTTCGTTATTATTTGTAAAAATTTCATCATAAAATCTTGAATCAAATTCATAAGAAGAAAAAATTGGTAAACTTGTTGGTGCTTTCAAATTGGATCCTTTTTTTGGTAAATTTAATAAAATTAAATATAAATATATAGCTAAAATGATGATTTTTGTTAAATTATTTTAGGTAATTTTACAAAAAGCTTCATTTTAATTTATCAAAATTAAGTTTTTATTAAAAATACAATAATCACTAAATAGTCGAATTAATTTTTTGATATTTGTAGTTAAATTATATCAGTTTTATTAAATTCACGTTCGCTTAAATAAAAATAATTTTAAAAAAGCATTTATGGCATTAAAAATTGTAATATCACATAAAACAACATACAAATACGATCGTTCTGTAAAGCTTTCTCCACATATTTTTAGATTGAGACCTGCACCACATTCTAGAACTCCAATAGAATCTTATTCTTTAAAAATAAAACCAGAAAACCATTTTTTTAACTGGCAACAAGATCCTTTTGGTAATTATCAAGCAAGAGTGGTTTTTCCAGAAAAAACAAAAGAACTCTCTATTGCTGTAGAAATTATTGCAGATTTAAAAACGATAAATCCTTTTGATTTTTTTGTTGAAGAAAATGCAGAAGAATACCCTTTTGAATATGATGAGATTACTAAAAAAGAATTAGCACCTTATTTAGAGATTAATGAAGATAGCGAGATATTACAAGATTTTTTAAAAACCATTGACTATACACCTAGAAAAACAATTTATTTTTTAATTGATGTTAATAGAAAAATTTATGAATATTTAAAATACAATATTCGTTTAGAACCTGGTGTACAATCTTCTGAAGAAACTTTATCGTGTAAAACAGGATCATGTAGAGATTATTCTTGGCTTTTTGTTCAAGTTATGAGACATTTAGGTTTTGGAGCAAGATTTGTTTCTGGTTATATTGTTCAATTAAAGTCTGATGAAAAATCTTTAGACGGTCCTTCTGGTCCTGAACAAGATTTTACAGATTTACACGCTTGGACAGAAGTTTATATACCAGGTGCTGGTTGGATTGGTTTTGACTCCACTTCTGGTTTATTAGTTGGGGAAGGTCATATACCTTTATCATGTACTCCTCACTATAAAAGTGCAGCAGCAGTTACAGGAGGAATTATTTCTGATGAAAAAATTGAAACAGAGTTTGAGTTTGATAATTCTGTAACTAGAATATTAGAATCGCCAAGAGTAACAAAACCTTACACTACAGAACAATGGAAAGCCATTGAAAAACTAGGTTACAAAGTAGAAAAACAATTAGAAGAAGGAGATGTTAGATTAACAATGGGTGGCGAACCTACTTTTGTTTCTATTGATGATATGGAATCTCCTGAATGGAATACTGATGCTGATGGTCCTCATAAACGAAAACTTGCCAACAATTTAACCAAAAGGTTAATGGATAAGATTGGTATTCGTGGAATGTTACATCACGCGCAAGGTAAATGGTATCCTGGAGAACCTTTACCAAGATGGGAAATTCAATTGTATTGGAGAATAGACAGAAAACCAATTTGGTACAATCAAGATTTATTATCATCATTTGCACCAAACCCAATTGTACCAGAAGATGCTGATATCCGATTCCTAACCACATTAACTAGATATTTAAGTATATCTAATCAAAATATTACACCCACTTTCGAAGATGCTTTTTACCTACTTTGGGAAGAAGGAAATTTACCAATAGATATAGATATTAGCAAAAAAGATAGCGAAGATTTAGTAAGAAATAGACTTGCTGATATTTTAGCACAAGGTACTCACAAACCTGTGGGTTATGTATTGCCTTTAAATAATCATAATGATGAGTGGTTTTCTAGCAAGTGGGTTTTTAGAAGAAAAAATTTACATTTAACCCCAGGAACATCGCCTATAGGATTAAGGTTACCAATTAAATCTTTAATTGCAAAACCAGAATATGATGTTTTTCCGGTTTATGAACCAGATTTATTTAAAGAACAAAAAGACTTACCAAATTTCAAAAGAAAAGTAAACAAAAGATATAAAGATTTTATAGCTAAAGGTATTAACAAAGACAAACCAAAATACTTTGTTAAAACTGCACTTTGTTCAGAAATAAGAGATGGTAAACTGTATTTATTTTTACCTCCTTTAGAATCTGCAGATGCATTTTTAGATTTAATAGCATCTATAGAAGCAACTGCACAAGAATTAAACATTCCTGTTATTTTAGAAGGATATAATCCTCCACATGATAACAGATTACAATCAATGAAAATTACTCCAGATCCAGGAGTAATTGAAATTAATGTACACCCAATGAAAAGTTGGGGAGAACTAGTCAAAAACACTTTAACGTTATATGCCGAAGCTAAAAAATCTCGTTTAGGCACAGAAAAGTTTATGATTGATGGTAAACATACAGGAACTGGTGGAGGAAACCACGTAACTCTTGGAGGTTTTAAACCATCTGATAGCCCTTTATTAAGAAAACCTAGTTTATTAAGAAGTTTACTAACTTTTTGGCAACATCATCCTGGATTATCTTATTTATTTTCTGGTGCATTTGTGGGTGCTACAAGTCAAGCGCCTAGAATAGACGAAGCTAGAATGGAAAACTTATACGAGTTAGAAATTGCTTTTAGTCAAATTCCGAAAGGTGGCGAAGTTCCTTTTTGGTTAACAGATCGTTTGTTTAGACACTTATTAACAGATTTAACTGGTAATACACACAGAGCAGAATTTTGTATTGATAAATTATATTCGCCAGATTCATCTTCTGGTAGATTGGGTATTTTAGAACTTCGTGGTTTTGATATGCCTCCACATCCGCAGATGAGTTTAATGCAAATGTTATTGGTAAGAACCTTAGTGGCTTGGTTCTGGGAAAAACCTTATGAACATAATTTAGTAAGATGGGGTACAGAATTGCACGACAAGTTTTTAATAGAACATTTTGTAAGAGAAGATATTAAGGATATTGTAGAACAATTAAATAAAGCTGGTTATGAGTTTGAAGTAGATTGGTTCGATCCTTTCTTTGAATTTAGATTCCCATTACATGGAATGGTAGATATTAATAATATTCATTTAGAGTTAAGAGCAGGTATAGAACCTTGGAATGTTTTAGGTGAAGAAATGACTGGTGGAGGAACCGCACGTTATGTAGATTCATCCTTAGAACGTTTACAAGTAAAAGTATCTAATTTTACAAACGAAAGATATGTATTGACTTGTAATGGCGTAAAAGTTCAATTGCAACCTACTACTAAAAAAGGTGAATATGTTGCTGGTATTAGATATAAAGCTTGGGATCCGTATTCGGCTTTACACCCAACTATTGGTGTAGATACACCTTTGGCTTTTGATATTGTTGATACTTGGAGTAAAAAATCTATTGGTGGTTGTAAATATTTTGTAGCACATCCAGGAGGTAGATCTTATGAAACGTATCCTGTAAATAGTTTTGAAGCAGAATCTCGTAGAATTAACCGTTTTTGGGATATAGGAGAAACACAAACTGATGCAAGTTACATCGAAGAATTAATGCAAAGTGAGAAAGAAGTAACTGAAAAAAGTGTTGAAGAAGAAGAAAGTTCAAATATTTATAGATATAAAGTATATCCTGTTAACTCAGAATATCCAAATACCTTAGATTTGCGTCTCAAAAAATAATTAACTTGACAAAAACACCAATAACCTCTTTTTTTAAGGATTACTTTAAAGATTTTGAAAACTACGACGAAGTTTTAAAATCTAATATGGAAATAAATCCTAATTGGGAAAAACTATTAACTAATTTCTCTGAATTAGGTATTAACGAATTAACAAAAAGACAAGGAGATTTAGATTGGTTACTGGCAGAAAACGGAGTAACTTATAATGTATATAATGATCCTAATGGATTAAATAGACCTTGGAATTTAAATATTATTCCTTTTGTTATCGAAAGAAAAGAATGGAAGAATATTGAAAAAGGATTACAACAACGTGCACAAGTTTTAGATTTAGTTTTAAAAGACATTTATGGCAAAAGAGAGCTTATAAAAAACGGAATTGTACCTTACGAAATTATATTTTCTCATCGTGGCTTTTTAAGACCTTGTCATCAAATTCAATATAAAACAGCAAAACAATTATTATTTCATTCTGCAGATTTGGCTAGAGGTCCAGATGGACAAATGTGGGTGGTTAACGACAGAACCGAAGCTCCATCAGGTTTAGGCTATTCTCTAGAAAACAGATTTACTACAAGTGAAGTTGTTCCAGATATTTTTAACGAAATAAATGTAAAACAACCTTTTAGCTTTATTAAAGATTTTAATGAATTGTTAATAAATGCTGCGCCATCTCACAAAGAGAATCCTACAATTGTTATTTTAACTCCAGGCCCTCATAATGAAACTTATTTTGAGCACGCCTATTTATCATCTTTCTTTGGTTATCCTTTAGTAAAAGGCAATGATTTGGTGGTAAGAGACAACAAAGTTTGGCTTAAAACCTTAAAAGGATTAATTCAAATTGATGTAATTTACAGACGTGTAGACGATGAATACTCAGATCCTTTAGAACTAAATGGAAATTCTTATTTAGGTGTTGCAGGATTATTAAATGTTGTTAGACTGCAAAATGTAGCTATAATGAATCCTATTGGAAGTGGAGTTTTAGAGAATCCTGGGTTAATTCCTTTTATGAACTCTATTTGTAAATACTTTTTAAAAGAAGACCTTATTTTACCTCAGATTGCGTCTTGGTGGTGTGGACAAGAAAAAGAACGTAAACATGTTTTAGATAATTTAAAAAACTTTGTTGTAAAACCAATAGACAATACACATAGAGAACATATCTATTTCTGTGAATTTTTAAATAAAGCTGAACTTGAAGCTTTAAAAAAAGAAATTCTTGCAAAACCTTATCATTACGTAGCCCAAGAAAAAATATCTTTTTCTACGGCTCCAAACTTATCAAAAGAACAATTAGAACCACGTAAGGTAATGTGTAGAACTTTTGCTGTAGCTAAAGAAAACGAGTACAGTATTATGCCTGGAGGTTTGGTAAGAGTTGCTGCAGAAAGAGAACGCTTAAGAGTTTCTAACCAAAGAGGTGGAACAAGTAAAGATTTTTGGATTACAAACACCGAAAAAAGATCGTACAAAAAAAGACAAAGATATCATTGGCACCACTCTACAACGAATAATTTATCAGGAATTGGTAATATACCAAGTAATACAGCAGAAAACTTATTTTGGTCTGGTAGATATTTAGCAAGAACTTTAGTAACTGCTAGGTATATTAGAATGGTGTTAAATCAAATGTCTAATTCTGAGTTTACTCAACGAAATTCAGATTCAGAAAACTTACATATTTTATATCAATCTATAACACACTTAACTTCAATTTTTCCTGGGTTTACAGGTAAAAATAAAGAAGAAGCATTTAAAGATCCTTTAAAAGAAATTATTAAAGTACTTTTTGATGAAACTCAGTTTGGTAGTTTAGCACACTCTTTATCCTCTTTTAATAGCTCTTATTATTCGCTTAGAAATCTGTGGTCTAAAGATATGTGGCGTGTTTACGACAAATTGCATAAAACTTGGCATAGTTTTGAAAAAGAAGATCATAAAAACATCCACAAGATTATTAAATTATTAGATACAGTAATCATAGATTTAATAGCTTACATTGGTTTAATTGAAGAAAGCATATTAGTAGAGCAAGGTTTATTAGTTTATTTTATTGGTTTTCAAATGGAGCAAGCCATAATGTGTATCGATAAATCTAGAGCATTATTAACTATAAAACACAATGAAGACGTTGAATATGAAATTCTAGAATCTTTATTAAATAGCCATGAAAGCTTAAATATTTATAGATATAGTTTTAGATCTTATTTAGATATTGAAAATGTTATTAATTTAATATTGCTTGATAATTCTTATTCTAGATCTTTAAAATATCAAATAAATAGAATTCAAAAAGATATATTTAGGCTACCAAAAAGAAATGAAGATACTAATTTATCTTCTGTTCAAAAATCAATTTTAGATGCGTGTAATTTAATTAATAAAGCCAACGCAACTAATCTTATAAAAGTTGATAAAGATTCGTTTACAAGAACTGAATTAGAAGATTTATTAGCTTCTTTAAGTGATATGATTCACAATACATCATTATCTTTAACAGATATGTATTTTAATCATTCTGATGAACAAATACAGTTGTTTAATCAAAATTATATATCTTAATATGGTTTTTTCTATCATACATAAAACGATTTATAAATACGATAATAACGTTACTTACTGTCATAATTTAGCTATTTTAAAACCTAAATTATTTGCAGGTCAAAGATTACTAGACTATAAATTAGAGATTACTCCAAAACCAACTGTAATTAAAGAAAATATTGATTTTTTTGGTAATTCTGTTACCCATTTTTCAATTGAAAAACAACACAAAGAACTTATTGTAACTGCTGTAAGTAAAGTTGATAGATCTTATGAATTGCAACAAAATAATTTAAGTTCAGAAACCTATAAATCAATAACTTTAGAAACAGCATTATTAAAATTAAACACATTAAATCCAGAAAGTATAGATGCCAAACAGTTTTTGTTAGACTCTGTTTTAATCAAAAATATTTCATCAACAATTAAAGATTATGCTAAAGAATCTTTTAAAAAAGACCGATCTGTTTTTGAGGCTGCAAACGAGTTGATGAAAAGAATCTTTACAGAGTTTAAATTCGATAGTAATTTTAGTACCATAGCAACACCAATTCAAGAAGTTATGGAAGCCAAAAAAGGAGTTTGCCAAGATTTTGCACAATTGGCAATTGCTTGCGTACGCTCAATTGGTTTACCTGCCAGATATGTTAGTGGTTATATAGAAACCTTACCACCACCAGGAAAAGAAAAATTAGTGGGTACAGATGCATCTCATGCTTGGTTTTCTGTATTTATACCAGATTTTGGCTGGGTAGATTTTGATCCTACTAACAATCAAATACCAAAAGACCAACATATTGTAATTTCTTATGGTCGAGATTATTATGATGTACCTCCTTTAAAAGGTGTTATTTATGGTTCTGGAAAAAGTATTATGAATGTTTCTGTTGATATTAGACCAGCTGTAATATAAAAAAACTTCAAAAAATCACCAAAATGGTTCATTTTTGAAGTATTATAATTTTATTTTTATTGAAATAATAATTAGCTAGCAATATGATATTTTACATTCTCTACTGTATAGCTTTTAAGAGCACCTTTACTTTTTAGTTCGTCCATAATATTATATAGGGATAAAATCATAGATATATTTTCAACTCTTTTTAAAATTTGAAAACTGGTTAGGGGTTCTGTTTGAATTACTTTTAATACCGACTTTTGCTGTTCTGTTAAATTATTGAATTTCATTGTATTTTTTTTAGGATATAACAAAAATACGATAGATTAACTGTAAATAAACAAAATTTAGTTAAAAGCATACAAACCTTACTTCAACTACAAGTTAAACTAGATAACTTGTAGTTCAATAAAATTATTGTCATCAAAAAAAAACGCCACTTTAATATTGTATTAATTAAAATGGCATTTTTTTTTATTCTACATAAACAAAAAATTAAGCAGCGTAATGATACTTTCTATTTTGTTTCATATAACTTTTTAATACACCCTTACTGTTAAGTTTATCCAAAATATTATACAGAGATAATATAAGAGAAACATTCTCAACTTTTTTTAGGATTTCGAAACTGGTTAAGTGTTCTTCGCGTACTGCATTGAGTACTGACTGCTCTGTAGCAGTTAGATCTGATTTTAACATAGGGGTTACGTTTTAAGGTTAAACAAATATATACTTTTTTTTAATAAATTGTTATTTTTTTAAACAAAAATTAGTTTTTTAATTATAAAAAGTTTATAAAGCAAATTAATACAATATTTTACGTAAAACTTCTATCTTCTTTTTCTAGAAGTAATAAAATACACCCCTGTTAATAAGACTGATGACGCAATAATTGATTGAGTAGTTAAATTTTCATCTAAGAAATACCAACCCATAAAAAGAGCAATTACTGGGTTTACATAAGCAGACGTAGATACTTTTTCTGGAGAAACCACTTTTAATAAATAATTAAATGCTGTAAAAGCAATAATACCACCAAAAACAATTAATAATAACATAGATAATTGCACCTCATTACTCCAATTTAATGGAGAACTCCAACTCTCGTTAGTACTTACACTTAATATAAAAAGTATAAAACCAGCTACTAACATTTGATAACCAGTTGAAACCATAAAGCTTTTTGGTAAATTAGCTTTAGAGACAAATACACTACCAAAACTCCAACTTAAAACACAGGTAAGCATCATAAAAATTCCTAGTAAAGTATCTTCGGATGTTACTAATTCTTTTTGACTGACTAATAAGTACATACCAAACATACCTAAAGCAACCCCAATCATCGATTTTCTTTGAAAAGGCTTTCTATCTATCAACCTTAATAGAAATAATACAAATAAGGGCTGTGTAGAGGCTAATAAAGCTCCAAAACCACTATCTACATAACGCAAAGCCCAAACAAAAACTCCATTACCATAAACTAAAAAGAAAAAGGAAGCAATTGCTGAGTTAAAAAATTGCTTTCTCGAAATTTTTAAAGGTTGTTTTAAAATAATAGCAATTAAAATCATTAAAATACCTGCCACAGAAAAACGAATAGAAGCCAAAAAAAATGGAGGCAATTCTGTAACCGCAACTTTATTGAATAGATAAGTAGATCCCCATATAACGTAAATAGAGATAAACGATAAAACAATTAATAGTTTAGAATTTTTCAGGGTATTTAATTTAGGCTTCAAAAATACTTATATTATAATCATCCAATGCATTTAATTTACAAGAATGTTTATAATATAAGTATATTTGAATTCTACACTATTACAATAAAAGATTTGCTAAACAAAAAATACCCTTTTGACTCTTCTTTAAAGCATCATTTTATAATTGCCTTAGGTTTAGCTTTTTGGATTTTTATATTCCTCTATTTTTCTGAACCTGTAGATATAAATGAGTTTAAAAGTATAGAAAAATTAATTTATTTACCATTATATGGTTTATTAGGCTCTATTTGTTATGCTGTTTTTCTACCGCTTCAAAATTATTTTTATAGCAAAAACAATAAAAATTGGTATGTAAAAACAGAACTATTGTTTTTTCTATTATTTGTTTTAATGGCAATTATTGCTGCAAGACTGTTTTATTTATACATTGTTAAACCAGACAGAAATCCGTATACATTTACATATCATTTAACAGCTATAATTCTGCCTGCATTAACTACAATTTTACCTATTGTATTTATTGGGCGCTTTGCCTTCGGAAAATATAAAAACAAACAAATTGAAGCTCAAAAAATAGAGATTAAAGGAGAAGGCAATTATGAAGGTTTGCGTTTATTTTTGAATGATATTATTTGTATAAAATCATCAGACAATTATGTAGAAGTTTTTTATATATCTAATAATGAAATTAAGAAAAGTTTAATTCGAAATAAATTATCTGTGCTTGCTGATGAATTCCCTTCACTTTTAAGAACACATCGTTCTTATTTAATTAATCCTTTTCATTTTTCACAATGGAAAACAGAAAAAAGTAAGTTGTTCGTTTTGTTATTTCACCACATAGAAGTGCCAGTTTCTAGAACCTATCAAAATGATGTAAAAGCAGTTCTTAATTCTACCACAGAATAACTGCATTTCACCCCAATCGCTTTTAATTACTGAGTTTTTAAAAGATTCCTTTCTAGTTTTGAATCAGAAAGTTTAATCAATAAAAAACATCATTATGAAAACTCAAATTACTTTAATTAGCTTAATCTTCATTTCAATTTTTAATTTATCGGCTCAAGAAGAGCTACAAGAAATTATAATTATTGGTACAATGCATAAAGTACCAAAAATTGTAAAAAATAGTTATAAACCTATGTTACGTTTTGCTAAAAAGTACAATCCTGAAGCTATTTATGTAGAATCGCCAATGGCAAATGATTCTATTTCTTGGAATTATTTAAAAGAAGGCTGGTCTAAAAATTACAAGCAATTTTATAAATTATCTAATGACCTTAAAGATACTTTTCAATTTAATGCTGATAAATTCAAAATATTATCAAACAAAAACTTAAAAGTTTTGAATGTTAATGAAATTAATGAACTAATAATCAATTACGCCCACAAAAGAGATAATGGAAATTACGGATTATTAACCTATTTTAAAAAATATGGATCAAAAGGCGCTAAAAAACCAACAAGACATGAAGATGGAGATTTAACATACAAATTAGCGATTCATCAAAATTTAAAAGTTACAAATATGGATGATCAACAAACAAATGGTCTTTATCATAAAGCTTGGGGTAAATGCTCTAAAGAAGGAGTAAACAATGGAAATAATAACAAAAATTCTAAATTGAACAAAAAAGATTATAATTCAGCCATTTTACCAGCTATTTTTAGAGGTTTGGGTAAACATGTAAATAAAAGGAAATCTTTAAACAGATTGCATAAAATGAGTTCATTTAATTATGTTCTAGAAGATACTGAAGGATGCAAAGAAGGCAGAAAATATTGGAATGAAAGAAATATGAGAATGGCAAAAAATATTGCAGAACAAGTTTTAACATCAAACAAAAAAAGAAATTTAGTTATTGTTGGTGCTGCACATGTAATTGGTTTAGAAAAAGAGTTAAAAACAAATTACCCAAACTTAAAAGTAATTCTAATGAATGAGTATTAAACTTTCTATTTTACTTTTAATTAGAAAACGCTCACATAAAATGTGAGCGTTATTTTTATATACAACTATTTATAATTATGAATTTTGTTGCTTTTCTTTAATTGTCTTGTTATCCAAATTAAAATCTTTATTCTTTTCTAAATCAATAGTTGTACCAATTGGATTATTCTGTTTCTTTTTTCTTTCAAATTTTTTCTTAATACTAATTTCCATAATTCTATTTTTTAAGTTCATTTTCAATATAAACATTAACTTTCAATTTAATAGTTAAACATCTGTTAACAAGATTTTTAAAAAGTTAAAATAGGTAATGAGTTAAAACTTAAATCTTTTAAGGTAATCTAAAAACAGATTAAAATTTAGTTTTGTACATCAATTAAAAACAAACAGAAATATGTCTATTTTAACAATAATTTTAAGCATTTTGTTACCACCTGTAGCTGTACTCTTAAAACACGGTTTAGGTAAAGAATTTTTAATAAATGTTTTACTAACCATTTTAGGTTGGTTACCAGGAGTAATACACGCATTTTATGTAAACAGTAAATAAAAAAATATGAGCACGAAAAACACAAAGTATAATTCAGAAATTACAAAAGAAGATTTAAAAACTTTAGGTGATAAATCTGGAAATTTAAGAAACGACAACAGTGATGACGAACTACTAAAAAACAAGGTAAATAATACCGATTTTACAGGCAAAGATTTAGATATTCCTGGTAGAAAACCATCAATAAAAACAAATAAAAAAAGCTTGAAAGACGAAGAAAATCAACATTATAGTTTAGGTAGTGATGATAATGAGAATCTAGAAATAGATACTATTAATTAATTTAAAAATATCATTATAAAATTCTCTTTCTTTGTTATATAACACATTTTTAAAATGCTATATTTGAAAATATAGATTATTTTATAATGAAAAACGAAACTTTTGACAAAGCCAGAGTAATAAGTTTTAGTGATGCTGTTTTTTCTATAGCAATTACTTTATTAGTTCTAGAAGTTGTTATACCAAGCTATAAAGAATTAAAAACTGGAGATACTTTATTAATTCTTAAAAATAGAATTCCAAGTTTTATTGGTTTAGTGGTTAGTTTTATGGTAACTGCTATCTATTGGATTTCTCATTTACGTATTATGAAATATGTATCCAGCATTAATAGTAAATTATTATGGCTAAACATAATGTTATTATTTTTTATTGTGCTTCTCCCCTTTTCTACAGCTTTCTATGTAAAAGGGTTTTCTTACAATGGGCCTTTTACTTTTTACTGTTTTAATCTTTCTGCTATTGGCCTTTTTAACGTTTTAATGAATTTTTATATCATAAAAAAAGAAAAAGGCTTAACAGGCATTACTCCCACTTTAGGTAAATATCATAAAATAAGAGCTTTAAACGGATTTTTAGTTTGGGTTTTGGCAGGTTGTTTAGCTTTTACTTTACCTATGTTTTCTAGGTTTTTATTTATTTTCTTATTTATCTCTGAAATTTTTATAACCAAATATTTTAAGAAGAAATTAAACCAAGAAAAAATTATATAATTTACTTTTATCTTCTTCTAATTATTATGAATTTAATAAAAAATATATTAGAAATATGATAAAAGGATTCACTTTGTATTAAGCCAGTAAAAAATATTTCTACATTTTTATTTATCTACTAAATCTTTAATTGAAACATCATTTATAAAGACATTATCTAACACAAATTTATCATTATCTAGATATACCAAAGCAAATGTAGTATTTGTTTCTAAACTATCTCTTCTATTATTAATCCTTACCAAATCTTCTGCAGGTTTTGCCTTAGATTCTTCCATATAAAAACGATCGAAAGGTAAATTAAATTGTAATTTATTATTGTATTTATTATACCAACTTACCTTTGTTTTTACATAATTATTATCAATTTCTAATTTTGTTTTGCTAACAGTTTTTAAGGTAGCATAACCTAAACTATCATTTAAATAAATATAAATATCTTGCTTTCTTTCCCAAATTGTATCTTTAGTTTTAAATGAATTTATATTGTAATTCAAATTAATGTACTTACCTCTAAAAGGATCATTAGGATCTATTGGTTCTGTTAAAAACTTAAGAGCTTTACCATTTTTTAGTGTGTTTTCTTGATCGTAAATCATTTTTGTTGGCGCTAATAATTGCAAAACTGCTACCAACAAAAAAAGTATAAAAATTATTTTTTTTGATTTCATTTGATAAAATTTAAGCATCCTTTTTTATTTTTTTTGCCAATAAATAGTTAGTAGAAAAGAAACCAACACCAACTAAAATAAATAATAAACCTCGTACTACAAAAGACATATTTGTATCAAAAAAACGAGTTATTATTAATGCAGTAATGATTAAAAATCCGTAGTTTAACAAAGTAAAATTTATTGTATCTACACCTTTTTTTATAGTTGTTATGCCTAAAGCTAAAAGAGTAAAATTTAAAAGAATAATAGCTATAGTGATATCTAAATAATGAATAATAAATATAAAAAGCATTATTATTGATGTTAATTGAAATAGTTTTTGATAGCCTTTATTATTGAAAAAATTATTTTTAGGCATAATAAAAACAGTACTCAAAATCAATACAAAACCAATTATGATTTCTTTAATTTGTAAATTATAAATATCTAAATCTTTATGCCAAAAGCTTTTAGAACTTGCTAAGAGTAACGTTATAACTAAACCCATAGAACCAATAATTAAAAATCCATTTTTTATTAATCGTATTTTATTAAATTTTTTAAGCAATCCAATATTATAGAGTAATCCAAAAAGCAAAATGTATAAAATTAATTCGAACATAAAACTTGAATTGATAAATGCACCAAAAACAATAATAGCACTTAATGGTATAAGCCAATTTAATATTGCTGTATAATTCATTACAACTTCATCTTTTAGAAGCATTAAATACTTAGGTAAAAGAATTGCGATAGTCAATAAATACATCCAAGGAACTTTTCTAATTCCAGAAAAATTATAGCCAACATCAACACTATAAACTGTTGCAAAAACTAATGTTAATAAAAAAAGTACTTTAGATTTTAAGAGATAAACTAATGGTACACAAAGTAAAAACCAAGTTAATAAAAAAGAACTGAAATTTCCAGGAATATTGTAAATCTGACTTATTAAAGAAATTGAACTACCCACTGCAAAAAATAAAAACACTCCAGATGATTCTAACCAAGTTTTAGTTTTTTTCTTTAACAACGAATACCCCACTATTATTTGCCCTATTAATAGAGGTAAAAAGGCAAGAACAGATTTAATAGTTCTAGAAAAATTATCCCAATTATGAGCCAAAACCAATATTATTCCTAAACCAACTAAAAGACTACCAATTACTCCAAAAATGGTTAAAAGTTTATTGCTTTGGTTGGGAGATTTAGAATTATAATACGCTTCAATTTTTTCTGCAACTTCTATAGAAATTACCTCGTTCTCAATTAAAGTCTGTAATTCTCGTATTAATTTAGAATTCATAATATTTTTTTTAAAGTTAGTGATTTTAAACCTCATAAACTTGAATTTATGAGGTTTTGGTTTACAACCATTATTAAACTAATTACTCTTCTTTTTCCATTTTAGTTTTTATAAAATCTATATCTCTTGCATTTTTCTGTACAGTAATTGCCCCAAAAAGGCTTAATAAATAAGAGATTCCGTAAAAACCTTTTTCACTCAAAGCTAAATCTGCATTTCTTAAACCAATGATTAATAAAAGCAAAGCAACAATTACTACAACCCAACTTATGCTGTAATACATATCACTCACTTTTAATTTTTCTGTTTTATCTCTTACTGCTTTTTGTAGTGAAATAACAGCATAAATACCCATTAAAAGAATAGCAAAATAGTATCCCTTTTCATTGAGCTGCATATTTGCATTCCATAAGCCAATACAATAAGAAAGCAACCCAATACTAACTACACCCCAAGTTGCACCAACATAAGCAGATGTTGGTTTCTGACTCATTTCTACAGTTAATTTATTATTTCTTTTCTGATTTTTAGTTTCTTCATTAGATGAAACTGTTGTTTGATAATTCATAATTTTAGTTTAATAATTACACTGCAAATTTGGTTTATAAATTTAATCTGATAAAAATAGAATTAAATAATTACTGACGATATAATTTTACTTTATCAATATAAATTCTATTAAATTTATATATTAGAGTAATAATTACTGACGATATAATGATTAATTTAAAACAAATACTAAATTCATTTACAGAAGAAAAACAGCAAGAATTTATTAATTATCTAGATAAAAAGAATAAAAGAAAAGACGCTAAAAACATTAAGCTAGTAAAGATTTTAATTGATGATAAATTATCATCTAAAGAAATATCTTTAAAACTATATAAAAGAGAAAACAAGGTTGCTTTACACGCTTTAAGAAAACGATTATTTAAATCTTTAATTGACTTTACAGCAAATATTAGTTTAAAAGATGAAAATTCTATTGACATTTCTTTAATTAAACATATTGTTTCTGCTAGATCTTTTTTAAAACAAGGGCAGTATAAAGTAGGATATAAAATTTTAGATAAAGCAGAATTAATCGCTAATGAGTATCAATTATATGCAATACTAAATGAAATATATCACACAAAAATTGAATATATAAATCTTATAAAAACTATTGATATTGATGAAATTATTCTAAAATTTAAAGAAAATCAAAAGCAACATCAATTAGAAGAACGGTTAAACATTTCTTATGCTAAGATTACAAAAACTTTAAATGAAATTGAACATCAACAAAAAATTGTTGATTTAAAATTGGTAATAGAAACCATTTTTAAAGAAAATGAAATTACTATTTCTGATGAATTATCGTTTAAATCTTTAAATCAAATTATAAAAATCACAAATCTTACTACCATTCAAAATTTTGAATATTGGAGTATAGAACCCTTTTTATTAGATACTTATCAAATTTAAAAAAACCATAAAGCGAAAGAAAAACAGCTATTTTATCATATTGAGGTGGTGTATGTGATTGCGAATACTTTGTTTAGAAATAAAAAATTTAAACAATCTTTAGCATATTTAGAGTTGATGCATTTACATATGCTTCAAAATAAAAAGAAATACTATAAAGAGTTTTATTTAAAATATCAATTACTAATAGCTTTAAATTACAATTATTCTGGAAATCAGGATTTTGCTATACAACTTTTAACTCCTTTTATAGATCAAAAAAATTTAGACCTTGTTTCTCAATTAGATATTTTTTTAGCAATGATTGTGTTTTATGCACAGAAAAATGAAATAAAAAAAGCACACAGTTTATTTCTTAAATTTTATCATACAGACAAATGGTACATTGAAAAAGCAGGGTTTGATTGGACAATAAAAAAGAGTTTAATTGAAATTTTACTCCAAATAGATTTAGGTAATATTGATGTTGTTGATTCTAGAATTTTAAGTTTTAAACGTAATTACAATAAGTATTTAAAAAACATACATCAAGAGAAAGTAACTGATTATCTAAAACTAATAGAAACCTATTACAAAAATCCAGAAATTGTAACATCAGAAGAATTTCATCAAAAAGTAGAGAATTCTTTTGCTTGGTTAGATCATAAAAAAGAAGATATTTTTATAATGAGTTTCTTTGCTTGGCTAAAAGCTAAAATGACAAAACAAGATGTTTATACTGTTACGTTAGCATTAATAAATAAAAAATAAACTACAACTATTACAAGTGGCACAATAATTGAATAAGTAAAACAATATAAATTTAAATTCAGCCAAATGAAAATCAGTAAAATATTTGTTTTAAGTGTACTTTCAATATTATTGTTTAATTGTAGTAAAGATGATGAAATTGAGACTGGTTTTACAACATTAGATTTACAAAAAATAGATGGTAATAGTTCTAAAACATGGCAAGTAGACAGTTTCTATAGCAACTATAACTCGAATATTTTAAGCGAATTTAATGATTGCTATACAGACGATACTTTTACTTTTTACAAAGATAAAAATGTGGCTGAAGCCAATTTAGGAGGTATTAACTGTTTTTTTGATAACCCAACAGATCAAGCAGCAACTCTAACCTATTCTATAAACGAATTAGAAGGTCGCGTTTTCTTAAATGTAAGTAGAGGCGAATCCTTCAATAACGATTTTCAATCTAGATTAACCATCCTAGAACTAGAAGAATTAACGGAAAACAGAATGCTTTTTGCTTCCGGTGATAAAGGAAATTATATTCAAACCTTAATCCTTACGGCAATAAACTAGTTATTTATGTCTGGCTTTAATTCTGCCTCAATACAATTTTAAGGTAAAACCTTTTTTATATTAGCCTTAAACAATGAAATAATCTCCCCCTTACTTGTATAAAAATAATTCATCGTTATTTTCACTAAAATTTACTAATCTTTTACATTTTGCATAAAATCTGGAAACCCACTTGCTGTAAATTTAAGTTCTCTTGCTCTTGTTGCTCTATTAGGGTCTAAAAGCTCAGAACCAACAATTTTTTTATAATCTCTTGCATGATAAATCATAACTACAGTTTTACCATCTTCTGCAACCGTAAAGGAATTGTGCCCTGGACCGAATCTTTTTAATTTATCATTACTATAAAAAACTGGTGCAGGCGATTTATTCCATAATTTTGATTTCATAATATCTTTATTTTCATCTATCCATAACAAACCTATACAGTAGTTATGATTGGTGGCACTTGCAGAATAGCTAATAAATATTTTACCATTCTTTTTTAAAACTGCTGGGCCTTCATTAACATTGTATTTCATAGTTTCCCAACCAAATTCTGGTTCTGTTAATACAATTTCAGGACCTATTAAAGTAGTTGCATTTTTCATTTCCGACATAACTAAAGCAGTACCATGCTCTCCTCCTCTAACATTTTGAGCCCAAACTAAATAGCGTTTTCCATTATGGGTAAAACTAGTAGCATCTAAAGAAAAAGAATCTCTTTGTGTTATAATTCTTCCTTCCTCTTTCCAAACTCCTTTTGTTGGATCTTTTGAAGTGTTAGAAAGTGCCCACATTCTAATATTCCATATATTTTCAGCTTCACCTGCAGCAAAATATATATACCATTTCCCATCAATTTTATGTAACTCTGGAGCCCATATATGATGTCCCATTACACCTTTATCATGCTTTTTCCAAATTATCGTTTCTTTTGCTGTTTTTAAGCCGTTGATGGTATTTGCCTTTCTTATCACAATTTTGTCATAAGTAGGTACTGTAGCAATCAAATAATATGTACTATCTGTTTTTGTAACCCATGGATCAGCTCTTTGTTTGGCTATTGGATTTTTATACTCTAAAGTTTGTGATAAAAGGTTTGTTTGAAAAAGGAAAATTAAAATACCTGTTTTAAATAGGCTATGATATAATTTCATAAAAAATATTTGAATAAAGTTTAAATATAGTTAACTGGTAATAAATAAAAAATTTTACTGATTCTGTTTTTAAAAACATCCTTTTAAAATCACATATTAACCCCGGCTATTTGTGTCTGCCTTTTAATTCAGCTTCAATATCTTTTAAAGTAAATCCTTTTGCTTGCAACAGCATTAAATAATGGAATAATAAATCTGCAGATTCATATAAAAACAATTCATCATTGTTATCCATAGCTTCAATAACAGTTTCAACAGCCTCTTCTCCTACTTTTTGCGCAACTTTATTTATCCCTTTCGCAAATAAACTAGCTACATAAGATTTTTTAGTGTCTTTGTTGGCTACTCTTTCTGCAATAACACCTTCTAATGTAGAAAAGAAACCATAGTTTTGGTTATTTTCTCCATTCCAGCACGTGTCAGTTCCTGTATGGCAAGTTGGCCCTTTAGGGTTTACAAAAATCAATAAAGTATCATTATCACAATCTAGTTTTATATCCACTAAATTCAATACATTTCCACTTTCTTCACCTTTGGTCCAAAGTCTATTTTTTGTTCTAGAAAAGAAAGTAACTAATTTAGTTTCTTGCGTTTTTGCAAAAGCTTCTTCATTCATATAACCCAACATCAAGACATTTTTTGTTGTAGCATCTTGAATGATTGCAGGCACTAAACCATCGTTATTTTTATTAAAATCTATATTCATTTTATTAATTTTCTTTCAGTTAGAGTGATTTCGATTTTTCATCGAAACTGTAGCGAGAACCAATAATTACTTCTCGATACAATTTTTCGTTCCTCAAAAATCACTCGAAGTGACATTATGTTTTTTTTATATAATTCTGAAATTTACTCAGAATATCGACTAAAGTCTAACTGGTATATTTTGTTCTTTTAATGCTTGTTTTAACTCTAAAATCGGAATTTCACCAAAGTGAAAAACACTAGCTGCCAAAGCTGCATCAGATTTTCCATCAATGAATGTATCTGCAAAATGCTGAATAGTTCCAGCGCCACCAGAAGCAATAATTGGAATGTTTAGTAATTCTGATAAATGTGCCAAAGCTTCATTTGCAAAACCACCTTTTGTTCCATCATGATTCATAGATGTGAACAAAATTTCCCCTGCTCCTCTTTCTTCAACTTCTTTTGCCCATTCAAATAATTTAATATCTGTAGGTATTGTTCCGCCTGCTAAATGCACAAACCATTCTCCTTCAATTTGTTTTCCATCAATAGCAACAACCACGCATTGACTCCCAAATTTTTCTGCCAATTCGTTTACTAATTCCGGTCTTTTTACTGCAGATGAATTTATAGAAACTTTATCTGCGCCACATTTTAATAAGGCATCTACGTGCTCTACAGAAGAGATTCCTCCACCAACTGTAAACGGAATATTTACTTGCTCAGCAACTTTTAAAACCATATCTAAAGTGGTACCTCTATTTTCTAAAGTGGCTGCAATATCTAAAAAAACCAATTCGTCTGCACCTAATTCTGCATATTGTTTTGCTAAAACCACAGGATCTCCTGCATCTATTAAATTCACGAAATTAACACCTTTTACAGTTCTTCCGTTTTTAATATCTAAACAAGGTACTATTCTTTTTGTTAACATTATTTATAGCTTTTGGCTTTTGGCTTTTGGCTTTTAGCAAATTGCTAACCGCTAATAACAAAAGGCTATTTGTTTAATATAAATTGTTCTAATTGTTTTAAGCTGATTTTATTTTCATAAATCGCTTTTCCAATAATTACGCCCTCACAACCATTTTCTGCTAATTTTGGCAATTCATCAAAAGATGATATTCCTCCTGAAGCAATTAGTTTTAAAGGTTTTACTTCTGATAAAATTTGTTGATAAATATCAAAACTTGGGCCTTGTAACATACCATCTTTGGAAATATCCGTACAAATTACATATTGAATTCCTTTTT
Organism: Polaribacter reichenbachii; assembly: GCF_001975665.1. Taxonomy (NCBI): domain Bacteria; kingdom Pseudomonadati; phylum Bacteroidota; class Flavobacteriia; order Flavobacteriales; family Flavobacteriaceae; genus Polaribacter; species Polaribacter reichenbachii. The sequence continues at coordinate 2,870,148 of NZ_CP019419.1, read as the reverse complement.
GTTGATAATCAGAAATAAAGGGAATTAATTCTAATGAACTTTCTTCTTGCCAGCCGTTTGTTGCTATTTTTCCTCCTGAATTATCAGGATAAAAATCGGCTCCTAAAATGATTTTTTCTGAACCATATTTTTCTATCCAACTTTCAAATATTGTTGGATTTTTAACTGCAATACTTCCTCCTGTAATTTGATTTGCTCCAGAATTAAAAGCAATTTCCAAATCTTTATCAGCTTTTAAACCACCACCAAAATCAATTTTTAAATTGGTTTTAGAGGCAATTTGTTCTAATACTTTATAGTTGATAATCTGACTTGCTTTTGCGCCATCTAAATCTACAACGTGTAAAAACTCGATTCCTGCTGCTTCAAATGCTGCAGCAACTTCTAACGGATTTTCGTTGTAAATTTTTTTGGTATCGTAATCACCTTTGGTTAAACGAACGCATTTTCCGTCTATAATATCTATTGCTGGTATAATTCGCATATAATTTTCTTTAATCTACGATTTCTTTAATTTCTTTGTCTGATATTTTTAAAGCTTTAGGCAGTTTAATAACTCCAGCTTCATCTAATACTATATATCTTGGTATCCAATCTAAATCTACATATTTAGATAGTTCATTTTCCCAACCTTCTTTTATGTAATAATGATCTCCTTTAATTTTCCAATAAGTTATAGCTCTTTTCCAACGCTCAATATCTTTATCTAAAGAAATATAAACATAGTCTGTATTTATTGTTTTTCGCTTTAGTTTTTTAGCAGCAGGCACATCTAAAATGCAATCTCTACACCAAGAAGCCCAAAAATCAATGACTACTTTTTTTCCTTTATGTAACTCTAAAACTTCACCTAAAGAAACTACTTTACCTTCTAAATTAGTCATTTTAAAACTTAGGAGTTCCTTAGAAAAAGTATTGTTCTCTAAATATTCAGGAACAGGATTATTTTGAGCATAACTTGTAATTAAAGAATTAAATACAATTACGAACATTAAAATTTGCTTTTTCATAGCCATAGTATTTTAAATATTCAAGAAGTTTTTCAATATCTGTTCTCCCGCTTTTGATGATTTCTCTGGATGAAATTGTACTCCATAAAAATTATCCTTTTTTAATGCTGATGCATATTCAATTTCATAATCTGTGGTTGCAATAGATTCTTCACATTCTTCTGCGTAAAAACTATGCACCAAATACATAAAATCTTTTTCTTTAACTCCTGCAAATAATTCAGATTCTAAATTGTAAATTACATTCCATCCCATTTGTGGAACTTTTACAGCTTTCGAAAACTTTTTTACATCAACATTAAAAATTCCTAATCCTTTTGTATTTCCTTCTTCTGATGAGTTACACATTAATTGCATACCTAAACAAATTCCTAAAACTGGTTGTTTTAATGTCGGAATTAATTTATCTAAACCACTTTCTTGCAACATTTTCATTGCAGAACTTGCTTCTCCTACACCTGGAAAAATTACTTTATCAGCAGCTTTAATTTCATCAATATTATTTGATAAAACAGCATCTACTCCCAAACGTTTAAAAGCAAATTGAATGCTTTTTATGTTTCCTGCTCCGTAATCTATAATTACTAATTTCATTTTTTCGCTTTTAGCTTTTGGCTATTAGCAAATAGCTAACAGCTAAAGGTAATTTTACAACATTCCTTTTGTACTTGGTAAAAACATTTTGTTAGCATCTCTTTTTACAGCCATTTTCATTGCTTTTGCAAATGCTTTAAAAATTCCTTCTATTTTATGATGCTCATTATCACCTTCTGCCTTAATATTTAAATTACATTTTGCACCATCTGTAAACGATTTAAACAAATGTAAAAACATTTCTGTTGGCATATCACCAATCATTTCTCGTTTAAAATCTGCATCCCAAACTAGCCAAGGTCTACCACCAAAATCAACTGCTGCTTGTGCTAAACAATCATCCATAGGTAAACAAAAACCATAACGTTCTATCCCTAATTTATTACCTAATGCTTTGTGGAATAATTCTCCTAAAGCAATCATCGTATCTTCTATTGTGTGATGTTCATCAACCTCTAAATCTCCATCTACTTTAACAGTTAAATCCATAGCACCATGTCTACCAATTTGATCTAACATATGATCGAAAAACTTAACTCCAGTGTCAATATCATTTTTACCAGAACCGTCTAAATTTAGTTTGATGTAAATCTTAGTTTCATTTGTATTTCTAGTAATTTCAGAAACTCTATCTTCTAATTTTAAAAACTCATAAATTTGCTTCCAATCTGTAGACGTTAAAGCAATACAATCTAAAATTTCTTGTTTAGAAGTTTCAATTTCATCTGCTCCTAATTCTGGGTTTTCGGATAAATAAATACCTTTTGCACCTAAGTTTTTAGCCAATTCCATATCTGTAATTCTATCACCTAAAACAAAAGAGTTTTCTAAATCATAATCTTCAGAAAAATATTTGGTTAATAATCCTGTTCTTGGTTTACGAGTTGGAGCATTTTCATGCGGAAAAGTTTTATCGATACAAACTTCAGAGAAAACAACACCTTCTTTTTCGAAAGCAGAAATTACTTTATTCTGTGCTGGCCAAAAAGTATCTTCTGGAAAAGAATCTGTTCCCAAACCATCTTGATTGGTTACCATAACCAATTCGTAATCTAATTCAGCAGCAATCTTTGCCATATATTGAAATACTTTTGGGTAGTATTCTAATTTTTCTAAACTATCTAATTGATAATCTACAGGTGGTTCTAAAACTAAAGTTCCGTCTCTGTCTATAAATAATACTTTTTTCATTATTGTAATGATTTTAAAGCTCTAATTAATCTTTGATTTTCTTCACAAATACCCACACTAATTCGCAAACAGTTTTCGCATAAAGGTTGTGTAGTTCTGTTTCTAATTACCACACCATATTCAATTAATTCTTTGTAACGTTTATTAGCATCATCTACCTTTAACAATAAAAAATTACCATCTGAAGGATATACTTTTTCTATAAAACTTACGCAACATTCTAACTCTTGTTTTAGGCGTTTTCTTTCGCTAATTAGTTGTGCTACTTCATTATTAATTTCATCTATTTTTTGCAAACGATCTATTGCTCTTTGTTGCGTTAATTCGTTTACATTATAAGGTGGTTTTATATTGTTTAAAATTTTAATAATTTCTTTGGATGCATAACAAACTCCTAATCGAATTCCTGCTAAACCATAAGCTTTAGATAAGGTTTGTGTAATGATTAAATTCGGAAACTTATCTAACTTTTTTAACCAACTTTTTTGCGTAGAAAAATCGATATAAGCTTCATCTATAACCACCAAGCCTTTAAACTTTATAAGTAATTCATGTACTGCTTTTTCGCTAAAACTATTTCCTGTTGGGTTATTTGGCGAGCATAAAAATAGAATTTTAGAATTTTTATTCGAAGCATTTAATATTTCAGTAATACTAGGCTGAAAATCAGAACTTAACAACACTTCTTTATTTTCTATATCATTTAAACTTGCTAAAACAGAATACATACCATACGTAGGTGGTAAGGTGATGATATTATCAATTTTCGGCTCACAAAAAGCTCTGTAAATTAAATCTAAAACTTCATCACTACCATTACCTAAAAGAATATTTTCTTGGTCAACCCCTTTAATTTCAGATAAAATATCTTTTACACTAAGTTGTTGCGGATCTGGATAGCGATTTACGCCATTTTCGAAAGGATTTTCATTGGCATCCAAGAAAATCATATCATTATAGGTTATATCTTTATATTCGTCTCTTGCAGATGAATATGGTTTTAAAGATTTAATATTCTCTCTTACTAAGTTGTTGATGTTAAAGTCTGTTTTCATACTTTAAAGACTCCTAAAATGGAGTTTTAGTTACAATTTATTTTTCCAAATTTTTTAATCTGATAGAAACTGCATTTTTATGTGCTTGTAAACCTTCTGCCTCTGCCATTAATTCTATAGCATTTCCTATATTTTGTATGCCCTTTTTAGATATTTTCTGAAAAGTAATACTTTTTGTAAAACTATCTAAATTTACACCTGAATAGGCTTTAGAGAATCCGTTTGTTGGTAACGTATGGTTTGTACCAGAAGCATAATCTCCTGCACTTTCTGGTGTATAATTACCTATAAAAACAGAACCTGCATTCGCAATATTATCTACATAAAAATCATTGTTATTTGTACAAACAATAAAATGTTCTGGCCCATATTCGTTAATTAATTCTAGAGCTATTTCATCATTATCTACAAATATTGATTTTGAATTTGCAATCGCTTTTTTGGCTATTTCTACTCTTGGTAAAACTGCTAATTGTGTTTCAATTTCTTTTTCAACTTCGTTAATTAATTCTTTTGATGTTGAAACTAAAATAACTTGACTATCTGCACCATGCTCAGCTTGACTCAATAAATCTGAAGCTACAAAACTTGCATTTGCAGAATTGTCTGCAACTACTAATAGTTCACTCGGTCCTGCAGGCATATCTATGGCTACTCCAAATTTAGTTGATAACTGTTTTGCAACTGTTACAAACTGATTTCCTGGGCCAAATATTTTGTAAACTTGAGGTATTGTTTCTGTACCAAAAGTATAGCCTGCAATTGCTTGAATTCCGCCTACTTTTATAATTTTAGTAACACCACATAAATTTGCTGTGTACAAAATTGCCGGATTTATTTTACCAGCTGCATTTGGAGGTGAGCATAAAACAATTTCTTTACAACCTGCAATTTGAGCAGGAACAGCCAACATTAATACTGTAGAAAATAAAGGTGCTGTACCTCCAGGAATATATAAACCAACTTTTTGAATTGGTCTTTTTTCTTGCCAACATTCTACTCCGTTTGCAGTTTCTACAAAAACTTTTTCTGTTTTTTGAGCTTTATGAAAATTCGTAATATTATCTTTTGCTAATTGAATAGCTACTTTTAAATCTTCTGAAACTAAATTTAAAGCTTCTGTAATTTCTACTTCTGAAACAATATTGTTATCTAAAGAAATACCATCGAACAATTCTGTGTATTTTTGAACAGCTTTATCTCCATTTTTTTGAACTTCTTCAAAAATTTGGATTACCGTTTTTTCTATATCATCAACTGTTTTTGTTGGTCTTTCTAAAATTTGAGACCAAGTTTCTTTTGATGGGTTATTAATAGTTTTCATAATAATTACTCTTTATAAACTTGCATAAGCGTTAGGGATTGTAGCATTTGTTTGAGCTCTTTTTTCTTTTTCAGAAAAAAAGCGAGTGCGTAAAGCCCGTTAAAACGCCCTAATAAAAATATTAAAGCACCATTTTTTCTATTGGACAAACTAAAATACCTTCTGCTCCATTGGCTTTTAATTCGTCTATAATTTCCCAAAACTGATTTTTAGAAATAACTGTGTGCACAGAACTCCAACCTTTTTCTGCCAATGGCAAAACTGTAGGACTACGCATACCTGGTAACAATTTTAGAATATTTTCTAATTTATCATTTGGTGCATTTAATAGAATATATTTAGAGTTTCTGCCTTTTAAAACCGACTGAATTCTAAATTGAATTTTCTCTAAAATTGCTTTTCTTTCTGCATTAATTTGAGGAGAAACTGCCAAAACTGCTTCTGATTTTAATAAAACCTCAATTTCTTTTAATCCGTTTTTAAATAATGTACTTCCACTAGAAACAATATCGCAAATACCATCTGCTAAACCAATATTTGGTGCAATTTCTACTGAACCATTAATTTTATGTAACTGAGCATCTATATTTTGCTCTACCAAAAATTTCTTTACAGTTTCTGGATACGAAGTTGCAATTCTCTTGCCTGCCAAATCTTTTAAAGAACTTGCATTTGATTCTTTTGGCACTGCAATAGAAACTTTACATTTAGAAAAACCTAAACGTTCTACAAACTGAATATCGTTTCCTTTTTCTATTAAAACATTCTCGCCAATTATGGCTGCATCTACTACTCCGTCTTTTAAATACTGAGGAATATCGCCATTTCTAAGGTAAAAAACCTCTACAGGAAAATCTCTTGCAGCTGCTTTTAATTGATCTTTACCATTATCGATAGAAATACCAATGTCTTTTAAGATTCTCATTGAATCTTCATTTAATCTACCTGATTTTTGTACTGCAATTCTTAAGTTACTCATTTTTGTTTTTAGTTTGGTTTGAGCAAATTTGGTTTTAAAATTAAAAAACCTGTTTGATTTGCTCAAACAGGTTTATAAATATCTTGACTTTATTCAATACATTTTTAAATCGCTTGAGAGCAATTGTAAAAATGATGATGATGATTTTGAATAAATTTCATTTACTTTATTAATTATACAAATATTCAAATTTTATTTTGATAAAACCAAATGAAGTGGCTATAAAATTTAGTTAAATATAATATTTATCAAGATTTAAGTTTTTGTTTGATTTTTAATAAAAAAGATGTTGTACCAAATAATTTCTTGTAAAAATGATAATACGTTCTTTATCTAATAAACCTAAATAAATATAAAACCTGCAATTAATACAAAAACAATAATTTGCATCCATTTTAAATACAACCCAATTTTTTGATTCTCTTTAATTTTTTCTGAAATTGTACCTGCTAAAAAAGCTATTGAGGAAAAAATTAAAAGAGAAACTAGCATAAAAACAAAACCTAAAACATAGAATTGAATTACAGTATTAATACTTTCTGAAAATAAAAAACCTGGAAAAAAGGCTAAAAAGAAAATGGATACTTTCGGGTTTAATACATTCATAATAAACCCTTGTTTAAATAATTGTGTCGTTGTTTTTTGTTCTACATTATCTTTAGAAAGAATAATATTAGCATCAGATTTATAAACTTTATAAGCCAAATAAAGCAAATAAATAGCACCAAATAATTTAATTGCAAAAAATAAATTTTCTGATTGTTTTATAATTGCTGATACTCCAAATGCCAACAAAGTTGTATGTACCAAACAACCAGAAATTAATCCGAAAACAGTTGCTAAACCAAATTTTCTACCATTTACAATACTTTGCGTTAACACAAATATATTATCTGGCCCAGGAGAAATAGCTAATATTGCTGTTGCTAAAGCAAAAGATAAAAGGGTTTCTAACATTGGTATTTGTTACTGCAAATTTAGCAAACAATCTAACAATAATTTATAAATCCTTTAAAATTGCTTTATTAATTCTTTTAACCAAACTTGGACCTTCATAAATAAAACCAGTATAAATCTGAACCAAATCTGCGCCTGCTTCTAACTTATCTAAGGCATCTTGTTCGGAGTGAATACCTCCTACCCCAATAATAGGAAAAGATTTATTAGAATTGTCTGCCAAATATTTAATCACTTGTGTACTCTGATTTTTTATTGGCTGACCACTTACACCTCCATTACCAATTTCTTTTAATCGCTCTGGAGAGGCTTTTAAATTATCTCTAGTTGTTGATGTATTTGAAGCGATTACACCATCAATGTTAGTTTCTGCAACCAACTCAATTATTTCATCTAATTGAACATTGTTTAAATCTGGAGCAATTTTTAATAAAATTGGCTTTTGCTTTTCTTCTAATTTATTTAGTTTTTGGCATTCAGTAATTAATTCTACCAAATAATCTTTATCATTTAATTTTGCGTGACTACCAACATTTGGGCAACTTACATTCAGCACAAAATAATCTACATAAGGATGTAATCCTTTAAAACATTCTAAATAATCTGCTGTATAATTTTCAGGAGCAGTTTGTGTGTTTTTACCAATATTACCACCAATAATTACTTTGCCTTTGTTCTTTTTTAATTGTTCTATAGCAATGGCTAAACCTTCGTTATTAAACCCCATTCTATTGATAATTCCTTGATCATCTTTTAAACGAAATAACCTCTTTTTAGGATTACCAACTTGACCTTTTGGAGTTACTGTACCAATTTCTATAAAGCCAAAACCAAAATTAGCCAATTCATTATATAAAACTGCATTTTTATCAAAACCAGCAGCTAATCCCACAGGATTTTTAAATGTTAATCCAAATAAATTACGTTCTAATTTTTTATCATTTACTTGATAAAGACTTCTAAAAATATTTGGTACTAAAGGTATTTTAGATAAAAATTTAACCAAAGAAAAGGTGAAATAATGTATTTTTTCTGGGTCAAAAAGAAAGAAAATGGGTCTTATTATTAGTTTGTACATAATTCTATTTTATAAAAAAAGCTCCTAAAAAGGAGCTTTGTAATTATCTTAAAACAGCTTCTAAATTCTTCTCGAAACTTTGTTGTAATTTTTGCATTATTTTATCAATCTGCTTGTCTTCTAAAGTTTTCGTTTCATCTTGTAAAACAAAACTTACTGCATAAGATTTTTTGCCTTGTGGTAAATTATCTCCTTCATAAACATCGAACAAATCTACTTCTTTTAAGAGTTTTCTTTCTGCCTGGAAAGCCAAGTTGTAAACCTCTTTAAATTCAGTTTTAGCATTTAATAACAAAGCTAAATCTCTTTTAACAGCTGGGAATTTTGTTAAGCCAGCAACTTTCACTTTTTTATTACCAGAGAATTTTAAAACAGTATCCCAATTAAAATCAGCAAATAAAACTTCTTGTTTTATACCAAATTCTTTTAAAACACTTCTTTTAACAACTCCGAATTCTGCTATTTTAATTTTACCTAAACTAAAAACTAAACCTTCTGAAAAAACATCGTTTTTAATTGGTGTTGCTTTTAACTTATGTATTCCTAACCTTTCTAAAACCGAAGTTATTACACCTTTTAAATAAAAGAAATCTGAAGGATTATTATTTGATTTCCAAGATTCTTTGGTTCTATTACCTGTTACAAAAAGCGTTAAATGTTTATCTTCTTGGTATTTATCAGCATATTTATGATAAGTTTTACCAAATTCATAAAACTTTAATGCTGTATTTTTTCTATTTAAGTTATAAGAAACAGATTCTAAACCACTAAATAACATTGATTGACGCATAACAGCTAAATCGTTACTTAACGGATTTAACATCATCACTTTAGCATCATCATTAATATTTTCTGAAAGCGAATTGTACTCAGGTTTGGTTAATGAGTTTGCCATAGTTTCGTTAAATCCTAAAGCACTTAATTGATTGGCAACAATGTTTTCAATTTTTGTATCATTGTTAGTATCAAAAGAAATTGAAGTATTTAATTTGTATGAAAATTCAATATTATTGTAACCATAAACTCTTAAAATCTCTTCAATAATATCTGCTTCTCTTTGAACATCTGTTCTGTAAGATGGAATTGTTAAACCTAAACCACCAGCAGTTTCACTATTAATTTTAATTTCTAAAGAAGCTAAAATGTTCTTAATTTTTTCTTTCGGAATTTCTTGACCAATTAATCTGTAAGCATTATCGTATGAAAGAAATACCTGAAAATCTTCCATTTTTATAGGGTAGAAATCAGAAATATCTGAAGCCAATTTACCTCCTGCATATTTTTCGATTAATAAAGCTGCTCTTTTTAAAGCGTATTTTGTAGTGTTAATATCAATTCCTCTTTCAAAACGAAAAGAAGCATCTGTGTTTAAAGCGTGTCTTTTTGCAGTTTTACGCACAGAAACAGGATTAAAATAAGCACTTTCTAAAAAGATTGAGTTTGTATGTTCTGTAACTCCAGAGTTTAATCCTCCAAAAACTCCTGCAATACAAAGCGGATTTTCATCAGCATCACAAATCATAATATCATCTGCAGAAAGTTCTCTTTCAACTTCATCTAAAGTGATGAATTTTGTACCTTCTTCTAAAGTTTTAACAATAATTTTATTTCCTCTAATTTTTTGAGCATCAAAAGCATGTAATGGTTGTCCTAATTCATGTAAAACATAATTAGTAATATCAACAATATTATTTTTTGGTGTAATACCAATGGCTTTTAATCTGTTTTTAATCCAATCTGGCGAGTCTTTAACTTCGATATCTGTAATAGAAATCCCACAATAACGTGGCACCAATTCCTTGTCTTCTACTTCAACATCAAAACGTAAAGTTCTTTCATCTACATGAAAATCACTTACAAAAGGAGAAATTAATTCAAGTTTTAAATCATTTTGAATTAAACCTGCACGCAAGTCTCTAGCAACTCCATGATGACTCATAGCATCAGATCTATTAGGAGTTAACCCAATTTCGAAAACATAATCAGTTTCTATTTCAAAAACTTCTGCAGCCGGTGTACCTGGTTTTAAATCATTTTCTAAAACTAGAATTCCATCATGACCTTTACCTAAGCCTAATTCGTCTTCAGCGCAAATCATTCCATGGCTTTCTTCGCCTCTAATTTTACCTTTTTTAATTTTAAAACCTTCACCTTTTTCATCATACAACATTGTACCAATAGTGGCTACAGGTACTTTTTGGCCAGCAGCAACATTTGGTGCTCCACAAACAATTTGTACAGGGTTTTCATCGCCTAAATTAACAGTAGTTATTTTTAATCTGTCTGCATTTGGGTGTTGAATGCAAGTTAAAACTTCACCTACAACTACGCCATTTAAACTACCTTTAATAGATTCTATCTTTTCAATTCCTTCAACTTCTAAACCTAAATCTGTTAAAAGTTCACCAGTTTTATCAGCTTCCCAATCAACTTTTAAAAATTGCTGTAACCAATTGTATGATATTTTCATTTATTTTTTATGATGATATTTAATCTGCGAATTTAACCAATTTTAAGATTAAATTAAACATATTCATTATAATTTTACCCCCAATAATGTTCACAAATTATTGTAAATTCGATTTTTCTAAAAAAGCATTTGTAATGAGATTTTTTTTATTGATAATCAGTATTTTAATATTTATTTCTTGTGATAAAAAAACAGAAAACAAAATAGATAAAGGAACTTACAGAGCCATTTTAAAAGTACAAGACAACCAAGAATTGCCTTTTATTTTCGAAGTTAAAAACGATTCTTTAATCACAATTATTAATGCTGATGAAAAAATTATTGTTGATGAAATTTCTTACAAAAACGATTCTATTACCATACAAACTCCTGTTTTTGAAGGCTATATTATTGCTAAAATTGCAAATAATACCTTAAAAGGAAGTTTTATAAAACCAAGTTTAGATAGAATTGTTCCTTTTGAAGCTCAAAAAGATAGTGTCCGATTTTCATCAATCAAAAAAGAAACTGTAAATATTTCTGGTAATTGGGAAACTGTTTTTAGCGATGACAACCTTGATGAAAAATATATTGCAAAAGGTATTTTTAATCAAACAAAAAATAAAGTAACTGGTACTTTTAGAACAACAACTGGAGATTATAGGTATTTAGAAGGTATTGTTGATGGTGATTCTTTAAAGCTTTCTACTTTTGATGGTGCTCACGCATTTTTATTTACAGCAAAGGTTACAGATTCAATTATGAACGGATTTTTCTATTCAGGAAATCATTGGAAAGAGCCTTTTACTGCCAAATTAAACAACGATTATGAGTTACCTAAAGAAGAAGATTTAACCTACATTAAAGAGGGTTACGAATATTTCGATTTCTCTTTTCCTGATACAAGAGGTAGAATTGTTTCTTTAAGTGATACTGAGTTTAAAGACAAAACAATTATTATTCAAATAATGGGAACTTGGTGCCCAAATTGTTTAGATGAAAGCAAGTATTTGGTAAAGTATTTAAAGGAAAATCCGAATGAAAATTTACAAGTAATTGCTTTAGCTTTTGAAGTAGCTAAAACCAGAGAAATTGCCTACAAACGAATTAAACGTTTTAAAGAAAGAGTTGGGGTAGAATATCCTGTTTTATTAGCACAATATGGTAAAGTTGCAGATAAAACTTTAGCTCAAAGAAAATTACCAATGTTAAACCACATTATTTCTTATCCTACCACTATTTTTATGGATAAAAATCGAAAAGTTAGAAAAATTCATACTGGTTTTAATGGTCCTGCAACTGATGAAAAGTATCATGAATTTAAAAAAGAATTTGAAGAGTTTGTTCAAGAACTTTTAAGTGAATAGAATAAATAGATTAAAAAAAATTACACAAACTTATGTTAGCCAAACTTTTATCAAAAGAAAATAATCTTTTTTTTTTAATTTTTGTATTCATCTTAATTGTTACCATTATTGGTCTTCCTTTAGATCTGTTAGAACCAGATGCAACTTTATATGCGTCCATTTCTAAATTGATGGCTGAAAATAACGATTTTATTAATCTCTATTCATTAGGAAATGATTGGCTAGATAAACCTCATTTACCTTTTTGGCTTACTGCCGTTTCTTATAAAATATTTGGGGTTACCAATTTTGCATACAAACTACCTGGAGTTCTTATTTTTTTCTTCGGAATTTACACGACTTATAAATTCACAAAAAATAATTACAATACAAAAACTGGTATTTATGCTGCCATTATTTTAGCTACTGCAACACATAGTATTATTTCTAATTTTGATGTAAGAGCTGAAGCTTATTTAACAGCATTTATGATTAGTAGCCTCTATTATTTTGATGTATATTTAAAAAACAAACGAATAAAATATTTAATTTTTGCTTGTCTTTTTTCTGCATTTGCAATTATGACAAAAGGTATTTTTGCAATGATTCCTATAGTTGCTGCATTAGGAGGAGAATTATTATTAAAAAGAAAATGGAATGAAATTCTTAATCCTATTTGGTTATTAGCAACATTGCTGATTTTCATTTTTATTTTACCAGAATTGTACACATTGTATGTTCAGTTTGATATGCATCCAGAGAAACTAGTATTTGGTAAACACAATGTTTCTGGGCTAAAATTTTTCTTTTGGGACAGTCAGTTTGGTCGTTTTTTTAACACAGGACCTATAAAAGGAACTGGAGATAAAACGTTCTTTTTACACACAATTCTTTGGGCATTTTTACCATTTGGTATCCTTTTTTACATAGCAACATTTAGTAAAGTAAAAAGAAATTTGAAAAAAGTAATTCAGAAAGAAGAGTTTTATAGTCTTTTTGGATGTTTATCAGCGATATTTATTTTTTCTTTGAGTAAATTTCAATTAGCACATTATACCAATATTGTATTTCCTTTTATGGCGATAATTGTTGCTGATTTTATTGATAAATTGAGTAAAAACAAGAATTCTTATACAAAAGGTTATGCTGTAATTTTATGGTTTCAAAACGTGGTTGCTATTTTATTGATTGGCTTTTTATTTTATGTGATGCAACCTGAATTCAACTTTTTATTTTTAGTTGTTTTAGCATTCTCAATCTTTATATTCTGGGGAATTTACAAATCTGAAAACAACTCAATTCAGAAATTATTTCTAGTTTCTACAGTATTATTTTTAAATATTTATACGTTTCTATTCACCTTTTTTTATCCTACTATTTTACCTTATCAAGGAGGTGTAAATGCAGCTCGTTTTGTAAATAAAAATTATGAAGGCAAAGGAAGTTTATTAAAAAAAATTAATAGACATTTTGCTTTTGAATATTATTTAAAGGGCAATTTTAAAAGAATTGATACTTTAAAAATACATCAAGAAAAAGGACGTATTTTTTATATTGATAGTAAAGAACTTAATATATTTAAAAGACAGAACGTCAATTTTAAAATAATTAAAGAAATAGAAAACTTTCATGTAAGTAGAATTAACAATAAATTTCTAAATAAAGATACCAGAAAAGAAACTTTACAAATCAGATATTTAGTAGAAGTTCAATAACTTTTACTCTTGTGCAATTTGATTTGCGAACAACTTCTGATCTACTTTATTAAACAGCAAGTAGTATAAATTTGCAAGTATAAAACCAATTAAAGCGCCCATTGTAACATCCAAAGGAAAATGTACTCCTAAATACATTCTGCTAAAAGAAAATAAAAGCGGAAAAATTAAAATAAAGTAAATGTATTTGAACTTATCTCTAAGTAAAAGAATTACAAATACAGAGAAAAATGTAGATGTTGTTGCGTGGCCAGAAACAAAACTAAATCCTTTAGGAGAATAAGAAAAAGTTCTAATAATATGATTTATTTCTGGATTATTATTTGGTCTTAATCTTTCTATGGTATTCTTAATCAAATTTACAAACTGATCTGAAAAAGCTACTAAAATTATAAGTGATAATATTACAAAACTACCACGTTTCCATCCGAAGAATTTGAAGATTAAAATAATAACAAAAAGGAACAATGGAGCCCAATTAAATTGCTTGGTTATTGCCAACCAAAATGGGTCCCATTGTTCACTTCCTAAACTATTAAAGAATATTAATAATTCTTGATCTTTTTGAATTATAAAATCGAACAAATTATTTGTTTATTTCTAAAATTTCTACTTCAAAAACTAAATCAGATTTTGCTGGGAAAGGACCGTATTTTGCCTCACCAAAACCAATATAATAAGGGATAAAAAGACGTACTTTTTCACCTACTCTCATATCTGCAACTCCTTCTTTAAAACCAGTAATCATTGGTCTTTCTGCATCATCTAATTGAAAAACAAATGGCTGACCAGAATCTTCTGTAGATTGTATTTTATTACCATCTGCAGTATACAAAGTAAAATGCGCTTTAATTGGTTTGTTAGTTACTACTTTTTCGCCTGATGGGTTATTTTTAAGCATTAAAATTCGCAAACCAGAGCTTGTTTTTTTTGCTTTACTTTCATCCATTTTAGCTAAAAAAGCAACTTTATCTTCTAAATATTTAGAATACCTTGCTGTTTCTGCATTCAATACTTCTTTTTCTCTATCCTTTTTACTATTAGCAAATTTCATTAATTCTGCATCAAATACTTCAGGAGCGTCAAAGGATTTTGCTTTACTACCAATTCTAATAATTTCGATTGTATTTATAGTATCGAATTGCACAATACTATTTACAACCGCCATTCTTAAAGAATCGATCGCTTTTACTAAGCCTAAAGAATCTTGTATTTTAGTTTTTAAAGCTTCTAATTGAATCGAGTTTACAGTAGTTTTACCAAAAACAGTATGTTTACCATCTAAATGCGGAATAGGATTGTGGGTTATAAAAAACTGACTTCCGTTAGAATCTGGTCCTCCATTTGCCATAGATAACATTCCTGCATCATCATGTTTATTCAACAAATTACCATTTTCATCTTTAGTAAACTCACTACCAAATCTATAACCCGCTGTTCCTCTTCCTGTTTCTGTTGGATCTCCTCCTTGAATCACAAAATTATTTACAACTCTATGAAAACGAATTCCATCATAGAATTTTTCTCCTTTTAAAGAATCTGAAACTCTATTGTTTGTACCTTCTGATAAAGAAACGAAGTTTGCAACCGTCATTGGTGCAGCTTCTGGATACAATTCTAATAAAATATCGCCTTTATTTGTTTGTATTTCTGCATACAAACCTTCTTGTAAATCTTTATATTTTGGAGATTGACAACCAACAATTAAAAAGAAACTAGCTAAAATATAGATTGATTTTTTCATTTATTACTTTATAATTTCTAACATTTCAATTTCAAAAACTAAAGTAGAAAAAGGTTTAATTAATTGTCCTCTTTGTTGTGCACCATATGCTAATTCTTGAGGAATAAAAACTTTGTATTTAGAACCTACTTTCATTAAAGATAACGCTTCATTAAATCCTGGTACAAAAACATTTGCATTAGATGTATATGGCGATTTTCTGTCTACTGTACTATCAAAAACCTCACCATCGATTGTAGTTCCATGATAATGAATTTTAACTTTATCTGTTGGCTTAATATTTTCTCCTTTACCTTCTTTAAGAACAATATATTGTAAACCACTTTCTGTAGTTTCTATACCATCTTTAACTTTATTTAATGCTAAAAATTCTTCTCCAGCTTTTTTGTTATCAGCAAATTTTATTAAAGCATCTTTTTCTGCTTTAGCTTGCTGCTCTTTCATTTTTTCTGCTTGTTGTTTTTGAAAGAAAACTCTTAAAAAATTATTTAAGTCTTTTTCTTCGATTAACAAGTTTGTAGAATCGATTCCGTTTCTATATCCTTGTAAAAATAAATCTGTATCTGCTTTATCAAAATTAGCTTTTACTTTTAAAGCCATATCCATACCTAAAGCGTAACTAGCTGAATCTATTTCAGTTTCTAAAGAACTTGCGTTTTTTACTTGATTTCCGCATGAAACCATTGTTCCTAAAACCGTAATAATTGCTAAATTTTTTAATACTCTCATTTTTATTTGTTTATTTAATATTTATTAATGTTACTGTACTTTTTATTGATTGATTTATTCCAATTTTTTTTCCATCGCCTGCAATACCAAAAGCGCTATAAGACGGAATTACAAATGTAATGGTTTCTCCTATTTTCATCAACTTTATTCCTTTTTGTAAACCAGAAATTATGTCTTGTTTATCTATAGCGTACGTTTTAATTCCTAATTCTTGTTTACTATAAATTATAGAATCTCTTAAATCTGTAATATTGTACTCAAAAGTTACCTCGTTTCCTTTATTAGGCGTTGGTAAATCTTCTTTAATTTTGTTGATGTATTTGTACCAAAATCCATTTGAAGATTGATAATAAGTACTTAAAGAATCGTTTTTTATGATTTGTAAAATCTTATCATCTTCCTGTCTATTTAAAATTTTATTTTGTTGCATAGCTTCAAAATAAAGTGTGGTAGATGGTTTAGGATTAATTGGTTTTCTAGGCTCAATTTTTGAGCACGAAAAACAAATTAACATCAAAAAAAACAAAAAACTATGCTTCATAAGAGGTTTCTAATTCTTGTTGATATTCTGGAACTAAAGATGTGAATTTTGTTATTGTTTGTGCCATTGGTAAATCTGACCTACCGCCTGCTGCATTATCATGGCCTCCGCCATTAAAATGATTTCTGGCAAATTGATTTACAGAAAAATTACCTTTAGATCTAAACGATATTTTAATAATTCCTTGCTCTTTATCTTCAATAAAAATAGCTGCAAAAATTATTCCTTTTAACGATAACGCATAATTCACAACACCTTCTGTATCTCCTTTTTTAAAATCGAAACGCTTCTTTTCTGCATCAGTTAAGGTTATATAAGCTGTTTTGTAATTAGGTAAAATCTGTAAATTACTTAATGCCTGCCCTAATAACAACAATCTATTGTAAGAATTGGCATCGTAAACGTTGTTATGAATTCTATCGTTTTCAGCACCTTTATCAATTAAATCTGCAATAATTCTGTGCGTTGTACTTGTGGTAGATCTAAATCGAAAAGAACCTGTATCTGTCATTATACCTGTATATAAACAAGTAGCAATATTGGCATCAATTACATCTAAATCGTTATTCATTTCAATAAATTGATACACCATTTGACAAGTAGAACAAATCTCAGTATCAGAATACATGTATTTTACATCATCTGGTTGTTGATGATGATCTATCATAGCAAAATCATTTTTATATGCTTCTAAAGTGTTTTGCATATCACTACCTACTCTATGCAAAGCATTAAAATCTAGCAAGAAAATAATATCAGAATTATTGATTGCTCTTTTAGATTGTTTGTTTTGCCAATCGAATAAATAAGTTGAATCTGTACCTGGCAACCAGTTTAAAAAATCTGGGTAATCATTAGGCATAACAACTGTACTTTTATGTCCTTTTTTATCTAAATAATGCTTTAAAGCCAATGTAGAACCCATTGCATCTCCATCAGGATTTCTATGTCCTACAATTACTATTTTTTTTGGTTCTTCTAAAAACCCTTTTAAATCTTCAAGTCCTTTCAAAATCATAATTTGCGAATATACAATTTAATAACATTGATTAAAATATATTTTCTGCTACATTTGATTGCGCAAACTAAAATCAAAATGAAAAAAATATTTATAATCATTATTGCTAGCACTATACTTTTTTCTTGTGTAGCAAAGCAAACGAACTCAAAACAAGTTACAACTCGTAAAGCAGATTTTACTATTGCTTTTGGTTCTTGCAACAAACAAAACGAAACCAATGTTTTATGGCAAGAAGTTCACAAAAATAATCCGGATTTATGGATTTGGGGTGGAGATATTATTTACTCAGACACAGAAAATATGCATAAAATGAAAAAGGATTATAATATATTATTAAACCAAGAAGAATATAAAACCATACAAAATAGTATGCCTATTATGGCTACTTGGGATGATCACGATTATGGTATAAATGATGGTGGAACTGAATTCCCAAAAAAGAAAGAAGCTCAACAATTATTTTTAGATTTTTTAAATGTTGATAAAAAAAGTGAAAGAAGAACAAGATCTGGAGTTTATCATTCTAAAGAATTTAAGACAGAAAAAGGAAGTGTTAAAGTAATTATCTTAGATACTAGATATCATAGAACAGCCTTAACAGAGGCAAAAGGAAAAAAAAGATATACCCCAAATAAATATGGAGAAGGTACCATTTTGGGTGATACTCAATGGAAATGGTTGAAATCTGAATTAACAAATTCTAAGGCAGACTTTAATGTAATTGTAAGCAGCATACAAGTTTTATCTGCTGAACACGGTTTTGAAACTTGGGGAAATTTTCCGCATGAAGTAGATCAACTAAAAAAAATAATTAAAGAATCTAAAGCAAAAAAAGTGTTATTACTTTCTGGAGACAGGCATATCTCTGAATTTTCTAAAACTATTGTTGATGCTTTATCCTACCCTTTAATCGATTTTACATCTAGTGGATTAACACATTCTTATGAAGGTTTTACATCTGAACCCAATCAATATAGAATACAAAAAGTTATTTCTAAAATTAGTTTTGGGGTGTTAAAATTTAATTTTGATAAAAATAAAATTACGATGCAGATGAGAGGGAAAGACAACATATTGCAACAAGAATTAATACAAGTATATCATTAACTTGTTATTAACATTAAAAAATGTACTTTTGCCGAAAATTATAGAAAATGGCAACAAATAGAACATTTACAATGCTTAAACCAGATGCTGTAGAAAACGGACACACTGGTGCAATTTTAGAAAAGATTAATGCTGCAGGATTTAGAATTGTAGCGTTAAAGAAAACTCAAATGACGAAAGCTGATGCAGAAACTTTTTATGCTGTGCATAATGAGCGTCCGTTTTTTGGAGAATTAGTTGAGTTCATGACAAGAGGACCAATAATTGCTGCTATCTTAGAAAAAGAAAATGCAGTTGAAGATTTTAGAACTTTAATTGGTGCAACAAACCCTGCTGATGCAGCTGAAGGAACAATCAGAAAATTATATGCAACTTCTATGGGAGAAAATGCTGTTCATGGTTCTGATTCTGATGAAAATGCTGAAATCGAAGGAAACTTTCACTTTTCTGGTAGAGAGCAATTCTAATTTAGAATTAAAGTTCAAAATAATATTTTTAAAAACTCGTAACCTTTTGGTTATGAGTTTTTTTTGCTTTAAAATAATTCAAAAACCTAAAAATCAACACACTAAATAAAAAACTTATTTTCTAAAAGAACATTTAACATACTCTATAAATCATTTGTTTTCTACTTTATCTGTAATTAAAATTACTTTTGATTTATAAACTATTGTATTTATGAAAATCCAGAAACTTTTATTTCTATTTTTAATTTCTATCAATTTAACAGCCCAACAAAATGATTGGGAAAATCCGAATGTAAATCAAATAAACAGATTACCATCTAAAGCTACTTTTTACAGTTACGAAACTGAAAAATTAGCAAAAAGTGATAACAGAGAGGCTTCAGAAAACTTTTTATCCTTAAACGGAGATTGGAACTTTTTCTGGGTTAAAAAACCTGTAGATGCTATAAATGATTTTTACAAATCGAATTATGATGCTTCTAAATGGAAAACCATTGATATACCATCAAACTGGGAAATGAGAGGTTACGGAACACCAATTTACACGAATTCTACTTACCCGTTTTTTAGTGATTTTCCTTTTATAAATCATTCTGATAATCCTGTTGGTCATTATATCAAAGAAATAGAGATTGATGAAAATTGGTCTGAAAAAGATTTAATTCTTCATTTTGGAGGTGTTTCTTCTGCTTTTTATGTTTGGGTAAATGGAAATTTTGTGGGTTATAGTGAAGACACAAGATTATCATCTGAATTCGATATTACAAAATATACTCAAATAGGTAAAAATAAAATTGCTGTAAAAGTTTTTAGATGGTCTGATGGAAGTTATTTAGAAGCGCAAGATCACTGGCGTTTAAGCGGAATTGAAAGAGAAGTTTATATAAAAGCTGTACCAAAAGTACGTTTAGCAGATTTCTTTGTACAAACAGATTTAGATGAAGGTTATAAAGATGCCACTCTTAAAGTTAGACCTAAAATAATTGCAAATATCAAAAACAAATATTTAAAAAAAGTTGGTCATTTTGGTGATGCACCTCTTAAAACCACTGTTGATAACTGGACATTAACAACCAAACTTTATGATGAAAATGGAAATGATATTGGTGTTTCTCATCAAATGAAATTGGGTGATTATTTTGGAGAATTTTATCCACAGAGAGACAATGTCTATTTTGGAAGTTTAATTGAAATCCCAGTAAAATCGCCTAAAAAATGGTCTTCAGATCATCCGTATTTATACACTGCAATTTTTACCTTAACTAATGATGATGGTAAAACAATTGAGTTTGTAAGTACAAAAATTGGTTTTAGAGAAACAAAATTCGATGATAAAGGTCGTTTTTTAGTAAATGGAAATCCTGTAAAAATGATTGGTGTTAACAGACACGATCATCATATGAAAAACGGAAAAACCCTTACCAGAGCAGAAATGGAAGAAGATGTTAAATTAATGAAACAATTTAATTTTAACGCTGTAAGAACTTCTCACTATCCTAATGACCCATATTTTTATGATTTATGTGATAAATACGGAATTTATGTAATGGACGAGGCTAATTTAGAAACGCATGGAGTTAGAGGAAAATTAAGCAATGTTACAGAATGGTCTAATGCGTATTTAGAACGTGCTGTAAGAATGGTAGAAAGAGATAAAAATCATCCAAGTATTGTATTTTGGTCTTTAGGTAACGAATCTGGTACTGGACCAAATCACGCAGCAATGGCTAGCTGGATAAAAAGCTACGACCCTACTCGTTTTATACATTACGAAGGTGCACAAGGAGATCCTACTCATAAAGACTATAAAATTAATTATTATAATCACGGAAAAGGAAACCCTACAGATCCTCAATATGTAGATATGTTAAGTAGAATGTACCCACAACCTTCTGAATATGAATCTTTAATAAACAATACAAGTTTTGACAAAAGACCGGTTTTAATGTGCGAATATGCACACGCAATGGGGAATTCTGTTGGTAATATGAAAGAATATTGGGATGTAATTTACAAGTATGATAGAGCTTTAGGTGGATATATTTGGGATTGGATTGACCAAGGAATTGTAAAAAAAGATGAAAATGGAACTGAGTTTTTAGCTTATGGTGGCGATTTTGGTGACAAACCAAATTCGGGTAGTTTTTGTATTAACGGAATTATTGCTGCAGATAGAACTCCTAAACCAGAAATTTATGAGTGTAAAAAAGTAAATCAGCCTATAATTATTTCTAAAATTGATGTTTTACAAGGAACTTTTAAAATTACAAGCAGACATCAAACAACTCATTTAAGTAATTATAATTTTATTTGGAATGTAGAAAAAGATGGAATAAGCATTCTTTCTGGTGCTGTTAATGATTTAACTTTAGCTCCTTACGAAACTAAAAAATTCAAAATTGATTTAAAGAAATTAAAGCTTAAAGGTAATAGCGATTATTACATCAATTTTAAAGGAAACTTAAAAGAGAAAACTCTATGGGCAGATGCTAATTATACGGTTTTTGAAGAGCAATTTTTAATCCCGAATCAAACAGAAATCAAAAAAAGTAAATCTAAAAATTACCCAAGTTTAAATGTTAATGAAAATGATGCTTTAATAATCATCAATAATAAAAACTTAAATATTAGAATTGATAAGAAAAAGGGTACTATTAATCAATATGCTTACAAGAATGTAAGTTATTTTGAAGCTCCTTTGCAATTGAATTTCTGGAGACCAGAAACAGAAAATGATGCTGCTTACAGAAGAGCCAAAAAACAAACATCAGAAAGAGATTGGTTAAATGCCGCAGATAATTTTAAGGTTACAACTGCAAATATCAATCAAAATAAAAAAGGAATCGTTATTGTAACTATTACTGGAGAAATAGATCAACCAAAAACTGATATAATATTGCGTTATACCATTTATGGTGATGGAAAAGTGGTTACAGATTACAAGGCAAATATTGATAAAAATGCACCAAACATTCCGAAAATAGGAATGCAATTTGATATTGCTAATCAGTATAAAAACATAACTTATCTAGGTAAAGGACCAAAAGCAAATTATTCTGATAGAAATACTGCTTCTCATTTTGGGTTGTTTAAAGAGAACGCTTTAACTATGAATTATATGTATGTTTTACCCCAAGAATATGGTAATCATATGGGTACAAAATGGTTTCAACTAGAAAATAGTCGTAAAAAAGGATTGTTAATCAAAGGTTTACAACCCCTAAATTTTAGTGTTTTGCCTTATAGTACTAAAAACATTGAAAAGGCAACACACACTAACGAACTTAAAGAAAGAAAAGAATTGACGGTAAATATCGATTTAATTCAAATGGGAGTTGGTGGAGATAATACTTGGTCTAAAAGAGCTGAACCACACAAAGAATACAGAATTACACCAAAAGAATATTCTTATAGTTTTAGTATTGAGCCATTAAAATAATTGATAAATTAAAATTCATAAAAAAGGATTACAATAAAATATTGTAATCCTTTTTTTATTTATCTATAAATTGATCAAAATCATAAAGATTAAGATTAAAAAAAACAGAAAACTCAATAAAAAACAATTATTCAAATTGCTCTATTGAACATTTTTTTATTTAAACCAACATCAATTTAGTTATAATAGTTTCTCCTAATTCTTCATTCATCATTTTAATGATTTTATCTTTTCCGTAACTTAATTCCTCTCTTAAAACCGAAGATTTTAATTGAATAATTAAAGTCTTATTTTGCAATTTTACAGAAGTAGTATGCGTAGCAACTCCTGGCCCCATCATTTTATTCCAAGTTTCTTCTACTTTTAATTTTTGCATTCCTTTGCTCAAATTATTTTCTTTGATAAAGGTTTTCATTAAATCTTCTATCGAAAAGGAATCGTTTTCTCTCTTTGCCATTATTCTTAACTTTTAGTTTTTGGCTATTTGCCTTTCACTAATTATTATTTAATTTTTTAATATTACTGCCAAGTTCAAAATAGGTAAACTACAGCTTAAAAATCTGATATTCTTTATCACCTTGTTTTAAAATATTCTCTGTTCTATCAGAATGCGTATCAGTAATAAAAATCTGTCCAAATTCATCATTATTTACTAAGTCTATAATTTGTGCAACTCTGTTTTCATCTAATTTATCAAAAATATCATCTAGCAATAATATAGGTGTAACTTTAGATTGTTGTTTTATAAACTGAAACTGTGCCAATTTTAAAGCAATTAAATATGATTTCTGTTGACCCTGAGAACCAAACTTTTTAATAGGATAATCTCCAATCTCAAAACTTAAATCATCTTTATGAATCCCTGAGGTCGTATATTGAATTACTCTATCTTTTTCTAAGGATTTCTTTAATAAATCTTCCATATTAAAATCGTGTAACTGACTTTTATAATTCAGATTTACTTGCTCTTTATCACCAGAAATTATTTGATATTTATTATTAAAAATAGGAATAAACTCTTCTAAAAAAGCCTTTCTTATTTTATAAATTTTACTTGCATAATTAGCTAATTGCTCATCGTAAACACTTAAATTCAAAGCATCGAAAGTTCTGTTAGCAGCAAAATATTTTAACAAAGCATTTCTCTGACTTAATACTTTATTATAAGCAATTAAATCTTGTAAATACGATTTATTTTGTTGAGAAATTACACCATCTATAAATTTTCTACGCGTATCACTACCTTCTGTAACCAAATCTCGATCTGCAGGCGAAATGATTACCAAAGGAAACTGACCTATATGTTCAGAAAATTTTCCGTAAGCTTTTTCATTTCTCTTTAAAACCTTTTTTTGTCCCTTTTTTAAACTACAAACAATTTTTTCAATTCTATCATTTAAAAGGTAATTACCTTCTATCATAAAAAAACCTTCACCGTGTTTAATATTCTGTACAGCCACAGAATTAAAGTAGCTTTTGGTAAAAGACAAGTAATAAATTGCATCTAAAACATTGGTTTTACCTACACCATTATTACCCACAAAACAATTTATTTTCTCCTGAAAATCAAAGGTTTGCGATTCGATATTTTTAAAATTTACAATAGAAATTTTCTGTAAATACATGTATAAAAAACTAGATTAAAAACGGATTGCAAATTATTGAAAATTTTGCGAAATAACCGCTTTTAAAATCCAATTAAAAAAACTATTTTTGCGCCACTAATTTTTAAGGAAATATGGCAACATACAAGAAGAGAGGATACAAACCTAAGAATAAACAAGAAGAACAACAAGTAGAAAATATGGAAAGCACAACTGCTGAAGTATTTAATACTTTAGATGAAACTGCTTCTAAATCTGAACAATGGATAGAAAAAAATAGCAAAGTTTTATTTGGTGCTTTAGTAGCAATTGTTGTTGTTTTCTTAGCTTTTTTAGGGTATAATAAATATATAGTAGAACCAAATGAGTTAGATGCATCTAACGAATTGGCTTTTCCTCGAAAATATTTTGATGAAGCAGCAACTGCTGGTTCTGGTATAGATTCTCTTTTAACTCTAGGTTTAGAAGGTGCTGATGGTAAATATGGTTTTATAGATATTGCAGATTCTTACAGTGGTACAGATGCAGGAAATATGGCAAATTATTATGCTGGTGTTTCTTATTTACAAATGAAACAATATGATAAAGCCATCGAATTTTTAAGCAAATTTGATTCTGATGACGAAATGTTAGGTCCTGTTGCATTAGGTGCAATTGGAGATGCTTTTTCTGATATTGATCAAGAAGAAGATGCTTTAGAATATTATGAAAAAGCGGCTAATAAAAAAACAAACGATTTTACAACTCCTTTATTTTTATACAAAGCAGGACAAACTGCTATGAATTTAAAAGAATACAGTAAAGCAGAAGATTTATTTTCTAAAATTAAAGAAAGCTACCCAAAATCTGATCAAGGTAGAGATGTAGAAAAATTTATCAATGCAGCAAAATATGCGCAATAATAAGTAAGCAGTATTTCAGTTAACAGAAAGCAGTAAATGGCAAACTGAAGACTGAAAACTAAACACTGAAGACTAAAAAATATGGCTACAACCAATTTATCATATTACGATAAAGCAACAATCCCAAATGCGAAACCTTTTCGATTTGGGATTGTTGTTTCTGAATGGAATCCAGAAATTACTCAGAACCTTAAAAAAGGAGCAATAGAAACTTTTTTAGATTGTGGTGCTACTAAAGAAAATATTATTTCTTGGGATGTACCTGGTAGTTTTGAACTTGTTTATGGATGCAAAAAAATGATTCAATCTCAACAAGTTGATGCAATTATTGCTATTGGAAATGTAATACAAGGAGAAACAAAACATTTCGATTTTGTTTGTGAAGGTGTTACACAAGGTATTGTAGATTTAAATATTAAATACGATGTACCTGTAATTTTCTGTGTTTTAACAGACAATACCAAACAACAATCTTTAGATAGATCTGGAGGAAAATTAGGTAATAAAGGTATAGAATGTGCTGTTGCTGCTGTAAAAATGGCAGCTCTTAAAAACATTGACAGAACTTCTGATAGTATTGGTTTTTAATAAAATAGAATTAGAAAGTATTCAGCTATATTATTAAAGAATCAACTTTATAGAATTTCTTAAACTTTTTAGGAAATCATCCATAAATTTAATCCAATACACAAATCTACAAGGTTTTAAAAGCCTTGCAGGATTTTTAAGAATACTTTTAACATCATTTCTTGATGTATTCCTTTTAATTCTTTAATTTTGATATCCTTAAAATTGGTACAATATTTGAGTTTTACAAACCATTATTCACCAATTATTATCTAAAATTATGGGATTTTTAAAAAGAACAAATAAAAAATTTGATTACCAACCTCGTTATTATAAAGGAGAAGGAAATCCTTTTAAGATAGAACATAAACTAGATAAATTTAGAACAACAACAGGAAAAAACAAAGGCTTAAAATCTAAATTTTCTGCAGCCATAAACGAATTTAAAGATTCAGAAAACAAGTTTAACAAAACCATTGTTTACATTGTTTTAATTCTTGTTTTAATTTTCTTGTACATTATAGATTTCGATTTATCCATATTCATTAATAATTAATGTCAGACATCATTCAACTTTTACCAGATCATGTAGCGAACCAAATTGCTGCAGGAGAAGTAGTGCAAAGACCTGCTTCTGTGGTAAAAGAATTGTTAGAAAACGCTATAGATGCTGGTGCAACTAGTATAAAATTATTACTAAAAGACGCTGGTAAAACTTTAATTCAGGTTATTGATGATGGCAAAGGAATGAGTGCCACAGATGCCAGAATGTGTTTTGAAAGACACGCAACTTCTAAAATTCAGAAAGCAGAAGATTTGTTTAATCTTAGTACAAAAGGATTTAGAGGTGAAGCTTTAGCATCTATTGCAGCAATTGCACACGTAGAATTAAAAACAAAACAAGAAAATGAGGAATTAGGTTCTTGCCTAAAAATTGAAGGTAGTAAAGTAGTTTCTCAAGATTTTATCTCAACTTCTAAAGGAACAAGTTTGGCTGTAAAAAATTTATTTTACAACATTCCTGCTCGTAGAAATTTCTTAAAATCAGATACTGTAGAAACTAGGCATATTATAGATGAGTTTCAAAGAGTTGCTTTAGCACATCCTGATATTGCTTTTTTATTACATCATAATAATAATGAAGTTTATCATTTAAAAAATGGCAATTTAAGACAACGAATTGTAGCTGTTTTTGGTACAAAAATGAATGAAAAATTAGTACCAATAAATGAACAAACAGATATCTTAAATATAAACGGATTTGTAGCAAAACCAGAATTCTCTAAAAGAAAAAGAGGTGAACAATTCTTTTTTGTAAACGATAGGTTTATAAAAAGTTCTTATTTAAACCACGCAGTTGTAAATGCTTTTGATGGTTTGTTAGAACAGGGTTCACATCCCTCCTATTTTTTATATTTAACTGTGCCTGCAAATACTATAGATATTAACATTCATCCTACAAAAACAGAAATAAAGTTCGATAATGAAAAGGCTTTATACTCGATGTTAAGAGCTACTGTTAAGCATAGTTTAGGGCAATATAATGTAGCTCCTGTTTTAGATTTTAATAGAGATGCAAATTTAGATACACCTTATCATTTTAATAAAAACAACACAAAAGCATCTACACCCAAAATTACTGTAGATCCAGATTTTAATCCTTTTAAAGAGGATGTAAAACCAAAACAAATCAGTTCTCCTTACAAAAGAGAGCAAAATACACAAAGCTGGGAAACTTTATATACTTCTGTTTCTAATCATCAAACAGAAAAACAGGAAGAGTTATTTGAAAATCAGCCAGAAACTAAAACACAAAAAACATTTCAAATTCAGCGTAAATATGTAATGAGTTTGATAAAATCTGGTGTGGTTTTAATTCATCAATCTTTGGCACATCAACGTATTTTATACGAAGAATTTTTAGAGAGCATCACTGTAAAGGAAGCTAACAGTCAGCAATTGTTGTTTCCTGTAAAAATCTCTTTTTCATCACAAGAAATAGAAATGATTTACACCATAAAAACAGAATTAGAAAATGCTGGTTTTTCTTTTGATGAATTTACCAAAGACAGTGTAACTATAAAAGGAATTCCGGTTTCTGTAACAGAAAGTAAAATTACCATTATCTTAGAAGAACTTTTAAATGATATTAATTTAGAAGTACCAGATACAAGTTTTAGTCATTTTGATGTTATGGCAAAATCTTTTGCTAAAACGTTATCGATTAAAACAGGAACTCAACTCTCTGAACAAGAGCAAGAAAGTTTAGTAAATAATTTATTTTCTTGTAAAGAGCCAACAGTTTCCCCAACAGGTAAAGCGACTTTTAAAACGCTTACATTAAACGAAATAGATAATCTATTTAATAGTTAAAAATGAATAGAATTACAGACGCTATAAAACATCTAATTATTATAAACGCAATACTTTTTATTGCTCCACAAATATTACAATTAGATTTAACTAATTTTTTAGCTTTGCATTTTCCAAGAAATGAGCATTTTGGATTTTGGCAATATGTAACACACATATTTATGCACGGTAGCTTTTCACATATTTTATTTAATATGTATGGTTTATGGGCTTTTGGTACACCTTTAGAGCAAATGTGGGGAAAGAAAAAGTTTTTCTTTTTCTATTTTTCTGCAGGAATCGGCGCTGGTTTAATTTATACTTTAGTTAATTATTATCAATTTAATGGCATTTATGAAATTTTTATAAACGCTGGTTTAACAGATTCTGAAGTAATCTCTATTCTAGAACTTGGTAGTACAAATGACCCTAGGTTGGCAGATGTTATTAACCAAGATCAATTTAATAAAATTTGGTCTTTATATAATACACCTGCAGTTGGTGCTTCTGGTGCTGTTTACGGAATTTTAGTTGCTTTTGGTTTGTATTTTAAAGATGCCAAATTAGCATTAATATTTTTCCCTGTTCCTATTGCAGCAAAATACTTTATTCCTGTAATGATTTTAGGTGATTTATTCTTTGGAATGACAAAATATTCTATTGGAAATGTTGCGCATTTTGCTCACGTTGGTGGAGCTTTAATCGGTTTTTTAATTGCCTATTATTGGAAAAAAAATCAATTCAAAACAAACTAATGAGCATTGTAAACGATATAAAAAACAGATATATTACTGGTAATATTGTAGAAAAATTAATTTTTATAAATATTACTATATTCGTTGTAACCATTATAGTTAGTGTTATTCAAGGTTTATATGAAGGTCAAATAAATTGGTTAGTTGATTGGTTTTCTTTAGATGATGATATAAGTTCTCTCTACAAAAAACCTTGGTCTATAATTACTTACGGATTTTTACACGCCGATTTTTTACACGTTTTAATGAACCTTATGGTTTTGTATTTTATTGGTAATTTATTTCTAGAATATTTTACTCAAAAACAATTATTAAGTTTTTACCTATTAGGTACTTTTTTTGGCGGAGTTTTATTTATTTTTAGTCAGAATTATTTCCCATTATTTCAAGGTAAAATATCTTTATTGGTTGGTGCTTCTGCAGGTATTTCAGCTATTTTTATTGGTATTGCTACTTACATACCAAATTATCAATTAAAATTACGATTTATAGGTTTTGTAAAACTTTGGCATTTAGCTGCCATTTGGATTGGATTAGATGTAATTGGATTAATTGGTGATAATGCTGGAGGTAACTTTGCACATTTAGGTGGTGCATTATTTGGTTTTTTATATGTTAAAAAAGCAAGTAATACAGAAATTAAATTGTTCGATAAAATTGCAGATTTATTTAAAACTAAAAAGAAATCGCCTTTAAAAACAGTACATAAATCGAAAGTAAAAAAGAAAACAAATACCAATTTGAATCAGCAGCAGATTGATGAAATTTTAGATAAAATAAGTAAATCTGGTTACGATACATTGACCAAAGCCGAAAAAGATTTTTTGTTTAGACAAGGCAAAAAATAATTTATTTTTAACTCCCCAACGTGAAAAAATTATCCTTTATAAATACGCTTATTTATATCATCAATTCTTTGATGGCTGCTTGCTTGTTGTTTTCTTACTTATTGCCATATGTTTCTCCAAAATCGTTTCCTGCCTTTGCTATTTTAAGTTTATTAGTACCTATTTTAATAGTTATTAACCTAGTTTTTGTGGTTTATTGGCTCATTAACTTAAAAAAACAATTTCTATTATCAACCTTAATTTTATTGCTGGGTTGGTTTATAATACCCAATATTTATAAATTTTCTGAAAAAGATACATCAGAAAAAAATGATTTAAAAGTAATGAGTTATAATGTTAGAATGTTTAATTATTGGAACTGGATTGATGACAAAAACATACTAGAAAACATCAATAATTTTCTTAAAAAAGAATCGCCAGATATTTTACTATTTCAAGAATATTTTAATCAAAAAGGAATAAATTTTAATTATAAATACAAATATTTAAAACCTAGCAAATTAAATTCTAATTTCGGATTGGCCATTTACTCTAAATTTCCGATTATAAATAAAGGTTCTTTTGATTTTAATAACACATCTAACAATATTATTTTTGCTGATATTCTTAGAAATAAAGACACCATAAGAATTTACAATATTCATTTACAATCTTTAGGTCTAAATACCGATAAAGATAATTTTGGCCAAGAAAATTCAGAAAAACTAATTGCAAGATTACAAGAAGGTTTTAAAAAACAGGCTGAGCAAACTACTGTATTTTTAGAACACGAAAAAAAATGGAACGGAAAAAAAATAGTTGCTGGCGACTTTAATAACACTTCCTATTCTTGGGTGTACAATCAAATATCCGAAGATAAAAAAGATGCATTTATTGAGGCTGGTAGCGGATTTGGAAAATCTTTTAATTATTGGTTTCCTATGCGAATTGATTTTATTTTATCTGATGAAAATGCAGAAATCACTCAATTCACATCTTTTACAGAAAAAAATTCTGACCACTTCTCTATTCAAGCTAAAATAAATTGGTAAGAATCTCTATATTCGCACAAAGCTTTTAGTGCTATGAAACATTTTACAGTTGCAATTATTGGTAGTGGTCCTTCTGGAGCATCCACCGCATTTTATTTGGGTAAACAAGGTATTGATACCGTAATTATTGAAAAAGAGACTTTACCACGATATAAAACTTGTGGTGGTGGCTTTGTAAACAGAGGCAAAAAAGATATGCCTTTTGATATTTCTGAGGTTGTAGAACGTGAATTTTGCCAAGTGGATACTTACTTTAACAATCACGAAAAATGTTACTACTCTAACAAAGAAGAGCCCATAATTACAATGATTATGCGTGATGATTTCGATAATTTAATTGTTAATAAAGCAAAAGAATTCGGAGTTACTTTATTAGAAGATCATAAATTGTTAAGTATTGATTTTACTGATGATAAATCGATTTTAAAAACTTCGCAAGGTGATATTTCTGCTGATTTTATTATTGCTGCAGATGGTGTTTTGAGTCCGACAGCAAAAATGGCAGGTTATAAAAATGATACCAGAAATTTAATCCCTGCTTTAGAATATGAAGTTGAAGTTTCTGAAACAGATTTTAAAAGGCTTTCTAAAACTGTACGTTTTGATATTGATGCAGTTCCTTATGGCTATGCTTGGTGTTTTCCTAAGAAAAACCATTTATCCTTAGGAGTTTTAACTACCAAAAAAGGGAAAATCAATTTAAAAGAATATTACAAAAAGTATTTAGAAACTTTAGGCATTAAAGAAATTATTAAAGAAGATGCACACGGATTTCAAATTCCGTTAGCTCCAAGAACTGATGGTTTTGTAAAAAACAATGTCTTTTTAATTGGTGATGCTGCAGGTTTTGCAGAACCTATTACGGCAGAAGGAATTTCTAATGCAATTTTAAGCGGAAAATATGTTGCTGAAGCTATTATAGAAAGTAAATTAGATATAAAACTTGCTGAGAAAATTTATCTAGAAAAACTAAATATCAAGTTGTTACCTGAATTAAAATCGGGTGCTTTTTTATCTAAATTCTTTTATCACAATAACCCTGTTAGAAAATATTTATTGAATAAATATGGACAATATTTTAATAATATTATGGTTGATATTTTACACGGAGATCGTCCTTTCCCTACAAATGTTTCTGAAAAACTAAAAAATAAAATTAAAGAGAAGATTTTTTTAAAGAAATGAATTTATGAGTTAAAAACGTATTAAATCAAAAGAAACTTGAACAACAAAAATTAATTCTTAAAATGTCTTTGATGATTAATTTTGCTTCTCTTTAAGTTTTCTTTTCTCTTTATAATACCTTTTATCAGCGATATAAATTGTTTTAGAAACTTCAGCAAAAACAACAGATTTATCCTTATTGGTTAGTTCTATATTTTTAATTAAATCAATTTCTTTTTTCTCAGAAACATCTTTTTTTATTTGTTCAATTTCATCCGAAGTAAAAATAAAATCAACGTAACAAGTTTCTTTAGCTGGTCTTTTAAATTTTATAGAAGCTGCTTTATCCCAAACTACATAATTGGTATCTAAAACATTTAACAACTGTATCATAAAAATAGGATCTGTTGCAGAAAACAAACTTCCGCCAAAAATAGAACCTACATAATTGCTGTTTTTGTAACTTAATTTAATCTGTATTTTTACGTTCAATAAATCATCAGAAACTTTTATTATTTTCCCTGTAGACCTTCTGTACATTGGTGATAAGTTAAAACCGTATTTATAAATACTGCTTTTACTCATAAATTTTTCTAAAACTTTCTGAATTTGTGCGTACATATTTATTTCTTAAAACCATATTCACGTTCTACTTTACAGATTCTTAATTGGTATTGTTTGTACCATTTTTCTCTGCCTAAATTTCTTGCTTCTGTATGTTCTATATTATTTTTCCAAGCAATAATATCATCTTCAGTTTGCCAGTAAGAAACTGTAATTCCGATTTCTTTTCTTGCAGATTCAATGCCTAAAAAACCATTTTGTTGTTTGGCTAGAGCTTCCATTCTTTCTGCTGTTTCTAGATAACCTTCTATGTTATTTTCTAAAATTGTTGTAAAAATGACGGCATAATAAGGTGGTTTTAAAGTATCAACAATCATAATTCTAAAACGTATTTAGTTTCTGGCAATTTAATATCATCACTTATAAAATGCTTCACAATTTTAAATTTTAACTTTTCTAAAATCTTTGCTGATGCTATATTCTCATCTACACAATAAGCCACTAATTTTTTAATTCCTATTTGTCTGCAATAGGCTATTGTTGCTTGGCAAAGCTCAAAACCATAACCTTTGTTCCAATATTTTTCTAAAAAACGATATCCTATTTCATCATCAATATTATCTTTTACCAAAGCTAGAGTTCCTACAAATTTTTGATCTGATTTTCTTTCGATAGCATAAATCCAAAAATCGTTTAAATGCTTATTATATCTAGAAATTAAATCTTTCAATTCCTTTTTATTTTCAGAAAGAGTTTTCACTTCTCCTGTTGCATATTTTAAAACTTTAGGATTACTTTCTAATTGATGAAAAGGTTTTAAATCCTCTAAATTCAGTTTTCTAATAAGTAACCTTTGTGTCTCAAAAATCATCAATAATGTTGTAAATTTGCAGAATTAAAAAATCATTTTAATAAGCTTTATTTTTATAAAAAAATTAGGGTTATTAAAAAATTATAAAACCTCGATTATCGAGTAAATGTACAGGAATGATGTCAGATAAAAAAGTCGCTTTTTATACTTTAGGCTGTAAATTAAATTTTTCGGAAACATCTACAATTGCAAGAAATTTTGTGAATGAAGGTTTTGAACGTGTAGATTTTACTGAGGAAGCAGATATTTACGTTATTAATACTTGCTCAGTGACTGATAATGCAGACAAGCGTTTTAAATCGATTGTAAAAAATGCGTTAAAGAAAAATGATGATGCTTTTTTAATTGCTGTGGGTTGTTATGCGCAATTAAAACCAGAAGAATTGGCTGCTGTAGATGGTGTAGATTTGGTTTTAGGTGCTACAGAAAAGTTTAATGTAACTAGTTATATTAACGATTTATCTAAAAATGATGTTGGTGAAGTACATTCTTGTGAAATTGTAGATGCCGATTTTTATGTAGGTTCTTATTCTATAGGCGATAGAACTCGTGCTTTTTTAAAAGTACAAGATGGTTGCGATTATAAATGTACGTATTGTACAATTCCTTTAGCACGCGGAATTTCTAGAAGCGATACTTTGCAAAATGTAATTGATAATGCCAAAGAAATATCATTTAAAGGTATTAAAGAAATTGTATTGACAGGTGTTAATATTGGTGATTATGGAAAAGGTGAATTTGGTAACAAAAAACACGGACATACTTTTTTAGAATTAGTAAAAGAATTAGATAAAGTAGATGGTATTCATCGTTTACGAATTTCTTCTATAGAACCTAATTTACTAAAGGATGAAACTATTGATTTTGTGTCTAAATCCAATTCTTTTGTACCTCATTTTCATATTCCTTTGCAATCTGGTAGTGATGAGTTATTAAAGAAAATGAAACGTAGATATTTAAGAAATACCTACACAAATAGAGTTGATAAAATTAAAGAAGTAATGCCAAATGCTTGTATTGGTGTTGATGTAATTGTTGGTTTTCCTGGTGAAACTGATGAATTATTTTTAGAAACCTACAATTATTTAAACGAATTAGATATTTCTTATTTACACGTTTTTACTTATTCTGAAAGACCAAATACAGAAGCTGTAGGTTTTGATGGAGTTGTACCTAAAAAAACAAGAGCAAAACGTAGCAAAATGTTGCGTGGTTTGTCTGCCAAGAAAAGACGTTCTTTTTACGAATCTCAATTAGGTAATACAGTAACTGTTTTGTTTGAAAATGAGAATAAAGAAGGATATATTAACGGATTTACAGAAAATTACGTAAAAGTAAAAACGCCTTGGAATCCTGAATTAATAAATACTTTACACACTATTACACTTACTAAAATTGATGAAGATGGCTTAGTACGTTTCGATTTTATAGAAGATAAAGTAGCTTTATAATAACACATTTAATAATGTGCTTTTAAGAACTGAATTGTTTATTTTTAATTAAATTATTATGTCTAAAACTCATATTTATTTTATGCCTGGTTTAGCTGCTGGACCTGAAATTTTTGAAAACCTTACCCTTTCTGATGAGTTATATGAACTGCATTATTTAACTTGGAATGAGCCACTAACTTTAGATGAAAGTTTAAGTAGTTACACAAAAAGATTATCCGAAGAAATTAAACACGAAAACCCTGTTTTAGTTGGTGTTTCTTTTGGCGGGATTATAGTGCAAGAAATGACAAAGTTTATTACTGTAAAAAAAGTAATTATTATTTCTAGTGTTAAATCTCAAACTGAATTTCCTACAACTTTTCAATTTGCTAGTAAGAGTAAAATATATAAATTATTCCCAACTCAAATTGTAACTAATTTTGACACGTATTCTAAATATTTTATTGGAAAAACCTTAGAAAAAAAAGCCAAAATGTATAAGAAATACCTTTCTGTTAGAGGCGAAAACTATCTGAAATGGTCTATTGAAAATGTTCTAAATTGGAAAGAGCAAACAGTTCTAGAAAACATTACACATATTCACGGAACAAAAGATGAAATTTTTCCAATAAAAAATATTAAAAATGCCATAGAAATTGAAAACGGAAATCATTCTATGATAATTATAAAAGCCAAACAAATATCAAAAATAATTGAAGACACTTTAACTTTTTTAAATTATTAGTTTTAAGTAAATTTATGTCACAATTTAAATGGATTGATTATGAAGAAACCTTTTAGAATAATATCAATATTAAGCATTGTATTTATTACTCTTTTATTTATAAATGCTATAAATAAAGACAAAACAGAACCGATTATAAACACACATAAATACTACAAAATAAAGGCTTTAAAATTACCTAATAATTTAAATTTGGCTGGTGAAAGAGTGCCTTTAGAGATTCCTGATGTTAGAGAAAGAATGGAAAGAGAATTGTTAGTGAATACTTATTGGCAATCGAATGGTTTATTATTGATAAAAAGAGCAAATAAATATTTTCCTATTTTAGAACCGCTTTTAAAAAAATATGGTTTACCAGACGATTTTAAGTTTTTAGCTTTAGCTGAAAGTGGTTTTACTGATGAAACCTCTAATGTTGGTGCAGCAGGAATGTGGCATTTTATGAAGCAAACTGGTAAAGAATTTGGCTTAGAAATTAATAAAAATGTTGATGAAAGATATGATATTGAAAAATCTACCAAAGTTGCTGCCGAATATTTAATTAAATCTAAAGAACGTTTTAATTCTTGGACCTTGGCTGCTGCTGCATACAATGCTGGAAATTATGGTATTTCTAGAAGATTAGAAGCACAACAAGTAACTAATTATTACGATGCTAAACTTGCTGATGAAACTGAGCGTTATATATTTAGAATTTTAGCTTTAAAAGAGATTATTAATAATCCGCAGAAATATGGTTTTGTTTTTGAAAAGGAAGATTTATACACTTTACAAGAAACAACCACTGTAAAAGTAGATACTGCAATTACCAATATTACTGCTTTTGCTCAAAAATTTGGTATAAATTACAAGGAATTTAAGATTTTAAATCCTTGGTTAAGAGAACATCACTTAAACAATAAAAGCAGAAAATTGTACGAAATTAAAATACCTGCTAATTAAGAAATAGTTCTATTCAATTATATTTTTTACTCTACCAACCAAACCAGATTCTAATTGCACCTTAATTCCATAAGGATGATTGGGTGATTTGGTTAACAATTTAGCAACAACACCTTGTGTTAATTCGCCTGTTTTTTGATGTGGTTTTTGAACTACTTCTACAAACAAACCGACTTTAATATTTTTTCTTTGCCTACAATCAATCATAAATAACATTTAATTATAAAAATAAAAAAAGCCTATCAAAATTTGATAGGCTTTTAGATAAAAATTTAACTAGCAATATATAATTATAAAACTCTTACGTTTACTGCGTTTAATCCTTTTCTTCCATCTTGTAAGTCGAATTCAACTTCATCGTTTTCACGAATTTCGTCAACTAATCCTGACACATGTACAAAATGTTCTTTGTTTGTTCCTTCTTCAGTGATAAATCCAAATCCTTTAGATTCATTGAAAAATTTTACGGTACCTTTATTCATTATAAAAAATTATTGTGTTGTTAAATTAATTCCTAACAACGTTTATTTAAGTTGCAAAGATAGTGCCAATAATATTAGAAAGCCCTAAATATTTAATTTTCTTTTATTTAAATGCTTAAAGCTTACTAACAGTAGCTTTAACAGCATTAAATTCAGCAATAATTTCTTCTAAAACTTGTTTTGCCGGTTTTATATTGTGAATTAAGCCTGCAATCTGTCCTATTTCTAGCTCTCCATTTTCTACATCTCCTTCAAAAATTCCTTTTTTTGCTCTTGCTCTACCCAATAATTCTATCAATTGTTCTTTTGTTGGGTTTTGTAGATATAATTCTTGTAGTTTTTGGTAAAACTTATTTTTTATCAAACGAACAGGAGCCAATTCTTTTAAAGTTAAATGTGTATCACCATCTTTAACATCAACAATACTATTTTTAAAATTAATGTGAGCAGAAGACTCTTCTGTTGCAGCAAATCTACTACCAATTTGTACTCCATCTGCACCTAAAACCATTGCAGCTAACATTCCTTTTCCTGTTGCAATTCCGCCAGCAGCCATTACAGGAATTTTTACAGCTTCCTTAACCATAGGTATTAAAGTAAACGTGGTAGTTTCTTCACGACCATTATGTCCTCCAGCTTCAAAACCTTCACAAACAATGGCATCTACACCAGCAGCTTCTGCTTTTAAGGCAAATTTTACAGAACTTACAACGTGTACTACAGTAATTCCTTTTTCCTTTAAAAAAGCGGTCCACGTTTTCGGATTTCCTGCGGATGTAAAAACAATCTTGACTTCTTCTTCAACAATAATATTCATAATTTCCTCAATCTGAGGATACAACATAGGTACATTTACACCAAAAGGTTTGTCTGTTGCTTTTTTACATTTTTTTATATGTTCTCTTAAAACATCAGGATACATAGAACCTGCACCAATTAAGCCTAAACCACCTGCATTAGAAACTGCAGAAGCTAGTTTATAACCAGAAACCCAAACCATTCCTCCTTGAATAACAGGGTATTTAATATTAAAAAGTTGAGTGATTTTATTTGTCATTAAACGAAGTTACGAAATAACTCCAGAACCTAACAATTCTTCATTTTTATACCAAGCCACAAATTGCCCTTCTTGTATTGCAGATTGTTTGTTATCAAATTCTACATACAAACCAGCATCAACTTTGTGTAAAGTAGCATTTTCTAATTTTTGTCTGTATCTAATTCTGGCATCAACTTGCATTGTTTCTCCAGATTTTAACGTTAAATCTTCACGAATCCAATGCATTTCATCATTAGAAACAAACAATACATTTCTGTATAAACCAGCGTGATTTTTACCTTCTCCAGTGTAAATTACATTTTCATTTACATCAGTTTCAATAACATATAAAGCCTCTTTGGTACCACCAACGTTTAATCCTTTACGTTGTCCTTTCGTAAAATAATGTGCTCCTTGATGTTTACCTACAACTTTACCATCTTCTTTGTTGTAAGAAAATTTTGTTGCAAAATAGTTAAGCTCTTCTTCTTTATTTTCAAACTTCGGATGTTCTTTTACATACGCATTAAAATCCGCAGGAATCGTAACTATCTCACCTGCTTTTGGTTGTAATTTTTGCTGTAAAAATTCTGGCAAACGTACTTTACCAATAAAACATAAACCTTGGCTGTCTTTCTTTTCGGCTGTAATTAAATCTGCTTCTTTTGCTATTTCTCTAACTTCTGGTTTTGTTAATTCGCCTATTGGAAATAATGCTTTTGCCAATTGTTCTTGCGATAATTGACATAAAAAATAAGATTGATCTTTGTTATTGTCTTTACCTGCGAATAATTTATAAACGGATTTACCATCTATAATTTCTTCGCCTTTTCTACAATAATGACCAGTTGCCACGTAATCTGCTCCTAGTTTTAGTGCAATATCCATAAAAACATCAAACTTAATTTCTCTGTTACAAAGTACATCAGGGTTTGGAGTTCTACCTTTAGAATATTCATCGAACATATAATCTACAATACGTTCTTTGTATTGTGCACTTAAATCTACTACTTGAAAAGGAATACCTAATTTTTCTGCAACAATCATTGCATCATTACTATCTTCTAACCAAGGGCATTCGTTTGAAATAGTTACAGAATCATCGTGCCAATTTTTCATAAAAAGCCCAATAACTTCATAACCCTGTTCTTTTAACAAATGGGCTGTTACACTAGAATCTACTCCACCAGAAAGACCAACAACTACTCGTTTCATTTTTTATTTTTGAGGATGCAAAGTTACGACTTTGTAAGTGAACTATAAATTGAAAGAATTGATTATAAGATTAGTTTACCTTATAATATTAAGATTAGTTCTTTTTAGTTTTAGTAAACGTTTTTTTCTTTTTATTTTCTTCTTCAGAAGCCATTTCTCCATCCAAATAAAACTCCCATTTCCCAAATCTTTTGCCGTCTTTGTAAACTCCTTTTTCTTTTAGAATACCTGTTAATTCAAAGTATTTGGCAATTCCATTTGGTTTATTATTTTGATACATTAACTCTTCAATTAAAATACCTTTACTTGAGTATTTTTGAGATAATCCGTTTTTTAAACCTGCTCTATAAATTGAGATTTCTGCTGGTTTTCCATTCGGATAATAATTAACCAACTCACCCTCTAATTTACCATCAATATAAAATTCTTTAGACATTAGTTTACCATCAGCAAAGAAATATTTCCAGACTCCTACTCTTTTTTTACCGATAAAAATTCCCTTGCTTTTTAAAATACCATTTATCGAATAAAAAGACACAGCTACAGAATCGCTTG
This sequence comes from Polaribacter reichenbachii, assembly GCF_001975665.1. NCBI lineage: Bacteria > Pseudomonadati > Bacteroidota > Flavobacteriia > Flavobacteriales > Flavobacteriaceae > Polaribacter > Polaribacter reichenbachii. The sequence goes on along the minus strand of NZ_CP019419.1, from coordinate 2,830,333 downwards.
TGGCAGAAAAAGTTTTAATAATTGTTGGATTTCTGGAATCAGTAATGTCGTAAAACTTAAAAACACCTACTTCTTTTCCGTTCATAAACTGACCTGTATAACGAATTCTTTTGTTTGGGTGATATTTTTTCCAAATTCCAGTTCTTTTCTTATTCGCATCAAACTGATTTATTTTCTGTGCATTAATATTTATACTTGAAAAAAAACAAGTTAAAAACACAAAAACAAAACCCAATCTTTTTATATTTAGCATTGCAAAAATTTTAGAGTAAATATACATTAATCATACCAAAAATGAGTATTATTTTTTTAACAGAACAACTCAACAATATGGAAAACCCTAAAAGGGAAAACCGACAAAGAGTGGCTGATATTGTGTTAAAAAATCAAAATTTATTCAAAGATTTGGTTACAATCACTTTTAAGGTTGATGATAAAATATCTATAAAAGCGGCTTGGATTTTAGAATGGATTTGCACTCATCATCATTTAAATTTGATTATTCCGCATTTAGATGAGTTTACCAAAAATATTGCCCATCTTACTTTTGATAGCGCAATAAGACCTTGTGCAAAAATTTGTGAACATTTGGCAAATGCTTACTATTCTAAAAAAGCCAATGAAGTTAAAACACATTTAACTGATAATCACATAAACACAATTATTGAAACTGGTTTTGATTGGTTAATTACACCTCAAAAAATTGCAGTTAGAGCGTACACAATGAATACTTTGTATTTTTTCGGATTAGAAAAAGATTGGGTACATCCAGAATTAAAGCATTTAATAGAAACTAAAATTATTCACGAAAGTAAAGGTTGTAAAGCTCGTGGAAAATTTATTTTAGCTTTGATGGCAAAACGTGCAAAGTAGGCACGAATTTCATTAATTTCTCATTTTTTTTATTGTAAACACCTTAATGTTCTAATTTTATTTAGAATCTTTGAGAAATTTATCACTTAAAAATATCATCAACTTGAAAAAAGAAAAAATTGTGAATTTGTAGCTTATTAAAAGTTTATATTTGAAGATTTTATTTTTGTGAAATTAGATAAATTCGTGTCTAAAAAAACAGTATAAATCTGCTGAAATACCTATTTTTGCAGTTAACAACAGAACTAAAAAATGGAATTATCACAATTAAATGCCATCTCTCCTATTGATGGACGTTACAGAGGTAAAATATCAAAATTAGCTAATTATTTTTCTGAAGAAGCTCTAATAAAGTATAGAGTTCGTGTAGAAATTGAATATTTTATTGCTTTGTGCGAAGTTCCTTTGCCTCAATTAGCAGATTTTAATACTGATTTATTTAGTGATTTACGTAAAATTTATACAGATTTTACTGCAGAAGATGCTCAAAAAATAAAAGATATTGAGAAAATTACTAATCACGATGTAAAAGCGGTTGAGTATTTTATCAAAGAAAAATTCGATGCTTTAGGTTTACAAAAAGATAAAGAGTTTATCCATTTTGGATTAACATCACAAGACATTAATAACACTGCAATTCCTTTATCTATTAAAGAAGCAATGAACGATGTTTTTGTGCCTCATTATTTTGAAGTTGTAGAAAAATTACAAGAATTAGTAATTGAATGGAAAGACATTTCTATGTTGGCAAGAACGCATGGACAACCAGCATCGCCAACAAGATTGGGTAAAGAAGTAGATGTTTTTGTTACTCGTTTAAAAGAACAATTTAATTTACTGAATGATATACCAAGTGCTGCCAAATTTGGTGGAGCAACTGGTAATTTTAACGCACATAAAGTGGCATATTCTTCTATTGATTGGAAAACTTTTGGAACTGATTTTGTACAAGAAAAATTAGGTTTACAACACTCTTTTCCAACAACACAAATAGAACATTACGATCATATGGCTGCTTTGTTTGATACTTTAAAACGTATCAACACAATTATCATAGATTTAGACAGAGATTTCTGGACCTATGTTTCTATGGATTATTTTAAACAGAAAATTAAAGCTGGCGAAGTTGGTTCTTCTGCTATGCCACACAAAGTAAATCCTATTGATTTTGAAAATTCTGAAGGAAATTTAGGAATTGCAAATGCAATTTTTGAACACCTTTCTGCAAAATTACCTGTTTCTCGTTTACAAAGAGATTTAACAGATAGTACTGTTTTACGTAATGTTGGTGTACCTTTTGGTCATACAATTATTGCGTTTACATCAACCTTAAAAGGTTTAAATAAATTATTGCTAAACAAAGAAAAATTTGAGCAAGATTTAGAAAATAACTGGGCAGTTGTTGCCGAGGCTATTCAAACAATTTTAAGAAGAGAAGCGTATCCTAATCCTTATGAAGCTTTAAAAGGATTAACGAGAACAAACGAGAAAATCAATCAAAATTCTATTGCTAATTTTATTGATACATTAGAAGTTTCTGATGAAATTAAAGCAGAATTAAAAGCAATTACACCAAGTAATTACACAGGAATATAAGTTTTTAAAATATAAGATAAAGAAAACACGATGAAAGAAAATAGATCTGTACATTTCTATAATTTAATCAATAAAAAAAGCTTATTGTTTTTTCTATTTATAACCACTTCTATTTTCTTTTTATCGTGTAAACCATCTTTTAAAGACAGTTCTAATCGATTTAAAGAAGGTGTTTTCGAAATTCCTGCTGGTAAAGATTTTGTAAAAGAAACAATTATCAGAAAAGATAGCATTCAGATTAGTAAATATGGAGATCAGATTGATACTTTATCTATTGAATGGAAAAATAATTTCTTTTATACTTTAAAGTATATCAACCCAAAAAATAGTTTACAAAAAGATCCTATGTACATTCAAATTAATAAATTTAGAGAAAACTCTTACGATTTTACAGTTAAAATTGGTTTCTCTAAATTTAAAAAATCTGGTACAGTAATTAAAGTAAAATAAATGGAAATATTTTTACAAGCAGAAACTTGGGTTTCTTTGCTAACACTTACTTTTTTAGAGATTATTTTAGGTATAGATAATATAATTTTCATATCTATTTCCGCTAATAAATTACCAGAAAACCAAGTTAAAAAAGCCACATTATTAGGTTTAGCTTTAGCAATGATAACTAGAATTGCATTGCTTTTTAGCGTGTCTTATTTAATTGCTTTAAAAGATCCTTTTTATATTGTTGATATTAGTTGGTTTAAAACAGGCTTAACTGGGCAAAGCCTTATCTTATTTTTAGGAGGAATATTTTTATTATATAAAAGCACCAAAGAAATAAGAGAAAAAGTAGAACATACCAATGAAGAGCAGGTTATAAATTCACCAAAAGTAATTTCTTTTAAAAGTGTAATTATTCAAATTATTTTAATTGATATTGTTTTTTCTTTTGATAGTATTCTTACTGCTGTTGGTATGACAAACGGAATTGATGGCGCATTAATTATTATGATAATTGCTGTAATTGTTTCGATTATTATTATGATGATTTTCTCTCAACCCATCAATAAATTTGTAAACAGAAACCCAACAATACAAATGTTAGCACTTTCTTTTCTTATTTTAATTGGGTTTATGCTAATTACAGAAGGTGCACATTTATCGCACACTAAATTTTTTAACAAAACTGTAGGTGCTATTCCTAAAGGTTATTTGTACTTTGCAATCGCATTTTCGTTAGGTGTAGAAATGCTAAATTTAAAAGCACGTAAAAAGAACAATTAATATCAAGAATATAAAAAAACATATAGGTATTGTTTTACTAGTAATATTCTTATTACCATTAGTACTTGATTCAATACACGATTTTATGAATCACGAACACGCTGTTTGTAATTCTAAAATTGAGCAACATGTACATAAAAAAGATATTGATTGTAAAGTACATTTAATAAAGCATAGTACTGCTTTATTAACTCTAGATTTACCTAACATACTTTCAGAAGCTATTATTATTGATTTTAATAGCGAGCAATATTATTACTTAAAAAATCATCATCAATTATCATTTTCTTTAAGAGGGCCACCTTTATCGGTTTAAATTAAACGCTATTAATTTAAATCTTAAGAATAAACAATGATAAAATTATTTTGTTATTGTGTTATTGCTATTTGTCTTACCACAAATACAATGGCGCAAGATTGCACCTTTACTCTTAAAGGGAAAATTACTGATTTCCATAACAATACACCAATTTTTGGTGCATCTGTTCACATAAAAAATTTAAACAAATATACCTCTACAAATCATAAAGGTGAGTTTCAGTTTAAAAATTTATGCAAAGGAGAATTGGTAATCGAAGTACAGCATATAGCTTGTGAAACTAAAAATTTGACCATTACCATCAATCAAAATTTATATAAAGAAATTTTGTTAGAGCATCATTTAGAAGAACTAAATGAGGTAGTTGTAAAAACAAATTTTAAAACAGAAGCTACTAGTATTGAGCAATCTATCAAAAAAAATGTATTAGAAGAATATTCTGACAAGTCTTTAGGTGATGCTTTAAAAAACGTAAGTGGAGTATCTTCATTAAACACAGGTAACACTATTGTAAAACCAATGATTCACGGTTTACACAGTAGCAGACTCTTGATTATTAACAATAATGTAAGAATGTTTGACCAAGAATGGGGAGATGAACACGCACCAAATATAGACATTAATGCAAATAACAGTATTGAAGTTATAAAAGGTGCAAATACGTTAAAGTATGGTAGTGATGCTATTGGAGGTATGATACTAATTAAACCTAAAAAATACGCTATTAAAGATAGCCTTTTTGGGAGCACCTTAGTTTCATTTAATTCAAACGGTTTAGGTGGTAATATAAATTCAGAAATTGTAAAAACATACGAATCTGGTTTTTATGGAAAAATTCAGATGAATTACAAACAGTTTGGAGATTTTAAAGCACCCGATTATTACCTTACAAATAGTGGAACCATTAGTAAAAATGCATCGTTTAGATTTGGTTACAATAGTTTTGAAAAAGGTTTTGACGCTTATTATAGTTATGTAGATAATGAATTTGCCATTTTACAATCCTCACATATTGGTAATGTAAATGATCTCGTTAACGCTATAAACAGCCAAGAACCAAGAGTTATTGAAGACTTTTCTTATGATATTACTTTTCCAAAACAATCTATTTTACATCATTTAGGAAAAATAGAAGCCTATAAACGTTTTAAAGGTTTTGGAAAATTAACTGTTCAATACGATTTTCAAATTAATAGACGTAAAGAATTTGATTTACGAAGAGGAGATTTAAGTAATACTCCTGTAATAGATTTACGATTATTTACAAATAGTTTACAAACAGATTTACAAATAGATTATTCAGATAATTTAAAAATTAACACTGGTATTTTAGCACGTTATCAGCAAAATGATGCAGTCGCTGGCACAGGCACAAGTCCTTTAATTCCTGATTACGACAAATATGATTTTGGTACTTACATTATAGGAAATTACGATATTAACGAGTCTACTAAGGTAAGTGCAGGAGTTCGTTATGATTTTTCTAGAATAGATGCCCAAAAAGAATATAATGTTACAGATTGGCGCGAAACGTATAACTACGACGAATTATTCCCTGAATTTGAAACTGGTGATGTTGATGGAACAGACATTCCTACAAATCCGAATTTTTCTTATCATAATATTTCTACAAGTTTAGGTTTAGCTAAGCAATTTGATAATAATTTGTCTTTATTAGTGAATTATGGTTTAGCCTCGCGAGTGCCAAATCCGTCAGAATTATTTAGTGATGGTTTGCATCATAGTGCAGCTAGAATAGAAATAGGTTTATTAACTATGGAAAAAGAAACTGCTAATAAATTTGCCATTTCTTTAGAGAAAAATTCAGATGATTTCGGATTTTCTGTTAGCCCATATTTTAAACATATTCGTAATTATATTCAATTAATACCTGTAGGAATTACAACAACAATTAGAGGCGCATTTCCTGTTTGGCAATACAACCAGATTAATGCACAGATTTTTGGAGTTGATTTAGACGTAAACAAAAAAATTAACAGCAAGTTCGATTATAAAGGAAGCTTAAGTTTATTACGAGGTAATAATATTTCAGATGATATTCCTTTAATACATATGCCTGCTACCAATTTTAGTAATCGTATTTCTTATACAAACAATGCGTTAAACAATCTAAAAATTAGTTTAACACATAAATCGGTTTTACAACAAAAACGATACCCAGATTACAATTTTTATACATTTAATGCTATTGCGCAAGAAGATGTATTTGTAGACATTAGTTCTACACCACCTGCTTATTCATTATTCAATTTAAACACTTCTGCCGTTTTTAAGGCATTTAATAAAGGAAGTTTAGAATTAGAATTTAATATCGAAAATTTGTTTGATGTTTCTTACAGAGAACACTTAAACAGATTAAGATATTTTGCTGATGAATTAGGTAGGAATTTTAATTTTAAAATAAAAATAAAATACTAGAACACTCAATTATGAAAAATTCAAAAACAACAACAATGAAAACAATCAAATTATTAGCAATATTATTTATTTCAGCTTTAACACTTTCTAGCTGTTCTGATGACGACCATGATGATGATGACCACGACCACGAAGAAGAATTAATTACAACAGTTAACTATACATTAACTAACGGAGATGATGTTGTTACCCTATCATTTGTAGATTTAGATGGTGAAGGTGGTGCTGATGGAACTTACACTGTTTCTGGTAGTTTAACTGCAAATACTACATACATTGGTGCTATTGAATTATTAAACGCAACAGAAGACCCTGCTGAAGATATTACTGTTGAAGTAAAAGATGAAGGTGATGAGCACGAATTCTTTTATTCTTCTAATATTAATGGAGTTTCTATTGAAAAAACAGATGAAGATGGTGATGGAAACCCAATTGGAATCGAAACTACACTTACAACAGGAGATGCTGGTGTTGGTACTTTAACAATTGTTTTAAAGCACGAACCAACAAAACCAAATGATAATAATGCTGATAATGCAGGAGGTAGTACAGATGTAGAAGTTACTTTTGCAATTTCTGTTCAATAAGAAAAAAGAAAAACTTATAAATATTTAAAAAAGTGCTGTTTATCAGCACTTTTTTTATCTCACATATTTCGTTTTCTTTAAAGTACTTAAAATTAGTAAAGCTGCTAAAAAGAAGAAAGCCAAACATAAAACACTCCATTGCATAGAATCTGTAATGGCATACAATACTCCATAAACAGCTGTACCTAGTACAATTGCTATTTTTTCTGTAACATCGTAAAAGCTAAAATAAGTAGCATGATCTTCTGTTTCTGGTAACAACTTAGAATAGGTAGAACGCGTTAAAGATTGTATAGCTCCTAAAACCAAACCTAAAACAGCTCCTAAAGAATAAAAATACAAAGAAACATTTGGTAATTCTTTGTGTAATAAAAAAGCACAGAAACAAACCACCATCCAAATTACAATGGTTAATTTTAATGCGTAGAAGTTTCCTTTTTTTCCTGATAATCTTGAGAATAAAAATGCTCCTAAAATTGCTACAACCTGAATTAATAAAACTGTAATAATTAAATCAATAGTCGCTAAACCTAATTCTGTAGAACCAAAAATAGTAGCTAAGAGAATTATAGTTTGTACACCAACACTCAATAAAAAGAAAGCTATTAAAAACTTTTTTAATGTAGGATAATTTGCAATCTCTTTTGCTACTATTTTTAACTCTTTAAACCCTTTCCAGATATAATCTTCTTCGGGCTTTTTATTATACATATCATTAGGTAAACGTTTAAACGTAATTTGCGCAAAACTTAACCACCACAAACCAACCATGACAAAAGAAATTCTAGAAGCCATACCAGAATCTATACCAAACCAATCTGGTTTTTGTATCAGTATTAAATTGATAATTAGTAAAATGATAGAACCAATATAACCAAATATAAACCCTTTTGCACTTGCCTTATCTTGTTGTTCAGGATGCGCTACTTCTGGCAAATATGCATTGTAAAAAACCAAACTTGCCCAAAAACCTATACTTGCTAAAATGGTAAAAACAATACCAATCCAAACTGTATCTAATCCATCAAAAAAATACAAACTCATTACAGATAAACTTCCTAAAAAGCAGAAAAATTTCATAAACTTTTTCTTGCTACCTGTATAATCTGCAATACCAGATAATATTGGCGAAATAAAAGCAACTACCAAAAAAGAAAAAGAAAGTGCATAACTATATAAACTATCTGGATGATCCCATTCCATACCCAAAAAAGTAACAGTTTCACCTTCTGTAACTGCACTATAATACAAAGGGAAGACTGCTGTACTAATTACTAAAGAATATACTGAGTTTGCCCAATCATAAAAAGCCCAAGCGTTTATTAATTTTTTATCTCCTATTTTTAACATAAAATATATTTTATAAAAAAACCGTTCAAAATTAAATTTTGAACGGCTACAATATAGGGAAACTATTTGTTTCTATTTTATTTTATAACTCCATTTGCATTGTATTGAGCTGCATATTTTTTTGCAGTAGGCAAATAAGTTCTAAGATCTTGAATCCTAGAAGCGTTAGATGGGTGTGTACTTAAAATTTCTGGTGAAGATCCTCCTCCAGATTTTTCGCTCATTCTTACCCAAACTTCAGCTGCCTCTGTACCATCATAACCAGCCATAATCATAAAAACTAAACCTAATCTATCTGCTTCTTGTTCATGTACTCTACTAAATTTTAACATTCCTAAACCAGAACCTATACCAAAAGCTGTATTCCAAATTTGCTGACTTTCTGCATCTTTACCAGATGTGCCCAAAGCAACAGCTAAACCACCTATTTGTTGTAATTGTCCTTGAGACATTCTTTCTTGACCGTGTTTTGCAAACGCATGTGCAACCTCATGCCCCATAACTGCTGCTACCCCATTTTCATTATCACAAATTGGCATTATACCTGTGTAAAAAACTACTTTACCACCTGGCATACACCAAGCGTTAACAGTTTTATCTTCTATTAAATTAAACTCCCATTTATAAGAATTTGCTTCAGAAACCATATTATTTGCTCTCATAAAACGATCTACAGCTGCAGAAATATTTTTACCAACATCTTTTATTTGATTAGACATTACTCTGTTTGTAGACAATTTATTCTCTTCTAAAAAACTACTATATTGTGCAAAACTTGCAGGTAAAACTTGCGAATCACTCACAAAATTCACACGTTTTCTTCCTGTAATTGGCACTGTACTACATTCAGAAAAAAGAAAAACTGCGACTACTAAAACTATTATTTTTTTCATTTTTATACTTTTTGGTTCTTATTATAAGACACTTATATACTAATTTAGTCACATTTATAACTAAATTATTTCCTTAAAATTAAGTATTCTATTTAAATCTAAAAAATAGTTTTTAATATTATTTGTAAGATAAACCATAAGATTTCGTCCAAAATGATAGTGAAACAATTAAATTATTATTTTACCCAGAATTAATTTTTAAATAAAATAAATGAAAAAAGTAGCAAGTCTTATTCTTTTAATGCTGATGATAAGTTGTATAGGAAATGCCCAAAACTCATCAGAAGAAAAAAAGAAAACTTATAAAATTAATAAAACAGATGCTGAATGGAAAACACTACTTTCTCCTTTAGCTTATTATGTTTTAAGAGAATCTGGTACAGAAAGAGCTTTTTCAAGTCCGTTAAATGATAACCATAAAAAAGGAACTTTTGTTTGTGCTGCTTGTAAAACACCATTATACAAATCTGAGCATAAATATGATTCTGGTTCTGGTTGGCCTTCTTTTGATAGAGCAATTAAAGAAAATGTAGAACTAGATGTAGATTACAAAATTGGTTATGCAAGAACCGAACTAAAATGCAATACTTGTGGTGGTCATTTAGGGCATTCTTTTGATGATGGCCCTACAGAAACTACAGGAAAACGTCATTGTATAAATGGAGCAGCCTTAGAATTTGTAGCTAAAAATTAAGTACTTATAAATACAAAGCAAAAGGTTTTAAATTTAATGTGAGTAACAAAATTGGTTATATATCGTCTACAAAATAAGTAAACTAATAAACCAACTTTTTGATGAAGCAAAAAACCTTTCCACAATTATTTGTGATTTATTTGCGCTATTTAATTGGTTTTGCTTTCATTTTTGCAAGTTTAGTAAAGATTCAAGGATTGCGTTTTACAGCAGAAAGCGGAGCAGAAAACCCAATAAATTCAGCTTGGCATTTTTTTGAAACTTTATATCAATCTGGTTTATATTGGCATTTTATTGGTATTGCTCAATGTATTGCGGGTACACTTTTAATTACACAACGTTTTGCAAAATTAGGTGCAATTATATTTTTGCCCATTATTGCTAATGTTTTTGTAATTACCATTTCTTACGATTTTAGAGGAACACCCATTATTACAGGTTTAATGTTACTATCTTCCTTATTTTTAATTTATTGGGATTGGGATTCACTTAAAATACTCATCAATAAAAAACCTACAAATTCTAACATAAAAAGATTAGAAAACGACAAACTCTGGGTTACCTTAGGAATTTCTTTAGCTATAATTACAATAATTACTAAAGTTTTCATTTTTAATAGATATATCTCTTTTGCTTTTTTATTAATGACGATTATTGGTTTAGTGGGATTAATTGTCGGGTATCGAAAAAGAAAATTATATCAATAGTTTATGAAAAAGTTATTGAAAGGAGAATATTTTGGCAATCATTACAATAAGAATCAGTTTGATGATTTATTAATTACAGATACCAAATACACACACGCAAAGGTAGATTGGCATTATCATGAAAATCCATATTTCACATATTTATTACAAGGCAAATTATACGAAGAAAATAAGAAAGAAAACTATTATCTAAAAAGTGGAAGTTTACTTTTCCATAATTGGCAAGATGCACATTATAATATAAAACCAGATATTTATACAAGAGGTTTTCATATAGAAATGAATACAAATTGGTTTGATTTATATGATATTAAATCTTTTGATTTTGAAGGTAGTATGCAATTAAAAAATCCTTTAATACAGCAAAAAATGAATTGCATTTTGTTGGAAAGTAAAATTAAAGATCAGAACAGTCAATTAGCTATAAATATGCTTTTGGTTGATATTTTTAACAATATAAAAACCCACCATCATAACTCAGAAAAACAAAAGCCAAATTGGGTAAAACAGCTTAAAGAAATTTTACATTCATCAGAAAATAACATCACTTCTCTTAGTGCTTTAAGTACTATTTTAAATATTCATCCTGTACATTTATCAAGAGAATTTCCTAAATATTTTAAGACTACAATTGGCAATTATATTCGTACTCAAAAAATAAACAAAGCTTTATTATTAATTGCTAAAAACAAACTCTCTATGACCGAAGTTTGCTATGAAGCTGGTTTTTATGATCAGAGCCATTTTATAACTTCTTTAAAAAAGATTTATGGACAAACTCCTTTAAAAATATCAAAAAAAATAGGCGATGTTAATTTATTACAATTTTAAAAAAATCGAAGTATTTATTTTTGAGGCAAACTAAAATCAACAGTATTGAAAACCTATTATAAAATTCTTTTTAGCTTATTCATTTTTTCTTTTACCCAGCTTCATTCTCAAACAAATATTAAAGATTATGAAAAACAATGGGAAGGAAAACTAAATGATAAAAATGCTTTTAATTTTTCTGTTACTTTGGATCTACTCAGTAATTCTGAATACCAGTTTTCACTACATAACAAAAACTTCAAATTTACTACAAAAGTAAAATCTTCTACTAAAAATTATATCAATATTAAGATTGATGAAACTATTTCTTTTACAGGAATTTTAGATAAAAAGAAGCATCAAATTGATGGTTTTATAAGCTCAGGACTTTATTTCTATCATATTAAATTAATTCAAGCAGAAAATAATTCTTACCAAGGTAATTGGAATATTTTTATGTTGGATGAACTTCTTTCTAACTCCATATTTTTAAGTATCGAAAATGTAAATGGTACTAATTTTGATGCCTATCCTTTTTTTGGCGATCAACGTTTTGCAGGTACATGGGCTGGTAATTCTAAACAGAATGGCAATGTAATTACCTTTCAAGATATGAGAACTGGTATTGGTTTTAAAGGCACTCTTTTAAAAGAAACTATCGATTTAGAAATACTTATTGCGAATAATGTTTTTACAAAAGTTCGTTTAAACCCATCAAAAAATCCATGGAAATTTGGTAATTATAACAATATAAAAAACAACAATTTAAATTTAGATGATGGTTGGAAAACACATCCTCTAGAAAAAAATATTTTCTTAGAAAAACTAGAAGATAGTATTCATCAAAAGAAATTAATCAATACACATAGTGTATTAATTGCCAAAAAAGGAAAAATAATTTATGAGAACTATTTTGATGGTTTTTCGAATACTACTCTTCACGATCAACGCTCTGCATCAAAAAGTATAACTTCTGCAATTGTTGGGTTGGCAATAGAAGATAAAATTATTAAAGGCGATACAGATTTATTATACAATTATATTTCAGAAGAATATCAATACACCAAAGACACATTAAAGAAAGACATTAAAATTAAAGATTTACTAACAATGAGTTCTGGTTTAGATGCTGTTGATTTTGGTATTGATAGAAAATCGAAAGCTTCTGAGCAAGCGTATCAAAACTCAAGAAATTGGTTAAAAACTGTTTTAGAAGCACCAATGATGCATAAACCAGGTGCTGTAGCCAATTATGGTTCTGCAAATCCGTATTTATTAGGCGAAATTCTAACTGACCTCACTCCTCTTCCATTACCATTATATATGGATCAAAAATTATTTAAACCTTTAGGTATTCATAATTATACAATTCAGAAAGAAATGACAGGGAAACCTTATTTTGGAGGCGGAATATATATTTCACCTAGAGATATGCTAAAATTTGGACAATTGTATTTAAATAAAGGTAAGTTTGAAGGAAAAAGAGTTTTATCTGAAAATTGGATAGATAAATCATTTCAAAATTATTTACCCTTGACTAATACCTTAGAAAAAAACGGATATGGGTATTTTTGGTGGCACAAAACTTATACTGTAAAAGGTAAAAAAATAAAGTCTGTAGAAGCAAGAGGTAATGGAGGTCAGTATATTTTTGTGATTTCTGAATTAAATTTGGTCTGTGTTATTACATCTGGTAACTACAGAAACGGAAAAACAAAACAGCCAGAAAAAATATTTGAAGAGTATATTTTACCATCTCTATTGTAATTTAAAAATGATTAAATCAACTTAAAACCTAAAGGTAAATTGTATTTTAATTAATTTTCATACATTTAAGTTTATAAAATTTTGTAAAGTACTTATCCGTATTTAGATACTTTACAAAAATCATTTTAGATGAAAAAAATAATCAACAAACCCTATTTATATTTTTTTGCGTTAATACCTCTTTACATCACTATTGGGTTAATTAAAAGAAATGTGCCAATTGATATTAACATAACTTATATCTATTATTTAATTAATGTAGATTTTTGGTGTTATGTTTCTGCTGTTTATTTTAGTTTGATTGGTATAAATTATGTGGCTTTAGATTGGGCTAAAAAATGCCCAAAAAAGTGGCTGACTATTTCGCACATAATTCTACAAACTTTAGCCATAATCCCTTTTATTTATGCAGTTTTACGACTAGATGAAAACGGCTTATTAAAAGGGAATCAATTTTTAGGAATATTAAACTTAGAAGCAGTTTTAATCTTCTCTTTTTTCTTATTTCTATTATCCATCTTTGTGCATTTGGTCAATTTCTTTGTTAGTTTACTTTTAAAAAGAGAATAAGTCTTTTAATTTTTTATAAGAGAGCAGTTATATTTATATTTGTGTTTCGAAAAAAATGAATACAAATTATGTTCAATAATTTAAGTGATAAATTAGATAAAGCCTTACACACCTTAAAAGGTCATGGGCAAATTACAGAAATTAACGTTGCAGAGACTTTAAAAGAAGTTAGAAGAGCACTTTTAGATGCCGATGTTAACTTTAAGATTGCCAAAGATTTCACCAAAAAAGTTCAGCAAAAAGCCATTGGGCAAGATGTATTAACTACATTAAACCCTGGGCAATTAATGGTAAAGTTAGTTAAAGATGAACTAACTGAATTAATGGGAGGAGAAACTGTAGGTGTTAATCTTGGTGGCTCACCAACTGTAATTTTAATGTCTGGTTTGCAAGGTTCTGGTAAAACTACCTTTTCTGGTAAATTGGCGAATTACCTTAAAACAAAAAAATCTAAACAAGTTTTATTAGTAGGTTGTGATGTTTATAGACCTGCTGCCATAAATCAATTACAAGTTGTAGGCGAGCAAATTGGTGTAGAAGTATATGCAGAAGTTGGTAACCAAAACCCTGTAGAAATTTCTCAGAATGCCATAAAACACGCCAAAGCAAATGGTAAAAATGTTGTAATTATTGATACTGCAGGTCGTTTAGCTGTAGATCAAGAAATGATGACAGAGATTTCTAACATTCATAAAACTGTAAATCCGCAAGAAACTTTATTTGTGGTTGATTCTATGACTGGGCAAGATGCTGTAAATACAGCAAAAGCATTTAATGATATTTTAAATTTTGAAGGTGTTGTACTTACAAAATTAGATGGTGATACCAGAGGTGGTGCTGCATTATCTATTAAATCTGTGGTAGATAAACCAATTAAGTTTATTGGTACAGGAGAAAAAATGGAAGCAATTGATGTTTTTCATCCTGATAGAATGGCAGATCGTATTTTGGGAATGGGAGATGTTATTTCTCTTGTAGAAAGAGCCCAAGATCAATATGATGAGGAAGAAGCAAGAAAACTACAAAAGAAAATTGCTAAAAATCAATTTGGTTTCGACGACTTTTTAAGTCAGATTCAGCAAATCAAAAAGATGGGTAGTATGAAAGATTTAGTTGGTATGATTCCTGGTGCTGGAAAAGCAATGAAAGATGTTGATATAGATGATGATGCTTTTAAAGGTATAGAAGCAATAATCCATTCTATGACTCCTTCAGAAAGAAGTACTCCATCTACTATAAATTCTAGCAGAAAAAAACGAATTGCAAAAGGATCTGGAACTTCGATACAAGAAGTAAACCAGTTAATGAAGCAGTTTAACCAAATGAGCAAAATGATGAAAATGATGCAAGGTGGTGGAAGTAGAAAGATGATGCAAATGATGAAAGGAATGAAATAAATTTAAGCTGCAATTTTGCAGCTTTTTTTAGTTAAGAAATGTGTAAAACATTAAAATTGAACTTTTCTACTAACTAATTTTTTCTTTAAAGTTGATACTAGCTCTTTAAAACCAATTACTAAAAAAGGCAAGTATAAGCTTTATACAACAGTTTTTAATTTATCTGATGATGAATTAAAAAGTTTAGAAAAATGATTAAACTATATTAAAAGAATTCAATAATTTTAACATCACTACCAATATTTATATTACAAAAGAACAATGATTTTATTAGACGGAAAAAAAACATCAGCTGACATTAAAGAAGAAATTGCTTTAGAAGTTAGAGATTTAAAAAATAACGACCATAAAACTCCTCATTTAGCTGCAATTATTGTGGGTAATGATGGTGCAAGTATAACCTATGTAAACGCAAAAGTTAAAGCTTGCGAAAGAGTTGGTTTCGAATCTACTTTAATAAGACTTTCTGAAGATATAACAGAAGAAGAATTATTAAATGAAATTGCCATTTTAAATATTGATAATGATATTGATGGTTTTATTGTACAGTTGCCTTTACCAAAACACATAGATGAACAAAAAGTTTTAATGGCTGTTGACCCTGATAAAGATGTAGACGGATTTCATCCAACGAATGTTGGAAAAATGGCTCTTAATTTGCCAACTTTTATTTCTGCTACTCCTTTCGGAATTTTAGAATTATTAGATAGGTATAATGTAGAAACTTCTGGTAAACATGTTGTTGTTTTAGGTAGAAGCCATATTGTAGGTAGCCCAATGAGTATTCTTTTATCACAAAAAAGGAAAGTTGGTAATGCCACTGTAACTATGTGTCATAGTAGAACTAAAAACCTAAAAGAAATCACTTTACAAGCAGATATTATTTTGGCTGCGATTGGTATTCCTGAATTTTTAAAAGCAGATATGGTAAAAGACAATGTAACTGTTATTGATGTAGGTATTACAAGATTAGCAGATCCTAGCAAAAAAAGCGGGTTTAGATTAGTAGGCGATGTCGCTTTTAATGAAGTAGCAGCAAAATCAGATTTTATTACTCCAGTACCTGGTGGTGTTGGGCCAATGACAATTGCAATGTTACTTAAAAACACATTATTAGCTTGTAAAAGGAGAGCGAATTCATAAGGTCTACAAAAGAAATAATTCATAAAAAAAGCTCTTTCTAAAATAGAAAGAGTTTTTTTTATGTTTATAAAATTGATGTTACTAATTAACATCAGGATTTAAGTAATCTGGTAAAGCAGAATTTGGATCACTAAAATCGTTTGTTGGATCTCCATCATTATTAGCATCTTCATCTTTCGTTAATACTCCATCTCCATCATCATCAGTATCTAAATAGTTTGGTAAACCATTCTCATCTGTATCATCGTTTGTAACATCTCCATCACCATCTAAATCTTCAAAAATAGTACCTACATTATCATTATCATGATCAGTATCTGGTACTAAATCTAATAATTCTATATAAAAAAACAAATTGGTATCTACTAAAGAACTTGTTTGATTTGTAGTAACAGAAGATGGATATCCTAAACCAGAAGGAATAAATAAAACTCCTTTACCGCCGTTTAAATAAGTTATTGGGCCGTTAAAAACTCCTCCTGTATCTGGATCTTTTTTTAACGAACCACCCTGAAAATACTGAAATCCATGAGACCAACCTCTTACAGTTGACAATAAATTAATCCAAAGACCTGTAATATTGCTATCAAAATTAGTAGCACTAAATGTTGATCCAGACATTGTTCTACCATCATATTTTACAAATACTGAATCTACTTTTGTAGGGTTTCCCTTATTAACATCAGGACTTGGATCTCCTACATTAGCTACATAAACGTATAATTTATAATCGATATCGTTTTCTGTAAGAGATAAAGTTTTTAAATTAGAATCGTTTATTAATGCAGTTTCGCTAGCTGTAATTGCTTTTACTGAATCTACACTAAAATCGTAATAATGGCTACTTAAAAACTTAACTAAAGAATCATTATCAGAAATTGCTAATGCTTCATGATCTACATCATCAAAAGGATTAGTAAAAAAATTGTCATCGCTACAAGCATAAATAATAGTAGTTAAAATTATTATAACAAGTGCATTTTTTATTTTACTCATTTAATCATAAATTTTGTGGGCGCAATTTACCATTTTTATACCTTTGTAAAAAGACAAATGATGTATTTTAACTGTTTTTATGAGAATTGATAAATACTTATGGTGTATTCGTACTTTTAAAACTAGAAGTATAGCTACTAATGCTTGTAAAAAAGGGCAAGTAAAGATTGATAATAAAAGTGTAAAACCTTCTAAAGAGGTTTTTGGTAATGAATTGATTTTAGTAAGAAAAAATCAAATTAATTATCAAATAAAAGTTTTAGATTTACCAGAAAGTCGTGTTGGTGCCAAGTTAGCAGATTTGTATAGAAAGGATGTTACACCAAAAGAGGAGTTTCAAAAAAATGAACTTTTAAAATATGCAAAAGATTATTATCGTAAAAAAGGTACTGGTAGACCAACCAAAAAAGACAGAAGAGATATAGAAGGATATACAGAAGATACTACAGAAAACTTATGATAGCAGAAGGAAATATTATTTTAGATACAGTTCAAATAAATCAAAAAATTAGAAGAATTGCTTATCAAATTTACGAAAGTAATAGTAGCGAAAAAGAAGTTATTATTGCAGGTGTTATAGGTAATGGCTATGTTTTTGCTGAAAAATTAGTTGAAATTTTAAACGAAATATCAACTCTTAAATTAACCATTTGTAAAGTAACTATTAATAAGAAAAAACCTTTAGAACCTATTACCACTTCTTTAAATGTTGCTGATTATAAAAATAAATCTTTAGTTCTTGTTGATGATGTTTTAAACTCTGGAACTACTTTAATATATGGAGTAAAACATTTTTTAGATGTACCATTAAAAAGGTTTAAAACAGCGGTTTTAGTAAACAGAAATCATAAAAAATACCCAGTAAAAGCAGATTTTAAAGGAATTTCTTTATCAACATCAATAAAAGAACATGTACAGATTGACTTTTTAGAAAATGATTCTATAGCGTATTTAGCTTAGTAACTTATACAGCTCTTCTGCTACTTCACTTTTCTTTTTATCATCTATTTTAATAGTCACTTTTGCTTTTTCATAATATGGACGTCTTTCAAAAAGATGTTTTGCTACAAATTCTGGAATTTTATCATCGCCTAAAGAAGCAATTAAGGGTCTTTTTGCTTTTTTTCTTATTAATCTTTCTACCATTGTTGGTACACTCCCTTGCAAATAGATAGATTTTGTTTCAGCCTGATTAACAATTTCCATATTATTAGCATAACAAGGCGTTCCACCACCTAATGAAAGTATAAAATTACCATCTTTTGATAAGATTTCTTTCAAATATTTGGTTTCAATCAGTCTAAAATAGATTTCTCCATTCTCTTTAAAAATATCAGAAATAGATTTTTTTTCTTTTTCGATAATATAATCATCTAGGTCTATAAAATTCATTTCTAAACTTTTAGATAGTTTTTTACCAATACTAGATTTTCCAGAAGCCATATAACCTAATAGAACTATTTTCATTTATTTTTAATTTTTAGCAAATATCGAAAAATTTCTTCAATTTTATGTTTCAGATTTAAATGATTGATAGTATATTTGCACCTCGTAAAATTTTTGACCTGGTAGCTCAGTTGGTAGAGCATCTCCCTTTTAAGGAGAGGGTCCTGGGTTCGAGCCCCAGCCCGGTCACAGAAAAAAAAGTTAAGCCAACGCTTAACTTTTTTTTTATTTTTATATTTTGCGCACGTGGCGAAACTGGTAGACGCGCAGCCTTGAGGGGGCTGTTTTCGCAAGAAAGTGGAAGTTCGAATCTTCTCGTGCGCACATTATCATTGAAAATGTTTACATCTTCACAAAATATTAACCTTTCTCATCACTTTTATCATTAATTTTGTTTCTATGCAAAAAACTCTCATTATACTGTGCTTTTTATTAAGTTTAAGCGCATTTTCTCAACAAGATAGTATTCGTACTGCAACATTAAAAGGGCAAATTATACACGCCGTAAATAAGCAACCTTTAAGTGCAGCACATATTTTAAACTTAAATACAGTGCAAGGTACGATTACTAACGATAAAGGTTTTTTTGAAATACCAACACAAGCTAATGATACGATTCTAGTTTCTTACCTAGGATTTTCATCAATAAAAGTAAAAGTAACTAACGATTTACTAAAAGGTAATGAATTAGAAATTGCTCTGTACGAAAAACCCGAAGAAATTAGAGAGGTTATTATAAAATCTACGAAGTTAATTGGTGTTTTAGAAGTTGATGTAAAACAAGTACCTAAAGATAAATTTACAAGAATTCATATTAATGGATTGCCACAAACTTATGAAGTTGGTAAACCTAATAAAAGAGATTTCTCTTCTCCTGTTGCCGCATTATTTCAACCAGTAGACTTCTTGTATAACTTATTTGGTAAAAAGCCAAAGCAGTTAAAGAAATTGCAAAAGCTTAAGAAAGAAGACGATTTACGTAAAATGTTAGCTGGTAAATTTGACAGAGAAGTGATGATGGAATACCTACAAATGGATAGACAGGAATTAACTGATCTTTTAACAGACTGTAGTTATTCTGAATATTTTATCAAAAAAGCATCAGATTTACAAATGATTGAAGCTGTTCTTAGTTGTTACGAAAACTATAAAGCCATAAAAAATGGTAAAATAGAACGCGATAAAATTCCTTCTAAAAACTAAAATATCTCAAAAACAAAAGAGTCAAAAACTTTTTATCGTTTTTGACTCTAATCAACTATTAAAAACTAACTAATATTCGCTAAATAACTTTTTAAGTTTTAGCTATATATTTATTTAGACGCATCATTTGTAGTTAAGTTACATTATTTTTTCTCTTTAACAGAAATTTAAGGAAAATGGCTTAAATAAATTTAGTATTCTTTTTTATAGTCTTTTGACTATTAATTTATAATTTTAATATCATGTATTAAAAAAGCCTCACAATTTCTTGTGAGGCTTTTTTAAATATATTTAAACTATAAGGTTAAGCTCCTAAAACTTCTGCTACTTTATCTGCAGCTTCTTGAAATTCTGTAGCAGAAATAATTTCCATTCCAGAGTTATCAATTAGTTCTTTAGCTTCTACAGCATTTGTACCTTGTAATCTACAAATAATTGGTACAGTAATTTTATCTCCCATATTTTGGTAAGCATCTACAACACCTTGTGCAACTCTGTCACAACGTACAATACCACCAAAAATATTTACTAAAATAGCTTTTACATTCGGGTCTTTTAAAATAATACCAAATGCAGTTTCTACTCTTGCTGCATCTGCAGTACCACCAACATCTAAAAAGTTAGCTGGCTCACCACCAGATTCCTTAATTAAATCCATAGTTCCCATTGCTAAACCAGCTCCGTTTACCATACAACCAACATTACCATCTAAATCTACATAGTTTAAACCTGCAGCTTTAGCTTCTACTTCAATTGGGTTTTCTTCTCTTAAATCACGCATTGCTGCATAATCTTTATGCCTGTATAAAGCATTTTCATCTAAAGAAACTTTAGCATCAACAGCCATTATTTTAGAATCAGAAGTTTTTAATACTGGGTTAATCTCAAACATAGAAGAATCAGATTTAATATATGCAGTATAAAGAGCTGTAACAAATTTTGTCATTTCTTTAAATGCTACACCAGATAAACCTAAGTTAAAAGCTACTTTACGTGCTTGAAAAGGCATTAAACCTAATAAAGGATCTACCTCTTCTGTAAAAATTAAATGCGGAGTTTCTTCTGCAACAGTTTCGATATCCATTCCACCTTCTGTAGAATACATAATCATATTTTTACCAGTTGCTCTATTTAATAAAACAGACATATAGTATTCGTCTGGTTCTTCATCTCCAGGATAATAAACATCTTCTGCAACTAAAACTTGGTTTACTAATTTACCTTCTGCAGATGTTTGAGGTGTAATTAACATCATACCTAAAATATCGTCAGAAATAGTTTGAACTTCATCTAAATTTTTAGCTAACTTAACTCCACCACCTTTTCCACGACCACCTGCGTGAACTTGAGCTTTTATAACATGCCAACCTGTACCAGTATCTTCTGTTAGTTTTTTTGCAGCTTCTACAGCTTCAGCAGGAGTGCTTGCAACAATTCCTCGTTGAATTCTAACTCCAAAACTGTTTAAAATTTCTTTTCCTTGATATTCGTGTAAGTTCATCTGTGTCGTGATTTTAAAACGGAAACAAAAATACAAATTCAATGATGATTTTTAATATTTTTTTTATAAAATTATCACATCAATAAAATTATAATTAAAATTACTGAAAACATTTTAAGATTTAATTAACAGTTGATTTCTGTAACGCTTTCAAAAATAGGTTGTCTTTACAATAATTAATAACATTTTATGAGTTTTCTGTGATGTGTCAGATATATTCGTACCGTGTTTATAAACATAAATCAACCAAAAAAACCTAATGTTCAAAAAACTCTCATTAATTCTGATTGCTTTTATAAGCATTCATCAATTATCCTCACAAAACCAAAAGAATAGAAAAACAATTAAAACAAAACGAATATCGAAAGCACCAAAAATTGATGGTATTTTAAATGATGAAGCTTGGCAAAATGCAGAAATCTGTTCTGATTTTGTTATTCTTAGACCAGATAATGGTAAACCAGTATCAAAAGAATATCAAACTACTGTTAAGGTAATTTATAATGATGATGCTATATACATCTCAGCAGAAATGTTAGATCCAGATCCTAAAGGAATTCCTCAAGAATTTGCGGTTAGAGACAATTTTGGACTAGCAGATTTCTTTCTAGTAACCATTAATCCAAATGATGATGGACAAAACCCGTTTGAATTTATTGTACAATCTACAGGAAACCAGGGTGATGCCAAAGTATCTAATGGAAATGAAGATTTAAATTGGAGTGCTGTTTGGGATAGTGCTGCAAAAATTACTGATAAAGGCTGGAATGTAGAAATGGAAATACCCTACAGAGCCTTACGTTTTGCAAACAGACCAGTACAATCTTGGGGGTTTAATTTTCATAGAAGATTAGAAAAATTAAACCAACAACACACTTGGACACATATTGATAATACAGTAGGAAGATGGACTCAATATGATGGTTTAATTACAGATTTTAGAAATATAAAACCACCAACTAGATTAAACTTATATCCTTACGCTTCTGCAACTAGCACTACGTTTGAAGGTAATACCGATTTTAATTATAGTGTTGGTATGGATATTAAATATGGTTTAACAGAAAACTTTACTTTAGACGCTACTTTGATACCTGATTTTAGTCAAGTTGGATTTGATGATGTTGAATTAAATCTGGGGCCCTTTGAGCAACAATTTACAGAACAAAGACAGTTTTTTACAGAGGGTACAGAATTATTTAATATTGCCAATTTATTTTATTCTAGAAGAATTGGTGCACAACCTATAGATCAATTTGATGTTGAAAGTTCAATATCCGAAGATGAAGAAATTACAGATTACCCAGGAAAAGTAACGATGCTAAATGCAGTAAAAATTTCTGGAAGAACCCAAAAGGGTTTAGGAATTGGTTTTTTTAACGCAATTACAGAAAAAACAGAAGCAACTATAAAAAACAATACTACTGGTACAGAAAGAAAAGAAGTTATTGATCCTTTTACAAATTATAATATTTTAGTTTTAGATCAACAATTTAATCAAAACTCAACCATATCTCTTATCAACACAAATGTTACAAGATCCGGTAGTTTTAGAGATGCAAATGTAACTGCTTTAGATTGGCATATAGAAACAAAAGATAGTAAGTATAATGCAGATGGTTCTGTAAAAATGAGTTCTATTTCTGATGACGTAAATAATAATGGTTTAGGTTATTATTTTGATAATAGTTTTGGTTACAATTCTGGTCATTGGAATTGGGAATTAGGTTACAACTTCGAAAACAAAGATTACAATCCAAACGATTTGGGGATTCTTTTTAGCAATAATCAGCAAACCATATATGGTAGTGCAGGTTGGCGAACTTTACAACCTACTAAAAAGTTTAATTCTTACAATTTTTATTTTTACAACAATGCAGAATTCCAGCATTATTCTGGAATTTTTACAGGTTATTCAGCTAGTTTTGGCGCGAGTGCACAAACAAGAAAACGATTCTTTTTTGGTGGTAACTTAAATTACGAAACAGAAAGTAAAGATTTTTTTGAGCCAAGACAAGGTACTACAAGTGGTGTTTATTTTTTACAACCAGAAAGAAAAAATATAAATATGTGGATTTCTACAAATTCACAAAAAAAGTTTCAAGTAGATGCTGATGCTTGGTATACAGCGTATTCTAATAACCCAAAAGTAGGTTATGGTTTTAGTGTTGCACCACGTTATCGATTTACAAACCAATTTTCTTTGCAATATCGATTAAATTATAATCAATTTTATGATGATCAAGGTTATGTAGATGAAGATGATACCAATATAATTTTTGGGATGCGTGATCGAAAAAACTACACCAATTCTATATCTGGTAAATATAGCTTTAGTACAAAATCTTCTTTATCCCTAACCTTTAGACATTATTGGGGGGCTGTGAATTATAATGACTATTACAATCTTACTTCTGATGGAGGATTAAATAAAAACGATACATATGAAGGAGAAAATGTGAATTTTAATAGCTGGAATTTAGACTTAAATTACATTTGGCAATTTGCCCCAGGAAGCCAATTAATAGCGTTTTATAGAAATTCAATTTACAATTCAGACACGAACTCTAATTTGAATTTTTTTAAAAATTTAGATAATTTATTTGCACAATCTCATAGTCATACATTTTCTGTAAGGTTTGTTTATTTTATCGACTACAATAAAATAAAGAACATTTTTTGAGTTTAAAACACTCCCAACTTTCAATAAAAACGGATATATTTACAAAGTATATCCGTTTTTTTATACATTCGTAATCAGATATAAAAACTATGATTGTTACAAAAAATATCCATAAATATTATGGTGATGTTGAAGTTTTAAAAGGATTAGATTTAGAAATAAAGAAAGGAGAAATTGTAGCTATTGTTGGTCCTTCTGGAGCAGGAAAAACAACACTTTTACAAATTTTAGGTACGTTAGACAAACCTTTAAAAGAACAAGATTTCGAAATTAGCATCAACAATAAATCTCTTAAAAATTTAACAGACAAACAATTATCAGAATTTAGAAATCAACATATTGGTTTTATTTTTCAATTCCATCAATTATTACCAGAATTTACAGCTTTAGAAAATGTTTGTATTCCTGCCTTTATTGCAAAAAAACCGAAAAAAGAAGCTGAAAAAAGAGCTAAAGAATTACTGGAATTTTTAGGTTTATCTCATAGAATAAATCATAAACCAAGCGAACTTTCTGGTGGTGAACAACAAAGAGTTGCAGTTGCAAGAGCCTTAATTAACAACCCTTCTGTTATTCTTGCCGATGAGCCAAGTGGAAACCTAGATAGCGAATCTGCTAAAAATTTACACGAGCTCTTTTTTAAACTGCGTGATGAATTTGGCCAAACTTTTGTTTTAGTTACACATAATTTAGAATTAGCAGATATGGCTGATAGAAAATTAACAATGAAAGATGGTAAAATAGTATAACTACTATGAAAAGAATATTATTTATTTTACTATCTATAATATTAATGACATCTTGTGCTTCAATACTTAATAAAGAAACAACTGTTGTTAAAATATCTTCGGATAAAAAAAGTAAAATAATCTACCTAAATGATACTTTATTAATTAGTAAAAAACAAATAAAATTAAAGCCAATACGCTCTAATAATCCTTTAAATTTTAGTATTTTAAGAGATAGTTTAAAAGAAGACATTTCATTAAAAAGAAAATTATCTCCTCTTTTTTGGTTAAACATTACGCAAAATTATGGATTAGGAATTCTTGTTGATTTAACCAATGACAAACGTTTTACTTATAGACATAATTTACATTTTGTAACAGATAGTATAACAAACAAAATGGTAATTAGTAATAAAAAAATAAGTTTCCTTCCAAAAAACAAGTTCTTTTTATATACATCTCCATTACAATTTTTAGATTTCTTTTCAGTACCTATGGTTACATTAGGAACAGAATATTTTATCGATAATAATTTTAGTTTAAGTGCAGAATATGGGTTTAATAATTCAGATTATAATAGAAATTATGAAGTTTCTTTTTTAGATGAAAAAAATAATGCCTATCGATTTGAAACTAAACTTTACAATAAAATTAACCTAACTAATAATGTTTATCTAAATGAATATTTAGCAATAGAATTTAGAAAAATAAAAAATGAATACAATGATCAAATCAATTATTATGAGATAGAAAATTCTAACAATTATTATATTGATGATTTTGCGACAAAAAAAAACGTAACTATTTTTAACTTAAAATATGGGTTAATTGTACCAATTGGAAAAAAGTTTTATTTTGATTTTTATACTGGATTAGGATTAAGGATTAAAAAATTTGATCATAAAAATTTAGAATACAATAAAAACATTCATCAAATACAATACTCAGATAATTTTTTTCTTTTTGATACGAGAGATTTTAAAAATTATGATCAAAAATCATTTTTTAATTATTCTTTAGGTTTTAAATTAGGAATTAAACTTTAAAAATTGAATAAAGCAGCCCTAAAAGAATTTTTAGACGAAAAGGTAATCTTATACAACAATCCTAAATTCATTGAATCAGATCCTATTCAAATTCCGCATACATTTGCTTTAAAAGAAGATATAGAAATTGCTGCTTTTTTAACAGCCACCATTTCTTGGGGTAATCGAAAAATGATTATTAAAAATGCATTTAAGATGATGGAATTGTTAGAGAATTCTCCTTATGATTTTGTTTTAAACCATCAAGAAAAAGATTTAAAATCTTTCGAAAACTTTGTACATCGAACTTTTAATTTTGTCGATTTTCAACAATTTATAAAATCTTTACAACACATTTACAAAACTTATAATGGGTTAGAAAATGTTTTAAATATTACAGATAATTCACAAAATTATAAAACAGCAATTCATCAATTTAAAAATGTTTTTTTTGAAATTGAGCATCAACAAAGAACACAAAAACACGTTTCAGATCCACATAAAAATTCGGCAGCAAAACGTATAAATATGTTTTTACGTTGGATGGTTAGAAACGATAATTCTGGTGTAGATTTCGGAATTTGGAAAACGCATAATTCTGCAAATTTATCTTGTCCTTTAGATGTCCATTCTGGCAATGTTGCAAGAAAATTAAAACTGTTAAACAGAAAACAAAACGACTGGAAAGCACTTTCTGAGTTAGATGAAAATTTAAGAAAACTCGACAAAAAAGATCCTGTAAAATATGATTTTGCTCTTTTTGGATTAGGTGTTTTCGAAAAATTTTAGAGCAAATAAACTAATAAAACTTTGTGATTTCTATTCATAACTCAGTGTTATAATATGGATTAATTTCCCTATTTTTGAGAGAACTTTAATCATAAAAATGCAATTTCAAAATCCTGAAATTTTATACTTTTTAGCGCTACTTATTATACCAATTTTAGTGCATCTTTTTCAATTACAAAAGTTTGAAAAAATACCATTTACCAACGTTGCTTTTTTACAGAAATTAGTACAACAAACTCGTAAGAGTTCTCGTATTAAAAAATGGTTAATTTTAGGCACAAGACTACTTTTACTTTCAGCGATAATTTTTGCATTTTCTCAACCTTACTTTAGCAGTAAAAAAATAGAAACAAAACAGCAAACTTTTATATATTTAGACAATTCTTTAAGCACAAATGCTACAGGAGAAAAAGGAAATTTATTAAAAATAGCAGCACAAGAAATTATTGAAAACGCTTCTAAAAATGATCGTTATTCTTTGCAAACGAATACAGATTTTTACAAAGATATTTCTTACGAAGATTTAAAAAGCAACCTACTAAACATTAAAAATTCAGCAAAAAAAGTAGGAATTAAGAACGTTTTACTTAAAATAAACAGTTCTCAAAAAAATAAAACTAAAACTTTAAATAAAAGCATATTTATTTCTGATTTTCAGAACACTTACAATAACGAGTTTACAAATGTAACCAAAGGTTTTTCTGGCATAAAACTAGAAAGCAGCAAAAAAAACAACATTTCTATTGATAGTGTTTTTACTAACAACACAAACGCTACAAACTTAACCGTAAACGTTGTGATTAAAAATCAAGGTGATGCAAAAAACAACATTCCTATTGCAATTTTCAACAAAGAAAAACTAGTAAGTAAACAGTCTTTTTCTATTGAAGAAAACACAAACAAAACAATAACTTTTACATTACAAAACATCACTGAATTCTTAGGAAAAATAGACATAACTTTTAGCGATACTTTTTCATTTGATAACACATTTTATTTCTGTATAAATACCAGTAAAAAAATTAACGTTTTAAGCATTGGAAATAACGCAAATTTCTTATCTAAAATCTACACAAAAGACGAATTTAATTTCTCTACTTCTACTCTACAAAATGTAAATTATAATGCGATTCCAAAACAGCAAATTATCATCTTAAATGAGTTAGAAAAAATTCCAGAAACGTTATCAAAAAGCATCATTGAATTTTCTAAAAAAGGAGGCACAATTGTAATTATACCAAATATAAAATCTGAAGTACAATCTTATAATTTATTCCTAAATAAAATTGCAGACTCAAAAATAAAATCAAAAATTTCTGATACTTTAAAAATTACAAATATCAATTTTAATCATCCTTTATTTAAAAATGTTTTTTCTAAAAAAGTATTGAATTTTCAATATCCAATTGTTAAAAGCCACTACCCTATTTTATCAAAAAATAAAAGTAACATTATCAGTTTTGAGAACAATTCATCTTTTATAAGTGAACTTAATTCTTCTAAAAATAAAGTGTATTGGGTGTCTAGTTCTTTATCAAAAAGCAATAGTAATTTTTTAAATTCACCACTAGTTGTTCCAGTCTTTTACAATTTTGGAAAACTAAGTTTTCAGCATAAAAAAATGTATTATTATTTAGAAAAAGAAAACAAAATTGATGTTGAAACAAATTTAGAAAAAGATGAAATTCTTACTATTGTAAATCTAAATTCATCTTTTATACCACCTCAACAAACGTATCAAAATAAAGTTAGTATTACTACGAAAGACAATCCCACAGAAGTTGGTTTCTACAATATAATCAGCAAAAAAGATACACTACAAACTATTGCTTTCAACAACCCAAAAGAAGAGAGTTCATTAAAATTTTTAGACATAAATTCTTTAAAAAAAGAACATAAAAACATTGAATTTTCTTCTTCAATTGCAGATGTTTTTAACGATTTAAACAAAAAAAATGAAGTTCAATGGCTTTGGAAATGGTTTTTAGCCTTGGCAATTGTATCTTTGCTTTTAGAAATTTTTATTTTAAAATTCTATAAACCATGAGTACGCTTCTTAGAAACGCAACAATTATAGATGCAACAAGTCCTTATCATCTTCAAAAAAAGGATATTTTAATTAGTAATGGAAAAATTGAAAAGATTGCAGACGCCATTCAACTTAAAGAAAACACAAATTTAATAGAATTAGAAGACCTCCATATTTCTTGTGGCTGGTTTGATACTAGTGTTTCTTTAGGAGAACCTGGTTTTGAAGAAAGAGAAACAATAAAAAATGGTTTGCAAGTCGCTGCTAAAAGTGGTTTTACTGCAATTGCTGTAAATGCAAATACAAATCCAATTATAGATTCTAAATCTGATGTTGAGTTTCTGATTCATAAAGCTAATAATTCTGCCACAAAACTATACCCAATTGCTGCTTTAACTCAAAAAAGCAAAGGAATTGAAATGGCTGAATTGTACGATATGCAACTATCTGGAGCTATTGCTTTTGGCGATTACAATAAGCCAATTGAAAACGACAACTTAATGAAAGTTGCACTTTTATATGCTCAAAATTTTGATGGTCTAGTTTTAAGTTTCCCTAAAAATAATGCAATTGCAGGAGAAGGAATTGCAAACGAAGGGATTAATAGCACCAAATTAGGTTTAAAAGGAAGCCCAGCTTTAACTGAACACATACAAATTGCAAGAGATTTATTTTTGTTAGAATATACAGGAGGTAAATTACACATACCTACAATTTCTACAGCAAAATCAGTAGAGTTAATTAAAGATGCTAAGAAAAAAGGCTTACAAGTTACCTGTAGTGTTAGTGTACATCATTTAACATTAACTGATGATGAATTACATGGTTTTGACAGTAATTTTAAAACGAATCCGCCTTTAAGAACCAAAGAAGATATTAAAGCTTTACAAAAAGGCGTAAAAAATGGTGTTATTGACATTATAACTTCAGATCATAATCCTATAGATATTGAACATAAAAAAGTTGAATTCAGTGAAGCTAAAGATGGAGTTATTGGTTTAGAAACAGCTTTTGGAGCAATCAATTCAGTTTTAGATTTAGAAAATTTTATTGAGAATTTAACCATAAAACCTAAAGCTATTTTCGGATTAGAAAATTACACTATTGCTGAAGGTAATAAAGCTGATATTACATTATTCGACCCAAAAGAAGAAATAGTTTTTACTAACCAACAAATTTTATCAACCTCTAAAAACAGTCCTTTTATCAGCAAAAAATTGAAAGGAAAAGTTTATGGAGTTTTTGCAAACAATCAATTGATTTTAAAATAAGTATTATGGAAAATACATCAGTAAACGAAGGAAAAACAGCAGCTATTATCAGTCATTTTTGGATTGTAGGTTTAGTAATTGCTTTTATAATGAATATGAACAAAAAAAATTATTTTGCTAGTTTTTATATTAGACAAATGATTGGTTTAAATATTATTCAATTTTTAAACGGAGCAATTATTCTCAAATTTTTTGGTAGCTCAGCAAGTTATATTATTGGAGCTATAACTTTTGTTCTTTGGATTATCTCATTAATAGGAGCCTTTAAAGGAGAAGAGAAAGAAGTACCAGTTGTTGGTGAACATTTTCAAAATTGGTTTAGAAATATTTAATTCAAGTATTTTTTCTTGAACTAGAATTTACATTTACAAAAATCTATCATCCTTGTAAAAACAGGAGTATATAAAATATTTATGAGTTTAAATTACATTGTAAAAGAACCTACTAAAAAAACTGAAAATCCGCCTTTATTAATTTTATTACATGGATATGGCAGTAATGAACAAGATTTATTTTCGTTTGCAGAAGAGTTACCAGAAGAATTACTGATTATAAGTGCACAAGCACCTTACGAAATAGGTTATGGAGGTTATGCTTGGTATGCTATTAATTTTGACGAAGTAAATGGTAAATTTTCCGATTTAAAACAAGCAAAAGAATCTATAGATAAAATTGCTGTTTTTATTGATGAAATAAAAGCAAAATACAACACAAATGCTGATAACACCTTTTTATTAGGCTTTAGTCAAGGTTCAATTTTAAGTTACTCTTTAAGCTTTTTTTATCCAAATAAAGTAAACCATGTTATTGCTTTAAGTGGTTATATAGAAACTAATTTATTACCAAAAACCATTTCTAAAGATATAAAAACAGACTACTATTGTTCTCACGGAACTGTAGATCAAGTTTTACCTATAGATTGGGCAAGAAAAACCAAACCCTTTTTAGACAATTTAGGATTAGATAATGTTTATTCTGAATATCCTGTTGGTCATGGAGTAGCTCCACAAAATTTTTATAGTTTTAAATCTTGGATTGAGAAAAATTTAGAATAAAATAAAGAACTTAAAAGTATTTATGCAAAAAGATATAAGCATAGATACAAAATAAGAATTCTTAAACTAATTACTCTATATCAATTAAAGAACATTGAAGTTTACCTATTAATTCTATAGGTTTATAAGGTTTAAAAACAACATCTTTGAAACCTATACTTAAAAAATGATTTTTGTCTTCTTCAGTAGCAAAACCTGTTAAAGCTAAAAAAGGAATTTGTGTATTAAAATCTAGATGTTCTTTTCTTTTAACTAACTCTACCCCTGTTACTTCTGGCATATTTATATCTAAAAGAACAATATCAAAATATTCCTTATTTAAAATATTATAAGCCATTAATCCATTATCTACAACAGTAACTTTAGCACCTTCCTTTTCTAAAAAATGAACAGTTATTTTTTGATTCAGATGATCATCATCAGCTAATAAAACTTTTTTCCCATTTAAACTTATAATTTCTTCTTCAGATAGCTCAGCTTTTTGCTTAGTAGCAATGTTTTTTACTTTTTTAAACGGAATTTCTATAGAGAAAACAGTTCCTTTATCAACAACACTTTCTACAGAAATAGTTCCTTGCATTGCTGACACTATACGCTTTACTATAGCCAACCCTAAACCTGCACCACCATGAATTCTATTATCGTCTAATTCTGTTTGCCCATATTCTTCAAATATTTGTACTGTTTGTTCAGGAGTCATTCCTCTACCAGTATCAATAATTTTAAAACAGATTTCTGTAGTTTCTGGGTTTTCTAAAATTAGATTTGCTTGTAAAGAAACCATTCCTTTTTTGGTAAACTTTAAAGCATTACTCATTAAGTTGGTAATAATTTGAGTAAGTCTTACACCATCACCCAATAAAATATCTGGTATATGATCAGATTTAGAAAGTTCTATTTTAACTTTTTCATTCTTATTCTGACTTTTATAGTTGATAAAAATACCTTCTATTATATCGTTAACATTTACCTCTTCAACTGCTAGTTGAAGTTTACCTGCCTCTATTCTAGATAAATCTAAAATATCATCAACAATAACTTTTAAATTTTTACCAGCAATTGCCAAATACTTTACATATTCTTCGACTTTTTTGCTTAAATTTTCATCAGAAATCATATCAGTATATCCTAAAATTGTATTTAAAGGATTACGAACTTCATGACTCATCATTGCCAAAAATCGTGATTTTTCTTCGTTCGCTTTGTCTGATGCTTTTCTTAAAATAGCAAGTTCATTATTTTTTTCTGAAATTTCTCTTTTCATAAAAAATAAATCATTTCTATTTTGATTTAATTGACTTATAGTTTTGTAGGTTTTTGTACGGTTATGGATTAAAATAGTTATTAAATCGTCTGTTCTAAACAACTCTAAATCTACATTAAACTCCTCATCCTCAGAGTTTATCACCATTCCTTCCATTACAAAAGACTCACTTATAGGAAGCAAATCTAAAGTACCAAAAAGAAAAGAACATGAATTAAAAATTGAAGTACCTGCTAAAAACTCATTTTTAGCAAATTTACCTGCAGTAACTTTATTAATAACACCTTGGTTATCTGTAGTAATTTCTATAAACGCATTTTCAATTTTTTTGGGGATCACAAGTTTTATTTTAAGCATTGTTTAGCTAAAGCAATAAATGCATCTTCTACATTTTCATCATCTTTAGCACTAGTAACTAAATCAATAGGAATACTAATAATTTTATTTATTTTTTCTAACTCTGTTGATGTAAGTAAATCTTTCTTATTCCCAACAACAGTAATATACTCTAAGCCCGATAATTCTTTAACAGTATTTATTTGACTTTTAATGTTTAGGTAAGTTTCTTCTCTAGACAAATCGAAAACGTACATAGCCGCACTTGCGCCTAAAAAATAGGCTTTAGGTACTTTTTCATCATCTTTAGTACCTGCAACATCCCAAATTAAAAGTTTAATTTTTTCTGAATTTAATTCTACAATTTTTGTACTAACTCTAACACCAATTGTACTTATATAATCTTCAGAAAACTCATTTAAAACA
Source organism: Polaribacter reichenbachii (assembly GCF_001975665.1). Classification (NCBI taxonomy): domain Bacteria; kingdom Pseudomonadati; phylum Bacteroidota; class Flavobacteriia; order Flavobacteriales; family Flavobacteriaceae; genus Polaribacter; species Polaribacter reichenbachii. The sequence continues at coordinate 2,797,215 of NZ_CP019419.1, read as the reverse complement.
AATCTTCTAATTAAGGAAGTTTTACCAACCCCAAAATTACCAACTAGTAAAACTTTTTTTGCTATCATTTAAATAAACTAATCTTTATTTATAAATGTTGTTATTATTAATTCGTTCAGTCTTTTTTCTTCTGATAAAAAACTTCTATCCATCAAAACACGTTCTGCTAAACTATTAATATCATCTAAAAGTTCTTCTTTAAATTCGCTATTAATAATACCCGATGTTGCAGTTGCAATATAAATAGACTTAAAATTTTGTATGGAGAGCTGAAAGTTTTCGAACTTAATATCTTCTAAATCTTGCCCTTCTTTAGAAAAGGCATCTTCTGCAAAAGATTTAATAGCGGTTAACATTCCAGAAACCATATCTTTATCTGCAATGCTACCTCTTGAGAAATTACCTCTTAATAAACCTGAATCTTTTTCTATAACAAAAACTTCTTCTATAATTGGCTCAAATACCTCTTGAAAAACATCATCTGCATCTGTTCTTTTACCTTTAAAGAGGCGTTTAATAATCTGAGAAATCGAGAATTTATCGTTAATGGTTTCGTTTATACTTTCTGTAAGTTTAGCTATTTCTGCGACAATAAATTTCTTAATCAATTTACCTATAATTGGGTAAAGAGCTTCTACAACTTCGTCTTGCGAATCTCTAATCTGAACCTTTATTGCTTCTGTAATATGACCACCAAAATGATTTGAAAAATTATTTTTAAAATCATCAATTTTATCGTCAATAACAGGAGAAACTTCTTTTTTAACTTCAGTTTTTTCTAAAAATTTTGCGCTTAAAGCTTCTAATTCTTTTCTATCTTCAGTTAATAAAAGTTCTTTTAGTAATTCAAAACGGTTGTCTGTTTTATGATTTACAGTCGTGTTTTTCATCTATTCTTGCAGCATCTGCGCAATCTTCTCTAAAGCTTTTCCTAATTTCCTTCTGTCTGCTTTTTCATCATCTAAATCTGCCAATTTCTTGTCTAAATCGTCATTTAAATCTTGAAATTTATGATCAACTAAACTTTCTAAATCAGATAATTTATTTTCAAGGTTAGTTACAGCTTCAGCTAAACTATGGTTACTTTGATTTTTTAATGTTTCTATTTTTTCATAAACATCTGCAAATTCTGAGTCGTATCTTTGTATATTTTCTCCAAAGATTAAGTCTCTTACTGCTGCAATCCTAGTATCAACTTGCTGATTAGGAGCTGCTTCATTATTTTGTTCGGGAGTTTTTGCCATGCTTTTATTTGTTATTTATAACCTTTAAGTCTTTTAAAATTAATGACTAAAGTTCTGAAAACAATAGCCTTGTAGACAAATATACACTAAAAAACAAATTATAAAAACCTATACTGTAATTTTTAAACCATCATAAGCCAAAAACACATTTTTTGGTAACTGTTCAGAAACTTCTTTATGAAAGCCAAGTTTGTGACTAATATGTGTAAAATAAGTTCTTTTCGGTTTTATTTCTTTTACAAAATCTAAAGCTTCTTGTAGGTTAAAATGAGTTGGATGTTCTTGAATTCTTAATGCGTTTACCACCAAAACATCTAAATTTCTTAACTTTTCTTTTTCTGATGCTTCTATACTTTTTACATCTGTTAAATATGCAAAATCTTGAAATCTATATGCAGTTATTGGCAAATTACCGTGCATTACTTTTATTGGTGTAATTGTTAAATCATCAACCAAAAAAGAAGCATCATCAACCAAAATAGGATTAACAGTTGGTGCACCAGGATATCTATTTTCTGTACTAAAAATATATTCGAAACGCTTTTCTAAACTCGTTAAAACTCTGTTAGACAAATAGATTTTCATTTCACCTAACTTATAACAAAATGGCCTTAAATCATCTAAACCACCAATATGATCTGCGTGTTCATGAGTAAAAAAAACACCCTGAATTAACTGCACATTTTCGCGCAACATTTGTTGTCTAAAATCTGGACCACAATCTATGGTATAAGAAACATTATCCCAAGAAATTAAAATTGAAGACCTTAAACGCTTGTCTTTAAAATCTGTAGATAAACATACAGGATCGTTACTTGCAATCATTGGTATGCCTTGAGAAGTACCTGTTCCTAAAAAAGTAATATGTAATATTTTTTTGGTAAAATTCATTAGAACAAAAATAACATAAAAATTGACTGATAGTATTCTTATTTACTACATTTGTTAAGTACTTAAAAAATCTGATATGGCAATTTCTTTGAGAGGAGATCAAGAAATTAGTAGTGTACCAACTACTAAGAATAAAGCACTAAGAATAAATTTAAACACTGATATTTACGGAACCTTTGCAGAAATTGGTGCAGGGCAAGAAACTGCACGTAATTTTTTTAGGTCTGGTGCTGCTTCTGGCACAATAGCAAAAGCCATGAGTGCTTATGATAAAGATTTTTCTGATGCTATTTATGGTATTGAAGAAGACAGACGTTATGTAACTCAGCCACGTTTAAAAAAAATGCTAGGTCACGAAATCGATTTAATGGAAGATCGATTAAGTAGACAAAAACACCCAGATAAATTATTTTTTAGTTATGCGAACACAGTAACAACCATAGATTTTGCAAGAAAATTTAAAGGTCATGGTTGGGTTGGTATCCGTTTTCAATTAGATCCTTTAGAAGATTATAACGAAATTGTTTTGCACCTTCGTTTTAAAGAAACAGATGCACGTTTACAACAAGAAACGCTAGGTATTTTAGGTGTAAATTTAATTTATGGAGCTTTTTATTTAAATGATAATCCTAAAGAATTAGTAAAATCTTTTTACGACAATTTAGGTAACCATCAACTAGAAATTGATATGATTAATTTCTCTGGCCCGCGTTTTATGTATGTTGATAATCGATTAATGAGTTTACAACTACTTAAAAATGGTATGACAAACGCTGTGATGTTTGGCCCTGATGGAAATAATTTATTGCCTGCACAAGTACTTTATAAGAAAAATATTTTAGCTTTAAGAGGTAGTTTTAGACCTGTTACTAAGGTTAATATGGATATGTTTGAGCAATCCAAAAAAATGTTTTTAGCAGAGAAAAAAGTGCAAGAAAGTAAAACTCAAGTAATTTTTGAAATTACTCTTAGTAATTTATCTGCAGAAGGTAAAATTAACGAAAGAGACTTTTTAGATAGAGCCGAATTACTTTGTTCTCTTGGGCAAAATGTAATGATTACCAACTTTCAACAATACTTTAAATTGGTAGAATATTTTAGCGAATTTACTAAAGAAAGAATGGCACTTGCAATGGGTGTTTACAACTTAGTACAAATTTTTGACGAAAAATATTATAGAGATTTAAGTGGCGGAATTTTAGAGGCCTTTGGTAAACTTTTTCATAGAGATTTAAAGGTTTATATGTATCCATATCACGATCCAGAAACAGGTGAGTATATGAATAGCGAAAACTTAAAAGTGCATCCTAGAATGAAAGAATTATATAAATTCTTTAAAATAAATGGTAAAATTTCAGATATTAAAGATTTTAATAAAGACGTTTTAGACATTTTTTCTAGAACCGTTTTAAAAATGATTATGGAAGGCAAAGAAGGTTGGGAAGAAATGCTGCCAGAAGGTATTCCAGAAATTATTAAACAAAATCGATTATTTGGTTATTCTAGATCTAGACGTAAAAGCTAAATTTTATTTGTTACTTAATTAAACCTTTTAAGTATTTTTTTGTCTAACATAAAACGTTGTTTTTTTGATTGACGAGATTACATTAGTACAACAACTTCAAAATACTAAAACCAGAGACAAAGCCTTTAGAGTATTAATTACTCAATACAAAGAGCGTTTGTACTGGCATATACGTAAAATTGTAATTGTACATGATGATGCAGATGATGTTTTACAAAACACTTTTGTAAAGATTTTTAAAAATATCGAAAAGTTTAATAAAGAAAGTAAATTGTACTCTTGGATGTATAGAATAGCCACAAACGAATCTATTACATTTATTAACAAGAGAGCTAAAGAAAGAAATGTAGATATTTCTGACTATCACCAACAATTAGCGAGTACTTTAGAAAGCGATTTATATTTTTCTGGTGATGAAATTCAGATTATTCTACAAAAAGCAATTGCAACATTACCTCATAAACAACAATTAGTTTTTAATATGAAATATTTTGATGAGTTAAAATATGATGAAATATCAGAAATTTTAGAAACTTCTGTTGGAGCTTTAAAAGCATCTTATTTTCATGCAGTTAAAAAAATAGAAAAATATATAAAAACAGAAACAAATTAAACCTTTTTAAAATTTAAAGGTCTAAATAACAATGGAAAACGAAATTAGACATAGTGTAGCATTTATTAGTAAAAAAATTGGCAAAAAGCCTGGCTTTTCTGCTCCATCTAATTATTTTGATAATTTAGAGGATGATATTTCTATAAAAATTTCTGAAGAAAATTTTGCAAAAAACACTTCTTTCAAAGTACCTAACACCTACTTTAACAATCTAGAAGATACTATTTTAGAAAAAATTTCATCCAAAGAAAAAGAAACAAAAATAATTTCTTTAAAAGAGAGAGTTTTTAAACTTATACCTTATGCTGCTGCTGCTTCTATTGCTTTATTTATTGGTTTGAATTCGTTTGTATTTAATACTGATAATGCAAATACATTAGAAGCACTTACAGATGATGATTTTGAACAATGGTTAGATGTTAGCTCTATAGAAACAGACGATATCGTAGAAATTTTACCAGAAGACATTTTAGAAATTAACGAGTTTTCTTTTGCACTAATAGAAGATGAAAGTATAGAAGATTATATAAATTCTATAGATAATACATCTTTGTTAAACGAATTAAATTAAAAATTTAGATAATGAAAAAAACAATAACATTTATATGTTTTTCTATCTTCTTATCAATATCTATAAATGCTCAAATGAGCAGAGAAGGAAGAAAAAAGATTAAGGCTTTAAAAGTGGCTTATTTAACAGAGCAAATGAACTTAACAACTGCAGAAGCAGAAAAGTTTTGGCCTGTTTACAATACTTATAATACTACTCAATATTCTATAAGAAACAATTATAAAGCGAGCGTTAAAAAGGTAGAAAAAGAATATGAAGACCTAAGTAGCGTAAGTGAAGAAGAAGCAAAAAAATTAGTAGCTTTAAAACTAGTTACAGATAAAAAACTATATGATTCTCAAGAAAAATTTACAAAAAAAATTGAGAGTATAATTTCTTATAAAAAAATTCTAAAACTGCAAATAGCAGAAATGGAATTTGGGCGTAAATTAATGAGAAAATACAAGCATAGAGATCGAGATTCTGATAGAAAGAATTAGATTAACTAATAAAAAAATGGAAGCCTTTAAAAAAGCTTCCATTTTTTTTAATCTATTAATTGTAGACAGGAGTATAATTCTGGTTTGTTTGCTGTAAATTGTTTCAACCAAATTGTTAGTTCATCAATCTCATAAGGTAACAACCTGCTGAGTGCTTTCTCTAACTCCTTACAAAACAAATCTGAATTAAAACTTACCTTTTTTAGTACCGTTTTTGTGTACTCAAACATTGCTCTTGCCATATTATTTTGTATATTTATTATATGTAATAACGTAAACTAAAACGTTTTAGTATACTTACCAAATTTACAAAAAAAAACCAATATCTAAATTTGATATTGGTCTTAATTTTTTGTTACAATTTGTTAAAAAACAATTAAAGGCTATTCACTTTTTCGATTAAGTTTTTAGCTTCTGTTTCTAATTCTTCGTTTATTGCTTTGTAATGTGCTTTTTTATTTTCAACATTCTTCGCATTAACTTTTGCAATTAAAGAATCAAAAGTTTCAATTGCTTCATCAATAATCTCCTCACCTTTTTTAGATTCGTTTTTTAAGATAGAAACATCTAATGTGTATTCTATAACATCACCCAAAACGTAATTGATATCTTTTTTTAAGTTTTTTATACTTGCCATTACTTTTTATTTTAAAGTGCAAATTTAGTGGTTTTTATCTAATTGACTTTGATATTCTTTAAAAAATAAACCTAAATGATAACCATCTACTAATGCGTGATTTACAGTAATTGCAACCGGCATTTTAAGTCGATTATTTTCTGTAAAGGTTTTTCCAAAAGCCAATCTAGGAATACTATCGTTTTTTAAACCTGAATCTGGCTCTATTTGGCTGGTAAAAGAAAACCAAGGTAAAGCTGAGCAATAGATACATTCATCAGAATTTATAAGCGGAAACAAATCTTCTGAATTTAAAATTCGTTCTTTTTCTTCTAAAAAATTTTGATTGAAAGTAGCAATATCATCAGCAAAATGAATAAAAGAAAAACCAAAAGTATGATTTTCTCTGGCAATTGTTGCAGAAGCGTGAATTACATCGCAAACGGCAATTTTATCATCTTGAATTCTATATTTAAAATTCTCTACACTATTTAAAGCTTTTAAACAAGCGTGCAAGTAATAGACAAAAAACGATATTTTTTCTTCTTTTGATTTTTGATAAGTATGAGTTACGTCAATATTAACAGTTACACCATAAAAAGGATTTTTTAGACTTTTAAAATGGTTATAGTGTAATTTTCTATTCCAGTTTTCAATATCTAAATATTTCATAAAATATTTTTTATTTCTTTAATACTAGAAAGTGTTTTGTAGTCGGTATCAGATTTTTCATTATCGCTAACTTCTTCGTGAACCCAAGTTGTATGAAAAGGAATATGAATTGCAGTAGCGCCTATGTTAATTAATGGCAAAACATCAGATTTTAAAGAATTACCTATCATTAATAACTCAGAAGGATCAATATCTAAGTGATTAATTAATTTTTGATAATCATTTTCTTTTTTATCGCTCATTACCTCAATATGATGAAAATATTTTAGCAGATTCGATTTCTCTAACTTACGTTCTTGATCTAGTAAATCTCCTTTTGTTGCTACAATTAATTTATATTTTCCATAATAACTTTTTAGCACCTCTTCTACTCCATCTAATAGCTCAATAGGTTGCGCTAACATTTCTTTACCAATATTTAAAATCGATGCTATAATTTTTGGATTTATTTGATAATTAGAAAGTTCTAAGGCAGATTCTACCATAGATAATACAAAACCTTTAATTCCGTAACCATAAAGGTGTAAATTATCGATCTCTTTTTTAAAGAGTTCTTGATCTATTTTATTCTCGGTTTCGTATTTAGATAATAGTTTAGCAAATTGATGTTCTGCATCCCTAAAATAAGTTTCATTTACCCAAAGTGTATCATCAGCATCAAAGGCAATTACTTTTATATTTTTATTCATTATTATCTAAAATTTTAATTGCTTTTTCTAAATCTTCTGGTGTATCTATACCAATAGATTCTACAGAAGTTTCTACCATTTTAATTTTTTTACCAATTTCTTGATAACGAATTGCCTCTATCTTTTCTGCTGCTTCTAAAGGTGTAATTGGCGTGTTATAAAAATCGATAAGAGCTTGTTTTCTAAATGCATAAACACCTTTATGCTTGTAATATTTTACATTAATATTAGTATCTCTATGATACGGAATTACACTTCTAGAAAAGTAAATTGCCATATTATTTACATCTGTAATTACTTTTACATTATTCGGGTTTTCGACATCAATTTTATCTTTAATTTCTACTTTTAAAGAAGCTAAATCTACTTCTTTTTTAGCATCATCTTTAAAAACCTGAATTAATTTTGTAAGCGAAATAGCATCTATAAAAGGCTCATCTCCTTGTACATTAATTACAATATCAACAGCTAAATTTTCAACAGCTTCAGCAATTCTATCAGAACCACATTCGTGTTCTTTAATACTCATAATTGCTTTACCTTTAGCATTTTTTATGGTATTAAAAATTACATCAGAATCTGTTACAACATAAACTTCATCAAACAAATTGGTATTTAAAGCTGCTTCGTATGTTCTTAGAATTACAGGTTTACCAGCTAAATCTTTCATTAATTTACCTGGAAAACGAGATGCACTATAACGTGCAGGAATCATTGCAATTACCTTCATAAAATTATCTTTACAAGTTTTAAGAAACTTTGTATTTGTAAGTACAAATTTAAGATTAATAGAATTGTTTAAAAACAATTACCTTTAAAATCATTTTTAAAATTTTATCAAAAAAAATAATATTGATAGATTTTGTATTGTTTTCATCAATTATAGTCCATAATTTTTCCGAATTTAAAAATCAATTTTAAAAATGTACAAACCAGAATTAAATATATATTTGGTTTATTAATTATATTGCAATACTATTAAACAAATATATTTTAGTTTGAAAAAAGTTATTACTTTCATTTTTTATGTTTTGATTACAACAAGTATATTTAGTAATCATAGAACTTTATATGTAGATGATTTTGTGAATATTTTAGGCAGCTCTGGTAAAGAAGAAAGGCTATTATTATTCGCAAAAAAGAATAATTTTAAAACACTTATACTTTATCAATTAAATAAAGTTGATAAAAAATGGTCGCTTTCTGATCCTAGAAAAAATAATGTTTTAGCCGAATTTATTGCCAAAGCAAAAACTGAATTCAGTATAAAAAATATTGGAGCTTCTGGTGAATGTGCTTCCTTTTTTACAAACCGAATTAACCCTTACAATAACTCTAGAAATAGAGCCGAAGAAAAAATTGACATTTACAACCTTGAGTATGAATATTGGTCTCAAAATGCATCTGGAGAAAATGGTTATTATTGCATAAACTACCTGAATGAAAACTCAATTCCTTGTAATAGAAATGGTTCTTTCAATTTTTTTATTGATAATTTAAAAGAATTAAAACAGCTTTCTAAAGACAACATTCACAACATAAAAATAGAAGCTTACATAGGTTACTATTCCCAAAAAGAAGTGAGCAATATTGTAAAATATTGCGATCGTTTAATTATACAAACTTCTGGTAAAAACCCTAAAGTTTCGTTTGCTTCTGCCAAAAAGAATTTAGCACATCTCGCAAAAATTAATAGCAAAATTAAAACATCAATTTTATATTCTACACGTATGAATCATATGGGTTATTGGTTTAAATCGAATAGTTTAGAGCGTGGAGAAAAAGATTTTTTTAATTTAATGAATGTTAATAATACTAATTATTCTAAAAATATAAATTTAGATGGTTTTAGTTACCACACCTATTCTTTTTTAGAAAAATCGGTAAGTTACTTTTCTTACACTCGCAATTAAGTCTCTAAAAATAAGACCTTAAACTTTATATTTTCACAAATTAAAGCAACTTTTTATTGAATAAAATTGTTAATAACTTTTTATTTAAAAAAAAGTTGTACGTTTGTTCTCTATTAAATCCCTTAAATCCCCTTTTAAGTATGAAATGGAAATTCCCTAAATTTCTAATAATTACGCTATTTGTTATATTTAAAACTTATGGATCTCACAGAATCTTGTATGTAGATCAGTTTTACGATATTCTTGGCAATGAACAAAAAGAAAACGACTTATTAGAGTTCACTGTTCAAAATGGTTTCGACAAAATTATTCTTTACGATTTACACAAAATCAACAAAGTTTATCCGCTTGCAGATGAAAGAAAAAACAGCATTTTAGCTCGATTTATTTTTAAAGCAAAAATAAACTATGGTTTAAAAGGTGTAGGTGGTTCTGGAGAAAGTGCAGAGTTTTTTATTAATGCAATTCACGCCTACAATATGTCTAGAATAAACCCTATTGAAAGGTTTGATACTTATAATTTAGAATATGAGTATTGGAAAAAAGATGCAAATAAAAATGGAGGCTATTATTGCGAAAACTATCTGAAAAAAAATGGTGAAGCTTGTAATAGAAAAACCACTTTTAACTTTTTTGTAAACTCGTTAAAAACAATGAAAGCCCTGGCTAAAGAAAATAGCCATAAAGTAACTGTAGAAGCTTATGTTGGTAAATACTACAAACACGAAATTGAAAAAATTTCTAGATATGTAGACAGATTATTGGTACACGTTTACGTTACAGACCCAAGAAACGGCTTTAATTCTGCAAACAAAAGGTTAGAATATCTAAGTGATATAAAAAATATGCCTAAAATATCAATTATTTATTCTTCAGAAACTATGTTTATGGGTGGTTGGTTAAAGTTTAATTCGATTAAAAAAGGTGAAAGAATTTTTATTGATAGTATGCAGAAAACCAATAAAGATTTATTAAGAAAAATTAATTTCACAAACTTTACCTATTACAATTATAATAAACTAGCTAAATCTATAAAGTATTATAACAGTATAAATGGTGGTTTTGAGAAGTTTAAAAAGAACGAAAATATTTTAGCAGCGAATTAGAAATTTATTAATCGCCAGAGTAACTTACAAAATTTCTTGGCGTTTCGTATAGTGTAATTTTTAAATCTAAATGATTGGGAATGTGTGTTCTTAATTTATCATAAATAACAACACAAATATTCTCTGCTGTCGGATTTAAGTTTTTAAACTCAGGCACCTCTATATTTAAATTTTTATGATCAAAAGCTTCTTCTATTTCTTCTTTTATGATATTTTTCAATACACCTAAATCGTAAACATAACCAGTTATTGGATTTACTTCTCCTGTTAAAGAAACAATAAGCTCGTAATTATGACCGTGAAAATTAGGGTTACTACATTTACTAAAAACCTCAAAATTTTTCTCACTGGACCAATCTTTACAATACAATCTATGAGCTGCATTAAAATGTGCTTTTCTATGAACTGTAACTCTAGGCATTTGTTAATTTTTGATAAGATTCTTTAAAAATTATTTTAAACCATTCTGTGTAAATAGCAGGATTGTTGTCAATATCAGTCTGTACATCTTCTAATTGCATCCATTTATAATCAGCAACTTCTTCTTTATTAATATTTGGCATATCATTAAAACTACCAATCATTACATGGTCTAATTCATGCTCTGTTAAACCGTTATCAAAAGGTGCTTTATAAACAAACGAAAAAATCTCTTTTAAATCTGCTGTAAAACCCATCTCTTCTTGCAACCTTCTTCTACCAGCCTCTACATTACTTTCTCCATCTCTTTGATGAGAGCAACATGTATTTGTCCATAATAATGGCGAATGATATTTATGAGCTGCTCTTTGTTGTAACATTAACTCACCTTTATCATTAAAAATAAATACAGAAAAAGCTCTATGTAAAACTGCTTTTTCATGTGCTTCCATTTTAGGCATTAAACCTAATTGTTTGTCATTTTCATCAACTAAAACTACCAATTCTTCCATATTTACAAAGATAATATATCAAAAAGGTTTAAGAACCTAAAATTTTAATAAAACCATTAGATTTTTCTATTCTTTTATTTTGATGATTTATATTTGGTAATTATTAAACTTATTTTAAAGTGAAGCTTTTATATCGATTATTCATTCTAACGCTACTTATTTCATTTTATCAATGTGATGCAAAAAAGGAATCAAAAAAAGAAAAAACGATACTAAATAAAACAATTAAACAAAAAGAAGAAGAAAAAATAATTAAACCTTGGGATAGTTTAAATAGCACCAATACAGAAGCTTTTTTATTAGAATATGGCAAACAAAATCCTGAGACAAAAGTTATCATCAAAACAAAATTTGGCAATATAAAACTCAGACTTTATGAAGATGTACCTGTACACAGAGCTAATTTTATTTTCTTAACAAAAATTAAATATTTTAATACAACTGTTATTTATCGTGTGGCAAAAAACTTTGTAATTCAAGGTGGCAATTCTGATAATATGTACACGCAAAAACAACGTAGAAAATACGGAAATTACTTAATGAAACCCGAATTCAGAAACCATAGAAAACATAAATATGGAGCTTTAGCGGCAGCCAGACAATGGGAAAATAATCCGAATAAATTATCAAGTCCTTTTGAGTTTTATATGGTTCATAAAAGAAGTGGCGCTCATCATTTAGATAACGAACATACTGTTTTTGGTGAAGTTATTTCTGGCTTTGATACTATGGATAAAATATCTAAAGTAAAAGTTGGTGTTGATGAATGGCCTATAAACGACATTCAAATGACCATCGAAATTTTAGAATAATAAAATGCGAATTCTTATTTTGATATAATTAAAGGTATGTTTTTAAAGTAAACACAAGTCTAAATTCGATAATTTAGTGTCTATTTTCAACATAAAACCTATCTTTGCACCTCAAATTTTGTAGATGAGTTTTTTAGAAGAAATAGCACGTAGAAGAACATTTGGTATCATTTCGCATCCAGATGCTGGTAAAACTACATTAACAGAAAAATTATTATTATTTGGTGGTGCCATACAAGAAGCTGGTGCAGTAAAAAATAATAAAATAAAAAAAGGAGCAACTTCCGATTTTATGGAAATTGAGCGACAAAGAGGTATCTCTGTGGCTACTTCTGTTTTGGCATTTATTTATCAAAATAAGAAAATCAATATTTTAGATACTCCTGGTCACAAAGATTTTGCTGAAGATACATTTAGAACTTTAACTGCTGTAGATAGTGTTATTGTGGTTATTGATGTGGCAAAAGGTGTTGAGCCACAAACAGAAAAATTAGTTGAAGTTTGTAGAATGCGTAGCATACCAATGCTGGTTTTTATCAATAAATTGGATAGAGAAGGTAAAGATGCTTTCGATTTGTTAGATGAAGTTGAGCAAAAATTAGGTTTACGAGTAACACCAATGAGTTTCCCTATTGGAATGGGTTACGATTTTAAAGGGATTTATAACATTTGGGAAAAGAAATTAAATCTTTTTTCTGGCGATAAAAAACAAACTATTTCAGAAGGTGTTGAGTTTGATGATTTATCGAACCCTGAATTAGACAAAGCTGTTGGAGAAACTGCTGCAGAAACTTTACGAGAAGAAATCGAATTGATTGATGAAGTTTACCCACCTTTTAATCAAGATGAATATTTAAAAGGTGAATTACAACCTGTATTTTTTGGTTCGGCTTTAAATAATTTTGGTGTAAAAGAATTATTAGATGCATTTATAGAAATTGCACCTTCTCCACAACCAAAAAAAGCAGAAGAACGTTTAGTAGATTCTAAAGAGAAAAAAATGACTGGTTTTGTGTTTAAAATCCACGCAAATATGGATCCTAAGCACAGAGATAGATTGGCTTTTATAAAAGTGGTTTCTGGTACTTTTAAAAGAAACTCGCCTTATTTACACGTTAGAAATGGTAAAAAAGTAAAATTCTCTAGTCCGAATGCATTTTTTGCAGAGAAAAAAGAAATTGTAGATGAATCTTTTCCTGGTGATATTGTTGGTATTCATGATACTGGAAATTTCAAAATCGGTGACACTTTAACTGAAGGTGAAGATTTAAATTTTAGAGGAATTCCAAGTTTTTCTCCAGAACACTTTAGATATGTAAATAATGCAGACCCAATGAAATCTAAACAATTATACAAAGGTTTAGATCAATTGATGGATGAAGGTGTTGCGCAATTATTTATCTTAGAAATGAATGGAAGAAGGGTAATTGGTACAGTAGGTGCTTTACAATTCGAGGTTATTCAATATAGATTAGAACACGAATATGGTGCAAAATGTACTTACGAAAATTTAAGTGTTCACAAAGCTTGTTGGGTAGAACCAGAAGACATAAAAAGTGAAGAGTTCAAGGAGTTTAAAAGAGTAAAACAACGTTATTTAGCAAAAGATAAACAAGGTCAATTAGTATTTTTAGCAGATTCTGCTTTTACCATTCAAATGACACAAAGTAAATATCCATCAGTTAAATTACATTTTACAAGTGAATTTAAAAATTAATAATATGAAGAAATTCATTTTTGTATGTATTTTTCTTTCTAGTTTAAATAACATCGCTCAAGAATATAATTTGAATGATTTAAAAGGTAAAGAACTTCATAATTCAATTCGTTTAAATTACATTTTAATTGATCAACCAGATAGAACTTACACTTATGGTGATGGAAGTACCTATACTTTAGATCCTAATATGGGTTTTTGGGGATTAAATTATAACATCCCTTTAAACGATTGGTTATATACTGGTGCTGGTTTTCACGGAGCAGCTTATGGAGATCAAGGTGGTTTATTTACATTAGGTGTAAACTTAGGTGTTAATTTTCCAATTTATAAAAACTTATCTTTTGATGCTAATGTCCACTTTGGTGGTGGAGGTGGTTTTAGAAGTTTAGTAAATGGCGGTGGGTTATTATACACAAATGCCGGTTTAAAATATGATACTAAAGATTTTTCTTTCGGACTTCAATATGGTAAAGTAGATTTCTTTACAGGGATACAAGGTGGAAATAATATTTCATTTTTTGTAGAAATACCAACTACTTTAAGAACTAGTTCTTATGCAAATGCTCAAAAATCTTTTATAGTAAATAATGAAAATAAAGATAAATTCTGGAAAAAACCGGCTGTAAAAAACGTACAACAAGTAACCTTTGATTATTTTTTCCCTATTGGTTCTTCTAGAAATGATGGAATTACAGTTTTTAACGATGCAACACCTTTAACTCAAACTTTAAGTCTTTTAGGTTTTGAATACCAAAGATATTTAACACAAAATACTTTTATTTATGCACACGTAGATGCTATGTATAGTGGTTTAGAAGCTGGTTTTATGGATGTCTTTTTCGGAATTGGTAAAAACTTAATTGAAACAAAATATGTTAACTTTTTTGCCAAATTGGGAGTTGGAGCTGCAGGTGGTAGAATTTACCCAGAAAATGGATTAACAGTTTACCCAAATGCAGGTTTTGATGTAAAACTAACAAAGAATTTTGGAGTGAGTGCTCACGGTGGATATCATAGAGCTATTGGTGGAATTTTTGAAGCTTATACTGCTGGTTTTAGTTTAAAATATTATGGTTTAAACGGAGGTACTACTGAACCTTTCACCAATAAAAAAGTATCAATAATAAAAACAAAAGGTATTCATATAGGGGTTCAAAATCAAACTTATTTTAAAGTTGCAAAAACAGATAGAAACCCTCTGGATCTTCAGTTAATCGCTATAAAAGTTCTATATGACATAAACCATATTTTTTATCTTTCAGGAGAAGCTTCATTTGCATATGAAGGTGAATCTGGTGGTTACGCTCACGGAATATTCGGAATAGGAATTAGAAGTAATAAATTTATAAACAATAAGTTTTCTTTATTTGCTGAAACTTCTGCAGGAGTTGCTGGTGGTGCAGGTGTAGATACAGGAGAAGGAATTTTAATAAGACCAACAGCAGGTATTAATTATCACTTAAATAGTGATTTATCTTTTCAAATTTCTGGTGGGCAATATATATCTGCATACGGCAATGTAAACTCAACAAATTTAAATATTGGCCTAACCTATAGTCTATCAATTTTAAATGCTAAAAAATAATTCATACTAAATTTATTTTAGTAAAACATCAATAAAAACGATTAAAATTAAAAAAATGAACAACGGAATTTATGCAAAATTCAAAACACCAAAAGGTGATATTTTAGTACAGTTAGAACACGAAAAAACACCTGGAACTGTTGGTAACTTTGTTGCCTTAGCAGAAGGTAATTTAGAAAACTCATCAAAAGAGCAAGGAACTCCTTATTATGATGGATTAAAATTTCATAGAGTAATTCCAGATTTTATGATTCAAGGAGGTTGCCCTCAAGGAACAGGAACAGGTAACCCTGGTTATAAGTTTGATGATGAATTTCACCCAGATTTAAAACATGATGCTCCTGGGAAATTAGCAATGGCTAATTCTGGACCAGCAACTAATGGTAGTCAATTTTACATAACTCATGTACCAACTCCTTGGTTAGATGGTAAACATACTGTTTTTGGTTCTGTTATTGAAGGGCAAGATGTTGTTGATGCTGTTGCACAAGGTGATGAAATGTCTGTAGAAATTATTAAAGTAGGTGAAGAAGCTGAAAACTTTAATGCTATAGAAGCTTTTAGAACTTTTGAAGGTGCTAGAGAAAAACGTGAAGCAGAAGCAAAAGCTGCTCAAAAAGAAATGTTAGACAAAGTTGCAGCTGGTTATGATGAAACTGCAAGCGGTTTACGTTATAAAGTTTTACAAAAAGGTGATGGAAAACAAGCCACAAAAGGAGCAAAAGTATCTGTTCATTATAAAGGACAATTATTAGATGGTACTGTTTTCGATTCTTCATACAAAAGAAAACAACCTATAGATTTTAATGTTGGTGTTGGCCAAGTAATTTCTGGTTGGGATGAAGGTATTCAATTATTAAAAGTTGGTGATAAAGCACGTATGGTAATTCCGTCTAATTTAGCATATGGATCTGCAGGAGCAGGAGGTGTAATTCCGCCTAATGCTACACTTATTTTTGATGTTGAATTAATGGATGTTAAATAACATTTAATTACAAATAATAAAAAATAAGCTCTCAATAATCGAGAGCTTATTTTTTTTATATCATAATTTTTATTAAATTAGATACTTAATATAAAAATCTCCCCCCAGATTCTAATATTTAATGGGACATTTTTTATAATTTTATAAAAATTATGTCAGAAGGAAAAATTAAAAAAACTTCTAATAGAATTAAATTACTGTCATTCTATGTAAGTATTGGAACTGCATGTATTACATTTTTCACAGCACTAATTGCATATTTTTTTGACCTCAATAATTTAGCTTATTACAATTTTTCTTCTATTTTCTTATATATTTATTGTGCTTTTCTTTCTAAAAAAGGCAAATTATTTTTTGCAAGAATACTTTACCTAATATTACTTAATCTAGGAATTACAATTACTGCTTCTTATATGGGTAGAGCAGCTAGTATAGAATATATGTTTTTATACTCTATAGCAATACCCTTTTCTATGTTTTCTTTTAGAACAGAAAAAATATACGTATATATATTTTCTTTTTTATCTGGAATATTATGGATACTTCTTGCATTTACAGATTTTAAATTAATTTCAAATATTCAATTAAATACTGATATTGCTAACAACTATATTTACCCTATTTCTGTAATTGGTACTTTTCTAATGATTATTTTACAGTTAATTTACTTTTCTATTTTAGGAACTAGATATTATAACAGAATACTAAATAAAAAACAAGAAGCTTTAGAAGCATCACAAGCTAAATCTAAATTTCTAAGCACTATGAGTCATGAAATTAGAACACCTTTAAATGCAATTATTGGGCTTTCTCATATACTTGGTAACAACGAACCCAAAAAGGATCAAATTCAAAATATTGAAGCTTTAAATTTTTCTGGCAAAACCTTACTTAATTTACTTAACAATGTATTAGACTTTAGTAAAATGCAATCAACAATAATAGAGTTAGATTCAATACATACTAATCTCTATAATGATGTTAAACAGATTATAAAAATTCATAAGCCAGCTTGTATAAAAAAAGGCATTTCATTGAATTTAGAAATTGATAATAACATACCTGCTATTTGTATTGATATAGTTCGTTTTAATCAGGTAATAAATAATTTAATATCTAATGCTATAAAATTTACTGATGAAGGAAGTGTAACATTAATCATAAAAAAAATAAATCAAAATAAAAGTAACATTACCTTAAATATCGAAGTTAAAGACACTGGTATTGGTATACCTATAAGTAAACAAGAAACAATTTGGGAAGCTTTTGCACAAGCATCAAATACAACAAATCGAATTTATGGAGGTACAGGTTTAGGCTTACCTATTGTAAAAAGTATTATTGAAGTTATGGGATCTAAAGTAAAAATCATAAGTTCAGAAGGTAAAGGAAGTAGATTTATGTTTGATTTAAATTTAAAAATTTCAGAAAAAATCGCTCCTACAAAAATCACTAAAGACAAAAATCATTTTTTTAAAAATAAAAAGGCTTTATTAGTTGATGACAACCTAATTAATATTATGGTTGGAAAACAAATTTTAGAACGTTCTAAATTAAAAGTAGAAGTTGCAAATGATGGATTGGCAGCTGTAAATAAAGTAAAACAAGAAGAATTTGACATCATTTTAATGGACATTCAAATGCCTATTATGGATGGATATACAGCAACTAAAGAAATAAGAATTTTTAATAAAACAACACCTATTATAGCACTTTCTGCTAATGTTTTTAGAGAAATAAAAGATAAAATAGAAGATTCTGGAATGAACGGTTTTATATTTAAACCATTTACTCCTGAAGAGCTATTAAACCAATTAGAAGAATTTTTAAGTAATTAAGATGTCTGAAACAGTTAAATTAAAATTTTCAACTAAAAGAATAAGAATAATTTTCACGCTTTCTTTAGTTTGTGCTGCTTTATCTTTTCTTTGGGCAATTATGACCTTTTTAATAGGTATTTACAGTTTAAGTTATTTTCTAATTGCTGTATCTATATTATTTATTACATCAGCATTTCTTTCTAAAAATAGGTTTCCAGGCGTTGCTCGAATACTTTTTATTTTACTTTTTAATATATCAATTACCTATGTTTCTTCTTATATAGGTAAGGGAGCAAGTGTAGAGTTCTTTTTAATGTTTGCTGTTGGTATTCCTTTTATCATATTCTCTCACAAAAGAGACAAAATTAAAATCTTTATATTTTCTTTAATCCCAATATTATTGTGGCTACTTCTTTTCATAACAGATTTTAAACTTTTTGTTGATGTCGAATTAAAAAATGCTACAAAAGTTAGAAATATTATTTATTATTTTTCAATAACAATAGGCCTTCTCTTAGTCGTTTTTCAGCTAATATTTTATTCTTATGGTAATGCACGAATAAACAAAAAAGCACACTCTACAAAACAAAAAGCTATTGATGCATCTAATGCTAAATCTCAGTTTTTAAGCACAATGAGTCATGAAATTAGAACACCATTAAACGCAGTTATTGGGTTATCTCATATATTAGGAGATAATAACCCTAGAAAAGATCAAGTTCAAAATATAGAAGCCCTTAATTATTCTGGTAAAATACTACTCAATTTACTTAACAATGTACTAGATTTTAGTAAAATGGAATCTACAAATATAGAATTAGACAATATTCCTATTAATCTTTATGATGCCATTAAACAAATCAAAAAAGTTCATGAAGCCTCTTGTTTAAAAAAAGGTTTAATTATGAATTTAGAAATTGACAAAAATATACCCATTGTTTGGTTAGATATTGTTCGCTTTAATCAAGTAATAAACAATTTAGTAGCTAATGCCATTAAATTTACAGAAAAAGGAAGCATAACTCTTAAAATTAAAAACGTTAAGCAAACAAAAAAAACGATAAGTTTATTAACAGAGATAATCGATACAGGTATTGGTATCCCTAAAGATAAACAAGAAACAATTTGGGAAGCATTTACGCAAGCTTCTAGCCAAACAAATAGATTATATGGTGGTACAGGACTGGGTTTACCAATTGTAAAAAGTATTGTAAAAGCTATGGGATCTAAAGTAAAAATCGATAGCGATATAAATAAAGGTAGTCGATTTTATTTTCAAATTTCTCTTAAAAAAGCATCTGCAAAAGAATTAGAAAAAACTAAAAAGAAAAAAACTTATAATTTTAAAGGCAAAAAAGCTTTATTAGTAGAAGACAATGATTTTAATGTGCTTGTAGGCAAACAAATATTGGAAAAAGTTAATCTAAAAGTTGAAATTGCAAGAGATGGATTAACTGCCCTAAATTTAGCTAAAGAAACAAATTTTGACATTATTCTTATGGATATTCAAATGCCAATTATGGATGGATATACTGCATCTAAAGAAATTAGAAAATTTAATAAAAAAACACCAATTTTAGCGCTCTCTGCCTCTGTTTTCATGAAAGCTAAAGATAAAATAAAAGAATGTGGAATGAATGGTTTTATCTACAAACCCTTTGATCCAGATGATTTACTTAAACAAATTCAAGAAGTTACTTCAATTGATTAATTTCTCTTAAGTTTTTTGTATATTTATGTTCTAGAAAACAAACAATGGCCGATTTCTCCCTAAGGCGTACACAAATGGTATTCACATTATCATTAATTACATCAGTAATTAGTGTTGTGTATATTTTTATAGCATTAAGCCTCAAATTAGACAATTTAGTATCACTACATTTAATTTGTATTTCCTTTTATTTATTATGTGCATACTTTTCTTGGAAAGGTAATTTAATAGAATCTAGAATAATATACCTTGTTATACTAAACATTGGTATTGTTACCTCTGCATCTTATGTAGGACAAGAAGGTGGTATGGAGTTTATGTTTATGTACTCTATGTGTTTACCTTTTATGATATTCTCTTTTAATAGAGAAAAAATATTTATCTTTTTATTCTGTATTACTGCAATTATACTCTGGGCTACTTTATATATTTCCGATTTCAATTTAATAGTAAATTCTAAAATTGATGTAGAACAGGCAGCAAAATTTATATATCCTGTTTCTATTATAATGACCTTATTTTTGGTTACATTTCAGTTATTTTATTATTCTCATTTAAATTTTAAAAACTTTTCTTCTATACACAATTATAGAGAAGATGCTATAGAAGCTTCTAATGCTAAGTCTAATTTTTTAAGTACAATGAGTCATGAAATTAGAACACCATTAAACGCTGTTATTGGTCTTTCTCATATTTTAGGAGACAACAATCCTAGAAAAGACCAAGTACAAAATATAGAAGCTTTAAATTATTCCGGAAAAATATTATTAAATTTATTAAACAATGTTTTAGATTTTAGTAAAATGCAATCTACTAAAATTCAATTAGATAATATTCCTACAGATTTATTATCTGCAACAAAACAGATAAAAAAAATACACGAGACATCTTGTTTAAAAAAGGGAATTATTATGAATTTAAAAATTGATAATGATATACCAATGATTTGGTTAGATATTGTTCGTTTTAATCAAGTGATTAATAATTTAGTAAGCAATGCTATAAAGTTTACAGATAAAGGAAGTGTTACTTTAAGAATAAAAAAAGAACAACAAACAGAAAACACATTAACTTTACTTACAGAAGTTATAGATACTGGTATAGGAATTCCTAAAGAAAAACAAAAAACAATTTGGGAAGCTTTTACACAAGCTTCTAGCTCTACAAATCGCTTATATGGTGGTACAGGTTTAGGTTTACCAATAGTAAAAAGCATTGTAAATTCAATGAATTCTGATGTAAAAATAGATAGTTTAATAGGTAATGGAAGTCGTTTTTATTTTAAGTTGGATTTAAAAATTGCATCAGAAAAAGAATTTCAAAAAACTACAGAAAAGAAAGTTCATAATTTTGAAGGTAAAACTATTCTATTAGTAGAAGATAATTTAATTAATGTAATGGTTGCCAAACAAATTTTAGAAAAAGCAAAACTTAACGTTGATGTTGCTAATGATGGATTAGCAGCTGTAAATATGGTAAAAGAAAAACATTATGATACCATTTTAATGGACATTCAAATGCCAATTATGGACGGTTATGAAGCATCCGTAGAAATTAGAAAATTTAATAGTAAAATACCAATATTAGCCCTTTCTGCATCCGTTTTTATGGAAGTTAAAGACAGAATAAACGAAAGTGGTATGAACGGTTTTATCTTTAAACCTTTTGAACCAGAAGACTTATTAAATCAAATTGAAGTAACCATAAACAGTTAATGAATATGAGAAAAAAGTATTCTCAAAGAAGGTTAAATCTTTTATTTACACTAGCATTAATACATGTTGGTCTTTCTTTACTCACTGTTTTTATAGCACATAACTTAGGGTTTACCTGGCTAAGAAACTACAATATATTTAATATTTTTATATATGTTATAGCAGCCACTATTGTAAAAAAAGGTTTGCTAAATTATGCCAGAGTAATTTATTTATTGGCAAGTAATTTTGGTATTGCTGTTATTGCTTCTTATGTTGGTAAATTTGGTAGTGTAGAGTTTATCTATATGTTTAATATTGGTTTACCTTTTATCTTATTTTCTTTTAGAAGAGAAAGGTTGCTAGTATTACTATTTACTATAGTTCCATTAATTTTATGGACACTTTTATTTATCACTGAATTTAGTTTATTTACAGATAGAAAATTAGATCCTGTAATTGCTAAAGAATTCATTTACCCAATATCAGTAGCAAGTGCAATTGGCTTAGTTATTTTTCAATTAATCTATTTTTTAATTCTGAATACAAAATATTTTAATAGAATAGAAAACAAAAAAATAGAAGCCATAGAAGCATCAAATGCAAAATCAGATTTTTTAAGCACAATGAGTCATGAGATAAGAACTCCTTTAAATGCTGTTATTGGTTTATCACATATTTTAGGTGATGATAACCCAAGAGAAGATCAGGTTCAAAACATCGAAGCACTCAATTATTCTGGTAAAATATTATTAAACTTATTAAACAATGTACTAGATTTCAGCAAGATGCAATCTACTACAATAGAATTAGATAACATTCCGACTAATTTATTAATTGCAACAAAACAGATTAAAAAAATTCATGAAGCTTCTTGTTTACGTAAAGGAATTACAATGAACTTAGAAGTTGATGAAGACATACCAGTAGTTTGGTTAGATGTTGTTCGATTTAACCAAGTAATAAATAATCTTGTAACAAATGCCATTAAATTTACAGATGTTGGTAGTGTTACTTTAAGAATAAAAAAAGTAAATCAGATTGGTAAAAGTAAATTAACATTGCTTACAGAAATTATTGATACTGGAATAGGAATACCAAAAGATAAACAAGGCACCATTTGGGAAGCCTTTACACAAGCATCAACTAATACAAATCGTTTATATGGTGGTACTGGTTTAGGTTTACCTATTGTAAAAAGCATTGTAAACACTATGGGTTCTGATGTAATGATTGATAGTGAAATGGGCAAAGGAAGTCGTTTTTATTTTGAAATTGATTTAGAAATTGCATCAGAAAAAGAACTAAAAAAGACGATTAGGAAGAAGAAGTATAATTTTGAAGGTAAGAAAGTTCTGTTAGTAGAAGACAACCTTATAAATGTGATGGTTGGTAAACAGATTTTAGAAAAATCTAAACTAACTGTAGATGTTGCTAATGACGGGGCAGTTGCCGTAACAAAAATAAAAGAAAACGATTATGATGTTGTACTTATGGACATTCAAATGCCAGTTATGGATGGTTATACAGCTACAAAAGAAATTAGAAAATTTAATAAAAGAATACCAATCTTAGCCCTTTCTGCTTCCGTTTTTATGGAAGTAAAGGACAAGATTAGTGAATGTGGTATGAATGGTTTTATCTTTAAGCCTTTCGATCCGCAAGATTTACTAGACCAAATTGAAGCTGCTATAAAAAAATAGCTACTACATCATTGCAGCAGCTATCTTTTTATAAGTTCCGTTTTCTAAGTTTTCTCTAATTGCAGAAAAAGCAATTATAGTTTCATCAATATCTTCTTGAGTATGTGTTGCTGTTGGTATTAATCTTAAAATAATTAATCCTTTAGGTATTACAGGATACACAACAATAGAACAAAAAATACCGTGATTTTCTCTTAAATCATTAACCATAGCCATTGCTTCTGGTATATCTCCTTTTAAGAATACTGGTGTTATACAAGTTTGCGTAGTCCCTAAATCGAAACCAGCATTACGTAAACCAGATTGCAGTGCATTAGTATTTTGCCATAATTTTTCTTTTAATTCTGGCATTGTTCTAATCATATCCAAACGTTTTAATGCACCTTTAACCATTGCCATAGGTAATGATTTTGCAAACATTTGCGATCTTAAATTATATTGCAAAAACTGTATTACATCTTTATCTCCTGCTAAAAAGGCTCCAATTCCTGCCATAGATTTAGCAAAAGTTGCAAAATAAACATCTATATCATCTTGTACACCTTGCTCAAAACCAGTTCCTCTACCTCCCTCTCCAAGAGTTCCAAAACCATGAGCATCATCTACTAATAATCTAAAATTATATTCTTTTTTAAAAGCGATGATTTCTTTTAAACGTCCTTGCTCTCCTCTCATTCCAAAAACTCCTTCTGAAATCACTAAAATTCCACCTCCAGATTTTTCTGCAACTCTTGTAGCACGTTTAATGTTTTTCTCAAAACTCTCCATATCATTGTGTCTGTAAACAAAACGTTTACCTGCATGCAAACGAACACCATCAATAATACAAGCGTGTGTATCCATATCATACACAATAACATCGTTTTTTGTAACCAAAGCGTCTATTGCAGACATGATACCTTGGTATCCAAAATTTAATAAATATGCTTTTTCTTTATCTACAAATTCTGCACATTCACGTTCTAATTGTTCATGTAAAGGTGTATGTCCAGACATCATTCTAGCTCCCATTGGGTAAGCCATTCCATGTTCTAAAGCTGCTTCTCCGTCAACCTTTAAAACTTCAGGATGATTTGCTAAACCTAAGTAATCATTAATACTCCAGGTAACAACTTTTTTACCATTAAAAGACATTCTATTAGAAATAGGTCCTTCTAATTTAGGAAAAACATAATATCCTTCTGCTTGGTCTGCCCATTTTCCTAAAGGCCCTTTATCCGCTACAATTCTATCAAATAAATCTTTCGTCATTTTCTGTATTTTTGATTTTCTTAAGTGGTGCAAATTAACCGCTTTTTTTGCAGTTTATCAAATTGTTAAGAAAATCTATGTTTTTATATAAATCCTTGTTCTTTCATCCAAGAATCATTGTAAATTTTGTTCATATATCTAGAACCATGATCTGGAAAAATTAAAACTACAACACTATCTTCATTAAAATAATCTTGTTTTTCGTATTGCCTAGCAGCTTGTAAAACTGCTCCACAAGTGTAACCACAAAAAATACCTTCTTTATTTGTAATTTCTCTTGCTGCAAAAGCTGCTTCTTTATCACTTACTTTTTCGTAAATATCTATTACATCAAAATTGGTAGCAGTAGGAATTAAATTCTTACCCAAACCTTCTATTTTATAAGGCGCAACTTCATTTAAATCTAATTGACCTGTTTCATGATATTTCTTTAAAACTGAACCAATTGCATCTACACCTAAAACTTTAACATTAGGGTTTTGCTCTTTTAAATATTTACCTGTACCTGATATTGTACCTCCTGTACCACTAGCTACAATTAAATGCGTTATTTTACCTTTGGTTTGTTCCCAAATTTCTGGACCAGTTGTTCTGTAATGTGCATCGATATTTAATTCATTAAAATACTGATTAATATATACAGAGTTTGGTGTTTTTTTGTGAATGCTTTTTGCAACTTCGTAATAAGATCTTGGGTCTGCTGCAGGAACATTAGCAGGACAAACATGTACCTCTGCACCCATTGTTTGAAGCAAATCTATTTTATCTTGAGATGATTTATCTGATACTGCTAAAATACATTTATAGCCTTTTACCAAACCAATCATTGCTAAACTATACCCTGTATTACCAGAAGTTGTCTCTACAATTGTTGCTCCTTTTTTTAATATTCCTTTTTTTTCTGCATTTTCTACGATGTGAAGCGCTATTCTGTCTTTTTGGGATAATCCAGGATTAAATGCCTCTAATTTAGCGTAATATCTACCTTTTAATTTTTTTGTAACTCTTTGGAGTTTTACCATAGGTGTTTCCCCTACCAGATCTAAAATAGTATTGCTAATTCCTTGATTTCTAGTCATTTTAACATTTTAAAAAGTAAAACATCTTTAGAGTTTTAACGAAAAACAAAATTATTAGTAATTGCAAATTGTTAGTTTTCGTTTAACGATGTTTAATTTTTAATAAGCCACAAAAATACGCAACCTTATTGAATAATAAAATTGATTTTAAGGCTTAATTTATTATATTTTTAATTTGTTTTCTAAAGCTAAAAAGAATGTATAATCTTTTGCAGTTTCTTTTAATGCTTCAAACCTACCAGATGCACCTCCATGACCTGCTTCCATATTAGTATGCAACATCAATAAATTATTGTCTGTTTTTAATTCTCTTAATTTTGCAACCCATTTTGCAGGTTCCCAATATTGTACTTGAGAATCGTGAAAACCAGTTGTTATTAACATATTTGGATAGGCTTTAGCTTCAACTTGATCGTAAGGAGAATACGATTTTATATAATCGTAAAATTCCTTTTCATTTGGGTTTCCCCATTCATCATACTCACCTGTTGTTAAAGGTATAGAATCGTCTAACATTGTAGAAATAACATCAACAAAAGGTACAGCTGCAATAATTCCATTATACAATTCAGGATTCATATTTACAATAGCTCCCATTAACAAACCACCTGCAGAACCACCCATTGCATATAAATGTTTGGCTGATGTATATTTATGATCAATTAAAAATCTAGAGCAATCAATAAAATCGTAGAAGGTGTTTTTCTTATTTAGCATTTTACCATCATCATACCAGTTTCTGCCTAAATATTCACTACCTCTAATATGTGCTAATGCATAGACAAAACCTCTATCTAAAAGACTTAAACGTGTTGTAGAAAAACTATCTGGAATTGTATAACCATAAGAACCATAAGCATATTGTAAAAGCGGTGTGTTTTCATCGAGCTTTGTATCTTTATGATAAACCAAAGAAATGGCCACTTTTTTTCCATCTCTTGCTGTTGCCCAAACTCTTTCGCTTTTGTAGTTGTTTTTATCAAACTTTCCTCCTAAAACCTCTTGTTCTTTTTTAATATCTTTAGATTTATCATCCATATTAAAATCGATTACAGAACTTGGTGTAGTAAAAGAATTGTAAGAATAACGAATTACATCTGTATCAAATTCTGGATTACCATATACATTTGCAGCATATGTTTCTTCATCAAAAGGCAAATAGTAATCTTCGGTTTCATCCCAACGTTTTATTCTAATTTTATTTAAGCCATTTGTACGTTCTTCAAGCACCAAATAATCTTTAAAAATTGAAAAATCTTCTAATAATGTATCTTCTCTATGAGGAATTACATCTACCCAATTTTCTTTAGTTGTTTTATCAACAGAAGTTTTCATCAACTTAAAATTGGTAGCATTATCTTTATTGGTTAATAAATAAAAGTGGTCTTTATAATGTGCAACATTATACTCTAAATCTTGCTCTCTTTCTTGTAGCATTGTAAATGCTCCTGTAGGATTATCTGCATCTAAATATTGAGCTTCTGTAGAAAGTGTACTATAAGACCCAATTATAATGTATTTTTCTGATTTAGATTTGGTAACATAAGTACCAAAAGTTTCATCTTTTTCGTGATAAACCTCTACATCTTCTGATGCTGGTGTGCCTAAAACGTGTCTAAAAATCTTTTCGCTTCTTAAAGTTACAGGATTCTTTTTGGTATAAAAAAACGTTTTATTATCATTTGCCCAAACAGAACCACCTGTTGTATTATCTATAATATCTTTATAAATCTCACCTGTTTCTAGGTTTTTAATTCTTAAAAAATATTGCCTTCTACTTACTGTATCTGTTGCAAAAACAGCCAATTTATTATCCGAAGAAATATTTAAACCACCTAATTGATAATAATCGAAACCTTTTGCAAATTCATTTACATTAAAAATAACTTGCTCTTCTGCATTTAAATCTCCTTTTTTTCTTGAATAAATTGGGTATTGACTCCCAATTTCAAAACGTGTTATATAATAATAACCGTTCTTTTTATAAGGCACAGAAGAATCGTCTTCTTTAATTCTGCCTTTCATCTCTTCAAATAATTCTTCTTGAAAAGTTTTAGAAAAGTCAGTTATTTTATCATAATAAGTATTTTCTGCTTCTAAATAATCAATAACTTTTTGAGTTTGTTCATCTTTAACTTCCGATAATTTTTGTTCGTCAGACAAACGCATCCAAAAATAGTTGTCTATTCTTACATCATTATGTTTCTCTAATTTTACGGGTTGTTTTTCTGCAATGGGCTGTTTTGCATCTGAACTTTTCATCATTTTATCATTTTTTAAAAGCGAAAGCAAAAGTAAGACTTAATATTAAAGTTAAAACTATTATTTTCTGGTTTTTGAGCGATTACATTTCTTTACGAATTTGTAAATTTGTTTTTAAATAACTGAAAAAAAAGAAAAATTATGTTTGGAGACTTATCAGGAATGATGGATAAACTTAAAAAAGCGCAAGAAGAAGTAGAAAAAACCAAAGTTAGGTTAGATTCTGTTTTAATTGATGAAACTTCTGCGGATGGTAAAATTAAAGTAACTTTAACTGCTAATAGAAACATTAAATCTATTGCAATTGATGATTCTTTACTTACTGATGCTGAAGAGTTAGAAGATTTTTTAATTATCACTTTAAATAAAGCCATTGAAAAGGCTTCTAAAATTAACGTAACAGAAATGGCTTCTGCTGCTAAAAGTGGAATGCCAAACATACCTGGAATGTGATAAATTAAATATAAAATGCACCTAAATTTAGAAGATTATATGTTACCCTGTTTAAGCAAAACCTTTTTTGGTTTAGAATGCTTGGGCTGCGGTTTTCAAAGATCTTTTTTATTATTAATAAATGGTAATTTTATTGATGCTTTTAAAATGTACCCTGCAGTTTATACACTTATTGGCTTATTTTTATTCATTTTATTAAATTTTAAACTCAAGTTTAAACATTCAAAAAAAATAATTAGTAGATTAGCGTACCTAAATTTATCAATTATGATAATTAATTATCTAATAAAAATCAATTTTTAAAACCAAATGAAGAAATTAAACACTACCCTAATCTATGTATTATCATCTGTAAGTCTCTTGTGCTGTTGCTTTTTTGGGCTTGGAATCCTTTTAGCATTACCTTCTTTTTTAATTGCTAATAAAAAATTTAAAGAAGCCACGCAATATCCGGAAGAATTTGATGCTGAAGAAGTAAAAGCAATGTCAACTGCAAGAACATTTGCACTAGTTGCGTTAGCTATTAATGGTTTATGGTTTATTTATAGTGTATATAGTTTTGCGACAATGGATACAGAAGCTTTTTGGGAAGAGTTTAATAAAAGAATGGAAGAATATCAGTAAAATTAAATTTTTACTACCTATATATAATATCCAAATATTTTCTTACTGAAAGTATTTGGATATTTTTTTTACTAGTATTTGAGTTACATTTAACATCATATAAACAAAGAAGATTTTGTATTTCAACTAACTTTGTGATTGAATTAAATAACTACAGTTTATAATGGAGAAAAAGAAAAAATCTTTAGAAAAAAGAATATTAAAATGGAGTTTAATAACCTTATTAGTTTTAATAATTGGGCTTTTTTCTATTCCGTTTTTATTTAAAGATAAAATTGTAGAAATGGTTTCTAATACCATCAACAATAATATAAATGCAACAGTAACTTTTAAAGAAACAGATTTAAGTTTGTTCCGTAATTTTCCTCTAGCAAGTATTAATGTAAATGATATTGTAGTTGCAAATAAAGCTGAATTTAAAGGAGATACTTTGTTTAAAGCAGAAAGTTTAGATTTTAGTATGAAAATTACTGAACTCTTTAAAAAAGCAGATGAAACCATAGAATTAAATAGTATTGCAACCAAAAATGGCCAAGTAAACATTATTTTTAATGAGCAAAATGTAGGTAATTATGATATTGCCATAGAAACTGAAGAAACATCTACAACAACCAATAACAATTCTTTTTCTTTTGATATTCAAGAATATGAATTAGAAAATATGGAGTTTAATTACATTGATAGAAGCTCTGATTTAAAGCTACAATTAAAAAATATCAATCATCAAGGAAATGGAAATTTTGCAGAAGATGTTTTAGATTTAGACACCAAAACAGAAGCAATTCTGTCTTTAGATATGGCAAATACTAACTATTTACACGATGTAGCCATTTCTTTGGATGCTGTTTTGGGAATTGATTTAAAAAATAGCAAATACACCTTTAAAGAAAACACAGGTTACATAAATCAATTACCATTAAATTTTGATGGCTATATTCAATTAGTTGATGAAAACCAGCTATATGACATCAATTTTAAAACACCAACATCAGAATTTAAAAATTTATTAGCACTTTTACCAAAACAATATTCAGGTAATTTAAATGCGATAAAAACTGAAGGTAATTTCGATTTAAATGGTACTGTAAAAGGTATTTTGTCTCAAGATAAAATACCGGCTTTTAATATTTCTTTTTCTTCTAAAAATGCAATGTTTAAATATGATGATTTACCAAAAGCTGTAAAAAATATAAATATTGATGCTAAAGTCATTAACAAAACTGGTTTAACAAAAGACACTTATGTAAATATAGATCAATTAACTTTTAAGATTGATGAAGATGTTTTTGCAACCAATGGTAGCATTGCAAACTTAACTACAAATCCGAATGTAAATTTAAGCGCAAAAGGAAAAATTAATTTAGAAAACATTGGTAAAGTTTATCCTGCTCCTGCTGATTTAGATCTAGCTGGAATTTTAAATGCAGATGTTTCTACAAGTTTCGATATGAATTCCGTTGAAAAAGGTTTGTATAAAAACATTAAAAATACAGGTACAATTAGTGTAAACAACTTTAAATATGATGGAAATGATGTTGCAAACGCATTTATAATCAATAAAACCGAAGTAAGTTTTAATACCAATACTATAAAACTAAACGAGTTTGATGCAAAAACTGGGAATTCTGATATTTCTGTAAGGGGGAATTTGGATAATTTCTACGGATTTCTTTTTAACAAAGAAGTTTTAAAAGGGAATTTCAATTTAAATTCTAACAACTTTAAAGTTGCAGATTTCTTAACAGAATCTACTTCAACAGAAGAAACGAATACACAAAATAGTCAACTTAAAATTCCTGCTTTTTTAGATTGCAAATTTGTAGCAAATGCTAAAAATGTGGTTTATGATGATATAAATTTAAAAAATGTTTCTGGTACTATTTATGTAAAAGACGAAGCTGTAAATCTTCAAAATTTAAAAACTGATGTTTTTGGCGGTAAAATTGGTTTTGATGGTAATGTCTCTACAAAAGGAGCTACCTCAACTTTTGATATTGATTTAAAATTAAACCAATTAAGTGTAGCTCAGTCTTTCTCTAATTTAGAAATGCTAAAATCTATTGCTCCAATTGCAAATACAATTCAGGGTAATTTTAATTCAACAATAAAAGTTGCTGGTAATTTAAATGAAGATATGACTCCGAATTTAAAAACCATAACAGGTGATTTATTTGGTAAATTATTAGATCCAAAACTAAATGCAAGTAACTCTAAAGTACTAAGTTTATTAAGTAATAAAGTTTCTTTTTTAGATGCTGACAAATTAAATTTAGACGGAATAAATGCTTATTTATCCTTCGAAAACGGAACAGTAAATGTTAAACCAATTCCGTTAAAATATAAAGACATTGGTATAGAAATTTCTGGTAATCATAGTTTTGATCAATCTATAAATTACAATATTATGTTCGATGTTCCTGTAAAATATTTAGGTTCAGAAGTAACTAGCTTACTAGCAAAATTATCACCTAAAGACGCTGCAGAAGTAAAAAGTGTGCCTGTAAAAGCGAATTTAACAGGTAGTTTTACAAGTCCTAATTTTTCTACAAATATTAAAGATGCTACTTCCAATTTAATAAATGATTTGGTAGAAAAGCAAAAACAAAGTTTACTAAATCAAGGTAAAAACAAATTAAATAGCTTATTAAACATTAATAAAAACGATAAGGATTCTACAGAAACAAAAGAAAATACTACTGATAAAATTAAAGGAGTTTTAGGTAATCTTTTTAGCAAAAAGAAAACAGATACTACAAAAAACAATAAGCAGTAAAAGTTGTACTTTTAAGGTATGAAAAATAAATTACGAATCGTTTTAATATTGTTTGTAATTTATTTGTGTTCATTTTTCTTTTATGGCAAAAACACTTTAGGGTTACAAATAATAACAAACAAAACTTTTGTAAAAAAACAAGATTCTATACAAATTCATATTTTTGATTTAGAGGATTATCTAAAAAATCAAAGAGAAATTGTTAGCATTTTAAAAGACAAAGGTTTTAATGATGTTACAGTAAATTACGAACGTAATTTCTGGAATAATATGAACCTTATCTATTGGATAAAATTAGAGCAATTATCTCCTTTTGTAAATTTTACTTATGATGGTTTCTTCAAAGAAAATGAAATATCAGAAGAATATGAAAGTATTTATGTTTGGTGTTTTTTTAGATGGATAAAAATCTACAAAAGCAAAAACAGAGCTACTTATTAATTTAAAGTAAAGAACCAGCAACCAAAGAAAAACCTATTAAAAGCACATATAAAGAAATCATTATAATTGTTAACACTCCAATAAATTTATAGTGCGATTTTAAATTCTGAAAAGCATCAGCTAAAATATCATCATTTTTATCTGCTAAAGCTAATTTCATTTTTCTAGAAAATTTAAATAAATACAATACAGGCATAACATACAATAAGGCCATAACTAAATAGGTAATCATTACTCCTAAACTTATAGAAGCAACACCTTGTTGTTGCCCAACCATATCTAACATTGGTGCATAAATTGTACCTAATAGAATTGCACCAATCACTAAAAAAGCTATTCCTATAAACCCAATAATAGAAAAGAAAAATGTCCATTTAGAAATTTCTCTTAAAAAATTTTTAGAATCTGATGTTAAAACGATTTGCTCTAATTGTGTAAGTGGACTGTGCATAATATTTTATTCTTTACTTCAAAAATAGAAAAAAGAAGCCACAAAATCCCAAATATTTTTTGGCGATTTTGTGGCTGTAATTTATTACTGTATTTTCTAGTATTAACAGAAAACGCTTAGTTAAACTCAGTAATCGTTTTTTTAATAATGCTAATACAATCTTTTAATTGTTCTTCATTCATTACCAAAGGTGGCGCAAAACGAATAATATTTCCGTGAGTTGGTTTTGCTAACAAACCATTATCTCTTAATTTTATACAAATATCCCAAGCTGTAGAACTATCTTCAGAATCGTTTATTAAAATTGCGTTCAATAAACCTTTACCTCTAACAGATTCTACTAAATGATTGTTTTTACAGAATTCTGTTAATTCAGCTCTAAAAATTTCACCTAATTTATTAGCATTTTCTGCTAATTTTTCATCAGCTACAACATTTAAAGCAGCAATTGCAACAGCAGATGCAATAGGGTTACCACCAAAAGTAGAACCGTGATTACCAGGTTTAATTACATTCATAATAGTATCATTTGCCAAAACAGCAGAAACAGGATAAGCGCCTCCACTTAAAGCTTTTCCTAAAATTAAAACATCAGGTTGTACATCTTCGTGATCTACTGCTAACATTTTACCAGTTCTTGCAATTCCTGTTTGTACTTCATCAGCAATAAATAAAACGTTATAATCTTCACATAATTTCTTTGCTGCTTTTAAATAACCTTCAGAAGGTACATAAACACCAGCCTCCCCCTGAATTGGCTCCACTAAAAAAGCGGCCACATTTGGGTTATTTTCTAAAGCTTCTTGTAATTCTTGTAAATTATCGTATTCTATTTTGATAAATCCTTTTGTGTAAGGACCAAAATTTTTCTTAGCTACAGGATCATTAGAAAATGAAATAATTGTAGTTGTTCTTCCGTGAAAATTATTTTCACAAACAATTATTTCTGCTTTGTTTTCGTCTATTCCTTTTACTTCGTACGCCCATTTTCTGGCTAACTTTAAAGCAGTTTCTACAGCTTCTGCACCTGTATTCATAGGTAATAATTTGTCGAAACCAAATAAATCTGTAGCGAATTTCTCGTATTTACCTAACATATCATTGTAAAAAGCACGAGAAGTTAAGGTTAATGTTTTTGCTTGACTAACCATAGCATCTACAATCTTTTGATGACAATGACCTTGATTTACAGCTGAATAAGCTGATAAAAAATCGTAATACTTTTTACCTTCTGCATCCCAAACATATACGCCTTCTCCTCTACTTAAAACTACAGGAAGTGGATGATAGTTGTGAGCACCATACTTGTTTTCTAATTCAATCGCTTCTTGCGATGTTAATTTGTCTAAAACAGCCATTTTAAAATAGTTTAATGTTTTAGTATATCACTAAAACCATATTCGAAAACATTATTTTTAGTTTTCAAATAAATTAATAAATAATTAAACTCGATAAACGAGTAAATAACCATTCCTGTTCTACCTTTATCCTTTCAGTGAGTACCGAAAATTCAGCGTGGGAAAGAAATCATCCCCGAAGTTTTACAAAAATAATAAATTTTATTCTTTAAATATTTAATTTTAAAATAAATAGTATTTTAAGAATATTAAGTGACCCTTTAAATTATAATGTGTCTAAAAAATTATAACTTGCACCCCCTTAAAAACTAATAATAATTTAAAATTATTTTACTTATGAAAAAACACTTAATAGTGCTATTATTTATAGCAACAATAGTTGGTTGTAAATCGACTTCTGTAGTAAATACTAAAGTTGATAATAAAACAGAACGCATTTTAAAAGGAAACTGGACAATTACTTCTGTTAATTATCCTGGATCTGATTATATAAAAGTAGAATCATTTTACTTAGCAGATTCTAAATGTTTTGTAAACAGCAACTGGAATTTTATTTCGAATAATAATAAAGGAGATATGAAACTAAATAACTCAAGCAGTGCTTGTATCGATTATAGTTCTCCTATTACCTGGTATTTAAACAAAGAGGGGCAATTTGTGCTAAAATTCACTAACGATTATAAAGCTAAAGAAGTAAGTAATGGTTTTGTTTTAACTATTAATAACGTAACAGAAACTAGCTTCGATTTAGTTGATAAAATTAATGTTGCAGGCAGCATTAAAAGCATAACTTATACTTTTCAAAAAAATTAAATTAAAAACACAATGAAAAAAACAATCATATATAGTTTAGCGATTTTAGTAATAGCTGCAAGTACATTAACTTCTTGCGAAGCAACAAAAAATGCAAATAACACTCAAAAAGGAGCTGGAATTGGGGCTGCTGCAGGTGCCATTTTGGGTGCAGTAATTGGTAACAACGTTGGTAACAAGAAGAACTCAGAATTAGGCGCAGTTTTAGGTGGAGTTATTGGTGGTGTTGCTGGTGGTGTTATTGGTAATAAAATGGATAAACAAGCTCGTGAAATTCAAGAAGCAATTCCTGGTGCAGAAGTAGAAAGAGTTGGAGAAGGTATTATGCTAACTTTAGGTGAAAACGCTGTTCGTTTTGATACTAATAAATCTACTTTAACAGCAACTGCCAAAGGGAATTTAGATAAATTGGTTCCTGTTTTAAATAATTATGAAAACACAAATATTGTAATTTATGGTTATACAGATAGTACAGGTAGAGTTGAATACAACCAAATGTTATCAGAAAAAAGAGCGAATTCTGTAAAAGATTATTTAGCTGCAAATGGGGTAGATAATGCTCGTTTCGAAACAAAAGGTTTGGGTATAAATGACCCTATTGCAACCAACGAAACTGCAGAAGGTAGAAGCAAAAACAGACGTGTTGAATTTGCTATTGTAGCCAATGAAGAAATGATTAAAGAAGCACAACAAGAAGCAAAACAATAATAGTTATAAAATTTAATAAAGAAGACTACTCATTTGAGTGGTCTTTTTTTGTTTAAAGAAATTATATTTTGTCTAATTTTGCAACCTTATAAATAATTGAAAATGCCACGTAGAGAACGAAATAAATTTGTAAAAAGAAATCAAATTTTAGAATTAAAAATTGAAGATTACGCTTTTGGAGGAAAAGGAATTGCAAGAATCCATTCTGATGAAGGTAGTTTTGTTGTATTTGTACCTAATACTTTGCCTGGACAATTGGTAAAAGCACAGATAAAAAAATCGAGCAAAAAATACGCTGAAGCTAAATTAATTGATGTTTTAGCACCTTCAGAAAATGAAATTGAAGTTCCGTTTCAAGATATTCCTGGAGCTCCTTATATTCAATTACCTATTGATTTACAACATCAATATAAAAAAGAAAGTACATTATCTCTTTTTAAAAGAATTGGTAAAGTAGAAAATATCGAAGATTTGTTTGATGAATTTATTACTTCTCCAAATGTATTTCACTATAGAAATAAAATGGAATATGGTTTTTCTGCAATTGGTTATGATAGAGTTGCCAAAAGAGATAAAGACGAATTTACCCTAGGTTTTAAAAGACGTGGAGTTTGGTGGATGGGAGATAATCTAGAAAAAGATTCAGGTTTATTTGATAAAGAATTTGAAGACAATTTAAAAAACATCAGAAAATATTGTTTTGATACTGGTTTAGATCCTTGGCACGGACCCAAAAAAGAAGGTTTTTTCAGGTATTTTGTAGTAAGAAAATCGTTTAAAACTAATGAATTATTATTCAATTTAGTAACTACTTCTTATGATTTACCAAAGTTCGATTTAAATAAATTTGCTAGTTTTTTAGTAAACCTTTTTGGTGATAGAGTTGCTGGTTTATTACATACTATAAATGATGAAGTTGGCGATAGAACTATTGCAACTTCTGGAAGTATTGATTTAGTTTATGGAAAAGACAAAATTGTAGAAGAATTATTAGGCTTAAATTTTGAAATTAGTATGAAAAGCTTTTTTCAAACCAACCCTAAATCCGCAGAAAAATTATACTCAAAAGTAGTTGATTATGTTTTAGAAGATAAATCTAAAGTAGACAATACTGTAGTTATGGATTTATTTTGTGGTACAGGAACTATTGGGCAAATTATAGCATCAGAAAGTGATAATGCAAAAATTGTTGGTGTAGATATTGTTGCATCTGCTATTGAAGATGCCAAGAAAAACGCAAAGAGAAATAATATTGAAGGTTTAAAATTTTATGCTGCTGATGTTGG
The DNA here is from genome assembly GCF_001975665.1 of Polaribacter reichenbachii. Taxonomy (NCBI): domain Bacteria; kingdom Pseudomonadati; phylum Bacteroidota; class Flavobacteriia; order Flavobacteriales; family Flavobacteriaceae; genus Polaribacter; species Polaribacter reichenbachii. The sequence continues at coordinate 2,760,435 of NZ_CP019419.1, read as the reverse complement.
TAAGTTTTTAACTCATCATCCAGAATATAAAAATAAAATAAAAACAATAATTTTAGATCCTGCAAGAGCAGGAATTATGCCAAAAACTTTGAAAAAAATAATTGATTTAAATGCAGACAGAATGGTGTATGTTTCTTGTAACCCTGCAACACAGGCAAGAGACACAGAATTATTAAGAGAAGCTGGTTATGTAATTAAAAAAATTAGTTTGGTAGATCAATTTCCTCATACAGCACATATAGAAACTGTTGTTTTGTTCGAGAAATGTTAAATCAGTTAATTATTTGTGAAGTTTTAGGCATATTTCTTAAAATGAAACTATTTTAGCAACAAATAAAACCTCCAAAAATGAAAAAACTTACGAACTCAGAAATTGAAAACAAAATAGAAAACCTAACTGATTGGGAATTTTATGATAATGCATTGCATACTGATTTTGAATTCGATAATTTTAAAGATTGTATGTCTGCTATGAACAGAATTGCGTTTGAATGCGAAGCACTAAATCATCATCCAGAATGGACAAATGTTTACAATACTTTAGACATTTTACTAACAACACACGATGCAGGAGGCGTAACAGAATTAGATTTTAAATTGGCAAAAGCCATTAATAGAATCGTAGAAGTTGAAGAATAATATATGAGAAAAATATTTGGTTTTCTTTTTTTAATGGTCATTATAATTTCGGGTTGTGAAAAGGACGATTTCTGTATTAAGAATCCTGTAACACCAAAATTAATTCTCCGTTTTTATGATGATGCAGATAGAAGCACCATAAAAACAGCAGATGATCTTTATGTATGGTCTGGTACTAAAGATAGTATTTTTGAAAACATATCTACAGATTCTTTGGTAATTCCACTAAACACAAATACAAATCAAACCATTTATAGTTTATCTAAAGGAGATGTAGTTGAACAATTTACCATTGATTATACTCCAGAAAACGAATATGTTTCTCGTTCTTGTGGTTATAAAATAATATTTAACAATGTTAGTTTTACTACAGATAATTCTTGGATAACCGATTTTACACAAATAGAAACAGCAATAGACAATCAAAATACAGCACATGTTCAAGTATTTCATTAATATTTTCTTGCTTTTTATAGTTGTTGATGCTTTTTCTCAAGAACAAGAACTAGACGAAGCCACTACTTCTAAAGATTCTATTGTATATAAATCTCCATACGGAATTCGATTGGGCGTAGACATTAGTAAACCTATAAAAGCATCTGTAGATGGTGCTTATAATAGTGGTTTCGAAATTGTAGGAGACTATAGAGTAACAAAACGACTTTTTATAGCTGCAGAACTTGGTTTTGAAGATGAAACAAATGCAGAAGAATATACAAATTCAACAGCTAAAGGCAGTTATATTAGATTAGGTATAAATTATAATGCCTATGAAAATTGGTTAGATATGAATAACGAAGTTTTTATGGGCTTTAGATATGGTTTTAGTATTTTCGACCAAACTTTAAACCATTATACACCAAATGTTGTTAATGGTGAAGATAATGGCGTCCCATATTTCCCAGCAACTCTAGTTACTACAGATACAACTACAAATTTAAATGCACATTGGACCGAATTTATGTTTGGTTTTAAAGTTGAAACTTTCACAAATTTTTACCTTGGTGCAAGTTTTTCTTACAAAGTATTAATCAGCGCAAAAGAGCCTGAAAACTTTAAAACTTTATATGCCCCAGGTTTTAATAGAATTTTTGAAACTGGTACAGGTTTTGGTTTTAATTATACTTTATCTTACTTAATTCCGTTTTCAAAAAAATAATTATTTAGGAATCTTTAATTTTTTAACATTAAAAAATTGAATATTTAAAATAGCTCTTATATTTTTACGAATTAACGAAACCTTTTTTTTGTAACTTTAAACCCGCTTGTTAAATAGCTCATTAATAATGAATCAAATACCTAGTGTAAATTTAGCCGATTTTTTATCCGAAGATAAAAATAGAAAACAAAAATTTATCAATGAAATTGGACACGCCTATGAAAACATAGGTTTTGTTGCCTTAAAAGGACATTTTTTAGATGATAATTTAGTAGATAATTTATATAAAGAAATTAAAAACTTTTTTGATTTACCTACAGAAATAAAAGAAAAATATGAGATTCCAGGAATTGGAGGTCAAAGAGGATATGTTTCTTTTGGTAAAGAATCTGCGAAAGGTAAAAAAGAAGGCGATTTAAAAGAGTTTTGGCATTTTGGACAATATGTAGATGAAGATTCTAAATATGCCAATGAATATCCAGATAATGTAAATGTAGAAGAATTACCAAAATTTAACGAAGTTGGTAAAGAAACCTATAAGATGTTAGAGAAAACAGCGAAGTATGTTTTACGTTCTTTGGCTTTACATTTAGGTTTAGATGAGGTTTATTTTGATGATTATATTAAAAATGGAAATAGCATTTTAAGACCTATTCATTACCCCCCAATAAAAACAGAACCAAAAGGAGCAGAAAGAGCAGCAGCACACGGAGATATAAACTTGATTACCTTATTGATGGGTGCTCAAGGAAAAGGATTACAAGTTCAAAACCATAATGGAGATTGGATTGATGCTATGGCTGAACCCGATGAATTAATGATTAATGTTGGTGATATGTTATCGAGACATAGTAATAACAAATTAAAATCTACAATTCATAGAGTTACAAATCCGCCAAAAGAAATGTGGAGTACATCTCGTTATTCTATTCCGTTTTTTATGCATCCAGTTTCAGATATGAAACTAAATGTTTTAGAAAATTGTATTGATGAGAATAATCCTAAAAAATTCGATGACATTACAGCTGGTGAGTTTTTAGATGAACGTTTAAGAGAATTAGGATTAAAGAAATAATGGATTTAAAAGATCAATTAAAAAACCTGTTTCCTGAGCATAAAGAAACTCAAGAACCAGCAGTAAAAAAATCAAATATTTGGTTACAAGAAGATCCTATAATATGTAAATATGAAAAGCGTAAAGGAAAACCAATTACAATATTAGAAGGTTATACTGGAGCAACTTCAGATTTTAAAATTTTAGCAAAAGAAATTAAAACAAAACTTTCTGTTGGAGGTAGTTTTAAAGATGAAAAAATCATTATTCAGGGTGATTATAGAGATAAAATAATGACAATGCTAAAAGAAAAAGGGTTTAAAGTAAAACGCGTAGGCGGGTAAATTTTAATCAACAGACAACTAACTAAACTATATATAAACGTTTTTTTCAATTATGGGGGGCTCAATATTACACATTACAAATGGTGATAGTACTACGAACTATCTAAAAAAATTAAAGTTTAAAGGAGAATTTATTACCTGGAGAGAGATGCTATGCGAAGGTAAAACTACCATAGATGTTGGTAGCGAATCCTTTTGGAAAAATAGATATGATTTTTTTAAATCTTCTTACAAAGTAAGCAAACAAAAGTTTATAGATTACACCATTAAAGAATATAGAAACCTTTGTAACGAAAAACAACAAAAAGAAATCGTTTTATGGTTCGAGTACGATTTGTTTTGCCAAATTAATATGATTGCTGTAATCAGTTGGTTAAAGCGTTACAGAAAAGGACACCACATTTCTTTAGTTTGCAGCGGCAAAGTAGGTAACTCAAAACGAATGTACGCTTTACCAGAGTTAAACGAAAAACAAATTCAAAGCCATTTTAAAAATAGAATGGAATTAACCCAAGATGATATTGAATATGCCGATTACATATGGCAATTATACTGTTCAGACTCCCCTCTACGTTTAGAAACCGTATATAAATTTAACCCAATGTCTCCTTTTCAATATTTAACTTCTGCTATAGAAGCACATTTATTACGTTTCCCTTCTATTGCAAACGGATTAAATAAAGTTGAAAATACTATTCTAGAAACTGCCTTAAATAAAAAACCAACTTCTAAAAATGAATTAATTAGCCAGCTTTTAAAAGATGGTGATGCTTATGGTTTTGGCGATTTACAATACGAAAATAAAATTAACGATTTAAGAAAACTCTTCCATTCTTTTAATCCTGTTAAGTTAAGTAAAAAAGGAAAAGAAGTTTTAGAAAATCAAATTAATTATTATGGCCAAATAAGAAATGATATTTCTTATCTTGGTGGTTCTAAAAAATACAGTTTTTTATATCATAATCAATCTAATAAGCTGTTACAAATTACATCTTAAATGCCTATAAAACCTTCTGAACTTATCTTAAATCCTGATGGTAGTATTTATCATCTTAATTTAAGAGAAGAACATATTGCAAAAAATATAATTTTTGTTGGTGACCAAGATCGAGTTGATAAAATTACGAAACACTTCGATTCTATTGAGTTTACTACGCAAAAAAGAGAATTTAAAACAACAACAGGTCGTTATAAAAACCAAAGAATATCTGTAATATCAACTGGTATTGGACCAGATAATATAGATATTGTTTTAAATGAATTAGATGCTTTGGTTAATATCGATTTAGAAACAAGACAACCTAAAGAAAAACTAACTTCTTTAAATATTGTAAGAATTGGTACTTCTGGATCTTTACAAGTAGATATTCCTGTAGATTCTTTTGTAATTAGTTCTCACGGACTCGATTTAAATGGATTGCTTCACTCCTATCAAATAGATACTATTTCTAATCCAGAAATAGAAAATGCTTTTGTAGCGCATACAAATTGGAGTGCAAAAAAAGCATATCCTATAATAATATCAAACAGTAAAGAGTTAGAAAGCAAGTTAACTTCTGATAAAACTTTTACAGGAATTACTGCAACTGCAGGGGGTTTTTATGGTCCTCAAGGAAGAATTTTACGATTAGCATTACAAGACAATGATTTAAACCATAAAATTGATAGTTTTAATTTTAAAAATAATAGAATTACCAATTTAGAAATGGAAACTTCTGCTATTTACGGTTTATCAAAATTATTAGGCCATAAGGCTTGCTCTATAAATGCTATAATAGCAAATAGAGCCAATGGTACTTTTAGTAAAAACCCTGGTAATGTAGTTGCCGATTTAATTACATATACCTTAGATAAAATAGTAGCTTAAATGACGAACTTAAAAGTAGGTGGAGTTCCTGAGCATTTCAACTATCCTTGGTACATTACACTTAAAAATAAAGAATACAATAAACATAATATTAATTTACGTTGGCAAGACTTTTATGGAGGCACTGGGCAAATGTGCAAAGCCTTAAGAGATGGTTCTGTAGATATTGCTATTGTGTTAACAGAAGGTATAATTAAAGACATTGCTGCTGGCAATCCGTCTAAAATTGTACAAACTTTTGTAAAAACTCCCTTAGTTTGGGGTATTCACGTTGGTGCAAATTCATCATTTAAAAAAATAGAAGATTTAGAACACGCCACAATTGCGATTAGTCGATTTGGTTCTGGCTCACATTTAATGGCCATTGTAAATGCATACAATCAAGGTTGGGATGTTTCTAAATTAAAATTTAAAGTAATTAAAAATTTAGATGGCGGTATAGAAGCACTTACAAATGGTGAAGCTGATTATTTTATGTGGGAACATTTTACAACAAAACCTTATGTAGATAACGGTACTTTTAGAAGAATTGATGATTGCCCAACTCCTTGGCCATGTTTTGTTATAGCTGTAAGAAATGAAATTTTAGAAAATAATTTTAATGAAGTTAAAAAAGTCTTAGACATTATAAATAACCAAACTAATGACTTTAAACAAATTAAAGATATAGATAAAACACTAGCAAAAAGATACGAACAACAACTAGAAGATATTCGAGAGTGGCTAAAGATAACTGAATGGAACCCTGGAAAACCAATAACAAAAAACTTAATTACACGCATTCAAAATAAAATGGTGAAGTTTAACGTTATTGAAAAGAAGAAAAATTCGGGAGATTTCATAAAAAATATGTACATTTAAATCGAAAATAGAAAAAAAATGAAAAAAGCAGCATTTATTGTAATTTGTATTTTAGGAGTTATTTGTTTTTCTTCTTGTAGAAGTACATCAAGCTCTTGTGGTTTAGCAGATCAAAATTCAACAACTCAAACAACATTACAGCAAGCAGATTTAACTTAAACTCTTCTTGTTTCTTAATTTCAAATTCAATAAATCCACTTTTTTAAGTGGATTTTATTTTTTTTACAGAATCACTATAAAACATTATTTCTTAATGTTTTATTAACTTTTCACAAACTTTTTAATAAGATTAAACTTACTTTTTATTCATTTTAATTTTACGCTAAAAATACATTAGGCTTCTATATTTGTTAAAACCAAGAGCAAATAGATGCTATGTATAAAAAATATCAAGCTAAAAACTTGTTATATCTCTTAAAAATAGTTGGCCTAGTTCCTCTAACGAACTTCTTAAAATGAAAAAAACTAAAAAGCGTAAGGTAGAATTAGTTGTAATTTCTGATATTCATCTAGGCACTTATGGTTGCCGAGCAAAAGAAGTACTGAATTATTTAAAAACCATTCAAGCAGAAACACTAATTCTTAACGGAGATATTATAGACATATGGCAGTTTAAAAAACGATTTTTTCCTAAATCGCATATGAATGTGATTAAACATATCACATCTCTACTATCAAAAGAAACTAAGGTCTATTACATTACTGGAAATCACGATGAAATGCTTAGAAAATTTAGAGGCTTTCAACTAGGTAATTTCAAGATTTTAAATAAAATTATTCTAAATCTGGATGGTAAAAAAGCTTGGATTTTTCACGGTGATGTTTTTGATGTTACAATGAAACACTCTAAATGGTTGGCAAAATTAGGCGGTAAAGGATACGATTTACTAATAGTTTTAAACACTTTTATAAATTGGGTTAGTCAGCTTTTTGGTTATGGAAAATTATCGCTCTCAAAAAAAATAAAAAACAGTGTAAAAAGCGCTGTAAAATTTATTAATGATTTCGAGAAAACTGCTTCTGATATTGCTATTGATAATAATTACGATTATGTGATTTGTGGCCATATTCATCAACCAGAAATCAGAAAAATAAAAAATCAAAAAGGAGAAACTCTTTATTTAAACTCTGGAGATTGGATAGAGAATTTAACTGCTCTCGAATACAATAAAAAAGAATGGTCTTTATACGAATATGCTAAAGATGAAGTTGCTAAAAGCTTTGAGTTTAAAGACACAAAAAAGGGAAAGAAAAAAGACAAAGAAAAAGAACATACTATTCTATTTAATGAATTGTTAAAAGAGTTCGATATAACAAATACATAAATTATTTCTATGAAAATACTATATGCAATACAAGGTACAGGAAATGGGCATATAACTAGAGCCAAAGAAATTATTCCTATTCTACAAGAAAAAGGCGATCTAGATATTTTAGTAAGTGGCAACGAAAATGACTTAGAATTAGGTTATGAAATTAAATATAAAATACACGGATTAAATTACACCTTTGGTAAAAAAGGAGGTATTGATTTTTTAGCTAGTTATAAAAAAATGAATCTATCTCGATTTTTTAAAGAAATTAAAGCATTACCTGTTAAAAAATATGATTTAGTTTTAAATGATTTTGAGCCAGTTTCTGCTTGGGCTGCTAAAATAAATAATGTAAACATTGTTTCTTTAAGTCATCAAAATGCAGTGTCAGATAAAGCTGCACCAAAATACAGTAAGCATTTTTTAGAAAAACTAATTTTAAAATATTACGCACCTGCAAATTCAAAATTTGGTTTTCATTTTAAAACCTATAGTACTACTACATTTACACCAATAATCAGAAAAAAGATTCGTAACAGAAAAATTACAAATAAAGGGCATTTTACAGTATACTTACCATCTTATAATCATAATAAAATAGTAAAAGTATTGTCTCAAATACCAATTGTAAAATGGCATATTTTTTCTAAAGAAACTACAAGTTTAATATTTAGAAAAAACATAACTATTTACCCTGTAAACGAATTCGATTTTATAAAAAGTATGGCTTCATCTAGTGGTGTACTTTGTGGAGCAGGTTTTGAAACTCCTTCTGAAGCTTTATTTTTAAGAAAAAAGCTGATGGTAATACCAATGAAAAACCAATATGAACAAAAATGCAATGCATTAGCTTTAAAAGAAATGGGCGTACCTGTTTTAAAGAAATTAAGCAAAAAAAGAATTACAAAAATTGCAAAATGGATTCAGGCAGATAATCTTATTGATGTAGATTATGAAGATACCACAGAAGATCTAATTGAAGCTATTTTATTGCCATATTACAACGAAACACTATTATCTACCATTGTATTTTAGGCTTATTCATACTTTGTAAAATTTCGTTTGTTTTAGAAAAATGTTTATTATTAAACCAATAACCTCTATTGGCACTTAAAGGTGATGGATGCCCAGATTCTAAAATATGATGTTTCTTTTTGTTAATTAATTTCACTTTTTTCTTGGCAAAACCTCCCCAAAGTAAAAAAATAATGTTTTCTTTTTCTTCGGATATTTGTTTGATAACACAATCTGTAAAAGTTTCCCATCCTTTTTTTTGATGACTACCAGCTTCGTGTGCTCTAACAGTTAAAGTTGCATTGAGTAACAAAACTCCTTGCTTTGCCCATTTTTCTAAATTCCCACTTTGTGGATATTCCTGATTCAAATCCGAAGAAATTTCTTTAAAAATATTAACTAAAGAAGGTGGATGTTTTATAGCATCTTTAACAGAAAAACACAATCCATTTGCTTGACTGGGTCCGTGATAAGGATCTTGACCAATAATAACCACTTTTAAATTGTTTAAAGAACAAAAATCAAAAGCTGCAAAAATGTCTTTTGCCTTCGGATAACAAATATAATTTTCATATTCCGATTTTACAAAATCTGTTAATTCTTTAAAATAAGGTTTATCAAATTCTGGTTGTAAGATATTTTTCCAAGAATCCGCTATTTTTACTTCCATAGTTCCTATTTTTGTTGTTATTAGTGATAAAATCACTCAAAAAAGAATTCAAAAATACAATATTGAGAACGAACATTTCAGAGAAAACACTTCAAGATTTAGAATTTTCTACGGTTTTACAACACATTTCAGAATTTTGCATTTCTAGTTTAGGTAAAGAAAAAATCTTTGAAACTAAACCAATTCAGCAGCGTAAAGAACTGTTTAAAGAACTGCATTTAGTAGATGAATATTTATCTTCTTTTGAAAGTGAAAACAGAGTTCCTAATCACGGATTTGATAATATTATAGAAAATGTAAAACGTTTGGCTATAGAAAATAGCTTTATAGAAACTGATGCATTTTTAAAAATAGCCACAACTTCACTTACTGTAAATGAATTAATTAAGTTTTTTAAGAAATTTCAAATTCAGTTCCCTACTTTTTATGCGCTTTCTCAAGAAATAGAATTCACCACTTTTGTAGACGATGAAATAAAGAAAATTATAGATATTTCTGGAGAAGTTAAAAACAATGCATCAGCTTCTTTAAAACAAATTAGAAGAGATATTAATAATGTTCGTGGTAAAATTGGCGCAAGTTTTTCATCAGCATTATCTAAAGCAATTGCTGCTGGTTATTTAGATGATATTAAAGAAACAATTGTAGACAATCAAAGGGTTTTGGCCGTTTCTGCAATGCACAGAAGAAAAGTTCCTGGTAGTTTATTAGGTTCTTCTAAATCTGGTAATATCGTTTATATTGCACCACAAGCAACACTTTCTTATAGCAGAGAATATCAGAATTTAGTGTACGAAGAAAAACAAGAAGTTGTAAAAATATTGCGTGCTTTAGCCACCACAATTCGTCCTTGTGTTGCTTTATTAAATGAATATATTCAATTTTTAATTCACACAGATACAGTTGGTGCAAAGGCAAAATATGCACTAGAAATGGATGCAATTCTTCCAAAAATATCGAATAATAAAAAGATATTTTTTAAAAATGCCTATCATCCTGTTTTATGGAAAAAGAATAAAGAACAAGAAATAAAAACGGTTGCACAAACTATTAAATTAGATGAAAAGCAACAAATTATAGTAATCTCAGGACCAAATGCAGGTGGAAAAAGTATCACCTTAAAAACCATTGGTTTGTTGCAAATTATGGTGCAAAGTGGAATATTAATTCCTGTAGATGAACGTAGTGAAACTTATATTTTTGACACAATTCTAACGGATATTGGAGATAACCAATCTATTGAAAACCAATTAAGTACTTATAGTTATCGCCTTAAAAATATGCGTTATTTTTTACGTAAGTGTAATGAGAATACTTTATTTTTAATTGATGAATTTGGTACAGGTTCAGACCCAGAATTAGGTGGAGCTTTAGCTGAAATTTTCTTAGAAGAATTTTATCATAAAAAAGCATTCGGAATTATAACTACCCACTATTCTAATTTAAAAGTTTTAGCCAATGAATTAGAAAATGTTACCAATGCAAATATGCAATTTGATGAACGCACTTTAGAACCTTTATATCGTTTATTTATTGGGCAAGCAGGTAGCTCTTTTACTTTTGAAGTTGCTCAAAAAAACGGAATTCCATTTAGTTTAATCAATAAAGCTAAAAAAAGAGTAGAAACTGAAAAAGTACGTTTAGACAAAACCATATCTAAACTGCAAAAAGAAAGAAATAGACTTCAAAAAAATTCTGATAATTTAGAAAGACAAAAATCTAAAGGGCAAGAACATTTAGATAGTTTACAAGAAAAAGAACAACGAATTCAAGATAAATTATCAGGTTTCCAAGAATTGTACGATCAAAATCAGAAAATGCTTTCTTTAGGTAGAAAGACGAATGAGTTGTTGAATAAATACTTTCAGACCAACAACAAAAAGGAGTTAAATGCTAATTTTAACAAATGGGTTGCAGACGAAAAAGTAAGGCACGTAAAGAAAAATCCTATAAAACCTAAAACAAAAGCGCAAAAACAAAAAGCAAAAGTGGTTGCAAAACAAGTGCAAGAAACTATTAAAAAAGTAGAAAAAGAGGTTTTAGAAAAGGTAGTAGAAGTTAGAAAAGAAAAAAAGATTGAAGCGGCTAAAATTGCCAAAGAAAAATCTAAATACATTTATAAAGTAAATGATAGAGTTAGAATTATAGATTCTAATTCTGTGGGTACAATTGACAAGATTGACAAGAAAAGTGTAACCATCAATTACGGAATTTTCACAACAAAAACTTCATTAGAAAAATTAGAGTTGGTAGAAAAAGCAAAGAAATAAGGTTTTTCCTGTTTTAAGTTCCGTTTTTTAAAATTATATTGTACATCTAACTAATTACTAAAACTTTAGCGATGATTACACAATCTAATTTAAAACGTGAAACCAGATATGGAGTACCAGCTGCAGATCAAATTCTTTTTAATCGTCATTATGTTTTAGGTTACTCCTATTATTTTAGACAAGCAAAATGGGCTTTAGAAATTATAGATAAAGACAGAACTGACATTGAAAGAATAGATAATTTTAGACCCGATTACAGAATTCCAGAAATGTTTAGAGCAGATTTAGCAGACTATTTAAATTCTGGTTTTAACAGAGGTCATTTAGTAGCAAGTGCAAATCAATTTGAAACTCAGATTCAAAATAGCGAAACTTTTCTATTATCTAACATGACGCCTCAAGTACCATCTTTTAACAAAGGTGTTTGGAAACGTTTAGAAAATGCAGTACGAGTTTTAGATGGTCAAAAAAATATTTTAGAAACTTATGTAATTTCTGGTCCTCTATTTTTATTTGATACAGAAGTTAAAGTAATTGATTCCAAAAAAGACGAAGGTGTAACTTTACCTATACCTCACTCCTACTTTAAATCTATTCTTACAGAAAATCATAGAGGCACTTTGCATATTTGGTCTTTTATAATACCAAATAAAGCCACAGATGAAGATTTAGAAACGTTTCAAGTGCCTACCAGTAAAATTGAAAAAATATCAGATTTATTTCTTTGGGAAGGTTTATTAGGTACAAAAATTACGAGAGATAAAAATAAAATTAAGAAAATCTGGAAATATAAATAGGTTTGTTTTTAAAACAATATACTTCAATTCTTATATCGATTCGAAAGAATTCTTAATATTATAGTTAAAAATTGTTAAGAACAATCAAAATATGTTAAGAAATTATTAAAGTCATTTTTTTAGTGAAACGTTTTTAAAGATTGGGCGTCTTTTCTATGTATCGTTTAACTTAACACACTCAAATAAAATGAAAAATTTAAAATCTATTATCGCCATTATTGCAATTACTTTAGCAACCACTTTTTCTGCAACTGCAACAGAGAAAAAAAATGAAACAGAAAAAGCAAAAGTATCTAGCAAATTAAGAACAGAAATTGTTTCTATGTTAGGAAATGAAATTCAGTTAGAATTAGAAGACACTACATCTGCAAGAATCTCTTTTATGATTAACAACGACAATGAAGTTGTAATTGTTTCTGTAGACTCTGAAGTATCTGAATTTAGTTCTTTTGTAAAAACAAAATTAAACTACAAAAAAGTAAAAGTAAAAGGAACAAAAAAAGGTGAGATTTACAGAATACCTGTAAAATTAAAAGCTTAAAAAATAAACAACTGGTTGGTTAGTTGGTGCCTAATATTAGTTTAAATACTAATTTAGGCATTTTTTTTATTCGTATAACTTCATTTCAGCATCGTAAAACTCACCAGCTTTATCCATTAAATCTGCTAATTCTGTAGCAATATCTTCTTCGTTTTCTCCTGTTAAATCTTCGAACCATTCTATTTCATCATCTTTAAGATTAATCATAAAACGAGGAAATTCTGTATGTAAAACAAAAATATCTTCAGGAAACTCACTATTATCGGCCAATAAAAATTTTGGTAAAGTCATTATATCAAATTATTTCTGCAAACTTACAAATATCTTTCTTTAACTATATTTAAATGATGAGTTTGATGTCCAGAAAAAATAAACCCTAAAGCTCTCACAGACATTTTGTTACCAGAACCAACACCAATTTTTAACAAATCTTCATCAGAAAAACTTTCAAAAAGGTGAATTGTACTAATTCTTAAAGCTTTCATTTCGTCTAACATATCATAAAAATCTCTATTCTGAACGTTAGAATTATCAACAAAAAAATTCTCATCAAAACCTGGTAATTCAGTTTTATCATTTCTTGCAAAACACAAAGCTCTGTAACAAAAAACACGTTCTGTATCAATAATGTGTTGCACCAACTCCTTCAAAGTCCATTTACCTTCTGCATAAGCAAAATCACCTTTCTCTTTTGATATTTTTCTTAATGTATTCTCAAAATCTAATTGAGAATGTTTCAAGTTATCTAATAAAGATTTTTCATTACTTTCAATCAATTGTATGTATGATTTGTAATAAGGCGCGTATTCATTTTCTGGAATCATTAAAATAGATTTATGTATGTTTGTTTTTACGAATTTAAGCATTTTATAAAAACTAATTATCCTTAAAAAGAAAACAAAATTTAATGTTCTTTCAACTTTTTTCTTATCTACAATTTTTACTAAAATCTACAGATGAACACGGAGTTCATTCCCCTTTTGTATTCGATTTTGTTACCAAAGGTTTGTATCAAAAAAAAATAAAAAGCATTAATTTTGAAGAATATTCAGTACTTAAAAGTCTATCAAAAAAGCAAAAAAAACTACTCTCAAAAATTCTAATTTATTTTAAAATTGATAAAATTTCTTTTGATAGTTCTAGTTTTAATGAAAAACCAGAAAATTACAAATTACTATATATCAACAACATAGAAAGTGTTAAAAATATAAACTTTTCAAAGTTAAGTTCTAAACATATTATTTTGATTGATGGTATTTATCAATCAAAAAAATCAGAACAAGAATGGCAGAACATCATTAAAAAAAATAATTTAACTGTAAGTATTAATTTGTTTTATTTTGGATTATTATTCTTTAGAAAAGAACAGGCAAAAGAAGATTTTAGAATTAGAGTTTAGCAATTATACAAGGATAAACTTTGTAACTTAGCACTTTTCAAATTCGAAACTCATTTTTAATGAAAATATATACAAAAACTGGTGATGCAGGAACCACAGCTCTTTTTGGAGGTTCTAGAGTAAAAAAATACAATTTACGCATAGAAAGTTATGGTACTGTAGATGAATTAAACTCTTATATTGGATTAATAAAGGATCAAGAAATTAGTGATAAAATTAAAAATTCTTTGCTAAAAATACAAAATGAGTTATTTACTTTAGGTGCAATGTTAGCAACTCCGCCAGAAAAAGAAACATTAAAATCTGGCAAAGAGCGTTTAAATATTCCTAAAGTTGATGAAAATTCTATTGAGTTTTTAGAAAATGAAATTGATAAAATGGATGCTGTACTTCCTCAAATGACACATTTTATTCTACCTGGAGGTCATCAAGCAGTGTCATTCTGTCACGTTGCCAGATGTGTTTGCAGACGCGCAGAACGCCTTTCTGTAGAATTAAATGACCAAGAAAACATTAATAATGACATCTTAAAATACTTAAACCGACTTTCTGACTACCTTTTTGTATTGGCACGAAAATTGTCTCAAGACTTAGCAGTAGAGGAAATTAAATGGATTCCTACTAAACAATAACTAAGTTCTTTTTTTATCGATTATTGAAGGATTTTTAACTTTTATTACAAATACAAAGTATTGATTTACAGTGTAACATAAAAATTAACAATAACTTCATTGTATATTTCTTAAAAAAGACTTGCATAATTCCGCAAAAAAATTATTTTTGCACAAAATTAAACAGTAAGAAATGTATTGGACATTAGAATTAGCATCTTATTTAGCAGACGCACCTTGGCCAGCAACCAAAGATGAGTTAATAGATTACGCAATTAGAACAGGAGCTCCTTTAGAAGTTGTAGAAAACTTACAGGATATTGAAGATGAAGGTGATGCTTATGACTCTATAATTGAAATTTGGCCAGATTATCCCACAGAAGATGATTATCTTTGGAATGAGGATGAATACTAAATAATGCAAAACAATATAAAAAGTCTCTAAAGAGGCTTTTTTTTTGTTTTTTGATAACCAAGAAAATACTTTTCTGATTGATAAAATTAAAATTTAACTAAACAAACATAGTTATTCTAAATAACTAAAAAACATATAAATAAATGGGTATTTTAGATTCAGTAATTAAACTTTTTGTAGGTGATAAACAGCAAAAAGATTTAAAAATTTTACAACCAATTGTAGAAGATGTAAAGAAATTTGAAGCAGCACTTACTAAACTTTCACACGATGAATTACGTGCAAAAACTCAAGAATTCAAAGATAAGTTAAAAGCCGCAACAAAAGAATTGGATGATAGAATTTCTGCATTAGAACAAGAAGCTAAAGAAGCAGATATTGATAGACAAGAAGACATTTATACCGAAATTGATGCTTTAAAAGATGAAGCATATGCTATTTCTGAAGCTACTTTGGCAGAAATTATGCCAGAAGCTTTTGCTGTTATTAAAGAAACTGCCAAACGTTTTGTAGAAAATGAAGAAGTAGAAGTTACAGCAACACCTTTTGATAGAGAATTATCTGCAACAAACGAACATATCACTTTAGAAGACGATAAAGCTTTTTGGGCAAATTCTTGGGATGCAGCAGGTAAACCTGTTACTTGGGATATGATTCACTATGATGTACAATTAATTGGTGGTTCTGTTTTACATCAAGGTAAAATTGCAGAAATGATGACTGGAGAAGGTAAAACACTAGTTTCTACTTTACCAGTTTACTTAAATGCTTTAACAGGTAATGGAGTGCACGTTGTTACTGTAAATGATTATTTAGCAAAACGTGATAGAGCTTGGATGGCGCCTATTTTCGAATTCCACGGTTTATCTACAGATTGTATTGATTTTCATCAACCCAACTCAGATGCACGTAGAAAAGCTTACAATGCAGATATTACTTATGGAACAAATAACGAATTTGGTTTCGATTATTTACGTGATAATATGGCTAGCTCTAAAGACGATTTAGTACAAAGAGCACCAAATTACGCTATTATTGATGAAGTAGATTCTGTTTTAATTGATGATGCAAGAACTCCTTTAATTATTTCTGGTCCTGTACCACAAGGAGACAGACACGAATTTAACGACTTAAAACCTTTAGTTGCAGATATTGTTGCTTTACAAAAAAAGCATTTAGTTGGTGTTTTAGCAGAAGCAAAAAAATTATTAGCAGAAGGAAACGAAAAAGAAGGTGGATTCTTATTATTAAGAGTTTACAGAGGTTTACCTAAAAATAAAGCTTTAATTAAGTTTTTATCTCAAGAAGGTACAAAACAAATTTTACAAAAAACTGAAAATACATATATGGCAGACAACAACAAGTTGATGCCAGAAGTAGATGAAGATTTATGGTTTGTTGTAGAAGAAAAAAATAATCAAATTGATTTAACTGATAAAGGTATTGCCCATTTATCAGAAAAAACAAACAACGATACTTTCTTTGTATTACCAGATATTGGTGTTAAAATTGGTGAAATTGATAAAGCAGAAACATCAAAAGAAGAAAAAGCTTCCCAAAAAGAAGAACTATACAAAGACTTTAGCATAAAAAGCGAGCGTATTCATACTATGAATCAACTTTTAAAAGCATACACTGTTTTTGAAAAAGATGTTGAGTATGTAGTTATGGACAATAAAGTAATGATTGTTGATGAACAAACAGGTCGTATTATGGACGGTCGTCGTTATTCTGATGGTTTACACCAAGCAATTGAAGCAAAAGAAAACTGTAAAATTGAAGATGCTACACAAACTTTTGCCACTGTAACTTTACAGAATTACTTTAGAATGTATCGTAAACTTTCTGGTATGACAGGAACTGCGATTACAGAAGCAGGTGAGTTATGGGAAATTTACAAATTAGACGTTGTAGAAATACCAACAAACAGACCTATTCAAAGAGATGATAAAGAAGATTTAGTTTACAAAACTGCTCGTGAAAAATACAATGCTGTTATAGAAGATGTTGTAAAATTAGTAGAACAAAAAAGACCAGTTTTAGTTGGTACAACATCCGTAGAAATATCAGAATTATTGGGTAGAATGTTACAAATGCGTAAAATTCCTCATAATATATTAAATGCAAAATTACACAAACGTGAAGCTGATGTTGTTGCAGAAGCTGGTAAACCTGGTGTTGTAACCATTGCAACAAATATGGCTGGTCGTGGAACAGATATTAAACTATCTAAAGAAGTAAAAGAAGCTGGTGGTTTAGCAATTGTAGGTACAGAAAGACACGATTCACGAAGAGTAGACAGACAGTTAAGAGGACGTGCAGGAAGACAAGGTGATGTTGGTTCTTCTCAGTTCTATGTGGCTTTAGATGATAACTTAATGCGTCTTTTTGGTTCTGATAGAATTGCCAAAATGATGGATAGAATGGGCTTACAAGAAGGTGAAGTTATTCAACATTCTATGATTACCAAATCTATAGAAAGAGCTCAGAAAAAAGTTGAAGAAAATAACTTTGGTATCAGAAAACGTTTGTTAGAATATGATGATATTATGAACTCTCAGCGTGAGTTTGTTTACAAAAGAAGAAGAAATGCTTTAGACGGTAAACGCTTACAAGTAGATATTGCAAATATGATTTATGATACTTGCGAATCTATTATCCTGGCAAATAAAGGCGCTAAAGATTTTCAGAATTTTGAGTTTGAATTGATCAAATTCTCTTCGATGACTTCTCCTTTTTCTGAAGATGAGTTTAATAAACTGTCTGAAAAAGAATTAACAGACAAATTGTACGATATTGTTACTGAACATTACAAAGCAAAAATCGAAAGAAATGCTGTTTTAGCTTTCCCAGTTATTAAAGATGTTTTTGAAAATGAAGGTGATCGTTATGAACGAATTGTAGTTCCTTTTACAGACGGAATTAAATCTTTACAAGTTGTTACCAACTTAAAAGAGGCTTACGAAAGTGATGGTAAATCGTTAATTACAGATTTTGAGAAAAATATAACGTTAGCCATTATTGATGAAAACTGGAAAGAGCATTTACGTAAAATGGATGAGTTAAAACAATCTGTACAAAATGCGTCTTATGAACAAAAAGACCCTCTATTAATTTATAAGTTCGAAGCTTTTGAATTGTTTAAAAGAACTGTAGATGAAATAAATAAAGAAGTTTTATCATTCTTATTTAAAGGAGAATTACCTCAACAATCTAATCAGATTTCTGAAGCTCGTCAACAAAAAAGAGAGCAATTAAATACTAGCAAAGCTGATGTTCAAAACACTACAGAACAAGCCATTCAAAACTCTAGACAGCAACAACAAGAACCTGTTGAAACTGTAGTAAGAGAGCAACCAAAAATTGGTAGAAACGAACGTGTTACTATTAAAAATGTAATGAGTGGTGAAGAAAAAGAGGTAAAATACAAACAAGCAATTCCTTTAATTGAAAAAGGTGAGTTTGTTTTAGTAAATAAATAAACTATTATCCTGCAAGGTTTTTAAAACCTTGCAGGAGTTAAAAATAAAAAAATCCGTTTAGAAATTTCTAAACGGATTTTTTTCTCAAATAAATATTACCCAAATTGGCATTTAATTTCATTTTTACTTTACCATTATTTAGTTTCAATTTCATAATCTGCAAATCTCGTTCTTCTGTTTCTTCTTCAATTTTAAAATCGATATCACTAAAAATTTCTCTACCTGTTGCATCTAATTTTATATCTGAATTTGATGGAAAAGTTATGTCTATAAATCCGTTGTTAGAATAAATAGAATAGAGTTTTTGTGGTGTTTTTTTATCAAACTCAATAGTAACATTACCACCAATAGTATTTATAGAAACTGGCCCAGTAACATCTTTTAACTTTGTATTATTTAAGGTTGATGAGATTTCTACTTCTCCATTAAAATTGGATAAACTGGATGGTTTTGAATTAAAAAAACGATGTTGATTATTTTTAACCTCTGCTTCTTTGCAATTGTTGGTTTGCCAATCTAATTTAATAGAATTCGGAATTTTAATTTGATATCTTTCATTGCTCATCATAATTAATTGTCCTTCAGAATTATCTTTAAAAACCAATTCATCACCATTTTTTTCAATGATAAAATAGATTCCTAAATCTGAGTTTTCATTTTTCTTACCCAATTTCTTTAAACCATTTTTTCTATCCCCATCATTATTTAAAAAGAAAACATTTCCTTTAATTGTTGAGTCTTTAGCACTTGTAGCAGATGATCTTATCGTTCCTAATCTTGCAACTCCAACTCTATTAGAATTACTGGAAGAACTGCTATAAGAATAAGCTCTTGAACCTCTAGTGCCAGACACTGAATACGTTAAATTAGCTCTTCTTTTATCGTGCAAACTTTTTATAATAACTTCAGTTCCATCATAACCTTCAATTTCAAAATTTTTAGAAGAGCAAATTTTTAAAGTTCCTTTGTTAAATTTTATTTTTTTCTCTTGGGCATTTGTCTGTAAAAAGTGAATAGACAGTGCAAAAATGAATAGTATTTTTATTGTTTTCATTATATTATTTTTTAATTTCTACCATAGCTAATGTTGCATTATTTTTTACTATTGGGTAGGTTTGTTCATCATTTATAATTCTTTCAAGAGGTTTTTTCGCGCGATTTTCTCTTAAAACACTTAAAGCTTTAATTAATTTTATTTGTACCAAAGGCTTGTTTTCTTTTTCTAAAGCCACTATTAAATTTTTTCTAATTTTCTCATTAGATGGAAATTGTAAAAGCGCATCAATGGTTGCAATTTTTACATTGGCATTTTCATCTTTATGTATAATTTCTATTAATCTATTAATTATTCTTGCGTCTTCTTTTTTATACTCATCATTAAAAGCATAAATACCTTCTAAACGTTTTCCTGCAGAATCTGCATCTAAACTTGCCATTAATTGTTGTTGTGCAACATTTATTTTTTTTGAGTTGATATACCAAAATCCAACAGAAAAGATAATTACAATACTTGCAGCTATAGAAATAAATTTGATAGAAATAACCTTTTGCTTTTTAGGTTGATGTAATTCTTTTCGCAATAATTTTTCAAAAGAAACATCTGCTTCTTTAGACATTGTTTCGTTATTAAAATCATTTTTATGTTCTTGTATAAACTCTTTAAGTTTCATCTTTCTTATTTTTTTATCAATAGCAAAAGTTGTTCTTTTCCTCTTCTATATTGATTTCTAACTGTGCTTTCTTTAATATTTAAAAGCTCTCCTATTTCTCTATGATTATAATCTTCAATTAAATAAAGCGTTAAAATAATACTGTATTTTTCTTTAAGTTGATGTATACAGCTCTTTATAAAATCGATAGAAATATCATTTGTTACTTCATTTTCTTGATCAGATTCTTTTTCTAAAACAAAAGTTTCATCAACCCAAACAATCTTTTTTTTCTCTTTAACAACATCTAAAGATTTATTAATTACAATTCTTTTAAACCAAGCTCCTAAATTTGCACCTTCTTTAAGTTGATGAATTTTTTGAAAACCTTTTATAAAACAATCTTGTACAACATCTTCTGCCTCTTCTCTACTTTTTAAAATTCTAACAGCAGCACCAAACATCATATTTTTATAAGCATTATATACTTGTAATTGTGCTGAGTAATTATTCAGTTTACATTGTTGTATGAGTTGGTTGGTGTTCAAAAAAATAGTTGGTTAATTTTATCTTACAATATAAGAACTGAGATTTTTAATAAGTGTCGCAAAAAATAAAATTATTTTTTAAAAACGTTAGTTACTCCTTAGAATAAAGGTGTCTAAATTAGCTTAGCCGATTTTTAGATTCCAAGAAATTGAAGATTAAAATAGAAAATTGTAAATGTTCTCGATATAATTTTGCGAAAAGCAAAATTACTCGAACTGACAGGAAATAAAATTAAATTTCAAAAATCTCAACTATCAACAACTCAGATATTTCATTGCGGAAGAATGAAAAATTAAATTGAGAAGTTTGTTGCTTTAAATGTTCTCGATACAATTTTGCGAAAAAGCAAAATCACTCGAACTGACAACTTAGGTAGAAAACAAAAAAAATCCGTTTAGAAATTTCTAAACGGATTATTAATATTATAATTATAAGAATTTTTAAGACTGATAAATCAATCGAAATCTGTGTTCATTTTTAGGTAATCTAAAAATTCTCTTTTTGTTTCACTTTCTTTAAATTTACCTCCAAATTCTGCTGTAACAGTAGAGCTTTCTATGTCTTTTATCCCTCTAGAATTTACACACAAATGCTTTGCATCAATTACACAAGCTACATTATCTGTACCTAATGCTTCTTGCATTGCTTGTACAACCTGCATAGTTAAACGCTCTTGCACTTGTGGTCTTTTAGAAAAATACTCTACAATTCTATTCATTTTAGATAAACCAATAACTTTACCATCAGAAATATAAGCAACGTGTGCTCTACCAATAATTGGTAATAAATGATGCTCGCAAGTAGAATACACAACAATGTTTTTTTCTACTAACATTTCACCATAATTGTAGTTATTATCAAACGTAGATGGTTTTGGCATATTTTTAGGATCTAAACCCATAAATATCTCATTTACAAAAGCTTTTGCCACTCTCTTTGGTGTACCTTGTAAACTATCGTCTGTTAAATCCATACCTAAAGTGTTTAAAATATCCTTAACACTTTCTTGAATTCTATTGATTTTTTCTTCATTCGTAATATCAAAAGCATCGTCTCTTAAAGGCGTTTTTGCTGATGTACCAATGTGATTTTCACCAATTTCTTTTATTCTTTCGTCATTCATTTTGCTGCTTAATTCAAACATTTCAATCTATATTAGAGTGCAAATTTACGTGTTTGCAACGTATTTTAATCAATTTTACATCAATTATCGTTATAACATAATAATTCTTGATAACTATAACTTAAACCGAAACAAACTTAGTTTAAAAATTAGAAGTTAAATTATTGCTATAAACCTCTCTTTTAGCTTATAAAAACTATTTTATTTTGTCTATTAATTCTGATAAAGAACATTTTGTTTGCTCACCAGAAACCATATTCTTTAATGTGTATTCTTGTTTTTCTACTTCTTGAGAACCTACCAAAACAACAAATTCAATTTCGCGTTTGTTGGCGTAATTCATTTGTTTTTTCATTTTGGCAGCATCAGGATATAATTCTGATTTTATATGCTGCTTTCTTAACTCTGCAATTGCTTTCATAGCATACAAAGCTTCTGCATCTCCAAAATTGATAAATAACACTTTTGGTTTTGGTAAATCTACAGATTTAAACAAACCTAATTCTTCTAAAACTAGGTAAATTCTATCCAATCCAAAAGATATACCAACTCCAGAAACATCTTTTAAACCAAAGATTCCTGTTAAATCATCATATCTTCCACCACCACCAATAGAACCCATTTTTACGCCTTCTGGAGCAGACACTTCAAAAATGGCTCCTGTATAATAATTTAATCCTCTTGCTAAAGTTACATCAACTTCTAAATTTGCTGATGTTAAACCTAGTTCAGAAATTGAATTAATTACAAAACGTAACTCTTCTACTCCTTTAATTCCTTCTTCAGATGATTGTAACATTGTTGCTAAAGCATCTAAATTCTCTTCATTAGTACCATTAAAAGAAAATAAAGGTTGTACTTTTCGAATCGCTTGTTCAGAAATGCCTTTACTTAACATTTCTGCTTCTACTTTTTCTTGACCAATTTTATCTAACTTATCTAAAGCTACAGTAAAATCAATTAATTTATCTTGTGCACCAATAACTTCTGCAATACCAGAAAGTATTTTTCTATTGTTGATTTTAATCGTCGTTTTTTCTAAACCTAATTGAGTAAAAACAGTATCGTAAAGTTTTATAAACTCAACTTCTTGCCATAAAGATTTGCTACCAACAACATCTGCATCACATTGATAAAATTCTCTAAAACGACCTTTTTGAGGACGATCTGCTCTCCAAACTGGCTGTACTTGATATCTTTTAAAAGGAAATGTAATTTCGTTTTGATGTTGTACAACGTATCTTGCAAAAGGTACAGTAAGATCGTATCTTAATGCTTTTTCAGAGATTAAAAGTGTAGATTTTTTTGAGTTTAATAGTTGAAAATGATTTAGGTAACCAAATCTAAATTGAGAATACATTTTTCTTTTAAACTGCAAAAGTTCTACAAACTCATCTGCTGGTTTTCCTTTTAATTCAAACTCAGTATAAAAATCAATTATATCACTTTGATTTAAAGAAAAGAAAGATTTTAAGTAATTCTTCTCGTTGTCGTTTAAATTTTGTTTGTTATAAATCTTATTAAAGATGGTTTTTAAAAATTCTTGATATTCTTCTTCTTTTGGTCTTTTCTTTCTAATTAAATCAAAAACCTCAAAGAAATGTAAATAGATATAACTAGTCTTATTAATATCCTCTCTTACATCTTTAAAATAATCACCAGAATTTAAAATTTTAAAAATCAACCGATCACCTTCTTCACCATATTTCCCCATTAATGTTGATGAATTTTCAAAACTCGGAGTTTCAATTGGTTGAAATCCGAAAGTTTCAAAAGCAGTTTTAATCGTATTCATTATATATGTACGATTGGCAACTTCTGTTGGCGAAAAATCTCTAGTTCCTTTTGGGATGCTTGGTTTCATATAAATAATTATGAATTAAGAATTTTTTATTATAATGCGAATCACACAAAACTAAAAATTCGTAATTATGATTTTGTAATTGTAAATTTAAGAGCGCAAATATCGTGAAAAACTTATAATTTATTACGTGAAATAAAGGTTTTATTTATCCTTTTTAGCTTATGCAAAGAGGCATTTAATTCAAACCCTAACAATAAAATAATGGAATTTAACCAAACAAAAAGCATCAAAATTAAAAGTGTACCAATAGAACCATATAACTGATTGTATTGCGCAAATTTTAGTACGTAAATTCCGAATAAATAGAAAGTAAAAATTGAAACAACTGTAGTTAAAACAGCTCCTGCAGAGAAAAATCGTATTTCTTTTCCTTGTTTTGTTCCATACCTAAATAGTAGTGAAACAATAATAAAAATCATCAAAACAAACAGTAAACCTCTACCATAATAAAATAGATTTAGGTCTGTGGTATTTAGCCAACCAATTTCATCAATTTTAGTTAATGCAAACTGGTATAATATTACTAAAATTACTGTTGATATTAAGAAAACCGAGATTAATAGAGAAACACCTAAAGCCACAAAATAAGACCTAAAAACATTTCTGAATTCTGTGATATGATACGAATATTCGAAGCCTCCAAAAATAGCGTTAATTCCATTGGTCATTAAAAAAATAGAAAGTAAAAATCCAAAGGAAAGTAAACCTCCATATTGATTGTTAATAATATCGCCAATTACCAAATTTACAGCATCAAAAGTTTGTGGAGGTAAAACATCTTTGATAAATGAGAATAAACCTTCTTGAAAACCTTCTATTGGAATGTATGGAATTAGCGTTAAAATAAACAGCATAAATGGAAAAACTGCCATAAAAAAACTGAAGGCAATCCCTCCTGCTCTTGTGGTTAAAGCACCTTCAATAATACCAATAATGTAGAGTTCTAAAACATCATATAAAGACATACCTATTAAACCCGGAATTTTTATTTGTTTCCCGAATTTAACCAACAAATTTACTATTGGAATTTTATTTAGTTTGTCTTCTATTTCTCTACTCATTAACTCTTTTATCTTTCAGACATTTTCTTATTTCACATTTACTCAACACTCGTTTCATAGAAAATTTACTCTATAATAATCTTATATCCAAACAACAATCCTTCAATGTTTTCTTTACTAAACTTTGCTCCTTTCAAAGCATTTTCATCTGGATTTATTCTAAAATTAAAAGCGGTGCTAAAGTCTGCTTTTTCTAAATTTGTTCTATCAAAAATTGTGCTTTTTAAATTACAATCATTAAATAACGAGCCATTTAAATTAGCTTCTGTAAAATCGACTTCTTCTAAATTACAATTTAAAAATTTTGTTTTCGGAATTTTTAACTGATAAAAAGAAGCATATTGCAATTGACATTCTTTAAACGAAAGTTGTAGTAAAAAAGAATCGCAACTATAAAACTTTACGCCTATCATTTTACAATTCAAAAAGTTAACATCTTTAAAAGCAGTATCTTTTACAATAGTATTGCTAAAATTACAATCGATAAAATCGCATTCTACAAACTGAATATTTGATGCGTGAATGTTCTCAAAATTACAATTGGTAAAGGTACAGTTATCATATTCGCCTTTAATTATTTCACTTTTTGTAAAATCTATTTTAGCATATTCTTCACTATCAAAATAATTATACATCATATTATAAGTTTCTACTACATTCGATTGTTAATTGAATTAATCTATAGCTTTTAAACTTAAATCCATATTGTAAACAGAGTGTGTTAATGCACCAGAAGAAATATAATCTACACCACATTCTGCATATTTTCTAATGGTATCTTCATTAATTCCACCAGAAGATTCTGTTAGGCAAGTATCACCAATTAAAGCAACCGCTTTTTTAGTGTCTTCATAATTAAAGTTATCAATTAAAATTCTGTAAACTCCAGGAACAGACAAAATTTCTTTAATTTCTTCTAAGCTTCTAGCTTCTACAATTATTTTAATATCTAAGCCTTTTTCAGCTAAATAATTCTTCGTTTTTGTAATTGCAGCTGTAATTCCGCCAGCAAAATCAATATGATTATCTTTAATCATAACCATATCATATAAGGCAAATCTATGGTTTTCTCCACCACCGATTTTAACCGCCCATTTTTCTAAAGCTCTAATACCTGGTGTTGTTTTTCTTGTATCTAAAACTTTGGTTTTTGTACCCTCTAAAAGATTCGCAAAAAAGGCTGTTTTAGTAGCAATTGCACTCATTCTTTGCATTGCATTTAACACCAAACGTTCTGCCATTAAAATGGATTGCGATTTACCAGAAACGTGAAAAACAATATCTCCATATTTTACTTTTTCACCATCTTTTATAAAAGTTTCAACCTTTAAATCTTCATCAACATAGCTAAAAACAAGCTTTGCAAAGTCAACACCAGCAATAATTCCATCGTCTTTAACTAGTAATTTTGCTTTTCCTTGAGCATCTGCAGGTATGCAAGAAAGTGAAGTATGATCACCATCTCCTATATCTTCTCTTATGGCATTTTTTATAATGAGGTCTAATTCGTTCTGAAATTGTTCTTCTGATATCATTTTTTCGTATTTCTGATGTAAAAATAGTATTTTAATTATAAATTACAGATGATGAATTACGTCAAATCATCTGTAATTATAAATTCATAATTCGTAATTTTGAAATATGAAAATTAAACTCCTAGTCATAGGTAAAACCGACAATAAACATTTAATTCAGTTGATTGATGAATATCAAAATCGACTAAAACATTATATAAAGTTTGAACTCGAAATTATTCCTGATATTAAAAATGTAAAGAATTTAAGCGAAGTTCAACAAAAAGAAAAAGAAGGCGATTTAATTCTGTCTAAGCTCCAAAATACAGATCAATTGATTTTGTTAGATGATAAAGGGAAACATTTTACATCTATCGAGTTTTCTAAATACTTGCAAAAGAAAATGAATTCAGGTTTAAAACAATTGGTTTTGGTAATTGGAGGGCCATATGGTTTTTCTGATGCTATTTACAAAAAAGCACAAGGAAAAATATCGTTATCTAAAATGACATTTTCTCATCAAATGATTCGTCTTTTTATAGTAGAACAACTCTATAGAGGTTTTACCATCTTAAAGAATGAGCCTTATCATCATGAATAAAAACGCTATATTTTATTTACTTTAATATAGTCTTGAGGAGAATAAGTCGTAATTTTTTTAAATGCACTAAAAAAAGGATTGTAAGATGAAAATCCTGTTGTGTAAGCTAAAGATTCGAAAGTTTCATTATTTAAAAAATTTTGATTTATCAAATGAATTGCATCTTGTATTCTACTGTTCATTCTATATTCTGAAAAAGAAATCTTAGAATGATATTTAAATAAATACACTATATGACTTGTTGGTACACCTAATTTTTCTGCAATAGTATTTTGAGAAGCTTTTTGATTTCTAAAAATCAATTCTTCAGTACTTAATTTATCAACCTCTAAAATATAACTACTTATATTTTTTGTGATTTTTTCTTGTAATTTTTGATCTTGGTTGCTTTTTTTATCTTTTGTTACTAAAAGCCAATTATCTGTTCTTGGTTTTAAAATTTCAGTATTTTCTAACAAAGAATTATTAAATCTTAATAACGTTTTATTTAGTATTGGAAGGCCATATAAAATTTCTGGAGAAATTAAAATTTTAAAAAATATGAATAACCAAAAAAGTAGTAAAAAAATTGCCATTGATTTTCCTGAAGGTAGAGATCCGTTTTTAATTTCTATATATAAAGAAATTAAAACTGTAAGGCTAGAAAGAATATGAATTACATAAAAATATATAGTCCAATTTTTAACTAATTTAAAATGCTCATTATTTAAAAGCATTGTTTTTTGAAACCAAATATTTTTACTTAATAGTTTAAAAATCGATAAGAGATAAAAAACTAAAAAGAATGTTATTAAAAAGAGGTTTGTATAGGGTCCAAAATAAAAAATGAAACTATGTCTCAAAACATCAATTGAGTTAATTAGAAATAAGAAGATAATAAAAAATAAATGTTTTAAATCTTTGTAATTAAATTTATTAATTTGAAAAGTTAAGTTTTTATAATACAAATAAGAACTAGGAACAATTAATAAAAACAAAATAGAAAACAAACCTCTATCTGGTTTTATTACTGTTTGTAAACCAAAATGGTAACTACCATGAATAAAAAAACGAATAGAAACAATACCCAGAGCAAGTATTAAAAAAAAGTTACAAAAAGGATTAGAACGATAAAATCTTAACATTAAAGTAAGGGTTACAATACCAATAATTCCTGTAAATAAAAACAAAAAAGATTCAATCAAAATAAATAGGGATTTTATAAATCAAATGTAGTAAAATTGATTCTTCTATTTAAAAATATCTTACTGATTGTTTAAAATTCTTACTGATTTAGCTAAAAAATGAACAGGTCATTATTTTTAGTTAGGCATAATCTATTTATTTATTATAAGTTTGGTAATAACAAAATATCTGCACAATACTCATAAATATACCTGTCAGTGCAAAGATGTTTATAAAATATGGAGAAGAGTAATTATTTATTATTGGGGGATTTTAAATAATTTACTCTATCACCTAAATAAAACAAAACTACTGGCAGGTTTTATTTTAAATAACACTACACAAATTTTACCATAAAAAAAGTTAAAACCTTATTACGAAAAGCAATCAAATAACTGGTCTAAGTATTTTTCTATAACCACATTAAAATGATTATTTTCGCTTTATGAAATTAGTTTTTGCAACAAATAACTTAAACAAATTGGCTGAAGTTCAAAAAATGATGCCAAAATCAATAGAATTATTGAGCTTAAAAGACATTAATTGTTTTGATGAAATTGACGAAACTGAAACAACTTTAGAAGGTAATGCCAAATTAAAAGCAGATTATATTACTCAAAAATTTGGTTATAATTGTTTTGCTGATGATACAGGTTTAGAAGTTGAAAGTTTAGGAGGAAAACCAGGAGTTTATTCAGCACGTTTTGCTGGTGAACCTGCCAATTCTGATAATAATATGCAAAAATTATTATCAGAATTAAAAGAAAAAGAGAATAAAAAAGCACAATTTAGAACTGCTGTTGCTTTAAATTTAAATGATGAAAAATTTCTTTTTGAAGGCATTTGTAAAGGTGATATTTTAACCGAAAAACAAGGTGAAAAAGGTTTTGGTTACGACCCAATTTTTAAACCTAAAGGATACAATTTGTCTTTTGCTGAAATGAGTTCTGAAGAAAAAAATAAAATTTCTCATAGAGGAATTGCCATCCAAAAATTAGTCGCTTTTTTAAATGACTATAAATCTTAAATTTGTTTCCTAGAGCGCATTCTAGTCCTCAATATTAAAACCCTACTTGTCTTAGACAGACATTTACAAATGAAAAACAAATCGTACACAAAACACTTTATTTTATTATCAGTTTTACTGATGATTTTGTTTTTTGTGAATGTTAGTTTAGGCTCAGTATCTATACCTTTAGAGGATATTTTTAAAATTATTACAGGAAATGTTCCTGCCAAAGAAAGTTGGGCAACTATTATTTTAAATTTTAGATTACCAAAAGCAATTACAGCAATTTTAGTAGGTTCTGGTTTGTCTATTTGTGGTTTGTTAATGCAGACCTTATTTAGAAATCCTTTAGCTGGGCCTTTTGTATTAGGAATTTCATCTGGCGCAAGCTTAGGAGTTGCCATTTTAATTTTAGGTTCGTCTGTTTTTGGTGGCTTTTTATTAACCAATTCTCTGTCTATTTGGTCTTTGCCAATTGCTGCAAGTTTAGGTGCTTTTCTTGTATTATCTGCTGTAATAATTGCTGCAAATAAAGTAAGAAACACGATGTCTATTTTAATTATTGGGTTGATGTTTGGTTCTTTAACTTCTGCAGTAATTAGTGTATTAGCTTACTTTTCTGAGGCAGACCAAATTCAGCAATATTTATTCTGGAGTTTTGGTAGTTTAGGCAATTTAAGTTGGAATGAAATTTTAGTTTTTTCTATTATTTATAGTATTGGAATTCTAGGAACTTTATCTATCATAAAACCTTTAAACAGTTTTTTATTGGGCGAAAATTATGCAAAAAGCTTAGGTATCAATATTAAAAAAAGTAGAAATATAATTTTATTAATAACCAGTATTTTAACAGGAGTAATTACAGCTTTTTCAGGCCCAATTGCTTTTGTAGGTTTAGCTGTTCCTCATATTGCTAGAATGTTTTTTACAACGTCAAATCATAAAATATTAATACCTGCTGTAGCTATTTTAGGCGCAATAATTTTATTGATTTGCGATAGTATTGCACAATTACCCACAAGCGAATTTACGCTACCAATTAATGCAATTACTTCACTTTTTGGTGCGCCTGTTGTAATTTGGCTGTTGGTGAGAAAAAAGAAGATTTATGTTTAACTTAGCAATAAAACAAGATTCGTTATAAAATAGAAAAGTTAAACTTTGAAACATCATAAAAACATCATTTTAAAAACTGAAAACCTTAGCATAGGTTATCAAGATAAAAAAGCACAAAATATTGTAGCTTCTAATATTGATATTACAATTGAAAAAGGAAAATTGGTTACTGTTTTAGGTAAAAACGGAATAGGAAAATCGACTTTATTAAGAACAGTTTCTAAAGTTCAAAAAGCATTAAAAGGCGAGGTTTTTATCAACCAAAAAAATATTGAAAACTTTACAAATAAAGAACTTTCTACAGTTTTAAGTTTAGTATTAACTGAACGTTTACCCGAAAGTCAAATTACTGTTTTTGAACTCATTGCTTTAGGCAGACAACCATACACCAATTGGATTGATAAACTTTCGGAAAATGACTTAGAAAAAATAAACTGGGCTATAGACCAAACAGAAATTTATCACCTAAAAGAAAAGTTTTTTTATGAGTTGAGTGATGGACAGTTGCAAAGAGTACTTATTGCAAGAGCTTTAGCACAAGACACAGATCTTATTATTTTAGATGAACCCACTGCTCATTTAGATTTACATCATACTATCAAAATTTTTGATTTATTACAAAAGTTGATCAATAAAACTTCTAAAACCATAATT
This sequence comes from Polaribacter reichenbachii, assembly GCF_001975665.1. NCBI lineage: Bacteria > Pseudomonadati > Bacteroidota > Flavobacteriia > Flavobacteriales > Flavobacteriaceae > Polaribacter > Polaribacter reichenbachii. The sequence goes on along the minus strand of NZ_CP019419.1, from coordinate 2,729,695 downwards.
TTATCGTCTCATGAAGTAAATTTATCTATTAAATTTGCTGATGAAATTATATTATTTACTGATGAGAAAATACATACAGGAACACCTTTATACCTAATGGAAACAGGAGCTTTCGATAATTTATTTCCTAGTGACATTGTTAATTTTAACAGAAAATTAGAGCAATTTATTATAAACAAGCCTTAATTTTGATTTCACTATTACTTTTTGTTACATTTGGTAACAAATAAATTCAAATTAATTACATTTTTAATCAATGAAAAAAATACTGTACGTTGCTAGTGCAATCGCTTTTATGGCTTGTAGTTCTAGCAAAGAAGCATCTAATGAAGATGCAAATGTAGATCAGGCTGCAAAATACGCAGCAACTATTACTGCAAAAGATTTAGGAACGCATCTTTTTACTTATGCTTCTGACGAGTTTGAAGGTAGAGAAACTGGTGAGCCAGGACAGAAAAAAGCGGTTGAATATTTAAAGAATTTTTATGTAAATAAAGGAATTGTTTCACCAATTGGAGGTGATGATTATTTTCAAGAAGTACCTGCAGCATGGATTAACAAAAATACACGTCGTGGAAAATTTAAAGATTCTGAGAATGTATTGGCCTTTATTAAAGGTACAGAAAAACCAGATGAAATTGTGGTTATCTCAGCACACTTAGATCACGAAGGTGTTAAAGATGGAGTTGTTTATAATGGTGCAGATGATGATGGTTCTGGAACGGTTGCTGTATTAGAAATTGCTGAAGCTTTTAAAATGGCTGCAGATGCTGGTAAAGGCCCAAAACGTTCAATTTTATTTTTACACGTTACAGGTGAAGAAAAAGGTTTATTAGGTTCTAAATATTACACCGAAAACCCAATTTTTCCGATAGCCAATACAGTTTGCGATTTAAATATTGATATGATTGGTAGAATTGATGAAAGACATAAAGAAGATCCTAATTATTTATATTTAATTGGTTCTGATAAATTGAGTACTGAGCTTCATAATTTATCAGAAGAAATCAATAAAAAGTACACAAACATTAACTTTGATTACAAATATAATGATGAAAATGATCCGAATCGTTTTTACTATAGATCTGATCATTACAATTTTGCAAAACACAATGTGCCAATTATATTTTATTTTAATGGAACGCATGCAGATTACCACAAACCATCTGATACACCAGACAAAATTAACTACGAATTGTTAGAAAACAGAACACGTTTGGTTTTTCATACTGCTTGGGAAGTTGCTAATAAAGAAACTAGAATTATAGCTGATAAAGCCGAAGTTAAAAAAGAAGAAAAAACGAAATAATTTGTATTTAAATTATAGAAAATAAAAAACCAAGCAATTTAAATTGCTTGGTTTTTTCCGTATTTAAAAGTTCTTAAAATTAAATTTAGAACTTATTTATTTAGATATTATCAGCTAACCAATCTCCTACTTCCGAAGTTCCATAAGCTTTTCCTCCATCTGCTAAATCTTCTGTAACCATACCTTTATCTAAAGCACTGTTTACAGCATCTCTAATTGCTTTACCTTCTTCTTGTAAACCAAAGTTTTCGAACATCATTGCTGCAGATAAAACTGTAGCCATTGGGTTTGCAATGTTTAAACCTGTTGCCTGCGGATAAGAACCGTGAATTGGCTCGAATAAACCAATTTCAGAACCTAAAGAAGCACTTGGCATTAAACCCATAGAACCAGAAATAACAGAAGCTTCATCTGTTAAAATGTCTCCAAATAAGTTCTCTGTAATTAAAACATCATAACTATTTGGCCATTGTACTAAACGCATAGCAACTGCATCTACAAACTCATAAGAAACCTCAACTTCTGGATAATCTTTTTCCATAGCTTGTACAGTTTCTCTCCATAATCTAGATGTTTCTAAAACGTTCGCTTTATCTACACAACATAATTTTTTACCACGAGTCATTGCTAATTCAAAACCTTTAACAGCTAATCTTTTAACCTCATCTCTTGTATAAACACAATTATCAAAAGCAGTTTCTCCTTCATCTCTTCTACCTTTTTCACCAAAGTAAATTCCTCCAGTCAATTCACGTAAAAAAACCAAATCAGTTCCTTCGATTCTTTCTCTTTTTAAAGGTGATTTATCTAACAAAGAAGGAAACGTAAACGTTGGTCTTACATTAGCAAATAAACCTAATTTTTTACGCATTTTTAATAATCCTTGTTCTGGACGAACTTTTGCTGATGGATCATTATCGAATCTTGGATGCCCAATTGCACCAAATAAAACAGCATCAGAAGACGCACAAATTTCGTGAGTTTCATCAGGATAAGGTTCACCTACTGCATCAATAGCAGCAGCACCAGTTAATGCTGGTCTCCAATTAATTTCGTGATTAAATTTCTTTGCAATTGCATCAGATACTTTTACTGCTTGGTCAATTACTTCTGGACCAATTCCATCTCCTGCTAATAATGCGATGTTTAATTTCATTTTCTATTTTGGCTTTTGGCTCTTGGCTTTTGGCTCTTAGCTAAATGCTAATTGCTAAAAGCAAAAAGCTATTATATAATATTCAACATTTTCTCTGTCGCTTTAATTGCAGATACTGTTTGATCTGAATCTAAACCACGAGTTATAAATTCTTTCTTTTCTCCTTTCCAAGTAATAATAGTTTCACATAAAGCATCAGAATGACTTCCTGGAGGAATTCTTACTGCATAATCTATTAAACCTGGTAAATCTTTTTTACTGTGTGTTTTGTACAATTTACGCAACGCGTTCATAAAAGCATCAAACTGTCCATCTCCTTGTGCGTGGGCTTCGTACTGAATTCCTTCTACTTTTAATTGTAACGTTGTAGATGGTTTCATACCTTTTGCGTGACCTAAAACATAATTTTCTACAACAATTCTTTTTTCTATAGTATCAGAATCTAAAACATCAGAAATAATATATGGTAAATCATCTTGAGAAACGACTTCCTTTTTATCTCCTAACTCTATAATTCTTTGTGTAACTTTTTTAAGTTCTTCGTCATTTAAACTTAAACCTAAATCTTGTAAATTCTTTTGAATATTGGCTTTACCAGATGTTTTACCTAAAGCATATTTACGTTTTCTACCAAAACGCTCTGGCATTAAATCGTTAAAATAAAGATTGTTTTTATTATCTCCATCTGCGTGAATTCCTGCAGTTTGGGTAAATACATTTGCGCCAACAACTGGTTTATTTACTGGAATACGAAACCCAGAAAAGTTTTCTACTAACTTACTTACTTTATTTAATGCTTTTTCGTTGGTATTGATTTTTACATCCTCTAGAAAATCATTAATGACTGCAATTACACTAGCCATAGGTGCATTTCCAGCACGTTCTCCCATCCCATTTATGGTTAAATGCAAACCATTTGTACCTGCTTTTACAGCTTCCATAACATTGGCAACACCTAAATCATAATCATTATGACCGTGAAAATCGATATGTAATTTTGGATACTTTTCTTTAACCTCTGCAATAAATTTAAAAGTTTCTACTGGTGTTAAAACTCCTAAAGTATCTGGCAATAAAACACGTTCTATTTTTTGAGTAGTTAAAAAATCTAAATACTCAAAAACATATTCTTTAGAATTACGCATTCCATTAGACCAATCTTCTAAATAAACATTGGTTTTAATATTATTTTTAGCAGCTAACTCAATAGTTGCTTTAATATCTGCAAAGTGTTGTTCTGGTGTTTTTTTTAGTTGATGTGTTAAATGATTTAAAGAACCTTTGGTTAATAAATTCTGAACTTTTGATCCAGAAGCTATCATCCAATCAATAGATTTCCCTCCATCAACAAAAGTTAAAACCTCTATTTTATCTAATAGATTTTCTGAATCTGCCCAAGAAGTTACTTTTTTAACCGCTTCTAATTCGCCTTCAGAAACTCTTGCAGATGCAATTTCTATTCGATCTACTTTTAATTCTTCTAAAAGTAATTTAGCAATTGTTAATTTTTCTGAAACTGAAAACGACACGCCTGATGTTTGTTCTCCATCACGCAGTGTCGTATCCATTATTTCTATTGTTCTCTTCGTCATTAATATCAACTTAAAAAAAAGATTCTTTTTTATTTAGTTTCCTGTTTTAAAGGAATGACATATTTATCTTAAAATGGTCTTGTTTCTGCAAAAGCAGAAATTTCGTTTTCGATGTTTTTTAAATAATCGATATCATCAAAACCATTTAACATATTTTCTTTTTTGTAAGTATTAATATCAAAAGATTCAGACTCACCAGTTGCTACTAAAGTAACGGTTTGGTTAGGTAAATCTACTTTGATTTCTGTTTTCGGATCTGCCATAATCGCTGCAAATAAGGTATCTGCAAATTCAGGAGATACTTGTACAGGTAGAACTCCAACGTTTAAACAGTTATTTTTAAAAATATCTGCAAATGCTGATGAAATTACACAACGTAAACCAAAATCGTACACAGACCAAGCTGCGTGCTCTCTAGAAGAACCAGAACCAAAGTTTCTACCTCCTACTAAAATTTTAGAACCTGCATAAATTTCTTTATTTAAAGGAAAATCTGCTTTTGGTGTTCCATCTTGCTCAAATCTCCAATCACGAAAAAAGTTAATATCAAAATCTTTACGCTCAGTTGCTTTTAAAAAACGAGCAGGAATTATTTGATCTGTATCTACATTTTCTGTTGGTAATGGATATGCTGTACTTGTTAATACATTAAATTTATCGTAAGCCATATTTTTATGCTTTTAGCCTTTAGTTCTTAACTGTAGGCAAATAATTTATAATTTTAAGCTAATGGCCAAAAGCCAAAAGCTAATAGCTTTTTATGCTGTTAATAACGTTCTTGGATCTGTAACTTTACCTTCTACTGCAGATGCTGCTGCAACTAATGGAGAAGCTAATAATGTTCTAGATCCTGGCCCTTGTCTTCCTTCAAAGTTTCTGTTTGATGTTGAAACTGATAATTTTCCTGAAGGAATTTTATCATCATTCATTGCCAAACAAGCAGAACAACCTGGTTCTCTTAATACAAAACCTGCAGCGTCTATAATTTTATCTAAACCTTCTGCTTTAATTTGATCTACAACTTTATGAGAACCTGGTACTAACCAAGCAGTAACATTGTCTGCTTTTTGTCTACCTTCTACAATAGAACAAAATGCTCTAAAATCTTCAATTCTACCATTTGTACAAGAACCTAAGAATACAAAGTCGATTTCTTTACCAATCATAGCATCACCTTCGCTAAAAGACATGTAACCTAATGATTTTTTATAGGTATCAACTCCACCTTCTACATTTTCTGCTAAAGGAATTGATTTTGTTACGCCCATTCCCATTCCTGGGTTTGTACCATAAGTAATCATTGGCTCAATATCTGATGCTTCATAGTTAAATTCTACATCAAACTCTGCACCTTCATCCGTAGATAAAGTTTCCCAATATTTCATTGCTTTGTCCCAATCTGCTCCTTTAGGAGTTTGAGAACGACCTTTTATATATTCAAATGTTTTTTCATCAGGAGCAATCATTCCACCACGTGCACCCATCTCAATAGATAAATTACACACAGTCATACGTCCTTCCATTGTCATATCTTCAAAAACATCACCTGCATATTCTACAAAAAATCCAGTTGCACCAGAAGTAGTTTGTTTTGAAATAATGTATAAAGCAACATCTTTAGGTGTAACTCCTAAACCTAATTTACCATTTACGTTAATACGCATTTTTTTAGGTTTTGGCTGCATAATACATTGTGTAGACAATACCATTTCTACCTCAGAGGTACCAATACCAAAGGCAATAGCACCAAAAGCTCCGTGAGTAGATGTATGAGAATCTCCACAAACAATTGTTGCTCCAGGTAAGGTAATTCCGTTTTCTGGGCCAACAACGTGAACAATTCCGTTATTAATATCGCCTAAACCCCAGTGAGAAATACCGTGTTTAGCCGCATTTTTTTCTAAAGCATCTAACTGATTTGCAGATAAAGGATCTGCAACAGGTAAATGTTGATTTATAGTTGGTGTATTATGATCTGCAGTTGCAAATGTACGTGCAGGATACACAACAGAATTCCCTCTACTTTCTAATCCTAAAAAAGCTACAGGACTTGTAACTTCGTGAATAAAATGACGATCTATAAAAAACACATCTGGTCCGTCTTTAACCTGACGAACAACGTGCGAATCCCATACTTTGTCAAATAATGTTTTTGCCATTTTTAGTGGTTTTTATGATTTTGTTAATAATCAGCTACCAAAAATACAATTTTACTAAAATTATTTTAGAAGATAAATCAATAAAAACATTATACCCAACTGTTAAATGAATACTTATTTTATTGAAAATTAGATTTTTAACTTGTTTTAAAATACGATGTCTAATATTTTTTGGAAGTTTAGGATTTCCTAAAAATAAGCTCCATTTATTGTTTTAATCAGAAAATAAAGAAGTTGAAAAGTCTTTAAAAACTATCATTAAGATTTTTCTATAAAAACTAATGATATACTAAATTTAAAACTCAAAGGTTACCACAACAATCATCCTCGCAAAGACAATCAAAATTATCTAAGTTATAAAGAAATCTTATTTATTTGATGTTCTAAAACTTCGTTAAAATGCTTTCAAAAACATTTAAAAAAATCGAATTAACGTATCTTTACCTCTTTTAAAAGCTGAAAAATAAATGCAAAATTATATAAAAGAAGTAATTAAAAATATGCCAAAAGATTGGCTAAATTTAACTACTCATAGACTTGATATTTACGAAGAAAAATTGGCTAAAACTCAGTTTTTAGAGGAGTTTATCAATTTGTACAATAACGATATTTCTGATATATCTGCATTAGCTGAATTACCAACTGCTTACGATTATATTAGATTAGGACATCCTTTATCTTGTGTTTTAGAATGGGTAGTTGCTAACGCACAACAATTATCCTCAGAAAACATCATCAGTTTCGATTCTAAAACGATGCCTATTTTAGCGATTTTAAGAAAAAACTTATTAGAAAATAAAAAAACTCGAATTCTTTATACTGATGTATTACCAACTTCTTTTGATGTTACTGTTCTAAAATCCGTTTACGGTTATGAATTTGAGTTACATAAAATTGAGCAAGGTACTAAAGTTGATGAATTTGATGGAAGTACAATTTTTATTCAGCAAAAAGAACATATTTCTGATTTCAATATTATACCAAACATTGATTTTTTTATCAATATTAATACAATTTTAGGAAGTATTTTATTAGTAAATGGAACAAAAAACGAATCTTATATTTCCGAAATTCAACACGTAAGAAGAAGAGAAACTATTGCAATGACTCCTGAAAATTGTTTGGTTGCTTTGCAAAATTATGTTGGCGAAACTTCTTTAAAGATTGCTGATAATAATTTAGAAACTGATAAAAGAAGTGTTTTAAACTCGATTCAAAAAGTTACAAATACTACTTCAAAACCACTAGTCGCTTCTAGTGGATTATCTATGCAATATGCAATAATGATGGGTTTAATTGATGATGCGAATTTAAATCATCCTAAAAAAACCATTAAATTTATTGTTCCCCCAAATTGTTATGGAGGCACAAATGACCAAGCCAGACGTGTTGCTGCTTGTATAGAAAATGTAGAAATTGTTGATTTACCTGTTGATGGTGAAAATGATATGGTACAAAGTATTGAACGCATTTTAACCACACTTGCTGATGAAGATGCTGTACCTTATATTATTGCAGAAATACCTACTAACCCAAGAGTTGAAGTACCTGATTTAACAAAATTAGAAGCGGTTTTAAGTAAAAAACGTACCACAAAAACTGGAAAAACAGCTATTGATCCTGTTTTTATTTTAGATCAAACTTTTTGTCCTAATGTACATTTTTTAGGGAGAGATGCAATTCTATCTTCCATTAGAGCTATTTCTTATGCAAGTGGTTCTAAATTTCCTAGTGGAGGAAAATGTACGGCTGGATATTGTATAGTAAATGAAAAAAACAGCTCGATTTCAGAAAAAATTGACCTGCATTTGTCGCTTTGTGAGAATGAAGCTACACCTCAACAATATCAAATATTAGCAACACAATTACCTTCTATGAAGCAAAGAATTGAAGATGCATATAAAAACACCTTGGAGTTTGTAAACTTTATTAAAGAGGTTTTACCTGCTGCAAAAATTAACTTTGTTTCTTCAGAATTAGCTTCACAAGGGTTTACACCTTCTGTTTTTTCTTTGGATTTGCCAACAAAAGGAAATTCTCTTGAAGAAAAAGAATCCTATAAAAGAGCATTGAATTTAAAGTTAATTAATTTAATGATTACAGAAATCCCTGATGAAAGTAAGTTTTGTGTGAGTTATGGACAATTAAAAGGCTGTTATTGGACGATTCCTGCAACTTCTACACAAGGTACTACAAAAGAAGGCGATAAAGATTATATAGTACGAACTTCTATGTCTCCTGATTTAGATTTAGAAATGCACAAGAAAGTGTTTTTAAAGTTTGTAGAAAGTATTTAAAAATAACCTATTATTCATTTTGATAAAATTCTATCACTTCAACAGAAGTTTACGATTGAAATGAAGAAAATTTGTATCGAGAATAAGAGTTTTAATTTCAAAATTAGTTCTCGATACAATTTTTAGTTACGTTAGGTATCAGCAATCAAAATTACTTTTTATCTAACAAAACAAACTCCATATCATAAGATTTACGTTTCCAACCTGTAACTTTAAACAAGGCAATAAAATCTTGATTTTTATCTAATTGATGGCGTTTGTAAAATGCATTTACAGAATCTTTTTGCGTAAAATATTGCAATGCACTTATGGCTCCACAATCTTGATCTGATAAGAAAAAACGCAATTCGTTACCAGAAGGAATTGATACTTTTGCAACAACTGTATAATCTATAATTTTATCATTTTGAGTTACAACATCGTTATAAACTTTTGTTTTTTTTGTTTTAGTATCTGTATACAAAAGCTTCTGACTTTGATAAGAAAACTGAGGGAAATTTTCAACTAAAATATTCTTTAAAACCCCCATAGATTTAGACTGCCCAAAATAAACGAGATTGGCTTTTTCGAGTTGTGCTACATTCCATTCTGAAATTTGAATAATATCAAAATCGTAATTATACTTGCCCCAAAACTCGGTAATATCTTTGCTGATGTAAGGTGCCATCCAATTAAAATAATGATGTGCACTTGAACTTAATTGCCCAGATTTCTCTGGATTCTTTTCTAAATAAGTTTCTAATTCTGTTTCAGAATTAATTTCATAATCACGAATAATTCCTTTTTTACTGGTTAAAGTTGGTCCTTCTATGGTAAAATAATCACCAAAAATAACTGTAGTTTTAAAATCGTTTTGCATTAAACTTTTCCAAAATACATTTGCTGTTTTTTGAAAACTAAATATGATGATAGCAGCTAATATTGATGCAACCAAAATAATTCTACCAAAAAAATAGAATCGATTTGGTTTTGATTTTACTAGCTGATGTTTTGAAAACTGAACTTTGTATTGTCCTTTTTTAATTTGAAACTGAATTTCGTTAACATCTGCCTCTTTGTAATATGCTTCTAATTTTTTACGCAAATGATACACATAAACACGCACTTTATTATCTAGTTTTATAGGATCGTATTTGGTGCCAAAAAACTCAATTCCAATAGTAGTTTCTTTAAGTTCTTTTTCTTCTAAAGTAGAAGTTACCAAAAAAGTTAAAAGCCGAACATTAATTTTAGATCTAGAAAAAGCTTTATCAGAAATAATTCTGTTTAGTTGTGCTAATATTTCACTTTTTTCAAATTCCATTTGCGACTTTAGAGTCTTCTAAAGTAGTTAAGAAAACTTAAATACACAAACATTATCAATTAGCCACTAAAAATCAAAATACACTTAAACAATTAAATAACAAACATTTAAATTAAATTTTAAACGGTTAAAAAACGTGATTTTAATCTAAAAATCATTCAAGAGCAAATAACTTACTATAAATTTGATCATCGTCAATTCATTAATAAATTATCAAATGTCAAATAGTTTAAAATTACTGATTAGTTTATCATTTTTAGTATTTATCTCTTGTACAAAAGAACAAGGATTCCCAGTTTTTAATAGTGGAAAAGTAGCTACAATTTATGTATCACAAGAAGAAAGTCCGCAGATAATTAGAGCTGTAAATGATCTGCAAAAAGACATTAAAATAGTTACAGGTTCTATGCCAACTATAATACATTCAGTAGATCAAGTTAGTGAAAACACCATAATTATTGGAACTATTCATAATCCTTTTATCCAACAATTAGACCAAAAAGGTTTATTAAACGAAGCCAAAGGAATTGATAATTTGAAGCAATCGTTCTTATTAAAAAGCTTAGAAAATCCGTCAGAAAATATTAAAAATGCTCTAGTTGTTGCAGGTAGTGATGCATTAGGAACTGTTTATGGTATTTATGAAATATCAGAAAAAATAGGAGTTTCTCCTTTATATTGGTGGGCAGATGTTGTACCTCAGAAAAAGAATAAAGTGATTTTAAAAGATTGTTTGGTTTTACCTAAAGAACCTTCTGTAGAATATCGTGGAATTTTTATAAATGATGAAGAGGCTCTTACTACTTGGAGCGAAAAAACATCAAAAAACGAAACTAATACACACCCAAGTCCTGAGGTTTATAAAAGAGTTTTTGAACTTTTATTGCGTTTAAAAGCAAATACCATCTGGCCAGGAATGATGCTTAGAAGTAGTTATTTTTTTGAGGCGAAAGACAAAAATGGAATTCCCATCAACCCAAAAAACGCCAAAGAATATGGTATTTATGTAGGTGCATCTCATTGTGAACAAATGGGACGAAATAATTACGATGAATGGTATCCTTGGGCAGAAGCACATAAAGATATGTTTGATGCAAAAGGTGTACCTGTTTGGGATTATACTGTAAACCCAAAAACAATTGAAGCTTATTGGCAAGAGAGATTAGACGAATCTAAAGATTTTAATATGATTTACACTTTAGGAATTAGAGGTGTACACGATTCTCCTTTTCGTTATGAAAATTTAAAAAACCCAACTTTAGAAAATAAAGTAAAATTATTACAGACAGTTATTGATCGCCAAAGAGCAATGATTAAAACGACTTTTGGTTCTGAAGATGCAGTTCCTCAAGTTTTTATTCCTTATGAAGAAACTGGAGAATTGTATAATGGAGAAAGTAAAGATGGTAAAGAAAAAGCAGAAGGCTTAAAAATACCTGATGATGTGATAATGGTTTGGACAGAAGATAATTTTGGGCATGCACGTCAATTACCCAACAAAGAAGAGCAAAAACACCCTGGAGGAAATGGAATTTATTATCATTTGGCTTACCAAGGTTACCCAACAACTTACGATTGGTTGTACACTACTCCACTGCCTTTAGTGCAAGAGGAATTGAGAAAAGTTTACGATAATAATGCTCGAAAATTCTGGATTGTAAATGTAGGTGATATTAAACCTGCAGAATTAGGTCTTCAGTTTTTTATGTCTTTGGCTTATGATATTGATGCATATCCGAAAAACACCACAAAAACTTTTATAGAAAAAACAGCACAACAACATTTTAATGTAAATGCTGAAAAAGGGAAAGAAATTGCTGATTTAATAACAGATTTCCATACGCTAACTTGGTCTAAAAAGCCAGAACCAATGGTGCCTTTTTGGGTTTGGGAATTCGAAAAAAACTGGATGTATCAATATTACAGTTTGTATGATTTTGGTGATGAAGCCCAAAGACATATAGAAAAAGCAAAAGTTTTAGAACAAAAAGCAAAAGCAATTTATGATGATTTAGATGAATCTGCGAAAATACCCTTTTGGCATTTGGCATATTATCCTATAAAATCTACACATTATATGCTGCAAAAAGCGGTGTATTATCGTAAAAACATCGCATACACCAAACAAGGAAGACTAGCAAGTGTAAATGCTTACAAGGTTTTATCGGAAAAAGCAGAAGCTAAAATTCAAAAGGATTTAAAATATTACAAAGAAATTATAAATGGAAAATGGGATGGAATTATGGATCCTTATGCAGAATACAATAGCGTAGAACGTGTTTTTGATGTTGCTAATATTCCTAACAATTTAGTGTATAACCAACTTTTTAAAGAGGAAGGAAAAACAGGAATTGGAGCAGTTTGCGAAGGTCAGGTTTTGGGTGATGAAGATATTGAACTGCGTTTTTCTTCTTTTGAAGATAATCAAAGATTTATCGATATTTTTAATAAAGAAGTAAATGCAAATTCTTGGACTATTGAAACTAATGCAGATTGGATCAATTTCACAAAATCTTCTGGAAGCGTAAAAATTGAAGAACGCATTCTTGTTTCTGTTGATTGGTCTAAAACCAAAAATGGTATAAATACAACTACAATTATTGTAAGAGATACAAATGGTTTTTCTAAATCATTTCCTGTAAAAGCAACCCAACACAATATTCAGTTAAAAGAAAAATCTTACATAGAAGGCAATGGATTTTTAACGATAGAAGCTGAACATTATCAGAAAAAAACTGATGGAAAATTAGGTGATAAATGGGAAGAATTTAAACATTATGGTTATAAAAAATCGTCTATGTTTTTAAAAGGAGGCTCTAAAATTAAACAAGACATAAAAGAGGAAGCAGCCAAATTAGAGTATTCAGTATATTTTACGAATTCAGGAACTTTTTATGGTGAATTATATCGATTACCAACCTTAAATGAAGGAAAAGGAAAAACTTGTGAAATTGGTATTGGTTTAGATGATGAGTCTCCTAAAGTACTAACTGGAATCAGAAAAAAAGGAGAAAAATTATCTTTAAAAATGTCTGATGGAACTAAAGAAAGCTTAAGTTGGCATAAAAATGTACTGGCTTTAATGGAAAAAATTCCTTTTGAAATTACGGTTGATAAACCTGGTTACCATACATTAACATTATATCAAGTAGATACTAATATTGGTGTAGATCGTTTGGTAATTTGTACTGATGAACAAACTAAAACTGCGCAGAAAAGAAGTTTAATTGGTGCTCCAGAAAGTTTTAATACCATCAATTATACAAAAATTGAACCTGTTGCATCACCAGAAATTACTGATGAAATTTCTAAAGTTGACCCCTATAAAAAACTTGAACCTTTAACAGATATCAAGCTAAATTTCGGAATTTATTCTATGTTAGATGCCAAAGGTTTTACAGCAGTAAATCAAAGACACACTTATAATCCGAATAAAAATTTATTTGGTTGGCGTGCTTCTGATGTAAAACAAATTGGGTTTCATCATAATGAAGCATCAGCAAGAATCGATTTTTGGCAAAGAGATGGATTAATTGGTAAAAAAGAGGCTAAATTTTATGTAAAACTTAAAAAAGGCACTTATGATATTAAATATTATATGGGCGATTCTCGAATTAAAGAAGAATGGATTTACAGCAAAGGAAAAAATTTTGAGGTTACTTTTAAAATCAATGGAAAAACAATTTTAAAGAAACACAAAACATTTTCTGGCGTTCAAAAAATTGATACTGTAACTCTCGAAGTTTTAGAAGATGAATTGGTAGAATTTACTTTTGCAGATCATTGGATTATTAATGCTTTAATCATAAATCGTAAATAGTCTATTTTTAAAAAGTATAACTTAAGATAAAAGATTAATTTGATTTGAAATTTTGTAACAAAAGTAGTAAGTTCATCGTCTAAATTAGTGAACCTAATCAATCAGTCAACCAATGAAAAAATTAAGTTACCTCCTTTTATCGCTATTAATATTAGCAAGTTGTACTTCTCAAAAAAACACTGAAGACTTTATGAATGCTACTTCTGGTCGTTATTTATTTAATGCCAATGAAGTTTTAGAAATTTATTTTAAAGATGCAATTATGCACGCAAAATGGCGTGGAACTGATGCAGAATTACTAAAAGTAAACGATAGTTCTTTTTATATGAAAGAACTGAATGAAAAAATGCTTTTTGTGAGTCAACCAAAAATGCACATTGAATTAGATCCAAAAACAGAACATAAAGGCACTTTATATCACTTTAAAAAGTTGAATGCTGATGAAAAAACTGCAGGCGAATATTTTAAAGCCAAAGAATATAACAAAGCATTATTAGCTTTTAAAGCTATACAAACCAATGATTCTGCTAATTATCTTATTAGAGAAAGAAGTTTAAATAGTTGGGGGTATCGTTTTGTTAGAGAAAAGAATTATGATGATGCTTTAGAAATTTTTAAAATAAATTCTGAATTATATCCTAATAGTTCAAATGTTTTTAATAGTTTAGGTGAAGCTTATTTCTTAAAAAAGGATACTGTTAATGCAATGATTAGCTTTAAAAAATCGCTAGCAATTAATCCTGAAAACAGAAATTCGGAGCAATTTTTAAAGAAATTAACAAAATAAGAATGACATTAGAAGAATTAAAATACCCAATAGGTAAAGTTGATATTCCTGAACAAATTACCAAAAAACATATAGAAAACTGGATTTCTGATATAGAACGTTTTCCTCACGAATTAGAGTTTTTAGTTAGAGAATTATCTGATAATCAGTTAGAAATTCCTTACAGAGAAAATGGTTGGTCTATAAGACAAGTAATCCATCATTCTTACGATAGTCATCATAATGCATATATGCGTTTTAAATGGGCATTAACTGAAGATGAACCCCTTATAAAAGCTTATGACGAAAAACTTTGGGCAGAATTAAGTGATTCTAAATCTGCACCAATTTTACTAACTTTAGATGCTTTAAAAGGTTTACACGCAAAATGGGTGTATTTATTACAAGGTTTAACAGATGCAGAATTGCAAAGAGTTTTTATACATCCTGAAGGAAATAAACGTGTAAGTTTAAAAGAAAATATTGCAAATTACGCTTGGCATTGCCAACATCATTATGCACATATAGAGCAATTAATGATTCGTGAAGGCTGGAAATAAAGTGTTTACATTTTTGTAAAATTACCTATCTTTAAGAACTTAATTTAGAGATAATGAAAACTGCACAAGAATATTTTGATGAATATGCAATAAGTCATCAAAACGAAACCAACCAAGCCATACACTATATTTGTGTGCCATTAATATTTTTTAGTGTTATTGGTTTGCTGATGAGTATTCCTAGTACTTTTTTAGAGAATACGTTAGGTTTATACAATCCGTTTATAGAAAATTGGGCTGTGGTGGTTACAGTTGTTATTTCTATCTTTTATTTACGACTAGGTTTTTGGTATTTTGCAGAAATGCTTTTTGTAATTCTATTATCTATTATTGGTAACTTCTGGATTAGCAATAACTTTAATTTATTTTATGTGTCTATTGTCATTTTTGTTTTAGCTTGGATTGGCCAGTTTTATGGACATAAAGTAGAAGGCGCAAAACCATCTTTTTTAAAAGATTTAGAATTTTTATTGATTGGACCATTATGGGTAATTCAGAAATTGGGCAAGAAATCTAAAAAAGCAACAGAATAAAAAATGATATGAAAAACGAAATTACCTTCGAAGACTTTTTAAAAGTTGATGTTAGAATAGGCACAATCATAGAAGTGAACGATTTTCCGAAAGCAAGAAAACCTGCTTATCAACTTAAAATTGATTTTGGTGCTTTAGGTATTAAAAAATCGAGTGCACAAATCACAGATTTATATACTAAAGAAGAACTATTAAATAAACAGATTTCTGCAATCGTAAATTTTAAACCTAGACAAATTGCTAATTTTAAAAGCGAAGTTTTAGTTTTAGGTGTATATAATTCTGATGAAAACGTAGTTCTATTACAAGCTTCTAAAACGATTAAAAACGGAGAACAGGTTAGTTAAACAGTTAGCAGTTAGCAGTTAGCAGTTAGCAGTTAGCAGTTAGCAGTTAGCAGTTAGCAGTTAGCAGTTAGCAGTTAGCAGTTAGCAGTTAGCAGTTAGCAAAAATGAAAATTCTTGAAATTAATTTTTAGGATTATTCAAAATTACCAAAGCGCCTATAACTCCAGGAATCCAGCCACAAAGGGTAAGTAAAAAAATGATAAAGAAAGATCCACATCCTTTGTCAATTACTGATAATGGAGGAAAAATAATAGCAAATAATACTCTAAAAAAACTCATTTATATTTTAGTTGGTTACACAAATAAGACGTTTAAGTATTCGTTTTGTTACAATAATTTAAAGCCAAAACTATAAAAAGTAAAAAGTCGCAAAGCTTAATTATAAACTTTGCGACTTTTTATCTTTTCTATTGAAGTGTTATTTCTCGATTAAGATTTACTGATATTATCAAACTCAATAAAAAAAGACATCTTAACTAAAATTCTACATCATATTTCCAAAGAAAATAGTGTTCATTAATAATTTGTTTGTACCAAACCAAAATGCTCTAAAGTTGGTGTTATCAGTAAAAACAATAACTCTACCTCTACCAAAACGTTGTACTTTAAAAGGTACAGTATTTGGTATTACTTTTGCATTTTCTTTAGAAATATAACCACTTAATAAAGGCTTTGCAGTATACTGTATAGGATTATTATAACTATTTTTATCCGCTTTTAAAAACATTGTAGAGTTTCTAAATAAAGCTATTTTATCATTCTTATATCCAAAATTAATTGGATGAGATCTGTCTATATTTGCTTCAAAAATAGCTCCACCAATTACTTGTGCACCAGAAAACAACGATTTGTTTTCGAAAGTAATGTTCTTAACTGAATCTCTTTTAGTTTTATCAAAACTTAAATTAATCATTTTATTACTCGCTAACCAACTTGCAGTGTTTTTGTAACCAACAACTACTCCACCATTTTTAACCCAAGTTTTAATTTTTTCTATTGCCGATTTTTCTAAACGACTACTTGGTATTACAATATGTGTGTATTTTGTAATATCCATTCTAGATAAATTTCTAGTATCTAAACGTGTAATATGCATATCAAAACGTTGGTCAAACAAATGCCAAATTTCTCCAGTATCATTACCTGTAACTCCATCACCAACAATCATTGCAACTTTAGGCTTTGTAATGTTTCTAAAGTTATTAGATCCCATATCAATTCCGTCATTTAAACCTGTAGCAACACCTGTTATTGTTGTATGGCTCTCATCAGCAACTTTATTTAAAAAATTATATAAATCTGTTGCATTCAATTTTTGATTTTGAACCGGAATAAAAATAGTTCCATAATCGTAAGAATTACCTCCATTTTTAAAATTTCTCATCGAAACTTTTGCTCTTATTCCTTTTTGTAAAATTGTATTTAAGGCTTTTGGCGTGTAAAACTCATTCCAAGGTAATAAGTAACCATAATTACTTTTAGATGAAACATTACCAGATTTCATTTTTAAATCTGTAATTTCTGCTCCTGCTTTAGAAATTGCTACATCCTCTGCATAATCAACTCCAAATGCGTGATTAAATGTCCAAGCAGAAACATCGTAAAACAAACTATCTTTAAACTTGGTTCTAACATCGAACATTGCTTTTACCAAACGATGGTTTTTCTGATTCATTGGCACCACATAACTATATCCTTTTTTAAAGGTTTTACCATTTTCTGTAAAATCAGCCTTTAATTCGTGGATTTTAATTTTATGTTTTTTCATTACCTCTGCCAAATGAAAACTTTTTGCAGCATCTTTTTCATCACCAAAAACAACAGCTTTATTTAAACCTGTATTTCTAGATTCTTTATAAAAACTTTGCTGATATTCTAAAATCTTAACACGCATACTTTTTGCAGCTTCTAAAGTAGATAATGCCGCAGTAAATTGATTTCTGATGGTAAAAGGAAAGGTTAAAATTCCGTTTACAGTTTCTTGTGCGTGCCCTCTAGAACTACCTTGCTCAAACAAAATTCCTATACTACCATTTATGTCTGGAAAAGTAGAACCTTTACCATAATAGAAATCATCGAAACCTTCTTCTGAATAATATAAAGAACCTATTTCATCTAAAGCTTTTGCATGGTAAGTGGCAATTTCTCTAGTTAAATCTTGATTCATTTGTGGTGTTAACGGATTTGTTCTACTTGGAATTCCTGGTTGAAAAAAGAAGCTAGAATTGCTCCCCATTTCATGATGATCTGTTAAGATATTTGGTAACCATTTATGAAAACTTGCAATTCTTGCAGTACTTTCTGGCAATTGAACTGGCAACCAATCTCTATTCATATCAAACTGATAATGATTGGTTCTTCCTCTTGGCCAAATCTCAAAATATTCTCTGTCATTAGGATCAGGGTTAATATTTTCGCTTCTGTTTGTATTTGCCCAATATGCAAAACGTTGCAACCCATCAGGATTTAAAGAAGGATCAAAAAGAATTACAACATTGTTTAATAAATCATCAATATTTTCTGCTGCTGCCAAATAATAAGCCACTGCTAAAGCTGCATTAGAACCACTTGCTTCATTACCATGAATAGAAAAACCTTGGTAAACTACAATTGGATTTTTAGAAACATCAACAGCATTAGAATTGGTAGCTTCAATATGTTTTTCTCTAATACTTTCTAAGTTTTTATGATTTTCTGCGGATGTAATTGTAAGTAACAACAAAGGTCTGTCTTCATAAGTTTCACCTCTATTTTCTATAGAAATTCGATCTGATGATGCAGCTAAAACTTTCATATACTCCACTAATTTATCATGGGTAATATGCCACTCACCTACTTCATGACCAATTACAGATTCTGGAGTAGGAATATTGGTATTGTAAGTTGTGTTTTTGGGTAAATAGTAAGATAAATCTACTTTTTGAGCAGCTATAGAAAGCGAACTCAAGAAAAATAAAAGCAAAAATTTTTTCATGTTGATTAGAATTTGAATTGATAAGTAACCAAATATAGGAATTCATTAAATTTATAAACGTTGCTTTAACAAAGTATTAAGAATATATTAAGAGTTTGCTTTTAATATAATTTCGGGAATTTTGATTTGAATTCTAATAAAAAACAATCCTCGTAAAAAATCTATAATAACTGATAAAAGTCAGATTTCTGCTAAATCACCCATCGTAAATTTGCGATAAGAAATATGAAACGAACTTTAGAACAAATAGAATATCAGCAAAACACAGCAGATTTAGCAAAATTTGCAAAAGCATTGGCACACCCTACACGCATTGCAATTTTAAAACATTTAGAAAATCAATCTTGTTGTTTTACAGGCGATTTGGTTACTATTTTTCCATTAGCACAATCTACAGTTTCGCAGCACTTAAAAGAATTAAAAAATGCGGGATTAATTCAAGGAGAATTAAAACCACCAAAAATAAAATACTGTATTCATCAAGAAAATTGGAAAAAAGCAAAATCATTATTTCAACAATTTTTTGATTGATATTTTTTATAAACATTATCGCCTATTTACGATAAACAAATTTAAATATTATGAGTAAAATAATTAAAATTCTAGGAACAGGTTGTCTTAAATGTCAAACTATGACAGGAGTTGTTAAAGATGTCGTTTCTGAAAACAATATTGATGCAAACATTGAAAAAGTAGAAGATATTATGGAGATTATGAAATACAACGTAATGAGTACACCTGCTTTAGTAATTGATGATGTAATTACAATTAAAGGTAGAATACCTTCTAAAACAGAGGTTTTAGAACTTTTAAAATAGCAACCTCAGATTAAATTATGTTTAATTGGATACAAAACATAGCAGATTGGTTTGTTTATGATGTTCTAAATTTAGAAAAAGAACAACATTTAGTAGAGGCTTTAAATTTCTTTATTTACGACACAGTAAAGATTTTAATACTACTTTTTGTGGTTATCTTTTTTATGGGAATTGTAAATAGCTATTTCCCTATAGACAAAGTTAAAAATTATCTTTCTAGAAATAAATTGTATGGTTTAGAGTATTTAATGGCAAGTCTTTTTGGTGTGGTAACACCTTTTTGTTCTTGTTCCTCAGTTCCATTATTTATTGGTTTTGTAAGAGGAGGAATTCCATTAGGCGTAACCTTTGCTTTTTTAATTACATCTCCTTTAGTTAATGAGGTTGCCATTGGTTTGTTTGTAGGTTTATTCGGATTTAAAATGACAATTATTTATGTTTTAAGTGGAATTTTACTGGGTACAATTTCTGGTGTAATTCTTCAAAAATTAAAACTAGAACCTTTTTTAACTCCTTGGGTCAAAGAAGTTTTAGCAAATGCACAAAGAGAACAAGATAAATTCGAAGCAGAACAATTAAGCTTTTCGCAAAGATTACCAATAATCTGGGCAGAAGTAATTAAAATTCTTAAAGGAATTATTCCTTTTGTAATTATTGGTATTGCCATTGGCGGATTAATGCACGGCTATATTCCTGAAGGATTTTTTGAACAATATATGGCCAAAGATAATCTGTTTGCTGTACCCATTGCAACTATTTTAGCTGTGCCAATGTATGCTAACGCATCAGGAATTTTACCAGTTGTACAAGTATTAGTCGCAAAGGGAATACCAATTGGTACAGCAATTGCTTTTATGATGGGTGTTGTTGGCTTGTCTTTGCCAGAAGCTATGCTATTAAAAAAAGTAATGTCTTTAAAACTAATTGCCATCTTTTTTGGTGTGGTAACTCTTTGTATTATCATATCTGGTTATTTTTTCAATCTAATTCTATAAAAATTACATATTTTCTTAAAGTATCTTTTCATAAAAAACATCTGAGTTAAGCTAAATACAAAAACTTTATAAATATCGTTATTAAATGAAAGTGTTTTTTAGCAAATTGATAAAATTAATGAATCGTTTTTCTTATTTTTATTTTAAAAGATTTATTATGCTGATATTTGTAAATTAGATTCTTTTACTATTTTTTTGATGATTAATAATACTGTTTTAAAAGATTTACACAACGCACTTTCTGGTGATGTTCTTTTCGATAATTTACACAAAACCTTATATGCAACTGATGCTTCTGTGTACAGAAAAATTCCGTTAGCTGTTGCTTTTCCTAAAAATGAAAAAGACATTAAAATCTTAATCGATTTTGCTACTAAAAACAATATCACATTAATACCAAGAACTGCAGGAACCTCTCTTGCTGGTCAATGTGTTGGAGAAGGTATTGTTGTAGATGTGTCTAAACATTTTACAAAAATTATTTCTTTTGATGAAAAAGCAAAAACCATTACGTTACAACCAGGTGTTGTTAGAGATTCTTTAAATGTATATTTAAAACCTTTTGGATTATTTTTTGGACCAAACACCTCAACATCTAATAGATGTATGATTGGTGGTATGGTTGGTAACAATTCCTCTGGAAGTACTTCTATAAAATATGGAGTAACTCGTGACAAAGTTTTATCTATTGATGCCATTTTAAGCGATGGTAGCACAGCTACTTTTAACGAAATTTCATCAGCAGAATTCATTAAAAAAACAAAAGAAAACACTCAAGAAGGCAAAATATACAAAGCTATTTTTGATGAGTTATCAGCCTTAGAAAATCAGCAAGAAATTAAAAACGAATTTCCGAAACCAGAAATACATAGAAGATGTACGGGTTATGCTGTAGATGAATTTTTAAAATCAGATTTATTTGGTGGTAATGAAGCTACCATAAATGTTGCCAAATTCTTAACAGGTAGCGAAGGTACATTGGCTTTTTCAACATCAATTACACTACAACTAGATGCTATTGCTCCTAAAGAAAGCATTATGGTTTGTAGCCATTTTACAAGTATAAACGAAAGTTTAAAAGCTACTTTAATTTCTATGAATCATAACTTGTACAATTGTGAATTAATGGATAAAACCATTTTAGATTGTACAAAAGATAACCGAAAATTAGCCGAAAATCGCTTCTTTTTACAAGGAGATCCTGAAGCAGTTTTAATGCTAGAAGTTTCTGCAAATACCATAGAACAAGCAGAAATTTATGCTGATAATTTAATTGCAGATTTCAAGAAAAATAACTTTGGTTATCATCATCCAAAAGTATATGGAAAAGATATTGCAAAAGTGCATTATTTACGTAAAGCCGGTTTAGGTGCTTTGGCAAATATTGTTGGCGACAAAAAAGCGGTTGCTTGTATTGAAGATACTGCTGTTGCTTTAGAAGATTTGCCAAATTATATTGAAGAATTTACCAAAATAATGGATAAATACCAGCAAAATGCTGTGTATTATGCGCATGCAGGTGCAGGAGAATTACATTTACGTCCTATTTTAAATTTAAAAAAGTCAGAAGATGTTGTTCTTTTCAGAAAAATTACAACAGAAACCGCAGAATTAGTAAAAAAATATAAGGGTTCTTTTTCTGGCGAACATGGAGATGGAATTGTTAGAGCAGAATTTATTCCGTTAATGATTGGCGATAATAATTATCAACTTTTAAGAAGAATAAAAAAAGCTTTTGACCCCAATAATGTTTTTAACCAAGGAAAAATTACAGACGCATTTGCAATGGATGAAAGTCTACGTTATGAAATTGACAGAGAAGAACCTGTAATTAAAACGCTACAAGATTTTTCTAAAGATGAAGGTATTTTAAAATTAGCTGAAAAGTGTAATGGTTCTGGAGATTGTAGAAAACCAGTAGAAGCTGGTGGAACATTATGCCCAAGTTATAGAGCTACAAAAAACGAAAAAGATACTACAAGAGCAAGAGCAAATACTTTGCGAGAAGTTTTAACAAATAATACAGCCATAAATAAATTCGATTCTAAAGAGTTAAAACAAGTTTTAGATCTTTGTTTAAGTTGCAAAGCTTGTGCTACAGAATGCCCAAGTAATGTAGATATTGCTAGTATGAAAGCCGAATTTCTTTACCAATACCAAGAAACAAATGGTTATTCTTTTCGAAGTAAAATGTTTGCGAATAATGTAAAATACAATAAATTAGGCAGCAAATTCCCTGCTATTACTAACTTTTTTACTAATACTACAATTGCTAAAAAAGTATTAGGTGTTGCAGTAGAACGTTCTGTGCCTAAATTAGCAAATCAGACTTTAGAAAGTTGGTTAAAGAAATATCAACCAAAATCTGCTAAAAAAGCGGTGTATTTATTCAATGATGAATTCACTAATTATTACGATGCAGAAATAGGGAAAGATGCTGTAATCTTGTTAGAAAAATTAGGTTATGAAGTAAAAACTGTTGCTCACAATGAAAGTGGAAGAAGCCATATTTCTAAAGGATTTTTAAGAGAGGCCAAAGCAATTTGCAACAATAATGTAGCCATTTTTAAAGATTTAATTTCTGATGATATTCCTCTGGTTGGTATTGAACCTTCTGCAATTTTAAGTTTTAGAGACGAATATTTAAGGTTAGCTGACGATAAAACATCCGCAGAAAAAATTGCAAAAAACGCATTTACTTTCGAAGAGTTTTTAGCCAAAGAAATTGAAAAAGAAAATATTGATAAAAGCCTTTTTACATCAGAAAAAAAGACATTAAAAATTCACGGTCATTGTCATCAAAAAGCATTGTCTGGTACTTTTTCTAGTTTTAAAATGCTGAGTTTACCAGAAAATTATTCAGTTACTGTTTTAAATACAGGTTGTTGTGGAATGGCTGGTTCTTTTGGTTACGAAAAAGAGCACTACAAAGTTTCTATGCAAGTAGGTGAAGATACTTTATTTCCTAAAGTTAGAAATTGTAGCGAAGACACAGAAATTGCTGCTGCTGGTACAAGTTGTAGACATCAAATTTTTGATGGAACAAAACGTATAGCAAAACACCCAATTACCTTATTAAAAGAAGCACTTCTATAAATACAAAAAATTATTCAGTTTTTTTTGCTATTCTTATATTATGAAAAAAAAATTGATTGGTGAATTTTGGCAATTTAGATTGTATCGTAATCTATTAATTTTTGTTTTGTATTTTTAAACTTTAATCCTTTTTAGATTTAACCTAAACAAGTTAAGTTAGGATTTGAAATCGATTTTTTTACATAAAAAATTAGTAAAAATCGTTACCGATGATAAAGTAAAACTTTACAATATAATATTGATAACATTACTTTTATTGTCTATTTAGTAACTATTTTAGTTTGGCAAGTGTAGCTAAAAAAACTCAAATGTTAAAATCTAAATTTTACTTACAATTAAATCTATAATTAGCTTATTAGCTGTTTTACGATTAAAAAAATATATAAAAAATGAGTAAAAAAAGTAAATATGTAGCTGATGAAAATCGCTATAAAAAAATGAATTACAGAAGAACAGGAAATAGTGGATTGTTATTGCCTGAACTCTCTTTAGGATTATGGCATAATTTCGGAGAAAATGACGATTTTAAAAATGCCAGAAACCTTTTAAAATGTGCTTTCGATAATGGAATTACACATTTTGATTTGGCAAATAATTACGGTCCACCTTATGGTTCTGCAGAAACTACTTTTGGTAAAATTTTAAAGAAAGATTTTAGTGGTTATAGAGATGAATTAATAATATCATCTAAAGCAGGTTATGATATGTGGCCTGGTCCTTATGGAAATTACGGTTCAAAAAAATACTTAATCTCTAGTTTAGATCAAAGTTTAAAAAGAATGAAATTGGATTATGTAGATATTTTTTATCATCATAGACCAGATGAAAATACACCTTTAGAAGAAACTATGGGCGCTCTAGACTTAATTGTAAGACAAGGTAAAGCTTTGTATATTGGCTTATCCAATTACAGACCAGACAGAGCTGCAGAAGCGTTTACAATTTTAGAAGATTTAGGTACACCTTGTTTAATACATCAACCTAGATATAGTTTATTTGATAGATGGATAGAAGATGGTTTGTTAGATTTATTAGGCAATTCTGGAGTTGGTACCATTTGTTTTTCGCCATTAGCACAGGGTATGTTAACCAATAAATACATTAACGGTTTGCCAAAAGATTCTAGAGCTGTAAAAGATGGTCGTTATCTAAAAACGGATAAAGTTTTAGAAATGTTGCCAAAAATTAAAGCATTAAATGAAATTGCAGAAAGTAGAAAGCAAAATTTGGCACAAATGGCAATTTCTTGGATTTTAAAAGATGATAGAATTACTTCTGTTTTAATTGGTGCTAGTAAAACATCACAAATATTAGATAGTTTAAAAGCCACTGAAAACACCACTTTTTCTGATGAAGAACTAACTAAGATTAATGCTGTTTTATAAAATGAATTTCTAATTACTGATGTACAAATCTAATTCCAAATATCAGATCAATTAAAATAAAAATTTAAGCTTTAGAAAAGATACTGACTAAAGAAGTTATATGTTATTTTTTAATCTTAATTAAATCATAAACATAATTAACTAATTTTAAGACAATTATAATAAAAGTTAATATATTTTTTCTTATATTTGTTTAATATTTAATTAAAAAAGATAAACAAAATGAAACAAACAAATATTATTTTAAGAAACGCAATTTTAATTACAGCGCTTATTGCTGGTTTATTCTTTTTATCTAAACTCTTTGGCCTTCAAGAAAATCCTTATTTGAGATTTTTAAATTTATTGTTTGTAGTTTACGGAATTAGACAAGCCGTAAAAACCAACATTGAGGTGAATAAAGAAACAAACTATATTACCAATTTAGGTTTGGGTTTACAAACCTCTGCTTTAGCTGTAATATTTTCAGTTATAGGTGTTGTTACTTATATCGAATTTATAAATCCAGAATTTTTATTAGTAATGGAAAATTCATTTTTAATAGGTGGTAATTTATCTGTACCAGAAATTTTTATCACTTTATTAATAGAAGGTATGGCATCAACATTTGTAGGTTCTTTTGTTGTAATGATGTTTTATAAAAATCACGATAAAGTTATTGCAACAGCTCAAACATCAACAATATAAAAAATGATAGTTCACTTAAAAAAAAAGCATAAATTAAAAAAAACAAAAAAAGAGAAGCGATTGCTTCTCTTTTTTTGTACATAAAATTTTCGCTTTCTAATCTAAAACCTCTTCTTCTGCAAGTAAAGCAAAGAATTTGTCTAGATTTGGTAAAATTACAATTCTAGTTCTTCTGTTTTTTGCTCTATTTTCATTACTATTATTTTCTACTAAAGGCATTGTAGAACCTCTACCTGCTGCAATTAGTCTACTACCATCAATGTTGTATTTATTTTCTAAAAGCCTAACAATAGAAGTTGCTCTTTTTACACTTAAATCCCAATTATCTTGGACAGTTGCGTTGCTAATTGTTCTAGAATCTGTGTGGCCTTCTATCATTACATCCATACTTGGCTCAGATTTAATAATGGTTGCTAATTTTTCGATTAAATCATAAGCCTGATTTTTAACTCTATAACTTGCAGTATTAAATAATAATTTATCAGAAACAGAAATCATAACCACAGTTTGATCTATATCTATATTTACATCATTAGAACCATATAAATCTGCAGTATTAATCTTATTTTTTAAATTATAAGAAATAGCTAAATTTAAAGAATCTTTTAATGTTTTTGCTTTTGCTAATTCTGATGGATCTACTTTTGCTAAAGTTTTCATCATTAATTCTTTTGTATTATTAGAAATTACAGCTGTATTACCAACCATATCTAATTTTACATCATTTTCGTTTTGTAATGAAGCATTATCGCTTGTTAAAGAATTAATTTTCTCATTATATTTTGCTACTCTTTTTTCTATAGTAGCAAATTTATTTTCTAATGCCTCTTTTTCAATCGTTGTTTTTTGAAGATTCCCTTTTGTATCTATCAACTGATTCTCTAATTCAACATACTTTTTTTTAGATACACAAGATGTTGCTAATAAAGAAATTGCTACAACAGGAATAATTAATTTTCTCATAATTTATTAATTTAAGTTATATAGCCAAAAAGGCTATTGGGTTATTTAATAGTTCTCTATAGGTATAACAACCCACTTTTAATTTACCCTACCTAAAAAATTTAATATATTTTAAAAGCACAAAAAAAAGCCTATAAAAAACTAGTTTTCATAGACTTATAATTTATATAAATTTGATAAAAATTTATTTAAGCGAACCTAAACTACTTTTTATTGTTTCAATTTTAGCTAAAGTATCAGCTTCTTTTTTACGTTCTAAAGCAATAACCTTTTCTGGTGCATTAGCTACAAAACGTTCGTTTGATAATTTTTTAGAAATACCAAATAAGAAACCTTCTGCCCTTTTCAATTCGGCTTCTAATTTTTTAATTTCAGCTTCAACATCAATATTAGCAGCAGAAATTGGCACAAAATATTCATTAGATTTTACTCTAAAAGATGCTCCTGCTACTTTTTCTGAAGCATAATTAATTGTTGCTGTATTTGTTAATTTTTGGATAACTACATCAAACTCTTTTGAATTCTTTTCTGCATCAACCACAAATAATTCAATTGCATCTTTAAAAGAAATATTTTTTTCTTTTCTGATGGTTCTAATTCCAGAAACTACACCTGTTGCAAATTCAAAATCAGTAATAATTGCTGAATTGAATTCTTTTTGTTCTGGATATTTAGCAATAATTAAAGCTTCTTCTGATGTTCTTTTTGAAATAAATTGCCAGATTTCTTCCGTTAAAAATGGCATAAAAGGATGTAAAACTTTTAGATTATCTTCTAAAACTTTTATAATTGCATCATAAGTAATTTTATCTATTGGTTGTTGATATGCAGGTTTTACAATCTCTAATAACCAAGACGAAAAATCGTCATTTATTAATTTATAAATTGCCATTAAAGCATCAGATAAACGATATTTAGAAAAATGATCTTCTATCTCTGTCAACGTTTTTTGAAACTTCGCTTCGTACCAAGCCAATCCAATTTTAGCGGTTTCTGGTTGTGGTAAACTAGCAGCAACTTCCCATCCTTTTATCAAACGAAAAGCATTCCAAATTTTATTGGCAAAACCTTTTCCTTGCTGACAAAGATCTTCATCGAACATTAAATCGTTACCAGCAGCAGAACTTAACAAAAGACCAACTCTTACTCCATCTGCTCCATAATCATCAATTAATTTTAATGCATCTGGCGAATTCCCTAAAGATTTAGACATTTTACGTCTTTGTTTATCTCTAACTAAACCCGTTAAATAAACATTATTAAAAGGTCTTTCTCCTTTATATTCGTAACCAGCAACAATCATTCTAGCTACCCAGAAAAATAAAATATCTGGCCCAGTAACTAAGTCGTTTGTTGGGTAATAATATTTAATTTCTTCGTTTTCTGGATTTCTAATTCCATCAAAAACAGACATTGGCCATAACCAAGAAGAAAACCAAGTATCTAAAGCATCTTCATCTTGCGTTAAATCATCTACAGTTAACTCATAATCATTAGATTGTTTCCAAGCCAATTTTAATGCTTTTTCTTTACTTTCTGCAACTACAAATTCTTTCTGACCATTAGAATTGGCAGAAATATAGTAGTAAGCAGGAATTTGCTGCCCCCACCAAAGTTGACGAGAAATGTTCCAATCACGCACATTTTCCATCCAATGACGATAGGTATTTTCGAATTTCTTTGGATATAAATTAATGTCAGTATCATCACCTAAAACCGCTTTAATTGCAGGTTTAGCCAAATCTGTCATTTTTAAAAACCATTGATCAGATAATCTTGGTTCTATAACTGCTTTTGTTCTTTCTGAAGTACCCACTTTGTTGGTGTGAACTTCAGTTTTTACTAAAATTCCTTTTTCTTCTAGTTCTTTGGCAATTTCTGCACGAACTACAAATCTGTCTTTTCCTTGATAATGTAATCCGAAAGCATTTAAAGAAGCATCATCATTAAAAATATCGATAACTTCTAAATTGTGTTTGTCTCCTAAATTTTTATCATTTTCATCGTGAGCAGGAGTTACTTTTAAACAACCCGTACCAAATTCAAGATCTACATATTCATCTTCTATAATAGGAATAATTCTTCCACATAAAGGCACTATTGCTTTCTTCCCTTTTAAATGCGTGAAACGTTCATCATTTGGGTTGATACAAATTGCAGTATCACCAAAAATAGTTTCTGGTCTTGTTGTTGCAATGGTTAAAGTATCATCAGAACCTTCTATTTTATATTCTAAATAGTATAAGTTTCCTTGTCTTTCTTCGTGAATTACTTCTTCATCAGAAAGTGTAGTTTTTGCTTCAGGATCCCAGTTTACCATTCTAAAACCTCTGTAAATTAAACCTTTGTTATATAAATCAACAAAAACTTTAATTACAGATTCAGACATTTCTGGATCCATTGTAAACGCTGTTCTTTCCCAATCACAAGAAGCACCTAACTTTTTTAATTGTTCTAGAATAATTCCTCCATATTCATCTTTCCAATCGAAAGCGTGTTGCAAAAATTCTTCACGAGTTAAATCGCTTTTGCTAATTCCTTGTTCTTTTAATTTGGCAACAACTTTTGCTTCTGTTGCAATAGATGCGTGATCTGTTCCAGGAACCCAACAAGCATTTTTACCCAACAAACGTGCACGTCTTATTAAGACATCTTGTATGGTATTATTTAGCATATGCCCCATGTGTAAAACCCCTGTTACATTTGGTGGTGGAATTACAATTGTGTAAGGCTCTCTTTCATCTGGTGTTGAATGAAAATAGTTATTTTTCATCCAGTAATCATACCATTTATCTTCTACTTTACTTGCATCATATTTAGATGGAATTGTCATACTTTGGTATCCTTTTTGATATATAGTTGGCAAAAATACAATTCTCTTTTTTCTAGAGAAAATTAGTGATTGATTATTTTATGTTTTTAAAAATTGTAAATTTGTAATATGCATAAAGGTTTATTTTTTTTATTGATATTCTTCTTAAGCTTAAAAGTTTCTGCACAGGAATTTGAGTTTAAAAAAGAGATTATTAATTACGGAAAAATTAAAAAAGGTGATGATGGAAAACGCATTTTTGAGTTCACCAATATTGGTGATGCTCCTTTAATTATAAAAGATATTAAAACATCTTGTGATTGCGCAGTTCCTAAAAAACCAGAAAAACCAATTATGCCTGGAGAAAAAATGACCTTAACAGTAGAATATGACACTTCTAAATTGGGAGGTTTTTCTAAAGAAATTATTATTTTTTCTAATGCAAAAGAAGCAATAAAACGAATTAAAATAAAAGGTTTCATCAGTAAATAAAAATATTATGAAAGCATTTTTTACATTATTATTTATAGGATTTATCAGTTTTGCAACATCTGCTCAAGAGTTTAAATTTGAGACAGAAAGTATTAATTATGGTAAAATTGATAAAGGTTCTAATGGAGAAAGAGTTTTTGAATTTACGAACGTTGGTAATAAACCATTAATTATTAAAGATATTAAATCTTCTTGTGGTTGTACAGTACCGAAAAAGCCAGAAAAGCCTATTATGCCTGGTGAAAAAGGAGAAATTAAAGTTTCTTATGATACTAGAAGAGTTGGTGGTTTCTCTAAATCTATTACTATTTTTTCTAACGCTAAAAACCCAAGAAAAATAATTCGAATTAAAGGAAGTGTAAATAAAGAAATTTCTTTAGAAAAAGAGAAAAGTTTACTTTCTGATAGCTAAACTTTCTTTTCTAATCGAAATTCAAATTTTATTTTTTGACCATTTCTATCTACCAGAATTCTTATTTTTTTCTGATCTCTTTCTTGAAAGATTTGATTAATTTTACTTAATGTAAAACTATGTGATGGTATACCATTAATTTTTAAAATAACATCATCTTTTAATAAACCTGCTTTTGCTGCAGGAGATTCTGGAACCACGTGCTTTATTTTAAATGATGGCCTAAATCTGTAAGAAAAACTTGTAATAAAGCTTACAGAATTATTTGTTCTCACATTTTGATTATAACCATCTATATTACGCGTTAACTTTTCTTGCCTTACTAATTGTTTGCCACTATAAACTATATCTAATCCGCTCATATTATAGTTAAAGTCTTTAGTAAACGAACCATTTTTTTTGAGAGTTATTTGTTTATTAGGATAATCGAACCAAACAACAAACCTTTTTAGTATACCTGCACCTATACTACCATTTCTACCTTTAAATTTCCTTGCATTGCTTGTAGAAAGAGAATCTAAGAAAGATACTGTTGGGTTTTCTAATTCAAAAGATTTTAATTTTATTTTAGAAATTCTACTTCGTTTACCCAAAATAGGTCCGCTTAAACCTTCACCTAAAATATCATTAAAAAAAAGTTTGGGTGTTTTAATTTTCTCATTTGTATCTTCAAATAACCAAATGGCATCACTACCACCAGAATCAATTAAAAGTTTAACATCAACAAGCTCTTTGTTATCAGTATCTAATTGAAGCTGTACATTTATGTATGGTTTTTTTCGATAAAATTGAAGCGGAAAAACTTCGCACTTTTTACATTTCCTATACTTGTATTTCTTCGGATTATAAAACTCAATTTTTTTATGCTTGTAATTAATTTTTACAATAAAATTTTTCAATAAATCATAACCTAAAATTCCGTGAATTGTAATTCCCATTTTACTCGATAAATCAAAATAATCTTTTAAAATTACGTATAATGTTTCATTATAATTCACCAAATTCTTAACACTTACTTTGTTATTTTTAGACAATAACGCATTTACAGATTCACCATTTCCAAGACCAAGTAATTCAACTTTTTCTACATTATTTAAACCAATACTATCATTTTTAGTAATGTTAAAAAGTATGGTTTTACTTACACCTGAATCTAAAATAAAAGACAACTTTTTACCATTAATTTCTAAAGGAATCACAATTAAATTATTGATTAATTTAAAAGATATTTGCTGTTTTTTTTGGTAATTATTTATAAAACGAAATTCATCTTGCGCATTAATATCCGAAGAAAAGCATTGAAATAGAATAAATAAAATGAAGAATATTTTTTTCAAAAAAAACAAATTAGAATAATAATGAATATACAATTTTATGATCAAATTTTAAATAATATTTAATAATTATTTATTCAATTAAAGAATCTTAAATTAAAATGGAGATATAAAATATATTTTGCAACTTTGTATCTAAATTAAAGTAACACTTATTATGCCATTAATTTCTGAAAAAGGTTTACAAATGCCAGAATCGCCAATTCGTAAATTGGTACCTTATGCTGAAGATGCAAAAAAAAGAGGAACAAAAGTTTATCATTTAAATATTGGACAGCCAGATATTAAAACACCTCAAGTAGCTTTAGATGCTGTTAAAAATAACGATATAGAAACATTATCTTATGCACGTTCTGAAGGTTCAGAAATCTATAGAACTAAACTTGCAAATTACTATGCACAACATCAAATAAATGTAACAGAAAATAATATTGTGGTTACTACTGGTGGTTCTGAAGCGTTATTATTTACAATGGGGAGCATTACAGATCCTGGTGATGAAATTATAATTCCTGAGCCTTTTTATGCTAATTATAATGGTTTTTCTAAAGCTTCTGGAGTTACAGTTGTACCTGTAATTTCTAAAATTGAAGATAATTTTGCTTTGCCAAAAATTGAAGATTTTGAAAAGCTAATTACTAAAAAAACCAAAGCTATTTTAATTTGTAATCCTGGGAACCCAACAGGTTATTTATACTCTCAAGAAGAAATTGAAAAACTAAAAAAAATTGTATTAAAACACGATTTATTTTTAATTGCTGATGAAGTTTATAGAGAGTTTGCTTATGATGGCTTACAACATACATCAGTTTTATCTTTAGATGGCATAGAACAAAACGCTATTGTAATAGACTCTGTTTCTAAACGTTATAGTATGTGTGGTGCAAGAATTGGTTGTATTGTTTCTAAAAATGATGCCTTTATAAAAACTGCCATTAAGTTTGCACAAGCAAGATTGAGTCCGCCAACTTATGCTTTAATTGCAAGTGAAGCTGCTTTAGATACACCTCAGCAATATTTTGATGATGTAAAAGCAGAATATGTAGAAAGAAGAAATACTTTAGTTACTGAACTTAAAAAAATTGATGGTGTAAAAGTTGCCAATCCAAAAGGTGCATTTTATTGTGTTGCAGAATTACCTGTTACAGATACTGATGATTTTGCACAATGGTTGTTAGAAAAATTTAATTTGAATAACGAAACTGTAATGGTTGCACCTGCAAGTGGATTTTATTCTACTGAAGGCGAAGGAAAAAATCAAATTAGAATGGCTTATGTTTTAAAAAATGAAGATTTAATTACATCTGTAAAAATTTTAGGCGAAGCTTTAAAACAATATAATTCATAAATATTTATGTTCAGTGTAGTTGCTGTTTTTTAACTACACTCAATTTTTTATTCTCTATTATTTATGAAAATTCAACATAATATATCTTTAAAAAACTACAATACTTTTGGTATTGATGTTACTGCAAAACGTTTTATTTCTGTAGATTCTGTGTATCAATTACAGCAATTGTTAAAAACAGAAAAAGACATTTTTTTAATTTCTGGTGGTTCTAATATGTTGTTAACCAAAGACATTGAAAAATTAGTTATACATATAGATATTAATGGAATTTCTATTGATAATGAAGATGATAATAATGCGTACATTACTGTAAATGCTGGCGAAAATTGGCACGAATTTGTTTTATGGTGTGTGGGCCAAAATTATGGCGGAATTGAGAATTTATCTTTAATTCCAGGTAATGTAGGTACTTGTCCAATTCAAAATATTGGCGCTTATGGTGTTGAAGTTAAAGATACAATTACCAAAGTTGAAGCCTTAGAAATAGAAACTCAAAAACTAGTTTCTTTTGCAAATGATGAATGCAATTTTGGTTATCGAAATTCAATTTTTAAAAATGAAGTAAAAGGGAAATATATTATTACTTCTGTAAGTTTTAAATTAACGAAAAACGAGCATCAACTTAATACTTCTTATGGTGCTATTGAAACTGAATTGGCATCAAAAAAAATAGAAAAACCTAGTTTAAAAAATATTTCTGATGCTGTTATTGCTATCAGAAAATCGAAACTTCCTGATCCAAAAGAAATAGGAAATAGTGGTAGTTTTTTTAAAAATCCAGTAATAGATAAAAGTGCTTTTTTAGAACTTCAAAAAAAATATCCAAAAATACCTAGTTATACAATTTCTGAAAATGAAATAAAAGTTCCTGCAGGTTGGTTAATAGAAAAAGCTGGTTTTAAAGGAAAACGTTTTGGTAATTTTGGAGTTCACGAAAAACAAGCTTTGGTTTTGGTAAATTATGGTAATGCTTCTGGGAAAGAAATTTATCAGCTTGCTAAAAAAATTCAGCAAACAATTTTAGAACAATTTAAAATTAGTTTAGAAATAGAGGTAAATATTATTAAATAAAAATATGACCTCAAACCGAAGTAAGAAACCTTTTAATCAAATCAACCAAATTCAAATTTTTATTTCTTTTTGCGTTTAAAACTATACGTATATTTTAAACCAAGAATATTTTTCAAATCAGGATAATCTTCGTTTAATTCCCTTTCATATCTATAAAATATGCATAATTCTCCGAAATTTTTAATTTTATAATCTGTGCCTAAAGTTAGTCTGTACTTACTAAATCCGTTTTCTTCATCTTCTTGAAATTTATTAAATATTTCTGCAGAAAATTTTGGATCTAGTTTCCAATTAGAAAAATTATAGGCTAAAGAAGTTTTAAAACGAATGTTTGTTTTGCTATAATCTCCTTCATCATAAGAAACACCTAATTCATTTTTATTTTGATAGCGTAACCTATACCCTATTGTAAAGTTATTTATTTCATGTTTGTACTTTGCATCAAACTGAAATCTAAAATGGAAATTAATTGACTTTTATTCACCACAAACTTTGTATCTGTTCTTTTCATTAAAACAACACTATTCATTTCTTTTAAAGTAATTGGCTTAAAATTTTCAATTATTTTTTCGACATCTTTCAACATAATAAATCGCTTTAAAATTAGATTTGAGTTATACAATTGTTACAAATATTTAGATGCCAACATCGAATTAAACTTCTACTTAATTTGTTAAAAAATCAAAAAAAATGCCTCATCATTAATGATAAGACATTGTATTTGTATTATAATATTCCCCAAAACATTATAGTACAACTTTTAAAATTTAAAATATTTGTAATACCTTTTTCACAAAATTATAAACTCTAATTAGTTTTTTTTATAAGTATTTAGAATTTTAATTTAAATAAGCTTCTACTGCAGATTTTCTTGAAGTTACGTGTGCTTTTAATGTACTTATTGCAGAGTAAAAACTTGAGCTACTATTTAAAAATGAATAGCCAGAA
Source organism: Polaribacter reichenbachii (assembly GCF_001975665.1). Lineage (NCBI taxonomy): Bacteria > Pseudomonadati > Bacteroidota > Flavobacteriia > Flavobacteriales > Flavobacteriaceae > Polaribacter > Polaribacter reichenbachii. The sequence goes on along the minus strand of NZ_CP019419.1, from coordinate 2,694,515 downwards.
ACTTCTGATGTTGCATATTCTTCTAATAAAGTTTGATAATTTGTGTATAAATCTTGCATTGTAGTTTCATTAAATGGGCCATCTATAGTTTCTTGTACATAATCATCATATTTTGCTTTATATACTTCATCTTGATATAAATAGCCAATTAATGGCCAACTGGTAGAACTTAGGCCTGAAAAATTTAATGGTAAAGCCCCTTGTTGATTACCCGTTTTTAATGCTTCATTATTATCCCAAGGAATCCAAGTTAATTTACTGGTTTCTGGGTAATTGTATAAATAATAATTATGCGTCATTCTACCATAAGTATCCCAATTCTGAATTACAGTATTTACAGCTAAATATTTAAGAAAAACATCTGTATCAAAAACTGCATCTAAACTTGTTCTCCAAGTTTCTGGGTCTGTTGTTCTTGATTCATCATGTAAAACTGTTAATAGATTAGTTACATCTGTAAAGTCTGCTTCGTCTTCGTTATTTTTCTTAACATACTCATCTTCATCATAAGTTCCACTAGCAAAAGTTGCTGCATCTCCATCTGGTTTGTATAGGTTCCCTTCTTCATCAGATGTAAATTGTGTTTCTAAAACAGTATCGTCTACTTCTTCTACCAAAGTGTATAATCCAAAATATTGGGGTCCATCACCATAATCTACATAAAGCGTATAAAAAGCAGTATGTGAAGCTGCTAAACCTGCATTTCTAAATACATCTGTTGCAACTTTTTCTCTTACTAAAGATTCATCATCATAATTATTTTTAAGGCTTAATTTTTTAAATCCGTAGAAACGTTGATTTTTAATTTGAGGATAATCATCTTCAAATTCATCAAAATCTAGTTTAAAAGATAATTTTAAAATTCCATTAGACCATGAAGATGCTAAACTTGAATTTCCTTTAAAACGTAAACCAACTTTATACCATTCTATACCTTCGTAAAACACTTGACCTGGTACAAAAATTGGATCATCATCATCATCAGAAAAAGAACCTCTTCCTGTACCAAAAGTTCCATATAAAGAAGTCATATCTGCTAACATACTTTGCCAATTGTTTTCAGATATTACAAAGTCTAATCTTTTTACAGTATTATCTTCAAATACTTCTTCTATATTGGGATCAACATCTTTACTGTGTGTTTCTGTTGTCCAATCAATTGGTTCAAAATCTGTATCATCTACCTCAACTTCTAGAGTATCTTCTGTTGTTGTATCACCATTTACATCTGTAACCTCATCACTAGAACAAGAAAAAATGACAAGTATTATTAATGCTGATAACAATTTTGTTTTCATAATTTTCATAATTTATAAATTTAATCTCTGACTAATTTTTAGTTTTATTTATAGAATTTTAGATGATTGTTTTTTTAATTACTTGTGCTCATTAACTTAATTTTAACAAAAAACAAATATTTTTCGTAGGAGAAAAAAGTTCTTAAAAAATTACTGAATTGAATTTGTTACTTTCTTTGCTCTATTTTCTGAATACCTTTTTCTAATTCTTCTTTAGATAAAAAACGATCCTTATTTGTATCTAATTTTGTAAATTGACTCGCTAAAGATCCTTTAAATTCTTGTTTAGAGAGTTTATTATCTCTATTTTTATCCATTCTCGAAAACAATTCTGCCGGACTTAAACGTTGGTTATTTCTGGGTCTTGATTCTGGTTGTTGCCTATTTTCTGAACCTCTTATTTCTTGCTGTTCTACTTGCCCCATTAAACAACGACTTACATAAGGAAACTCGTTGGTAACTAAATAGATATATTCACCATTAATTGTAATTCCATTGCATTCATCTAAATCACCAGAACCAGCTACATATTCAAAATCAGAACCGTAAGTTCCGTCATGATGACCTCCAACAGAAATATCTATTTTTTGCTTCGGATTTTCATATACACAATCTTCGCCTTCTCTTTTGCCATCTAACAATTTGTAACTTGGTTTGTATTTACCACTTTTTGAATAATACATAGCAAAACCATCTTGAGCAAAACCTACATGAACTAAATCATTACCTGTATCAAATTTTTCGATTACAGAAGTTGGAGTTCCGTGATAATGATAAGCGCCTGTAGGTTGCACATGTGCGTGATTAAAATCTAAACCTAAATTAATAACATCTTGCAGTGCTTCTACTCTATAGTTTTCTCCGGTTTCACATTCTACAACTTCTGCTGTACCTGGCTCAAATTTTACTCCATTTAAAGCAACACCTGGTTCTCTAACCCAAGTTGGCTTTCCTATAAATTTAGGATTTGTAGAAAATGTATATATTCTGTTTTGTGCAGAAATTGTATTCGGATTTCCTTTTCTTGGAAAATTACCAGTTTTGTGATTTGGTAATGCATTTGTGGTCATAATTCTTTTACCATTTTTTACGGTAACTACAGTTTTAGTTCCGTAATTCTCATCTTCTAAACTGTACGATTTAAAATAATCTTGCTGCTGATGTGTGTGCTCTTGATCTGCATGTGAATGCGAATGTGAATGCTGACTTTTACAACTTGCTAAGGTGATTACTGAAGTTATTGCTAAAACTACTTTTTTTATCATTTTTAAATGTTTTTATAGAGTACAGCTTTAATGTAAAATAGTTTTAAACTGTATTCTTAGTTTTAATTTTATATTGTTTTGTTTTTTAGATGCAATCCATTTTAAAAACTTGTTCTTCTTTAATAAAAAATAAAAAAAGGCTTCAAACCGAAGTTAGAAGCCTTTTATTCAAATCAACCAAATTTAAATGTTTATTCTTTTTTTAATGCTTTTATATCTGCAATTAATTGTTTTACTGAGTTTTTATTTAATCCGTTGTAAATACCTCTTATGTGTTTATTTTTATCAACTAAAATAAAATTTTCGGTGTGCAAAAAATCGTTTATTCCTTTTGGCTCTCCTAAATCATTTTCTACAAAATAAGCAGTTCTACCTAAATCGTAAATTTCTTTTTTATTACCTGTAACTAAATGCCAATTCTTACCAATATTTTTATCTATTGCATATTTTTTTAATTGTGGCACAGAATCTATTGTTGGTGTAACTGAATGAGAAAGCATTAAAACTGTATCATCATTTTTAAAAGCTTCTTGAACTAGATGCATATTTTTTGTCATCATTGGGCAAATGCCAGGGCAAGTTGTAAAGAAAAAATCTGTGACATAAATCTTATTTTCGAAAATTTTTTGGGTGATAGTTTCTCCATTTTGGTTGATAAATTCAAAATCAGGAATTTTATGAAATTTCTTTAATTCATCAGAATTTGAAGCAATCCATTTTGGTGTAAATGAAGCTTCATTATAATAAGGTAACTCACTAACTCTACTTGTAAATGTTTTGTTATTTTGCTTTTTACATCCTATAAAAAAAAGAAAAGCAATCATTAAAAAACTATATTTTTTTACTTTCTTCAATCTTTTCGTTTTTAAGTTGATAACAAGAGTTTGCTCTTTTCATTCCGAAAACTCTTCCGTTTTTAGCTTCATAATTTACATACAACTTTCCGTTTTCTAGCCAAGCTTTTTGCAAACCTTCTTCTCTACCATCTACCAAATTTCTTTTTCTTGATAATGTTCCGTCTTTAAACCATTTTAGTTCAACACCTTGCTTTTTACCTTTTAAGTAATTGACTTCAGAGGCTAAAACATCATTATTCCACCAAGTTTTATAACTACCAACTAACACATTCTGATTATAATGTGATTCTAATTTTAAAACTCCATTTGCAAACCATTGTCTGTATTCGTTTTGCTTTTTTCCGTTAAAAAATCCTATTTTTTCTTTTAAAGAATTATTTGGATAATATTTTACAGCATAACCAGAAAAAAGTTTGTTTTTATAATACCAATTGCCCTGATTACCATTTAAAACTAAACTATCTTTATGAATAGTAAAAGAATTAATTACTACTTTTTCTATAGGTTTTAATTCTTCTTTTTTAGTATCAGATACAGAATTGCATCCCAGACAATAAAAAGTTACTACACATAAAGATAAGATGATATTTTTCATTTTAATAACCTTGATAAGGACCTGCAAAGGCTATATAAGAGCCTGTTGTAGAATATAATTCATTAATAATATGATAATGATATTCTTGCTCGCCAGCAGTATATTGAGTTGCTGATGTATGTCCACCAGAAGTATCTAAATCTACAGGATATGTACCAGTTGAGTTACATTTTCTACCATAAAGAAAAACACCATCTAAAAGTACACCAACTAAGTTTTCATCATCATCAGAAAAAGCTTTTGGTTCTAAATGATAGTGGTAAACCCCAGGACCAATATGAGCACCAGTCCAATCTAAACTTGCTGCTGCTGCATCTAAAGCTCCACCACCTTCTTGATCGTTAAAAATAGATGCTCCACTAACTGCTATACCAATTGTATCAAAATCTGTAGATCTACTATTACCTGTTAATTCTGGTGTTGCATCTACAGTAATTGTTGCTGAATTGTTATTACTAGACATAATAGATGGGGTAGTTGCTACACCTGGCTCATCTCTGTACAAAGTATTACCTTCTCCCCAGTAAATGGTTTCGTGATTTGGTAAACCTGTTGTTTCTATAGTAACTGTTGTTCCATTACCAGATAAATAAATATCTGTAGCATCTGTGTTAAAAGCTGCAAAGGCTGGGTGCAATTCTGTTACAACATCATCTGTTACTTCTGGTTCTGTTTCTACTTCTGCATCTTCGCTAGAATTACAAGAAACAAAAGCTGTAAAATACATTGCTAAAAGTAAAGTGGTTTTAATAATTTTGGTTTTCATTTTGATTGATTTAATTAGTATTTAAATAATTAGATGCGTTAATTCTAAAAAACTTGTGCTAAAATTATTTATTTTCTGGTCTTTCTCTTCTTTTTGGTTTTGGTGCTTTTTCTAACTCTTCTTTAGTTAAAAAACCATCTTCGTCTGTATCGATCTTTTTAAAATCTTTTTTTATTGGTCCCTTTGCTTCTTTTTTAGAAATTTTTCCATCTTCATCTTTATCTAATTCTTTAATTAATTGTTCTACAGATGGTGGTCCTTCTCTTCTTTTTTCATCATTATTTTCTTGTGCAGATACTGCTGTAAAACTTAATAAAATTACTGCTACTGTTAAAATTGATTTTTTCATTTTTATATTTTTAAATGTTATGTGTATTAAGATGCTGTTGCTTTATAAAACTTGTTGTCATTAACTTAAGTTTAACAAAATAAAAAATTAATGATGATTTATAGAATGATAAAAACACCCACAAAAACAACACAAAACACTAATTGACAATTGTTTGAAACAAAAAAAAAAAAAAAAACCTACATCATATTTAAAATGATATAGGTTAAATGAGTTTATAGAAAGAAATGAGTTTATATGATTATAAAATTTTATATGAAACTAAATTTATAACAGATCACAAACTAATTATCCTGGAGGAGGAGGCATTCCTTCTCCTCTTGGAGGCATACCTTCTCTTCTTGGTAGATGATTTTCACCGTTTACAGGTGGTCTAGAATTATTTCCTTTTATGGCATTATTTATAATTACGTCAAACTTTTTTTGTTGTTCTGATGTACAAATTTTTCTGACAGATTTAAAGAAATGAAATACTTCTAACTCTTTTTTTATTTCTAGATTACCTGCAACAGTCGCTAGAGAATCAATATTTTTAGTTTCATCAGCAAAAGAATTGAATAAAATATCTTTTTGTTTTCTAATTCTTTGATCAAAATTTAACATTTTTTTTCTGTGGATGTTATCTAGGCTTTTAAACTTTTCTTGTTGCTCTTCAGAAAACTGTAATTGTTCTATTAAAAAACCTCTTTCTGCATTATTTTTTCTGTTTAAATGTGGCTTTTTTATCAACATAAAAATTAAAACACCATTTAAAAGAATGAGTACCACTAATAATATTGGAAGTAATTTTGATTTCATTTTTGTCTTAATTTAAAATGGAATTCGTTTCAGATTGCAAAGAATATTCTTGTGCAAAACTCTCTAAAGTTACAGTATTACTTACTTCTTGAGATGAATATGCATAAAATAATGCACCAACATTTAATAATAAAACCAAACCTAAAGTTGCCATTTGTAACTGAGGAGAAAACCAACCCAATATTTTTGATTTTTCTTCTTTTATGTTTTCTAATTGTTGCAAAACCTTATGTTTAAAAAAGTGATTTACTTTCACCTCTTCTATATTGTCTAATATCTTAAAAGTATCATCAATATTATTTTCTATTTCTTTCTTAGATTTCATCTTTATTCTTTTTGATAAAATAATTTTACAATTATTTAGATGCTTTATCTTATAAAAACTTGCGCTCTTTATAAAAATATTCTATTTATTTAATTTTTAACAACTTAATATGATTCATTTTTATAAACAATTGCTAATTTTTCTTTTAATGCTTTTTTTGCTCTAAACATTATAGATTCTACAGATGATAAACTTTTACCTGTAATTTCTACTATTTCTTGATAACTTTTACCATCAATCTTAGCTAAAGTAAATACCACTTTTTGCGAATCTGGCAAGGTATTTATCGCCTTAAAAATTGTGGCAGATTTTTCTTTATTTTCTAATAAAATTCCTGGGTGATTAAACTCAGTAAAATAACTTGTTTTATCTAATGGCATTTCATTACCCATAATAGATTGCATAAAAGCAAATCGTTTTTTGGTATTTTTTTTTCTGATGAATTCCAGACATTTATTGGTTGCAATTCTATAAATCCAAGTAGAGAGTTTAGAATCGCCTTTAAACTTATTTATCGATTTAAAAACTTCTAAAAAGACTTCTTGTGCAACATCTTCTGCATCTTCTTTATTAGGTATAAAAGAAATACAAGTGCTAAAAACTTTCTGTTGATAATCATCTAAAAGCTGACTAAAAGCAGATTGTTTTCCTTGTTTTAAATTATTTATAAAGTTTTGTTCGTTCAAATTTTATTGTCAAAAAAAGTAAACATACAAAAAAAGACTGCTCAATAGAACAGTCTTTTTAAATTTATTTTTGTTTCGAATTATTTAGTCATTGTAACAACTCTTTGTGGTAAAGGAGCCTCATAGCCTGCATTACTTAAAGCCTCAACAATTTTTTGTCTTGTGTCCCAAAAAACATCCCAATAATTATTACAATCTACATAAGGTAAAGCCAAAAGTTCTACACTGTTTTCTCCTAAATTATTAACGGCAACTCTTGGTGCTACATTGCCATCGTTTAAAACATTAGCATCGTTTTTAAGAATATTCATTACAATTTCTTTGGCTTTTGAAATATCTGCACCATAACGAATTGCAAAAGGCATATCTATTCTTAAATTACCAATTTTAGTAAGGTTTGTAATTTTATTTGCTGTAATTGCTGAATTCGGAATTATTTCTGTTTCGTTCTGAAAGGTTTCTATTACAGTTACAAAAACTGATATTTCTTTTACAAAACCAAAAGCACCATTGGTTTTTATTAAATCGCCTACTTTAAAAGGTCTAAAAATTAAAAGCATTACACCAGATGCAATATGACCTAAAGAACCATTAAATGCAGCTCCAATTGCTAAACCTACACCTGCCAATAATGCTGCAAAAGAAGCCATTGGTAAACCTACAATACCTGCTATTGAAATAATTAATAATAATTTTAAAATAAAACCTAAAGTGGTTAATAAAAATGGTTGTAAAGTTTCGTCTATTGTTCTTTTTTCAAAAATTTTGGAAATTCCATTCATTATCATTCTAATAACCCAAAGTCCAATTATTAAAGCTGCAACTGCACCAATTAATTGTAAACCCCAGTTTCCTAAACCTGCCGAAATTGTATTGTAAAAGTTTTTTAATGATTCTGTGAATGTTTCCATTTTTTTTGATTTTAATTAGTTATACTTTTTCGACACTATAAAATTTAAAAAGTCACGAACGTAATATTTTTGCAATAGAATTTTTAGCATAAAAATTAGAATATGTATCTTTGCATAAGAATTATTATTTATGAAATTACTATTGCTTACTTTAGGATTATTGGCTCTTGGTGTTGCAGGAATTGCTATTAAAATTTGGGCAAAAAAAGATGGTGAATTTGCTGGTACTTGTGCTAGTCAAAACCCTATGTTAAATGAAAGTGGTGAAGCTTGTGGGTTTTGTGGTAAAACACCAGACCAGTTTGATTCTTGTGCAGAACCACAGCATAATTAATTACTAATATTACAATGATTATATCTGTAGTTTTCTACACATTTGTAGTTTTTACAGCTATACAAGTCATTTACTACCTCGTTTTTTCTAACTTTCTTTCTGCTAAAAAAAATAGAAAAAAACTTACGGAACAAGATCCTGTTTCTGTAATTATTTTTGCAAAAAATTGTGCCAAAGAGTTACAAGAAAATTTACCTTTTATTCTTTCTCAAAAATATTCGAAGTTAGAAATTCTTTTATTAAATAATGCATCATCAGACAATACTGCTGAAGTAATTGAAACTTTTAAAAAAGAAAATGAAAACATTAAAATTTTAGATATTGAAAATAATGAGGCGTTTTGGGGCAACAAAAAATATGCCTTAACTTTAGGTATTAAAGCTGCCAAATACGAGCATTTATTATTTTCTGAAGCCAATTGTAAACCAACTTCTGATACTTGGATTGCAGAAATGAGTAAAGAATTTACGCCTAAGAAATCTATAGTTTTAGGATACAGTAAATACGCCAATAAAAGTTCTTTACTAAATTTCTTTATCCGTTTCGAAAACTTATTAAGTGCTATTCAGTGTTTTTCTTTTACCAAATTAGGTGCTCCTTTTATGGCTTTTGGTGATAATTTAGCCTACAAAAAAAGTGAGTTCTTTAAAGTAAAAGGTTTTATAAATCACTTAAAAATAAAAAATGATAATGGCGATCTATTTATAAAGGATGCATCTACACCAAATAATACTGCTTTTACGATTTCTCAAAATTGTTTTATAGAATCTAATGTTACTTATTCGTTTGGTAAATGGTTTCAAAAATTAAGAATTAAAAATACAATTCAAAAACAGTATAAATTTAAAAATCGTTTTTTATTGAACTTTTTTAATTTTTCTAAGCTTATATTTTATGTTTTAGGAACAATCTTATTTTTCTACTATTCTTGGCAAATAATGTTACCAATTGTACTTACTTATTTTATAGTACAATTTATTGTAATTGGTGTATCAGCTAAAAAATTAAAAGAACCTTACATCATTTTTCTATTACCATTTTTAGAAATCGGTTTATTATTGATTCAAATTAGTATATTTAGTGCTAATTTGATTTCAAAACCAAATCATTGGAAATAAACGACAATAAAATTTCATTAAATATTTTAAAAGCAAAAGAAGGAAATCAATCTGCATTTCGTTTTTTGCTAGATTCTTTTTGGGGAGATGTATATAGTTATCAACTAAAAAGAACAAAAAGCGAAAATGATGCAGAAGATATTGCCATACAAACTTTTTCTAAAGCTTTCGATAAAATACATACTTTTGATGACAAATATGTTTTTAAAACTTGGTTAATTGCCATTTCTAAAAATGTTCATATTGATTTACTTCGTAAGAAAAAATCATCTATCTATACAGAAACTACTATAGAACAAGAAGAAAAAGTGTATTTGGTGGTTGATGAAAATCCTACTCCAGAAGACAAAATAATAAGAGAACAGAATTTAGCAAAGCTTTTAAGAGATATAAAACAACTAAAGCCAAAATACCAACAAGTAATACAGTTACGTTATTTTCAAGAGCTGAGTTATAAAGAAATATCTACTCAAATTAACGAACCAATGAACAACGTAAAAGTAAAATTATTACGTGCAAAAAAATTATTGGCAGAGATTATTGAAAGAAAATAAAAATGAAAAAATCATTCTTACAATCTTTAGGACCAGGTTTATTATTTGCTGGTGCAGCAATTGGAGTATCTCATTTGGTACAATCTACTAAAGCAGGTGCAGAATTTGGTTTTGGTTTACTTTGGGCTTTATTATTAATTCATATTATAAAATATCCATTTTTTCAATTTGGTCCACGTTATGCAGCAGCAACTGGTGAAACTTTATTAGATGGTTACCGTAAATTAGGTAAAGGTGTTTTAGCCATCTATTATATTTTGAATTTTGCTACTATGTTTACCATTCAAGCAGCAGTTACAATTGTTACAGCAGGTTTGGCTTCTAAAATTTTCGGTTTTACCAATAACTTAGTCATTTGGTCTGCAATTTTAATGGCTATTAGCATTGTAATTTTACTAATTGGAAAGTATAAGTTGTTAGATAATTTAATGAAATACATTATTATTACGCTAACCATAAGTACTGTTGCTGCAGTTGCTGTGGCATTATTTAGCTCTACAGAAGCTTTTGATGTTATTCAAATTTTACCCTCTGGATCTGTAGAAATTACTTTTATGATTGCTTTTTTAGGTTGGATGCCAACTTCTTTAGATATTTCTATCTGGCACTCCATTTGGTCTGTAGAAAAAAGTAAAAACACCCTAACCAAAATAAAACCTAAAGACGCCATTTTCGATTTTAATGTAGGTTATATTGGCACACTTATTTTAGGGGTTTGCTTTGTACTTTTAGGAACACTTGTTATGTATAAATCTGGCGAAACTTTTTCTAACAAAGGTGTAGAATTTGCAAGTCAGTTAATAAATTTATACACTAAAAATTTAGGTGATTTTTCTTATGTTTTTATTGCTTTAGCTGCATTTACAACAATGTTTAGCACAACATTAACTACTTTAGATGCATCACCAAGAGCAATGAACAGAAGCTCTAAATTATTGTTTGATAAAAAATTTAAATTTGGGTATTGGTTTTGGATTTTCTTTCTTTTTATTGGTACTATAATCATCTTACAATACTTTTTAGCAAATATGGGAAGCTTGATAAAAATAGCCACAATTTTATCGTTTTTAACAGCTCCCTTTTATGCAATTATGAATTTTTTATTGATTACAGGAAAACACACTCCTAAAGAACATCAACCAAAAATATTTATTAGAATTTTAAGTATTGTTGGTATTGTTTTTTTAATCGGATTTAGCATTTGGTTTTTAACAAGTATTTAATTGCTTCAAAGTTTATGAAAGTTATATTACTTACTTTTTTTCTACTTTTTTTATTCCTAAAATCTAACTCTCAAACTAAAGAGTGGCAGACCTATGATTTAGATTCTATTGTTTATTTAGACTTACCTTTTGATGTTTATGAAATTGATTCCATTATTGATAATAAACGATATTATGAAATATATTCAAGTAATGATTCATCAAGTTTTGTAGCTCAAAAATTTTATTTTGATGCAACTTATGCTGATGAAGAAATGCCAACTTTACCTTATAATTACGAAAGTCTAAAAACTTTTTATTTAGATCTCATTTGGACTTTTGAAGAAGTTTCTGAATACAAAATGGATGATTTTAATGCTTTTAAACTTCAAAATCTTACTGGCTATAAAGTTAATTTTACTGATAAGAATAATGTTCTGGTTCAGCAAATGATCTTAATTTATGTAAATAAAAATTTTTATATTTTTTCTTATACTGATATTAGTGGATTAAAAGAAGTAGATAAAGACGAATTCTTTAATAATATTCATTTTGATGATACAAACGGATTAAAACAATATCCGAATAAAACAAACACTATTCTTAAAAAAATACCATTAGTATTATTTCCTATTCTTTTTTTGTCATTCATTTTAAGCATTTTATCAAAAAGAAAAAAACGCCTTAATTAATTCTTAAGAGTTGTATTACCTTCTTAATCTTTTCTTCGTAAATTTGCACTTTAAATAAGATTGATAATGGCTGTAGAATCTGTAGTACTTCCTGAAAGACCTAAAAAACCAAAATGGTTACGTGTAAAATTACCTGTGGGTAAAAAATATACTGAATTAAGAGGTTTAGTTGATAAGTATAAATTAAATACAATTTGTACAAGTGGTAGTTGCCCAAATATGGGTGAATGTTGGGGAGAAGGTACTGCTACATTTATGATTTTAGGTAATATTTGTACACGTTCTTGTGGTTTTTGTGGTGTAAAAACAGGTAGACCAGAAACTGTAGAATGGGATGAACCAGAAAAAGTGGCTCGTTCTATAAAAATTATGAGCATTAAACACGCGGTAATTACATCTGTAGATAGAGACGATTTAAAAGATGGTGGTTCTATTATTTGGGCAGAAACTGTAGATGCAATTCGTAGAGCAAACCCTAACACAACTTTAGAAACTTTAATTCCTGATTTTCAAGGTAACACTAAACAAATAGATAGAATTATAGAAGTTGCTCCTGAAGTAGTTTCTCATAACATGGAAACTGTTAGAAGATTAACTCGTGAAGTTAGAATTCAGGCAAAATACGATAGAAGTTTAGGTGTTTTAAAATACTTAAAAGAAAACGGAATGCGTACCAAAACTGGCTTAATGTTAGGTTTAGGTGAAACTGAAGAAGAAGTAATACAAACAATGAAAGATTTACGTGATGTAAATTGTGATATTATAACCATTGGTCAATATTTACAACCTACAAAAAAACATTTACCTGTAAATAATTTTATTACTCCAGAACAGTTTAAAAAATACGAAACTATTGGTTTAGAAATGGGTTTTATGTATGTAGAAAGTGGTGCTTTAGTAAGATCTTCTTATAAAGCACACAAACACGCTATTTAACCTCAAAAGTTGTCTTAATTGATATAGGTTTGCCGTCATTGGTAAAACCTTCTAAATTAATTTCGTAAACGCCTAAATTATCAGAGGTATAAAAATCAAAAGTATTTGATTCTTTTGATAATTTACAATCTAGTTGCCAAAATAATTGTGCTCTAAAATCTGGAATTCTTTCTTGTTTATTAGTATCATATTTTTGAGTAAAATACTTTTTAGGCACCAAAGGCTTAAATAATTCTATATTTTTTTGATAGTCTTTACTCACTAAATTTGTATAATCTCCTTTAAAGGTTTCAAGAATAATTACACCATTATAAAGTTTAGTACCATAAACATAATTGTCTTTTAAAACAATTATTTTCTCTACTTGCCTGGTTTTTAAATCAATAATATCATTATGATTTAAAATTTGTAAACCTTCTATAAGTAATAATGGCTTGTTATTTCTATAGAAAAAATCTACACCCAATACTTTTATAGAATATTGATCTCCTTTTTTTGAATAATATAGATGCTCTGTAATTTCAGTTAAAGTTTCTTTTAAAGTAGGGAATCTAGTATAATCATCTAAATAATAAGTGTACACATTTGAACCAAAAAACTTTTCTTTATTTACATACTTCTTTATTGAATCTTGTTTTTTTACGTTGTAAGCATTTTCAATTTGATTATAAATACTTCTTTGTTCTATATTTTTCTTTACTTCTTCTGATAAGCTAAAATCTTTAAATTTTAAAGTTTTAAAGTTTACAACATCATCTTTATTCATTATAATTTGATAATCTTCTCGGTTTTCATCATCAATTTCTATTGTAGCTTTTGATGAGTTGTAAGTTTTATCAATAATGAAATAAAAAATCCCTTTATCGTCTGTTTTAGAAACTTTAAAAACATATTCTTTTCCAGGTATTGCAATAGAAACATTTACAGAAGGTATTGCTTTTTTTGAATCTTTGTGAATTACTTTACCAGATATTAACTCTCCTCTAAATTCTGGAAATTGTACTAGTTGTGCTGTTTTATTACCTAATTTTTTCTTTTGATATAAAGATAAATAAGTACTACTACTCTTTTTTTTAGGAACATTAAATTGATTTACTTTGCGTACAGAAATTGAGTAATTACCTGCAATTTGATTTAGATTATCTGCATTTACATTTAATGTAACTTTTTCTCTGTTTGTAAATATGGTTTTATTTATCTTAAGATTTATAGCATTTGTCTTATTATTAATTATTTCATTTTTATCTACAGTTTGTGCTACTTCTTTTTCTTTATTTAAAAATTTAGAATTGTCTGCAAATGGATTTAGAATAGCAATATCTCCTTGAAAAAAATTATCTTCTCCTCCATTTTTCATCCATTTGGTGTAAGCTATAATTTTATAATTACCAGAATTTATAGAAGCTGGTATAAAAAAATCTCCTTGCCCTATGCCTGAGTTTAATAAAATTTTATGCTTAAAATGTATTTTATAATTTTGGTCAATTAAAGCTACATAAGCAACTTTACTTAGGTTAGTCAGTTGATTAGTTTTGGCATTTAAACAATATACTTTATACAACAATTGCTCTCCTGAAAGCAAAAAAGTAGTATTATAATGCACAAAAATGTTTTCTTGTGGTATGTTTTTAAACATATCAAAAGTCTTCGGTTTTTGTTGTGCATAGCTCTTAGAAAAAAAGCAAGTTAAGAATAATAAGAGTGCTATTTTTTTCATTTTATAAATTTAATCTTCCCAAAAATCTGGTTTTATATTAGAGCCTGACATTGTACAATCTCCGCAAATTCTTGCAACAACATCATATGGGCCACCATCTTCTCCCATTGGTTTTTCATAAACAAGAGTTACTCTATCTAACCTAACCATAGTTGTTAATTCATTAGCTGGTGGATCTATAATTGTGCATGGCCAAGCATAAAAAGAATCTAAGACATCTTCTCTATTAAAAAATATTCTTTTTTCTGAAATAGAAGAAACTTCGAAAAAACCTAAAACTTTTTCATTTGAATTATTTACTTCATAAATATTACTTGATAAAAAACCTGGTTGAATTTGTGATAACAAACTTTGTGAGCTAGAAAACTCATCTAAAACCTTAAGATAATTATAAGATTCTCTCGATTGTGTGTATTGCTTTACTAAAATACTATACCTAGTATTTAATCTAATATTATCACTTGGAATAAATTTTAATAAAAATTCAGAAATTCTATCTTCTTCTAAAAGATTTGTATTGACTAACATTCTACCTTTAGATGCTATGGTGTTATAACAAGTTTGCTCTTCTTGAGATCTTGGCACCACAGAAAATCCTCCTGATGAATTTAAAATTAAATCATCTGGAGACCAATAAGGTACAACAACTTTGTAAGTTTCTTCAAATGCATAACCATAATATTTAGAGTTATTAGATGGATCATAACTATCTACATACAAACCAACTCCTTCTACACCATCTTCATCAATAGTTTTAGAAGCATAAACATTATCTATAGAAGTTACATTTGTAAGTTGTGTACTTTGAGAAACATACTCATTACCATCCTTAGTATTTATAGATAAAGTATACTCAACATTTGGCTCTGCTTTAAACATTTGTGTAGATGTATAAACACCAAGGCCAGATTCTCTAAAACTATAAGTTTCGTTATTGCTGGTTTCAATTTTAATTACTGCTCCAGGCTCTAAATTTGGTTCATAATCTTCAAATTTATAAGTTCTGCTAAGTAATATTTCATGGTATTTTAACTCGTTTGTAATTGTAGCTTCAACCACTAAAGCATCTTCAAATTCTTCAGTAGCAGCATCAAATTCTTCAATACAACTATTTGTAATAGCAAGAAGAATACCTATGGAAATAAAATAAACTATTTTCTTCATAATTAACACTAATTTAGAAACTAATATTATACGTAATTGTTGGAATAGGAAACGCAAATATCGAACTCTTATAAGCTTTAATTTCTCCTGCTTCAGTTACAAAAAATACTGAATAAGGATTATTTCTTCCTAATACATTATATACAGAAACGTTCCAGAAACCATGACCTGGTTTTTTAATTTTATGATTTCCTTCTACATTAAAACCAATATCTAATCTAAAATAATCTGGAATTCTAAATTTGTTTCTATCACTATATAAAACTCTTTCTTCTCCATTTAACATAAAACTACCTATGGGATACGTTACTGGTCTACCTGTTTGATATGCAAAATTTGCAGAAAAACTATACCTTTTCGTAATCTTATAATTTGCGACGATATTTAAATCATGTGGTTTATCGAAATTCGCTGGAAAATAGTTTCCATTATTTACTCTTTCTTCTCTAAATTGGCTATCTAACTGTATATAAGATCTAGAATAACTATAACCAAACCAACCATTTAACCTTCCTTTATTTTTCTTTGCCAAAAACTCAATTCCATAGGCCTTACCTTTACCTTGTAAAATATCTGATTCAATATTTTGATTCAACATTAAGCTTGCACCCACTTTGTAATCTAAAATATTTTTACTGGTTTTATAATAACTTTCTAAACTGATTTCATACTCATTTCCGTTGATGTTTTTAAACAAACCAAAAGAAAATTGATTCGCTTGTTGAGGTTTTATATTATAATTCGAAAGCCTCCAAGTATCAGTCGGAGAAGCCGTTGTATTATTCGATAATGTATGGATGTATTGATATGTATTATTAAAACCTGCTTTTACCGAAAAACTTGGTGTTAAAGAATACCTTATAGATGATCTTATTTCTGGTCCACCATACGTTTTTACAACCTCATTATTACCAAACGTTTTAACATCTATTATAGAACTCTCATTTTTTGGTGAATTTGAATCATATACATTTTGGGTAGATGGCCCTAAAGCTGTAAAAAAAGAATACCTAAAACCAATGTTTGCTTGTAGTTTTTTATTGATTTTATAATTATCAGAAATAAAAATAGCAGATTCTACCCCTCTTTCTTTTGGAGTATCAAAAACTGCAACTATAGATTGGTTTCCTTTTGGTTTTATATTTCCTGGTGAAACATTAAATAGTTTATTAGAGATTCCATACTCAAATTTATGCTGTTCATTAGCCAAATATTTCATCTTAAGCTTTAACTCAGTTTCATTAATTCTATAATCAAGTTCAAAATCATTTATAGAATTTTCATCGAACTCTAAGTTGAATTTATAATCACTATTTGCTAAAATTAAATCACCACTATTTTTCTCATCAAATTTATGATTCCATTTAACAGAGAATAGCCTATTTGAATAAGTTTGTAGAGAATCTGAAGTTATACTAAAAGAATCATTGCTATAATAACCAGAAATATCTAATCTGTCATTTTTACTAATTTTATGAGTGTATTTTAAATTCGTATCAAAAAAAGAGGCACTACTTTTACTAAGGTTTTCATCTTTTATCGATTTTAAAAGCCAATTAGAATAAGTACCTCTACCACCAATTATTAAATTTGATTTTTCTTTTACAATTGGTATTTGTAATGCCAAATTACTTGTTACTGGACCAATTGCTGCTTCTCCTTTAAATTCTTCAAAACTTGCTTCTTTTGTTTTAATATCAAACACAGAAGATAATCTACCACCATATTCTGGGGGGATAGAACCTTTATATATATCTACATCACCAGATGTAAAAGGGTTTATCCCTGAGAAAATTCCGAAAAAATGTGATGGATTATATAATACAGCATTGTCTAAAAGAATTAAGTTTTGATCTTCTTTACCTCCTCTTACACTAAAACCTGCAGAGCCTTCTCCTGTTTTTTTAATACCTGGTAAAGCTGTTGCAACTTTTAAAATATCTCTTTCGCCTAAAATTAAAGGAATGTTTTTTATATTTTGTATTTTTATACTTGTAACACCAGTTACAGCTTGATTTACATTTTTATCTCTACCTGCCTCTATTATTAATTCATCTAAAAGAACTGAACTTTCTTTCATCAAAAAATTATAATTTCCATTATTATAAATAATAATCGTTTTTTCTAAATTAGAAAATCCTAAAGATGTTGCTTCTATAACATTTACGCCAACAGGTAATTGAATTGAATAAAAACCAGTATCATTTGTAACAGCAGATATTTTAGAGTTTTGAACCATTAACACTAAGTTCGGAATAACCTCACCTGTACTAACATTTTTAGCAAAACCTTTTAATGTATATCTTTTTTGAGTTGCATTTTTAGACTCTTTACCAATTCTAATAACTTGAGTTTTTAAAGAATTACCCTCTGCAACTGCACTGTAAAAAATTGGTGTACTTTTTGGGTTGTTTTTAATTTCTTCTTTCTCATTATTTTCCCAAACAAGATTAGGAAATGTATTGTGAATAACACTGTTTAGAGATAAAATTACCTTAGTTTCTGAATGTATGTAATAATTAATTAGGGTGCTTGTAAATAGATTATCTAAAATCTCGGACAATTGAGCATTTACATAATTTCCTGAAACTAATGTATTGTCTTTAAGCCAATCATCTACAAAATAAAAACGATACGATGTTTTTTCTTCTATCTTTTTAATTACTTCTATTCTAGTTATATCTTTGTAACTTAAAGTAAGTTCTTGTTTTTTTTGCTGTGCATTAAGTAGGTAAACCCAGAAAAATAAAATTAAGAATATATATTTTTTCATCTTATTTAATTTCTGTTTTATGTATTGATAATTGAATATCTTGAAACAAATTTGTGTAAAAATCATTTTCATTTTTTTTGAAAAGCTTTCTGTTTCTTCTATAAAAAATTGAAATATATCTTTTTTGTTCTGGAAAAATTCTAATTATATCTTTCTTAGAATTTATAGAATAATATTTGTAGTCTTTTAACAATACAAAATAACTTCTATCAGAAAACTTAGTATACACTAAATTTTCATCAATAAATTCTGAACGTTCTTTAAAATTCTTTTTTAATAATGTTGATGTTGTTGTTTTTAGTAAAATTTGATAAAACCCTTTAAAAGATTCATCATTAACTAGAGGATTAGCTTTACTACTCAAAAATGAATATTTTTTAGAAGTCGCATTTTTATCATCAATATTTAATTCGAAAAAATCAATTTTTTCTTTTATCAATCTTAAAAACAGAAAGTTATCTAAATAAGGTAATTTTGCGATTAGTTGGTCATCGTGAATATCATATTTTAAATAAATATTGTAATAGGTTTGATTATCATAAATCAAATTTCCCAATTGGTAGGTGTTATCTAAAAAAAAACGATGATTATCTGGTTTGGTCTTATATATTTCTGAAAATATAGTTCCATTATAAATACCTGAATTTCCATTTCCTATTGCAGCATCAAACCAAACATAATAGTCTTTTGCACCTATATCTATTTGAGCAAAGACATTGTTTGTATTAGCTTGTAAAGCCAAAATAAATAGAAAAATGAATAGATTTCTTTTATCCATTTTTTAAAAGTAGACCAATTCAAAATTAAAATAACCAAGATTTTAAATTTTAACAATCGTTAATTAGAGTTTTAACACAAAAGGGTTAAAGTTTTAACAAAAAAAATCAATAAATATTTTTTGGCATAAAACTTGATTAACAGGTAATGGAAGCAAAGTAGTTAATTGTTTTCATTGTGTAAATTATTTGAATTAGTTGATAAAAAAAACCATCTCTTAGTCTTAGAGATGGTTTTTAGTTTTATAATCTGTGAATTTTTACAACTCTTCAGCTTGTATTTTTTTAGCTACTTCTGCAACCTCATCTAAAACTCTTAGCAAATTACCATTCCAAAGTTGTTCTATTTGGCTTTCTGAATATCCTCTTTTTACTAATTCTATGGTTACATTTAATGTTTCAGATGCATCATTCCATCCCTCAACTCCTCCTCCACCATCAAAATCTGAACTAATTCCTACATGATTAATTCCAATTTTATCAACTAAATAATCAATATGATCTACAAAATCAGCTACATCAACAGGTGGAAAATTTTCTATATCAATTTTTGATTTCGCTTTTTTTGATAATTCTCTATAACTTTCAATATATTCTTGTCTATCTTTTGTCTCCATTTTTCGAACCTCTCCCCAAGATTTCATTTCAAAATTAATTTCTTTTCCTAAAGCAGTAATTACATCTTTAATAGCAGCAGAATATGCATCATTTTTTTCGGTATTTACATAACTCTTAAAGGCAACAGCTTGCACAACTCCTCCATTATTTTTTAACCATTCTAATTGTTCATCATCTAAATTTCTACTATGATTACACAATGCTCTTGCAGATGAATGTGAAGCTATAATTGGAGCTTTTGATAATTCAATCATATCTTTCATCGATTTTTTAGAAGGATGAGACACATCAATCATAATACCCCATTTGTTCATTTCTTTAATTACTTCTTTACCAAAATCACTAACTCCATTATGCAGCCATACATCATCTACTTCTCCTGTATTAGAATCGCATAATTGACTATGACCATTGTGAGAAAGACTCATATATCTGGCACCTAAATCGTAAAATTCTTTTACCCTTTTTATATCTGTACCTAAAGGATATGCATTTTCTACACCAATCATAGCAACTTTTTTACCAGATGCATAAATCTTTTTAGCTTCATTAGAATTTACTGCTAAAGAAATTCTTTCTGGAGCAATATCGTTGGTAAGTTTATGAATCGCTGTAAATTTACTAATTGCATTGTTATAAGCTTTTGCATAACCTTCTTCGTTTAACTCTCCTTGACCAGTATAAACAATAAAAAAAGCAACATCTAAGCCTCCTTTTTCCATATTAGGAAGATTCACTTGATTTTTTAATTTTTGTGTATAATTAATGGAGTCTGTGAAGTTAGACACGTTAATATCTACGTGTGTATCTAAAGTCATTACACGCTTGTGAATGTCTTGCGCTTTTTCTAATAAATTTGTTTTGGTTTTTTCTTGTTTACACGAAATAACAAGTAGTAAAATTGGTAGTAGTTTTAAAAGTTTCATTTTTTTGCTTATAAATATACAAACTTAGCAGCAATTGAATAAAATTCTTTAAAAAAGGAATCGCCTAAAATAAATTTTAGACGATTTCCGATAGTTACATATTATAAATTCCCCAACTTATAATTAGTTGTATTTAAATAAATACAGCATAAAGAAACGAATGATATTTGTATTAGATAAGCATTTTCGATAAGCACACAAACTTGCTCGATGAAATGTAGTTTTAACCTCTTTAAATTTTACTAAAATTAAAATAGTTGTAATTAGGTTTTATATTACATCTGAAATAGAAAAGTTAATTAAATAAAAAAATCGTTCAAGATTAACTTGAACGATTTTTATTGAATCGCATTATCAAACCCCTTAACTTTTAATAACGCACTATTATATAAATCCGCTACAAATAAACAAAAGCTATTGAGTTTAAAAATTCGTTTTTCGTCGATTTGCAAATAAATTACGACAAGTGGTAAAAAACACCTGTTTAAGCTTTAGACCAAGTTATATAGCACTTATAATATCATACTTTGTAATTATATGATGATTTCCGTTTTCTAAATCAACTAAAACAGCCTCATTTTCTTTGGATATCAATTTTGATATTTCATCAATCTTAGCCGTTTTTTTTACAATAGGATAAGGTTTCCCCATAATTTCTTTTATAGGTTTATTTGCAATATTTTTATCAGAAATATAATGATGTAGCAAATCTGTTTCATCTACAGAACCTACAAAACCATTTACATCTTTAACAGGAAGTTGAGATATTTTATACTCTTTCATTCTTTCTATTGCGTGAGAAATCAACTCTTCTGTCTGCGCACTAACTAGAACTCTTTCTTTGTGATTGTTTATTAAATCTGCTGCAGTTTTAATTTCTTCTTCTAAAAAACCTCGATCACGCATCCAATCATCATTAAACATTTTACCTACATATCTACTACCATGATCGTGAAATAAAACCACCACAACATCATCTTTTGTAAAATGTTCTTTTAATTGTAATAATCCTTTTATAGCAGAACCAGCAGAATTACCAACAAAAATTCCTTCTTCTTTGGCAATTTTTCTAGTGTAAACTGCTGCATCTTTATCAGTAACTTTTGTAAAACCATCAATTAAAGAAAAATCTACATTTTTTGGTAAAATATCTTCTCCTATGCCTTCTGTAATATATGGGTAGATTTCATTTTCATCAAAAACACCAGTTTCGTGATACTTTTTAAACACAGAACCATAAGTATCTACACCCCAAATTTTAATGTCTGGATTTTGCTCTTTTAAAAACTTTGCAGTTCCAGAAACTGTACCTCCTGTACCTACACCAACAACAAAATGAGTAATTTTACCTTCGGTTTGTTCCCAAATTTCTGGCCCTGTTTGTTCATAATGGGCAATTGCGTTACTTGGATTATCATATTGATTTACATACCAAGAATTAGGTGTTTCTGCTCCTAAACGTTTAGAAACTGAGTAATAAGAACGTGGGTCTTCTGGCTCTACATTTGTTGGACATACAATTACTTCTGCACCAACTGCACGCAAAATATCCATTTTTTCTTTAGATTGTTTATCAGAAATTACAAAAATACACTTGTACCCTTTTACAATTGCAGCTAGCGCTAAACCCATTCCTGTATTTCCAGAAGTCCCTTCAATAATTGTTCCTCCTGGTTTTAAGCGTCCATCAGCTTCTGCATCTTCAATCATTTTTAAGGCCATTCTGTCTTTTACAGAATTACCAGGATTAAAGGTTTCTACTTTAGCTAAAACCAAAGCATCTATTTCTTTTGTAACTGAATTTAACTGAACCAAAGGTGTATTACCAATGGTTTCTAATATATTTTTGGCGTATTTCATTTGATAAAATTCTAAAAGCGAAATTAAAATAAATATTTATGAATTATGTATCCTTAAGATGAGATTAACATTAATTCTTTAAAATTAAAACTTAAAATTTGCCTAAATTATGAATTAAGCAAATTTAATAGATTTTGAAGGTTGAATTTTAGTTATGATAAAAGAAGGAATTATCAACATTAAAAAACACAAAAGTAACGTACCAATATTTAGCAAAATAATTGCAGAAAAAGAAATATAAACTGGCATTGTTGTTACATAGTATGTTTCAGGATTAAGTGTAATTACCTTAAAATAATGTTGAATAAAAATAATAGACAACCCAATAATATTACCCCAAAAAAGTCCTTTTAAAATTAAATAAGATGCATTGTATAAAAATATTTTTCTAATACTAGTATCGTAACTACCTAATGCTTTAAGAATACCAATCATTTGTACACGTTCTAGAATTAAAACTAACAAGGCTGTTATCATATTTATACCTGCAATTACAATCATAATTGCAATGATAAACCAAACATTATTATCAAAAAGTTTAATCCATTCAAATACATTTTGATAAGTTTCTACAATGGTTTTCTTATTTAAAGTTACTCCTATTTCTCTGTAAATTTCTTCACCAATTGCATCAATAGTATTAAAATCATCAATTAAAACTTCAAAACCACCAACTTCATTTTCTGTCCATTTGTTTATTTTTTGCACCTCTCTAATATCACCAATCATTACACTTTTATCAAATTGTGCAAAGCCAGAATTATAAATTCCAGAAATAATATATTTTTTATTACTTGGTAATTTACTGGTTGATGTTTTTAAAAAAGTAGCTAAAATAGTATCGTTCAATTTTAATTGTAAACGATTTGCAACAGTTTCTGATAATAAAACTTCTCTAGTTCTTGACTTATTAAAATTAGGCACAACACCTTCTACCAAATATTCTTTAAAAAAAGACCAATCGTAATCTGTAGAAACTCCTTTAAAAATAATGCCTTCAAAATCGGTTTTAGTTCTTAAAATACCGCCTTTATTGGCAAATACTTGAATATTTTTTATACCCGAAATGTTTTTAAACTTTGGATAAAATTCTTCATCTTTTTTAACAGGAGTTGTAGAAACTTCAGAATTATTGTTATCGTAATTTACGATTTGAATATGACCTTTAAAACCGGCCATTTTATCACGAATTTTATATTGCAAGCCCAAACCAGTTGCAACAGCAATCAACATAATAATTATACCCAATGCAATTGCTGTAATTGCAATTTTTATTATTGGTGATGATATACTATTTTTATACTTTTTGCCAGCAATAATGCGTTTTGCAATAAATAACTCGTAATTCAAACTGATGATTCTTTTTATACTTCGTAAAAGTACCTATTTATTTTTGTTTTTGTTGATGAATTTTCAGCTGATTTCTTGCGCTAAACGTGTTCAAAATTCTGAATTAGCAATTAAAACCGAATCAAAACAACAATTAGAAATTAAAACAGGAGCAGAAAACACTGGGCTATATCTCGATCTTTTAAAAGGAAAAAATGTGGCTATTGTTGCCAATCAAACCTCTGTTTTATCTGTTTTACAAAGAACAGAAGTTGCCCCAGATATTATGGGTTCTAAAAAAGTTACGCATCATTTAGTAGATTATTTATTCAGTTACAATAATATTAATGTAAAAAAAGTATTTGCTCCTGAACATGGTTTTCGTGGCAAAGCAGATGCTGCAGAACATATAAAAGACGGAATTGATAACAAAACAGGTTTACCAATACTTTCTTTACATGGAAAAAGTAAAAAACCGAGTCAACAACAATTAAGTGGTATTGATATTGTTGTTTTTGATATTCAAGATGTGGGTGCTCGTTTTTACACGTATATTTCTACTTTACATTATGTTATGGAAGCTTGTGCTGAAGCCGGAATTCCTGTAATTGTTTTAGACAGACCCAACCCAAATGGACAGTATGTTGATGGTCCTGTTTTAGAAATGGAACATTCTAGTTTTGTTGGTAAACATCCTGTACCTGTAGTTTATGGAATGACAATTGGCGAATATGGACAAATGATAAATGGCGAAAAATGGTTAAAAAACGGAATTCAATGTGATTTAAAAGTGATTCCTTTAAAAAATTATACTCATAATTCCGAATATAGTTTAGCTATTAGACCTTCACCTAATTTACCTAATGATAAATCTATAAACCTCTACCCAAGTTTAGGTTTTTTTGAAGGCACAATTATAAATGCTGGTAGAGGAACAGAGTTTCAGTTTCAGAGATATGGAGCATCATTTTTTCCAAAAAGTGATTTTAACTATACTCCTAAAGCTAACTTTGGAGCAAAATATCCGAAAGAAAAAGGTAAATTATGTTATGGTGTAGATTTAAGTAATGCTAAAAAACTAAGTTCCATAAATTTAGAATGGCTAATTGATGCTTATCAAAAAACACCTAAAACCGAAAAATTTTTTGGCAATACTTTTACCATTCACGCAGGAAACACAAAATTACAACAACAAATAGAAGAAGGATTATCTGCTAAAGAAATTCAAGAAACTTGGAAAAAAGATTTGGAAGGTTTTAAATTAATTAGGGAACAATATTTGATATATGATTAGAAATTATTCTCTATGAAGAAGTTCATTTTATTTTCCACTTTCATTATTATGTTAATTTCTTGTAAAGAAAAATTCAATCCTAATGAGTTTAAAGGAACTTGGTTTATTCTCGATAAAGATCAAAGCATTTCAAATCTACCTTATATAACTTTCAGAAATGATTCCGTTTTTTTTGAAGATATGTTTACTTATACTACATTGGGAAAATTCAAAATTACAAGAAGCAAAATATTTTATTATTTTAAAAAAGACACTCTTAATTATGAATTTAATTTCAGTTCAAAAGACTCAACAATTACAATTGATTCAAATGAATATTTTTTTTTAGATGGTTTTTCTTACGATTCTAAATTTATTGATTACCAATTAGCAAACATTTATACAAAAAATATAATTTCATCAGATTCTCTATCAAAATATAATTGTGGTTTTCATTTATTTAAAGATTCTAAAGATTCTCTAAAATTAAAGTTAAATGATAAAGAGACGAACGATTTTGAATTAATTCCAAGATTTGCATTTCAAAGACATAAACCTAATGAAGTTGTTGTAATTTATATAGGCGAAAAAATTAAGCTAAAAGATATTTTAAAATGTTACGTTAAACTATCAACAGTTAACATAAAGAAAGCTTTTCTTTTAACTGGACATAACTTTAAAGAAAACAATTATAATGGATTTTTAGATGATTTTGAAATTTGGAGAAGTCAAATCAATTTATTTTTAAAAGAAAAAATTGAACCAGTATATTCTGATGAATTATCTAGAAAAAAATATATTCAAAATTATAATCCAAAAATCATCATAATAAACTCCAAAAATGATTTTGAAAAATTATCTGATATTAAAACAATTACTAACTATTTAATTCAAATTAATTCTGAAATGAGTATAGAAGAATACATTTCTTTGAAAGAAAAGGTTTTTCAGATTAAGATTAAATACCCTAAAAAAATTAGAACGGAATTTATCAACTTACAATAAAACTTACCTCCTCAAAACTGTTGGCACTTTTTTATCAAAAACCTTAGAATAAACGCTATCTACTTTGTAGTTTTTATAAAGCTGTTCAGCTCCTTTTAAATGTAAGTCGTCTTTAATATAGTTTATCCAATTTAAATTATCGACTACAGCACTATCAAGAATTGCATTTGTAAAATCGGCTTTGGTTAATTTTGTTTTTAATAAAATAGCTTTCGTTAGATTTGCATTTCTTAAAACAGCATCACTTAGGTTTGCATAACCTAAATCTGCATTTTTTAAGTTGGCATTTTCAAAAATTGCTCTTCTTGCATCAATATTTACTAGAGTTGCATCAGATAAATCAGCGTTTTTTAAATTAATAGCTCTTAAAATAACTTTATACAAGTTTGCTCCTTTTAATTCAGCTTGCGTAAAATCACTTTCTTGTAATATTTGATCTTCAAAAAAAGCAGGATTTAAGTCACTTTTAAACAACGTAATTAATAACTGACCTCTTTCTGGGCTAATGGATTTTTCAATTAATTTATCATCTACCAAATATCTATAAGGTTTCATTGCTCTACTTAAACCAACAATTCTACTCACTAAAGTTTTTGATAATTTTTTGTCTTTTTTAGTTTCGAGTTCAGTATTAATATCACTTAAAATATCACCCATAATAAACATCTGGGCAGATCTTCTAGAAGCTTCTGCCAAATGTGTTTGCTCTTGAATTTTTTTGTTTTGCTTTTTTAATAAGCTATTTTGGTAAATCATTAAAGTTGTTGGCAACAATGCAAAAAGTAACGCTACTACTCCTATTCTAGTTAGTCTTTTAACAATACTCGCAATTAAATCTGATGTAGTTTGTAGAGAAATTCTTTTTTGCTCGTTAAATTCTTGTATAGAGTTATAAATACTCGTTTTCAATTTTTTCCCAGCGATAAAAGTAGCTGTAAACTTTATAAAAAATTGCCATCTTTTCTTTTTTGATGGTGTTGAATTTTCAAGTGTTGCTAAACGTTCTTTTAAGATTAAATTTTCTCTTTCTAACTCTTTAATTTTATCAGACATTGCTAACTTATTAAAACATTTTACAAACTATTTTCTTCTCTTTTTCTCATTATATTCATAAGGCAAACGCTGTTTTAAAGCTTCTACAATATTATAAGTTGCAGGACAAATAAAAGTGTTTGCAATAGTTAAATCTGTAATTTGTATAAATTTACGTCTATCTGTATGCGGATATTCTGCACACGCTTTTGGTCTAACATCATAAATAAAACAAGTATTATCAGACTCGTCTAAAAAAGAACAAGGTGCTGTTTTTAACACCATAAAATCATCAGAATCTCTTTCTAAATAGGTCTTAATAAAATCAGCAACCCTCATCTTTAAATGCTTAGAAATACGCTCTATATCTTTATCAGTAAAAATAGGACTTGTTGTTTTACAACAATTTCCACAGTCTAAACAATCTGTTTTTTCAAACTCTTTATTGTGCAAATCTTGCACTACAACATCTAAATTTCTAGGTGTTCTTTTTCTTAAATTTGTAAAATATTTCTTGTTTTCCTTTAAAGCTTCTTGAGCCAATTTAGGCAATTGTTCTAACCGTTTTTGCATCCTCGAAAAATACAATTAATTCTACAAAAGTATACGCTAAAATTATGTAAATTTGCATTTCAATTTTTCGACCAAAATGAACATACAAAACACTATAGAAACCAAAGTAAAAGAAGGTTTTTTAGCTTTATATAATACAGAAATACCAACAGTAGAATTCCAAGCCACTCGTAAAGAGTTTGATGGCGATATTACAGTTGTTGTTTTTCCTATGTTAAGATACAAAAAAGGAAATCCTGTTCAAATTGGTGAAGAATTAGGAAAATATGTAGTAGAAAATGTATCAGAAATTACAAGTTACAATGTGGTAAAAGGTTTTTTAAACCTAGTTATTGATGATGCTTATTACACAAAATTTTTCAATACAATTTACAACAATTCAACTTATGGTTTTTTATCGCCAAAGGCGGATGAAAAAGCAGTAATGGTAGAATATTCATCACCAAACACCAACAAACCACTACATTTAGGACATATTCGTAATAATTTATTAGGTTATTCTGTTGCAGAAATCATAAAAGCTGCAGGTAAAAAAGTTTATAAAACTCAAATTATAAACGATAGAGGAATACATATTTGTAAATCGATGTTGGCTTGGCAAAAATTCGGAGAAGGAGAAACTCCTGAATCTACAGATTTAAAAGGTGATAAATTAGTAGGTAATTATTACGTGAAATTTGACCAAGAATACAAAAAAGAAATTGCAAATTTAGTAGCTACTGGTATTTCTGAAGATGATGCTAAAAAACAAGCTCCGCTTTTACTAGAAGCACAACAAATGCTTTTAAAATGGGAAGCTGGTGATGAAGAAGTTGTAAAACTTTGGGAAACTATGAATGCTTGGGTGTACAGTGGTTTTGACATTACTTATAAAAACTTAGGTGTTAATTTTGATAACCTTTATTATGAAAGTGACACTTATCTATTAGGTAAAGATGTAGTTGCACAAGGCTTAGAAAAAGGTGTTTTTTATAAAAAAGAAGATGGTTCTGTTTGGTGCGATTTAACGGATGATGGTTTAGACGAAAAAATTGTTTTACGTTCTGATGGTACAGCAGTTTATATGACCCAAGATATTGGTACAGCTATACAACGTGTAAAAGATTATGAAGATGTTGGTGGTATGGTTTACACAGTTGGTAATGAACAAGATTACCATTTTCAAGTATTGTTTTTAATTCTTAAAAAATTAGGTTTTGATTGGGCTAAACAATTGCATCATTTAAGTTATGGAATGGTAGATTTGCCTTCAGGAAAAATGAAATCTAGAGAAGGTACAGTTGTAGATGCAGATGATTTAATGGTAGAAATGACAACAACTGCCAAAGATATTTCAGAAGAATTAGGCAAATTAGATGGGTATTCTAATGATGAAAAAAATGAACTTTATAAAACGATTGGTTTAGGTGCATTAAAATATTTTATTTTAAAAGTTGATCCTAAAAAAAGAATTTTGTTCGACCCAAAATCTTCTGTAGATTTCCAAGGGAATACAGGTCCTTTCATTCAATATACGTATGCTAGAATTCAATCTATCATCAGAAAAGCTAATTTTGATTATTCTAATCCTGTAAGTATTAATTTACACGAAAAAGAAAAAGAATTATTAAAACAATTAGCGTTATTTCCTGAAACTGTTCAGCAAGCTGCTGCAAATTATTCACCCGCAATTATTGCAAATTACACTTACGATTTGGTAAAAGAGTTTAATTCTTTTTATCAAAATGTATCAATTTTAGGAGAAGAAGATCAGAACAAAAAAATATTTAGAGTACAGTTAGCAAATAAAGTTGCAGACACTATAAAACATGCATTTTCATTATTAGGAATAAAAGTACCTGAAAGAATGTAAAATGTTAAAAATAACTGTCAAATAAATTAAATTCATTATTTTTAAAATATATGAACTAAATATTTGAACAGATTTCGAATTATAATTAAATTTGGGCTGTTTTTTAATTTATATTAGCATTAAATTTAATTTTTTATCAAAAAATTATAATAAATACATTTATGAAATACGACATCATTATTATTGGAAGTGGACCTGGAGGATATGTAGCAGGAATTAGAGCATCACAATTAGGCTTTAAAGTTGCAATCGTAGAAAAAGAATCTTTAGGTGGTATTTGTTTAAACTGGGGATGTATCCCTACAAAAGCATTGTTAAAATCTGCTCAAGTATATGATTATTTAAAACATGTAGATCAATATGGTTTAAAAGTAGAAGCTTTTGATAAGGATTTTGATGCTGTAGTTAAACGTAGTAGAGGTGTTGCAGAAGGAATGAGCAAAGGTGTTCAGTTCTTAATGAAGAAAAATAAAATAGATGTAATTAACGGTTTTGGTAAAATTAAAACTGGTAAAAAAGTAGATGTTACTGCAGAAGATGGTACAGTTACAGAATATTCTGCTGATAATATTATAATTGCTACAGGTGCTCGTTCAAGAGAGTTACCAAATTTACCACAAGATGGTAAAAAAGTGATTGGCTACAGACAAGCTATGAACTTACCTTCACAACCTAAATCAATGATTGTTGTAGGTTCTGGTGCAATTGGTGTTGAGTTTGCTCACTTTTATAACTCAATGGGTACAGAAGTAACTATTGTAGAATATATGCCAAATTTAGTTCCTGTAGAAGATATCGATATTTCTAAACAATTTGAACGTTCAGTAAAAAAATCTGGAGTTAAAGTAATGACAAATTCTTCTGTAGAATCTGTTGATACTTCTGGAGATGGTGTTGTAGCTACTGTAAAAACTAAAAAAGGAGAAGAAACTCTTAAAGCTGATATTTTATTATCTGCTGTTGGTATTAAATCTAATATCGAAAATATTGGTTTAGAAGATGTCGGTATTATTGTTGATAGAGATAAAATCTTAGTAAACGATTATTACCAAACAAACATACCTGGTTATTATGCTATTGGTGATGTTGTTCCTGGACAAGCTTTAGCACACGTTGCTTCTGCAGAAGGTATTACTTGTGTAGAAAAATTAGCTGGTTTACACACAGAAAAAATTGACTATGGTAATGTACCTGGTTGTACTTATGCAACACCAGAAATTGCTTCTGTTGGCTTAACAGAAGCTAAAGCTAAAGAAGCTGGTTACGAATTAAAAGTTGGTAAATTCCCTTTCTCTGCCTCTGGTAAAGCAAAAGCTGCTGGTAACCCAGATGGTTTTGTAAAAGTTATTTTTGATGCTAAATATGGTGAGTGGTTAGGTTGCCATATGATTGGTGCCGGAGTTACAGATATGATTGCAGAAGCAGTTTTAGGACGTAAGCTAGAAACAACAGGTCATGAAGTATTAAAAACCATACACCCACACCCAACAATGAGTGAAGCTGTAATGGAAGCAGTTGCAGACGCTTATGATGAAGTTATTCACCTATAAAATATGTTAATTCATAGAATAAAAAGTACAAAGGTATAATTTTAGCTACCTTTGTACCTGTTACATTAAATAAATATCCCCCACTTATACGACTAATAAAATATAACATAAAATGGGTTTCGTTGAGTGGCTACTTTCTTTTATCTATAAGATAAAAACTTTTCCTCTAATTATACAGATAACTATTGTATTAACAATGGCATTTATAGTTGCTACGTTAGCTCTTATGATAACTATCTATACAATTAGAAGAAGACATAATAGATTACAGAAAACACTAAAAAATAGTGTACCTGAAATCGTTAAGTTATTTGAAGATATTTTATTCACAGAAAAGAATTTTAATGAACAAGAAATTTTCACCAAATTTGAAGATATTGTAGAAGAGGTTAATAGAGAATCTCTAGATATTGGAGTTGGTGTTTTAGTAGATTTTAAAAATGATAATAGAGATTCTGAAAAATACCCTTTAATAATTAGTGCATTAGGTATTGTAGAGCATTTAGAATCTAAATTTGATTCTCGTTCTAATAGTGAAAAGATAGATGCTTTTCAAGAAGCTTTTGTATTAGATTTAAATAAATTTGACTCTAAGGTATTAAGATACGCCTACAGTAAAAACAAACTGATTCGTAGTGAAGCTAGAAATTCTTATCTAGCATTAAGTACCAATGATCCTTATCGATTTTTTGATGAATTTGATCGTGATTTAAGTAAATGGGATCAGATTGAACTAA
The DNA here is from genome assembly GCF_001975665.1 of Polaribacter reichenbachii. Lineage (NCBI taxonomy): Bacteria > Pseudomonadati > Bacteroidota > Flavobacteriia > Flavobacteriales > Flavobacteriaceae > Polaribacter > Polaribacter reichenbachii. The sequence goes on along the minus strand of NZ_CP019419.1, from coordinate 2,662,644 downwards.
TGCAATATTTAGAACTTCAAAAAGAAAGAGGAAATCTAGAAGGATTAGGTAAATGGATTAACTATTCTAAAAATGATTCTTTAGTAGTTTTCTTAATTAAAATGGTAGGTTTCTTTAAACAAAAAGGGATAAACGAAATTTTAATAGAAAAATTAGAAGACGATAACGAATTAGTAAGAGCAGAAGCAATTAAAACTTTAGGAGAATTAAATATCTCTGAAACTGAACAAGAATTAATTGATCGATATTATACAGAGCCAGAAATTTGTCAGGTGGCAATTGTAAGAACAATTAGAAAATTTAATACTGGAAAATCACTTAAATTTTTACAAGAAATTTTTTCTGACTCTAACAATACAGATACTAAAAAGATTATCGCAGAAGCTATACTAAACTATAGTTACGAAGGAAAGATTGCTTTTCAAAATTTAAAAAACACATTAAAAGGGTTTGATCTTATCATTTTACAACATGTAGAAACACCCTTAATAAAATACAAATAAATGTTTGAAATTTTTGTAAAAATATATGAGTACTTTATATTTTTCTATGCAACTTCATTAATTTTAAGTTACATAGTACTAGCCATATTTTCTTTTATAGCTATTAATAAATATAAGAGTTATAATACTGATATTGATGATGAAGAATTATTAGCTTCTCATCTAGCACCAGGTATATCCGTAATTGCACCAGCCTACAATGAAGAAAAAACAATTATTGTAAATGTAAAATCTCTACTTACATTAAACTACCCACTTTTCGAAGTAATTATTGTAAATGATGGTAGTAAAGATGATACATTAAAACTATTAATTGAAGAATTCGATTTAATTGAAGCTCCTTTTGCATACGTAGAAAAAATTAAAACAAAACCTTACAAAAGAACTTTTAAATCTCAAAACCCTAAGTACGATATTTTAACAATTATTGATAAAGAAAATGGTGGTACAAAAGCAGATGCATTTAACGCAGGTTTAAATGCATCTGTTTTTCCATATTATTTAAATACTGATGTCGATTGTATTTTGGCAAGAAATACACTTACAAAAATGATTAAGCCAATTTTAAGTTCTAAAACTACTGTAATTGCAGTTGGTGCTACCTTAAGAATGTCTAACAATTGCGAAATTGAAGAAGGAATTATTACAAGAGTAAGACCTCCAAAAGCACTTATACCTCGTTTTCAAGAACTAGAATATATTAGATCTTATTTATTAGGTAAAATGGGTTGGGAATTAATAAACTCTGTACCTAACGTTTCTGGTGGTTTAGGTATGTTCGATAAAGATATTGCCATTAAAGCCGGTGGTTATGGAGCAGATTCTCACGCAGAAGATATGGATATGATGACAAGGATGGCTGCTCATATGATGAACAATAGACTTGATTACAAAATTGGTTATATACCACTTTCTTGTTGTTGGACAGAAGGACCACCAAACCTTCAAATTTTAGGAAGACAACGTACAAGATGGGCCAGTGGATTATTTCAAATGTTTAGTGAACATAGAAAAATTCTCTTTAACCCGAATTATAAAAGACTTGGTTTAATTACATTTCCTTATATTTTTATTTTTGAGTTTTTAGCACCAATAATAGAAGCATTTGGAATACTATTTTCAATATTTTTATTATTCTATGGTTATGTAAACTGGAACTTTGCACCATTAATTCTATTATATTCTTACACATTTGCCATAATGATTTCATCAATTGTAATTATTTGGGATCAAATGACGTTTAAATATTATAACACCACAAGAGAAGTACTAACGCTATTTCTTACAGCTTTCATTGAGCCAATTATTTATCACCCAATGATTATGTTTTTCTCTTTAAAGGGTTATTTCAGTTACGTTACTTCTCGAGAACTTGCATGGGGAACTATGACAAGAAAAGGGTTTGATAATGAAGACGACAAAAAGAAAAAATCTGATAGTAATAGTGGTGGTAATGATAGTGGAGATAACTCTGGTAACTCTGGAGGTAAAAAACAAAGTATTTTTGACAAATTAAAGAAAGGAAAAAGCACAGACTCAGATTTTGAGCCTATAAAAACATAAATTACCACATAATTATTATGAAAATTAATAAGTATATTCTAATATTAATTGTGACAATTATATCACAATTTAATACATACGCTCAAGATGTATATGATTCTTCGGATTTATATTTTGAAGAAGCTAAAAGAGATATTGCAGAACAAAACTTTACAAGAGCTGCTAAAATGAGTTGGAGAGGGTTACAATTAGCTCCTGAAGATTTAGATTTAAAAACACTTCTAGGTAAAGCGAACTTACAGTTAGGTAGATACGATACGGCAAGATATGTATTAAAACAAGTTTACGAAAGAAGAAGAAAAGATATAGATGTTTTAGGATTTTTAGTAACTATAGAGCACACCACAAAAAGATATTCTGATGCTATTTGTTTTGTAAATGAATTATTAGAAATTACACCTTATAGTAGAGGTTGGTGGAGAAGAAAAATATTAATCTACAAAGAAATGGGTAACTATGAAGAAGCTGAAAGAGCTTTAAAAAGGTTATACCAAATTTATCCTGATGATACCGAAATTCAAGATGACTACAACTACATTATGCTTAATGATGGTAATAGTGCTGTAGAAAACAGAAGATATGACGATGCAAATCAAGTATATAAAACTGTTATTGACAATGATCCATCAAACAAGCAAGCTTATATAGGTATTATTAGAAATGAATTATTAAAAGGAGATCCAGAAATTGCCTTACAATATACCAACAGAGCTTTATTAGAACTAAGAGAAGATTCAGAATTAATTGAAAAGAAAATTGGTTTATTAGAACAATTAGGAAGACACGAAGAAGCTATTGTTTACATAAAAACAGAAGTTGATAAAGGTAAATTCCCAACCATTCATTCTGAAACATTACCTTATTTAATGCAGCAATCTGCTAATTTTAATGAGTATAATGATTCTTATGAAATACAGAAAAAATTATTAGACCTTAATGGTAATTCAGAATCACAAACATATGTAATTAATAATGCATTAGGTAAAGGTTATGATGTAGATGCTGAATACTTTCTTAAAAAAGGAATAAAAAGAAGTCCGAATAACAAAAAGCTTCAAGTACAATTAAAAGAATTATACAGACCTATAAAAGATAAAGATCGTTTTGAAAGAGAAGTATTAATACTTCATGAAAAATTCCCAAATGATACTGATATTACTTACGATTATAATTTAGTAATGTATGGTAGAGCTAAAACGTTAGTAGAAAATAGACAGTTTGATGCAGCTTTACCAATTTTTGAAGACTTGGTATCATCACCAGATTTTCAAAAAGAGGCTGAACAACAAATTTTCGGAATTTATTTAGCCTTACAAAAGTATGACGAAGCTACAGATCAAATTGACAAACTAATTGGTTTAGAGCCAGATAATCCTGATTATTTAGTAAAAAAATCTACTTTATATCAAGAAATGGAGTTATTTGAAGATGCTTTAGAAATTACTAGAGGTTTAGAACAACAATATCCCTTAGAGGATAAATACCCAAGAATTTACGTTTCGCAAACAGAAGCTTATGCTACTTATTTAATGAGAGAGCAAAGGTTTCGTGCAGTTTTACCTGTTATAGAAGACGGACTTACAAGAGAAAATAATAACAAAAGATTGTTAGAAATTGCTATTAATGCTTCTTCTGCAATTCCTGATTATGAAAGAGGTGTAAATTACAGTAAAAGTGCTTTAAGCTTTTATCCTAATAACAAAAACTTTAAATTAAAACTATCTAACTTACTTGCTCAAAATAAGCAATATGATGATGCTATAAATGTTTTAGACTCTTTAAAAATAGTCTATAAATACGATAGAAAAATTAAGAACTCTTTAGCTGAAGTGTTGTGGTTTAGAGGTAAAAATAAAGAGGAAGAAGGTTTAATCGATGAAGCTATAGAAGATTATAGAATATCAGATTCTTTAAATTCTACAGAAGATTATGCTTTACAAAGAATGATTAATTTATACATTCAAGAAAAACCAAATGAAGATGCATTAGAAATTGTAAATGAAAAGTTAGAACAATACCCTAATGATAATTTCTTAAAATATAAAAAAGGTATTGTTTATGAGTTAATGGAACAATATGATTCTGCATATTATTATCAAAGTTTTAGACAAATCGATGATCCTTTTGAAAGAAATGAATGGAATAATGCTTTAGAAGTTTTAAAAGCAGCTAAGCTTAAAAATAAATTAGCGGCAACTTATACGCAAGCTTCTTCAGATTCTACTGCGTTTAGTACTTCTTTAGCAAGTTTAGGTTATAGCCATAGATATGACGAAAAAAACACATTTGGTGCAGATTTAAATTATGCAGCCAGAAGATCTGGAGTTGGTGTACAAGGAGGTTTAAATTATTCTAGAATTTTTACGCCTACTTTATATGCTGATGTTGGTGTATTATTTGGTTCTAAATTCTTTCCGAAATTTATCTTATATGGTAATGCCTACAAAGGGCTTAATAATGGTTATGATGTACAAGCTGGTCTTCGTTTTTCTAGATTGCAAAACGATGTCAACTTTTTAACCCTAAATCTAGGAGCTTCTAGAACTTGGGAAGACATTTGGGTAAGTGCCAAGGCAATATTAATGAGAGATGATCAATTCAATTATTTTAATTTTGCTGCACAAACACGAATAAATGTAAATACAAGGAAAGATTATGTTAGTTTTATAGTCTCTTTTGGTAGTGCACCATTTAACGATCAATTAGCAGAAGGTGAAACCGCTTTCCTAGATTTCTCTAATGTTTTAGTAGGTGCGGGTTATGGTTATAATATATCACCCAAAACAATGTTATTGGTTAACGGATCTTGGATTAACTTTAAAAGTCCGGTAACAGATAGTACTGCATTGGCATATATTAATCAATATAATTTATCGGTATCTATAATAACAAGATTCTAAAAAACTTTTATTCCCCAAATACTATGTTTAAAAAATACATATTAATTTCTATATTTTTTTTAAGCTTAACATCTTGTGCTCAAAATAAAGTAACACTGTTTTCTAAAGCAAATAAAATATCACCAAAAATAAGTATCCCTTTAACAGCAGATATTTTAGTGAGTAATGCCGCAGAAGATTTTAATAAAAAATTTAAAACTGTTACAGGCACAACTTTAAAAATAGAACGAAGTAATAGTTTAAATAAAAATTACAATTATATTTTACTAAGAGTAAATCCTACTCAAAAAGATAATTTTTGTATTTACAGAAAGGGAGGTAATATTACATTACAAGGTTCTAATGCCCAAAATTTAATGTTTGCAATTAGCGATTTTTTTAAAAGATACACCAATCTAAAATATCAAGAATTAAATACATCAAAAGAAGTTTTTACGTCAGAAATAGATATTCCTGAGCAGTTTAGTATTTGTTCATCGCCAGAATTTATATATAGAGAACCTTACTATAAGCCAAATAATAATCCAGAATTTAGAGCTTGGAACAAGACAAGTTCTCTTGAATTAGAATGGGGAATTTGGGGACATAATTTACCAAAACTTTTTAAAAATTATAATTTACCAGAATCCGTTTACGCAAAATTTGGTAGTGTTAGAACTAAAAAACAATTCTGTTTTACAAGCGATAGTTTATACAAATATGTAAATGAAAATGTAAAAAGAATTTTTGATAGCGATCATACATTTAATAAATACATGATTTTACCAAACGATAATGAAATTGTATGTACTTGTAGTACATGTAAAGCTGTTGGTAATACATCTCAAGATGCAGCTCCTGCAGTATTTACATTTTTAAATAAATTGGCAAAAGACAATAAAAGAGCTACATTTTTTACTACAGCCTATATTACTGTTAAAAATGTGCCTAAGTTTAAGGCTGAAGACAATACAGGTATTTTTTACAGCACCATTAATGAGCAAAAAGGAATTCCTTTAGAAAATACCAAGAAATTTAAAGATTTTGAAAAGCGCATAAAGAAATGGAGCGACTATCTAAAAAATGTCTATATCTGGGATTATACAGTAAATTATGACAATTATTTTGATATTTATCCTATTTTAAAAGTAACACAACAGAATCTAAAATTATATAAGAAACTCGGTATTAATGGTGTTTTCTTACATGGTAGCGAGTATGATTACAGCACATTTCAAGATTTAAAATCTACGGTATTTGCAAAACTTTTATGGAATACAGATATTAATGTAGATCAAGAAATAGAACGTTATTTTAACGATAAATACTCAAAAAGACTAGCAAGTATTTTAACCAACTACTACACACATATAGACAATTCTTTTTTTACTAGTAACAAAGAGTTAAGCATATATAGCGGTATTGATAAAACTGTAAAAAAGTATTTAGATCCTAAAGTCTTTTTTGATTTCTATGATGAGTTTAATACGCATACTCAAAGCAACAAATACGATAAAGAATATTTAAAACTCGCTACAGCCCTAACCTTTCTAAAATTAGAAATTATGAGAGATTACGGACTTGGTATTTATGGTTTTGGTACTTTAAACAATAAAAGAGAAATAATTGTAAAAAATGATGCAGGTATTTTGTTAGATAATTTAGCATCTTATAGCAGATCTGCAGATCTTAAAACGTACAACGAAAGAAATTACAAGATTAGCGACTACATAAATAACTGGCGTAAAACCATTTATAAATATCATAAAAGAAAACATTACTTTTATAAAAAGAAATTTGAGGTTTTATCTAAATTAGATGAAGATTACACAAACACAAAAATACTAAATGACGGTGCTTTTGGCTTAAATGATTACAATACAAATTGGCACATTTCTTCTGTAGATGATTTAGAATTAAAAATTGATAAAGCAGGAGTTTCTGAATCAAAGAAAATTACTTTTTCATTTTTACAAGATGTAAAACACCATATTTATTATCCAGGTTCTATAGAAATTTTAGATAATAATAAACAAATCATTAAAAAAATAAAATTAAAATCAGACGATTCTAATTTAGATACAAAAGAAGTTTCTATAGAACTTCCTACAAAATTCGACGATAAGCAACTACCTGATAGTTTTATAGTTAAAGTTAAAAAACGTAATATTGGTGGTAAAAATGCTTTAGCTTGTGATGAGATTATATTTAATTAAAAATGATTAAATTTACAACAATGAAAAAATTAGTATTACTTTTTATCTTAACAATAACAATAAGTGCTTGCGACTTTAGAAAGCCAGATATTGCTAATGTTAGAAAAACAAAGATGGAAATCGAAAATCCAGATAGACACTACTACCCTATTTTAAGAGGATCAGAATTATCTGCTGAATACAAGTTTTACAATAGAGGTAATGAACCTTTAATTATTTATGATGTACAAGCTTCATGTGGTTGTATAGAAATAGATTTCCCATCAACATCGATTGGTAAAGATGATTTTGGCTTTATTACTTTAGATTACGATAGTGCTAAAAATATTGGCTATGTAGAGTTTTATATCACAATAGTTGCTAATACAGAAAAAGACATTTTTACAACCATTAAATTCGATTTAAATGTTGTAACTTCTCCTCATTACACACAAGATTATGAAGAGATTTACTTACAAAGAAGAAAAGAAAAACTAGCTGGGGAAGTAGATGGAGACCTTACACAACAAGGTTATTATGTAGATGAAGAAAGAACAATTAGATAATAATAACAATTAAAATCAAAAATAAAATGAAAGCAAAATATCAAAGTGTATTAGATTTAGGACAACAATTAAACATTCAAGATGGTGATGTTAAAGAAGAAAATGGAAAATTAATTGTTAAAGGAACTGCCAAAAACCAATATGAAAAAAATCTTCTTTGGGATGAAATTAAAAAGGTTGGTGGCGATAATCCAACAGATATCATGGCAGATATTAAAGTTGCTGACACAACAATTTATGCAACGCATACTGTAGAAAAAGGTGAAACTTTAGGAAAAATAGCAAAACATTATTATGGAAAACCAATGAAATATGTTGCTATTTTTGAAGCAAATAAAGATATTTTAAATAACCCAGATGTAATACACCCTGGTCAAGAATTAGTAATACCTAATTTGTAAGAATCCTTAACTAATAAAATAAAAAAGCCGAAGTTTAAAAACTTCGGCTTTACTTTTTTCTATCAAAAACTATAACAGCGATTTTTGCAAACCACTCTCTATACTTATCCATAAATAATTCCAAAAAGATTTTGTTTTATTTCTTTCTACTTCTTTTACGTCTACTTTTACCATTCCATTTTTTGAAGAATCTTTTACAAAAAGGTTAACAACCCAACTTATAATTGTTTTCTTCTTTTTTTTATCATCTAAAATTTGAATATCAAAATTTTTGAAATCCATTTCCATTTTTCCGTTAGAAAAATTGTTGTTCCCTTCAAAATCAAAATACATTTTATTAATTTGTCCTTTAACTTTTACATTTGTTGTTGGCTGAATAAACGCACTCATATTTTTAGAACTTACATTCATTAAACTTCCAGTTATTCTAAAATCATCATTTTTATTATTGATATCAAACGTCCAAGTAATATTTAAAGCAGACGTTTCCATAAATTTAGATTGAATATTAACCGTTGTTATTTTTTCTATTTTATTTATTTTATTATTAATATTCTTGATTTGTGCTTTCAAATCATCAAACACTAAAATACCAGAATCATTTCCTTTTTTGGTGTATTCTTCATAAACAATCTCAGAATTTATAATATCAATATTTTTTACATCAATATCAAAAGGTAGTTCTCTTAAACTTTTACTGTATAAATTTTTAATTTTGGTTCTTTCTTTTAGGTGTGTAGCATCTAAGTATAAATTAAAGAAAACACCATCTAATAAAATATTATCTATAGAAAAACTCATTTTTTCATTTTGAGCAAGCTGAATATTATCAACTTTAATTTCTTTTGCAACTAGCGTTAATAATTCTTTTTCTTTTTTAAGATGATAAATATATTCGTCTCTTGATTTTAGCGGAACAATTTCTAAACTATCTACAGTTATTTCATCAGTTTCAAAAAGTAGTTTTTTAAACTGTATTTTCTGAACTTTAGAAAACTGAGATTCAAAACCAATTATAGAAGTTTTAATAGCTGAGTATTTAAAAGGAATTGAATTCTTTAAAATAGTATCTAGTTCAAAATCATCAATTTCAATAGCCACATTTTTTACAGTTAAAGGAAACTTATCTTTTTTTAAAACATCAATTTCGATATTATTTAAATCAATTTCCTTTATTTTAATTTTTGGTAAATTTTTAGTCTTTGTATTTTTATCATCATAAATTGTATCCTTTGTTTTAGATTGATGTAAAAAATTTCCAGAGATTTTTAACTGATCTGTTTCTAAATCAGAAAATATAAATTCCTTATTTTGGAAATATTTTAAATAAGAAAATCCTTCTAAAGCAATATTATCTGCTTTAAAATACAAACTATCTTTTTGGTAATTTACATCTTTGAGAGATAGATTACCCCATAAAAAATTTACAGAAACCTCTTTGTAAGCAAAATTTTTAGATTTTAAAAAGCTGTCAATTTTATTTGTTCCGTAAATATCTGCAACTTTGTAGAGTAGTATAATCGATACAAATATAATTGCAATTTTAACATATAATTTCTTATTCATAAACTTAAATCTTATGAACAAATTTAAGTTCCAAATTTAATTTTTATTAAACCATATAGATTAATCTTTAACTGATTCAGTTTTTTTATATTTGAAAAAAAAGAATGGAGCCAAATAATTTTATCGATAAAAGAAATCAAAAATTTCTTAAATATTGGGAAGAAAAGAGAAAAAACAAAAAAGAATACACCATTAAAAATAGCGCTGTTTTTAGTTTTATTTTTAGTGCACTTTATTGTGTTATAAAATATGGTTTCAGTACAGAATCTCTAAAAGTTTTTCCTATTTGTTTTCTGATGATTTCTGTAGTTTACGGACTTTACGTTTATTTTATTGAGTTCAATTTACACGAAAAAAAATATCAAAAATTAAAAAAAGAGCTTTAAAAAATTGATTACAAATAAAAAGAAATTCTACACCGAAATTTTAAAAGCATTGCTAAAATTAATAATTGCAGGTGTTTTAATTGGTGTTTTAAAACAATACGATTTAATTATTGCTATACTCTTAATTTTAAAGATTATACATAATATTTATAAAGAAATTATACAACCAAAAACCGATAAAAACTGGTTATTACTAGCAGGAATGCTATTAACTGGTTTTGGAGGCGTAGTTGGTGAAACTTGGGGAGTTGCTAATGGTTATTGGGAATATCATGAAGTTAGCAGAGACATCCCTTTATGGGTGCCTTTTGCTTGGATGTTGGCTTTCCATTACCTCTACAAATTAGAAAGAAATATAATACCATATTTAAAAAATCAAACGCAAAAAAATAAGATTGTTTTAGCAATTATTTTGGCATTAATTCTACCGGCTTTTGGTGAAGTAATTACAATTCTTTTAGGAGTTTGGACCTATTATTGGCCTTATCAACTATTTGGTGTGCCTTTATATGCTTTTTTATGTTTGCTGTTTGTACATATGTTAGTCTATACCATTTTACATTATGCGTGTAAAAAATATAAAATTAATGATATTGTCTACAATTAAAAGAAATCATTAAAAAGGAATTTTTAAATTTTTAAAAGAGGTGTGAACTTTACAAATAGTTACATCTTAATAAAATAACTTTTTCATAAGAAACTTAAATCAACTAAAATTAGATTGATATTTTCAAGAGAGTTTTCCCCTTTGCGGAATTAAAGGGGCCATTGCCAACAAACAATTCTGGTAACTTTATTTCCTTGACTTAAAGGAATAATTTTAAACGCTTTTACACCTAGTTTTTCTGATGATTTTTGCAAGCTTTCTACATTTTCTTTTTTAGAAACCAAACTTGTAAACCATTCACTTTTCTCTTTATAAAGCGAACTTTCGTATAAATAATTGTGCAAAAAGGCTTTTTCTCCTCCTATATACCATAATTCATTATTGTTACCAGAAAAATTACGAACTGCATTATTACCTAAATTTCTAGACTTTCTTCTATTTGCACCTCTAGCCTCTTCTGCAGATTTATAAAATGGCGGATTGCACATGGTAGCAAAAAAAGAATCGTCTTCTTCTAAAATATCCTTTAAAATATGTTGTTCGTTAAATTGTTGTCTTAACTCAATTTTAGTATCTAAATTATTATCATCAATAATATCTTGTGCAGTATCCAACGAATCTAAATCAATATCTGTGGCAACAAAATTCCAGTTGTATTCTGCAACACCCAAAAGCGGATAAATACAAGTTGCTCCTGTACCAATATCTAAAACTGTTCTATTTTCTTCGGATGAATTTAAGTCTGATAAATGATGAATATAATCTAATCGTCCAGGAATTGGCGGACATAAATTTTCATCAGGAAAATCCCAAACAGAAATTTTATCATAAGTAAATAACAAAGATTTATTAAGCTCTTTTACTGCTTTCGGATTCGAAAAATCAATCGTGATTTTACCAAATCTATTTTTTGTTACAAATTTTGCTAACTCTGGGTTTTGCTGAACTAAGTCATCAAAATTATACCCTTTATTGAATTTATTTTTCTGATGAAGACCTTTCTCTTTCATTATAATTCTAGTATTGTAAATTCTAGTGCTAAAGGTTTTAATGTTTGTTTTAAAGCAGTTATAAAAGCAGATCCGTACTCTAAATAATACTCAGAAAAATTACGATGTCGCTCTTCTAAAGATTGATTTGGTAAAATCTCATTTTGCAATAAAGTAATTCGATCTACTAAATCTTTTTGTCTCTTTTTTTCTGCTTTTAACAAACGTTTCTCTAAATTTTCTAAACCCATAATTTGTTTTCTTTCTTGTGCATTTACAGCATTTAAAAAAGAAACATCCGTTTTTACAGCAACTTCTTTTAATTCTAAAAATTGAATTTTTAAAAATTGAATTTTATCAGAAAAATCAGTTTCAATGGCTGTGTTTTCGATTACTTTTTTACTAATTAAATCAAACTGATTTAAAAATATTTCTTCTAAAGAAATCTGTAACTTCGATAATTTTTTTGCTTGTTTTTCTGATATAACTTGCACAGAATTACGCAATAACAAAATAGGAAAAGTAACATTTACTTTATTAAAATAATCTTGTAACTCCAACCAATAAGCCATTTCTCCTCCTCCACCAATATAACAAAGATTTGGCAAAATTACTTCTTGGTACAAAGGTCTCATAATTACGTTTGGTGAAAATGCCAAAGGATTATGATCAACTTCAGTCAGAATTTCATCCTTAGAAAAACGAATCTCTGTATTATTTACTTTGTAACAATTATCTTCAAAAATGATGCGTTCTCTAAAATCATCACCCAAATAAAAAAGATTAATTTCTCTTGGATTAACTTGAATTTTATAGTTTTTCTCTAATTCAGCAATCGTTTTAGAAACAACATGAAAAGAAGTTTCATTTTCCAATTCATCTTTTACAAATGGTGTAAAAAGTTGTTTTAAGCTTTTATCATCACCTTCAACAATTACCAAACCATAATCTTTAAACAATTCATTGGCAATAAAACGAGTGGCATCTGCTAAATTATGATGTTTAATATATCCTTCTGAAAAAAGTTTTTTTAAGTAGGCTGCATTCTTAGAATTCCCTAAATGTTCAGAAAAAACTTCGAAAACCTCATCCAATCCTTCTGTAGAAAAACGACCTACTGCTCCACCATCATTGCTGTTCCAAGTTACTTTTTTACCATCAAAATTAAAGTAATTGATTTCATCAAAATCATGATCTTCTGTTGCCATCCAATAAATTGGAACAAAATTCTGATCTGGAAATTTCTCTATTAATTCTTCTGATAAATTAATCGTAGAAATTATTTTATATAAAAAATAAAGAGGCCCTGTAAATAGGTTTAATTGATGACCTGTAGTTATTGTAAATGTATTTTCTTGCTTTAACAACTCAATATTAGCTGCTGTTTTTTCTGATATATCAAAAAAACTATATTGCTTTTTTAAAGCATCAGCCAAAACCAATCTTGTTTTTAAAGCAAAAGAGTTTTGCTTTTCTTCTATTTGCTTTTGAAAACCATTTATATCTGGAAAATTGTTATAAAATGGATTTATGGTGTCTTTTTGCTCTAAATAATCTAGCATTGTTTTAGAGAAAAAACCTGTTTTTTTAAAAGGAATTTGTGTTACTTTCATAATTAAAGTACACGTTTTAAACAACAATCAGTATCTGACGTAGAATTCATAAAATTTACTAAATTTCGATAAAAATACAACTATTTTAAATTCTGTAAAGCTTAGAAAATCATACTAACAAATTTTTAACGTGTCTAAAAGAAAACCACTTTAAATAGTGGGTTTTATTCCTTACTTTTGATAAAATTCAAATTCTTATCAATGAAAATTAAAGCACTTCTCATTATTTCCATTTTCTCATTTTGTTCCCTTTTTTCTCAAGAAATTCAATCTCCACAAGAGTATTTAGGTTATGAAATTGGCTCACGTTTTACAAGACATCACAAAGTTGTTGAATATTTTAAATATGTGAGTAACACCTTAAAAAATGTTCAACTAGAAAAATATGGAGAAACCAACGAACACAGACCTTTATATGTTACTTATATTTCATCTCAAGAAAATATAGATAATTTAGAAACAATTAGAAAAGCAAACCTTTCTCAAACAGGTATTTTAACGGGTACAACAGATAACAAAAAAGCCATTGTTTGGTTAAGTTATAACGTTCATGGAAATGAAGCCTCTAGCACAGAAGCTTCTATGTTAACTCTTTACGAATTAGTTACTACTAAAAAATCTTGGTTAGAAAACACAGTGGTTATTATAGACCCTTGTATAAATCCTGATGGAAGAGATCGATATGTAAACTGGTACAATCAAGTTCAAAATACACCTTATAATAGCTCACAAGATTCTAGAGAGCATCATGAACCTTGGCCTGGAGGAAGACCAAATCATTATTTATTCGATTTAAATAGAGATTGGGCTTGGGCTACACAAGTAGAAACTCAGCAACGTTTAAAAGTTTACAATAAATGGTTGCCTCACGTTCACGTAGATTTCCATGAACAAGGTATAAATAGTCCTTATTATTTTGCACCTGCTGCAGAACCTTTTCACGAAGATATTACCAATTGGCAACGAGATTTTCAAACACAAATTGGTAAAAACCACGCCTCTTATTTCGATAAAAACAATTGGATGTATTTTACCAAAGAATCTTTCGATTTATTATACCCAAGTTATGGTGATACTTATCCAACTTTTATGGGAGCTATTGGTATGACATACGAACAAGCAGGGCATGGAAGAGCTGGTTTAGGTATAGATAATGATGAAGGTATTGAATTAACTTTAATAGATAGAGCACAACATCATATGACAACTGGTTTATCTACTGTAGAAATATCATCTAAAAATGCTGAAAAATTAAATACTGAATTCAAAAAATTTTTTGAAAATAAAGATTTTAAATATAAAAGTTATGTTTTAAAGAATGAAAATTCTGATAAAACACAACGTTTAATTAATTTACTAAACAAACATGAAATTGCTTATGAATTTGCAAAATCTGGTAAAGTAAAAGGTTTTAATTATAGTTCTTTAAAAGAAGAAAGTATAAATGTTTCTGCTAATGATTTGGTAATTCATACAAACCAACCAAAAGGAAAAATGGTTAAAGTTTTGTTTGAACCGCAAACTAAAATTCTAGATTCTTTAACTTACGATAGTACTGCTTGGGCTTTACCTTATGCTCATGGCTTTAGTGCAGTTGCTTCTGAAAGTAAAATAAGTTCATCAAAAAAAGAAATGAACAACAGCGTTTTAAACTCGGTAAATACTTCTTCTTACGCTTACATTTCTAAATGGAATAGTTTAGATGATGCTACATTTTTAGCACAATTATTAAACACAGATATTAAAGTTCGTTTTTCTGAACAAGCTTTTTCTTTAGAAGGTAATAATTATGACAAAGGTTCTTTAATTATTTTAAGACACGATAATGTAAAAAATCAAAAATTTGATACAAACCTAGTTGATATTGCTAATAAATTGGGTAGAAAAATTACACCTGTTTCTACAGGATTTGTAGATTCTGGTAAAGATTTTGGTTCTGGTAGTGTAAAACCAATTTTTAAACAAAGAGTTGCATTACTTTCTGGTTCTGGAACGTCTTCTCTTTCTTTTGGACAAATTTGGCATTTCTTTGAAACTGAATTAAAATACCCAGTTTCTATTTTAGATACTGATTATTTTAATAGAGTAGATTTTTCTAATTATGATGTAATTATTTTACCTGACGGATATTACAACAGTGTTTTAAACAAAAGCACTTTAGATAAATTAAAAGGTTGGGTTAGATCTGGAGGAACATTAATTGCTCTTAAAAATGCATTAAGAAGTTTTGCTGATAAAGAAGGATTTTCTTTGAAAGAAAAAAAGAGCGATGATAAAGAAAAATCGGATGAAGCTGATCTTACTCCTTACGAAGACTTAGAAAGAGAAAGAACAAACAACATTATTATTGGTGCTATTTTTAATAGTAAAGTAGATAATACTCATCCTTTAGCTTTTGGTTATCCTGATAGTTATTTTTCTTTAAAATCTAGTAGCAGAAGTTACGAATACTTAAAAAATGGTGGTAATGTAGCTTACTTTACTAAAGATGCTAAAAACGTTGCTGGTTTTGCTGGTGTAAAAGCTTTACAAAATGTACCTGAATCTTTACTTTTTGGTGAAGATGAAATGGGTAGAGGAAGTATTATTTATATGGTTGATAACCCTTTATTTAGAGCATTTTGGGAAAATGGTAAACTATTTTTTGCGAATGCTATTTTCTTGAGAAATTCGAGTCATTTTTAATAAATTAAAAGACAAAAAAAATACCTCAGCAATTTTATATTACTGAGGTATTTTTTTTTGATTGTATAAATTTCTTACTTTCTTTTCTGATTTAAAGAAGTAGGTTTTTCTAATTTCTTAACAGGCGTTCCATATAAATCGTAATCTCCTGCTTCATGAATTTCTATATCGATAAATTCACCGATTTTAATATAATGTTCTCTAGCATCAACTAAAACATCATTATCTACATCTGGCGAATCGAATTCTGTACGTCCGTAGAAATACTCACCATCTTTTCTATCAAACAAACAACGAAAAGTTTTACCTATTTTTTGTTGATTCAGTTCCCAAGAAATCTGAGACTGAACTTCCATTATTTCGTTAACTCTTTTAAACTTCACATCAGCAGGTACATCATCTTCTAAAACATAAGCACCCGTATTTTCTTCATGCGAATATTCAAAAGCACCTAATCTTTCAAAACGCATTTCTTCTACCCAATCTTTTAATTCTTTAAACATTTCTTCTGTTTCTCCTGGATAACCAACAATTAAAGTAGTTCTTATTGCCATTTCTGGTACAACTTCTCTAAATTTATGAATTAAAGCCGTAGTTTTTTCGTGCGTTGTTCCTCTTTTCATCGATTTTAACAACTCAGAATTAATGTGTTGTAAAGGAATATCTAAATAATTACACACTTTTGGCTCACGTTTCATCACCTCTAAAACATCCATAGGAAAACCTGTAGGGAAAGCATAATGCATTCTAATCCATTCTATTCCCTCTACTTTTGTAAGTGCTTCTAATAATTGTGCTAGAGCTCTTTTTTTGTAAATATCTAATCCATAATAAGTTAAATCTTGCGCAATTAGCATAATTTCTTTAATTCCTTTTTCTGCTAATTTTGTTGCTTCTATAACAATATCTTCTATAGGCGTAGATCTATGTTTACCACGCATCAAAGGAATTGCACAAAATGAACAAGGTCTATCACAACCTTCTGCAATTTTTAAATAAGCATAATGTTTTGGAGTTGTTGTTAAACGTTCTCCTATTAATTCGTGCTTATAATCTGCTTCTAAAGCTTGTAGTAAATTTGGTAAATCGTGTGTACCAAAATACTGATCTACATTCGTAATTTCTTTTTCTAAATCTGGTTTATAACGCTCGCTTAAACATCCAGACACAAAAACTTTATCAATTTCACCAGCTTCTTTTCTTTGTGCATAGTGCAAAATAGTATCAATAGATTCTTCTTTAGCTTTTCCTATAAATCCGCAAGTATTAATAACCACAATATTTCCATCATCGTTTTCATCTTCGTGTACCACGTTTTTACCATTGGCTTTTAACTGTCCCATTAAAACCTCACTGTCGTAAATGTTTTTAGAGCAACCTAAAGTAACAACGTTTATCTTATTTTGTTTGATGGATTTTGTACGCATATCATTAATTTATTAAAGCGAGGGCAAAAATAGTACTTTTTAAATGATTGGTAATCTTTCTATTGATAGTTTTCTGGTATCTTTCTTGCTTTTGTTAACGCTTCGAAAGCATAACCAATTTCTAATAACTTTCTTTCGGAAAAAGGTTTGCCTACAAATGTTAAACTTATTGGCTCTCCAGATGCTTTGTAACCCATTGGCACTGTTAATGTAGGATGTAAAGCAACAGCTGCAATACCAGAATGATAATTATTGATAGATAAAATAGCATCTAAATTATTTTGTTTTAAAGCTTGTAAATATTTTTCTCCTTCTAGTTTTAAATTATTTTTTATAACTTCTAGCTCTTTTAAAGTAGTCGAATCATTTACTATACCATCAAACAATTGTTGCCCATAAGGAGCTCTTAGCAAAGAATCCTTTTTATTAAACGCAACTACACTGTTCACATTTTTTACAAAAATAGATTTGTCAGCTTGTTCTGACAAATATTTAGGTAAATCGTGTTTCATATCAATATTTAATAACGTTCTAAAACCGTTAAAAGAAATTTCTGGAGGTGTTATTTCTACAATTTCGGCTCCTGCCTTTCTTAATTTTTCTATATTTAAAGCATAAATTGAATCTGATAAAAGTGTTTTTAAAACCCCCAATTTTACACCTTTAAAATCACTTTTAAATTCATTTTTAAACGATGATTCTTTTATTTCTTTTGATGCAGTATCATTTTTATCATAACCCAACATTGCCTCCAGAAAAATAGCATTATCTATTACAGATTTTGTCATTGGGCCAGGAGTATCTAAAGTTGATGAAATTGGTACAATACCTGTTCTACTTAAAACACCAATAGTTGGTTTTAAGCCTACAACAGAATTTAAACTTGATGGAGAAGTGATAGACCCAGATGTTTCTGTACCTACTGCAGCCACAGCAAAATTTGTTGCAACTGCTACTCCACTTCCAGAAGAACTTCCTCCTGTTTCAAAATTTCCTCTTCCATAAGGATTTAAAGTTTGACCACCAATTGCTGAGTATCCTAAAGGACAACCTGAACAAAAGTAATAAGCCCATTCACTTAGGTTTACTTTTCCTAAAATTAAAGCACCTTTTTCTTTGAGTTTCTCTACTATAAAAGCATCGTTTTTGGTATAATTTCTTTGTAAAGCAATTGCCCCAGCTGTAGTTGGCATCTCTTTAGTATTGATATTGTCTTTTAATAAAATTGGCATTCCGTAAATAGAAAAATCAGAAATACGTTTTTTCGCTTTATCTTTTTTTCTTGCTTCTTCTATTACATTCGGATTTAGAGCGATAATTGAATTTAAAGATTTTGTAGAATCACTTTCAAATTTTCTTATTCTGTACAAATAAAAAAGTGTCAATTTTTCGTAACTCAATTTACCTTCTTTTATGCTTTTTTGAAGTGTTGGAATATCTTGTTCTAAAATTAAAGGTTTTAAAGATTGATAATCTTCTTCAGAAAAATACGCTAAATCTTCTTGAAAAGGTTTAAATACATCATTCATATCTAAAACTTTAGATTGAAAAAGTTTAAACTGCATTCTTTTACGTTTATGATTTTGTTGTGAGATTAATGCATCAGTTTCATCATATTTTGCAAAAATTACATCTGGTTGTTTTTCTTTACACGCATAAATAAGGAGCATAAAAACCATTAAAATAGAAAAGTTTTTCATTGTATTTGATTTGATACTCAAATATAATATTTAATTTTTTCTACCTACTGGGATTTGAAGAGTTACTCTATCTAAATTTAATAAGGTGATAAGTTCTAAATAATTACTTTTTTAATTGAACGTTTAAATGGATTTATGCTTTTTATACATTTAAAAAGATTGTATCTTTAAGACACATTATTAAATACAAAAAAAATAAAAATATGGAATGGATTTATGATATTAAAGACCCTCTTTGGGAAACAATAATAGGAAGTGTACTTATTTTCTTTGTTATTATTTTATTGACGAGAATTATTGGTCTTAGAAGTTTTGCGAAATTTACAGCTTACGATTTTGCTTTTACAATTGCCATTGGTAGTATTCTTTCTTCTATTCTAACATCTAGTACAAGTGTTGTTCACGGTTCTGTAGCAATTGCGAGTTTACTAAGCTTAACTTTTATATTCTCTTTTTTACAAAGAATTTTCCCAAAATTAGATGCACTAATCTCTAACAAACCTTTATTATTAATGGATGGTAGCGAAATTTTATACGAAAACCTTAAATCTGCCAGAATTCAAAAAAGTCAATTAATTGCAAAACTTAGAGAAGCAAATGTTGTTGATATGAGTAAAGTAAAAGCTGTTGTTTTAGAATCTACAGGAGATATTTCTGTTTTACATTCTTCTGATGAAAATTGTAAACTGAACAATGAATTACTTGAAGACGTTAAAACAACCCCTTAACTAAATAACATAAAAAAATCTGATAATTTTTAAGCAACTAATTTTTACTTAAAAAAAGAATCTACAAATTCTACTTTATTAAAGACTTGTAAATCATCTATTCCTTCACCTACACCAATGTATTTTACAGGTATTTTAAACTGATCAGAAATACCAATTACAACTCCGCCTTTTGCTGTACCATCTAATTTTGTTACTGCTAAAGAGGTTACTTCTGTTGCTTTTGTAAATTGTTTGGCTTGCTCAAATGCATTTTGACCTGTAGAACCATCTAAAACTAATAAAACATCGTGAGGTGAATTATCTACCACTTTTTGCATTACACGTTTTATTTTGGTTAACTCGTTCATTAAATTTACCTTATTATGTAAACGACCAGCAGTATCTATAATTACAACATCTGCATCTTGATTTACTGCAGATTTTAAAGTATCAAATGCTACTGATGCAGGATCAGATCCCATTTCTTGACGAATTATTGGCACATCTGTTCTATCTGCCCAAACTTGTAATTGATCTATGGCTGCTGCTCTAAACGTATCTGCTGCACCTAAAACCACTTTTAAGCCTTGTTTTTTAAATTGACTTGCTAATTTACCTATTGTAGTAGTTTTACCAACTCCATTTACACCAACTACCATTAAAACATAAGGCATTTTATTGCCATCCTTTTTTGGTATTTCTGGTATTATAAATTCGCTTTCGTTACCAATATTTGTTTCTGATAAAAGACCTGCTATTTCTTCTCTAAGAATTCTGTTTAGCTCATCTGTACCTACATATTTATCTTTGGCAACACGTTCTTCTATTCTTTCGATAATTTTTAATGTGGTATTTACACCAACATCAGAAGCTACTAAAACTTCTTCTAAATTATCTAAAACATCATCATCTACTTTAGATTTACCTGCAACTGCTTTAGATAGTTTACCAAAAAAACTTTCTTTTGTTTTCTCTAAACCTTTGTCTAGTGTTTCCTTTTTTTCTTTCGAAAAAATCTTTTTAAAAAAACTCATATTTTTGAGTTGTTAGTTTTTAGTTCTTACTATTTGGTTGTCTAAAATTATACCAAATTAAATATTTGTCAAAATGGCTGATTATTATTTATGATGGCAGACAAGTTGCGTTAGGGATTGCAGCGATATCCTTTTTTTAATAAGTAACAGCGTTAGCAGTTTCTTATTAAAAAAAGATTTAGCGTAAAGCCCGACCTTTAGGTAACGCCCATATTAAAAAATAAGCTTTAAATGACACAAATGTAAAGATATAAAAAAAGCTACTCTCTAAAAGAAAGTAGCTTTAAAATATTGTTTAGTAGTTTATTACTTTTTTGATAAAAAAGCGTCTACTTTAGATGGGTCCATAATTGCTTCTACAAACATATAAGCTCCTGTTTTTGGAGATTTAACCATTTTGATTGCTTTACTTAATCTTTTTGATCCTGTTTGTAACGATGCTACTGATTTTTTTGCCATTTTGTAAATGTTTTAAATCTATGTGCTCTATTCTGAGTTCTAGATAGTTGTATTATTTAATTTCTTTGTGAACAGTCATTTTCTTTAAGATAGGATTGAATTTTTTAATTTCCATTCTATCTGGAGTGTTCTTCTTGTTCTTAGTTGTAATGTATCTAGAAGTACCTGGTTTACCAGTTGCTTTGTGCTCTGTGCACTCTAAAATTACCTGAACTCTGTTTCCTTTTTTTGCCATCTCTATATAAAATTTTAGTTAGCCTCAGCTTATTTAGTTAAAAAACCGTTAGCTCTAGCTTCTTTTATAACTGCAGAAATTCCTTTCTTGTTAATATTTTTTAAAGCAGATGCAGATACTTTTAAAGTAATCCATTTATCTTCCTCTGGAATGTAAAAACGCTTCGTCATTAAATTAGCGTCAAACTTTCTTTTGGTTCTATTCATTGCGTGAGAAACATTGTTCCCAACCATTGCTTTTTTTCCTGTTAATTCACAAACTCTAGACATCTTCTCGACAGTTTTATAGTGTTATCTCTAAACGAGGTGCAAATCTACAAATAATTATATATCTGAACAAAAGAAATTTACTAATTTTTTAATATTTCTTTTTGAAGCATTTGTAAGGCCATATTTACGGTTTTATCGATAACTCTACCTCTTGGTTTTCCAAAATTAAATTCTTCTACAAAAATTTCTGAATCTGTTGCTAAAGCTATAAAAACTACACCTACACTTTTGTCGGTTTTATCTGAAGTTGGCCCAGCATTACCTGTTACAGCTATTGCATAATTACTTTGTAACTTTTCTTTGGCACATTTTGCCATTTCTTTGGCTACTGCTGCACTAACTACTGTGTGTTTTTTTATAGTTTCTGCTGATACACCTAATAAATTAATTTTAGTGTCTTCTGAATAAGTTACAAAACCTCCTTTAAAATAGGCTGATGAACCTGCTATTGAAACTAAGGTTGATGCAATTTTACCTCCTGTTACACTTTCTGCAACAGTTACAGTTTTACCTTTAGTCTTTAATAAATCTCCGACTGTTTTTTCTATTTCTCCATCTTCATCAATACCTGTAATAATATCTGGTATTAATTGATACAGTTCTTCTATTAATTTATGTAAAGTTTCTTCTAACAAAATGCTATCATCGCCTTTGGCTGATAATCGCAAACGAACTTTACCATAATTGGGTAAGTAAGCTAACTTTATATATAATGGTAAGTTATTTTCGAAATCTTCAATTCTTTCTGCCAAAGAACTTTCTCCTAAACCATAAGTAATAACTGTTTTATGTATAATATAAGGTAATTTGAATTGTTTTTGAATTTTTGGTAAAACTTCAAATTCCATTAGACCTTTCATTTCGTGAGGTACACCTGGTAAAGACACAAAAACGGTTTCATTTTCGTAAAACCACATTCCAGGTGCAGTGCCTAACTTATTTTCTAAAACTGTTGCTTTTGTTGGTACTAAACCTTGTAAACGATTTAACTCGCCAAAGGGAATATTATATTTTTGAAACAAAGCTTTAATATGATGTACAACTTTTTCATTTAATGCTAAGGTATCATTAAAATATTCTACAATTGTATGTTTCGTAATATCGTCTTTTGTTGGCCCTAAACCTCCTGTAATAATTACAATATCTACTCTTTCTTGTGCTTCTTTTAAAGCATTTAGAATATGTTGTTTATCATCTTGAATTGACGAGATTTGATATACAGAAACACCGATTTTATTTAATTCAGTTCCTATCCATTGTGAGTTTGTATCTACAATCTGACCGATTAAAATCTCATCTCCTATAGTTATGATTTCTGCTTTCATTATTGATTTATAGTTGTAATATATGAATGTAAAAAAGTAGTAAAGTTTTACTATTCTACTTATTTAGTTTCAAGTTCTTCTTCGCTTTTTCCTATTTGATCTATTAAAATATCATTTTTAGGATTTTTATAATCCCAATTTTTTTCTAAATATTTATACAATAAATAACATCCTAAAAGACCAAATGGCATTGCAACTAACCCTAAAATATAATCGTTTAAGGTATTAGAAAAACTTTCGATTATAATTAATGTAACTGTTGCAAACACAATACTAACTGCGTAGTAAACTACAATTCCTAAAATTGCATAACCCCACTGACTTTTATTATATTCTTCTGCTAATTTGTAAAACTTTTTTCCTAGCCAATAAATTAAAATTAATCCTAACATATTTTTATTTTTTTTTTAAATTGAAAGCTAGATTTATCCAACTTTAATCTTTACCAATTTTATCAACTTCGTTTTTTAGTTTCTTTTTCTTACTCCAAATAAAATTTAAAGTTTTAAATAAAATTACAACAAAAACAAAACCTGCAATAGAAGATTTAAAAGATAAATTGGTTATTTCAAACTCATTAATAATTGTTTCAGTAAAAAACCTGATGTATAATATATACATAATACTACCTAAGTAAAATGAAGCAATTCCTAAAAAACCACATAGCCATTTATATTTATTATGATTCTCTGCAAGTCTATAGAAATAAAAACCTACATAAAATAAAAAAATATAACTAAGTAGTTTTATTGCCAATTTTAATTTACTTTACTCTAATATTAAAAGCTTCTTTACCTTCTATTACACCTTTTAAGGTATCGTTTTCTACAACTTTACCTACTCCTGCAGGAGTTCCTGTAAAAATAATATCTCCTTTTTTTAGAGTAAAATACTGAGAAACGTAGGCGATTAATTCGTCTGTTTTCCACAACATTGCATTTGTGTTTCCATCTTGTACAATTTCTTCATTTTTATACAATTGGAATTTTAAATTCTCTAAATCGAATTCTTCTTTTGGATAAAACTCACCTACAACTGCACTACCATCAAAAGCTTTTGCTTTTTCCCATGGCAAACCTTTTTCTTTGCATTTAGCTTGTACATCTCTTGCTGTAAAATCGATACCTAATCCTATTTCATCATAATATTTATGTGCAAACTTGGCATCTATATGTTTACCAACTTTATTAATTTTTACCAAAACCTCAACTTCATAATGAACATCTTCAGAAAAAGGAGGAATAAAAAAAGGATTTTTTCTAGGTAAAATTGCAGAGTCTGGCTTTAGAAAAACAACAGGATTCTCTGGTCTTTCATTTGCTAATTCTTCTATATGTTTTGCGTAATTGCGCCCAATACAGATTATTTTCATCCCATCTTAATCTTCCCAAAGGGAAGAAATTGTTACGTTAATATTTTATTTTCAGAATGTTTCTCACCAATTTTGGGAAATTAAAAGGGGCTATTATTCCCCAGATTCTGGAAAAACAATTGCTCTATTTCCTGATACAATTATTTGATTATTTAAATGACATTTTACGGCTCTTGCTAAAACTAGTTTTTCAATATCTGCACCAATCCTTTTTAATGTCTGAGTGGTACTTTCGTGAGTTACTGGTTTAACATCTTGTTCAATAATTGGCCCTTCATCTAAATCTTCTGTAGCATAATGTGCTGTTGCTCCAATTAACTTCACTCCTCTTTCGTATGCTCTTTTGTATGGATTTGCTCCTTGAAAAGCGGGTAAAAATGAATGATGAATATTTATAATTCTATCTTTATAATAATTGATGAAATCTGATGACAAAATTTGCATATATCTTGCCATAACAACTAAATCAATTTCATTAGCATCTAACAATTGTTTAACTTGTTCTTCTTGTTCTGATTTCGTTTCTTTAGTTACAGGTAAATGATAATAAGGCACATTAAACATTTCTGCAATATGTCTTAATTTATTATGATTACTAATAACCATTTTAACATTACAATTTAATCTACCTTCATTAGAACGTTCTAATAAATCGTATAAATTATGACTTGTATGCGAAACCATAATTGCCACATTCTTCTTTTCATCACCGTAATTTACAGACCACTTAAACTGCAAAGGTTTGGCTAATTCTAAAAAACTTTCTTCTAATTGTTCTTTAGAAATATTTGTACCCTCAGCATTTAAACGAATACGCATAAAATACATATCTTCTACTGAGTTTACATATTGCTGACAACTTAAAATATTGAATCCTTTTTTATAAAAAAAACTAGTAATTTTTGCCACTAACCCTTTTTGATCTGGACATTTTATTAAAAAAGTTACTATTTGTGATTTCATTTTTTAATCGATTATAATAATGTTCTCGATACAAATTTATTCATCCTTCATAAATTCACTCGAACTGACAACTGCTTACTGTAAACTGCCTACTGATTTATGGTATCCATTTTTTAGGGAAATTTGGTTTTCTTTTTTCAAGAAAAGCGTCTCTTCCTTCTTTTGCTTCGTCTGTCATATAAGCTAAACGTGTAGCTTCACCTGCAAAAACTTGCTGACCAACCATTCCATCATCAGTTAAATTCATTGCAAATTTTAACATTTTAATAGAAGTCGGACTTTTTGCTAAAATTTCTTGTGCCCACTCATAAGCTGTACTTTCTAATTCTTCGTGAGGAATTACAGCATTTACCATTCCCATTTCATAAGCTTCTTGTGCAGAATAATTTCTACCTAAAAAGAAAATTTCTCTTGCTTTTTTCTGACCTACCATTTTTGCCAAATATGCAGATCCATATCCACCATCAAAAGAAGTTACATCTGCATCTGTTTGTTTAAAAATTGCGTGCTCTTTAGAAGCTAAGGTTAAATCGCAAACTACGTGCAAACTATGGCCACCACCAACTGCCCAACCAGGAACAACAGCAATTACAGCTTTTGGCATAAAACGTATTAATCTTTGTACTTCTAAAATATTTAATCTATGATAACCATCATCACCTACATAACCTTGATGACCTCTTGCTTTTTGATCTCCTCCAGAGCAAAAAGAATACACACCATCTTTTGTACTTGGCCCTTCTGCAGAAAGTAAAACGACACCAATTGAAGTATCTTCGCCTGCATCATAAAAAGCATCATACAATTCTTTGGTTGTTTTTGGTCTAAAAGCATTTCTAACATTTGGTCTGTTAAACGCTATTCTGGCTACTCCATTGCATTTCTTATAAGTTATATCTTCGTAAACTTTGGCAGTTTCCCATTCAGGTTGTATCATATTTTTGTATTTTGTACGTTCTTAAAGAGAACAAAAATCATCATCAGCAAAAATAAACAATCTAACTTATGATTAAGAAAACACTCACATTATTATTTATTCTTTTTTCTTTTGTAGGTTTTTCTCAAAAAACAATTGTTACCCCATTAAAATCTGATATTTTAGAAACCACTAGAAATATTAAAATTTATTTACCTGAAGGATATGAAAGAGACAGCATAAAAAATTATCCTTTAACCATTGTTTTAGATGAGGAATATATGTTTGATTCTTATGTTGGTACTTCAATTTTATTTGCAAAAAGAGATAAAGCACCAAAACAAATTGTAGTTGGTATTTCTATGGAAGAAACCAAACAAGAAGATATTTCTTTTAATAGATCTAATGGAACTTTTACAACTACTGCTCGTTATTTTTATGATTTTATTAGAGATGAAGTCATTTTTCATATGGAAAGTAATTACAGAACATCACCTTACATTTCTTTAATTGGGCAAGGTTATTCTGCAAATATGGTTTCTCATTTTTTAAAAGAAAACACAGCTTTTATAAACTCTTTTATTTGTATAAATCCTAGTTTTTCTGATTTTATAATTGGTGAATTACAAACTTATAATTTACCGAAATTCGCAAAAGAAGACAATACATTTTATTTTTACACTAACAATTCTGATTCTTTTTCTAAAAGTAAATCAGAGAAAATTGGCAAAGTACAGCAAGCATTATCTGAATTAGAAATCAAAAATTTTAATGTTATAAATGATGTAATTACTACTTCTAGTGCTGTTTCTGCAATTCACGAAGCAATACCAAGAGCAATGACAAAAATATTTGAAGTGTATTCTGCAATTTCGAAAGAAGAGTATGATGAAAAAATTAAAGACTTGGCGCCTAAAGACGCTATTTATTATTTAGAAAATAAATATTTAGAAATTGAATTTTTATTCGGTACAAATTTAGGAATTAGAGAAAGAGATATTTACGCAATAGAAAACATCATCATTGAAAAAGAAAATGGAAAAAGATTAAGAGATTTTGGTGATATGATTCTAAAGATATTTCCAACTTCACCTTTAGGAGAATATTATATTGGTCGTTATTACGAATCTGCAAAAATGACTAAAAAAGCATTAAAATATTACAAAATTGGCTATGGTAAAATGGATCCTGCAGACCCAAATTCTGATGCTTATTATGAAAATATTTTAAGATTAGGAGGACAGTAGTTCAGTATGCAGTATTTTAGTTTGCAGTTGGCAGTCAAGATTTATTAAATAACAATGACTGCCAACTGTAGACTGTAGACTTAAAAATGCTTACTCATTTAAAAGCTCAATTCTATCTTCTTTAATTACAATTAATTTGTTTCTGTACAGATTACCAACTGCTTTTTTAAAGGCTTTTTTACTCATTTTCATATGAAAACGAATAGAATCTGGTGAACTTTTGTCTGTTAATAACAAAAACCCTTCTCTGCTATTTTTTAGTTTTTCTAGTACTTTTTCTACATCTGCATCAATTACATTTCTAAAACCTTGTGGCCTAAGAGAAACATCTATTTTACCATCTTCTCGAATTTGTTTGATGTATCCAACAACTTCCATATCTACTTCTAAATCCTGAAAAACTTCACTTCTAAAAAGTAAACCTTCGTATTCTTCATTAATTAGTACAGAATATCCTAATCCAGTTTCTTTTTCAATTACTAACTGAACTTTTTCTCCTTCCTTTAAATTGATATCTCCTTCTTGATATTCGTCTTGTAAATCCATTATTTTATATATTTAAAATATTCTTTTAAAATTAAATCATTTTCTGCACTTGGCGTAAAAATTTCTAAAATTTTTGGTTTTTTCATTTCTTCTGAATTTATTTCAGTATCTGACTCATAAAAACCATTTAATGCTTCTGTTACTGTTTCTGTTGATGATGCTTGCAAATAATCGAAATCATACATTTTGCACAAATGTTCTGCGGTTAAACAATGTGGTGTTTCAAAATACTTAGCAGCATTTGTAGTTGATGGGCCAGGAATAATTTTAAAAATTCCTCCACCAGAATTATTAATCAAAACAATTCTAAAATTATTAGGAATATTTTTATTCCATAAAGCATTCGAATCGTAGAAAAAACTTAAATCTCCTGTAATAAAAACCGTTTGATTTTTACTTGCAAAAGCAGCTCCAATTGCTGTTGATGTGCTTCCATCAATTCCGCTTGTACCTCTATTACAGAAAACACGTAACGAGTTTTTTAATTGAAACAACTGCGCATATCTAATAATTGCACTATTGCTAATTTGCAAATCTGAATTGTTGGGAATACTCTCTAAAACTTGCTCAAAAACCTTAAAATCTGAATGTTGTATTTGCGATAAATATTCAGTATGTTTTTCTCTTCTATAATCTCTAATTTCTAACCAATTCGATTGGTAATCACTTTTTTTCTTGGTGATAATTTTGTTGAAATTTGAGAAAAAATCAACTGGTTTTGTTTGTATAAATTCAGTTAAACAGAAAAAAGTATTGGTTGCTTTATGCTCATCAATATTCCAGTGATGTTTCGGTTGATATTCTCTTAAAAACTTTTTGATTCTCTTAGAAACAATCATACCACCAAAAGTGATAAGAATATCTGGTTGTAATTCTTGAAACTGAGCATCATCTAAAGAAAAAATTAATTGATCTATAGCATTTACTGCCTTTTTATAATATAAGTTTGATGTAGTTTCTGTAAAAATCATCACAGATTCATCATCAGAATATAAATCCATTAAGCTGTGCAATTCCTCATCTGGATAATTAACGCCAATTACCAACATTTTTTTATCAGCCGTATTCCAAATTTCTGCTAAATTTTGATAATTGATATTTGAATTATCTAGAGAACTCATAGAAATATTAGGGAAATGAAACGTTTTTAATTCACTAACAGTTTCATACAAAGGTTCATCAAAAGGAACATTAATATGCACAGGTCCTTTTTGTGATGTTGCAATTTGTAAAGCTTCACCTATTAATTGCGAATTTCTAGCAATAAATTTTGGGTTTTCTATCAAATTTGCAGAAAACAGTATATGATTTTCAAACACATTTTCTTGACGAATGGTTTGTCCATCACCAATATCTATTAAATGTTTTGGTCTGTCTGCAGAGATTACCACAAGTGGAATATTACTGTAAAAAGCCTCTGCAATTGCAGGATAATAATTTAATAATGCCGAACCAGAAGTACATAAAATAGCTACAGGTTTTTGCTTTTGTTGTGCAATACCTAGTGCAAAAAAAGCTGCACATCTTTCATCTACAACACTTAAAGTTTCTATTTCTGTATGATTTGAAAAACCTATAGTTAAAGGTGCATTCCTAGAACCAGGAGAAATAACAATTGTATCAATATTAAATTGATGACAAGCAGAAATTACAAGTTGTGCGAGTTCTTTTTTTGGGTACATTTATTAGTAACAAAGTTACAAAGCTTAACAAGTTGCAAAGTTAAGCTATCTAAGTGAGTAAATTTTAAAAGCAAAGTCGCAAACTCTCAAGATTAACTTTGAAACTTTGCGACTTTGCGACTAACTTTTCGGAATTAGTTTCCTTTTTGGTAATCTGCTAAAAATTTAGCCAAACCACTATCTGTTAAAGGGTGTTTTAATAAACCTTCGATTGCGCTTAATGGACCTGTCATTACATCAGAACCTAATTTTGCACAATTAACAACGTGCATTGTATTACGCACAGATGCTGCTAGAATTTGAGTTTCGAAATTATAGTTATCAAAAACCAATCTAATTTCAGAAATTAAGTTCATTCCGTCTGTAGAAATATCGTCTAAACGTCCTAAAAACGGAGAAACATAAGTTGCACCGGCTTTAGCAGCTAATAATGCTTGCCCTACAGAAAACACTAAAGTTACATTCGTTTTAATACCTTTAGAAGAAAAATATTTACACGCTTTTACACCGTCTTTTATCATTGGTAATTTTACCACAATCTGCGGATTTAAGGCAGCTAAAGCTTCACCTTCTTTTACCATTCCATCAAAATCTGTAGAGATAACTTCTGCAGAAACATCACCATCAACTAAATCACAAATTTCTTTGTAATGATTTATAATATTGTCTTGACCAGTAATCCCTTCTTTAGCCATTAAAGACGGATTTGTAGTTACACCATCTAAAATACCTAAAGCTTGTGCTTCTTTTATTTGTTCTAAATTTGCAGTATCTATAAAAAATTTCATTTTTTTTGAAAATTTATGATTAATTTGTAGCAAAGATAGTTACAATCATTTCTTTAACAGAAGAAATAATTATAAGTTTTATAAAGAATTGGTTAAAAATATACCAAATATGATCTTTTTTAGTTTTAAATTAAACTTTAACAATTTTTATGTGTCTAACTTTAAGAAATACATTTTTTAAAGTTTAAAAAATTAAAATCTTAAATGAAAATTTATAATTACCTAGCAGTACTTTTCTTTATATCAATTTTATATTCTTGCGATTCTCCAAATACAGAAGAAGGTATTGAAGGCACCATTTTATGTGACACTTCCGAAATTGGTATTTCTGCATCAGACAATGTGGTATTTCTTGATAATTCTGAATCCGTTTTATGGCAAGGTAATTATTCTGATAGTACTGTAAATATTAGTTTTACAAAAGATTTAAATGATAACAACACTACAGAAACCTTAAATTTTGTTTTTAACAAAATAGAAGATTGCTTACAAATAGATCGTGGTTTCGAATTTTATGATGGTAGCACTGCAGATATTAGTGCCATAACTCAAGTTTATGTTTTAGAAGTTACCATTCAAGATTGGGAAGTTGACGAAAAATTTTCAGGACAGATTATTTATAGAGATCATCATGATAAATTGATTAAGACCCATAACTTTTGGGTAGAATTTACTGCGGATGATTATGTAGCAGAAAATACTAATAACATTCTTTTTGCAGATTGTTTTGCAGATAAACTACCTATAGACCTAGATTTAGACAACGATGGCACTACAGATTATACCATATTGGCTGATGATGTAGTAGATTTTGCTAACAGTCCTAATTTTGTAGCGTATAAAATTAAACTAGTTTCTACGGATGAAAGTATTAATGAAATTTTGTCTCCTAGAGGTGTAAGTATACCTTTTCCTGTAATATTTGAACCTCCTTTTTCTACCGATAACACAAGAAGTTATGATGCTAATAAGTTCAATTCTGTTGATATTAGAAACTCATTAGATGTTTTTTACGAATTTAGTGCACCTTACGAAAGCTACAACTTCTTTTTACAAAATAATTTAACTTACAAAAAAGAATTCGCAAATAATCTTGATGATTATTACGCAGTAAGATTAATTAGAAATGATGAGAACTTCTACGGATGGATAAAAATAGAATTTGACGCTTTAAATTGCGAAATAGCTATTTTAGACACTTATTTAAGTCCGAATGCAGAAGAACACATTACTATAGAAAACTAAAGCTTATAGTGGTTCATTAATAATTTTTGATACATTTTATCTGGTAAAATACGTTTTAAAACAATAGAGAATTTCTGCATAAAATCTCCAACTTTATAATGAATTTTAGGATTCTTATAGTTGATAATTTCATAAACCTTTTTTGCCATTTCTATAGGATCCATTCCATGATCTACATGAGCATCCATTAAATCTAAACTTGCTTGGTAATTCTCTTTATAAGCGGAATTTTCAAAAACTGGTGTATGATATCTACCAGCAGCAATATTGGTTGCAAAATCTCCAGGTGCAACGTTTACAACTTTAATCCCGAAGTTTTTAACCTCCATACTTGTGGCTTCTGTAACTAATTCTAAAGCACCTTTAGAAGCAGAATATACAGCTCTAAATGGCAACCCCATATAACCTGCAATAGAAGTAACATTAATAATTGTTCCTGATTTTTGTTTACGCATTTGTGGTAAAACTGCTTTCATTACATCAATAGCACCAAAAAGATTGGTGTTAAAAACTGCACGCATTTCATCTGTTGGCGTATCTTCTACAGGCCCTGTAATTCCCATTCCTGCATTATTTACCAAAACATCTAATTTACCTTCTTTTTCTATAATTAAATCTACTGCTTTATTAATGGTTTCAACTTTTAAAACATCCAAAGTAATTAATTGAAAAGAAAAATTTTCTAAGTTTTTGGGGTTTCTACTTGTACCATAAACTGTATAGCCTTTTTCTTTTAAAAAAGTAGCAATCGATTTTCCTATTCCAGAAGATGCACCAGTAACTAAGACAACTTTAGACATAAATTATAAAAAAATTAAATTATTAAGCAAATATCTAAAAAGATAAAGTAAGAAACGTAAATTTAGGGTACAAAAAATGGCAAGCTATCTACATCACACTGCTACAACCTAATACCCTTGCTGTGTTCCCACCCTGGGGGATTCAAAGGGAGCTAGTTGTGTAGGACTTGCCACTGCAAATTTACAACAGATTTTTATACTAGCAATTAAAAATTAATATAAATTTATTGTAACATTTGTAAAGTATTGTCTACTAATTAGATGTTTTGAATATTTTTTAAAAAATCTATCAAACCGAATTAATATATTTGTATAACTAACTAAACTTAATAAACTAATGGAAAATCAAGTAAACAGTAAAAGTATTATTTTAAATAATGGACTATATTTAGGTGTCCTTGGAGCAATTGTTGGACTATGTTTATGGGCATCTGGACAATACTTTGAATTACAATGGGTTGGAAATCTTGCAGGATTTTTAGCTACTGTATTTTTTATAATCATTGGAATAAAAAAATTCAAAAGTGAGAATGGTGGGTTTATGACTTGGGGTCAGGGATTAAAAATTGGAATGGGTATTGTTATGGTTAGCGCTGTAATTACAGTAATATATACTCTTTTATTAACAAATGTTATTGACCCTAATCTTCAAGCAGAAGGAATGGCAATTCAAGAACAGGCTTGGATAGACCAAGGATTAAGCTCAGATCAAATAGATTCTGCTAAAGAAATGACAGAAAAATTTCAAAGCCCATTTATAATATCTGGTATAATATTTGTTTTTGCTGCATTTGTTGGTTTTGTAATTTCTGCAATTACTGCTGCAATTATGAAAAAATCGGAAGAGCAAGATTACTAAAACTTAAACTTTAGCGTTCAATAATTCATAAAATCGTAACTTTGATTTTTAGAAATTAATATTTTGAACTCACTATATGGAAATTTCGGTAGTAATACCACTTCTTAATGAAGAAGAATCCTTACAAGAATTACACGATTGGATTGCAAAAGTTATGCAATCCAATCGTTATTTATATGAAATTATTTTTATTGATGATGGTAGCACAGATACTTCTTGGAGCGTAATTGAGCAATTATCAGAAAAATTTAAAGAGGTAAAAGGAATTCGTTTTCAAAAAAATTATGGAAAAAGTCAAGCATTAGATGCTGGTTTTGAATTGGCAAAAGGTAAAGTTGTAATTACTATGGATGCTGATTTGCAAGACAATCCAGAAGAAATACCAGAATTATACAATTTAATTATTGAAGAAAATTTCGATTTAATTTCTGGATGGAAAAAGAAAAGATACGATAATGTCATCACCAAAAATATACCTTCTAAACTCTTTAATGCTGCTGCCAGAAAAACATCAGGATTAAAATTAAACGACTTTAACTGCGGATTAAAAGCTTATAAAAACGAAGTAATAAAAACCGTAAAAGTTAGTGGAGAAATGCACAGATACATCCCTGTTTTGGCAAAAAACGAAGGTTTTAATAAAATAGGTGAAAAAGTAGTGCAACATCAAGCTAGAAAATATGGCGAAACCAAATTTGGTATAGATCGTTTTATTAATGGTTTTCTTGATTTAATCACCATTTCCTTTTTATCAAAATTCGGAAAAAGACCAATGCATTTCTTTGGGCTTTGGGGTACTTTAATGTTTATATTTGGTACAACATCAGCATTTTACATTGGCGCATACAAACTTTATAAAGTTTTTAACGGAATTAAAACAATATTAGTAACAGACAATCCTTGGTTTTATATTGCATTAACTTCTATGATAATAGGAACTTTATTATTTTTAGCAGGTTTTATTGGCGAGCTTATTATAAAAACGAAAACCGACGAAAAACACTACACAATTAAAGAAAAACTCAATTTCTAAATAGTATATTTGTATAAATAAAAATATCATCAACTCAGAAAAAAACCTATAAAAATGAACGAAATTTTAGACAAAGCTAAACAATGGTTAACTCCAATTTTTGATGTAGAAACTCAGACAGAAATTCAAGAATTAATTGCAAATAATCCTGATGATTTAGCAGACAGATTCTATAAAGATATGGCTTTCGGAACTGGAGGAATGAGAGGATTAATGGGTGCTGGTACTAATAGAATTAATAAATATACATTAGGTAGAGCTACACAAGGTTTATCTAATTACTTAATAGAAAATGTAGAAAAAGAGCAATTAAGTGTTGTAATTGCTTATGATTGTAGACATAACAGTAAAAAATTCGCAAAGGTTGTTGCAGATGTTTTATCAGCAAATAATATTAAAGTTTTTCTTTTCGAAGATTTAAGACCAACTCCAGAATTATCTTTTGCAGTTCGTCATTTAGGTTGTGATGCAGGTATTGTATTAACAGCTTCTCACAATCCGCCAGAATACAATGGCTATAAAGTGTATTGGGCAGATGGTGGTCAAATTGTTCCGCCAAATGATGGAGGAATTATCAATGAAGTAAATTCTTTAGATTTTTCTGAAATTAAGTTTGATGCAAACGAAGATTTAATTGAAGTTATTGGTAAAGATGTAGATGATGTTTTTATTAAAGCATCTGTAAAAAATGGTTCTTTATCAGAAAATATTAAAAGAGACGATTTAAAAATTGTTTTTACTTCTTTACACGGAACATCAATTATGTCTGTGCCAGATGCTTTGGCTGGTGCTGGTTATAATGATATACATATTGTTGAAGAACAAAGAAAACCTGATGGAGATTTCCCAACAGTAAAATCACCAAATCCAGAAGAACCAGAAGCATTAAAAATGGCTACTGATTTAGCTGATAAAATTGGAGCGGATATTGTAATTGGTACAGACCCAGATTGTGATCGTTTAGGAGTTGCTGTTAGAGATTTAGAAGGTAATATGAAGTTAATGAATGGTAACCAAACTATGGTTGTTATGACAGATTTTTTATTACGTAAATGGAAAGAAGAAGGCAAATTAAATGGTAAACAATTTGTAGGTTCTACTATTGTTTCTACAGAGTTAGTAAATGATGTAGCTGCTAAAAAAGGAGTAGAAACTAAAGTTGGTTTAACTGGTTTTAAATGGATTGCCAAAATGGTAAAAGATTTCCCAGAGTTAGACTTTATTGGTGGTGGAGAAGAAAGTTTTGGTTATATGGTTGGTGGTTTTGTACGCGATAAAGATGCTGTAACAGCAACTCTTTTAGCTTGTGAAGTTGCTGCTTATGCAAAACAAAATGGAAGCTCTTTTTACGAAGAATTATTAAATATTTATGTAGAAAATAAATACTACAAAGAGCATTTAATTTCTATCGTTAAAAAAGGGATGGATGGTGCAGCAGAAATTCAGCAAATTTTAAGTGATATGCGTAACAACCCATTAACTGAAATTGATGGAGAAAAAATAGAATCACTTTCTGATTATGACGCTTCTACAAAAAAGAATTTAATTACAGGAGAAGTTACAGCTATTGATTTACCAAAATCTAATGTTTTAATTTATCAAACAGCTTCTGGTACAAGAATTGCTGCTAGACCAAGTGGTACAGAACCAAAAATTAAATTTTACTTTAGTGTAAATAGCGAATTAGACGCAACTGAAAATGCAGATCAAGTTGAAGCAGAATTAGATGCAAAAATTCAACGTATTATAAAAGAGATGAAATTAAATTAATGAGCCACTTTAAGGACATTCTTAAATATGAAAGAGAATATAGAAAGTTTACGCTTTTAAATATTCTCTTTAATATTTTTTATGCAATATTTAATGTTTTATCAGTTTTAGCATTTATACCAGTTTTAAATATATTATTTGGTGTTGATAAAGCTGTTTATAAAAAACCTAATTACGAAGGTCTATCAAATTTAGGCTCTTATTTAGAAGGTAATTTTAATTATTTTATATCTAATAAAATAGCTCAAGAAGGTGAGGTTAATGTTTTATTATTTATATGTCTCTTATCTTTATCTTTATTCTTTTTTAAAAACCTTTTTAGGTATTTAGCATCTTATGTAATTACTTTTTTACGTACAGGAATTGTAAAAGATTTAAGAGATAATTTATATCGTAAAATTGTAGAACTACCTATTTCTTATTTCACAGAAAAAAGGAAAGGAGATATCATTGCAAGGATGACTTCTGATGTACAAGAAGTAGAAAACTCTATTTTAACATCAATTGAAACTTTGGTGAGAGAGCCTTTAACAGTAATAATTTCAATAGGAATTATGCTGTTCATTAGTTTAAAATTAACGCTTTTTGTATTTATTTTATTACCCGTATCTGGATTTATTATTTCATCAATTAGTAAAAAATTAAAATCGCAATCTGTTAAAGCTCAAAAAGAAACAGGTACATTTTTATCTTTTATAGAAGAAACATTAACTGGATTGAGAGTTATTAAAGGTTTTAATTCAGAAAAAATTATTGAAAGAAAATTCAATAACTCCACTTCTACTTTTAGAAAGTTAATGACTAGTGTTTTTCATAGACAAACTTTAGCATCGCCTATGAGTGAGTTTTTAGGATCTGCAACCATAATTACCATTCTTTGGTATGGAGGTACAGATGTTTTAGAAAAAACAAGCCCTCTAGAAGCTGGTAAGTTTATGGGGTATATTGTGTTATTTTACACGGTTTTAAATCCGATAAAACTAATCACAACTACATTTTATAAAATAAAAAAAGGAGAAGCTTCTGCAGAAAGAATAATGCAAGTTTTAAATACTGAAAACAGTATTAAAGACAAACCAAATGCTTTAGTCAAGCAAAATTTTGAGAGTAAAATTGAGTTTAAAAACATCTCTTTTAAATACAAAAAAGACTATGTTTTAAAAGACTTTTCTTTAACCATCAAA
Organism: Polaribacter reichenbachii; assembly: GCF_001975665.1. Classification (NCBI taxonomy): domain Bacteria; kingdom Pseudomonadati; phylum Bacteroidota; class Flavobacteriia; order Flavobacteriales; family Flavobacteriaceae; genus Polaribacter; species Polaribacter reichenbachii. The sequence continues at coordinate 2,625,127 of NZ_CP019419.1, read as the reverse complement.
AAAGGAGAAACCGTGGCTTTAGTTGGGCAGTCTGGTAGTGGTAAATCTACTTTAGCCAATTTAATTACTCGTTTTTACGATGTAAATAAAGGTGATGTTTTAGTAGATGGAATTAGCATTAAAGACGTTACAAAAAAATCTTTAAGAAATTTAATGGGTATTGTTACTCAAGAATCTATTTTGTTTAATGATTCTATAGAAAATAATATAAAATTAGGTACAGAAAATGCCACTGAATCCGAAATAAATGAAGCTGCAGAAATTGCAAATGCAATGGAATTTATAAAAGATTTACCAGAAAAATTTAAAACAAACATTGGTGATAGTGGGAATTCACTTTCTGGAGGACAAAAACAACGTTTATCTATTGCAAGAGCTGTTTTAAAGAATCCGCCAATAATGATTTTAGACGAAGCTACTTCTGCTTTAGATACTGAATCTGAACAATTGGTTCAAGTTGCTTTAGAAAAAATGATGCAAAACAGAACTTCTTTGGTTATTGCTCACAGATTATCTACCATTCAAAAAGCAGATACAATTGTGGTTATGAAAAAAGGTAAAATTGTAGAGCAAGGTAAACACGATGATTTGTTAACCAAAAAAGGTGAGTATTATAAGTTGGTATCTATGCAAAGTTTGAGCTAAAATATAGATTATAACTAATCTATATCTTGATGTGTTTTAAAACCAAATTTTCTGTAGGTCATTTTTTTGCCAATATCAAACATATGTTTATAAATTAGAACAGATAAAATTGCCTGATCTTGTCTGTGGTTCTGTCTGTTGCTTCCTTGTGGAGCAATACAATCTTTTGTTTTTGCAGAATCGCTCCAATTTTTAATTACCTGTCTTGCTTTTATATTATTATAATCAACAGAAACACAAGCACCATTTAAATTCTTCTGTTTTAATAAATTCTTATTGTTTAAAACATCTAAATATTCTAATGATTTTGGGTGTGTCCAATCAGAAATTTTTCCTTTAGAAAAAGGAGAATAAAATCCATAGAATTCAATCACTTTTCTAAGTAAAGTTAACGGTTTTGTTACTTTATTACCTCCATCTAACCAACAAACAGACGTTTTAAATTCATTTAAAACATCATTTATAATAACAGGTTTCCAAGCATATTCTCCTGCATTTATTTTAATATTAAAATAAGAAGGATATTTAGAATAGTCAAATTTTCTTAGTTCAAAATTAGAAAAGTCGTTTTTTAAAATTTCACTTTCTTGAGCAGTAATCCCCAAATCGTAAATTAAAACTTTAGTGTTTTTTTCGTATCGATTTAAACTAACTAAAAGTTGGTATAAGCTTTTAAAATGTGAACTATCAGAACCTGTAACAATTACCAACTCTTGTTCACTTTTAAAGAACAGCAATCGCAATTCTAATACTACTGTTCTAAGTTCTGATAATAATTTCATAAGCTTTTATTGAAAGGTTGTTAAACCTAAAGATTTCCCTTTTTCTATCATAAAATCGTAAGAAGCTTTGTGCTCATTAGGAATTTTACCATCTAAAATAGCTTCTTTAATCGCTTCTTTAATTTGTCCAATTTCTCTACAAGGTTTTAAATTAAAAGCTTCCATAATTTCTTCTCCAGTAACTGGTGGTTGAAAATTACGAACTCTATCACGCTCTTCTACTTCTTTAATTTTGGTTCTTACCAATTCAAAGTTTTTATGATAACGTTTAAATTTTCTTGGATTTTTAGTGGTAATATCTGCTTCACAAAGTGTCATTAACGAGTTAATATCATCACCAGCATCAAAAACCAAACGTCTTACAGCAGAATCATTAACATCCGAAGCTAAAACAATGGGTCTTGAACTTAATAACACCATTTTTTGAACAAACTTCATCTTGTTATTTAATGGCATTTTTAACCTTTTAAAGATTTTATATACCATTTTAGAACCTACAAATTCGTGAGAATGAAATGTCCAACCTACTTTCTTAGAAAATCTTTTTGTGGGTGCTTTTCCAATATCGTGTAATAAAGCAGACCATCTTAACCAAACATCTTCTGTGTGTTCTGCAATATTATCTACAACTTCGAATGTATGATAAAAATTATCTTTATGCATTTGCCCTTCAACCTCTTCTACTCCTTTTAAAGCAACAATTTCTGGTAAAATTTGTGGCAACAGTTTTGTTTTTTCTAACAATAAAAATCCTATAGAAGGTTTTGGCGATGATAAAATTCTATTCAATTCATCAACTATTCTTTCTCTTGTAATTATTTTAAGTCTTTGCGAGTTTTTACCAATAGCTTCAAGAGATTCTGATTCTATTTCAAAATTTAATTGTGTAGCAAAACGAATTGCTCTCATCATTCTTAAAGGATCATCAGAATAGGTAATATCAGGATCTAAAGGTGTTCGAATTATTTTGTTTTCTAAATCTAGAATTCCATTAAAAGGATCTAAAAGTTCACCAAAATTGTTATCATTTAAACTTAAAGCTAACGCATTTATGGTAAAATCTCGTCTATTTTGGTCGTCTTTTAAAGTCCCTGCTGTAACTTCTGGATTTCTACTATCTTCAGTGTAAGATTCTTTTCTTGCACCAACAAACTCAATTTCTACCTCTTTAAAACGCAACATTGCTGTGCCATACGTTTTAAAAACCTGTACTTTTGGTTTGTTGGGTAAAAGTTTAGACACTTGTAATGCCAAATCGATTCCACTACCTACAGCAACAACATCTATGTCTTTTGCTGTTCCTCTTTTCAGAAAAAAATCGCGCACAAAACCTCCAATCACATAAGAATCTACATTTAATTCTTTGGATGCTTTAGAGATTACACTAAATATTTCTGATGAAATTGCTTCTGTATACTTCATATTTCTAAAAGTGAGGCAAATTTATAATTTTCTATCCTTTTAAACCTATAATTGATAAAAGAATATCGTGATAACATTTGTACTTTTGTTTTCTTAAGATTTACAAAATTAGTATTTAAATGATTATTGTTAGAATTGTTGGTGGGTTAGGAAATCAAATGTTTCAATATGCGTATGCAAAATCGCTTCAGCAAAAGGGTTTTGATGTAAAAATTGATATTTCTAAATTCAAAACTTATAAATTACATGGAGGCTATCAACTTGATAAATACAATATTGATTTAAAAGTTGCTGGTATTATTCCAACGTTTTTATCTCTCGTAAAAATTAAAAAAAATGTAAAAGAAAAGAGTTTACTTTTTAATAATGATTTAATCAATTTAAAAGGAAATGAATTTGTAAAAGGGTATTTTCAAACCGAAAAATATTTTAAAGAAACTAGAGAAATCTTATTGGAGCAATTTCAGAAATCTGGAAAAAATGCTGATTCAACAGAGGTTTTTTCTAAGCAAATAAAAGATACAACACCCAATTGTTCCTTACATGTTAGACGTGGAGATTATGTGAGTAATTCAAAAAACCACACCATTCATGGAGTATGTGATTTGGCTTATTACAAAAGGGCTGTAGAATTCATTCTTTCAAAAGAAAAACAAACCACTTTTTTTATTTTCTCAGATGATATTTCTTGGACAAAGGAAAATTTAAAAATTGAAAACGCCATTTATGTTGATCATAAATGCACACCTCATGAAGACATATATTTAATGAGCTTGTGCGATAATAACATTACTGCTAACAGTAGTTTTTCATGGTGGGGTGCTTGGCTAAATAAAAACCCAAAAAAAATAGTAATCTCACCAAAGCAATGGTATGTTTCAAAAGAAACAAATATTATTTGCGATGATTGGATAAAACTTTAAAATTAAAATAATGAACATTGGTGTTGTTATAACTACATACAACCACCCAGTTTGGTTGGAAAAAATATTTTGGGGGTATTTAGCTCAAAAGGATACTGATTTCACCTTGATTATAGCTGATGATGGATCTAAAGAGGAAACCAAAAAATTAATTGAAAAATACGCTACTCAATTAAAAATTGAACATGTTTGGCACGAAGATTTAGGTTTTAGAAAAACCAAAATTCTTAACGATGCAATTAAACAAACAAAATGTGACTATTTAATTTTTACTGATCATGATTGTTTGCCTCGTGAGGATTTTATTGAAACACACAGAAAATATGCTAAGAAAAATATTTTCTTATCAGCTGGTTATTATAAACTAACTATGCCTGTTAGTTTAAAAATTAAGCAAGAAGATATCATCAATCAAAATGCTTTTGATTATGAATGGCTTGTACAACAAGGTCAAACAAAATCATTCAAATCAATTAAACTTCGTGCAAAAGGTTTTTGGGCCATATTGATGGACACTATAACACCTACCAAAGCCACTTGGAATGGAGCAAATAGCTCTACTTTTAAACAACATATTGTAGATGTAAACGGGTTTAATGAAGATATGTCTTATGGTGGTTTAGATCGTGAAATGGGTGAGAGAATGATGAATAACGGTTTAACAGGAAAACAAATTCGTCATCAAGCTATTTGCGTACACTTAGATCATAAACGAGGTTATGATGGTAAAGAAACTTGGGAAAAAAACAGAAAAATTCGACAACGAGTTAAGAAAGAAAATATCAAATGGGCTGAAAACGGAATTATCAAATAATAAAAAACACCTAATTTTTTAATCTTTGCAAACAACAATACAAAAACTAACCTTTACTAAGTGATTAAAAAAAAAGCATAGTTTTTTTTAACATAAACAAATTTTAACTGAGCACATATGATTAAATTTTTGACAGCTTGTAAAATTATTTTTCTTTAATTCCTTTATTTAGCAACCATAATTTTATATATCTAGTTCTACTAGAATATGCTAGTGTTTTTGCTAAAATAATACCTTCAAAACCGTCTAAAAAGCCAAGTCTAATAATATAATGGATAATAAACCTTGCAGGTGGTTTTACAAGAATATGATATAAACCAGCTTTTTTGCCTTGTCTGTGTAAATCTGTTGCTTTTAGAAAAGCATAATGATGAATTTTCTCTATTGAATGATTATAACTTCTATAACCATAATGTTCGATTTTACCTTTTAAAAAACCTAATTCACCATTGGTTTTAATTGTTTCATGAACAATACCTTTATACCTACAATACTCTTTTAAAAACAAGCGAACGACTTTATCTCTCTGCCATCCAGAATATTTAATTTTTTTTCCAACAAAATAAAAACTTCTTCTAACGTAAAAACCAACTTTATCCTTTGGGTTCTCAACAGCATTTAAAATTTCTGTTCGAACTTGTGGAGTTACTCTTTCGTCTGCATCGAGAATATAAATCCAAGGATGTTGAGCTTGATCAATTGCAAAGTTTTTTTGAGAAGAAAAATCATCAAACTTTCGTTTGATGATTTTTACATTATGCTTTTCAGCTAAAACTACTGTTTTATCTGTACTATATGAATCTATTACAATAATTTCATCAGCAAAATTTACAGATTTTATAGCTTCTTCTATATGAATTTCTTCATTTAAAGTAGGAATAATAGCAGTAATCTTAGTCATAGAATTCTTAATCTTTAAACAGCAACATCATACTCACGAAGTGCATCATTTAAAGAGGTTTTTTTGTTGGTACTTTCTTTTCTTTTTCCGATAATTAATGCACAAGGTACATTGTATTCTCCAGCAGCAAATTTCTTAGTATAACTTCCTGGAATTACAACAGATCTTGCTGGCACAACACCTTTTGTTTCAACTGGCTCATTACCTGTAACATCTATAATTTTAGTACTCATTGTTAATACAACATTTGCACCTAAAACAGCTTCTTTTTCTACTCTAACACCTTCTACAACTATACATCTAGAGCCTATAAAAGCGCCATCTTCTATAATTACTGGGGCTGCTTGTAAAGGTTCTAAAACTCCACCAATACCAACACCACCAGATAAATGTACATTTTTACCAATTTGCGCACAAGAACCTACTGTAGCCCAAGTATCAACCATTGTTCCTTCATCTACGTGTGCACCAATATTTACATAACTAGGCATTAAAATTGTACCTGGAGAAATGTATGCTCCATGTCTTGCAACCGCATTTGGCACTACTCTAATTCCCCTTTCTGCAAAGTTTTTCTTTAAAGGGATTTTATCATGATATTCAAAAATACCAGCCTCTAAAGTTTCCATTTTTTGAATTGGGAAATATAAAACAACCGCTTTTTTTACCCATTCATTTACTTGCCAACCTTCTTCTATTGGTTCTGCAACCCTTAATTCTCCTTTATCTAATAAATCAACAACTTTTCTAATGGTATCTATTGTGTTTTGTTCTTGTAATAAATCACGATTTTCCCAGGCAGCTTCTATAATTTTTCTAATATCTTCCATCTTAATAAATTAATTTTTGCAAATATAATTTGATTGCTAAAAAACTAAGCGAATATACGTTTTTTAAACAGATATAAATGGTTTGTTTAAAATACAAAACTCACTTTATTTTAACTTATTGATTTTATTTGCATTAATCTATATTATTAAAAGTTTAAACTTTATTTTTGCAAAAAAAGTATATCATTTGGGAAGAATTTTAGCCATCGATTATGGAAAAATAAGAACAGGAATAGCAGTTACAGATCAATTACAAATTATTGCATCTGGTTTAACTACTGTAAATACTACTGAGCTTTTTACTTTTTTAAAAGACTATATATCAAAAGAAAAAGTAGAACTTTTTTTAGTAGGCAAACCCAAACAAATGAATAATTCTGATAGCGAAAGTGAAGCTTTAATACTTCCTTTTTTAGAGAAATTATCCAAGCAAATTCCTAAAATTCCTGTAAAAAGAGTTGATGAACGTTTTACTTCTAAAATGGCTTTTCAAACAATGATTGATGGTGGTTTAAAGAAAAAACAACGTAAAAACAAAGCTTTAGTTGATGAAATAAGTGCAACCATTATATTACAATCGTATTTATACAATCAATAATTATTAAGATGAATTTATGAAAGTAAAATTTGGGATTACGAATATCTAAATTGTACTTTTGCAAACTATAAAAAACACAAAATGATTTTACCAATTGTAGCTTATGGAGACCCAGTTCTTCGTAAAGAATGCACAGAAATAACTGCTGATTACCCTAATTTAAAGGAATTAATTAGCAATATGAAAGAGACAATGTACAATGCTTCTGGTGTTGGTTTAGCTGCACCTCAAATTGGTAAAGCTATTCGTTTATTTATCATAGATGCTTCTCCTTTTGCTGAAGATGAAGATTTAAGTGATGAAGATAGAGCTGTTTTAAAAACATTTAATAAAGTGTTTATAAATGCTCAAATTTTAGAAGAAGAAGGTGATGAATGGGCTTTTAACGAAGGTTGTTTAAGCATACCTGATGTTCGTCAAGATGTTTATCGTCAACCAAAAGTTACTATAGAATATCAAGATGAAGACTTTAAAACACATACAGAAGTTTTAGACGGATTAGCTGCTAGAGTTTTTCAGCACGAATACGATCATATAGAAGGTATTTTATTCACAGATAAGTTATCATCACTTAAAAAAAGATTGATAAAAAAGAAATTAGAAAACATTTCTAAGGGGAAAATAAATGCAGATTACAGAATGCGTTTCCCAAATTTAAAAAAAGGTAAATAGTCTTAAATAAAGACAAAAAATATACAAATGGAGTTTAGTAAAATTATATCAGTTACTGGTAAACCAGGATTATTTCAAGTAATATCTCAATCTAAAAATGCAATTATTGCAGAAAACTTAACAGACAATAAACGTTTAGCAATAAACGCTACTCAAAATGTAAGTTTGTTAGAAAACATTGCCATTTATACTTACGAAGAAGACATGCCTTTGTTAGATGTTTTTAAAGCAATATCAGAAAAAACAGGAGGTAAAAAAGCAATTTCTCACAAAGAAAGTGGTAATAAATTAACCGCATTTTTTGCCGAAGTTTTACCAAATTACGATGATGAGAGAGTTTATACTTCTAACATTAAAAAAGTAATTCAGTGGTATAATTTATTGGTTGATGCTGGTTTTGATTTTGCTACTGTAGCTGTCGATGAAGTTTCTACTGACGAAGAAGAATAAGCAACTTTCAGTTTGTTTCGCATAAACATTTTTAGAAATTTGTTTTTCTGATGTTTTACAACTTTTAAAAAATCAATGAATTCAAGAAAAGAACAACTTGCTGCATTTAATCGTCTGTTAGATATTATGGACGAACTTCGTGAAAAATGTCCTTGGGATAAAAAACAAACTTTAGAAAGTTTACGTCATTTAACCATAGAAGAAACTTACGAATTAGCAGATGCTATTCTTGATAATGACTTGCCTGAAATTAAAAAAGAATTAGGTGATGTTTTGTTGCACATTGTTTTTTATGCCAAAATCGGTAGCGAAAAAAAAGCTTTTGATATTGCTGATGTTGCCAATGCAATTTCTGATAAATTAATTGACAGACATCCTCATGTTTATGGGGATGTAAAAGTTGAAAACGAAGAAGATGTTAAACGCAATTGGGAACAACTAAAGCTAAAAGAAGGCAATACATCTGTTTTAGAAGGTGTACCAAAAAGTTTACCTGCAGTTGTAAAAGCCAATAGAATTCAAGATAAAGTTGCTGGAGTTGGTTTTGATTGGGAAAAACCTGAGCAAGTTTGGGAAAAAGTTCAAGAAGAACTTACTGAACTAAATGATGAAATTAAAGCAGGCCATAAAGAAAACATCGAAAAAGAATTTGGAGATGTTTTATTTTCTATGATTAACTATGCTCGTTTTATTGATGTAAATCCTGAAAACGCATTAGAAAAAACCAATAAAAAGTTTATCAATCGTTTTCAATATTTAGAAAAAGCAGCCAAAAAAGAAGGTAAAAATCTTGCTGATATGTCTTTAACTGAAATGGATGTGTATTGGAATGAAAGTAAAAAGTATTTTTCTTAAAATCTACACTTCATTTTCTAAACCATATTCTCCAGATAAAGATCTAACACATCTTTCATCACTAATAAATTTGGATATAAATAAAGTATAATCCATCAATAAATTATTTTTAGAGTATTTAAAAAAGCGTTCTTGCGCACGTTTTGAGCGTTGATAATTCAGCAAAAATCTATTTTTCCAAGTTGTTTCGTAATCTTTTAAAATATCAATATTATTTTCTTCTATTGATTTATTAATGGCTTTACTCGCCATAATTGCAGCTTCAAAAATAAACTTGTAACCTTCACCAACAATAGGGTTTACTTGAGAAACACAATCACCAACACAAATTAAATTATTAACAACAAACTTATCTAAAACAGGAGTTATTGGTATACTACCTCCTTCTACGTTATCATTATCCTTTTGTACTAATTTCTTAATTTTAGGTAATTCTAAAATTCTATGTAAACGATTTTTTAAATCTTTCACAATATCATCATCACACGTACCAAAACCAATTATGGCTCTTTTGTTTTTTAAAGGAAAAATCCAACCATAACCTCCTTGATAATCTTTACCCATTAACAAATGGAGTTCAGTTTTATCACCTTTATAAGCTACATTATATTCAACACCTGTAGCTAATAGAGTTTTCTTAGCTATTAAACCTACCTTTTTACTGATAATTCCATTTGTACCAGAGGCATCAACAAAAACAGTTCCTAAATACTCGTTTTTATCTTTATCAACCACAGACAAAAAATTACCATTTTCACCTTTATTGATGTTCTTTATATTTACTCCTGTTAAAAAAGTTACGTAATTTTTATCTACACTATTTATAATTTCTTCGTGTACTTTTTTCTTATCTAAAACGTATAAATTGGTTTTTAAATTTCTTTTTACACTATTAGAATGGAAACAAACAGTATGAATATCTTGAGCAACAACATTTGTAGTTAAACCAAACTTATCTAAATCTATAAAACTACCTAAAGTGTTAAAAGAGAATTCTAAAAGATCTTTTTTTCTATCTAAAACTAGAGTTTTCTTTTTAAATTTCCCTAATTCTCTTGCTAAAATTATGCCTGCAGTACCAGCACCAACAATAACAACATCAAACTTTTCCATACTTTTCTTTTGTGATTGCAAAGTAGTTTTATTTTTTTTAGTCTCAAAAAAATGAGTTTAATTTTAATTAATTGTAAGTTGATATTTTATTTGAATAAAACTTCGCTTTTATCTAACTAAAAAAAGCATCCAAAATAAATTTGGATGCTTTTTTAAAATATCAAAATAGAAAACTCTATTTATTCAAATACATTTTACGTCTTGAATATAAATCGTAAAAATCATCATCTTTTAAGCTATCAATAAATAAAATACTTTCTCCAGTAGATTTCATTTCTGGACCTAGTTTCTTATTTACATTCGGAAACTTATTGAAAGAGAAAACTGGTTGCTTAATTGCATAACCATCTAACTGAGGATTAAAGTTAAAATCCGTTACTTTCTTTTCTCCTAACATTACTTTTGTAGCATAATTTACATAAGGTTCTTTATATGCTTTCGCTATAAAAGGTACAGTTCTAGAAGCTCTTGGGTTTGCTTCAATAATATAAACTACATCATCTTTAATCGCAAACTGAATATTAATTAAACCTACTGTTTTTAATTCTGTTGCAATTGTATTTGTATGATCTATAATTTGTTGCATTACCAAATCACCTAAATTAAAGGCTGGTAAAGTAGCATTAGAATCTCCTGAATGTATTCCACAAGGTTCGATATGCTCCATAATTCCAATAATATACACATTACCATCAGCATCACAAATTGCATCAGCTTCTGCTTCAATTGCTCCATCTAAGTAATGATCTAACAATAATTTATTATTTGGCATTCTACCCAATAAATCAACTACATGTTCTACTAACTCTTCTTTATTGATTACAATTTTCATTCCTTGACCACCTAAAACATAAGAAGGTCTTACCAAAATTGGGAAATTTAATTCATCTGCTAAAGTTAAAGCTTCATCTGCAGTTTCTGCAATTCCGAATTCTGGATAAGGAATTTTATTGTCTTTTAACATAGATGAGAATCTTCCTCTATCTTCAGCAATATCTAAAGCTTCAAAAGAAGTTCCTATAATTTTAATTCCGTATTTAGTTAACTTTTCAGCTAATTTTAATGCAGTTTGTCCTCCTAATTGTACAATAACACCTTCTGGTTTTTCGTGTCTGATGATGTCATAGATATGCTCCCAAAAAACAGGTTCGAAATATAATTTATCAGCAGTATCAAAATCCGTAGAAACCGTTTCTGGGTTACAATTAATCATGATCGTTTCATAACCACATTCAGCAGCCGCTAAAACCCCATGTACACAACAATAATCAAATTCAATTCCTTGTCCAATTCTGTTTGGTCCAGAACCTAAAACTATAATTTTCTTTTTTTCTGTAACAATACTTTCATTTGCAATAGTAATTTCTCCATTTGGCGTTTCAATCTCGTTTTCAAAAGTTGAATAATAATAAGGAGTTTTTGCTTTAAATTCAGCAGCACAAGTATCTACTAATTTAAAAACTCTTTGTACTTTTAATTCATCTCTTTTATTATAAACTTCGCTCTCTAAACAATCTAGCATATGTGCTATTTGTCTATCTCCATAACCTTTTTGCTTTGCTTCTAATAATAAATCTCTATTAATAGTATCTATAGAATATTTAGAAATTTCTTTCTGTAATTGAAATAATTCCTCGTATTGTTTTAGATACCACATATCAATTTTTGTGATAGCATATATTTTTGATAAAGGAATTCCCATAGCAATTGCATCGTAAATTGCAAAAACACGATCCCAACTTGCGTTGGTTAATTTATCTATAATTTGGTTGTAATCTGTATAACCTTTACCATCTGCTCCTAAACCATTTCTTTTAATTTCTAAAGATTGAGTTGCTTTGTGTAGTGCTTCTTGAAAAGAACGACCAATTCCCATTACTTCTCCAACCGCTTTCATTTGTAAACCTAAAGTTCTGTCTGAACCTTCGAATTTATCAAAATTCCAACGAGGTATTTTTACAATTACATAATCTAAAGTAGGCTCAAATAAAGCAGATGTAGATTTTGTAATTCCGTTTTCTAATTCATCAAGAGAATAACCAATAGCTAATTTTGTAGCCACTTTTGCAATTGGGTAACCTGTTGCTTTAGAAGCTAAAGCTGATGAACGAGATACACGTGGATTAATTTCTATAGCAATAATTTCTTCTTTTTCATCAGGAGAAACTGCAAATTGCACATTACAACCACCTTCAAAATCTCCAATAGAACGCATCATATGTATCGCCATATCACGCATTTTTTGGTAAGTTTTATCAGAAAGTGTCATTGCTGGAGCTACAGTTATAGAATCTCCAGTATGAATTCCCATAGGATCCATATTTTCTATAGAACAAATAATAACTACGTTATCATTCTTATCTCTCAATAATTCTAATTCGTACTCTTTCCAGCCCATCATAGCTTTATCAATCATCACCTCATGAATAGGTGATGCTTCTAAACCTCTGCTTAATAATTCATCGAAATCTTTAGGATCATATACAATAGATGCACCTGCACCTCCTAAAGTATAAGAAGAACGAATTACTAAAGGAAAACCAAACTCTTGTGCGATTTCTTTACCTTTTAAGAAAGATGTTGCTGTTTCTTGAGGCGCCATTGGCACTCCAATTTTTTTCATCAATTCTCTAAACTGCTCTCTATCTTCTGTAACATTAATTGCATCAATATCTACCCCAATTAATTTAACATTGAAATCTTCCCAAATTCCTTTATCATCTGCTTCTATACAAAGATTTAATGCTGTTTGACCACCCATTGTTGGTAAAACTGCATCAATCTGTGGATGCTCTTTTAAAATTTGAATAATTGATTTTGTTGTTAAAGGCAACAAGTATACATGATCAGCCATAGATGGGTCTGTCATAATAGTTGCTGGGTTAGAGTTTATTAAGATAGTTTCTATTCCATCTTCTCTTAATGAACGTAAAGATTGTGATCCAGAATAATCGAATTCACAGGCCTGACCAATAACAATTGGGCCTGAACCAATAATTAAAATGGATTTAAGGTCTTCTCTTTTTGGCATTGTAAGTAATTGTGTTTATTAGTTTTACAAAAATAAGTAGTGCTTGGGTATAAAAAAAGGTGTTACTTAAAAAAGTAACACCTTATATATTAACAATTGTTAATCATTTATTTTTTATGTCTAGTTTCAGATGAAACAGAAATTTTCTTTCTTCCTTTTGCTCTTCTACGAGCTAATACCTTTCTACCATTAGCAGAAGCCATTCTCTCCATGAAACCGTGTTTGTTTCTTCTCTTTCTCTTTGATGGTTGATACGTTCTTTTCGGCATTATATGTATTTTTAAAAGTCTTCTTTATTATTTTTTTCGCTTATCAATTTTATCTTGCTAAAAGCGTGTGCAAATATACAACTGTTTTTATTTTTGACAAATAGTATTTGAAAAAAAATTAAAATATTTTTATTTTATCTTTTTCAATAGCTTTTTCATGGTTTTTTCTCCCAAAGCATAAGAGCCTTTATAAAGATTTAATCTATTTAAATTCTCTCCTGTTTGCATATCTTTATCCTCAGATTTAGAGATTTTACCTGTACAGGTCATTTCTAAAAGGATCTTTCCATTATTAACATCAATAATTTTTATAAAAGAAACAGCGCCTTCCTTAGAAAAATACATCTTCTTTTTATGAACATTACTTAATGACTTATTTTCTATATCTTCTAAATATAGTACTTTACTTAGTATAATATAATCTATGTTTGTACTTTCTTTAAGAAACTGAATGTTTTCTTTAGAAACATCATAGTCTATAATAAAAGGTATCAGTATTTTATTTTCACTATTTCTAAAATCATTTTTTAATTTAACATTATCTCTTAGTTGCTTTTTAAAAAACTGTACTACCTCTTCTAAGTAGCTAGCATTATTAAAATTAGATTCTCCAAACTGTGTGCTATTTAATAAATATTTTTTGCCATTATAATCTAGCCTTTTATTAAATGTTAAATAACTAAAGCTGTAATCTGGCATTTGATAAGAAACACCATCAGGAAATAAAACTGAACAAGAGGTAAAAACAAAAAACAACAGATAACATAATCTTAATTTCATAATACATTTTTTACTTAAAATTCGCAAAAATTATACCAAGCTATTTTTATCAATATTAATCAATTTTAAAATTAGTAAAATCTTTTCTTCATTTTTATTTGTGATAAAATTGAGAGTTACTACTTTTGCGCAAACCTAAAGTAACCATGCACAATACTAAATACGTTTTTGTAACAGGAGGCGTAACATCTTCACTAGGAAAAGGAATTATTGCAGCTTCATTAGCTAAATTATTACAAGAAAGAGGCTTTTCTGTAACAATTCAAAAATTAGACCCATATATTAATATAGACCCAGGAACTCTAAATCCGTACGAACATGGAGAATGTTATGTTACTGATGATGGGGCCGAAACAGATTTAGATCTTGGTCATTACGAGCGATACCTAAACATACCTACAAGTCAGGCAAATAATGTAACAACTGGTAGAATTTATCAATCTGTTATCAACAAAGAAAGAAAAGGAGACTTTTTAGGAAAAACGGTACAAGTTATTCCTCATATTACTGATGAAATCAAACACCGAATTCAACTTTTAGGAGAAACTGGTGATTATGATATTGTAATTACAGAAATTGGTGGAACCGTTGGTGATATTGAATCTTTACCTTATGTTGAATCTGTAAGACAAATGTTATGGGAAAAAGGAGAAGAAAATGCCATAGTTATTCACTTAACTTTAGTGCCCTATCTTGCTGCAGCTGGTGAGTTAAAAACAAAACCTACACAACACTCTGTAAAAATGTTAATGCAAAGTGGTGTTAGCCCAGATATTTTAGTGTGTAGAACAGAACATCAAATATCTGATGACATCAAAAGAAAATTAGCATTATTCTGTAATGTTAAAAAAGAAGATGTTATACAATCTATAGATGCAGAAACAATTTACGATGTACCTAACTTAATGTTAGAAGAAGGTTTAGATACTGTAGTTTTAAAGAAATTACATTTAGAGTCTAAACAAGAACCAAAATTAAAAACTTGGAATAATTTTATACAAAAACATAAAAACCCTAAATCTGAAGTAGAAATTGCTTTAATTGGTAAATATATAGAGTTACAAGATTCTTATAAATCAATTACAGAAGCCTTTATTCATGCAGGTTCATCTAACGAAACAAAAGTAAATGTACGTTGGATTCACTCAGAAAGTTTAACTATAGAAAATTATGAAGAACTTTTACAAGGTGTAAATGGTATTTTAGTTGCTCCTGGTTTTGGAGATCGTGGAATTGATGGTAAAATTAAAGCTGTGCAATATGCAAGAGAAAATAATATTCCTTTTTTCGGAATTTGTTTAGGTATGCAAATGGCAGTAATTGAGTTTTCTAAAAATGTTCTAGGTTTAGTTGATGCTTTTTCTACAGAAATGAAAAAGAATTGTAAAAACCCTGTTATTAATTTAATGGAAAGTCAAGAAGATGTAACTGAAAAAGGTGGTACAATGCGTTTAGGTGCTTGGGATTGTAATCTTTTAGAAGGTTCTAAGGCTTATAATGCTTATCAATCAGAAAAAATTAGTGAACGTCACAGACATCGTTATGAATTTAATAACAATTATAAAGACCAAATTGAATTAAAAGGAATGAAAGCAACTGGTATTAACCCGAAAACAGGTTTAGTAGAAGTTGTTGAAGTTATCAATCATCCTTGGTTTGTTGGTGTTCAATATCATCCAGAATATAAAAGTACGGTTCTAAAACCTCATCCTTTATTTGTAGATTTTATTAAAGCTGCTTTAAAACAATCTAAATTATAATTTCGGAATACTAATTGAACTATTAAAAAGTATATAATTTAAAGCATAAAAATAAACCTAAATTCTGCTTTTTAACTACATTTGTCGCGATTTTCTCAGGATTATTTCTTGAGCTAATGACAAATTGACATTAATTTACATATGGAACAAAAAAAATTCGATTATAATTCTTTTATAGGAATGATTCTTCTTGGTGCAATAATGCTTTGGTATTTAAACACCAACAAACCAGAAGATATTGAGCAAAAATCTACACCAGATGTAGAAGAAACTACGGTTAACATACCAACAACTACCAAAACTGCAACACCAAGTTTTGCTAACGATTCTCTAAAACAAGTTGCCTTAACTAATAAACTAGGTGCTTTTGCACAAAGCGCAATTAATGGTACAGAAGGTACAACAGAAATTCAAAATAATCTTGTAAAATTAACGATTGATAATAAAGGTGGACAGATTGTAAAAGCCTTAATCAAGAACTATAAAACACACGATTCGCTTCCTTTATATATGATAAATGATAATAACTCATCATTTAACATCAATTTTGGAACAACAGACAACAGAATTTTAAATACAAAAGATTTATTTTTTGAACCAACTTTAACTAAAAACGGAGAGAATTCAGTTTTATCTATGAAACTTAAAGTTTCTGATTCTCAGTTTTTAGAGTATAGATATGAAATTAAACCTAAAAAATATATGGTTAATTTTTCTATTCGTTCTCAAGGTTTAAGTTCAGTAATTAATTCTTCTAATCCTATAAATTTAGATTGGTCTTTAAAAGGATATAGACACGAAAAAAGTATAAAAACCGAGAATACAATGTATTCTAATTTATATTATAAATCTGAAGAAGATGTGGATTATGTAAGTGCTGGTAATACTGAAGTTATTAATGATGTAGATTGGGTTGCTTATAAACAACACTTTTTTACGTCGAATTTATTAACAGATACTCCTTTTGAAAATGCAACTGTAACTTCTAAAGACTTAGTAGAAAATGAAGAAATTGATACTGTTTTTACTAAAAGTTTTGCATTAAAAACACCATTGGCTTTAGCTGGTGGAGAGTTGAATTATAATATGAAATGGTTTTACGGACCAAGTGATTATAATTTATTAAAATCTTATGAAGGTACAGATTTAGATGAAACTGCAGATTTAGGTTGGGGAATATTTGGTTTCTTAAACAGAACAGTTTTTTATCCTGTATTTAATTTCTTACAAGGCTTTTTATCAAACTACGGATTAATTATCATTTTAATGACGATAGTTGTTAGAATTATAATGTCTCCTCTAGTTTATAAATCATATTTATCAAGTGCAAAAATGAAGGTAATTCGTCCTGAATTAACTGCCTTGAACGAAAAATATCCAGGGAAAGAAAACGCAATGAAGCGTCAGCAAGAAACAATGGCAATTCAGCGTAAGGCAGGTGTTAATATGCTTTCTGGTTGTATACCAGCATTATTACAAATGCCAGTATTCTTTGCTTTATTTAAATTTTTCCCTACAAACTTAGCTTTAAGACAAGAAAGCTTTTTATGGGCACCAGATTTATCTTCTTATGATATTATTTTTAAACTTCCTTTCTCTATTCCTTTTTATGGAGATCACGTAAGTTTATTCCCAATTTTGGCTTCTGTTGCTATTTTCTTTTATATGAAAATGAACCAAAGTCAGCAAGCAAATATGCAAGCGCCTACTCAAGAAGGTATGCCAGATATGAGTAAGATGATGAAGTATATGATTTACTTCTCTCCTATAATGATGTTGTTTTTCTTTAACAATTATGCGAGTTCATTAAGTTTATATTACTTTATTTCTAACTTATTAACTATTACAATTATGTTGGTAATTAAGAATTATGTGATTGATGAAGATAAAATTCATGCACAAATAGAAGAAAACAAAAAACGTCCTGAAAAAAAGAAAAGTAAATTCAGACAACGTATAGATGATGCTATGAAGCAAGCTCAAGAACAGCAAGCAAAACAAAAAAAATAAAAGGCAATGCCTTAGATAATTAAAAACCCAAAACTGATTTAGTTTTGGGTTTTGTTTTTTTATCTATTTATAGAAATTAATTTCTATTTCTTAGAATCCTCAATATTTAATTAGACTTCTAAACTTCATTTTATTGAGTCCTAAATTAAATAGTTTAGAGTTTCCTACTTATACAGGAAAGACAAATTATTTGAAAGCTGCTGATTATCCTTTATTATAAAAATCAGACTTTATATTTTTATTCTCTTTATTTTGATAGACATTATAACTAAACCACTCGTGAATAGCATAAGCACCAGTTTCTCCTTGTTTATTAACAGCGATATAACCTACTTGAAAATTTTTATAGTTACTATTAGGTTTACTAACAATTCTAGCAATAGCTTCTTCACAAGCTTCTTGTGGCGATTTTCCTTGACGCATTAATTCAACAATTAAAAAACTACCTACAGTTTTTAAAACTTCTTCTCCTAAACCAGTTGCAGCAGCTCCTCCAATTTCATTATCAACAAAAAGTCCACCTCCAATAATAGGAGAGTCTCCTACTCTACCAGCCATTTTATAAGCCAATCCACTTGTGGTACAAGCTCCAGAAATATTTCCTTTTTTATCAATAGCTAACATACCAATTGTATCGTGATTCTCTATATTGATAATCGGTTTGTATTTAGATTTAACCTTCCATTTTTCCCAAGCTTTTTTAGAAGATTCTGTCAATAAATTTTCTCTTTTAAAACCTTTACTAACTGCAAATTGTTCTGCCCCATCACCCACTAACATAACATGTGGCGTATCTTCCATAACTTTTCTTGCTACAGAAATAACGTGTTTTATATTTTTTACTCCCAAAACAGATCCGTAATTTCCTTTATCATCCATAATACAAGCATCTAAGGTTACATTTCCATCTCTATCAGGCAAACCTCCTTTACCAACTGTTTGATTTTTTTCGTTAGCTTCTTCAATTCTACAACCTTGCTCTACAGCATCTAAAGCAGAACTACCTTTTTCTAAAAGTGCAGCAGCAGTATTTACAGCCAAAGGAGTTCTCCAAGTAGCAATAACTAATGGTTTTATTAAAACTGAATTTGATAAAATAACTTTCTTATCTTCTTTTGAATTTCCTTTGCTGATAAATGACGATGACATTGCAACCAAACCTAAACCAGTTGCTGATGCTTTTTTTATAAAATTTCTTCTTTTCATTTTCTAATATCTAATGGATTTTGATTCTAAATGCTAATCAAAAGTTAAGATAAAGATAAATAAAATATTATTCTCTTAATTTTGAACTAAAAACTTAGTTTAATTAATTTTTAGTAACTATATTAGTGACTAATTTTAACTTAAAACCCACAAAATTCTATGAAAAGAGTACTATTTATTTTATTTCTATCCGTTTTTACGACATCTTTTTATGCACAAAAGATGATGGACAAAAAAATACCAATTGATGAAAGTGTAAAAATTGGTAAACTTTCTAACGGCTTAACCTATTACATTAAAAACAATGGTAAACCTGCTAACAAAGTAGAACTTCGTTTGGCAATTAATGCTGGTTCTATTTTAGAAGACGAAGACCAATTAGGAGTAGCTCATTTTATGGAGCACATGAACTTTAACGGAACTAAAAACTTCAAAAAAAATGAATTAGTTGATTATTTACAATCTATTGGTGTAAAATTTGGAGCTGATTTAAATGCTTATACAGGTTTTGACCAAACTGTTTACATTTTACCAATACCTAGTGATGATGAAGCCAAACTCGACAAAGGCTTTCAAATAATTAGAGATTGGGCTGGTAGCGCTTTGTTAGAAGACAAAGATATTGATGATGAGCGTGGTGTAGTTTTAGAAGAATACAGATCTAGACGTGGTGCAGATAGCAGAATGATGGAAAAATATTTGCCTAAATTAATGTACGGTTCTAAATATGCTGATAGATTACCAATTGGAACAGAAGAAAGTATTAAAAACTTTTCTTACGAAAGCATTAGACGTTTTCAAAAAGATTGGTACAGACCAGATTTAATGGCTGTTATTGCTGTTGGTGATGTAGATGTTGCTGAATTAGAAAATAAAATTAAAAAATATTTTAACGATATACCTGCATCTAAAAACCCAAGAAAAAGAGAATCTTTCTCAATAAAAAATCATGAAGAAACATTTATATCTATCGAATCTGATAAAGAATCTCCTTTTTCTAGAGTTCAATTAATGTATAAAGATTATGAAGATACCAAACCAACAGAAACTGTAGTAGCTTTTAGAAAATCGATAGTAGAATCTTTATTTTCTCAGATGTTAAATAATCGTTTGGATGAATTAAGAAATGGAGAAAACCCACCTTTTATCTTTGGGTTTAGCTATCATGGAGGTACTTATGCAAGAAATAGAGAAGCATATCAATCTGTAGCAAACACAAGTGCTGATGGTCAATTAAAAGGTCTTGAAGCGCTATTAGAAGAAAGTGAACGTGCAAAACGTTTCGGATTTACTACAGGTGAATTAGAAAGAGCTAAAAAAAATGTTTTATCTCGTTTAGAGAAATCTTATAATGATCGAGATAAAAATGAGTCTGGGAGAATTGCAGGCGCTTATGTAAATCATTTTTTAGATAAAAGCCCTATTCCAGGTATCGCTTGGACTTTTAATATGAACAAAAAATTATTACCTACAATACAACTAGAAGAAATTAATGAGGTTATCAAAAATTTTATTCACGATGATAATAGAGTAATCATTATTACTGGTCCTAAACAAGTTGTAACTGAGCAACAAGTTTTAGATGCTTTAAACAATGTAAAAACTAAAGAATTAAAACCTTATGAAGATAAAGAAGTTGCTGCCTCTTTAATTACTGATGCACCAACAATGGGTAAAATTGTAGGAGCAACTAAAAACGATGAATTAGGTACAAAAACATTTGTTTTAGAAAATGGGGCAAAGGTTACTTACAAAAAAACTGATTTTAAAAACGATGAAATTTTATTTACTGCTTATAGTTATGGAGGAACTTCTTTATATTCTGATGAGGAATTAAAAGCAACATCTTTTGCAAATGCTGCCTTAACTGATGCTGGTGTAAATGGTTATTCAAAGTCAGATTTAAGAAAAATGATGTCTGGTAAAATTGCTAATGTTAGACCTTATATTAGTGGTTTAAGCGAAGGATTTAATGGTTCTGCTTCACCTAAAAATTTAGAAGAACTTTTTCAATTAGTTCACTTATACTTTACTTCTTTAAATAAAGATGATAAAGCATTTAAATCTTCTATTAATAAGAATAAAAGCTTTTTAGGTAATTTATTAGCAAGTCCTAATTTCTTTTTCCAAAAAGAAATGTCAGACTTTATGAACGAAGGTAACTCAAGATATACAGGTTTTCCTTCTGAAGAAAAATATGATGCCGCAGATTATGATTTAGCTTATGCTAAATATAATGAGCGTTTTGCTGATGCTGGAGATTTCAATTTCTATTTTGTTGGTAATATTGATGAAAGAAAATTAGCTGAATTAACTATGAAATATATTGCTAGTTTACCTGGTAAAGATTCTAAAGAAACTTATAAAGTAGATGAATTTAGACCTTTAAAAGGTTCTCATACTAAAATAGTTGAAAAAGGAAAAGACCCTAAAAGTAGTGTAAGAATAACTTATCAAGGAGAAACAACCTATAACAAAAAAGAAGCTTTAGCTTTTAAAAGTTTAGGAGAAATTGTTGGTATAAAATTAACCGAAAAATTACGTGAAGAAGAAGGTGGTGTATATTCTTCTAGAACTAGTGGTAATATTTCTAAGATGCCTTATGGTAGATATAATTTCTCTATTTCTTTTCCTTGTGCTCCAGAAAATGTAGATAAATTAAAGAACATTGCTCTTGCCCAAGTAGAAGATATGGCTAAAAATGGCCCAACTGAAGAAGATTTAATGAAAACTAAAAAAGCACAAATTTTAGATTATAAAGAAAGTATCAAAAGAAATAGATATTGGTTAAACTTTATTAAAAACATAGATTATATGAAGAATGATGCTTCTGATGCCACTTCTTTTGAAGAAAGAGTTAATGCATTAACCAAGGAAGACATTCAAATGGTTGCTAAGAAATATTTAACTGATGGTTATATTTTAGGAATTCTAAATCCTGAAAAATAAATCTAGGCTATATAATAATTTAAAGCTCTCAAGAAGTTGGGAGCTTTATTTTTTTCTAAAAAACTGACTTTTTAAAAAGCCTAAACCATAACCTAAAAACTGAGTTAGTGAGGTTATGATACTTAAAAAACCTACTCGTAATCCATTTTTGATGAAAGAATCGAAAAATAAAGCTAAGAAATATAAGTAATAACAACTAAACAAAGTTAAATAACCCCAAATTGCTAATAGAATACTGATTGTTAAACCAACAATAAATACGCTTGGAAACCAATAGGTGATTTTTCCTGTATTTGGATATTTCCGATTTAAAATTGGTCTTGCTGTTCCAAAACCAAAGGTTTGTTTATAAAATTGCTTGATAGTACTTCTTCTTTTATGATAGACAAAAGCTGTATCAATTAATTGGGTTTCAAAATTATTTTCCCAAAGTCTAAAGGTTAAATCGATATCTTCTCCGTTCTTCATTTTAGAAAAGCCTTGTGTCTTATGAAAAGCTGTTTTAGATATACCAAAATTAAAACTCCTTAGTTGGAATTTACCCACAGCTTTTTTCTTACCACGAATTCCGCCAGTAGTTAAAACTGATGTCATTGAATAATTAATGGCTTTTTGTAAAACTGTAAAGTTTTTATGAGCAGCATCTGGACCACCAAAAGCATCTGTATAATTAGCTTCTAACGTTTTTGACACTTCTGATAAATATTGTTCTGGAACAATTACATCTGAATCTAATACAATAAAATAATTCCCAGAAGCTATTTGCATTCCGAAATTACGGCTTGCTCCTGCTCCAGTGTTTTCTTTAAAAAAGTATTTTAAATTTAATTGAGATTGATACTTTTCTACTATAAGAACACTTTTTTCTGATGAACCATCTTCTATTATTAAAACCTCAAAAGCTTCTGAAAAAGTTTGTTTGGATAAACTACTCAATAACTCGTCTATTTCTTTTGGACGATTGTAAACCGGAATTATTAAAGAGAAGTTTAGTTTCAAGTGTTCAGTGTTCAGTGTTCAGTGTTCAGTGTTCAGTGTTCAGTGTTCAGTGTTCAGTGTTCAGTGTTCAGTGTTCAGTGTTCAGTGTTCAGTGTTCAAAAGTAAAAAATGCAAACCGAAATTGATTTGCATTTTTAATTTTTTATGAAAAGTATTTAGCCTTTATAAATTCTAAAAGTAGGCAAACAAGTTTAGCCCAGATTGAAGTGGCATCCTTTTTTTGTTTTTTCAAAAAAAGATATAGCGTAAAGCTGGAAATAGCTTCTAAAAAACCTACTCAAACTTTTCCATAACAGGATCGCTTACTCCCATATTTGAGAATCCACCATCGTGAAATAAGTTCTGCATTGTTACTTTTTTAGTTAAATCTGAGAACATAGAAATGGTATAATCTGCACATTCTAGAGCAGATGCATTACCTAAAGGACTCATTTTTTCTGCGTATTCTATAAAACCATCAAAACCTTTTACTCCACTACCTGCTGTAGTTGGTGTTGGCGATTGAGAAATTGTATTTACACGAACCTTGTGATCTCTACCAAAAAAGTAGCCAAAACTACGTGCAATACTCTCTAAATAGGCTTTGTTGTCTGCCATATCATTATAATCTGGAAAAACTCTTTGTGCAGCCATATATGTTAACGCTACTATAGAACCCCATTCAGACATTGCCTTTTTGTTGTATAAAACATTCATTACTTTATGAAAAGAAAGTGCAGAAATGTCCCAACCTTTTGCTGTAAAATCGTAATTAGAGTCTGTATAATGTATTTTTTTTCTAACGTTTACAGACATACCAATTGAGTGTAAAACGAAGTCGATTTTACCACCTAAAATCTCCATAGATTGCTCTACTAAAGCAGTAATATCTTCTAAAGAAGTTGCATCTGCAGCAATAACTTGCGAACCAGTTTTTTCTGCTAATGCATTTAATTGCCCCATTCTTAAAGCAATTGGTGCATTTGTTAATACAAATTCTGCGCCTTCTTCGTGTGCTCTTTCTGCTACTTTCCAAGCAATAGATTGCTCGTTTAAAGCTCCGAAAATAATTCCTTTTTTACCTTTTAATAAATTGTACATAATACTTGTTATTCTTTATTAATTATTGTTGTTGGTTTTGTTTGTAAGTAAGAATCTAAATTCTAGTTTACCAAATTAAACAGCTTGCAAATATATTTAATACAAGCTTTTATTTAACTAAAAATACATTAAAATCTTTATACGTTTATAGACTTAATAGTTCTTTTGCGTGTGTTAAAGCAGAATCTGAAATATCTTTACCACTTAACATTTCTGCAATTTCTTTAATTCTTTCTTCTGTAGTTAATTGCTTTAAATTGGTTGTAGTAACACCTTTTACTTCTTTTTTAAATACCTTATAATGGCTTTGTCCTTTTGATGCAATTTGTGGTAAATGTGTTATGGCAATTACTTGCATGTGTTTACCCATTTGCTGCATTATTGCTGCAATTTTGTTAGAAACTTCACCAGAAACTCCTGTATCAATTTCATCGAAAATAATGGTTGGTAATTGTGTGTTTTCTGATAAAACTTTCTTTACAGAGAGCATTATTCTTGATAACTCACCACCTGAAGCTACTTTTTTCAATTCGCCAAAACTACCACCTTTATTGGCAGAAAATAAAAATTCTAATTCGTCTTTTCCGTTAGAAAAATAACTTTTAGTTGGTTTTATTTTGATAGAAAATCTTGCGTTTTCCATACCTAATTCTGATAATAAAAATTGTAATTCTTTAGTTAATTTAGGTATTGAAGCTACTCTACTTTTTGTAATTAAACCTGCTAGTTTGTCTAATTTACCTGCAACATCATCAATTTCTTTTTGTTTATTATTGATGGTTTCTTCTGCATTTTCTACTTGACTTACTTTTTCTGATAAATCTTCTAAAACTTTTATTAATTCTTGATTTGTAGAAACTGTATGCTTTTTCTGCAAATTATAAATCAGTTGCAAACGATCGTTTAATTCTTCGATTTCATTCGGATTAAAATCGACGTTTTCATTAGCATTTTCTAATTCTGTAACAACATCATCAATTTCTATTTTTACTGATGTTACTCTTTCTGACAATTCTTGATAATCTTTAGAAAAAGATGCAATTTTTAACAATCGATTTTCTAGCGTATTTAACAAGTTTTGGATACCAATTTCCTCATTTACCGAAATTTCTAAAGCTTCTGATAAATTAAGTTTTATATCTTCTATATTATTTAATTTCTCTAGTTTTTCTTCTAATTCTTCTTGTTCATCAACTTTTAAATTAGCTTCTTCTAATTCATTAAACAAATGCAAATTGTATTCGTATTGCTGATTTGCTTCTTTTTGAACAGCTTCTAATTCTTGTAATTCTTTTTTAAGCTGATTCAACTTAGCATATCCTCTTTTGTAAGAAGCAATTTTCTCTTTATTTTTTGCTAAAGCATCTAAAATAGAAAACTGAAAACTATTATCTGATAATTGCAATGTTTGATGTTGCGAATGCACATCTATCAACTTTGTTCTTAATTCGTTTAAAACCGATAAACGAACAGGTGTATCGTTTACAAAAGCACGAGATTTACCTGATGGTAAAATTTCTCTTCTTATTATGGTTTCTGATTCGTAATCTAAATCAACTTCGTTAAAAAAATCATTTAAATTATAATTAGCAATATCTAATCTGGCCTCTACAACACACTTTTTAGAAGTGTCTTTTAAAGAAGATAAATCTACTCTATTCCCCAAAACCAAACCTAAAGCCCCCAACAAAATGGATTTACCTGCACCAGTTTCACCAGTAATTATAGATAAACCAGAAGAAAAATCAATAGATAATTGATTGATTAAAGCGTAGTTATTTATTGAAAGTTGTGTGAGCAAGTTCTCTTAATTTTAAACAATAAAATTAGTGAAATTTTAAAGAATACTAAACTAGTTTTTTTTAATAATCACTGTAAAAATTCGTTTAGCTTATTTGGGTCTTGTAGGTTATTAAAAAAGAGTAATAACTCTACATCCTTAGTAGCTATTTGGTAATATAAAGTAATTTGTTTTAGAACTTCTACCTTATGTATTGTTTTATCTTTTTCCCATTTTTTAAAAGTTTCTGGACTTAATTTTAAAATGATAATGATATCAGAAACTTTAGTTATAAAATTAATTACCTCTTTTTCTGACCAATGCATTTCTAAATAATCTATATTTTGTAAATATGTGCTATTTGCTAAAGGAGATGCAATAATATTATACTCCATATTTCTCTTTAGATTTTTCTAAAATTATTTCAAAATTTACTCCTAAACCATCTTTTAATTGAGCTTTAGATTTTTCTAATAACTTACCAATTACAGCATCTTTATACTCTTGATATTGTTCTGGATATAAATGTTTTGAAATCAATTTAACTTCTTCGTTGGTAAAACGTTTTTCACGCATTTTTTTGTAGAAGAAGCTGTCTTTTAAATTTAATAGCTTTAAAAAATATGCAGTTTTAAAATCGCTTTTTTTTATATCTTCTATTAATTGAGAAATTACTGTATCGTAATTATGTATAATCTCTAAATTATTCATATTTATAAAGTATTTACTTTACAAATATATAGTATTTGTTTTCTTCATCAAAAAAAATGGTTAATTGATTAAAAGAAGTAATATCTATTCAATTTTAAAAGTAAAGAAAAGTTAAAACCTAAACTCCATTTTTAACAAAATAAGCCTTGGCAATAATCTATATTCAGTTGTTGTAGCATCAATATCGCTAATTGAATAGTTTCTAAATTTCTTAGTATTAAAAATGTTTTTCCCTGTTAAACCCAAAGTTATTTTATAATTTATTAGCTTATATCGTAAATCAAAATCTAGAAAATAATATGAGTTTTCTGATTCCAAATTATCGAAATAATAACTTTCTGATTTCAATTCAAAATCTAACTTATCATTAAAAAGAAATGATAAATCTAAAAAACTTTGATTATTTGTTACGGAATTGCTTGTAGTTGTTTCTATGCTACATTGATTCTCTGAATATCAATGTTTTTCTGCAATCCATTATCATTATTTGTGTTCTTTATTTTTTTATTTTTCTTACCAATATTTATTTCTTTATAAAGAGAAACTTTTTCATTAAAAGTTAAAAGAAAATCTCTCGAAAAATGTGTTACTTGAGTGTATTTGACTTCACCACAAAGTTTTTTTTAGTAGTTTGAGATGCAATACCTAAACTTATAAATAAGATTAGAAGTAAGGTGAAATATTTATTCATTACAAATTTTAGTTATTTGGTAAACAAAAAAAGAGTGAAATAAAATTCACTCTTTAAAATAATTATAAAATCAATTCAAAATATAATATATTTTAGAAAATCAAAGTTTCAATCAGAACATTTAAGAAGGTCTAACATAGCAATGATACTGTAAATTTAAAACAGAAAAACTATTTTGTCAATATCAAAAAAATTATAAATTATAAGTTTTTGAGCTCCCCATTTATAGGGAGAATTCCCCCTATAAATGGGGAGAAAAAAAAATCAACCATTAATGAGGATTGTACAATTCGGTTTATCTTATTAAATTAGAAAAAAAAATGGAAGAAAAATTAATTGCTATTAGAAAGAAAATAAAATTAGCTCGTCTAAAAAAAGAATACTCTCAATATTATATGGGCTGCAGATTAAACACAAGCCAAATTGCCTATCATAATTTAGAAAGCGGAAAAAGTAATATTAAAGTAGATACCTTGTTAAAAATAGCTACTATTTTAGAAGTGGATGTAAAAGATTTTTTTGAATTTGAGGATTAAAAAAAAGGCAAGTTGATAACTAATTTTAATCTCTCTTAAAGATAACCTCAGCAAAACTTAATGCAAAAGTCTCCTTTTACTATTTTTTAACCACAAAAAACAAACACCAATTAGTATTACAGAAACAATGGCAGCTATAATCGTATTTTGATAACTTATAGGAAATATTACTTGATTTTTAGAATGAAAATAATACGTAAAAGGATATTCTTTAGGCAAAAAAATAGATAAATACATTTTCTTATCAATATAATCCATAAGATTGGCCATAAAAAAAGCAAAAACTGAAAATTTTAGATATTTTTTTCCAAGAAAAAACATTAATATAAGAGACCATAAATAAACAGCAACTTCAATGAATAGCATTTCTTGTATAGTTTTATAAGGAGATTCACCTATGAAATCTAAAACGTAATGAGAAGCAAAGGCTAGAATTCCTCCAATTATAAAAGTTTTCTTTTCACTTTTAGTAATTACATAAGTTGCTGTTATAATAGCAATACCTATTGCTCCATGTGTACTTGCATGCATTTTCTATTTATATAAAATTCACATTCTTAATACCAAGAAATAAACAAATAAAATTACTCAATATTTCTCCACTTAGAATTATTGTTAGGAGAAATTCTTTTTAATGCAGTCGATAATTTAATAGCATTTCTAGTTCTAGGACCATCAGAATAAATGTTTACTAATTCATCTGCTTTAGCATCAAAAAATAAACGAATTAAATAATTACCAACAGTTTTATTGTAAAGATTTTCCATTTTAAAAGTACTATCTTCTATGGTCTGTTTTGCATATTCTTTGTTTGTACCAAAATTATCTAAGCCTTTAATGTGATAATCGTAAATTACATCTCTAAAAGTTTTTAATTTAGGTGCTAATAAATTATCAATCAATAAAAAACGATTTTGCTTACCCACAACATTTTGCCAAGCAGACAAACCACTTTGTTGTGCTTGTAACATTACATTTTGTGCTTCTTCTAATTCAGTTTGACCACCGTATTTAGAAAAAGAATCCGCATCTACACCTAAAATTGTATAGACATAAAAAACAATGGTAGATACCAAATTGCTATCAAAAGAATTTCTGTTATAGATTAAAGGATCAAATTCATTATACCGAAACGTAAAATCGTTGTCTTTTAAATTTAATAAAGGACTTGCATAACTTGAACCATAAACGGGTCTTGAAGATTGTATTTGGAGTGTAGCAGTGTAATTATTGTTATTTCTTTCTGTAACTATAATATTCATTGCACAATCTACTTTTTCTTCAGTTTGTACAATTCTGTTTGTCCATTTTGTTTGATTTACAAACTCAATTAAAGACTTTTGTAATGTTTCAAAAACTTGTCTGTTAGAGCCAGAAATTTGATCGTAGTTTATGTTTACCAAACAATTTAATTCTTGAGAATTTATGTTTGATGTTATGAAGAAAAGAGCAAAAAGAAAAACAATTTTACGCATCATATACAATAGTTCTTTTTTATTTTTTTTGATATAAGAAACTAGAGAAACCTTTAATTTAGAGTTTTAACTCTTAATTCTTAAGACAATTTCGTTTATTATATCTTCAGCTACATCTACTTTCGACTTTAATTCGAATGGTTTTTCATTCAAATTTTTATCAATAATAGTAATTTTATTTGTGTTAGTGGCAAAACCTGCTCCTTTATCTTGCAAAGAATTTAAAACAATTAAGTCTAGATTCTTACGTTTTAATTTGCCTTTTGCGTTCTCAATTTCATTATTGGTTTCTAATGCAAAACCAACTAAAAGCTGATGTTTTTTAATTTCACCCAAAGATGCTAAAATATCTTTTGTAGGTGCTAACTCAATGGTTAACGAAGATTCCTTCTTTTTTATTTTCTGATTTGCAACATTTTTTGGTTTGTAATCTGCAACAGCAGCTGATAAAATAGCAACATCTACATCATTAAAATATTGATGAGCTGCTTTATACATATCTTCTGCAGAAACAACGTCTATTCTTTTTATTGATGAATGTTGTTCTTGCTGATGACTTGGACCTGAAATTAAAAATACTTCTGCTCCTAAATTTGCAGCAGATTTTGCAATAGCAAATCCCATTTTACCAGAAGAATGATTCCCAATAAAACGAACAGGATCTATAGCCTCATAAGTTGGGCCAGCAGTAATTAATACTTTTTTACCTTTTAAAGGTAGTTTATCTAAAATATCATTCTCTATAAAAGTAACAATATCTTGTGGCTCTGCCATTCTTCCTTCACCAACTAAACCACTTGCTAGTTCTCCAGATGTTGCAGGAATTATAATATTACCAAAACTTTTTAATTTGTCTAAACTTTTTTTGGTTGATGGATGAATGTACATATCCAAATCCATTGCAGGCGCAAAATATACAGGACATTTTGCTGATAAATAAGTAGCTAACAATAAATTATCGCAAGTACCATTTGCCATTTTAGACATTGTATTTGCAGTTGCAGGTGCTATTAAAAAATAGTCTGCCCACAAACCTAAATCTACGTGATTGTTCCATAATTCATTTTCTTCTTCTTTATCATAAAAAGTAGAATGAACAGGATTTTTAGAAAGTGTAGAAAGTGTGAGAGGTGTTATAAAATCTTTAGACGCAGGTGTCATTATCACTTTGACATCTGCGCCTAATTTTATAAATAAACGGACTAAAGAAGCCGTTTTATAAGCAGCAATTCCAGCAGTAATGCCTAAAAGGATTTTCTTACCACTTAAAACAGACATTTTTATTCTGTTTCTGGAGTTCTGTGATATACTTTACCTTTTAACCATTCATCAACAGCAATAGCAGTTGGTTTTGGTAAACGCTCATAAAATTTAGAAACTTCAATTTGTTCTTTATTTTCAAAAACTTCTTCTAAACTATCATTATAAGTAGCAAACTCATCTAATTTATCTACTAATTCTTTCTTTAAATCAGCATTAATTTGATTTGCTCTTTTAGCAATAATTGAAATTGCCTCATAAATATTTTCAGTAGGAGCTTCGATTATGTCTTTGTTATAAGTAATAGTACTTAATGCAGCTTCTGTATCTTTATAATCCATAATATATATTATTTCTCTTTGGTATTCTCTTTTTGTAATTCTTTTATCTGAGCAACAATGCCTTCAATTCTTTTTTCTTCTTTTTTAAGTGTCGCTAACATTTCGTTAGATTCTACCATAAATTGAGATTCAGGAAAATTTCTTTCTAACTTTTCGTAAGCTTCAATAGCATCTTTAATTCTGCTTTCTTTTCTTCTATCTGTGCTTTTTAACACAAAATCGTGCGCACATTTTAGTCTATAGTACAAAGCTTCTTCTTTAAATTCTGAGCCTAAATAATCTGACAACAAATTATCAAAAGCCTGAATTGCTGCTTTGTAATTTCTAAAATCGTAATCTGCTGTTGTGTAATACGTCTTAGCGATTTCGAAATATTTTTTCTGTAATTTATATCTTAAATCTTTATAATGTTGATTGGCTTCATCAATCTTATCTGAGTTAGGATATGTATTTATAAAACTTTGAAAAGCTTCTAATGCTTTATTGGTATCTGTAGGGTCTTTACTAAAAACAGGAGATGCTAACTTATAGCTATAAGCAGATAAGAAAGAAGCTTCTTCATTTTTAGAACTTTTTGGGTAGTTTTTTGTAAAACGATCAAAATAATAACCTGCAAGACTATAATTTTTTTCGTTAAAATTAGACTGAGCTACCATATATTGTACACGTTCCATTTGAGGTTTACCTCTATATGCTGGCGTTATTTTTTCAAATAAACGCAAAGCTTTTGCATATTTTTTGGTTTCATACATTTTCACGGCCATCTTGTACTGGTCTTCTACACTCCCTTTATTTAGTACTTTTTGATACTCTCCACAAGAGAATAACATTACACTAAACACTACTAAATACGCTAAATTTTTAAATTTTTGCATCCGGCAAAATTACTAATTAATTATGGATAATAAAAGAATTTATTTTTTATGAAATAATTCTTCTCTTCTTGCTCCTGAAATACCGAAACAAGTTCAGTATAAGCAGTTCAACATTACAATTTATTACAAGTTAGATTTCTTAAAATCTCGAAAAAATAATTTTAATTAATTTTTTTTTCTTGTAATAAATTATGTCTTGCAATTATCAGCAAAAAAGACTTAAAATATTAATAAATTGATACTAAAAGTTTGTTAAGATTAAGCGTTTACTTAAAAGGCTTTTACGTAGTCTGCTATTTTTGTTTGTAATTGTTCACTCGCTTTTACTAGTGGCAAACGCACATCATTTTTACAAATATTCAATTCTTGTAAAACCGTTTTTATACCTGCAGGATTATTTTCTTCAAAAATGTAATCTATAATATCCATCATTTTAAAATGGATTTTATATGCTTCTTGGTTTTTACCTTCTAAACCTAATTGAATCATTTTAGAAAATTCTGCTGGATATGCTTGACCGATTACAGAAATTACACCTGAGCCACCTGCTAAAGTTACACCTAAAGCCAAATCATCATCACCAGAAATAATTAAAAAATCTGCTGGTTTGTCTTTTAATAATGCATTGTATTGTTGTTGGTTATTACCAGCTTCTTTTACAGCTACAATATTGCTAAAGTCTTTTGCCAAACGTAAAGTTGTAGCTGGCTCCATATTTTTAGCAGTTCTACCAGGAACGTTATATAAAATTATAGGTAAGTCTGTTGCTTCTGCTAGTGCTTTATAATGCTGATAAAAACCTTCTTGAGTTGGTTTACTGTAATAAGGTGCTACTGATAAAATACCATCAATCCCTGTAAAATCTCTAGTTTTTAATTCTTTAACAACTTCTAAAGTATTGTTACCACCAACTCCTAAAACTAAAGGTACACGTTTGTTTGTAGCTTTTATGATTACATCGATAATAAGCTGTTTTTCTTCTTTGGTAATTGTTGCACTTTCTGCTGTTGTACCATTGATTACTAAATAATTAGTTCCGTTTTCGATATTAAAATTCACTAAGTTTATTAGTGCTTCTACATCTACAGATAAATCATTATTAAATGGCGTGACTAAAGCAACACCTGTACCAATAAATTTTTGCATTCTTAAATTTTTAAAGCGGTAAAATTACAATTTTCAAATTGAATTTGTAATGAAAAAAGTGTTTCTGATAAAGAAAACACAACTTTTAATTTGTAGTTTAATTTTTGAGTTTATTTAAGACAATTAAATATTTTTTTAATTCTGATAAAAAACTATCAATATTAGTTGGTATTTCTACAATTTCCATATCATACAAACTTGCGTTTACATTTGCAAAACCAACTTTAAATTTTGCATTAGAACGCAAAACTGCATTTTCTAAATACAAATTATTTTTATTGAAATACCCAATTAACAAATCGTGTGATTCTTCTATAAAAGATTTAAAAGTTTTATTTTTTGGTTCTCCTTTCCAATTAAAATCTTTTTCTGTAAAAAATTTAAAAGAAGGAATATTTTTTTTGCTGTAAGGTCTAAAATTATAGATTCTTACATTACCTAAATCTAAAATTCGTTCTATATCATCTTGAATTTTCAACCATTTTGCAACTTCATCAGAAGTGATTACACCAACTGTATAAACCTCGTCATTACAGACAACTCTATTTTCTTCTTTTTCTTTTAATAATTTATTAAACCGTTTTTTTATAAAAGATTTTTTCAATTTGAAATATGAATATTGGATTATATGTAAAAATACTATTTATTTTCTTTTGATAAAAAAGCGACAAACTTATCATTTTTATTTTTTATTTAAGAATTCGAAGACTTTAAATGAAAAATCTTAAAATAATTATAATAATTTTATGAAAATTAGAATATTAAGAAAAGTAAATCAGTTTTAATAATCTTGCACTAAAACTTCTGTAGGTATGTTTAGCTTTAAACTTAATTTTCTAATCATTTCTAAAGTTAATTTTCTTTTTTTGTTCAAAATTTCACTAACCCTACTTTTAAACCCAACAACTTCTGCTAAATCTTTTTGTTTTAATCCCATTTGCTCCATTCTAAATTTGATGGCTTCAATAGGATCTGGATAACCTATGGGAGAAGTCTCATTTTCATACTTATCAATTAAAATTGAAAGTATTTCTAATTCGTCTCCTTTTTTTGTCCCTTTTTTTGAGTCAAAAATTACCTCAAGTCTCTCAAGAGCATTTTGGTAATCCGTTTCGTTTTTTATAGGTTTAATATTCATTTTAAATTTCGTTTGCGTTTATTTTATCATAATCTGCGTGAGTTCCAATAAATCTAATCCAACAAATCTGATAATCTAAATTCAATTTAACAATTAATCTATAATGGTTTCCTTTAATATTAAATACAACTCTGTTTTCCTTTAAAATACTAGCACTTGGATATTCCTTTTTTAATTCGTTTAAAGATTCCCAATTTGCTTTTTCAGTTTCTCTGTACCAAGCTTTTAATTGCTGTTCAGAATCTGAATGCTTTTCCCAGAAATCTCTTAAAGTCCGTTTTGAAATAATTCTCACACTGTAATTATTTTATACAAAAGTAACATAAAAAGTTACCGTTTTGGTAATTTATTGTTTTTTTATCTTTTAATATTTAAAAATTGTTCTTCTAGAGTTAGAATCAAAAGTAAAATGATAAAAACTTAAATTTTAATCAAAATATTTAAAAACTACAACTTCTGTCTATTGTCATTAGACTGTGTATCAATCAATTTATTATAAGGATCTACACCAACCTCAACAGGTTTTTTATCAACAATAATTGTAATTTTATTATTGATTTGGGTTATTTTATGTTTCTGTAAATACAGTTCTACTTCTTTATTTACGCCATCAATTTCTTCTTCTCCAAAAATTCCAATATCTATATAATCTTCTAGTTTTACTGATAAAATTGGCTTCTTTTTGTCTTTTGGTGTGTAGGTTAAAGTATCTCCTACTTTTTCACCATAAAACTTTTTCCCTTTTTCATCATTTCTATATTTTACAACTTCAAACTCAATATCTACTTGATATTTTCCGTTTTCTAGTTCTGTAGATTTTACGTCTAAAATTCGGTTTTTATACAACGTAATTGTTTCGAACATATCTTTAATTACATATTGTAAAGAATCTGGAGTAACCTTTTTAATATAATCTAACATTTCAATAGATGTTGTATAAGGAGGCTCTTGAAATTGCACTTTTTGCACATACTTTTTTAAAGCTCCATTTAATTTTTCTTCTCCTATATAATCGCTTAAAGCATAAAAAACCATAGAGCCTTTTTGGTAGTGAATATAACCTTGCCCATCATTATACATTAATGGTTTTTCTCTTTTGGTTTCGAAAGTTCTTTGCATTAAATAACCATCTAAAGCATCTTTTAAAAAGGTGCGCATTTTGGTTTTACCATTTTCGTGTTCTAAAACTTTTAAAGAAACATATTCAGACATACTTTCTGATAACATTGTAGCACCCAAAACATCTGCACCAATTACTTGATGTGCCCACCATTGATGTGCAACTTCATGCACTGTAACTGCAAAAGGATAATCTACACCATCATCGTTTTCATCATCTACATCAGCAATAAAACCAAAACCTTCAGAAAACGGAATTGTATTTGCAAAAGATTGCGCAAAAGTACCTGCAGTTCTTGGAAACTCGACAATTCTTGCTTGTTTATGCTGATAAGGGCTAAAGTATTTTTCGTTATAATCTATAGATGCTTTTAAACCTTTCATCATTCTATCTAGATTATAGGTATGTGGTTTGTGATAATAAATCTCTAAACTAATGCCTTTATACATTTCTTTTTTTACTTCGTATCTGGCAGAATTAAATGCATAGAAATTTAAAATTTTACTATCCATTTTATAATGATAGTATTTACGATTATTTTCAATCCATTCTTTTTGTAAGTATCCAGGAGCAATTGCAATTTGATCTTTAGAAGTAGAAACTGTGGCTTCAAAATCGATCCAATCTGAATCTTTAGAAATATATGTATCTCCTAAAGCTGTAGAATCTGATGGATGTGCTTGTAAATCATTAGGTGGTAAATCGTACTTTTTACGCGTTTTATTGTCTCTTAATTCTCCTTGAGAAGAATATCCTAAGGAAGGAAAAATAGCAAAATTATTTATAAATGTTCCATTTTCTCTGATTGGAGATTTACGCTGAAACATTGTATTTTCATTACTTTTTGTGTTTACTGTTAATTGTAAAGAATCTCCAGGATTTAATTTTTTATCCAATTGATAAATATCAAAATTAAAAACAGTGTCTTCTAAAACTAATTTGTTTGGTTTATTAAACTCAAAAGTATTTTCTAGAGCATTATGATTCAGAAAAATACTATCAATAGCTTTGTCTGTTTTATTTACCATTGTAAAAATGGCTTTGGCTTTGTACGTTCTTTTCTTCGGATAAATAGCTACATCAGCTTTAACAGCAACAATTCTAGGTTGTTTATAATCCTCGTATTTTTTATAAGTTTTTTCCCATTCAACAGCATCTAATTCTGCTTGTTTGGTTGATGAGTTTTCGTTGTCTGATTTTGTTTCTTGAAAAATTGAAAATCCTAAGGTAAAAAAGGAAATTAAAATTACACCTAACGCAATTTTTAATGGTAACTTAAAGCGTTCTTTTGCTAAGTAAATTCGTTCTGAAAATGAACTTGGTATTCCTCTTACCCACATTACAATACTTAAAATAACAAGTACAGAACCACCTAAAATCCAATAGATTTTATACCATAAATATCTTGATAAACTTGAGCCATAACCATTCATATCAGAATAACTAAAACCTGGACCTTGGTTGTATTTAAAAATATCTAACTCAATACCTATAAATGATAAAAACGGAGTTCCTATTGCAATAATCAACAGAATAAAAAAGCCTATATATTGATTTTTAACTAAGGTTTGTATAAAAATTGCTAATAAAGCCCAAACTAAATAATTCAAGAATTTTAATCCATAGAGCTCTTTTATATATTGACCAATTTCAAAATCATAATAACCTTGGTAAGTTTGAAACAACACTCCAGACACTATAATCACTGCCAATAAAACAATTTGCATTTTTAAAATGGCAATTAATTTAGAGAATAAAAGTGTCCAATTTGGCACAGGAGTACTATCTACTAAATGATTAATTTTTGCAGTATTTGCTCTTTGCACCAAAATACCTGCATATAAAAATGTACAAATATTCAATACAAAAAAGGTAAACACATTACCACCACTTAACATTTGCCAAGTAACAGGCAATGTATCAGTCCCAAAAATTTCACTAGAACTGAATAAAGTACCTACCAACATTAAAATTCCAACAATTAAAATACACAAGAAAGGAATACTTTTAAAAATGAATTTAAAATCGAGGTTAGACAACCTCCACATTGTTTTTAAATTCTGAACAAAAGAGAAATTCTGAGTTACTTCTGGCAGATTAATTCGTGTAATTCCGCTAAAATTTCTTTTAGTAACTCGTTCTGATTTCTTTTTTCTAAAGGATATTGTAATCGCATTTTGATTAAATTTAAAATAATAAAATACCAAACCAAATATTACAGAAGACACAACCAACCATAATAATCTATTATAAATAATAAATTCTTTTACAGGAACTTGCATTTCATTTTGCTCATAAACTGTCCAATATTTTGTATAATATTCTATGGCTGAAGAACCAAAAGGATCTAAAATCGCTAACAAAGTAGCTTGTTCTGGTTCAGATAAAATACTAGCAACAACAGCTTGTGCAAACAGTAAAATAATAACAGTTATAAAACCTGCACCAATATTTCTAGAAAAAGTTACTACTCCAAAAACAACAGCTCCAAAAAATAAAATGTTTGGCAAAACATAAATTAGATAGGCTTGTATGTAAGTCATTATTCTAAAATCACCCACAATCTGCGGATTTGTTCCAGGAAATCGAAAACCGATAATCATACCAAAAGCAATTACCAAAACAATTAAAGACACAATTGTAATTCCGCTTAAAAACTTCGCAAACAAATAATTGGCTTTTGTAAAAGGATAAGAATACAAAATGGTGTGCATTTCACTTTTAAAATCCCTATAAATAGAAACTCCAATAATTGATGGAAATAAGAAGAATATTAAAGTGGTAAAAGCACCAAATAAACCTGTTACATTAATTGGTGAATTTACAATTCTAGACGAACCAGTTGTACCTGTAATAGAATCCCAAATACCTGCAGATGTTGCAGATAAAAGAAAAGATAGGAATAAAAAAATTGCAGTAAAAATATAAAAAACGGGACTTTTAAACCAGTATTTAAGTTCTTGTTTGTATATCGTAGAAAACATAATTTTAGATTGTTAGATGATTTGACTTTAGGACAGTTAGACTTTTAGATAATTAGATTTTCAAATTGTATTTATAATAATCTAAAAATCTAGCAATCTATTAAACTAACGCATGTTCATCTTGTTTTAAAGCAATAAAATACACATCATCTAATTGCGGTTGCACTAACACAAAATCGTCAGAGGGTTTTGTTTCTGAATACACTCTAATATTTAAAGAATTATCTTGATTGTAGTTAGATGATAAAATATTGAACATTTTTTCATTCTCTTCTAAATCATCTCTATTAATTATTTTTTTCCAGATTTTCCCTTCAATTTCTTTTGTAGCTTCTTGCGGAGTTGTATTTTTTAAGATTTCACCTCCATTTAAAATTGCCATTTCATTACATAATTCCTTAACATCTTCTACAATATGTGTAGAAAAAATTACAGTACAGTTTGTACCTACTTCTCTTAAAACATTTAAAAAACGATGTCTTTCTGCAGGATCTAAACCAGCAGTAGGCTCATCAACAATAATTAATTTTGGGTTATTTAAAAGTAATTGAGCAATTCCAAAACGCTGTTTCATACCTCCAGAATAACCAGCAACATACTTATGTCTTACTTCATATAAATTGGTAATTTCTAAAACTTCTTTTATCAATTTTTGCTGATCAGATTTTTTAGAAATTCCTTTTAAAGTTGCAAAATATTCTAACAATTCTTGCGCTGACATTTTAGGATACACACCAAAAGATTGAGGCAAATAACCTAATACTTTTCGCAAAGACATATTATCATCTAAAACATTAATATCGCCAAATGTAATTGAGCCAGAATCTGGGCTTTGTAAGGTTGCAATTGTTCGCATTAAAGATGATTTACCAGCTCCATTTGGCCCTAACAAACCAAACATTCCTGTACCAATTTCTATACTCAAATTATCAATTGCTTTTACTCCGTTTTTATAGGTTTTGGTTAAATTTTCAATTACTAGCTTCATTTTTGTTGGTTTTATGATGTTTTCACATTTGTGACAAATGTAAAAATAAGGACTTTTACCTCATTTTTTTATCCTTTTTTAAATGATATTCATAAAAATTCGTTTTATTTTTACACAAAACAGAAAAGATATTATGTCAGACAAATCAATTTTAAACGAAAAATCATTAGAGTTTTTAGAAAAATACTTAAATAATGCAGCCCCAACTGGTTATGAATGGGAGGGTCAAAAAATCTGGATGGATTATTTAAAACCTTATGTAGATACCTTTATCACAGATACTTATGGTTCTGCTGTTGGTGTTATTAATCCTGATGCAAAATACAAAGTTGTTATTGAAGGTCATGCAGACGAAATTTCTTGGTATGTAAACTACATTTCTGATAATGGATTAATTTATGTGATTAGAAACGGAGGATCTGATCATCAAATTGCACCAAGTAAAATTGTAAATATTCATACTAAAAACGGAATTGTAAAAGGTGTTTTTGGTTGGCCAGCAATACATACTAGAGATAAAAGTAATGAACAAGCTCCTAAACCAGATAATATTACCATAGATACTGGTTGTGCAACTAAAGAAGAAGTTTTAGCTTTAGGTATTCACGTGGGTTGTGTAATTACATATCCAGATGAATTTCATATTTTAAACGGAGATAAGTTTGTTTGTAGAGCTTTAGATAACAGAATGGGTGGTTTTATGATTGCTGAAGTTGCACGTTTACTAAAAGAAAATGGTAAAGAATTACCTTTTGGTTTATATGTAACCAACTCTGTTCAAGAAGAAATTGGTTTACGTGGTGCAGAAATGATTACCCAAACTATTAAACCAAACGTAGCCATTGTTACTGATGTTACTCATGATACAACAACACCAATGATTGAGCCTAAAAAAGCAGGTTTAATGGAAATTGGTAAAGGACCAGTTATTGCTTACGCACCTGCTGTACAACAAAAATTAAGAGATTTAATTATAGAATCTGCAGAGGCAAAAAATATTCCTTTTCAACGTTCTGCTTTATCTAGAGCTACAGGTACAGATACAGATGCTTTTGCGTATAGCAATGGTGGTGTTGCTTCTGCTTTAATTTCTTTACCTTTAAGATATATGCACACAACAGTAGAAATGGTACACAGAGAAGATGTAGAAAATGTAATTAAAATGATTTATGAATCGCTTTTAAACATTAAAGACGGCGATACTTTTTCTTATTTTGATTAACAAATAGATAAATTTTCAATTTCGCTAATTTTAGAATAGTATTATCTAAAATTAGCTAAATTTCTATCTTATACCGTTTAAATTACTATTATTCTTAGAATTAGATTTACTCATATTTTAAAGAAGTGTTACGATTTTTATTTATCTTTGTAACATCTTTCTACTTAACCCCCAAAACGTAATAATTATGGAAATTGAACAAATATTAACTAGCAATGTAGTTGATTTAACTTCTATTAAAAGTTTTTTTGCTAATGAT
Source organism: Polaribacter reichenbachii (assembly GCF_001975665.1). Classification (NCBI taxonomy): domain Bacteria; kingdom Pseudomonadati; phylum Bacteroidota; class Flavobacteriia; order Flavobacteriales; family Flavobacteriaceae; genus Polaribacter; species Polaribacter reichenbachii. Next base: position 2,584,512 of record NZ_CP019419.1, on the reverse strand, counting down.
AAAGATATGCTAATACAGTTAATTGGTGTCTATTTATCAGACACTTTACCTAGATTAGAAACCTTAAAAAAAAGCCTTGTAACAGTAAATTATGAAGATGTTAGAGGCATTTGTCATTTTTTAAAATCTTCATTTGGTTTAATGGGCGTAAGTTGTTTAGATGAAGTTGCCAATTTAGAATTATTAGCAAAAGAAGAAGAAAGCGAAATTATAATAAAAGAAAAACTGAATTACATTTTACCTATTTGTAAAGAAAGCATCACTGAATATCAAGGTATTTTAAATAAATTAGAAGCATTATAATTTTAGTTTTTAAATGATTAAAGAAATTCAGTTACGTGTAAATTTAATAGAAGAACGCAAAGAAAATATTCTTAGTTACAAAGCTGCAAAACAGCTCTCTATTGATAAATCTGAGATAACTGCTATAAAAGTTTTACGTAAATCTATAGATGCTCGTAAAAAAGATATCATTTTTAATTACAAAATAGCTGTTTATATCAACGAACAAATCCCAGAAAAATCAGATTACGTTTTTGAATATAAAGATGTTTCTAAAGCGAAAGAAATTCATATTATTGGCTTTGGCCCTGCAGGAATGTATGCTGCTTTACGCTGTATAGAATTAGGGTACAAACCCATTGTTTTAGAACGAGGAAAAAAAGTAAAAGAAAGAAGACGAGATTTACGTGCCATAAATCAAGAGCATTTTGTAAACGAAGATTCTAACTATTGTTTTGGAGAAGGTGGTGCAGGTACTTATTCTGATGGTAAGCTTTATACCAGAAGTTTAAAAAGAGGTGATGTTAGAAGAATTTTTGAAAACCTAGTTTTTCACGGAGCTACAGATCAAATTTTGGTTGATGCTCATCCTCATATTGGTACAAATAAATTACCTAAAATTATAGAAAACATACGTGAAACGATTTTAAAATTTGGTGGCGAAATTCACTTTGAAAGTAGAGTTACCAATTTTATTATCAAAAAAAATAAAATACAAGCTATAGAAATTAATGACCAACAAGAAATGACAGCAAATTCTGTTATTTTAGCTACAGGTCATTCAGCAAGAGATATTTACGAATTACTAGATAAAAAAGAAATTGCCCTAAAAGCAAAATCTTTTGCTATGGGCGTTCGTGTAGAACATCCTCAAGAAATTATAGATCAAATTCAGTATAGTTGTACAGGAGCTAGAGATGAATTATTGCCAGCAGCTGCTTACAGCTTAGTGCAACAAGTAAATAACAGAGGTGTGTATTCTTTTTGTATGTGCCCAGGTGGTTTTATAGTACCAGCAGCCACAGCAAATGGTGAAATTGTAGTTAACGGAATGTCGCCAAGCAGAAGAAATAACAAGTTTGCCAATTCAGGAATTGTTGTTGAATTAGATATTGACAAAGATTTTAAAAAATACGAGCATTTAGGTGCTTTAAAAGGTTTACAGTTTCAAAAAGATTTAGAAAAAATTGCTTTTTATGCAGGTGGTAGATCTCAAACAGCACCAGCACAAAGATTAGTAGATTTTGTTGATGGAAAACTCTCTACGGATTTAAATGACTGTTCTTATCAACCAGGATTAAAATCTGCACCTTTACACTCTTTGTTGCCCAAAATAATTGGTAGTAGATTACGAAAAGGTTTTACTGTATTTGGTCAAAAAATGCACGGTTATTATACTAACGAAGCAAATATAGTTGGTGTAGAATCTAGAACTTCATCACCTGTAAACATCCCTAGAAAAGAAAACTTAGAACATACAGAAATTATTGGTTTATATCCTTGTGGAGAAGGTGGTGGTTATGCAGGAGGTATTGTTTCTGCTGCTATGGATGGTGAACGTTGTGCAGAAGCAGCAATTGCGAATCTATAATCTTTTACCTTTATAAATCAATTAGTTTTATTAATTTTACTTCTTATAAATTAAGTAATGAAAATAACTATTGGAAGAGTTGATAAAGCAGATTTCCCTGAATTTTCGCTAGAAAATATTGATGTTAAAATTGATTCTGGTGCTTACACTTCTTCAATTCATTGTTCTAATATTGAAGAAATAATCCATGAGAACAACAGTTTTATCCGATTTAAATTATTAGATCCAGATCATGAATTTTACAATAATAAGGAGTTTACTACAAAAAAATATGCTTCTAAACTTGTAAAAAGTTCTAACGGAATTACAGAAAAAAGGTTTCTTATAGAAACTGAAATTGTAATTTTTAATACTACAATTCCTATTCATTTAACATTAAGTGAACGTAAAGACATGAAATTTCCTTTACTTTTAGGAAGAAAATTTTTAAATAAAAAGTTTGTGATAGATACTGCAAAGAAAAATCTATCTTATAAATTAAAAAACAAAGCATAATGAGAATTGTAATTCTTTCAAGAAATCCGAACTTATACTCTACAAAAAGACTTGTAGAAGCTGCAAAAAAAAGAAATCACGAAGTGTTTGTAGTAGATCATTTAAAATGTAATATTGAGATTGAAAAAAAATCTCCAAAAATTTATTATAAAGGCGAATATATTACTGACATCGATGCAATTATACCAAGAATTGGCGCTTCTGTAACCTTCTATGGTACTGCTGTAATTCGTCAGTTCGAAATGATGAAGGTTTTTACTTCTGTAACTTCACAAGCATTAACAAGATCTAGAGATAAATTAAGCAGTTTACAAATTTTAGCAAGAGCTGGAGTTGGCTTACCAAAAACCGTTTTTACCAACTACACAAAAGATGTAGAACACGTTGTAGATTCTGTTGGTGGTGCACCTTTAGTTTTAAAATTATTAGAAGGTACACAAGGTTTAGGAGTTGTTTTAGCAGAAACAAAAAATGCAGCAACTTCTGTTTTAGAAGCTTTTAATGGTTTAGGCGCAAGAGTAATTGCACAACAATTTATTAAAGAAGCTGGTGGTGCAGATATTAGAGCTTTTGTTGTTGATGGTAAAGTAATTGGTGCCATGAAACGTCAAGGTAAAGAAGGTGAATTCCGTTCTAATTTACACAGAGGTGGTAATGCAACTGTAATTGAATTAACAGACGAAGAAGAAAAAACAGCGCTAAAAGCAACCAAAGCTTTAGGTTTAGGAATTGCTGGTGTAGATATGTTACAATCTTCTAAAGGTCCTTTGGTTTTAGAAGTAAACTCATCTCCTGGATTAGAAGGTATTGAAGTTGCTACAGGAAAAAACATTGCTAAAGAAATTATTAGATATTTAGAAATACATGCAGAATAACCCTTTTGTACTTTTAGGAGAAATTATTCCTGAAGGAAAACGTACAGTTTTAGATTTAGAAGTTGCTAAATTACACACTAGAACAACTGTAAAAGTACCGTTGATTATTGAACGTTCTAAAAATCCTGGTCCTGTTGTTTTATTGATGGCGGGTATTCATGGTGATGAAATAAATGGAGTTGGTATTGTAAGAGAAATTATTAACCAAAAACTTAACAAACCAAAAAACGGAACAATTATATGCTTACCCGTTTTTAATATTTTTGGTTACCTAATTCAAACCAGAGAATTCCCTGATGGTAGAGATTTAAATCGAGTTTTTCCTGGTTCTAGTAAGGGCTCTTTAGCGAGTCAATTTGCGCATCAATTTATACAGGAAGTTGCACCTTTGGTGGATTATGTTATCGATTTTCATACAGGTGGAGATCAACGTGATAATGTTCCGCAAATTCGTTGTAACAAAGATGATGACAAAGGTTTAGAATTGGCAAAAATATTTAATCCGCCAGTAATTATGTATTCGAATAATATTGTAAAGTCTTTAAGAGAAACCTTGCATAAAATGGGTAAAACTGTTTTATTATTCGAAGGCGGAAAAACAAAAGAATTAGACCCTACAGTTATTAACGAAGGTGTAAACGGAACTAAAAATGTATTAATCCACTTAGGTTTAATTGAAGGAGAAATAACAGTTAGAGAAACACCTGTCTATGTAAAAAAATCGAAATGGTTGCGTGCTATGCATTCTGGTATGCTTAAAGTAATGGTTAAAAACGGAAGTTTTGTAGAAAAGAAAGACGTTTTAGGTATTATTCAAGATCCATTTGGTGAGTTTAAAAAAAGAGTTTATGCACCACATAATGGCTACGTTTTTTGCATTAATAAAACTCCGATTGTTAATAAAGGCGATGCTTTATTTCATGTTAGTATTGAAGAATAATTATTTAAAAATCAAAATAAATTAGCTATGAAAAACTACTTATTAATTTTTACAATCTTCTCATTTTTTGTTGGCTTTTCGCAAACCAGTAGCGAGTTTGATTATGAAAAATTCTCAAACCCAAATCCTGAAAACGAACTTTCTTTGTATTTTAAAAAAGAGATTAAGAAAAAACTATTAAGAACTGCTCGTTTTCAAACAAAGAAGAAGAATATTACATTATCTTTTTTTATTAATAACGAAGGAAAACCATATCATATAAATATTACTTCTTTTGGTTCTGGTGATTTTAATAAAGCTGTAATAAGTGCTTTTAAAGAATTTTCTTTAGATAAGTTTAACTCAGATTCTTTAGACACAAGAAATAGATATTCGCTACAAATTGTAAGTAAAAAAGGGAGTAAAAACATTTTTAATTGTAGTTCTAAATTAGTTGTAGAAACACCTCCTGTTTGTGAGCAATGTGAAGATTTAAAATTTTATCCAGACATAAAATCTTGTCTAAATTTAGAGGTAAGAAAACTTTTTTATGAAAAAGCAGATTTTAGTATTTTAGATAATACTAAAGAAGAAGAAACTGATCTTTACATTAAATTCTCAGTAACTAAATCTGGTGAATTAAAAATGACTAAAAAGACAAAGGTTCCTTTAGAATTTCTTTTAGAAACGGATAAAATCATAAGTTATTTTCCTAAAATAAAAACAATTAGCTATAAAAATGCTAAGCCTATTGAACCTTTACACAGTTTTACAATTAATTATAAAAAAGGAGAAACTCCAAAACTAATAAACAAAGAAGTAAAGTACGATTCTCTTTTTAAACGTAATTCTACAAATGAATTAGCACAATTTTTTATTGATAAATTAAATACTATAGATTTAAATATAGCTAGCTTAAGTCGTATTAAAAATCAAGTTAATTTATATTTTGAATTAGATAAAAAGAATAAAGTTTTTAATGTTAGTACTACTTCTAGATCAGACTTTTTAGACAAAAAAATTATTGAAATTTTTAATGCATATCCTACTGATAAATTAAATTTTAAAAGTAAAGAACCTTTAAAAAGATACTTTCTACAAATACTAAAATATAAAGAAGGTAAAGTAGTTGTAGAAACAAATAGCTTCATTGGTTCAGAAAAAATTCCTTTGTTTCCTGGATGTGAAAATTCTGTAAATTACGAAGACGCAAAAAAATGTTTTAGCAGAGGAGTACAAATGCATTTTGTAAAGAAATTTGATGCAGATTTACCCAACAACCTTGGGTTAAGCAAAGGAAGAAAAAGAGTATTTATAGCATTTAAAATCAACACAAAAGGAAAAATTATAAATATTCAAGTTAAAGCTCCTCATCCTAGAATTAAAGAAGAAGTGATAAAAGTAATGCAACAAATGCCGCTAATTGAACCTGGAACTCAAGGGGGTGAACCTGTAAATATTAAATATAGTATCCCTTTTACTATGATCGTAAAATAGTTAATGATTTAGGTTGTTCTTGATAAATACAAAACTTAAAAAACCTTATTTTTAAAACTATATAAATAACCTACATTTGCACTATGCGAATAGATATTATTTCAGTTGCACCTAATTTATTAGAAAGCCCTTTTAATCATTCAATTATAAAAAGAGCCCAAGAAAAAGGTTTGGCCAAAATTGTAATTCACGATTTACGAAAATATGGTTTAGGCAACTACAAACAAATAGACGATACACAATTTGGTGGTGGTGCAGGTATGGTTTTAATGATTGAACCAATTTCTAATTGTATTAAAGATTTACAAGCAGAAAGGGAATATGATGAAATTATTTATATGACTCCAGATGCCAAAACTTTAAATCAAAGTACTGCAAATACACTTTCTTTAAAAGAAAATATTTTAATACTTACAGGGCATTATAAAGGTGTAGATCAGAGAATTAGAGACAAATTCATTACCAAAGAAATTTCTATTGGCGATTATGTTTTAACAGGTGGTGAATTGGCTGCAGCAGTTTTAGTAGATGCTGTTGTACGTTTAATTCCTGGTGTAATTGGTGATGAGCAATCTGCACTTACAGACTCTTTTCAAGACAATTTATTGTCTCCTCCTGTTTATACAAGACCTGCAGATTTTGACGGAATGAAAGTGCCTGATGTTTTATTGTCTGGTAATTTTCCAAAAATTGAAGATTGGAGAAGCGAAAAAGCTTACGAAAGAACCCAACAAATAAGACCTGATTTATTGGATAATGAGTAAATTTTTATCATTTATAAAAAATAACAAAGCCATTTCTTGGGTTTTAGGTTTTCAACTTTTTAGGTTGATATTATTACCATTTATGGGCTTAATGCCTCAAGATGCCTACTATTATTTATATGGGCAAAATTTATCTTTGTCTTATTTCGATCATCCAGGGATGATAGGTTATTGTTTAAGACTTTTTACAGACATTTTTGGGCAATCTGTTTTTGTTGTAAAACTGACTGATTTTATAATAACTTCTTTAACATTATTCAGTTTTTATAAATTAGCTTCTTACTTTTTATCGAAACAAAAAGCAGAAAATGCAATCATTTTACTCGCTTCTACCCTATTTATATCTATTTTATCTTTCAATTCTACTCCAGATGTTCCTTTATTATTATTCTGGACACTGAGTCTTATCTGCTTATACAAAGCAATTTTTGAAGAAAAAAAAGGATACTGGATTCTTGGTGGAATTGCAATGGGCCTTGCATTTAATAGTAAATACACTGCTTTAGTTTTACAGATTGGTTTAATTCTATTTTTAATTTTCTCGAAAAAATACAGAAAATTACTACTTTCTCCTTGGTTTTGGCTTAGCATTATAATTTCTGTCGCTATTACTTTTCCTGTTTGGTATTGGAACTATCAAAACGAATTTGCTTCGTTTGCATTTCAATCTTCAGAAAGAACTAGTTCTATAACAGAGTTTAAACTTGATGCTGGTTATTTCTTTGGTGCAATTGGGCATCAACTGTTTTTATTATTGCCTGTTTTATTTTTAGTATTTATCACATTTACCTTTAAATTTATAAAAAGAGCGCTTTTAAAATTTAAACTTCCAAAATCTAAAACCTTGTTTTTATTGGCATTTTTTATCCCAACTTTTGTTGGCTTTTTTAGCCTAACTCCTATTTATTGGGTTAAACTAAATTGGATGATGCCTTCTTACATTACAGGAATAATTTTAGCAGGAATGTTTATTAATAAGAAACTGTTGAAAATTCAGGTTATTTTCTCAATCGTTTTTCACCTATTAGTTGCCTTAGAAGTATTATTTTATTTAGTACCAATTAAAAGTGATGACACTTGGGTTGGCTGGAAAGAACTCGCTATAGAAACTGAAAAATTACAAGAAGAATACACCAATACTTTTGTTTTTTCTGATGATAATTATAAAACTTCAGCTTGTTTAAACTTTTATATGGATGATAAAGTGTATGCACAAAACATAATTGGTTTACCTGCTTTACATTTCGATTATTTAGGTGATAATTTATCGACTTTAAATGGTAAAAACGCCATTTTTATAGATTCTGATAAACGTTTTAAAAACAAGGATAAAAAAGGCGAAAATCATCCAAAAATCAATAATTATTTTGATAAAGTAACAGAATTAGCACCAATTATCATCAAAAGAAATGGTAAAGAAGTTCGTAAATTTTGGGTGTTTTATTGCGAAAATTATAAAGCTAATCCTTCATCAACAAATAAATAAAAACATTTTTTACTACTTTCTTATTTCTTGTAATAGAAATCGTTTTTACCAACTGAAATTCATCATATTGATTAAAAATCTCTTCAGGATTTTTAAAGTTTCTACTATCAGTAATATAAAGTACTTCTTTGTTTTTTAATGGAGGTTGTTTTTTATTAATCCAATAATATTTATGAATTGCTGGTAAGTCACCTACTCCATAAACCAACATATTATTTGGTCTGGCTATATAATAATGAATATGTGCTGCTGGAAACCATTTTTCTGATATAATTGGTAAATGCGTCAACTTTTTATCATTTAAAACTTTACTCACTTTTTCTGAAGTTTGCTGCCATCCATACAAATCCATTAAAGCATCTTGCTTTCCTAAAGTTTCCTTTTTTGCTGATTTTGGTGTTGGTAAAAACCAACCATTATTAATTTCTATGGTTACAACACTTAGTAATATCAACAAAAAACAAAATCCTCGAATTAAATTTCTTTGGATGTTTTTATGATTCGAAATATAAACAGCCAACAAAGGGATTAGTGTTAAATAAGACACTCCAGACCAATGAGGCAAAGTATCTCTAGAAATAGAAAGGTAAATTGTTGTTGCAATTAATGGCAAAGAAAATAGCAAAAAGAAATTGGTGATTTTGGTATCAAAAACGAATTTATTTCTAAAAAAAGCAACTAACATTAATAGTATAGAAACAAAAACATAAGGATTATTATAAATCAATTGACCTAAAATTTCTCTTAAAAAAGCGTCTTTATTAAAAGACAAATTAAAAAATGAAACACGATTATTATGGAATTTATAACTGATAAAATCATTTTGGTAATTCCAATATAATATCAGTAAAACTGAAAACAAAGGGAATATAAAAGCCAAATAAAATTTTCCTTTTTTTAACCATTTTCGATTAAAAAACAAGACATAAACAAAAGCACCTATTAATAAATATACAGCTTGGTACTTAGAATAAATAGCCAAACCAACACATAAAAAACCTAAAAAAAGCTTTAAAGTGCTTGATTTTTCTGGTAATTCTGGAATTACTTGAATCAAAAAATAAAAGCTCAACAACCAAAACAAAACCATTGGTGCATCTGGTAAAATAAAAGTTCCAGAAATTATTAAACCATAAATACTGATGTTGAATAATAGAACACTTAAAAAACCGATAAATTCGTCTTTAATAAATACTCCAATCAAATAAACAACATACATTGCTATACTTATTGGTAAAATTGCGGCTAATCTGAGCACCAATTCAGTATCAAAAAAAAGATTGAAAGAAAAAAATTGAATAAAAAAACCAACCATTCCTGGATGATCAAAATGACTTATATCTGGATATTTTGCATATAACCAATAATAAACTTCGTCATTGCCAAATTCAAGTTGACTAGCCCAAAATATTCTAAAGACTGTACTAATTGCAATAAAAAGCAATGCATAATTTCTATACGATTTTTGCATTAACTCACTTTATTTGCTTTACAAAATATTGACATACTTACAATACCTATTATGATGCCTATAAAAGAGCCAAAAAATATATCAATTAAAAAATGCTGAGATAGATAAACTCTAGATAAACCTGCAATAATAGCTAAAGAAATCCATAAATATTGCGATTTACATTTTGCAAAATACAAACACAGGATTGTAAATATAGCAAAAGCGGTTGTAGTATGCCCAGAAGGAAATGAATTCAACATTGCCATTTTTACACCATCTACCAAATGTAAAGTATTATCACTCAGAGCTGCTGCTGGTCTTAAAATACCTTTAAATAAAATCTTCTTAAACAAATGCGTTATTAGTAAAGTTAAAATTCCACTAACCACAAAAACATAAAACATTTTTCTTTTAACAAACAAAAAAACAATAGCTAAAACACCGAAAATTGCACCATCACCTAAAAAAGTAGCATATTTAAAAAACACATCAAAAAAAGAAGAATGCAATTTGTTTATCTTTAAATGCAAAGCATATTTATTAAAGATTGAAATAATGAGGATTGAAGTAGCAAAAAATAAAGTATAAATAAAAAGAATCTCTCTTTTTACAACAGATAAGTTATCGACTAACCTATTATGTACTTTAAATAATGAAGTAAAAAACCTATTCGTTGATTTTTGAGTAATTGTTACAGTTGGTTGCATTGTTGTTTTTTGTTAGCTACTCAAAACTATTGTACAATTGTAACTGTAATATTATGGCAAGTTTAAAATTTGATAAACATATTACACCTAATCTTTTAATACACAACTATTTCTTTAAATTAAAGTGATAAAAATTAATAGAAAATAAATCTTTTTTTAATGTTGGGTTTTAATAAAATTGTATAAATTTGCACTCGCTAAACTAACCTCTGACGAGAATCGTGAATGTTGCTTTACCAAACCTATAAAATATAAAAGATGGAATCTTTAGTAAAATTTGTTCAAGACGAATTTGTAACCAAAAAAGAATTTGCAGAATTTGCTGCTGGTGATACAATTACTGTGTATTACGAAATTAAAGAAGGAGAAAAAGTTAGAACTCAGTTTTTTAGAGGAGTTGTAATTCAAAGAAGAGGTGCTGGTACTTCTGAAACATTTACTATCAGAAAAATGTCTGGTACTGTAGGTGTAGAAAGAATTTTCCCTGTTAACTTACCTTCTATTCAAAAAATTGAAATCAACAAAAGAGGTAAAGTACGTAGAGCACGTATTTACTACTTTAGAGGTCTTACTGGTAAAAAAGCTAGAATTACTGAAAAAAGAAGATAATACTTCTTACATAAAAAGATTAAAAAGCATTGCGGATATTCGCAATGCTTTTTTTGTTAACAATTGTTAATAAGCCTAGTTCATATTATGTTAATGAATTTATTGTTAAATATTTTTCATATTCATAAAATATAAGTAAATTTATTTCAGAATTTACAACATAATTCTTATGAAAGTTTAAAAACAGATCAAAAGAATTACTGTAAATTTTAAAGTAACGTTCTTTATATATTGCTTTATTCGATAAACTTTAAATTTATTTATAATTTGAAATATAATTTTAAATTAAGAAAAGTAGCTTAGATTCATCAAAAAGCTTTAAAATTAATAGAAAATAATACAAAACGAAAGTTAATACTAAGTTCTAATAATATTAAAGAAATCTAATGTAACGTAAAATCTTTGTAATAATTTAGAAAAACTAAGTATTTAAAATTATAAATAGATTAAAATATAAGGAAAAGCAATCTGAAATAATCGTAATTAGTAAAAAAAGGTTACACTTATTTTACAATGTTAAGGATGTTTCAAACCAGAAATAGTGAAAGTAATTTCTTAAAAAAAAGAAATATAAAAGTTTACTTTTATTTGCCATCTGTAGTAATACATAGCAGTTCAGAAACTATTTTAAAGAAGCCATATTATAACAAGAAATTGTGTGATATGGCTTTTATATTTATTAGAAATAAAAATTCGTAATAATACTTACAATTTATTATTAAATACTTATTAAACCATAGTAATTAATAATAACTTATCAATAATAATATCATTATTAATTCATAAATTTGCTCCGCTTTTTTTTACGAAATCCATTTCGTAGAGAAAAAATAACCAATAAAATTTATCTAAAAATGAGCAATAAAGCTAAAATAGTATACACTAAGACAGATGAAGCTCCAGCCTTAGCAACCAGATCATTCTTACCAATTGTAAAAGCTTTTACAAAATCTTCAAACATAGAAATTGAAGTTAAAGATATTTCTTTAGCAGCTAGAATATTAGCTAATTTCTCTGACTATTTAAGTGATGAACAAAAAGTTGAAGACGCTTTAGCCTATTTAGGGGATTTAGCTAAACAACCAGAAGCAAATATTATAAAATTACCAAATATTAGCGCTTCTGTTTCGCAATTAACTGCTGCAATATCAGAATTACAAGCATTAGGTTATGCTTTACCAGATTTTCCTGAAGATGCACAAACAGAAGAAGAAAAAGCTATTTTAGCGCGTTATAACAAAGTCAAAGGTTCTGCTGTAAATCCTGTTTTACGTGAAGGTAATTCAGACAGAAGAGCACCTAAAGCCATAAAAAATTACGCTCGTAAAAACCCACATTCTATGGGCGCTTGGAGTTCAGATTCTAAAACTCACGTAGCAACAATGTCTGCTGGTGATTTTGCAAACAACGAAAAATCTGTAACTGTAGAAAATGCAACAACTGTAGCTATAAAACATATTGCTGCTAATGGTACAGAAACTGTTTTAAAAGATGGTATTTCTTTGTTAGATGGCGAAATTATAGATGCAACAGTAATGAGTAAAAAATTATTACTTGCATTTTTAGAAGAACAAGTTGCAGACGCTAAAGAACAAGGCGTTTTACTTTCATTACATATGAAAGGCACAATGATGAAAGTTTCTGATCCAATTATTTTTGGACACGCTGTAAAAGTATTCTATAAAGATTTATTTGAGAAACACGCTGAAACTTTTGATAAAATTGGTGTAAACGCAAATGTAGGTTTTGCAAATGTTTTAAGTAATTTAGACGAAGTTTCTTCTGAGAAAAAAGAAGAAATTTTAGCTGATATTGCAGAAGTTTACAAAAACGGACCAGCTTTAGCAATGGTTAATTCTGATAAAGGAATTACAAATTTACACGTACCTTCTGACATTATTATTGATGCTTCTATGCCAGCAATGATTAGAACTTCTGGAAAAATGTGGAATGCTAAAGGAGAATTACAAGATACAAAAGCAATAATTCCTGATAGTTCTTATGCAGGTATTTATGCTGCTACTATAGATTTCTGTAAAAAGAATGGAGCTTTCGATCCTACTACAATGGGTACAGTACCTAATGTTGGTTTAATGGCACAAAAAGCAGAAGAATATGGTTCTCATGACAAAACTTTTGAAATAGCTTCTGATGGTAAAGTTATTGTTACTAATACAGAAGGTAAGACTTTAATTGAGCACAGTGTAGAAGAAGGTGATATCTGGAGAATGTGTCAAGCAAAAGATTTACCTATTCAAGATTGGGTAAAATTAGCAGTTACAAGAGCTAGAGCTTCTGAAACTCCTGCAGTTTTTTGGTTAGATGAAAACAGAGCACACGATGCAGAAATCATTAAAAAAGTAAATAAATATTTACCAAATCACGATACTGAAGGTTTAGATCTTAGAATTTTATCGCCTATAAAAGCAACAGAATTTACTTTAGACAGAATTGTAAAAGGAGAAGACACTATCTCTGTTTCTGGTAATGTTTTACGTGATTACTTAACAGATTTATTCCCAATTTTAGAAGTGGGTACTTCTGCAAAAATGCTTTCTATTGTTCCTTTAATGAATGGTGGAGGATTGTTTGAAACTGGAGCTGGTGGTTCTGCCCCTAAACACGTACAACAATTCTTAGAAGAAAACCATTTACGTTGGGATTCTTTAGGTGAGTTTTTAGCATTAGCAGTTTCTTTAGAGCATTTAGGTAACACAAACGATAATGCAAAAGCTTTAGTTTTAGCAGAAACTTTAGACGAAGCTACAGACAAATTCTTAGATAATGATAAATCGCCATCGAGAAAAGTAGGCGAATTAGATAATAGAGGTAGCCATTTTTATTTAGCAAAATATTGGGCAGAAGGTTTAGCTAGCCAAAATAAAAACGCTGAATTAAAAGCAGAATTTACATCGATAGCAAAATCTTTATCAGAAAACGAAGATAAAATTGTTGCGGGTTTAAATGAAATTCAAGGTGAATCTGTTAATATAGAAGGTTATTATCAACCAAATGAAGAGTTGGTAGTAAATGCAATGAGACCTAATTCTATACTTAATAATATACTAAGTTAAACATTTAACAAAAAATTTGATAAAAAATTAACAGAAGGAGTGCTATTTAGCACTCCTTTTTTAATTAGCTTTGGTTTTCTCTCAAAATAAAACCAAATGAAAAAGAAGCGTATTGCCATAATATCTATTATTGTATTAATTTTAATTTACTTTACTTATAGTTATTTTTCACCTTCTGCTGATGGTGATGTATACCTTACTTCTAAAGTAAAAAAAGGCAATTTTCTTAGTGAAGTTATTACTTCTGGGGAAGCACAATCTACAAGTCTAAAAAAAATTAAAGGACCAGACAATCTTAGAAAATTTAGATTAAACAATCTTAAAATTCAAGATTTAGTAGCAGAAGGTACTATTGTTAAACAAGGCGATTATGTAGGTCGTTTAGACCCAAGTAGTGTAAATGAACAAATTCTTGATGAGCAACTAAATCTAGAAACTGCCTTATCTAAATATACACAACAACAATTAGACACAACTCTATCTTTAAAACAAGAAAGAAATTCTATAAAAGATTTGCGTTTTACTATGGAAGAAACTACGCTAGAGCTAAAACAATCTATTTACGAACCACCTGCAACTATAAAAAAATTAGAAATCAACTTAGAAAAAGCAGAAAGAGATTTAAAAGAAAAATTAGAGAATTATAAAATTAAAAAAAGACAAGCTAATGCCAAAATGGTAGAAGTTGGTACGCAAGTTTCTAAGACTAGAAAAAAATTAGATGACTTACTAAAACTACTAAAATCTTTTACAATTTTTTCTGATGGAAATGGTATGATTACTTATGATAAAAACTGGGATGGTACTAAGAAAAAAGTAGGTTCAACAATAAGCCCTTGGAATCCAACAATTGCAAGTTTACCAGATTTAACCAAAATGGAATCTAAAACTTATGCAAATGAAGTAGATATTAGAAAAATAAAAAAAGATTTACCTGTAAAAGTTGGTTTTGATGCTTTTCCTGATATTGAAATGGAAGGAATTGTTACAGCTGTAGCAAATGTTGGAGAAAAAAAACGAGGCTCTGATATTAAAGTTTTTCAGGTTTTAATAAAATTAAAAGGCTCTAATAATAATATTAGACCAGGAATGACAACATCAAACAAAATATTAACTTTCGAAAGAAAAGATGTTTTAAGTATACCTTTAGAAGCGATTTTTTCTAAAGATTCAATTACTTATGTATATAAAAAATCTGGCTTTTCAGTTACAAAAACAGAAGTTGAAATAGGTGATTCTAATAATGATTCTGTTATAATTACTAATGGTTTATCTGAAGAAGATGTAGTTTATTTAAATAAACCAGAAGGTTATGAAACTGCACAAATAGCAAAATTAAACTAGTTTTTTTATGTTTGATAAAATCTATATAGAAAAACTAAAATCTAATTTTAGTGAAGCTGTTCGCGTAATTTTAGCCAATAAAGTTAGAACTTTATTAACCTCTTTAGGTATAATATTTGGTGTAGCAGCAGTTATTACAATGTTAGCCATTGGTAATGGAGCAGAAAAAGAAATTTTAGCTCAACTAGAATTAGTTGGTGTAAATAATATTGTAATTACACCAATACCAGATGAAAAAGAAGGTGATAGTGATGAGGAAGAGGTTGAAACCGAAGGCATAACTCCTAAACGTTTTTCTAAAGGATTAGACATGTTAGATGTTGCTAGCATTAAAAGAAATATACCTTCTGTAAAAAAAGTAAGTCCAGAAATAATTTTAGAAACTTATGTGATAAAAAAAGGAAGACAAAGCCCTGTAAAATTGATTGGGGTTTCTTCAGATTTTTTTGAAACATCAAATATTAGTATAGAAAGTGGTAAAAACTTTTCTACAGCTCAATCAGAAAATTCTTTGCCTGTTTGTATTATAGGTAAAAAAATTGAGAAAAAACTTTTTACTGGAGAAAGTGCAATTGGCAAACAAATAAAAGTTAAAGATGTTTGGTTGCAAGTTGTTGGTGTAATTGAAGAAAAATTTATATCAGAAAATGCACAAGAAAATTTAGGAATTAGAGATTTAAACCAAGATGTTTACATACCTATTAAAACTTTTTTAGTTCGGTATAAAGATCGTAAAATAATTAGTGACAAACCTTTACCAGAAGGTAATGTTATGATTTTTGGCGGTCAAGATGGACCTCAAAAGAAAATACCTAGAGGTAATTATCATCAAATTGATAAATTAATTGTTCAAGTAAACAACTCATCAGAATTAAATGCTACTGCAGATGTTTTAAGTAGAATGTTAAAAAGAAGACATAATGATATGTTAGATTTTGAAATTTCTATACCCATTCAACTTTTAAAACAGCAACAAAAAACCAAACAAATTTTTAATATCGTTTTAAGTATAATTGCTGGTATTTCTTTATTAATTGGTGGTATTGGAATTATGAATATTATGTTAGCATCCGTTCTTGAACGTACAAAAGAAATCGGAATTATTAGAGCTATTGGCGCAACTCAAGAAGATGTAATTCTTCAGTTTTTAACCGAATCTGTTTTAGTGAGTATTGGTGGTGGAATTATAGGTATTGTACTAGGCGTTTTAGCCTCCTATATTTTAGAAATTACCACAGGCATAGAAACAATATTATCTGTTAGTTCTATTTTATTATCCTTTTTTGTTGCTACATTAATCGGATTAATATTTGGAATTGCACCTGCAAAATCTGCAGCTAATAAAAGCCCAATAGAAGCTATTAGACACGAATAACTATGAAAAAAATTCTTATTACTTTTTGCTTTTTGCTATCAATTTCAGTGCAAAGTCAACAACAAATTACTTTAGAAGAAGCTATTGAAATTGCTCAAAAAAAATCTCCAGAATACAAGGCTTTAATCAATCAAAACCAAGCGAGTTATTGGCGTTATCGAAACTATCAAGCAGGATTTTTGCCTCAATTGCGTTTAGATGCAACTTTACCTTCTTATTCAAATTCAATAAATAGATTAACAAACGATCAAGGAGAAGATATTTTTGTACAAACCAATCAATCTAGATTAGAAGGTGTTTTATCTTTAAACCAGAATTTAGCCTTTACAGGAGGTACATTATCATTTAGTTCTCAATTAGAAAGGGTAGATCTTTTTACAAATGATGCCACTAGATATTCTGTAATTCCTTTTTCTATAAATTATAGTCAGAATTCATTGTTCTACAATGAATTTAAATGGGATAAAAAAATTGAACCTTTAATGTATGAAGAAGCAAAAAGAGACTTAATTGAAGGCATGGAAGATATTTCTTTAAATACTACCAGAAGATATTTTGCATTGTTAAAAGCCCAAGTTCAAGCAAGAATTGCACAATCTAATTTATCTAATCAAGATACTTTATTTCAGATTTCTAAAGGTAGATTTAAAATGGGTAAAATTGCTGAAAACGATTTATTACAAATAGAATTATCTGTGTTAAATTCTAAGAATGATGTTACTACAAATCAAATTAACATCAAAAGAACTTCGCAAAATTTATCTCGTTATTTAGATTTAGAAAACGAAAATATTTTATTAGATACACCAAAGGAATTATCAACATTTACAGTAACTGTAGAAAAAGCTTTAGAAGAAGCAAAAGCAAACAGAAAAGCCGTTATAGAATTTAGAAGAAGAAGATTGCAAGCCGAACAAGATGTTGCAGAGGTTAAAGGTAGCAACAGGTTGCAATTAAGATTAAATGCTAATTTTGGAATTTCGCAACAAGGCGATGTTTTTAACGAATTATTTCAAGATTATAATCAGCAACAAAATGTTTCTTTATCTATTGGTATTCCTATTTTAGATTGGGGCGTATCTAAATCTCGTAGAAAATTAGTTGAAGCAAATAAAGATTTAGTAAATACTAACGTTGAGCAAGATGAACAAGAATTTGAACAAGAAATTTACTTACACACGCTAAACTGGCAAAACCAACGTAACTTTTTAGAAACTGCTAAAAAAGCACAAGAAATTGCAATTAAAAGGTACGAAATTACCAAAAAAAGATTTATTTTGGGTAAAATTACTATTACAGACTTAAACCTTGCACTACAAGAAAAAGACAATTCTGTTTTAAGTTACCTAAATTCTTTAGAGAAATTCTGGACAGATTACTACACATTAAGACGATTAACTTTGTACGATTTTATTAAAAACGAAAAAATAAAAGTTAAAGACCTTATTTATGATTAGTACTATTTTAACGTTTTATTATCAATATCAACTACCTTTTCTTAAGGTATCTTAATAGTTTTGTTTTATCTATTTAATACTTTTGATGTAACTTAAATAAGATATAAATGATATCCACTAAAAAATTATGTTTATTTGTCTGTTTACTCTTTTCTTTTTCTCTTTTTAGTCAAGAGAAATATACAGTAAGTGGTACTGTTTACGACAACGCAAGTAACGAAACCTTAATTGGTGTTTCGATTTATATCCCTGAACTCAACTCAGGTACCACCACAAACGAATATGGTTTTTATTCCATAACCATACCAGAAGGTATTTATAAAATTCAAGTAAGTTATTTAGGTTTTACAACTATTGTAGAAAACATCAACCTAAACAAAAAACTGACTAAAAACTTTAAATTACTTGAAGAAGCTGAAAATTTAGATGAAATTATCATAGAAGGTAACATCGAAAAACTGAATGTAAGATCGCCACAAATGAGTGTAAATAAACTTACTGCAGCAACTATAAAACAGATTCCTGTGGTTTTAGGCGAAGCCGATATTATAAAATCTCTAATTCTACTACCTGGAGTTACTAGTGCTGGAGAAGGCGCTTCTGGATTTAATGTAAGAGGTGGTGCAGCAGATCAAAATTTAATATTGCTAGATGAAGCAGTGGTTTTTAACTCCTCTCACGTGTTTGGTTTTTTCTCAGTTTTTAATCCTGATGTAATTAAAGATGTTAAATTATATAAAGGTGGTATTCCTGCAAAATATGGAGGAAGATTATCATCAGTTTTAGATATTTATCAAAAAGAAGGAAATAGTAAAGACTTTAATATTACTGGTGGAATCGGACTAGTTTCTAGTAGATTATTAATTGAAGGGCCAATTAAAAAAGAGAAAATTTCTTTTTTAATTGGTGGTAGATCTTCTTATGCACACTTATTTTTACCGCTTATCGATAATGACAACAAAGCCTATTTTTACGACCTAAATACCAAATTAAACTATAGAATTAACGATAAAAACAGCGTTTTCTTTTCTGGTTATTTCGGTAAAGACGTTTTCGGAATTAACGATAGTTTTGTAAATACTTATGGTAATCAAGTTGCCAATTTGCGCTGGAATCATCTTTTTTCTGATAAATTATTCTCTAACCTTTCTTTAATTTATTCTGATTATTTCTATGGATTAACTTTAGATTTTGTAGGTTTTGATTGGGATTCTGGAATCACGAATTACAATTTAAAATACAACTTTAACCATTATTTAAGTGATAAAACAAAATTGAGTTATGGTATTAATAATATTTATACCAAATTTAATCCTGGTGAAATAAAGCCTAACAGAGAAGATTCTGGAATTCAGCAAGAAAAATTAATTGACAAATATGCCAATGAATTTGCTATTTATGTAGATGCAGAACATAAATTAAGCGATAAATTAAGATTACAATATGGAGTTCGTTTTAGCAATTTTACAAGGTTAGGGCAAAATGAATTAAATATTTATGAAAACGATGAACCTGTTATTTATGATGAACAATTCAAAAAATATGAATCTGCAGAAGCAATTGGTACAGAATCTTACACTAGAAGTGATGCTATAGCTACTTTCAATAATTTTGAACCTCGTGTTTCTATGTCTTATATTTTAGACGAAAGCACTTCTATAAAAGCAAGTTATAATAGAATGGTACAATATTTACATTTGTTATCTAACACCTCTTCTCCTACTCCTTTAGATGTTTGGACACCAAGTGGAAAATACATTAAACCTCAGCTATTAGACCAATATGCAGTGGGCTATTTTAAATCTTTAAAAGATGGCGATTATTCTATAGAAACAGAAGCTTTTTATAAAGATATAGACAACAGAATCGATTATATAAATGGGGCAAATTTAATTGCAAATAACGAAATTGAAACTGTTATTTTAAACGGACGAGCAAGAGCTTATGGTTTAGAGTTATTATTCAAAAAAAATGAAGGTAAATTTAAAGGCTGGTTTGCTTATACTTTATCTAGATCTGAACAGCAAACTGAAGGTAGAACCGCAAATGAACCCGGAATTAATAACGGAAATTGGTACAGTACACCTTATGATAAAACCCACGATTTTTCTATAAATGGGAGTTACGAATTGAATGAAAAATGGAAGTTTAATACCAATTTTGTTTTCCAAACTGGGCAACCTACCAATTATCCTGTAGGCCAATACGAATTTGAAGGTTTAAATGTACCCATTTATGATGATAATCGAAGAAATGCAGACAGACTTCCTGCTTATCATAGACTAGACCTTTCTGCAACTTTAACTCCAGAAAAAAACAAAAACAGAAAATGGCAAGGTGAATGGGTTTTTGGTATTTATAATGTTTATGGACGTCAAAATGCAGCTTCTATAAACTTTAGTCAGAATAGAGAAACATTAAGAAATGAAGCTGTACAAACTTCCATTTTTGGAATGGTCCCTTCTGTAACTTATAATTTTAAATTTTAGAACGATGAAAAAGAGATTTATACTACCAATTTTATTATGCTTCTTTTTCGCAAATTGTGAAAAAGTTATAGACGTTGATGTTCCATCAATTGCTCCAAAATTAGTGATAGATGCAACTTTTGAGGTTTTGTTTGATGAAAACCCAGTAACCGCAAACACTGTTGTAAAATTAAGTTTATCAGCAGATTATTTTAATGATGAAATACCAACAGTTACCAATGCAAATGTATTTCTAACCAATTTATCAGACAATTCGATTATTCCTTTTTCTGATGCCAATGCTGATGGAAATTATGAACCTACAAATGCTTTTATTCCTGCAGATGATACAGCTTATGAATTAACTGTAATTTATGAAAATGAAACTTACAAAGCCCAAGCAACTAAAATAAAATCTACTCCTTTTGTATCTGTTGTTCAAGGTGATGAAACCTTATTTACAGGTGATGAAATTCAGTTAAAAATAGAATTCCAAGATGATGAAACTTTAGAAAATTATTATTTATTAGATTATACAAATAACATATTTTTGGCTTTGGATGATCGTTTTTTTAATGGTTCTTTATATAATTTTTCTTCTTTCTATCAAGAAGATGACATTGAAGTACCAACTACTGTAACTATTAAAATGCACGGAATTACAAAAGAATATTTCACATATTTTGAGGTGTTAATTAGTCAAAGTGGTCAAAATTCTGGAGGTCCTTTTGAATCTGCACCTGCTTCTTTATTAGGTAATATAATTAATACGACTAATGATGATTATTTCCCTTTAGGCTATTTTCATATTTCTGAAACCGATACTTACACCATAGATTTAGTCGAAAACGAGTAAAACTTTCCTGCTAGGTTTTTAAAAAAAATTGTAAATGTTTGTTTCAACCAATATTCTCTAAAACTAACAATGCTGTTAATTATCCATTTAGACTTTTATTCTTTTTCTCAAATAAATACTTAAACTAGAGATTTGCCGCAAAAATTAAATTCCTTTTATAAACTTGCCTTTGCGTTAGGGATTGAAACGACATCCTTTTTTTATTTTTCATAAAAAAAGATATAGTGTAAAGCCCGTTAAAACGCCCAAAAAATAATAGTCAATTTCATATAGAAATCTGTATTTTTGATTGATGAATTTTACAAAAACTACAGAACAAGATTCTAAATACAATCATTTAGAAAAAATGTCGATTTCAGAATTATTAAGTAACATTAATAATGAAGATAAAACTGTGCCATTAGCCGTAGAAAAAGCGCTGCCAGAAATTGAAGCTTTAACAACCCAAATTGTTCATCAATTAAAAAATGGTGGGAGACTTTTTTACATTGGTGCAGGAACTTCTGGCAGATTAGGTATTGTAGATGCTTCTGAATGTCCGCCCACTTTTGGTGTTCCTCACGAATTGGTGGTTGGTTTAATAGCTGGTGGAGATATTGCCATTAGAAAAGCAGTTGAATTTGCAGAAGATTCTACAAACCAAGGTTGGTTAGATTTGCAAGCGCATAACATTTCTGATCAAGATGTTGTAGTGGGTATAGCAGCTTCTGGAACTACACCTTATGTAATTTCGGCGTTAGAAAAATGTAACGAAAATAACATTATAACTGGCGCAATTTCTTGTAATAAAAATAGTCCATTATCCTTAACAGCTCAATACCCTATAGAAGTAATTGTAGGGCCAGAATTTGTAACTGGAAGCTCTAGAATGAAAGCTGGAACTGCTCAAAAATTGGTTTTGAATATGCTTTCTACAACTACAATGATTCAATTGGGAAAAATAAAAGGCAACAAAATGGTTGATATGCAACTCTCTAACAATAAATTAGTAGAAAGAGGGCAAAAAATGTTAGCCAAAGAATTAAATATCGACCAAGAAAAAGCAGGTGAATTATTAGCTGAATTTGGTAATGTTAGAAATGCGATAAAAAACTATAACTCATGAGTACAGATGTAAATTTATTAGCCAAAGGTTTAAAGTATTTAGGTATTTTAATTTTCCTTTTTATAGCTGCTCCTATTTCTTTAACAATGGGATTTAAAGCGTTAAAAAAATTTGAAGGCACTCCTAACGAATACTTGTCTTACTTAATATTATTACTCGCAATTGTATTAACAATTTTTGCGATTTACTTTGCTTTTAAGACGTTTAGAGTTATACAAAGTGCTTTATTTACCAAATAAAATATGTCTTCATCTAATGGCATAATTATAATTCTTTCTTACCCAGATACTGTTGTAAGACCTGCTTATTGGGAGCCTTCTAGTAAAATTTGGCCTAAACTTGGTATTGGTAGCAAACATGCTGTACAAGCTGGTCATGCAGCTTTATTATTGTTGAAAAAAGGGAAAACTAAAATCAATTATTATGATTTTGGCAGATATATTACTACTTATGGAAATGGTAGAGTTAGATGCAAAGAAACTGATGCTGAATTAGAAATACCGATAAAAGCTGAGTTTGAAAAAGAGGAATTAATCAACTTACAAGAAATTTTACTTTGGTTAGAAAAGCATCCAGAAAAAACTCATGGAGATGGACGATTAATTGCATCCATAAACACAGATATTAATTATAATTTAGCTTCTCAGTTTATAAACTCTTTCATTCAAAGAAAAGAAATTCCTTATGGTGTTTTTGTGAAAAATGGTAGTAATTGCTCGCGTTTTGTAACTGATACTTTGATTGCATCTTTAACCAATAAAAAAATTAAATTGCAATTAAAAACTTCTAATCTGGTTACGCCTAGCCCAATTGGTAATGTTATTAAAGCCACATCAACCAAAACTATTTACAATGTTTATCAACAAGAAATAAAACTTTATAAAAACAGATCTATTCTTAAAGAATACAAAGATTCTTTTTTAAATAAATTTGATATTGAACCGAATTTAATAGGAACCGAAAAACCAAACAAAGCTATTTTTGAATTAGAAAATGGTACTTGGTTAGGTGGAATTGGAAGTGGTGCTTGGTTTCATATCGAAAAACAAATTGATAATAAAAATTATTTAATTGCCAGATATAATTCAACTGGAATAAAAGATTTTGAAGGCGAATTTACAATCAATAATGATTCTTTTTCTACGGATGGGAAGTGTGAATTTCTACACCCTACAAACTGCCAAGAAATGTTTGTTATTCAAAATGGTGAGGCTTTTATTTTTACTATTAAAAAGTAATTCTTTTTATAACTACAGTTGCTACTAAATTCTTTAAACTTTAAATTTCTTCTATTAAAATATCACTAATATTTTAAAACTACATTTATATTCTCTGAATTTAGATTGTTTAAAACTGACCCAAAGTGACTGAAAACCATTCTATAAACAGCAAAATATGAGTTTTAAAAAAAGTTTTAACTCATATCAAAATTATCTGAACTCTATAGATTTCATTTGTTATTTTATTCAAAAATTAGAACTAACTTTGAATAAATCAACTAAAAAAATGGCGAAAAATATTCTTAAAGTACTTCTAATTTTCTTTGTTTTCGGTTCAAATTCGTTTGCACAAGAACAAACAACTTCAGCAATAAAGCAATTAGTAGAAACTTATAAAAATGATATTAGAGGCCCATATTACAGAATAAAATGGTTTTGTAAAGATGGTAGTATTAGAGATGCAAAAGATCCTTGTCCTGATGATATTGATGGAATACAACACGCAAGTTTTAAACAATCTGCATTAGATTTAAGAAAAACAAATCATTTGTATTTTGGAGAAATTTTAGCGGCTATAAAAACCAATGAATTTTTAGATGCCAACCATAATTACAGCAGATTAAAGCAATATCAAATTGGCAACTATTTAAAAAGTATAGATAATGGATGGATTTTAAGAAAAGGGCAATATTACAGAGGCGCAATTCAATCTGAAGATGAAGAAGCTTGGGGAAAAGCCTTTTTTGAAACCGTTTTAAATGATGACAATTTTATAAAAACAAATTACTATTTAATTCGACAAGCATTAAAAGACATTCCTCATAATGGAGACACCAATATTGGGCAATTAATGAGAAGTGAATCTAAAATTCTGGCGGAAGAAATTCCGAGTTTTATGGATATCAGAATTAAAATCCACGGAAATCCGCAGAAAACAGATATTAAATTAGTGGAGCATTTTATTCAAAAAAATGACAGTAAATTATCACTTAAAGAAAAGAAAAAATTAAAAGATTTAGTAGTAACAATGGAGCAATTTTACGCTCCTTTAGATTTTAAAAAGATTGATAAAGAAATTGCTAGTTTAAATGGAAATGCAATGGTTGTAGAAGAAATTAAAAACTTTTCTACCTATTTTAATGATCACAATTCTTCTAGAAAAATAGTGGAAAAGTCTGCCAGTATTTTAGCCAATATTAGAGGTACCATTTTAGATTTTAAATCTGTAAAAGACCGTTTACAATTACTTGATATTAGCAATCAATTAGAAAATATTTTGTTGATAGAAACTCAGAACTGGAAAACTGAAAATTTAGCAGAAACTATTCATAAAATAGAGGCGCTAACTTGTGCATCTTTAGGTACTGGTTTATTAGAATTTTGGGAATATGACCAAGTTGAAAATAACTTAAAAAATTCTACAAATAAAGAAAACATTACAATTGAAGAATTGAACAATGTATTAAATACTTCTAGAAGTATTGTAGAATGGAGCGCTTCTTTAATTAAAGCAAATTACAACGAAGATGTTTTAAATTACACCCATTTTGAGCCTTTAGCATATGGTTTTATAGATGATAGAGTTAGAAATAGTATTGCTCTGAGTTTAGGAGAAACTGTTAGTAAATTAGGTACGTTTGTTGCCAAAATTTCTAACATTAATAACAAGGTAATGTCTATAGACAATCAAAGTGCCATTAGAGGTTTAAATCCTGGTTATGCCTTTGGAGAACTGGTTGTGGTTGATGGTAATCCTGATGCTATAGAAGTACAGACCAACAAGATTTATATTTTTCAAAATCCGCCTTCAGATTTAAAACCAGTTGCAGGAATTATGACAGTTTCTGAAGGAAATTTAGTTTCTCACGTTCAATTATTAGCAAGAAATTTAGGAATACCAAATGCTGCATTATCAAATGAAAATTTATCAGCCTTAAAAAAAGACAATGGTAAAAAAGTATTTTATGCAGTTTCTCATAAAGGAAATGTAATTCTTAAAGAAGAAGATGATATGAGCAATGAAGAAAAAAAACTTTTCGAAAAAGTGGAACGTAGCAAAAATATGATTGAAGTACCAGTTGCAGATATACGTTTAGATGTTTCTAAAGTGATAAATATGAGAACTGTTAATGCTACTGATTCTGGAAAATTATGTGGCCCAAAAGCTGCAAATTTAGGTGAGCTAAAACAACTTTTTCCTGATCAGGTTGTAGAAGGTTTAATTATACCTTTTGGCGTTTTTAAAGCGCATATGAATTTGCAAATGCCAAATGAAAACAAGACCTATTGGGAATATTTAAATGCTACTTTTAAAGAAGCTGATGCAAAAAAGAAAAACGGTTCTTCTGATGAAATGGTTGAACAATACTTACTAACTTCTTTAGTAAAACTGCATAAATCAATCTTAAATATTGACTTAGATAAAAGTTTTGTAAAAGATTTAAAATTGAATTTTCAGACAGCTTTTAAAAATGATATGGGTAACGTACCCGTATTTTTAAGAAGTGATACAAATATGGAAGATTTAAAAGAATTTACAGGTGCAGGTTTAAATTTAACTCTATTTAATATTAAAGAAGAAGATAAAATTTTACAAGGAATTAAACGTGTTTGGGCTTCTGCGTATACAGAAAGAAGTTTTAAATGGAGACAAAAATATTTATTAAATCCAGAAAATGTGTATCCATCAATCTTAATTATACCCAGTGTAGATGTAGATTACTCTGGAGTTATGATTACAAAAGGAATCAATTCTGGTACAGCTGATGATTTAACTGTCGCTTTTTCTAGAGGTGCAGGTGGTGCTGTAGATGGGCAATCTGCAGAAACAAGATTAATCACAAAAAAAGAAAATTACCTTTTAGCACCTGCAAGACAAGCAGATTACATACGTTTACCAAATTATGGTGGTACAAAAAAATACTACACTTCTTTTGATAAAGAAATTCTAAATGATGATAATATTTATGAAATTAGAAAAATAGCATCAAAAGTAAGACAAAAAATAGGCGAAAAATCAGAAGATAAAAATCAGGCTTATGATGTAGAATTTGGTTTTAAAGATAACAAATTATGGTTGTTTCAAATAAGACCATTTGTAGAAAACAAACAAGCCAAAAGTTCTGAGTATTTAAATTCAATTACGCCAAAAATAGCAAATTCAACAAAAATTAACATCAACCAAAAAATATAACTATGAAAAAATATATCCTAATTCTTATTTGTATTGTTTTCTCTTTTGGCTTTATTAGCTACTATCCTATTGATGGTTATGAGTATACAGGCATTAAAAGATTGTATCAAATAAGACAGTTTCAAAAAGACAGTGTAAAATACACAAGAATACCAAAAGGAGCTTATAAAAAATGGGCAGATATAAAATTGAATCTAACCCATAAAACCACAGATAGTGTAGAAGAACTTTTTAAAGTTGATAACGATTTTGACCGAAAAATAAAACGCATTACATCTCAAGGTGCTTATTCTTTAGCCATTATGGATATGAGTAATCCTGATGAATTAAGATACGCAGAACATAGAGAAAATGTAGGTTATCAACCAGGAAGTGTGGGTAAAATTGCAGTTTTATTAGCTATTTTTGATCAAGTCGCAAAATTATGTCCAGATTCTTATGAAGAAAGAGTTGCTTACTTAAAAAATATAAAAGTATCTAGTAGATATTGGGGTTTAGGAGATCATCATACCATACCTATTTATGATATCGAAAATGATAAATTAACCAAAAGACAAGTTATTGCAAGTGATGAATTTTCTTTGTTTGAGTGGTTAGATCATATGGTTTCTGTAAGTAATAATGGTGCAGCAAGTATTATGTATAGAGAAGCTATGTTAATGGCTGCTTTTGGCCAAGAATATTTCTTTTTAAATGAAGAAAAAGCAGAAAAATATTTTAAAGAAACGCCTAGAGATTCTTTAACAAACTTAGCAAATACAGTTGTAAATCAACCTTTAAGAGATTTAGGAATTGAAGAAAATGAATGGAAATTGGGTGGTTTATTTACAAGACCACCAGGAAAATATGTAGGTAGAAAAGGTGGTAGTATTGGCACACCAAAAGGATTAATGAAATTTTTAGTAAAACTAGAACAAGGTAAAGTAATTGATAAAGCTTCTAGTTTAGAAATGAAACGAATATTGTATTTAACAGATCGTAGAATTCGATATGCAAGATCGCCAAGATTAGATGATGCTGCTGTGTACTTTAAATCGGGTAGTTATTATAAATGCGATAGAGAAAAAGACCCAAATTGTGCTAGTTATGCTGGTAATGTTTTTAATTATATGAACTCTGTAATTATTGTAGAGCATGATAATGGAATAAAATATATTGTCTGTTTAATGACCAATGTGTTAAACAAAAATTCAGCTGGAGAACACATGTACTTGGCAAGTAAAATAGATGACGTTGTAAACGAAACTGCCAATATGAATAAACCAGAAATTAAAGAAGAAAAATATATAGAAGATAAAGACGAGAATTCTGGTAATTAAAAACTATAAATTTCTTAACATTTTTAAAGTATCGTAAGCCAATTGCTTTACAATTTTGTTGCGATACTTTTTTATTGGTAATAATGCAGGTATTAATGTTTTATTTTTAGCATTTGTAATATAATTTACTGCTGCTAGTCTTACACCACTTCCGCTTACTTTCATTAGCTTTTTTAGCAATTCTAATTCCGAAAGAATTGTAAATGGTATTGCAGTGGCATTGTAATGATTTTTATCTAGAACTTCGTGCTCTAAAACAGGTACAACTACTGCCTTTAAACTACTATCTAAAAGGTTTTCTAGCAACTCTAAAGCATTAATTTTTGCTTCTTTGTGATTACTTTTTATGGCATTAAATGTAATTTGAATATCTTCTTCTGAGTATAACAAACTCAACAAATTAAAAATAATCATGAATGATTTTTTAAGTTCTTGCTCTAAAGCATCACTTAATATCTTTCTGCCTTCGTAAACGGTTTGGTTTTCTTTATTAATTTCATCAACTAAATCTTTATTAATAAGGTGTTGAATAGAAATATTGGCTTCTAAAATATGCTTGTAATAGTAAGTTTCTTTAGTAATATGTTTTCTAATTACTCTTTTAGATAATGTTAAATCTGCATCTTTTTTGTAGATTTTTATTAAAGCTTTGGTTGCCTCTAATCTACTTGTAGAGTTTACACTTTTTACAATTTTCTCTAAAATAGTTACTGATTTTTCATTTTGAAAAGCCCCAACAATTTTAGGAACGTGCTTTCTTATATTAGAATTTAAATCTTCTTCTTTTTCTAATTTTTGAAGTACATCTATTATTTTAGGCCCATAACTTTTTAAAGCTCTGATGGCTCTTTTTCTATGTCTTTTTTTATCTAATAAATTCAATAAATCTTTTATAAAAATCTCTTGAGAAGTAATACCAGCAGCTATAGTTGCAAATTTTATTATATAAGGTTTCTGATTTTTTAAATGTGCTGCAATAAAGCTATAATGATTTTCTAAACCAGCATAGGCAATACTTAATAAAAGACCTGCTATAATTTCTTTTCTAACAGCAGCTCTATTTACAATATACTTATCTATCTTAAGCTCTAATCTGTTTTTTAAGTGATAATAATTGCCTAAATTATAATTATTTCTACTCTGTTTAGCCAAGGCTAATAAAGCGCCATTTGCAATGTATTCTTCATCATGATCTAAAAACCTATTAAAAAAAGCAGTATCTCTCTGATCTGAATGCTCTAAAACATAATCTAAAGCCACATATACTAAAGTTTCATCTTTATCATAAATAAACTCAGCTACATTATTTAGAATATTATTATCATCAAAAGCATCTAAAAAATCGATTGCTGCTACTTTTATTTTAGATGATGGGTGCTTTAAAAGCTCAATTACTGGATTTTGAAAAATCTTAAATTTATAATCTTTTAAACGATCGAACATTGCTAAGATTTCTTCTTCATTACCTTTTTCAAAAACATTTTTAATATCTAAAAGATTGTTTTCTTTTTTTGGTTTTTCTTTTTTACTATTGATAAAAGATAAATTTTTCTGAATATTTTTTTTAAAAGATTCGAAATAAGCTTCTCTTAATTTGTAGATGAGTACTATCCAAATAAAAACAAAAAGCAACACAATTACAGTAATATATGACGAACTTAAATTTAATTCTTTGATGAAAAAAATTAATAAAAAACCAGAAAATCCTGTTGCAATACTATCAACAGCAACATCAATATATGATTTTGCCTGATTTTTAATATGCAAAGGAATAGGCATTATAGATAGCTCTACAGCTGCTTTATTCAAACTTTGTTTAAAGCTACCATCAATTCCTTTTATGATAATTAATACCCATAATTCCGGAAAAGTTAAAAATAATAAGCTACTTAAACCAATGGTTAATGGCAATACTAAAAGCGATGAAGAAACCCCTAATTTATTTAATATTTTATTGGTTAAAAATAATTGAATGGTTAGAGCCACCACATTAAATGTAGAAAACCAGAAACCAAAAAATGCAGCCAAATCATCTGAATCAGAAATGGCTTTATTGGCAAAATCGCTAAACTGAAAATCGACTAATTTTGCAACAACAACTCCTATACCAGTAATAATGGCTAAAAAAGTTAAGTGTTTTGATTTAGAAATTAGTTTTAAAGAAGAACTTTCTAAACGATCTTGACTTTCAATTACCTGTTTTCTTTTAAAGGTGTTTAGGTATTTAATTCTTAACTTATATACTTTATTAAGAATAGGAATACAAAGCAGTAATAAAATTGAAGCCAAGAAAATGGTGTATTCTTTACCAAAATTTGCAGCAATAATACTAGTTAAATAGCCACCGAAAATTCCGCCTGCAATAGCTCCAGCACCAATAAAACCAAAGATTCTTTTTGCTTCTCTAGCATTAAAAACCATATTAGCAAAAATCCAAAATTGCGATGTAGCAACTACAGCAAACAGCGATACAAAAACGTAATAAAAATAGAGTATAAATTGATTGATGATCTCTAAATTAAAAAGCACACCTAAAACTATAAAAACAGCACTAAATACAATTAGCGACAACACTGTAATTTTAACCAACGAGTGTTTTCTTATGGCTTGGCTATAAAAATAGGTAGTAAACACAGCAGTAATGGCAACAAGTAAATAACCATAAGGTAAATTTTCTGCTCCTAATTCAGAAACAAACATTGCATTTACTGTGGGCTTTACAATAAGCAGCACAGTAATGATTAAAAAAATATACAACTGCATTAAAAAAGAGATGAAAATTTCTCCATCTCTTAATCCGAATGTTTTGTATATTATTTTTTTCAATTTTCTATAGTTCTTTTTACAACTATAAAGAACGTGAATTTTTTAATACTTTTTCTAAAGGAATTACCAAATCTCTAATTGTTTGCTCACCATAACTATCGTGAATTAAAGCCACAATTATATATTTTCTATTTGGCCCCCAAACTAACGCTGAATCTGAATGATAATTTTTCCAAGAACCCGATTTTCTATAAATATCGGCTTTGGGAGCAATTCTATCTAAAGTATTTACAAATTTATGATGCAACTCTGGTGTTTTCATAATCTGCAACATTTCTTTTGAGCGCTCTTCACTAATTAAATTACCTAAAGCTAACTGATAATAAAAGCTACATACCTGTCTTGTGGTAGCTGCGTGGCTTAAACCTTTCATAGGATCTGGATATCTTTTACCTGCAGATGCATATCTTTTACCAACCCATAAACCACCACCAACTTCTTCGTCGTACAATTTATGTTTTGGGGCTCTTAAAACTTCTTCAATTTTTTTATAACCAACTCTATCAATATTTCTTGTTGATGCTCTATTGTTCGATTTACTTATCATTAATCGTAAATCTTTTTTTAGCTCATTTGTATATTCTAATTCTCCTTTATCAATGGCATCCATTACCGCTAAAAGAATGGCAATTTTTGGCAAACTAGCTGCATACATCATAAAATTATCGTTAATACCTGCATATTTAAATGCAGTACTATCACTTAAATCTACAATAGCAACAGACATTTGGTTCGACCTTATTAAACGTCTCCAAGTTTTATTTTTATAAATCTCATTTTCTAATGTAGTTTGTAAATTTGCATCCTCAATTTCTTTTATAGGCTTAATCGTTTTATTTAAATGTATTGGTAAATCTACTTTTGTACTCGTATAAGGGTTTGGTTTATAAACATAAGTTTTGTTTAAAATATCAGTGCTATTTTGTGCAAAAAGTGGCCAAACAAATAGCAAAGTTAATATTGAAAACAAGTTGTTTTTATATTGTAAAAAAATCATATTTTATCTTTAAATTTATGTATCAATATAAAGTACAAAACAAATGCCAACTACTCAATTAAAAGTGTTAATGTTTTCTAAAACCTCTTAGTTTTCTACTTTTTTTGGTGTAGAAGGATTGTAACCAAAATCTGAATCTGGTAATTCTATGTTTAATTGATTTACAATGTAGCCAACACTTGCAAAATGATGAATTGCGTGACTCTGAGTTTGCATTAAAACAGCACCTAAAGTAGATTTTGAAGATACTTTTCCTTTTCCTAAATCATCAGTAATGATTACCTCAGTTTGTAAATCATCATTAGAAAGTAATTTAATTTTTTGTAAGATTAATTCGAAATAAGCAATTCCGCTTGCTGTTTTTAACTCTATATATTCGTTTCTTTCTCGTAAAGTAAGGTCAATTTTTTTATCATCAAAACCATTTAAAACACAAGAAAAAACATCTAAAATATGGCGAACGTGACAGCCAATACTAGAAAAATAAGGCGGAATTGTATTATTAGCGTATTCATCATCAGAAATAGTGGTTAATAATTTAATTCCTCTTTGTAAATTTTGCTCAATAGCTGCTATCATTAAAAATACTTTAAATCTAAGTCGTAAATTATAAAAAAAATTACTTGTGGTATTCATTTTATATAAAATTTTTTATTTACAAATTTAAATCACTGAAAATCATAAATATAAACACCTTACATCTATTTATCTAACACCTAACTATAATTTTTGGCACGCCTTTTGAAATTACATCAACAAATGCGAAAGCCGAAAAGCAATAAGAGTAGGCAAAACCCTTTAAACCACATATTATGAAAAAAGGTGTACTTATATTATTAGGAATGTTCATGATGGTTTCTACAATGGAAGCCAAAAATGGTGAAGAAAATTTAAATTTTAGGGTAGATTACTCTTACAATAATGCTGTTAATTTCTTTGAAAACGGAATAGAGTTTTTTGTTTTTACTAATGGTGATTTTGATTTTGAATCTCATATTAATAACAGACCAATTCAAATTCATAGAGATTTTAGAGGTCGAATAAGAAGAGTAAACAACGTTTCTATGAGCTATGATTTTAGAGGAAATGTAACTAGAATTGGTCATATTTCGATAAGATATTATAGAAATAGATTAACCAATGTTGGTAATTTAAGTGTTCATTATGATCATTGGGGAAATCCGATTTTTAATGGAATGGTAAGAGATTATTATTACAACAATGGCATACGTTTTAGTATTAATTTTGGTGATGTATTTAGTTTTAACAACGCTTATTTTAATCATAGAGATTTTAGAAGAAACTATACACAAATTAGAGAAGATAGAAATTTTTACTACTATAGAGCAAGACCAAATGCTAAAATTGGTAAAAGAAGTACTATTATTAAGAGAAGAAAACCGGCAAATACGGTTAGAAACTCTAATAAAATTAGAAGAAATAACAATAATACTTACAGAAAAAATGATGCTAATAGAAAAGCACCTGTAAATAAAAACAGTACTTATTCTAATAGAAAAACAGATAGCAATACTAAAATTAATAGAAATTCAAATACCACAAAAAGAAAAGTTGATATTCGTAGAAAAACTTCTAGTTCTAACAACAGAAATACAGAAACTAAAAGAAAAGTAAACACAACTCGTAAAAAAGTGGATACAAATAGTAACAGAAAAAAAAGAAGCTAAGTTAATTTTAAGGAGAACTTAATTTCTACCTTTTGAGTGTTTAATCATTGATTAAATATTCAAAAGGTTTTTTGCTTTTGTGACTTTTTAAACAATTTTGTTTCTTATAAATAGAAGACTTCGTGAAACTTAGCTCTTTTAATTAGTATTAACAAAAAAAATTTACCCATGTATAAAAGTACAATTCAACAAATAATTCTTTTTATAATTACCTCTATAATTATTTTTAGAACAGGTGAATATATGATTCAAATTAATGGAATAAAATCTGTTCTTGATTTTGTAATTGGATTATTATTCTTTATTTCTACTATTCTTTTTATAAATTATCTAGCCAGATTAGCAAGTAAAATTATTGGATTATTCTAAAATTGCCCTCAACTATAAAAAATTGCTATTCCCCTAAAAAAGAAAAGTAAATAAAAATAGCCCCAAAAGTAAAACCTTTGGGACTATTTTGTTTAACCAAACAACTAACCTAATTTCTTATATTCTTTTTATGTTTAATAATTTATTGGTAGATCTTATATAACTATCATAAATTGTTTCATACTTCATTAATTCACTAAAACTGTATGTAGAAACTATATTATCTCCAATTAATTTATCACCATTTTTTAATTCATTTAAACTACTATCACATGTATTTAAAGCATTTCCTAATACTGAATCTTGATAATATGCTAACAAAATATTTTCACTAGTCAGTAAATTAGTTTTACCTGTAATTCTATCTAAAACATATATTTTAGCATTAATTTCTGAAAAACCACGATGTTTTTTAACAATTTCTGTATCTACATAGAACATAACTTCAGACGATGGTCTGCAACCTTGTTCTTGTTTAGAAAGCAGTTCTACAACATTAACTTCTTCTAAAATTACTTTAGATTTTGGTGTGTTATCATTACCTGCTTTTGAGTAAGTAAAGAAACCTATAACTGCTATAATTAATACGGTAATTTTTTTTATTGAATTCATAGTAAGGGTTTTAAGTTTAAATAACACTTCAAAAATAATAGATATTTAAGGTTTAAAAATAAAAGTTCGATTAATGTAAATAATGTGTAGACGAATATAAAACAAGCTTCGCTTAGCATATTTCTAACAGAAACTAAAGACATGAAAATAGTCTTAAGTTTCTGCTATTCATATATTTTAGGGGTAAACAACACAATTAAATAATTCATATTATACTTAGTTATTAATGGGGTATTATATTTTAGGGCTAGACTAAGATTTTATATAATTAGTGAGCAGAAAAATTAATCAAGTATTTTAAACTTTTGCTTATAAGCGCTAAACCTGTAATTACAAAGGGAAAAAAACAGGTAAAGAAAGTCATTGCATTTAAAGCATCTAATAAGCTGCTAATACTATCTATGGCAATTAAGTTTTTACCAGAAAAGTACAAACCTATTGCGCAAATTATTAAAATGATGAATTGTTTTTTGTGATCTGTTTTCATAATTGGGGGGAATTATAAATTAGTATGTTTTTATGATTTTGTCTTTGATTCTGATATTAGTTTGTTGAAAACTTCAAAATAAATTTTAAACTCTTGCTAAGCAAAGCAAAACCAGTAATTAAAAATGGGAAAAAGCAGGTAAAGAAAATCATTACATTTAAAGCATCTAACAAAGACTTAATGTTATCTATTACTATTAAATTCTTACCTGAAAAGTATAAACCGATTGCACAAATTAGTAGAATAACGATTTGTTTAATATTATTTGTCTTCATAATGGGGGGATTATAAGTTAATAACAATTTTAATTTTATGTAATTAATCAATTATATTTCTTAACTACACTTCAAATATATAAATGTTTTACAAATACAACAATAAGCAATTTACTTATATTCTATTTTTCTTATAAAAAAACTGATATTTAGCAGTTATTTTATAAACTTTCTATTTGCTTAAGAAGATTTTATGATGATAAACTTTTTGAAATATCAAATTCGTTTGATGTGAATTCTTTAAAATTACGAATTATTCATTCATGGGTTTCTAATTCTGCTGAATTTAAATCAATAATATTTAGACTTCAATTCTAATATAATCGGCATTAGAATTAACTAATGCCGATTTTAAAATATTTTTAATAATGATAATACTATACTTTTTTTGTAAGCTTTGCTTGAATTTCTTCTATAGACAAGCCTTTTGTTTCTACTAAGTATTTAGACAGAATAAGCATACCTATAAATACAGTACTTGCATAAAAAAGCAAGGTGTTACTTATACCAAAACTGGATAATTGTGTAGGAAAAAATGCTTGAATTAACCAACTTACTGTACTTGTTATTAAAGTAAAAAAAGGAATTGCGATACCACGTATGGAATTTGGAAAAATTTCTGAAAACAACACCCACATTACTGGACCAATAGAAAAATGAAAAGCGGCAATAAAACTTAAAATACCAATTAAAATTAAAATAGCATTTATTTTTGCTGATTTTTGAATTAATAATCCTGAGTATTGTCTTGCTTCATCTTCGCCAACAGCTTTTATAAGTGCCGATTTTAGTTCAATATCACTACCATACTCAACATCTATCATCCCATTTAATCTATTTGGGTTTTTAATTTCTGCCATTTCAGTAATAGCTTCTTTTGTTAACGTGTAAGTTGCTGTTTTAAATCCGTAAAAAGCAATACCTAAACTTATTACTACCCAAAGCATACCTCCAATTATCATTGGTCTACGACCAATTTTATCAACCAAAACTAAACCAAGAATTGTAAATAACAGACCTGTTAAACCTGTCCAGATTGCTTGCATAAAAGCAGCATCTGTACCTAAACCTATTTGTTCAAAAACAGTTGGCGCATAAAATAATATTGCATTTATACCAGAGGTTTGTTGTGCAATTGCCAAAGTTATAGCAATGATAAAAATTACCCTAAACTCTTTGCTAAAAACACTTTTTAACTGAGCCATTACAGAACGATCTTCTACACCTACTTCTTGGCTATTTTTCATTTCTAATAAATGCTCATCCACTTCATTTTCTGGCAATAACTTTAATAATGTTTGTTTTGCTTCTGCAATTCTTTCATTTAAAAATAACCAAACAGGACTTCGAGGTACTGAAAACAAAAGTAAAAACCAAATCAATGCAGGTAAAATTTCTGAACCTAACATCCATCTCCAAGTATTTTCTTTTAAACCTAAATTAGTTACCCACTCTAAATCTGAAACACCTAATTGAAGAATTAAATAATTGATAAAATAAGCGCCAGATAAACCAATTACAATGTTTATCTGAATCATTGTTACTAGTTTACCACGTAATTTTGGTGGTGCAATTTCACCAATATACATCGATGCTAATGAAATCGAGGTAAAAGCTAAACCACCTAAAAAACGAAAAGCTAATAAACTCCAATAATCTGCTGCCATTGTAGAACCAATTGCAGAAATTACATACAGAGCTGCAACTATTTGCAATGTGCTTTTTCTACCGTATTTATTACAAGCATAACCTGCAAATAATAAAGCTAATAAAACTCCAAGTGCTGGTGCACCTACTACCATACCTAATTGCATTTCATTTAACCCAAATTCTTGAGAAATAAATTTAACTGTACCAGAAATTAAGGCCGCATCTAAACCAAAGACAAAGCCTCCCATTGCTACAATAGTCGAAAATTTATAGGCATTCTTTTTATATGAGCTCATATGTATTAATTAAGTAATTTATTTTACCTACAATTTCTGTAGTTTTAAATGTTGATATTAATTTCTTCAATAGGCTAAATAACTTTTACTTTTATTGTTTTATTGTTTTATTTAAAAAACCTAATCTGAAGTTAACAAATGTATCATAATTTAATGAGTATTCATAGATTGTAGTAACCACTCTTATTATCTGATAATTATAAAAGTTATTTCTATCAAATTTTCTAATTTATTTACATTATTTTTTTTATTATCAAAATTAAACTCCATAGCAGCAGTGTCTCCTGAATAGTTTTTTATTTACAGTTTGTATTGACCATAAGTTGTGGTAATTGCGACAACTAACATTAACTTTATATCGATATTTTTCATATCTAAAAAAGTCTAGTTACTTATAAATTCTTTCCTTTCAATATTATTTTTTCTTTCCAAATTCTAACATAATCTATTTTGAGAATTACAATATTTTTGAAAGGTGCAACCTTTATAAAAGCCAACCGAATTTTGGACTGATTTATTGAGGTTTTGTAGATTTATTTCTATCCTAAAGTTAATTATTGAATTTGAAGGTATTATAATCTTTCTATGTAAGATATACCTCACTAAAATAGATGCAAAAAGAAAACAGAAACTAAAAATAATATCTCAATTTTTAGTTTCTGTTTACAGACATTTTAGGGGTTAAAGAACACATTTAAATAATCAATAACACTTCAGTTTTTATAGGGGGGATTACTGAAGTTTTAATGTGTTGCAATTTTTATTAACATTCTTAAGCTCTTGCGCACTAAAATTAATGCGTTAATTACAAAGGGGAAAAAGCAAGTAAAGAAGGTCATTGCATTTAATCCATCTAATAAAGTTCTAATACTTTCAATGGTTATTAAATTTTTACCAGAAACGTACATACCAAGTGCACAAATTAGTAAAATAATGAAGTGTTTTTTATAATCTCTTTTCATAATCGGGGGAATTATAGATTAATTAATGTTTTTATGTTTTGTAATTAAATATGTGTTACTTAACTAGACAGTAAAGATATTATCAAAATACAGATTACCCAATAAGCAGATTACTTATATTATTGTTTTTCTAATGTTTTTTTTCTGATGTACATTTTAAACTTTCAATATAAGAATACCCTAAACTATTTTATCAATAGAAGCACAAATGCATCCGCAGAATCTTTCAATGCGAAAATTAAAGCTTTTAGAACCTAGTTCAGAGGTGTCAGAAATGTAGAATTCTTCCTGTTTAGATTAACACAAGTTTTTGCCTAAACACAACTTTTAAACTTGATCCCCTAAACCCTTACAAAACCTATTAAAAACAAAAAACCTCCACATTTCTGTGAAGGTTTAAGTGAGCCCTGAAGGATTCGAACCTTCGACCGCCTCCTTAGAAGGGAGGTGCTCTATCCAGCTGAGCTAAGAGCCCGTAGTTTTTATGTTTCTACGAAAACAGTGTCGGGGTGGCAGGATTCGAACCTGCGACCTCCTCGTCCCAAACGAGGCGCGATGACCGGGCTACGCTACACCCCGAGTGCAATTTTGCGGAGAGACAGGGACTCGAACCCTGGCGACCAAAAAGGTCGACAGATTAGCAATCTGCTGCATTACCACTCTGCCACCTCTCCAAAAATTTCAAACATCGATTGCTTGAAATAAATTGCGAGTGCAAATGTAATACTAGAATTATAATTTACCAAAACTTTTTTCATTTTTTATGCTACTTTTTTTTATTCAGGATATTCTATCCTTAAATGATAAATATTCATCAACTTTTTCTTGATTACTTTTTTAATCACTTCAATTTCTCTAAAGGTAATATCAGAATTTAAAAACTGATTATCGCCCATTTGTTTATCTATAATTTTATCAATTAAATCGCTGATAGATATAGCTGTAGGATTTTTTAAACTTTTAGAAGCAGCTTCTGCTGCATCGCACATCATTAAAATTGCAGTTTCTTTAGAAAAAGGAATTGGGCCTTGGTATTGAAATTTTTTAATATCAACCTTAATATCAGGATTTAGTTCTTGCTCTTTCTTATAAAAATAATAAGTTGCACTTGTTCCATGATGTGTTCTAATAAAATCGATAATTCTATCTGGCAAATTGTATTTTTTGGCAACCTCTACTCCTTTTATAACGTGATTGGTAATTATAGTAGAACTGTCTCTTGGCGATAAATCGTTATGCGGATTAACACCTGTTGATTGATTTTCTATAAAATACTTCGGATTTAACATTTTACCTATATCGTGATACAAAGCACCTGTTCTTACCAACATAGAATTTGCACCAATTTCATTTGCAGCTGCTTCTGCTAAATTGGCAACTTGCATAGAGTGCTGAAATGTTCCTGGTGCTTTTTCATTTAATTCTCTTAACAATTTGGTATTCGTATTCGATAATTCTAATAAAGTAACATCAGAAACGAGTCCAAATAATTTTTCATAAATATAAATAATGATAATCGACAAAAACGACAACAAGCCATTTGCAGCAAACAACATAAAATAAGTCAAGTTTATTTGTGATGCATTACCTTCTTTTATAATGGAAAAGGCAAAATAAGTAAGCATATAAATTAAGGTAATCTGCGCAACAGAAATAAACAAATTGGCTCTTTTATACAATTCAGAAACCGTAAGAATGGTTACAATACCTGCAATAATGTGTAGGTAAATAAACTCAAAACTATCAGGAACAATATAACCTAAAAGCAATACTGTTAAAACGTGAGTAAAAAGCCCCAAACGAGCATCAAAAAAGGCTTTTATAATAATTGGCAAAATACTTAAGGGTACAACATATAAATACTCAGAATTATATTTGATAACCAAAGTCTGAATAAATATAATAGCAAATACGTTAAAAAAGATAAAGGTTACTTTGTTATTATTTTCAAAGATTTCTAATCGATATTTAAACAAAAACAATAACAGCATCAGTAAGGCTAAAGAAACTAAAATAGTATATCCAAAAACAATCCAATTGTAATTAGAATCTGTCCAGACTTTAGATTCTGATTCACTTTTTAAAGAATTTAAAATAGCTAGTTTTTTTCCTTCTACAAAATCACCTTTAGAGATAATTAATTCTCCTTCTTCTACTTTTCCTTTTGTGTAAGAAATATTATTTATTTCTTTCTCAATTACTTTATCTGTATAAATTTTATCAAAAGAAACATTAGGTTTTATAATTTTTGCTAAAATATCGATAAGTATATTTTTATTATACAAATCAAGATTGTTACTTAAATCGCTTTTTATAATCGATAAAACGTCTTTTGATTTTAGTAGATTTTTAAATAAAACATCTTGTACTTCGGTATCCTTTTTTAAAGCGATAATTTCATTGTTATTGTTAACTCTATTCTCGCTAACAACTTCTAAAAAACCATACTTATAGACTTTTTCAATAACATTTTGCCCAATTTTTTCAAGTTGATTTACATCACTTAAAGACAAAGAATCATTTGTTTTAATCAGCTCTATTTTATTCTTAAAATTCTCATTTACTGTTGCTGAAACTTTAGTGTCATATAGAAAATATAACTTTGCATTCGCATTAATTTGTTTTTTTTCTAAGGCAAGTTCTTCGTTTGTTTTTTGAATTGCGAAATCGAAATTTGCGTATAAATTATCGTATTTCCATAATTGTCCATTATTAAAATCATATTTAAACTGCCCTCCTTTCGGAAATAAATAAACGATAGCAATTGTGGTTATTAAAAACAGAATAACCTTATAGATGATGGTATTATTCCTATAAATTTTATTTACTAAATCACTCATAAACAATACTATTTATTAAACAAACTTACAGTAAATATACGAAGCCAAAAAATTACAATTCTATTAAGATTTCATTTTGATTTAAAATGGTTATTTTAGCATATTATTTTTTTAAAATCACCTTAAATATAATTTATGAAAGATGTAGTAATTGTATCTGTAGCCAGAACGCCAATTGGTAGTTTTATGGGGAGTTTATCTACCATACCAGCAACAATATTAGGAGCAACAGCTATAAAAGGTGCTTTAGAAAAAATTAATTTAGATGCCAATCTTGTAGAAGAAGTATTTATGGGTAATGTGGTTTCTGCTGGTTTAGGGCAAGCTCCTGCAAGACAAGCTGCAATTCACGCTGGCATACCAGATACTGTGCCTTGTACAACCGTAAATAAAGTTTGTGCTTCTGGTATGAAATCGATTATGTTAGCTTCACAAACTATTGCTTTAGGCGATGCTGACATTGTAGTTGCTGGTGGTATGGAAAATATGAGTATGATTCCTCATTATCAATATGCAAGAACTGGTTCTAAATTTGGGCCAATTACAATGGAAGATGGTATGCAAAAAGACGGCTTAGTAGATGCTTATGGTAAAGTTGCTATGGGTGTTTGTGCTGATGAATGTGCTACTGAATACAGTTTTACAAGAGAAGATCAAGATGCATTTGCAATTCAATCTTACGAAAGATCTGCAAAAGCTTGGAGCGAAGGTAAATTTGACGATGAAATTGTGCCAGTTTCCATTCCGCAAAGAAGAGGTGAGCCAATTATTTTTTCTTCGGATGAAGAGTACAAGAATGTAAAAATGGAAAAAATTCCTGCTTTACGACCTGCTTTTACAAAAGACGGAACAGTAACTGCTGCAAATGCTTCTACTATAAATGATGGTGGAGCAGCTTTGGTTTTAATGTCTGCTAAAAAAGCGGCTGAGTTAAATCTAACTCCGCTTGCAAAAATAGTGAGTTATGCAGATGCTGCTCACGAACCAAAATGGTTTACAACTGCACCTTCTAAAGCTTTACCAAAAGCCTTAGCAAAAGCAAATTTAAATATTGATGATGTAGATTACTTTGAATTTAATGAAGCTTTTTCTGTAGTTGGTTTAGCAAATATGAAAATATTAGGCATTACTGATAAAAATACCAACGTAAATGGTGGTGCTGTTTCTTTAGGACATCCTTTAGGAGTTTCTGGAGCAAGAATTGTAATTGCTTTAACCTCTATTTTAAAACAAAATAATGCCAAAATTGGTGCTGCAGCTATTTGTAATGGTGGTGGTGGTGCAAGCGCATTAATTATAGAACGCATCTAATTTTATTAAATAATTTGTACGGAATTTGTAATTTAAGTATTGTTCCTTTACGAGCAGAATCTACAGACCAATCAGAAATGGTTAGTCAGGTTTTGTTTGGTGAGTGTTTTACTATTCTTGAAAAAAATAAGAATTGGAGTAAAATTAAATTGTCTTTTGATGAATACGAAGGCTTTATAGATAACAAACAATTCGAAGAAATATCCGAAGAATTATTTCATAAAATAAGTCATCAAACTCATATTTATGCTGGTGAAGTTATTGATTATATTACAGACGTTTCTGGTAATTTATTAACGATTCCTTTAGGTGCTCATTTACCTTTTTACGAAAATCAGCATTTTTCTATAAACGAAAAAAAGTTTCAATTTGAAGGAAAGGTCTTTTCTGGAGCACATTCTAAAAATGAAATTATACAAACTGCTTTTATATTCTTAAACACACCTTATTTATGGGGTGGTAAAACGCCTTTTGGCATTGATTGTTCTGGTTTTACGCAAATGATATATAAACTATGTGGTCACAAATTATTTAGAGATGCGCATCAACAAGCAAAACAAGGTGAAGTTTTAAGTTTTATAGAAGAAAGTGAACCTGGTGATTTGGCCTTTTTTGATAATGAAGAAGGAGAAATTATTCACGTTGGTATCATCTTAAAAGATTACCATATTATTCACGCTTATGGTAAGGTTAGAATTGATACTTTAGACCATAGTGGAATTTTTAACAACGATTTACACACGCATACACACAAACTAAGAGTTATTAAAAAACTGATATAAAAAAACCGAAACTTAAAAGTTTCGGTTTTTTATGCTAATTAAAAATGCTATTTATTGACCTCTCATTTCTTTATAAATAACTCTTAAAGCATCTGCTTTTTCAGTCATTTCTAAAAGATCATAAATATTTAAAATAGACTTTACAGTATCTTCTGTTCTACCTAATTCATCTGCTTTTTCTAAATAAGGTAAAGCTTCTTTGTATAATTCTTTTTGTTTACCTTCTAATTCATCATACTTTTTAAAATTAGATAAATTTTTGTTCATTTCATTTACAATTGCTTCTTCTCCTGCAAGAATTGCTACTGCTAAATTCATATAAGCATCACCATAATCTGGCTTTAACTCAATTGCTTTTTTGTAATATTTAATAGCGTCTTCAGTATTTTTTTCATTCTGATTTACAACACCTAAATTAAAGAAAAGTGTAGGGTTCGTTGGGTCTAAAGCAATAGCTTCTTGCATTAATTCACCAAACTTATCCATTTTTTCTAATTTAATGTAAAGTTGAGCTTCATTCAATAAAAGGTTTAAATCTTTTGGATTTGATTTTCTAGCTTCTTGAATAACTACAATTGCCTCATCATTTTTACCTTGATTAATTAAAATGTAACCAATGTTTTTAACGATTTCTGGTTGTCTAGATTCAGTAGTATTATCAGAAGGATTAATGTAAGTACCAAACTTAACCATTGTATCTCTGTTCTCTTTAGTACCTAAATTTTCTGTAGCACCACTTGCTTTATTAACAGCTAAGTATTGCGTAGAAATCCCTGTATAACCTAGGTCTTGTAACATATTATAATACTTTAAAGAAGCATCATAGTCTTTGTCTAAAGAAGCACTTACAGCTGCATTATATAAAAAAGTAGTATCTGCAGGACTCAATTTATACGTTAAATAAAAATCTTTAGTAGCAGATTTATAATCTTTATCTGTACTATACGCTTTAATTGCTTTTTCTGAAACAAACTGAATTAATTCATTCAATTTTGGTGTAGCAATTTTAGTGTATTTAGAACTACCACTTGCTTTTTCTACCTCAAATAATTTATTGTAAGCCTCTGCAGCTTTTTCAACATTAGATTTTCCATACGCAGCACCTTTTAAATAATAATATTTAGCTTGATACTTTGCATCCATAGAACCTTCCATACTTTCTAGAGGAAGAATAGCTGCTTTCGCTGTCTTAAAGTCATTCTTTTTAATGGCTTTCTCTGCAGCTTTTAGTTCATTTTTTTGCCCAAACATTCCAATTGACATCAATCCTAATGAAAGTGCTAATATTTGATTTTTCATTTTA
The DNA here is from genome assembly GCF_001975665.1 of Polaribacter reichenbachii. NCBI lineage: Bacteria > Pseudomonadati > Bacteroidota > Flavobacteriia > Flavobacteriales > Flavobacteriaceae > Polaribacter > Polaribacter reichenbachii. The sequence continues at coordinate 2,540,025 of NZ_CP019419.1, read as the reverse complement.
CTATATTTAAATTTATTGTTACTCTTGATTTTCGTTTGTACTATTTTCAATATCCGTGCCATTTTCTATTTCATCATCTGCATCCTCTTCATTAATTACTTTGGCAACAGCTGCAATACTATCGTCTTCTTTAATATTAATTAAACGTACACCTTGAGTTGCACGCCCCATTACACGTAAGTCTTCAACAGCCATTCTTATGATAATTCCAGATTTATTAATAATCATTAAATCATTAGAATCATCAACATTTTTTATAGCAACCAAATTACCCGTTTTCTCAGAAATATTTAAAGTTTTTACTCCTTTACCTCCTCTATTGGTAATTCTATAATCCTCTAAACTAGAACGTTTTCCATATCCTTTTTCAGAAACTACAAGAATGTTGCTGTCCATGTCATTTACTGCAACCATACCAATAACTTCATCATTTTCATGTTGCAATGTAATACCTCTTACACCAGAAGCTGTTCTACCCATTGGTCTTGTTTTGGCTTCTTCAAAACGAATAGATTTACCCGATTTTAAAGCCAACATTACTTGGCTGTCTCCTGTTGTTAATTTTGCTTCTAATAATTCATCACCTTCTTTAATAGTAATGGCATTAATACCATTTGTTCTTGGTCTAGAATATTGTTCTAAAGAAGTCTTTTTAACTTGTCCTTTTTTGGTTGCCATAATTACGTAATGACTATTTACATAATCTTCGTCTTTTAAATCTTGGGTTACCAAAAATGCTTTTACGCTATCATCTTGCTCAATATTAATCAAGTTTTGCATTGCTCTACCTTTGGTGTTTTTACCACCTTCAGGAATTTCATAAACACGCATCCAGAAAACCTTACCTTTTTGAGTAAAGAACATCATGTATTGATGGTTTGTCCCTACAAATAAATGTTCTAAGAAATCTTCATTTCTAGTAGTTGCTCCTTTTTGACCTCTTCCTCCTCTATTCTGAACTTTATATTCTTCAAGATTTGTACGTTTTAAATAACCTGCATTAGAAATGGTAACTACAACTTTAGTATCAGGAATCATATCCTCTATACGCATATCGCCACCTGCATATTCTATAATAGATCTACGCTCATCACCATATTTACTTTTAATATGTAATAACTCATCAGTAATTATTTGATAACGTCTTGGCTCATTAGATAAAATATCTTTTAAGTCAGTAATCGTTATCATAATCTCATCATACTCAGCACGTAATTTATCTTGCTCTAAACCTGTTAATTGACGCAAACGCATTTCTACAATTGCTTTTGCTTGAATTTCTGTTAACTCAAAACGCTCAATTAAACTGGTTCTTGCTTCATCAGCATTAGAAGAAGCTCTAATAATTTTAATTACTTCATCAATATTATCCGAAGCAATAATTAATCCTTCTAAAATATGTGCTCTAGCTTCTGCTTTCTTCAACTCATATTCTGTTCTACGAACAACAACTTCATGTCTGTGCTCAACAAAATAATGAATCAATTGTTTTAGGTTCAATTGCTCAGGTCTACCATTAACTAAAGCAATATTATTTACACTAAAAGAAGTTTGTAACTGGGTGTATTTAAACAATTTATTTAGAACGATATTAGGTATTGCATCACGTTTTAAAATGTAAACAATACGCATTCCATTTCTATCAGATTCATCTCTAATATTAGCAATACCTTCTATTTTTTTATCATTTACCAAGTCAGCAGTTTTCTTAATCATATCTGCCTTATTCACTTGATAAGGAATTTCAGTTACAACAATACACTCACGTCCTTTAACTTCTTCGATATTGGCTTTGGCACGCATTACAATTCGTCCACGACCTGTATGAAAAGCATCTTTTACACCATCATAACCATAAATAATACCACCTGTAGGAAAATCTGGTGCAGTTACATGTTGCATTAACTCATCTATCTCAATATCTCTATTTTCGATATAAGCAACAGTACCATTAATAACTTCTGTTAAGTTATGAGGCGCCATATTTGTTGCCATACCTACAGCAATACCAGAAGCTCCATTTACCAATAAATTGGGGATACGAGTGGGTAGAACAGTAGGTTCTTGTAAAGTATCATCAAAATTTAAAGAATGGTCTACAGTATCTTTTTCAATATCAGCTAACATTTCTTCTGATATTTTTTGCATTCTTACCTCAGTATAACGCATTGCTGCTGGACTATCTCCATCTACAGAACCAAAGTTTCCTTGACCATCTACCATCATATAACGCACACTCCAGTCTTGCGCCATTCTTACCATAGAATCGTATACAGATGTATCTCCATGTGGGTGATATTTACCCAACACTTCCCCAACAATTCTTGCTGATTTTTTATAAGCTCCAGTAGCTTTAATTCCTAGTTCGTGCATCCCATACAAAACCCTTCTGTGAACTGGTTTTAAACCATCTCTTACATCTGGTAATGCTCTTGAAACTATTACTGACATTGAGTAATCAATGTATGCAGCTTTCATCTGCTCTTCAATGTTAATTGGAATTAACTTTTCGCCTTCTGCCATATATAATTCTTATTAATAACTATCTAATTTTTAAAACAAGGCAAGATACTATTTCTTACTGTTTTTTCAAAGGTTTTCCTACTTTCAAAACAGTAGAGTTATCAACATTTTTTAATAATTTTTAACGTTATTTTATTTGCCTGATTTACAATAGTTTTCTATCTTGTATTGCAGGTCAAACTGTCAGATTTTTACAATGGCATCTTTTTTGTAATTATTTTGACAAAAAAAGGACTAAATTTACAACACATCAATTTTAGATAGAAAGAAATATGGACGATAATTTTTCACCAAAAGTTAGAGATGTAATCACTTTTAGTAAAGAAGAGGCTTTAAGATTAGGCCACGAATTTATTGGAACAGAACATCTTTTACTTGGTTTGATAAGAAAAGGCGAAGGAAAAGCGATAGAAATATTAACAGCATTTGATGTTGATTTAATGCTTTTACGCAAAAAATTGGAGCAATTAAATCCGTCAAACCCAACATTTACAGAAGTTACAGATAAACCTAGTTTACGCTTAACAAGACAGGCAGAAAAAGCTTTAAAAACAACTTTTTTAGAAGCTAAATTATACCAAAGTGATGCTATTGATACAGCTCATTTATTACTTTGTGTTTTACGTAATGAAAATGACCCAACCACAAAGTTGATTCAAAAATATCACGTAAATTACGATGAAGCAAAAGCTTTATACAAACAATTACACGTAGATGATACTGATATGGATTTACCTACAAACCCAATAGCAGAAACACCTTCTGATGATGAATATGCATCAGAAAAATCAAATCCTTTTGAGCAAACTCAAAAAAGTAAAACCACTAAAAAATCGAAAACACCTGTTCTAGATAATTTTGGTCGTGATTTAACAGATTTGGCTGAAAAAGGGAAATTAGATCCAGTTGTAGGTCGTCAAAAAGAAATAGAACGCGTTTCACAAATTTTAAGTCGTAGAAAGAAAAATAACCCAATGTTAATTGGTGAACCTGGTGTTGGTAAATCTGCTATTGCAGAAGGTTTAGCATTGCGAATTGTAGATAGAAAAGTTTCTCGTATTTTGTTTGATAAAAGAATTGTTTCTCTAGATTTAGCAAGCTTAGTTGCTGGTACAAAGTACAGAGGTCAATTCGAAGAAAGAATGAAAGCCTTAATGAATGAATTAGAAAAGAATGATGATATTATTCTTTTTATTGATGAAATTCATACTATTGTTGGTGCAGGTGGTGCCACTGGTTCTTTAGACGCTTCTAATATGTTAAAGCCAGCTTTAGCAAGAGGCGAAATTCAATGTATTGGTGCAACAACTTTAGATGAGTTTAGAACAAATATCGAAAAAGATGGTGCTTTAGAGCGTCGTTTTCAAAAGGTAATTGTAGACCCAACTTCTGTTGAAGAAACCATTCAGATTTTACAAAATATAAAAGGAAAATACGAAGAACATCATAATGTTGATTTTACAGATAACGCTATTGAGGCTTGTGTAAAATTAACTAATAGATATATGACTGATAGATACCTACCAGACAAAGCGATTGACGCTCTTGATGAAGCAGGTTCTCGAATTCATATTACCAACATTGTAGTGCCTAAACAAGTTTTAGAATTAGAAGCGCAATTAGAAATTATTCGCGATAAGAAAACAAAAGCTGTTAATGGTCAGAAATACGAAGAAGCTGCCAAGTTAAGAGACGATGAAAAGAATATGGAAGCAGCGTTAAATTCTGCTCAGAAACAATGGGAAGATGACTCTAAATTAAACAGAGAAATTGTTACTGAAGATAATGTTGCAGAAGTAGTTTCTATGATGACAGGTATTCCTGTAAACAGAGTTGCAGAAGCAGAAAGCCATAGATTACACGAGTTACCTGCAATGATAAAAGGTAAAGTAATAGGCCAAGATGAAGCTGTTACAAAAGTGGTGAAAGCAATACAACGTAATAGAGTTGGATTAAAAGACCCAAACAAACCAATTGGTTCATTTATTTTCTTAGGACAAACTGGTGTTGGTAAAACACAATTGGCAAAAGTTTTAGCACGCGAATTATTTGACTCTGACGATTCTTTAATTAGAATTGACATGAGTGAGTATATGGAAAAATTCGCTATTTCTCGTTTAATTGGTGCTCCTCCAGGTTATGTAGGTTATGAAGAAGGTGGTCAATTAACAGAAAAAGTACGTAGAAAACCATATTCTGTAATTTTATTAGACGAGATAGAAAAAGCGCATCCAGATGTGTTTAATATGTTGTTACAAATTTTAGATGATGGACATATTACTGATAGTTTAGGTCGTAAAATCGATTTTAGAAATACCATTATTATAATGACTTCTAACATTGGTGCTCGTCAATTAAAAGACTTTGGTGGTGGCGTTGGTTTTGGAACATCTTCTAAAAAAGAACAAGCAGACGCACATGCAAAATCTGTTATAGAAGGTGCTTTAAAGAAATCTTTTGCTCCAGAATTCTTAAATAGAATAGATGATGTAATTGTATTTAATGCTTTAGAAAGAGAAGATATTCATTCTATTATCGATATTGAATTAGATAAACTATTATACAGAATTTCTGATTTAGGTTACACTTTAAATTTAAGTGATAAAGCTAAAGATTATATCGCTGATAAAGGTTTTGATAAAAAATATGGAGCTAGACCTTTAAAGAGAGCAATTCAGAAATATATAGAGGATGCATTAGCAGAAGAAATAGTAAATTCTAAACTTACTGAAGGCGATACTATTATAATGGATTTTGATGATGTAAAAGATGAACTTACCATTAATATTGTAAAAGGTGAAAAGAAGCCTGAAACTAGAACAGAAACAGAATCTTAATATATTTTATATTTAATTTATAAAAAAAAACTCGCAGAAACTGCGAGTTTTTTAATTTTGTAAACAATGGTAACACTAGAAGAAAAATTAAAAAATCCGGTCTGGTATTCTTTACAAGAAACACATAAAAAATTTCGAATAGAATTTGATGGTGCTTATTTCTACAATCCTGAAATAAATAATTTTGGTGCTTTTTTAGATGAAAATAAAACTGCAGATGCCTCAAAAGAATATGTTGATAAAACTGAAAACTTCTTTTTTGTATCAGAAAAACAAACTCCAATAATCGATTCAGAAAAAATTGTTTTACAGAAAAAAATAAACGGTTGCCAAATGGTTTTAGAAAATTTGGTTGATGTAAATATCACCGAAAAAATTGTTTTATTAACAGATAAAAACATTGAAGAAGTTTATAATTTAATTTGGTTGGTAATGCCAGGGTTTTATCAAAAAAAAGGATTTAAGATGGGTAATTTTTATGGTATTTATAAAGACAATAAATTAGTTGCTATTTCCGGTCAAAGAATGCAAACCGACGATTTTATTGAAGTAAGTTCAGTAGTTACACATCCTGATTATACAAAAAGGGGTTTTGCTAAACAACTCATTTATTATACATCAAAAGAAATTTTAAAAGAAAACAAATTACCAATTCTACATACAAATAAAGGAAATCTTGCAATCGGAATTTATGAAAAACTAGGTTACAAACTTACTAGAGATATGAATTGGTGGTTGTATGCTAAAAAGTAAATTTTTGTTTGCAACTGTTTCATCAAATTATATTTATTTCAAAAGTTTATCAGCAGTAAAAAAATACAAAATTTTGTTAAGGTTTGGCTTAAATCATATATTCATTTTTTTATTTCTAACCAATTGTTTAGTTTTGTACTGTAATTAGAACTAATGGCTAGAAAAAAAGCATATAACGAAGATGTAGTTGTTGAAAAAGCGATGAACCTATTTTGGAAAAATGGGTATGAAACTACGTCTATGCAAATGCTAGAAAAAGAAATGGGCATTAATAAATTTTCTATATACTCTAGTTTTGGTAACAAAAAAGGTCTTTTTATTGAAAGTTTAAAAAGCTATAATAAAAAAGTAAACTCCATTTTTGAAGAATTAAAAAACTCAAAAAATGGTGTTGAAGACATTAAAACTTTTTTTTATAATTCCATTAAGATTTGTAATCTAGAAGGTAATCAAAAAGGCTGTTTGGTAACCAATACTTTTAATGAGTTTTCAGATAAAAATGACGAAATTATAAACGAACAAATGAAATCTTTTATGACGAACTTAAAAGAAATTTTCATTGAAAAGCTTAGCCAAAATTCTGATAAAGACAAGGAAACCATTTTAAAGCAAGTCAATTATTTACTTTTAGCAAAACACGGTTTATCTGCAGCATCTAGAGTAAATAGCGATAAAGAAATTGAAGATTATATAGAAATGATTTTCAAAAATTTGTAAATCATTTTTTTTAAATTAAAACTAAACGATTGTTTAGATATTATTACAAATAGAACAATAAATAAACATTAAAATTATGACAACATTAAAAATTCACAATTTAGAAACTACTCCAGAAGGAAGTAAAGCTTTATTAGAACAATCATTAAAATCTAATGGAATGATACCTGGTTTACATGGTGTATTAGCAGAATCTCCAGAAATTTTAGAAGCTTACCAATCAATACATAAATTGTTTACAAACACTTCTTTTAATAATGACGAATTAACTGTAGTTTGGCAAACAATAAACGTAGAACACGAATGCCATTATTGTGTACCTGCCCATACTGCAATTGCAAATATGATGAAAGTTGATAGTGCGATTACCGATGCATTAAGAAACAAGACTGAATTACCAACAGAAAAATTACAAGCATTACACGAATTTACATTAAAGGTAACTCGTAATCGTGGACACGTAGCTCAAGAAGATTTAAATACTTTTTATGCTGCTGGTTATGGAGAAAAACAAGTATTAGAAATTATCTTAGGTTTATCGCAAAAAGTAATTAGTAATTACACAAATCATATTGCAAATACACCTGTAGATGCTCCTTTTCAAAAATTTGCTTGGGAACCACAAACTGTATAATACCTAAATTTAATATTTATCAATAATATAAAAAAGAGCTTAGTTAAATTAACTAAGCTCTTTTTTATATCTTTAATTTAATTAACATTTTTAAAACTCACGATTCACATCCCAAGCTTCTAATATTTCTTTTAGTGTTTTAATAAACATACCTCCTAAAGCACCATTTACAACTCTGTGATCGTAAGAATGAGATACAAACATTTTTTGTCTAATACCTACATAATCTCCTTCTGAAGTTTCTATAACTGCAGGTACTTTTCGAATAGCACCTAGAGCTAAAATTGCAACTTGTGGTTGATTAATAATTGGTGTACCCATTACAGAACCAAAACTACCAACATTGGTAACAGTGTAAGTACCATCTTGTACTTCATCTGGTTTTAATGCATTATTTCTTGCTCTGTTTGCCAAATCGTTTACGGCAGATGTCATCCCTACTAAATTTAATTGATCTGCATTTTTAATTACAGGCACAATTAAATTTCCATCAGGTAAAGCAGCAGCCATTCCAAGATTAATATTTTTCTTTTTAATGATTTTATCACCATCAACAGCAATATTAATTAATGGATATTTTTTAATTGTTAACGCAATTGCTTGCATTAAAATTGGTGTAAAAGTTAACTTCTCTCCTTCTCTTTCAAGAAATGCATCTTTAACTTTATTTCTCCATTTTACGATATTAGTAACATCAATTTCAATAAATGATTGTACATGTGCTGAAGTTTGAACTGAATCTACCATATGCTTGGCAATCAGTTTTCCCATTCTACTCATTTCAATAATTTCATCACCACCATTTAAAGAAACAGGTGCAGCTTTTTTAACTTGCTTTTGTTTTTTAGGTTTTTCAACTATTGCTACTTCTTTTTGTTGAACAGGAACCTCAACTGGTTTTGAAACAGCAACTGGTGCAGGTTTTGGTGTTTTATTTCCTTTATTTTCTATATAAGATAAAATATCACTTTTAGTAACTCTACCATCTTGACCAGTACCTACTATAGTTTCTAACTCATCCATAGAAACTCCCTCTGTTTGAGCGATATTTCTAACCAAAGGAGAATAAAATTTACCTGAATCAGAAGATTTTGCGATTGGAGTAGCCACAGTTTCTACAGCTTTTTCTATCGTTTTTTCTACTTCTACAACTTCTGGAGTGCTAACTTCTTTGGCAACAACAGGTTCAACTTTGTTAGGAATACTAACTTTATCTGTTTCTATAATTGCAATGGTTTCGCCAACCGCAACAACTGTATCTTTCTCAAATAAAACCTCAACTAAAGTTCCTTCTACTTCAGATGGTACTTCAGAATCTACTTTATCTGTAGCAATTTCAACAACAGCTTCGTCAAGTTCAACAAGGTCTCCAACTTCTTTTAGCCAAGAAGTTATCGTTGCTTCTGCAACACTTTCCCCCATTTTTGGTAACTTTAATTCGAATCTTGCCATTTCTATCTAGTTTTAGAGATTGCAAAAGTACAAAAAAGTGATGATTTTATTCGTATTTTTTGCAACCTATAATTCATTTCAAAAAAAAATATAATTTTAATTATTCGTAAAATAATAAAATTATTCCTCATAAATATTAAATATTCCTTTTTAAAAAGGAATAATCACTAATAATTATTCAATGTTTTACACCCAATCTTTAGGAGATTCCAAAACTTCTAACAATTTTTCTTCTGCTGAGTTTTTTTCTGGTTGATGGTTGTATTTCCATTGCACAATTGGTGGTAAACTCATTAAAATACTTTCTATTCTACCATTTGTTTTTAATCCGAAAAGAGTACCTCTATCATGCACTAAATTAAACTCAACATAACGTCCTCTTCTAACTTCTTGCCAATCTTTATTTTCTTGATTAAATTCAATATTTTTTCTTTTTTCTACTATTGGCACATAACTTTCTAAAAAGCTATTACCAACTTCAGTTACAAAATTGTAACGATCATCAATCGTAAAACCATCTACTTCTTTTAAATAATCAAAGAATAATCCTCCAATTCCACGAGCTTCGTTTCTATGGGAATTCCAGAAATATTCATCACAAGTTTTTTTAAACTTCGGATAAAATTCAGAATGATGTTTATCGCAAGCGGATTTACATACTGTATGAAAATGAGTTGCATCTTCATCAAACAAATAATAAGGTGTTAAATCTTGACCACCACCAAACCATTGGGTGACAATATTTCCTGATTCATCATACATTTCAAAATAACGCCAATTTGCATGAACTGTAGGTACAAAAGGGTTCTTTGGATGTAAAACCAAACTCAATCCACAAGCAAAAAAGTTACCCTCTCTTACTTTAAACTGATTTCTTAAAACCTCAGGTAACTCTCCGTGAACCGCAGAAATATTTACACCTCCTTTTTCGAAAACAGTTCCATTTTCAATTACACGAGTTCTACCTCCACCACCTTCTTTTCTTTGCCAAATATCTTCTTGAAATTTAGCTGATCCATCAACTTCTTCTAATTTAGAAGTTATGGTGTCTTGTAGGTTTTCTATGTATTTGTAAAATTTATTTTTGTAACTAATTTTCTCTTCCTGCAAGGTTTTAGAAACCTTGTAGGTATTATTCTGTTTTTCCAAATCTGTGAAGTTTTCAAAATTTTTAAGTTCTTCTATCTCTAAGTCTTTTTTATGAATAAAGACAAAGTTTTCTAAGTCATCAAACAAAGAAATAACTTCTTTTATTGAAATAATTTTCGATTGATTATTGACAATAGAATTATATGAAGAATATTCGTATTTCTTTAAATCAGAAACAATTTTATGATTCTCTGGGTTTTTATGGATATATAAAATGGTGTTTTTTAAATATTCTTCTGATGAAATATGTTTTCTTTTAAAATGCTTTTCGAATAAACTGCCCGTTCTTCCTTGTTGTTTATTAAATGCCTTAGCATAAGCATTAAATAAATTAGAAAATGCTTGAGTTGCAAGCTCACCATCAACATTTATTCTTACTAAAAAATGATAATGATTTTTTAAAAGACAGTATGATAAAATAGTAATTTTTTCTGAAAGGTATTTTTCAACTAGTTTTAAAAAATAATTCATATTATCATCATTTCTAAATAGAAGCCCACCATTTATACCTCTATTATAGATGTGATAATATTTATCTTTTTCTAAAACTTCTAATTTCATAATTATAATATTGCTATTTAATATACCTACAAGGTTTTTAAAACCTTGCAGGATGTTTGGGAAACCTTACAGGTTAGTTATTTTTCATAAACCAACTCGTGCTTATTATGTAATAATTTTAAAGTTTTTGTTGATGCTGCAGTTACAGATAATGGCAATACTATTATAATACCAACAACTGGTATTAATAGGAAAAGCATAAAAACAATTCCATTGCCAATAGCAAAACCTTTGTTTTTACCTACAAAATCTACACTTCCTTTATAATCTAAATGACGCTCTAAAGTATAATCCATATTACCAAAACCTGCATAATACGCCTGAACTAAAAACAATAGAATTGTTGAAAATATATTTACTATTGGAATGAATTTAAGTAATAAAATAGGAATAGAAATCAGTAATTCTTTTACTAAATTTCTAATATTTAAGCGTAAACCTCTTATTAATTGCTCTGCATTAGTTGTTTTTCTGTGTAAATGTTTTACATCTCCATAAAAATGCTTTTCAATTTTTTCTGAAACAGGACTCATAAATGGCGCTGATAATGCCATTACAATATGTTTGTAAAGAATTAAACCAATGATTAGAACAATTACTCCACCAATAAAATTACTAATACCAGTAAAAGTTTCTTTTCCCCAATCCCAAATCCAGATTCTAGCAATAAAACTGCCAACATTGTCTGACAGCGCATAAGCTTCTACACCAATTAAAACTGCAGTTACTAAACTAATTAATACAGGTATTATAAAATATTTCCAAAGTTTTAACTTTGAAATTAAAGCGAAAGCACCTGAATATTCTTTAATTCCTAAAATTATATTCTTTAACATAGTAAATTATTTAGTCTTCCAAAAATACCAAATTATCAATTTTATCTAAAGGTGAATCAAAATTAATTTTAATTGCACTACATAATTTCTCTATTAAATATTCTTCAATTTTTAATATTGATTCATTTTTTAGAATCGAAAACCATTTTCTACCCAATTGATTATTTTTTAAATCCATTTTTTTTGCCAAAATCTCATTGGGTGAAAATTCTTCGTGCCAACCTGTAATTTGCTTTGTCCAAGTTAAAACTTGTTCTAAATCTGAACTAAATTTTAAACATTTTTTGGCTATTAAAATATTCCAGAGTGCGTGACGAAAAGCGTTTGCTTTATTATCGAAATTATGAGTATTTGGAAATCTTTTTTGAGCAATTCTTAACGTTTTTACAGTTGCTCTAAAAGTAGCATACATAAAAATTGGATGTTTTAAAAACCACCCTAAAAGCACAATTACTTGCTTAAAATTTAGACTTTTTATGATTTTCCATTTAGACATTTCTACAATAATTATTTTTGAAAAGCATTTACTTAATCATTAACTCAAAAAGTTAGCAAAAAGTGCGTTAGCGATTGAAATGACATCCTTTTTGCTTTTTCTGCAAAAAGATATAATGGAAAGCGCGACTTTGTTTTTTTTCAAAACAAAGTAACGCCCAAATTCTTATTTTATGATGCTTTGTATTCTTTTACAGCATCTATAAATGCTTTTGCATGGTCTAAAGGTATGTTTGGTAAAATACCATGACCAAGATTTACAACCAACCTGTCTTTACCAAATTCATCAATCATTTTATGCACCATTTTCTTGATAGTTGCTGGTGGAGAAAACAATCTTGTTGGGTCGAAATTACCTTGTAAAGTTATTTGTCCTCCAGACAAATAACGAGCATTTCTTGGTGAACAAGTCCAATCTACACCTAAAGCTGAAGCACCAGATTTAGACATTTCGTTTAAAGCAAACCAACATCCTTTACCAAAAGCAATTACAGGTGTTATATCTTTTAAAGCATCGATAATCTGTTGAATATATTGCCACGAAAATTCTTGATAATCTGTTGGAGACAACATGCCTCCCCAAGAATCAAAAACTTGAACTGCATCTACACCAGCCTCAACTTTTGCCTTTAAATATGCAATTGTTGTATCTGTAATTTTTTGCAATAAACTATGTGCTACAACAGGATTAGTGAAACATAATTCCTTGGCTTTGTCAAAGTTTTTAGATCCTTGACCTTGTACACAATAGCAAAGAATTGTCCAAGGTGAACCTGCAAAACCTATTAACGGAATTTCATCATTCAACTTTTCTTTGGTTGCTTTAATGGCATCCATTACATAACCTAAAGAATCTTGAATATCTGGAATAATTACTGAATCTAAGTCTTTTTGAGAACGAATAGGATTTGGTAAATAGGGTCCAAAATTTGGTTTCATTTCCACTTCAATGTTCATTGCTTGTGGAATTACCAAAATATCAGAAAATAAAATAGCTGCATCCATTCCGTATCTTCTAATAGGTTGCACTGTAATTTCTGATGCTAATTCTGGAGTTTGACAACGTGTAAAGAAATCGTATTTATGTTTGATTTCCATAAATTCTGGTAAATATCTACCTGCTTGTCTCATCATCCAAACTGGTGGTCTATCTACTGTTTCTCCTTTTAATGCTCTTAAAAATAAATCGTTTTTTATCATCGTTTAAACGCAAAGGCGCTAAGTTTTCGCAAAGTGCGCTAAGATTTTTTTAACATCGTTAACAAAAATTATTTTAAAATTTCTTTGCAAACTCTGAACTCTCTTTTACTTCTTTGCGTTTAAAATTTATAAATTATTCACTACTCTTTTAATTCCGTATTTTATTAAAGCTACGTTAAAATTGATTAACAAACCTAATTTACATTCTGATAACTTTAAATAAGTCAAAACTTGCGCTAAATGCACATCTGTAAGATTTTCAACAGCTTTTAACTCAACTATTACTTTATCTTGAACCAATAAATCTAATCGATAACCAACATTTAATTTGACTTCTTCATAAATTAAAGGCAATGGTTTTTGCTTTTCTACTTTTAAATTTCTTTTTTCTAATTCGTAAAATAAACATTCTTCATATGCACTTTCTAACAAACCTGGGCCTAAATTTCTATGCACTTTTAATGCACAATCTACAATGATTTTAGAAATTTCGTTTTCGGTCATTTTTATATTATTTTAAATCGTAAAGGTGCTAAGTTTTCGCAAAGTACACTAAGAAATAATTCAAAAAACTTTGCGAACTCTGCGCTTTTCTTTGCGCCTTTGCGGTTAAATTACATTTTAGAAACAGCTAACATTCCTGCTTCAACTGCATCAGCTATTACCTTAATATCTTTGTCTTTTAATGCTGATGATAAAAACCAAGCTTCAAATTGACTTGGTGGTAAAAACACTCCGTTTTTAATCATTTCCCAAAAGAATATTGCAAATTTTTCGGTGTCTGATGTTTGTGCTTCTTCAAAATTAGTAACTTTTGTTTTTGTAAAAAACGGATTTAACATAGAACCAAATCTGTTTACTGTTAAATCTACATTGTATTTTTTAGCAGTTTCTAGCAAAATTACTTCTATAATAGCTCCAATTTCTTCGAACTTTTCATACGGATTTTGTTTTTTCAACTCAGTTAAGGTTGATATTCCTCCAGCCATTGCTATTGGATTTCCAGACAAAGTACCTGCTTGATACATTCCTCCTAAAGGTGCAACGTTTTCCATAATTTCGTTTCTTGCCCCATAAGCACCAACAGGAAAACCACCACCAATAACTTTACCTAAACACGTAATATCTGCTGTAACACCCAATAATTCTTGAGCGCCACCAAATTTAGAACGGAAACCTGTCATTACTTCATCAGCAATTAACAATGCTCCTTTGGTTTCTAAATAATCTTTTAATTCTTTTAAGAAATTGTCTTGCGGAATTACAACTCCCATATTTCCACCAATTGGCTCAATAATTACACCAGCAATATCATCATGCTCTGCAAAGTGTTTTTTTACACTTTCTAAATTATTGTATTCTGCAATTAAAGTGTTTTTTACAGCGCCTTCTGGCACTCCTTTAGAACCTGGTAAACTTAAGGTTGCTAAACCAGAACCCGCAGCTACTAATAATGCATCTTGGTGCCCGTGATAACAACCAGAAAATTTTATAATTTTATCTTTTCCTGTAAATGCTCTTGCCAAACGAATTCCGCTTAAAACAGCTTCTGTACCAGAATTTACAAAACGAACTTTATCCATTTCTGGAAAAGCATCACAAACTATTTTTGCTAATTTAATTTCATTTTCTGTTGATGCTCCAAATGAATATCCATTTTTTAAGGCTTTTTCAACAGCTTTTTGTACTTTTTTATGTCTATGACCTAAAATCATTGGTCCGTAAGACAAAACTAAATCTACATATTCATTACCATCAACATCAGTAATTTTAGTTCCTTTTGCTTTTTTGATAAATAAAGGATTTCCACCTACAGAAGAAAAAGCTCTTACTGGAGAATTTACTGCTCCAACAAGATGTTTTAATCCTTTTTTATATAATTTATTCGATTTTTTGAAATTCATTTTTTTTGGCTACTATTTATTATAGATTCCTACCTACGCAGGTATAACAACATTTCAATTTATATTTTCTTTAACTACTTTTTATTCTTTCTACCAATTATAGATCTAAATTAATTTTATGTGAATGATTTTTTGGTTTTCTGTCATTCCTGCGTAGGCAGGAATCTCTTTTTTAATCAAACCAATCTTTTGATAAATCTTTCCACTCAGCATTTTCTTCAATTATCAAATTAATTTTCCATTGTCTTTTCCACTTCTTAAGGTTTTTCTCTCTTTTTATAGCGTCAGCTACATATTGATAGGTTTCAAAATAAATTAACTTATCTAAATTATATCTTTCCGAAAAACCTTTAACTAACTTATTTTTATGTTCAAACATTCTTCTTTCTAAATCGTTTGAAACACCAATGTATAAAACTCCATCTTTTTTATTTGTAATTATATATACATAATATTGATGTTGAGTTTTAAACAATTATTTTCAGTTTTCAGCCTGAGATTCCTGCCTACGCAGGAATGACAGTTCTATTTAATAACTTTATTTTTTTAATAATACTCTAGCAGCTTCTTTCGCAAAATAAGTAATAATAATATCTGCACCTGCTCTTTTCATAGAGAGTAAACTTTCCATCATTACTCTTTCTCCATCAATCCAACCTTTTTCTGCAGCTGCTTTTACCATTGCGTATTCTCCACTTACATTATAACAGGCAATTGGTCTATCAAAATTATTTTTTAAGTCTCTAATAATGTCTAAATATGATAAAGCTGGTTTTACCATTAAAATATCTGCGCCTTCTTGATCATCAAAAGTGGCTTCACGCATTCCCTCATCTCTGTTTGATGGATCCATTTGATAGGTTCTTCTGTCTCCAAAAGTAGGTGCAGAATCTGCAGCATCTCTAAATGGACCATAAAACGCTGATGCATATTTTACAGAATAACCCATAATTGGCAAATTCACAAAACCTGAATTGTCTAATGCTTGACGCATCATATCAATTGTTCCATCCATCATTCCTGATGGTGCAACCATATCAACTCCAGCTTTAGCGTGAGAAATGGTTTGTTTTGCAATATTTACTAAAGTGGCATCATTATCAACATCATTGTCATGAATAATTCCACAATGTCCATGAGAAGTATATTCACAAAAACAAACATCAGTAATTACATATAAACTTGGGTAATTCTTTTTGATAAAACGAATTGCTTGCTGCATAATTCCGTTATCATTCCAAGTTTCTGTACCTTCATCATCTTTTTCAGATGGAATTCCGAATAATAAAACAGCAGGAATTTTTAGTTCTACAACCTCATCTAATTCTTTAGAAATTTTATCCAAAGAAAAACGTTTTATACCTGGCATAGAAACGATTTCTGTTTCTATATTTTCTCCTTCTTCAATAAAAAGTGGATATACAAAATCATCAACAGAAAGTGTAGTTTCTTTAACTAACCTTCTAATTCCTTCGTGTTTTCTAAGTCTTCTTGTCCTAAACATAAGCCCTTGTTTCCCCAAAGGGGAACACACTCTTAAAAAAAGTGTGTTTTATTAATATTTTATTTTCTAATACAAGATTAATAAAGTCTATTCTTCCTCTTCAGAAAGATTATCATCTGCATTGTAATATTTGTTAACTAATTCTAACATAGAATCTACACTAGGTAAATGCGCTACTTGTACATTTTCGAAATGTTTTCTTGCTTCTTTTGCAGTAGTTTCTCCAATACAAAATGCTACTTTATCTGTAGCATTTTTCTGTAAATAGCTCTCAATACCTGAAGGACTGAAAAACAAAATTCCAGAAACCTCATCAGAAATTTTATCTGGACTTAACATCGTTTTATAGGCCTCTACTTCATTTACAACTATTTCTTTTGTTTTTAAGAATGCTGGTAAAATATCTAAACGTAAATCTGAACAGAAATAAGTAACCTCTTTATTTTCTAATTCTTTTGATAAATATTCTGCTAATTTCTTAGCATTTTTTGCAACGTGAGAAACTTTACCAATTCTATTTTCAATTAGCTTTTTGGTTCTTCTACCAACGCAATAAATATCTTTAAACTTTATTTCATCCTTAGTAAAAGAATTTAAAATCGCTTCTACTCCATTTTGACTGGTAATAATTACGTTTTCAATTTCATTTTTCATCACCTTTGGTGAAATTCTATTGAAACGTATTTTAATAAAATCGCTATCTTTTATACCAATAGTATGTGGTAAGGTTTTCTTTTGTGCTTCTGATAGTTTTTTGGTAGAAAATACTGCATTTTGTACTGCAGAAACTTCTTCATCTTCTAGCATTAAATCTTTACCACCTCTATTAATTACATAATCTGCACAATCTTTTGCTAAAAAACGATGACGTCCCATTTTTGCAGTTTTGTTTACTGTAATTTTCTTAGAACCATCTCTTTTTAAAAGAACACCTTTAAAATTAATTTCTTCAGTTTTTTCATCAACATAAGCTAAAGCCCCAATTGGTGCTGTACAACCGCCTTCTAATTGTTTTAAAAACTCTCTTTCTATACCGACACAAACTTGCGTTTCGTAATGATTTAATTGTTCGCAAGCATCTTTTACAAAATCATCTTTTTCTAAAGCTGCAATCATTATAACTCCTTGTGCAGGAGCAGGAATCATCCAAGAAAGATTTATTGCACCTGCTGGCCTTATACCAATTCTCTCTAATCCTGCAGCTGCAAAAACAGCTCCATTCCATTCATTATCTTCTAGTTTTTGCAAACGTGTATTTACATTACCTCTTAAATCTACCACTTTATGAGTTGGGTAACGATTTAACCACATTGCTTTTCTACGTATACTACCAGTAGCAATTATTCCATTTGGCTGACCAAAAAACTCTTCTGTGTCTTTTAAAACCAAAATATCGCTATAATTAGCACGTTTTAAAACGGCTGCTTGTACAATACCTTCTGGTAAAGAAGTTGGCACATCTTTTAGTGAATGCACTGCAATATCAATATCGCCATTTAGCATAGCAATATCTAAGTTTTTAGTAAAAATACCTGTTATACCTAACTCGTACAAAGGTTTATCTAAAACAATATCACCAGTAGATTTAATAGGAACAATCTCAGATTCGTAGCCTAATTCAATTAATTCTTTGCGTACTTTATTAGCTTGCCAAAGCGCTAATTGGCTATCGCGAGTTCCTATTCTTATGGTTTTTTGCATTTAGTTTTTTTGATTAAGATTGAAAAACCTTATGTATTACTTGAAGGCTTTGTGAAACCGATGTTTCTTCATCTTTTAAATGTTTCACAAATTGTGTTGTTATTTTTTGAATAAAACGTGAAGTTAAGATTTCTGCTTGACTTTCATCAAAATCAGTAATTTTTTTCTTCTGAAAATTAATTTCGTCGTTTTTAATATTTTCTAAAGATTGTTTTAAAGCAGCTATTGCAGGTGTAAATCTTCTATGATTTAACCAATCGTTAAATTCTGCTTTATGAGTTTCTATAATTGCTTCTGCTAAAGGTACTTCTTGCTGACGAACAGCTAAAGTTTCATCAGTAATTTTAGAAAGTTCATCTACATTAACTAAAGAAACACCATTAAATTCTGTTACATCTTTTGCCACATTTTCTGGCATAGATAAATCTAAAATTAATAATTCTTTATTGTCTGCAATATGTTCTTTTGTAATGGTTGGTTTTTCTGCACCTGTAGAGACAATTAAAACATCTGCATTATTAATTTCTTCAGATAAATTTTCGATAACCGATTTTCTAATAACATTATGATCTCTTACAAACGCAGTTGCTTTTTCTTCTGTTCTGTTAATTAAACAAACAGATTTATTATGAGTATACTGAGCTAGGTTTTTACAAGTATGTTTTCCCATTTTACCCAAACCAAAAACTAAAATATTTTTAGAGTTATAATCTGGTAAGTTTTTGATGATATATTGCACAGCAGCATAAGAAACTGATGTAGTACCTGAGCTTAATTTTGTTTCGTTTTTTACTTTTTTACTGGCTTGAAAAACGCTGTTTAATAACCTTTCTAAATATGCATTGGTTGTTTTTAACGATTTTGCCATTTTAAAAGACTGTCTTAACTGACCAACAATTTCGTAATCTCCTAAGATCTGACTTTCTAAACCTGTACCAATTCTAAACAATTGATCGATTGCTTCTTGATTTTTGTAAACATTAGAAATGGTTGCAAACTCCTCTACAGTACCTTCAGAAAAAGAACATAATAACTGTATTAATTGATAAGGATGTTCTGCAAAACCAGAAATCTCTGTTCTATTACATGTAGATATTACAAATACACCTTTAAAGCCTTTTTCTTTGGCTAACTGTAATAGGTCTATTTGATTTTCTTTAGATAAAGAAAATTTTCCACGTGTTTTTGCATCAGCTTTTTTATAACTAACCCCAATATTGTAAAAGTGCTCTTGCCTGATCTCTTGCATAATTGTAAAAAGTTGCACAAAAATAAAAACTTCATAGAGAAAAAAATGTCGCTTAAAGTATTTTTAATAACGTTAGATGTATTTTAGTTTTTTTTTGATTAAAAAACTTCTAAAAAGCCCTATTTTTGCACTATAACAGGATTTAAGCGAAGCTTATACAGAACGATTCTAAATAAAAGCAATTGAATTAAAATATTTTTTTATGTTTAAAAATGTCGGAGAAAGTACTTTAGATGAAATAATTCTTGAAAAAGGTTTTTATGTACTTCATTTTCAGAATGAAAGCAAAGACATCGTAAACTTTGAAAGAGAAATTAATAGCACTTTTATACAAATTCATTTTTGCATTCGCGGGAAATCGAAATTTTTGTTTAATAACAGTTCTTATTCTTTTGATGTATTAGACAACAGATCTATACTATTGTACAATCCGCAGCGAACATTACCAATCAATTTAGAGATACAACCAAAAACAACTTTAATTTCTTTATTGATTTCTATCGAGAAATTTCATTCTTTATTTTCTAAAGAATCTGGTCATATTCCTTTTTTAAGTGACGAAAATAGCAATCGTAAATATTATGATGATGCCGAAATAAAACCAACAGTTTCTATTGTTTTACATCAAATTATAAATTCTAACATTAATAGTTCTATTAAAGATTTATATGTAAAAGGTAAAGTTTACGAATTGCTGAGTTTACATTTTCAGAAAGATGAGAATGTAGAAGGTGAATTTTGCCCTTTTTTAGTTGATGAAGAAAATGTTTTAAAAATTAGAAAAGCAAAAGAAATAATTATTGCAAGAATGGCAGAGCCACCAAGTTTACAAGAATTGGCAAACGAAATTGGTTTAAATATTAAAAAACTAAAAGAAGGGTTTAAGCAAATTTACGGCGATACTGTGTACAGTTTTTTACTAGATCATAAAATGGAACACTCTAGACGATTGTTAGAAAGCAATCAATACAACGTAAATGAAGTTGGCATTCAAGTGGGTTACAGTACAGCAAGTCATTTTATTGCAGCTTTTAAAAAGAAATTTGGTACAACACCAAAAAAATATGTAATGAGTCTTAAGCAGTAAGCAAAATTAAAATTAGGTGAAGCAATTAACACATAAAGACGTAAAAAACAAACAGCAAAAGTTTCCGATAACTATTGTTTGTGATGCCATTAGAACTCCAGAAAATA
Organism: Polaribacter reichenbachii; assembly: GCF_001975665.1. Lineage (NCBI taxonomy): Bacteria > Pseudomonadati > Bacteroidota > Flavobacteriia > Flavobacteriales > Flavobacteriaceae > Polaribacter > Polaribacter reichenbachii. The sequence continues at coordinate 2,519,316 of NZ_CP019419.1, read as the reverse complement.
TTGGAATGTGTTTTCGTATTTCTGAAAGTTTTGGTGTAGAAAAAATCTTTTTCCACAAAAACTCTCCATCCGTAGAAAATAGAAAAGTTATAAATACTGCAAGAAACACTATTCAAGAAATTAACTACGAGTTGTATCATAATTTTGAGGAAACAATTCAACAATTAAAAGAAGAAGGTAACACTATAATTGGTATAGAAATTACTGATAAAAGTATTAATATTCAAGATTTTGATTTTACAAATCACAAAAAAATCGTGTTACTTTTGGGTAACGAAAGAAATGGAATTGAAAATATTAATTTAGTAGATGCAACAATTGCAATACCAATGTATGGTAGAAATTCAAGTATGAATGTAATACACAGTTTAGCAATTACGTTGTACGAGGTTACAAATCAGTTAGCAGTTAGCAGTTAGCAGTTAGCAGTTAGCAGTTAGCAGTTAGCAGTTAGCAGTTAGCAAAAATAAATAATATTGAAGTTTCAACATTAAAATTTTGAAACTTAAAACTTTTGAAACTATATAAATGAAAGGAGTTTTATTAAACAATTTAGGGTCACCAGATTCTACAGAAACAAAGGATGTAAAAAAATATTTAGGCGAATTTTTAATGGACGAACGTGTTATTGATATTCCTTATTGGAAACGTTATTTATTAATAAACGGAATTATTTTAAAAACAAGACCAAAAAAATCTGGAGCTGCCTATAAAAAGATTTGGTGGGATGAAGGTTCGCCACTTGTAGTTATATCTGAAAGATTTACAGAAAAACTAAAACAGAAAGTAGAAGTTCCTGTAGAATTGGCTATGCGTTATGGCTCAATGACAATGGAAAAAGGAATTAAAAACTTAGTAGACAAAGGAGTTACAGAAATATTTTTAGCGCCTTTATACCCACATTATGCCATGTCTTCTTACGAAACTGTGGTTACCAAAGCCGAAGAAATTTTGGCTGAAAAATATCCAGATGTAAAACTAGATACTTTGCCCCCTTTTTATAATGAACCCGATTATATTAAGGCAATGAGTAGCAATATTGCCAATCATTTAGAAGGTTTCGATTACGACCATATTTTATTTTCTTATCACGGAATTCCAGAACGTCATATAAAAAAATCAGATCCAACAAATTCGCATTGTAAAATAGACGGTTCTTGTTGCGAACGTAATTCAGTTGCACATCATACTTGTTATAGACATCAATGTTTTGAAACCACAAAAGAAATTGCAAAAACGCTAAATTTAAAAGAAGGCACTTACAGTAATTCTTTCCAATCGAGATTATTAAAAGATCCTTGGTTAAAACCATATACAGATTTTGAGTTAGAGAAATTCCCTAATGAAGGTAAGAAAAAACTTGCTGTTATAACTCCAGCTTTTGTAGCAGATTGCCTAGAAACCTTAGAAGAAATAGCAATGGAAGGTAAAGAAGATTTTTTAGAAGCTGGTGGTACAAATTACAAACACATACCTTGTATGAACGATAATGATGATTGGGTAGATGTTATGGTAAAATGGATTAACGACTGGGAAGAAGCAGTTAGCAGTTAGCAGTTAGCAGTTAGCAGTTAGCAGTTAGCAGTTAGCAGTTAGCAGTTAGCAGTTAGCAGTTAGCAGTTAGCAGTTAGCAGTTAGCAGTTAGCAGTTAGCAGTTAGCAGTTAGCAGTTAGCAGTTAGCAGTTAGCAAAATTAAATTTTTCAGCGAAAATAAAAGTAAAAAAACAACTCTTTTTACGGCACAAAACACTGAATACTGAACTTTGAAACTTGAACTTTGAACTTTGAACTTTGAACTTTGAACTTTGAAACTTTAAAACTTAACACAAATCTATGGACTTCCTTTACGTAAAAGCATTACACATTATATTTGTAGTTACCTGGTTTGCTGGGTTATTTTACATTATTCGTTTGTTTATTTATCATATAGAAGCAGAAAAAAAATTAGAACCTGCTAAAGAAATTTTACAAACACAATATAAATTAATGAGCAAACGTTTGTGGTACATTATTACTTGGCCATCAGCTATATTAGCTAGTTTTTTTGCTTTCTGGATGCTTTATCAAAGTCCGTATTATTTATCAGAACCTTGGATGCATGTAAAACTAGCATTTGTATTCGCCTTGTATTTTTATCATTATTCTTGTCAAAGAATTTACAAGCAATTACAAAACGATATTATTAAATATTCTGCATTACAATTGCGTATCTGGAATGAAGTTGCAACCATTATTCTCTTTGCAATTGTATTTTTAGTAACTTTAAAAAGTGCTATAAACTGGATTTGGGGTGTTGTAGGTATTATTCTTTTCGGAGTTTTATTGATGTTAAGCATTCGATTATACAAAAAAATTAGAGCAAAAAAATCTTGGGACAAAGCAGAAAAAGAAGTTTTAGAAGAGAATAATTAGTGTTAAAATTTATCCGTTGAAAACAGATCAAATAAAGGAAATTGAAGATTTACTTTTAGCCAATAAAAAGCTAAAAGAAGAAAACTTTGCTTTAAATCGACAAAACAAAGATTTAAAACAATTTTCTTATTTGGCTACTCATGATTTACAACAGCCCATAAATAACATTATTTCTTATTTAAGTATTTTAGAAGATAGTAGAAAAAACCTAGATGATTTAGGTAATTTATGCTTAACTGTTATTAAAAAATCTTCTTTTAAGATGAAAAGTTTTATAACATCGCTTTTAGAATATTCTTTAATTGGTAATAATCCTAAAGATGAATACATTGTTATTGCTGATGTTATTGAATCTGTAAAAGAAGTACTTTCTGATAAAATAGAAGAAAGTAATGCTACAATTAACATCAACCTAAAAGAACATCAACTTTATTGCTATAAGAATGATATTCATTTACTTTTTTTACATTTAATAGAGAATGCATTGAAGTTTTCGAAAGAAAATGAAACTCCAGAAATTACAATAAAATCAGAAATTAAAGATGAAAATTATGTGTACAGCATTTCTGATAAAGGCATTGGAATTGAAGAAGTACATTTTAAAAATATCTTTGATATTTTTTATACCATAAATCGAGATGAAAAATACGAAGGTGTTGGAATTGGATTAGCAGATTGCAAAAAAATTATAGAATTATACAAGGGTAAAATCTGGTTAGAATCTACCATTAATAAAGGTTCTACTTTCTTTTTTACTTTACCAAAAGCATAACAATACCTTAAATATCTGACATTAGTTCTGTTACCTTTTCTTTGGTTAATGGCTTATTTAAGAATAAATAAATATCATTATTTGCTTCAATTTTTTCTTTTTCTTCTGGTATTAAAGATGTAGACAGCACAATAATTTTAGGACTCTTATTTTTAAAGATTTCAGTTTTGGTAAACAATTCAATAAATCGAAAACCATTCATAACAGGCATATTTAAATCGACCAAAACAATATCAGGATCTATTAAACCTTCTTCACTTTCTGCATAGATACCTTCGCGTTTAAAATAATCTAAAGCATCTTGGCCGTTTCTTTTAAATATAATATTTTCTGTAGTATTTAATCTTTCTAAAATAATTTGATGAAATCTACTTGTTGAAAAATCATCATCTATTAACATTACATTATATTTATATTTCATATCAATAATTTTAATTATTTTGTTTAAAACAAAGTGTAAACGTAGCACCTTTATCTAATTCACTTTCAACAGATATTTCTCCTCCGGTTTTATCTAATATTTTTTTAATTAAATACAAAGCCAACCCACTGCCTTCTTTAACATCACTTGCTCTTTTAAATAAACCAAAAACTAAATCTTTATGTTCTTCTAAATTAATACCAATACCATTATCTGCAACAGAAATACAATCGTAACCTTCCTTTTTAAAAGATCTAATATTAACCTCTAAATCTCTTTCTTCTGATTGATATTTTATGGCATTATTTAACAAATTCTGCAACATACTTTTAAGATGCACTTCAGAAAACTTAATGCTATCGCATTCAGAAAAATCATAAGTTACTTTTACTTTGCTTTTTTCGATTAAACTCTCTAGTAAATACATTACCTCTTTAAAAGATTTTTCTAATGAAATATCTTCTATTTTATCTAAAACTAATGTTCTTGCTTTTGCAACAGAAATTAAGTTTTTTAAAGTATTGTTTGCGTTGTTTACGTTACTTTCTATCCAATGTATTGCTTCTAAAGAATTTTCATCTTTTATAGAATCATCTTCTTTTAACAGACTAATAAAAGAACTTATATTGTTAATAGGTGCTTTTATGTCATGAGTACTTACATATGTTAATTCTTCTAGTTCAGACATAATATTTTTATACTCAGTAATATCTCTCCAAGAAGAAGAACTATACTTAATATTACCTTCATCATCTTTAATAGACGCAACATTTAAATTTACATCTATTTGCCCACCATCTTTCTTTCTAATTTTTAATTCTTTATTAGTTACTTTACCAGTATTCATAAATTTATCGAAAGCTTCTTTTGCATCTTGTTTACAATCTTCATGATAAATATCTAATATAGACATTCCTAAAATTTCTTTTCTGGTAAAACCAGTTTTGTTTACTAAGGTTTGGTTACACTCTATAATATTACTGTCTGTATTTACAGATACAAACATATCTGGAGCGTTATCGTAAAGCGTATGGTATTTATCTTCCGTTATTCTAAGTTTTTCTGTTCTTAAACTAACTTCATCTTCTAAACTTTGATTTGCAGTTTTAAGCGTTTCTTGAGCTTGTTTTAGATCTGTAACATCTATAGCAACTCCTATTATTTTTATTCCGCCAGTTTTTTCGTTTTTCTCAAAAAGAGTATCTCTAGATAAAAACCATTTTAAATTACCTTCTTTATCAAAACACCTATAAGTGAGTTCAATTATTTCTCCTTCTTTAGAGTGTTTTAAGTTTTTTTGGTGTTTTTTTACCAGTTCTAAATCTTCTGGATGCAATATGGTTGGAAAAACTTTATCTCCTAATGCTTGTACTTCTTCTACAGAATAACCTAAATAATTTGTTAATTGTACATTCGCAAATTCATTTGAAAGAGTTTCAGAATTAAATATATAAATGATATTAGGAGTAACATTTATTATTTTTTCAAGAAAATAATTTTTACTTGCTACTTCATTACCTAAATTCTTTTGTTCTGTATTGTCTACAAAAGAAACAACAGCTCCTTTAATTTGATTTAAAGCATTTAAAAATGGATTGGTTCGTTTTAAATACCATTTATCTTTATAAACAATTTCTCTTTGAAATGATTTACCTAAAGTTAATACATCATTTAAATTATCTATAAAAACATTTCTATCGATATTACCAAAACTTAAATTAAAGTGAGAAATAGGTCTTCCTAAATCATTATCGATAATATTAAAGAATTTTTTTACTGCTGGTGTAAATCGTCTAATGTTTAATTTTTCATCTAAAAAAATAGTACCAATATCTGTACTTGTAATTAAATTTTCTAAATCAGAATTTATAGTAGCAATCTCTTCTATTTTTTCTTGATATTCTGCGTTTACAGTATGTAGCTCTTCATTTACACTTTGCAGCTCTTCATTGGTACTCTGCAACTCTTCATTAGAAGTTTCAATTTCTTCTACCATAGCCTGTAAATTGGCTTTGGTATCTAATAATTCTTGCTCTAATAAAGCTAATCTATCATTATCTGAGCTTCTTAATATCTTTCCTTTTTCTAATAAGGTTTTATCATCATTTAAAGTTTTAAATTTATTTTCATTTACTTCTGATAAAAAAATGATTAAATAAATTAGTTCTAAACTTGTAGGCGAGGTTTTAACAGGCTTTACAATTAAGGTTATATGTTGTAAAATGTTATTTATATTTACAGCAATATCTTTATAAATAACCTTTTTAGATTCTTTTTCTGCCTTTCTTAAAGCAGTGCTTAATGCTAGAGAAATTGGCTGTGGTAATATTTTAAAAATGTTAAAAGATCTTAGCTTTTTTTCTGGAAACTTAAAAAACTTATTAAATTCTCCATCTGCACTAAGTAATTCAAAATCTTTATCTACATAAGCACTTGCTGCACCAGTTTCTTCTAAAAGCGTATGCGATAAAGTTTCTGCTAGCTGCCTATCTATAATTGACTTTGTATTCACTTTTTGTTGTAATGGATATCCTTTATTTGTTAAATTATTCGAAAAATAATCTAAATTCATAGTTTTGGTAGGAATTACATTTTCGTATATTCTCCATTTTCTAGATAACACTTTTAAAGAAGAAGAAAAGTTACCTATTGCCTCACTTGGCCCTAAAAATAAAAATCTATTGGGTTTTAAAGAGTAATGGAAACTACCTAATATTTTTTTCTGTAAATTTGGTTGTAAATAGATTAGTAAGTTTCTACAGGTTATTAAATCCATTTTTGTAAAAGGAGGATCTTGAGCAACATTATGCTGCGAGAAAATTATCATTTTCCTAATTTCTGGAATCACGTGATATAAATCTCCCTTCTTAACAAAATATTTATTTAAATAATGTAAAGAAACATCTGCAACAATACTTTCTGCATAAGCACCTAAATAAGCTTTCTTAATAACTTGTTTATCTAAGTCTGTTGCAAAAATCTTAACATTTAATTCTAAATTATTCTCCTCCATATATTCTTTTAGAAGAATAGCAATACTATAAGCTTCCTCTCCAGAAGAACAACCTACAGACCAAATTTTAATTTTATCGAACTGTGTTTTGTTTTTAAATAACTCTGGTATTATCTTTTTCTCTATATATTCAAAAGCATCTCTATCTCTAAAAAATCGAGTTACACCAATTAAAAATTCTTTATATAAAATTTCAAGCTCATCTTCATTACCTAAAGAAAAATTTAAATAATCTCTAATGGTATTTGCCTTGTTTACACTCATTCTTCTTACAACTCGCCTAACTAAAGTTGGCAACTTATAATCAGAAAAATCGATATTAGTTTTCTTATGTACTAAAGATATTAATTGATTAAAGTCTTTATTAAACAAAAAATTATCGTTTTCTACAAATGTGTTAAATGGTTTTGGGTGTTTGATAAAATTATCTAACTCTGCAGATATATCTGAAACTGGTAAAATATAATCTACTAAGCCTGTTGCAATAGCACTATTTGGCATACCATCAAATTTAGCATCATATGGTTTTTGAACCATAATCATACCTCCCATTTCTTTTATGGCTCTTATACCTCTTGTACCATCAGAACCAGTTCCAGATAATACGATAGCAATTGAATTTTCTTTCTGATCTTCTGCTAAAGATTTAAAAAAGATATCTATAGGAAAATTTAAATTGAACCTTTTTGGCTTATCTGTTAAATATAAAACAGAGTTGCTAATGGTCATATTTTTTTTAGGTGGAATTAAATATACATTACCTGGTTTAATTACCACTCCTTCTTTTACTTCATGTATGGGTAAAGTTGTGTTTTTAGAAAGTAACTCTGCCATTAAACTTTCGTAATCTGGCGAAAGATGTTGTACTATAACAATTGCATGATTAAAATCTTCGGGTAAATTATCGAAAAAAGTTTTTAAAGCTTGTAAACCACCTGCGGATGTTCCTATACCTACAATAAAAGAATTGTTTACTACTTCTAAATTATCATTTATACTATTATGGGATTCTTCTTTCATCAATTACAATTTATTTAATATAAAGATAAGTTTTTTAGAACAACCAATTAGGGCACTATTTTTAATAATTACGGACAATAAATATAACAGTTTTTTTAAATTGAAAATGATATAAACTTAAAAACTATTGACGTAAACTTTTAGGTATGAGCTAGAGTAGTATTGAAAAAAAGTAAAGATCTACTGATGAAAATTTGACCAAAAAAAAAGAATCAACATAAAAACATTGACTCCTTTTTTTGTACAGTCTTCCCCCAAAGTCTGCTCTGCAAATATAAGTTTATCTCCATTTATTTCAAAGGTAAAAAAACGACCATAACAGACAAAATAATATCGATTCAAGACAAAAAGAAGATATATTTTAAGAAACTTAGAAAAAGATTATGAATTTTTCAACACAAAAAAAAAAGAACCGACATAAAAACGTAGATTCTTTTTCATAACAATCTTCCCCTTAAAAAGATTCACTGTAAAGATAATATTTTAAAAAAAAAATTACACTATTAGGGTAACCATAACAGCCATAATAGTATCAATTTCAGACATTTTAAAAAAGAATACAAAATAATATATTCGATATTCATCATTTATCACAAAAAAAAGAACCGACATTAAAGTTGGCTCTTTTATTAAATACACTTCCCCCAAAGCGTATTTATACAACAAAAATAAGATACAACTCAATGAATATCAACAACTTTATAGAACTATTATCGACAAAAAACAACCATTATAGACAAGAAATCACATTTTCTTACTAAGTTTCCTTAAATGACAGATTTTATAGTAGAAAATAATTTTAATACAAAAAAAATCAACTTTTATCTAAATCATAGATTAACAACAATAAAAATCAGAATAGTTTATAATTTAAAAATAAATCAACCATAAATTTCATTTTCTACATTTTTTATATCTAATTATAATTTTAAAATTGGCAAATAACTATTACTTTTCCTGTTAAGGAGTTAACTAATAACGACACAAAAATATCTATTTGAGACAAATAAGTTAATTTCACCAATTAATAAGATAAATATTTCCATTAAAATCTTATTATTGATATGTATGAAAATTAAAATTTTACTTGTAGACGATTCTAAAAATTCTAGAGTATATGTTTCTAGTATTTTAAATAACTATACGATTATAGAAGCAGAAAGTGCTAAAGAAGCTTTATCAATTATAGAGAAAGAACAGATTGATTTATTAATTACAGATTATAATATGCCAGAAATGGATGGTTTTGATTTGGTTTCTACTATCAAAAAAAATCATTATGAATTTCCTATCATAATTATTACAGCTGTAAAATCTTTAGATAAAAAGAAACGAATGTTAAGATTGGGTATAGATAATTACCTCTACAAACCCTTTTTTAAAGAAGAGTTAATTAGCATAATAGAAAGGGCCATTGTTTATCATAAAACAGTATTATCTTCTAAAAACAATCTTGATATAAAAATTAAGGATCAATACGAAGGTTTTAAATCTACCCTAGAAAAATTGCTTTATGATAATGTAGACAACTTTAATTTTTCTGTTGAGTCTATGGCAGAAAAGTTCGAAATTTCTACAAAAACCTTAACAAGAAGAACCAAAGCAATTTTTGGACAAACTCCAAATCAACTTTTAATTGAATGTAGGTTAAATGTTGCTCAAGAAATAATTTCTCAAAACCCTAGAATTAGCCTTAAAGAAACTGCAAGAAAAGTAGGTCTTAAAAATACTACTTATTTAAAAAATAGATTAAATGCAAAATTTGCATAAATTTTTCATTAACTAGTTTTTATCTACAATTTTTGCCATTCTGTTATGAAAAATTTGCATTAAATTATATTCATAACCATCAAACTTTGTAGTATTCATAAATTGAATAATTACAGCATCTGATTCTTTATGATATTTTGCCAAACTTTGATAACCTGGAATTAATCCTCCATGTTCATATTCATACAAACCATCGTAAATTTCTTTCTCAATTTCTGTAAATAAAGTTCCGTTATTTAAAGCTCTTAAAAAAATACCAACATCTTGTGCTGTAGCAATCATACAATCATAATTTACAGTTTTAATATCTTCTTCTACCCCAACATAATAACCACTCATTAAATCATCCATATTAATATCATTGATAGATTTATAGGTGTTTTTAAGTTTTAAGGGATCTAAAATTACTTCTTTAAAATAATCGAATTCATGCTTAGAATTTGTTATTTTTCTAATGATGTTATTAATTAATAAATAATTGGTATTGGAATACTCATAATCTTCATCTGGTTTAAAATTTGCAGGCTGATCTAAAATTAATTCCAAACATTTTTCTCTATTTAAATCGGTTCTATTCCAAAAATTAGGTGTGTTTGTAAAACTAGGTATTCCACTTCTATGTGCTACCAACATCCTTAAGGTAATCTGGTCTGCATATTCTATTCTATCTTTTAATTCAGGAAAAAACTAGCCAAACTAGCATCTAAAGACAGTTGTTTGCTACTTGCTAATTTGGTAATTGCAACTGCATTGTACAACTTACTTATACTTGCTATCTTAAATAAAGCATCAGGTTTTGCTGCAATTTTATTATGTTTATCGTGCCAACCTGCTGTGTATGTTTTTGGTAGAGTCCCTTCTTTATCAACATAAACAATCATTCCATCAAAACCATAATTTGTGACTGCTTCTACTTGTTCTTGCATTGAGTTTGGTAAAGGTATAATCCAAGCTTTTACAATTATCCAAGGCACAAAAAAAAGTGATGAAATAGAAACTAAAATAAATAAAATACGAGCTATTTGCTTTATGCGATTCTTTGTAGTCATTTTTAGTTGGATTAATTTAGATATATAACTTCGCTTAATTTTTACAAAGTTTATAAAAAACGATAAGTTCTAAAATTAATACATACTAAACTGTAATTATTTGATACTGAATTGTATTTTTTAGAATATAATTTTCTATCATAATAAAATCTTTTTAGTTTGGTACGTATTTCGAGTTTTTAATTAATACAACTTCATTTAAAAGAAGGTAAAATTTTCGATAACAAAAGAAAGTACATCATCCTTACCCAAAGTATAATTACCCCATTTAGGATACAATAAAATATCTGGCTGAATACCTTGTGTTATTTTTTCTGATAACCTAAATCTTCTTTTAGAGTAAGTAATAACCAACTTAGAATTTGGCAATTGAAACTGATCCATATCTTGGTAACCTGTGGGATTAGAACCTGTAGGTTGCCCAACAATTTTGGCATTTAAAAGTTGTTTAAATAAAGCTGCATTACTTGTACCAGCAGAAAATGTTATATTAGAAGTTAATACATAAACTCCATTTTTCCAATCGATAGTATCTGCTAAATTTAAAGCGTAAGCTAAAACCACACCAACATACAAATCACCTCCTCCATTTTTACGTAAATCAATTACAATATTTTTGGTATTATTTTCAGTTATATATTTCACTAAATTTTCTCCAAAAACCTGCATTTCATCAAAGCTAGGATAGCTTTTAAAATTTACATAAATCGCATTTTTATTTTTGATGGGAGCAAACCACAAAAAATCGAATTTTGTATTTTTAGGCTTTGTTATTTCTGGCACACCAACTTCGAATGTTGCATAATCTAGCTGTTTTAATTCAGTGTTTTTTAATGCAGTGAACTCAACTTCAATTTCGTTATTATAATCATCTAAAAAAGTAAAAAGTGCTGTTTTTTTATTTTTAATGATGTTTAAATGATATAACAATTCACTTATGGTTAAATTACTAGCAGTTCTTACAATTTTTGAGTGTTCATTTTCTACAAATTGTACTACTTCTGAAACTTTAGAAACTACTTCTGAAATCGGAACCCCATCAACTTTAATCAAAGACGTTTTTAAAATATTTTCTTCGGATGAAATTGTTTTTACAACTCGCCATTGATTTTCTATTAGTTGAACATCAAAAGGAAATTGATGAACATTTAAATTTCTTAACGAAACTGCTGTGTGCCCATCTCCTATTTTTTTTGTTAATTTCATTAATTCAATAATTGTCTTAAGATCATCTTCAGATTTCGCAATATTTTGAATTCTTTCTACCGATTTTTGAAAATCTTGTTTACTAATTTTGTTATATAAATCGATATGTTTTGCTTCTAACTGAGTACTGTATGTTTCTAAATCTGTTTGCCAATTTGTTTTTTGAGCATTTATGACCTGAAAAATGATAGTGAAAAATATCAAAAAATAAATCTTAGTGGTTTTGTGGTTTTTCATTAGTAATAAATTTATAATTCTATGCAGAATTTAATATGTAATTTACTTATTTATCAATTTCTACTAAAAGGTTTGCTATTAACAAAATTGAATTCTGCACTGCTTCTACTTGATTTAAAGTACCTGATACATAAACATCTAAATCAGGACAGTAATATAAAAAAGAACCTGTACTACCTGAATGCCCTATTAATTCTAGTTTTGGTAATTGCGGACTTAATTCGTTCAAAACAATTTTTCTTAAACCAAAACCATAATACATTCCCATGGTTTCTGGTATCCAGTTTTGCATCGCTTTTAAAGTTTCTGGTTCTAAAATTTTGTTATTGAAAAGTGCTTTTTGAAAACTAATTAAATCTGAAGTTGTAGAAACAATTCCTCCTCCAGCCCAATCTGCAGATAAACTTTTAAAACTTGAAATCTCTGTACCACCCACATAAATCTCAGCCATTTTATTGGTGCTTTTTATTGGCTCTGATCTTAAATTAAAATAAGATTGATCCATTTGTAAAGGCTTAAAAATATTCTCTTTGATAAAATTATGGAACTCCATTCCGCTTACTTTTTCAATTATTAAACCTAAAAGCACATATTCTGTATCTGTATAATGATAGCCTTTACCAGGTGCAAATAGTGGTTTCATTTTTTGCTTTGTAAACTGAATACATTCTATTGGCGTCCAGATTTTATCTGGCTGTAAAAAAAGCTGGTTGATTACATTAGGTGAACCATCAATTGTTTCATCTTCAAAATAATCTGGCAAACCAGAAGTGTGTTGCAAAAGATTTTCGATGGTAATTTCATTAGAATAATCAATCCCATTTAAAATGTGTAATTGGCTTAAAACATCCGCAGAAAGAAATTTACTTATTTTGTCTTTAAACGATAATTTGTTTTTATCCTTTAAAATTGCAATACTGGTTGCTGTAAATGTTTTACCAATACTCGCTGTATAAAAAGGATTCTTTTTTGATACTGAATCTCCGTTTACAAAATTGCCTTTTGCCAAATCAATATTTATATTTTTAGATGTAGAATGCACATTTAAAAAAGCATTATGAATTTTATTTTTGGCTAATTCTTTATAAAAAAGATATCTAACTTTTACTTCAAGATTTTCTTGTGCAATTAGTAAAACTGAATTTAATAAAATCGCTAAAAATAATGTTAAGGTCTTCATCTTTCAGTATTTGTGTTCTCTAAAATATAATTAATTACGATTTTACACTCTTTTTTAGACAAATTATGTTTGGCATTTTTTAAAAAGACTAATTCTTGCAAAGAATGATACACTTTTTTCGCCTTTTTTATTAATGCTTCACCTTTATAAATTACGCCATCTTCTGATGCAATTATGTAAAATGGTGTTTGAATTGACTTAGCCTCATTTTCAGAAATTAATGGAAAATTATAAGCATCAATATCTGTTATTTTTATTTTTTCAGATAAAAACGTTAACAATAAAACATCCTTTTTTGGATATAGATTATTGTAAATTTTTAATAAATATTTCTGATCATAGAACTTTTTATATAATATAGAAGGTAATAAAACGTGTGTAGCTGTCTTAAAAAAATTCCATTTTACAACACCTGTCGGATTTATAAAAAATGCTTTTTTAAACCTTTTAGAATTTGATATTAAACCTTTTAAACCAATAAAACCACCCAAAGAAATACCTACTAAATAAGCATTATACACTTGCAAACGAGAAATGACTTCATAAAACCATTTGCTATGATCTTTTTCTTCTGGATTTAAATAATAGGTATCACTTAAATTAGGTTCACCTAAAACATCTATAGCATAAATTTTAAAATGTTTTTCTAAACCTTTTAAGGTTTCTACGGCAAAAGGAGCACAACCCAAAAAGCCGTGCACCAAGATTAATTGTGGTTTTTTATTGTTTTCTAAAATAATAACATTTGTATCTCCAAAAGTTGTTTCAACAGTTTGTAGTTCAAACTCTAAACCTAAATTATCTAATTTTTGATAATATAAATTTAAAATCTGTGCTTTGTCTGTATTTTTAATTTTGGATTTCATACTGTTCTTAAAACCAGTTAAACCCTACACTTACCCCAAATGATGCTGCATCTCTATGCTGATTATTATCTAAATTAACTCTACCCATTAATACTTTACTTTGAATATTTATTGCAAAGTTTTCTTTTTGATAAAATTCATAACCAACACCAAATGATACCATTTTACCAAAGTCCCAGTTATCATTTGCATCATTAACATCATACAAAGCAGGTGAATCTATTGCCAAACCAACACTACCATTTACCCACCATTTGTTAGAAACCCAATATTGTACACCAGGTAAAATTCCACCAAAATGTCTGTCATTTCCTTCAAAACTATAAATGTTACCAGGTAAAGAAGCTGTAATTGCTAAATTTTCTTTTACCATATATCCTACTTTTAAATCTGGAAAAATCGAAGTTCCTTGAGATTTATCAAAAGTTTGAGTGCCTTCGCTATTTTCTAAGCTAATTACTCCTCCTCCAATTCCGAATTCGAAAATAAATTTTTCTCTATTTGGTATGTCTTGTGCATTTTGCTCTAGTGATAAAAAAGAAATTAAAACGAATGCAATTAACGTTAATTTGTTCATCATTTTTTTACTTGTAATTTTTGTTTTCATTTTTATTTGTTTGTTTATATTAAATTTTATGTTGCAAAGATGCAGTTGATTTGAGCGTGAATCGTTCTGATTTATATTTCAGTACTTATTTATACTCTAATTTAAATTGATATTTTTGGTTTTAAGAATTATGAATTTTGTTGATAAAAATTGATTAATCTATGCTTACCATATTTTGGTGCAATATTATCTTTTGCCATAAGTGTTAAGAAAAACTCTATTGGTCCATAAGTTTTTACATTGGTAAATTTTCTTAAACTCCAGATAATAAATTTTCTAAATCCGTCTGGTAAACGAGTAATTTTTACAGGTTTATTTAAGGTCTGTAAAGCCATTTTGCTGATGTCATTTAAACTTAGAATATCTGGACCACCAACAGAAACTTCTTTAACATTTGTATCTAATAACTCATAAATAAAATTGGCTAAATCTTCACCAGCAATAGGGTTAAATTTCTGATTTCCATCACCAAATAAATAAACCCTTCCAGATTTAGCCATTTGTAAAAAGTCTTTCATATCAGAAAAGAAACCATTTGGTCTTACAATTGTATAATGGATTCCTGATGCTTTTAATTCTGAAACAAACTTTTCTTTAGCTTCAAATATTTTTAGATGTCTATACTTATCGCCATTAATTGCAGATACGTAAATAAACTTCTTAACTCCTGCTTTTTTGGCCTCGTTTAACAAATTGAGATTGGCTTGATAATCGACATCCATATAGGTTAAGCCATCTTTTTGCCTTGTAATACCAACAGTTGAAATAACCGTAGTTACACCTTCACAAATCCCTTTCAGAGATTTAGGTTTAGTAACTTCAGCTTTTATAATTTTAACCGTTTCACTTTCAAGAGATTCAAGTCTTTCAGGAGATCTTGCAATTAATTTAATTTTGTATTGTCCTTGAACTAAAGCTTTAGTAATAAAACTACCTAAATAGCCAGTAGCTCCTGCAAGTAAAACGGTTTGTGAATTATTTTTTTTCATTTTATAATTATGTTTATAAAGTTTTAAATGCCCCGAAACCTTAAAATTTAAATCCCACATAAATATTAGGTTCAAAAAGGAAATGGGATTTCCACTGATTATCTATTGCCTTAAATTCTGCAGGTGTATTAGTATCAAACACCCAATTTTGACAATGAATTTGAGGTTCTATAAAGAATCTTTTCTTTTTACCAAAAGCAAAGTGATAACCCACATGATATGAGGTGTAAAGCTTAAATCCATTTGCTATTTTATTATGATCTAAGTCTAGGTACGTTTTGTATTGTGGTAAAACTTCAACCGAAGCAAACAATCCTTTCCATAACATACGCTGATAAGAAACACCTATACCTGTTTCTCGCAAATAACCAGGATAAAATTCGCTTTCTGAATCTAATTTATCTAAAAGTCCATCCCACCATTGGATTCCCATAGGTTGAAATAATCTCCACGTGGCTAGTTTTATTCCAACTATATTCTTAGCATCCAATTGGCGCTTTATGTGAAGCTCAAAGTGTTGGGTATTCGTTCTTTTGCCTCCATCTCCAATATTTCCTAAGATTATTGCAGGAAAACTGATTCTGTACTTGTGTTCTATACTATCGTTAACAAATATTTCTTTATTATTTTGAGCAAATACATTTATTGCGCAAAACGCTATGCTAATGATTAAGATTTTTTTCATTGTAATGTTTATTTAAATATTTTTTTTCAGAATGCTTAAGAGCTTTTATAAAATGGGGTTGGTTTGCTATTAAATAGAAACAATTAACATCGACTTGTTTCTATTAATTATTAGAAATATATTCTTCAATTGCATTGGTAACAAGTGTTTTAACTTCTTCCCATTTTTCTGAATTACCTGTAAAAGTTCCATCCATATTAGAAATGATAAAGAAACCTGCAGAGCCATCTTTTTTTAATTGTATTTGAGATGAAATACCCAAACTATTACCTCCATGCATTACATAATCATTATTCATATACCAAAATAAACCGTGATTTTCTGCAAATTCTATTGGTACAATTCCGGCTTGTAATTGTTCAGAAAATAATAAATCATAATATTGATTCGAAAATAAAGTAGCAGATTCACCTCTTGCTCCACGCATCATATCTAATAAATATTTGCTCATATCATTGCTATTACTATACAAACCACCTTCTACATAACCATGATTTGCGTAATTAGGAAAAGGTGTATTTACATCGTAATATAAAGTTGCCATATTCTGAAAATCGACTTGATCTATATTAAAAGTAGAATTGTTCATTTGTAACGGATTTAAAATATAGTTCGCCACATATTCATCAAAAGAAACACCAGAAACAAACTCTATAATATAGCCCAATAAAGAAGATGCATCATTAGAATATATCCAAGTTTCACCAGGTTCTGTATCTAAATAATTATCTAGATTGTATAAATCTCCATCTTCATCAAAAATTTCTACTAAATATTCGTCTAAATCTACCTGTTCCATTTGCTGAATGCCCAATTCATTCACCAAAATATTACCAATTGTTGTATTTACATCTTCATCTATTAAAATAAAATAATTACTGCTGATGTAAGTGTCTGGAACATCTACTATACCAGAAGTATGCGTAACCAAATGCTTAATTTTAATATTCGCAGTTGGGTTTTTAGGATTGATAATATCAATAGGCAATAAATCATTAATATTAGTTTCTAAAGTAAAATGCCCTTGCTCAATAGCTTTTGCTGTAGCTGCACCTAAAAACGTTTTACTTATAGATGCTAAGTTGTTTACTGTTTGATTGGTGTAAGGTGTTTGATTGGCAATATTTGCATAACCAAAAGATTCTTGAAAAGCAATATTATTGCCTAAACTTACATTTACTGAAAAGCCAGGAACTCCTTTTGTTTCAATTAGACTTTCTAAATATTCAGTTAAATCTGCATTTGTTTTAATACCATCTAAAGATGGATTTTCGATGTTGTCATCATTTGTACAAGACATCATTAAAGTTGTAATTGATAATACTAGAATTATCATAAAATAGTTAAGTGTTTTCATAATGGTATTTTTAAATTATTTTAAATTTGATACTGCAAAATTGGAAATTATGCTAGTGCCAATCGTTCGAAATTATAATTCAGAACATCTTTAAAATTTATATTTTTTTTGATACCAATTTGGCGCAAATAAAAAAACACGAAACATAAACTAGTTATATTTCGTGTTCTAAATATTTAAAAAAGTGTAATTTTTGTGATTAGATATTTTGAGATTTTACCCATTTACTTGGTGTAACGCCTTCTATTTTTTTAAAGTAAGTGTTAAACACACTTTTAGAGTTAAAACCACTATCGTAAGCCAAACCTAAAATAGTAATGTGTTTAAATTTTGGGTTTAATGCAATGCTTTTAAAATGATTTAATCGATATTTATTCATAAACTCGTTAAAGTTTATCCCCATTATTTCATTAATTAAAAAAGATAATTTATTTGGATGAATATCAACTTCTTCTGCTAAAATATTTAAACTTAATTGCGAATTTAAATACGGTTCGTTCTCTTTAAAATAGTCTAAAAGTTTTTCTTTAAAGGTTTCTTGTTCTTCTTTATCAACTAAAATCTTAGAGCTCTTTTTGGTTTTTACATCCAAAGTTATATCTTCTATAAAAAGTTTTGAATGATGTAAATTATTGAATTCTGTATTTGCTTTTAACTTTTCTAATAAAGGATCGAATCTGTAGTTTATAATCTGACCTCGTCTTTGATTTATGTATTTTTTTAGCAAATTAAAAGCAATTTCTTGATGCTTAGTATTGGCTAAAATAAACAATTGTATAGGTGCTAACTGTGTATCTTCTTTCTCTGCATCTACCCATTCTTCAATTTGAAAATTCGGTATTTCTATTATTCCTTCGTTCTTTACACTATATAATAAATTGTATAAATCTATTGTTTTCTGATTTTTTACAGCATCATTAAATTCCTCTTTTCTATTCAGCCAAATTAAACATAAAACATGTAAATGATTAGCGAGTTCTAAATCTGGCCCAAAACTTATTGCTTTTCTTATATAGTTTAAAGCAGTTTCAAAATCTTTTTTATAATAATAAATGTGTGCTAGCGTATATAGATTATTGGCAGATAATGGATCTATTTCTAACAACCTTTTTGCATAAACAATAGCTTGTTTAAAAAATCCATGGGCAATAAATAATTCAGCCATTGCTTCTAAACCATCTGTATGATTAGGGCTAATTTCTAAGACCTGTTTAATGTGAGTATAAGCTGATTTAAAATCCCACTCTCCCCAAAAACTTCTACCTACAAAAGATAGAGGATATTCTGGTAATTTTGTATCTATTTCTTTGGCTTTTAAAAAATATCCTATCGCTTTTTCTATCCCTTCTTGATAAGGCATAAAACCCCAAGCAGCTAATAAGCCATAACATTGCAAATTTGCATAATAGGCTTTTGCATAATTTTCATCAGTAGCAATTGCGCTATCGTAAAATTCTATTGCAGTTCGCATAGATTCAGGAGTCCATTGTAATTGAGAATAACGGCCTTTTAAAAAAAGTTCGTAAGCATCTACGCTATTTGTTACTTTTTTTACTAAATGCTCTTGAATATCAAAATGCCCAAAATTATTACGAACTTCATTGGCAATTAATAAACTGATTTCATCTTGTAATTTAAAAATATCTACAAGCTCTTTATCAAAATTTTTAGACCAATAATGGCTACCATCTTTAGTATCTATAAGCTGTGCTGTTATACGAACTCTGTTATTGGCTTTTCTAACACTACCTTCTAATAAAGTAGATACACCTAATTGTTTGCCTACTTTTCTTACATCAATATTTTTACCTTTAAATGCAAATGAAGATGTTCTGGCAATAACTTTTAATTTTTCAATTTTGGTTAAAGCGTTTATAATTTCTTCGGTAATTCCATCACTAAAATATTCATTACCTGCATCATTACTTAAATTAACGAAAGGTAAAACTGCTATGGATTTATTATTTTTCATTTGCAATTACTTTTTATTATAAAATAAAATGCCATAAAACTGAACGCAAGATATACTTATTTTGAAAAATTCATATACAGATCTTATAAAAAACATCTTCTCCACAATGACTTGTCTTTCAGATTTACAAAGTAAAAAGTATACTTATTAAATTGATTATGTTTAAATTATTATTGATAGATTTAATAAAAACTACTCTACTTTTTTTTGAACTCCAACAATATTTATGGTATTGGCTTTACCTTTTAAAGCTACATTGTTTATTGGTTTCAATTCAAAATTATCAGTTTTAAGGTCTTTAGCTATCAACTCAGATATTAATAAATCTGAATTATATTCATTGCATAAATTTTGAATACGAGCAGTTGTATTTAAGACATCACCCGTAAAAAATATTTCTTTTTTTAAGGCTCCTATTTCTCCAACAGTTACATCTCCTTTATGAATTGCAGCTTTAAACTCTGGAAATGCATTATAGTTTTTTATGTATTCTTCCTTTTTTTCTGATAATCTCTGTTGCATATCAAAAAAGCAATCTACACTATTCTGTGCAGCATTACACTTAGTATTTTGCCAAGAAATTACAATTTCGTCTCCTATATATTGATAAACTTCTCCATTATGATTTAAAATTGCTGCTGATAAATCGTTATAATAAGATCTTAAGAAATTGAAATATTTAACGTTACCTAATTCTTCAGCTATTTTTGTTGAATCTTTCATATCAGTAAACATAAAAGTTCGGTTTTCTACCACAGGTTTATGATATTTACCAATAAAAAAATTGAGTAAAACATTCTGACCTAAATTGTCTCTAACCTCAGCATAAAGCAATGAAACAAATAAGGAAAAAGCAAGCTGAATACTAGTACTTATATTTGTAATACTAAAAAAGAAAAACTTATACCTTTCAAAAACCTCTGTACTAAAAACAGATTTTTGCATTTCTATACTTGCTGCTAAATGATAAAAAATGAACATAATAACCAGCATTAAAACTACATATATAGTTAATTTTCCTATTAATTTTGTTGGAAAACTTTTAGTAACAAAATATTTATTGATAAAACGTACTTCTAAAAAACCTACAAAGCATCCAATAAAAAAAATACTAGTACTTGCAAAAAGAAAAATTTTTGGAGTAAGATAAATTGTTGATTTAGAAAATTTCTGATCTCCTAAAACAATTACTGCAGCATATTCAATCCATAGAAATATTAAACCGAAAATCAACCAAATAATTCCAAAAGGAAGAATTTTATAAAAATCTCTTTTGTATTTAGGTGATAAAATTGACATCTGTTAAATTGATTTATTACAAATGTACGAAAGGTTTTTTTTTGCTTTCACCTTACACCAAAGCTATAGTGTTAAATAAGATTAATAATAGACTAAGATTAGTTTAAAACTGATTAATATTTAGCTGATTTGAAAGGCTCATTCAATCTTTTTTTAATGAATTTAGAAATGGATTTGTGTCCTTTGTTATGAAATCCAAAAACACAAATTGCATCAGTTCCTGTATACGCTCTTTTGTCTTCATCTCTACCAAAACTAAAAATTACCATATTAATTCCTTGACGCCAACCTTCATCACCTGCAGATTCTGGACTTGTCTTTTTAACACCTGCATAAAAAATTTGCTTATCTTTTGGATCTGAATCTTCTAAATAAAAAAAAGAAGAAGGAAATTTATTTCCAAATTCAGGTTCTAAATAACCTAAACCTCCTTGTTTCACTTCTCTTTTTATTCCATCTTCTAAAACATAAAAATCTTTTTCTATTGATGCTTCTTGCTCACCACCTATTGGACCTTCAAACAAAAAGGCATATCTATCTTCTGCTTTTAAAATTTTTATTGAAATATGCGATGGATAAAAATGATATTCTAGCTCATATTTATCATTAGCACTTCTCATTATCAAATGTTCTCCTACTAATTTTTTATCAAAATTAATTTCTTCACCTTTTTCATTTACCCACCAAGAAGTTGAGCTACTTTTTCGTTGAGGATGATTAAAATTGCCTTCGCCAAAATTTGGCCAACCTCTATATTCGTGCCTTCCTCCTTTTACCGTAGATTTATTATAACCTTTGTCTGCATCATTTCCAATCCAATCATTTCCTGCTTGATCAAAGGCACTACTAAAACCTGTTTTACCATCGGTTTTACCGTTTTCAAAATACCAAGTTCCACCTGCAGCTGCAATTTTCCAACACATATTATCAAAATGCTTTACTTCCGTAACTAAAACATTGTTTGGAAATGGAGCATATGGCATTCCTGTTTTGGGAGTTTCATTTTTTAAAGCAGGTTTTACATCTATTATCATTCTACGATAAGCATATAAACTTGGTGTTCCATTGTCATGTATTTCTAGAATTATATGAATTTTTTTATTTGTAGCGTCTTTTGGGATTTTTACTTTTGGTACTGCAGAAGAAGAGTTAGAAATTTCTAAGTTTCCTTTATAAGAACTTGGTTCTTTGTAAAAAGACCAAGAATAGTTTAGCGAGTTTCCATCAGGATCATTAGAACCTAAAGCACTTAATTTTACTGTTGCACCTGCTGATGCAGATATATTTAGAACTTGCCTTGTATTATCTCCATTTAAAATTGCTATTGGTTGATGATTTGCATCTTCATATTTTGGTGTAATGCTCCAATCCATTCTTGCTGCAAAATCATTATCATAACCTTTGCTCCAACGTTTTATAGCATCATTCTCTGATGTATCAGCAAACATTAAATATGGATCATAATTCGATTCTGCATTCTTATCTATTTTAGCAACTTCAGACATGCTTCTAATACCTACTTGTTTTGTAAAGCTAAAACGACCACCCCAACCACCTTGATCTATTTGATCTGGATCATTAAGACCTGTTGGAAAAACGTGCATAAATGCTGGTGTATCTCCTTCAGTTGCCCACTTTGTATCTGGGTAAACAGCTCCTAAAGCCCCATGGCTTTGTATGTCATTTTTCTGATAATCTCCATTTTTAGGAGGTGCCCAACCATATACTTTTCCAGCTCTTATGTAAAATACTTCTGGAAAATTTTTAGTTATCCACGCTCCAGCATCATCTTGCCCAAGAATATCGAACAATCTTAGTTTACTTAAAAACTTCTCAAGTTCTGCTTCAGAACGTGATTCTTTAACTTTCCAAATGGCTTGAGCAGCATTGTTCATACCACCCCAACCCATAACCCAAACTGGTCGTGGATCATCTTTATCAACAGAAGCAATAATTAATTCTGAACCAGGGCTATCTTTACCAGTTCCTACATCACTCATTCCATAGCCTAATTGTCCCATTACAGAAATAGATTTTAAATAATCTGGTTTAGGGAAACCATCTGCATGTACTTTTAAATTGGGATAAGCTTCTGTATAAGCATCTAAAATTTTGTCTAACATTCTAGAATCTTTTTGTGTTTTTTTCCAGCAGCCAGTTGATACTATTAAACCTTCAATATCAAACTCATTTGCACTAACTAATTGACGCACCATAGATTGCTCATCATCTGGATCTGCACCCAAATCTGTAGTATTAATTATTCTTGGTTTATAGCTAATTTTTTCTTCATCCTTATTTACTATTTTATTAGTAGTTGTTTTAGATGAATTACAGCCAATTAGACAAGTAATACAAACAAGTGCTACTAATCTGTATAATATGCTATCATTTTTTATAGTTTTCATTAGTATATGATTTTAGTTCCTTAGGGATAAATTAATAATTAAAGCTTTAGTTTGATATTTTTATTTATATCAATAAATTCAATAGACTTCTAAATTATCTTACTGAATTTATTACCTTATAAATTCTTTCCATTGGTTATAATAAGTTTCTAATTTAAAAGTATTATTACTCGCCAATGTGGTTTTTGAATTATTGTTAAAAGATTTTAATTGCTCGATGCTTTTATAAATTCCTGCATTTAATCCACCCAAATAAGCAGCTCCTAATGCTGAAACATCAACAATTTCAATATTGGTAACTTTTCGTTTTAAAAGATCTGCTAAAAACTGAACTACAAATTTATTTGAAGTGATTCCTCCATCAATTTTTAGTTCTGATAGTGATGACCCTGAATCATTTTCCATAGCAACAATAACATCTTTAATTTGGTAAGGAATAGACTCAACAGCAGCTCTTATAATATGTTTTTTGTTGGAATCAAAAGATAGTCCTTCAATGCTTGCTTGCCTATTCATATCCCAATGTGGTGCTCCTAAACCACTAAATGCAGGAATAATATAGACACCACCATTGTCTTTTAAAGACAAACAAATGTTCTCTAATTCATCTACGTTGTCAAATAATTCTAATTGATTTTTAACCCATTCTATGGTAGCACCTGCAGAAACTATTATGCCTTCAAACGCATAATCAACTCTACCTTCTTTACTCCAGCAAATTGTGGTAACCATTCCATTTTTTGATGTTTTAGGATGGTTGCCAATATTCATTAAAATGGAAGATCCAGTTCCTAACGTTGCTTTAGCATCACCAGATTCAAAACAACCTTCTCCAAATGCTGCAGCATGAGAATCGCCTATTAAAGCAGAAATGCTAATTTTATGATCTAGTAATCCATCAAGATTTGTTTCACCATAATGATATGATGATGGTTTTAGTTCTGGTAAATTTAAATTTGCTAAACCAAAATCTGACAACAATTCTTTATCCCAACTTAACTCTTTAAGATTAAAAAACATAGTTCTAGATGCATTGGTGTAATCTGTGAAATATTGTTCTCCATTTGTTAATTTGAACAATAACCACGAATCTATATTCCCAAAATATGCTTCACCATTGTCAATAGCTGTTTTAATCTTCATCTCATTTTCGTAGAGCCAAATCACTTTAGTTCCAGAAAAATAAGGATCAATTATTAGGCCCGTTTTTTCATTTATTTTGGATGAAAACCCTTCATTTTTAAGTCTATCACAAATATCTATAGATCGTTTACATTGCCAGACCACTGCATTATATAAGGGCTTACCATTTTTATCCCAAAGCACAAAAGTTTCTCTTTGGTTAGAAATAGCACAAGTTTTAATTTTTATAAGATCTCCACCAATTTTGTTAAAATTAGCTAAACATTTTTTTACAGAACTTAAAACGTTTTGATAAATAACTTCTGGTTCTTGTTCCACTTTATTATTCTTAAGATAATGAGTATTTAAAGGTTCTGTAGCTTTACATTGCGCTTTGCCATTACTATCAAAAATAATGGTTTTGGTACTACTTGTTCCTTGATCTATTGCTAAAATGTACATCTTATTATTTATTTGATTTTAACCAAGCCTTGACCATTTTTTCAGAAAACACTTTCCCATCTCCGTCAAACTGTATAATGTTAGCACCTTCAACTACCCAATTACTCATTAGTGATGAGACATATCCTTCTACATAATAACCAACATTTTTAAAATAAGTAACCTTAGGATGATTTACCCAATCCATTTTTTTACCTATTTGGATAAAAATGTTTTTTCCTTGAGTTAAATTATGGTCTTCGATATATTTTAGATTAACATTTTTTTGACCGAATAAAGACCAATTTACAATTAAATCATCGCCAATATGCGCTTGATACCAATATTTGTGATCTGTCATTTTTACATTAGGAAATGCTGTTGGAATATACTTGAATAACCATTGCATAAATGGAAAATTAGAACTATCTGCAATAACTTTATCTTTCCAATCCTTTATCATGACTTTTGTAAATTCTTTAGAATTATCTCCATTGTATTGAATAACGGTTTGTAATCCTACTTCAAAATGTCCCATTGCTGATTCATCATATTTAGGTATATTGTAACCAACACCTTCTATATACTCTACTGAAGGAATAGATTCCCAACCAGTGCTTTTATTTTTTTCAATAAAAATTGATTTGCCTTTACGTAATCCATGAAGCTCTCTTAATTCCATTTTTGAACTTGACATGGTTCCCCAAGTAACTGTAAGATCAGAATTAGGAAAAATAGTTTGATACCATGCTCCATTATAAGCTATTTCCTTACCAGGAAATTCCTTTTGAACATAAGATCTAAGCCAAGAGACAAATTTAATTTCAGATTTTTCAGGATAATCAGCATACTCTTTAGCCATTTTATCTATAAATCCCCTTGGATCGCTTCCATCAAAATGTACAACAGAAACACGTCCTACATCTATACTCGCCATTGTAGAAGAATTATATTGTGGAATATAATAACCTACATCAGGATAATACTTAATTGAAGCATGTTCTGCCCATTTGTCTTTGCGCTCTTTAGCTATGAAAATAGTTTGATTTTCACTAAGGCCTTCTCGTTTATAAAGAGGAAATTCTTCTTCAGGGGTTAAGCCCCAACTAATTGTTAAATCTAGTTCAGGAACTTTAATTTGATACCAACCATTGTGCTCAATAAAACTGCTTTCTGGATGTTGATTTGGTGCGTATTCTTTTAACCAGTTTGTAAATTCAGTTTCTACTTCTGGATTATTATAAATTAACCAAGCTTTAATCATTTTTTCAACAAAACCACTAGTATCAGTACCTCTAAACTGTAAAACAGAAAGTTTTGCTACTTCAAAATCTCCCATTGTTGATGAATTATAACTATGAATATAATATCCAGCACCTTTGGTATGCTCTATATTTGACACATTAGTCCAATTCTCATTTTTTGGTTCAGAAATAAAGATAGATTTTCCTTCATAATGTCCATGAACTTCTTTTAAAGTTAGTTTTTCATGAGGTAAATAAGCCCAACTAACAGTTATATCATGTTCTGGTATCACAGCTTGATACCAATCTTTATTATCAATAATTTCAACTTTTGGATACTCTTGAGATAAATAATCTTTTAACCAAATAGCAAAAGATATCGTTGTTTTTCTAGCTTTTTGTATAATGCACCAATCTGCTCTTTCTAAAAACTCCTTTTGATATTCTGGTCGCCAGTTAGATATACTTGTTTTTCCAGGTCCATCAACATAATGGTTTGTTCCTTCTTTTCTTACATATTGTCCGCCCCAACTTGGTTGAGAGGGATCTTCTGGATTGTTAATTCCACGATTTGCACTAACTAAATGCATAAAAGTAGGTGAATCACCTTCGCAAACACCAGTACAACCCATACCTTCATGTGGATATACAGCACATAGTGGTCCATGATTATAACGAATATTTTCATTTACCCAATCTAGATTAGAAATAGGATCGCTACCTCCAAACATACCTTGATACGTTTTTCTTGAATCAATAATAAATAAGTTAGGAAATTCATCCATTAACCAGCTATGTGTAGCATCTTGATACGCGATTAAAAATATTCTTAGTTTGCTAATAAATAGGTCTAGTTCTTTTTTACTTCTAGTTTGTTTTACATCCCAAATTGCTTGTGCTACTTCTCTTGGACCTCCCCAAACATGAATCCATAATGGTCTATCTTCTTTTTTATCAACTGCAGTAATTATGGCATTAGATGTTTCACTGTCAAGTCCATCACCAATAATATCAGACCAATCCTGTTTGCCTTTTCCCCATTTTACATCTAAACCATGGTTGTTTGCTCTACCTTCTGTAGTAACAGAACGCAAATAATCTGGTGTAGGGAATTCTGAATCGTGGGATTTTAAATTCTCATATACTTTTTCGTATTCATCAATTAGAGATAAAATGTTTTTCTTTTCAGCGGTCATTGCAAATGTTCCTGCAGTTGCGGCTATTCCTTCTATTTCGAATTCATTAGCATATAATAAAAAACGAACAATTGATTGCATATCATCAGGGTCACTTTTCATATTAAATGGGACATCTCCACCTTTTACAGCACCTATTGGTGGAAAATCTGATAGCATAAATACACGATGTTTTTTCAATTCATTTTGAGTATACGCCATACTTGTTATGACCCAAACAAAGACGGTAATGCTAAAAATTTGATTAATAAGATTTTTCATGATTGACAATATTATGCGTTCTTAGAATTTGATTTATCAATGATTACAGCTAGAAGAATTACAATACCTTTAATGACTTGTTGCCAAAAAGGTGAAACATTCATTAAAACAAGACCATTGTTTAAAACACCAATTATTATTGCGCCTAAAACGGTTCCTATTATGGTTCCTCGTCCACCAGCTAAAGAAGTTCCTCCAATAACTACTGCAGCAATAGCATCTAGCTCATAACTTACACCTGCATTTGGTTGCGCAGAATCAAGTCTGGCAGTAACAAGAATTGCTCCTACAGCTGCCAACATTCCTGCTAAAGCGTACACCCAAATTTTAACTTTTGTAATTGGTATTCCTGAAAGTCGAGCCGCATTTTCATTACCTCCTATGGCATAAATATATCTTCCAAAACGCGTTTTTCTAACTAAAATAATTGAAGCAATAACTACAAAACCAGAAATCCATACTGGCATAGGTATGCCTAAAAACCAACCTGTACCTAAAAAGCCAAAGGTGTCTCCTAATCCTGTAATTGGGTGTCCTTGTGTCCAAAGCATTGTAAATCCTCTTGCCATAGTAAGCATCGCTAAAGTGGCAACAAATGCAGGAACTTTAAATTTCGTTATAGCAAATCCATTTATAAAACCTAAAGAACCACCAGCAAGAATTCCTGCTAAAACTGCACCAAATACTGTAAAACCTATGTAAATATCTTGCGAAGGAAATTGCAGACCATATTTTAATAATCCCGCAATAACAGCACCACAAAATGCTAAAATTGAACCTACAGATAGGTCTATTCCAGCGGTTAATATTACAAGTGTCATACCCACAGAAATACAAACATTAACAGAGATTTGTCTTAGCACATTCCAGAAATTATCTGTGGTCATAAAATTGTCTGTTAACAATGCTAAAGCCAAACACATTAAAAACAATGCAATTAAAGATTGCAATTGTGAGATCTTGGTATATTTTTGAATTGCGATCATAAGTTTACATTTTCTGGAATGCAGGCATTCATAATACTATTTTCAGTTGCTTCTTGACTTGTGAATTCGGCAGATATTTCGCCATCAGCCATTACTAAAACTCGGTCTGCAATGGCTAAAATTTCTGGTATTTCTGATGAAATTACTAAGATTGAAATTCCAGAATCTGCTAATTTTGCTACCAATTCGTAGATTTCATTTTTTGCATTAATATCAATACCTCTAGTAGGTTCATCAAGTATTAATACTTTTGGATTTCTCTCAATCCATTTTCCTAGAATAACTTTTTGTTGATTTCCGCCACTCAAATTCTTAATTAATTGTGCTTCAGAATTCACTTTAATTTTTAAAGCTTCTTTATGCTTATCATATAATTTAGTTTGAAGTGATTTATTTAAAATTCCGTATTTAATTATTTTATCTAAAACAGTAAGACTTAAATTTTTTGAAACTGATAATCCTGGTACGATTCCATCTGATTTTCTGTCTTCTGGAACCAAAGCAATTCCACTATTGATGGCTTGAATAGGCGATTTAAACTGTGTATATTTACCTTCTAAAGCAATTGTTCCTTCTAGTAATTTATGATTTAAACCGAAAATAGATTCGCATAATTCTGTGCGTCCAGACCCCATAAGACCGTAAATTCCAAGGATTTCACCTTTATATAATTTTAAATTGATGTTTTGAAAAAGAGGACGCCCAGGATTGTTTGGGTTATTTAATTTTAGATTTGTTATTTCTAATAAAACGTCTTTAGAAATTGGTCTAGCTTCTTTCTTTTTAACTTTTACTTCTCTACCAGCCATCATGTTAATGAGTTGGTCTCTAGAGATAGAATTCATTTCTCCTTTTCCTGCCAAATTGCCATCTCTAAGTACGATAAAATTGTCTGCAATAACATCTAATTCATCAAGTTTATGTGATATATAAACTATTGCTTTTCCTTCGGATTTTAATTGATTTATTATTTCGAATAAAGTTTCCACTTCGTTCTCTCCTATAGCTGAAGTAGGCTCATCCATAAATACCACTTCAGATTCGATTAGCAAGGCTTTTGCTATTTCTACAATTTGTTGCTGACCAACTTTTAAAGAACTTATTAAGGCTTCAGGCGCTGCGTTCAATTTTAAATTTTCTAGTAATTCTTTAGTTTTTTGATGCATTTTAGAAGCCTCTAAAAAACCAAGTTTATTTACCATTTCTCTACCTAGAAAAATGTTCTGTGTAACAGTTAAATAGGGTATTAAATTTAATTCTTGATGAATGATTGAAATCCCAATATCTTGTGCGTCTTTGGGTTTTGAAAACTTAACGGGTTTCTCTTTAAATAAAATATCACCTTCAAAATCTGTATAAATTCCAGACATTATTTTAAGAAGTGTAGATTTTCCAGCTCCGTTTTCGCCAATTAAGGCTGTAACTTTACCTTTAAACAATTGCAGATTTATCTTGTTTAAAGCCGTAACTCCTGAAAACTTTTTATTGATATTTTTTACTTCAAGTAAAGCAGACATATTAGTTTTTAATTTCTAGTGTTATCGGAATTATTTCAAGATTATTAAGATCTAAGTGCACTTTGTTTAACTCTATTGCACCTGAAAAAGTCACTACATCTCCTTTTTGAACCTTGTTTTTAAAACTTGGAATGATATCATTTCTTATTCGCCCATTAATTGATTCTGAAATAGAATTGAAATCTGAAGTTTCTTTATAATCATTTATTTTAAATAAACCTGAAGCATCTCTTATGACATTTCCAAAAATGAATTCGGTTTCAATTTCAACCTTTAAATCTTCTGATTGAATTATCACATTGTTTTCATTAACCTGTAAAACGGTTCCTTCTCCTTTTACCTTAAAATAACCGATGTTTCCAATACCAAGAGATTTTGATTCTTTTTCAAATGTTGCTGTTGGGTTTTGTTTTAGTTGATTTAGAAAATTATTGAGATTTGTAGCAGTGCTAAATGTTGGTAAAAGGTTTAGAGTCCAAATGCCATCTACGTAAGATTTTGCATCGAATTCAATTACTGTTCCTTCGGCTAATTTTTCTTCTAAAGATTTTATATATATAGAATTATAAAAGGCAATTGCTGTAATGATAATTCCTAAAATATATTTATTAGATTTTTTCATAATCATTTATTCGCTTCCATAAGCTGTATAATTGCCAACATTTTCTTGATTCACCATTTCTACAGCGACAGGAACTTTCTGAGCAAAATCTCTTTTACCTTTAAAATATTCATTTGCAAAATTTGCGGCTGTTTTAGCTATTAATTTTGGAAATTGCATGCCTGTTGCCAGTATCTTTTTTTGCTGAATGGAATTCACAACATCTTCTGCACCATCAAATCCAAACACCATAATATCATCAGCTTTACCAGCAGAAACTAAAGCTTGGTAAACACCCATTGCCATACCATCATTACCACAAAAAACACCTTTTATATCAGGATTTACTTGAAGAATAGATTCCATTACTTCCATAGCTTTGTTTCTGTCAAAATCTGCACTTTGTTGCGCAACCATTTCAAGTTCTGGATAATGATCTACAACAGAGTGAAATCCTTTAGAACGGCTCCAAGTATTATTATCACCTACCAAACCTAAAATTTCAACGTACTTGCCTTTTTTATTTAGTTTTTGAACAAAATATTTTCCAATAGCCACACAACCAGCATAACTATCAGATAAAATCTGACTTGTAGCTGCATCTGTTGTATTCACTTCTCTATCCATACAAAAAACAGGAACATTTACCTTTTTTGCCATACGAACATTGGCAATAGATCCATCTGCATCAGTTGGGTTAAATAATATGGCATCATAACCAGAAGAAATTGCATTTTCAAAATGATCTGTTTCTAAAGCTGTATTGTTTTGTGAATCAAAAATATTTGTTTCATATCCTAATTCTTTAGCTCTTTCTGCTGCTGTTTTAGCTAAAACAACAAACCAAGGATTGTTTAATGTAGAAACAATAATTGCTACTTTTCTAGGTTCGTTTGATACCTCTTTTTTTTCTTTACAACCTGTAAAAAGCACTATTGAAAAGATTATAAAAAATAGGTGTTTTAGATATTTCATTTTGATTTTTGAATGAATTAAACCTTCAAAAGTTCTATTATTTTTTTTGAAATTCCTTCTTGTGAAATTCCATAATGATTAAAAATTTCAAGTTGTGAACCTGTCACCGTATATTCATCTGGAATTGCCATAATATGGAATCGATTTATTGCTCCCTTTTGAAATAAATAAGAAGCACAAGCTTCACCTAAACCACCATTTACCATATGTTCTTCAATAGTAATAATAGGTTTTCTGTCTTTCACTAAATCATCTAATAATTTAACATCTAATGGTTTAATAGTATGCATTGAAACTACTTTAGCATTGATATTATTAGTTTCTTTTAAGGATTTAGCAGCAAGTATTGCTGGATACACAGTTTCGCCAGTAGCAATAATGGTGATGTCGTCTCCATGGTTTACAATCCTACCTTTTCCAATTTTAAAATCTTGATTAGATTCGTCTAAAAATGGCATTGCTTTTTTACCAAATCTTAAATAAATAGGTTGATTTAATTTTGCAGCTTCATGAACCGCTTGTTCAGTTTCAAAATTATCTGCAGGTGCAACAATAATTATGTTATTAATTGCTCGCAGTACAGCAAAATCGTGTAAGCTATGATGCGTTGTTCCTAAAATTCCGTAACTCAATCCAGCACTAATTCCTACTAATTTTACTGTGTTATTTGAATATGCTACGTCATTTTTAATTTGTTCTAAAGATCTAGCCGTTAGAAAGCAAGCAGGTGAAATAGCAAAAGATTTTTTACCAGCAGAAGCCAAACCTGATGCAATTCCTACTAAATTTTGTTCTGCTATTCCCACTTCAATCACTTGTTTAGGGAATTTTTCTGCAAAAGGAACCAGTTTACCAGAACCACGAGAATCGCTAGTAATAATAACAATTTCTTTGTCCTCTTTTGCTAATTCTTGAAGGGTTTCGGAAAACACCACTTGATTGGCTTTTCCCATCGTTAAATAATTATCTTTTATTACGTCTAGTTGCATAATTTATAGTGCTTGTTCTAAAGTTTCTAATTCTTTTTGCGCTTGTAAATATTGTTCTTCAGTTGGCACTCCATGATGCCATTTTAAAACACCTTCCATAAAACTTACCCCTCTACCTTTAATAGTATGCGCAATTATGAAACTTGGTTTTTCTTTTTCAAAAGGGCCATCATTTAAAGTTTGTACTAATTCTTTAATATTATGACCATCTACTTCTTTAACAGCCCAACCAAATACTTGTAATTTTTCTTTGAAGGAAATAGGATTCATAACCTCTTTATTACTACCTGAAATTTGCTGTTTGTTATAATCTAGTATGGCAAATAGGTTGTCCAACTTGTAATGTGCTGCAGATTGAAATGCTTCCCAATTAGAACCTTCTGCCATTTCTCCATCACCTAAAAGTGTAAATACTTTATGTTTTTTATTATCCATTTTAGCTGCCAAAGCTTCACCAACACAAATGGATAATCCATGACCTAAAGCACCTGTATTTTGTTCAATTCCATTTACCTTTTTGGTAGGATGACCAATGTAATGTGATTTATACTGGCAACCTGTTTGTAAATCTTCTTCTGAAAAAAAACCACAATCTGCAAGTGTTACAAATAAAGCTTCAACACAATGTCCTTTACTTTGAATATATCTATCTCTTTTGGAATCACTAAAATTATTAGCATCAATATTTAAAACCCTATTATAAAGCACATTAATAATATCAATACAAGAAAGACTGCCACCTGTATGACCTGCTTTTACATTGTAGATATAACTGAGAATTTTTTTTCTCAATTCTATTGATTTACGTTCTAATTCTGATATCGTCATTTTAATTTAAAAATTTTAATCAATCGATTTAACCTTTATGATTATAAACTTCCCACCCCATATAATTACCTAGGGCTTCTTCTAAAATAGTACCAGTTTTTGATGCATTCATAACTACGTGATGTTCAAAACCATTTTTACATACATAATTCATTAAACCTTGTAGATTGTTGATTTTTGCAACTGCTTTATTTCCAAATGTTTTTAAAGGATCGTTGGTTAATTCACCTTCTCCCAAATAAGCTTTTATAATTCCTTTAGGATCATCTGTACTAATTCTTCCATACGTGAGCGGCATTGCTGGTGTTCGACCATCTAGAGCTCCATAGGTATTTTCAACACCAACACTAGTTCCTAAAATTGGTGCATTGCTTATTTCAATATTCGGCAAAAATGATTTTGCCCAGTTTCCACAATGAAAAAGCACACATTTGTTTGAGTCGTCTGCATAATTGTTATTCCAATCTACTAATGCACTTGGAGAACCTGAAGCCAATTGCATTGCATACATACTTAAAGTTCCTGTTACATCTACCTCACAAGCTGATGGCAACATATTTTCTGACATAATACTCATACTTGTACAAACATTGCATCCAAAATTCTGTTGTAAGGATGTCCAACATTGTATTGCTGTTGCATCTAACTCATATTCCTCAACATATTCTTGTAAAACCACATCTAATTTTGCCATTTGAATCATAGCAGCATCTGGTGTTTTGCCTTTTGGTGCATATGCATTTATTGTCTCTATATGTCGTTTTACAGAAGCATCATCTTTTGTAAGTTTTTCAGCTTTTCCTAAAATTTCAGACAAATCAGCAGTCACTACTGTTATGCTATTTCTTTGCAATATTTTTTCTGAATAACGAACTGTGTTAAACGCTCCTGGTCTTGCACCAATTGCACCTATTCTGATGTTTTTCATACCTTTTACTACTCTACAAACAGCAACAAAATCATTTAAATCTTTTTGAAAATTTTGGTCTGATGGATAAGAAACATGTTGACTTGTTAATGAATATTTAATTCCATATTGATATAAATTGTTACAGACAGATATTTTACCACACCATGAATCTCTTCTATTTGCAACATTCATTTTAGATAGTTCGTCTGGATACGCTTGAATTAGAACAGGCACATTTAAGTTTGCTAATTTCAGAGTGTCTGCAACACCTCTTTCATCACCAAAATTTGGTAACAAAACTAAAATACCTGAAATTTCATCACTATATCTTTTAAATAAATTAGCACATTTTTGAGAGTCCTTATAGGTTTCTACTCCACCTAATTTAGTATCTGTTGTTTCTGTAAGAATTGGTTTAATGTTTAATTTACCTAAAACATCAATAATTTCAGTTCTAGCTTTTTCAACTAAACTGTCTGGGAAAAAATCTCTATTACCTATGATTACTCCTAATGTATTTTTTTTTATCATTTTTAACTTTCATTTAATTTTAACGCAACCGATTGCATTTTTAATCCAAAAAAAAATTACTCTTTACTTGAAATAATTAATTTAATGTCATTATCACTAAATTTTTGTTTGTATTTTTTATTGATTTCTTCATCCGTAATAATATAATCTATAAGAGATAAAGCTCCTAAACTTGCAAAAGCACTTTTACCGAATTTTGTTGAATCTGCAACCAAATACGTGGTTTCTGCAGCATCAATCATTGCTTTTTTTACAATTAAGTCACTAATACTTGGATATGTTAACCCAGATTTTAAAGTAATACCAGCTGTTGCCAAAAACAACTTTTGCACATTTAATCCTTTAAAAAAATCTGCTGCTTTTTGCCCTGTTAAAGACAAAGTTGGTGCTTTAAACTCACCACCTGTCATTACAACTTCAATATTAGGATTAGCACCAAGCATCAAAGCTATATTTAATGCATTTGTAATTACAGTTAACCCATTAATATTTATTATTTTTTTTGCAATCTCTGTGGTTGTTGATCCAGAATCTAAAATTATTGTATCTCCTGGCTCAATTAGCTCTGTACATTTAATTGCAATACTTTCTTTTTGTATAAGATTTGTTTGTTGAGACAAAGAAAAGCTTTTTACTTGGCCTTCTAAGTTTTTTAGGTGAACACCACCATGCTCTCTTACAACAAGCCCTTCTTTTTCTAATTTTTCTAAATCTTGCCTTATAGTTACCTCTGATACTTTAAAAATTTTAGACAAACTATTTACTTTTGCAGAACCATCTTCATTTAATAATTCTAATATTTTTTCTTTTCGCTGAGTAGCTAACATGTTAGATTTTAAAGTTTTTTTTTAAAATAAGGCTTTACAAATATAATTATTTTTTTCATATACTTTGTTTTATTTTCGTTTATTTTCGTTTATTTGTTTTTATATTTATAAAAAACTTAGTAGTTATGATAAATCAACCTTATTTTATAAAACATAAATCACTAACAATTATATTTTTAACCGTTTTATGTTTCACATGCAATATTATTACACTTGATGCTCAAGAACCTGTTAAAAACAGAGTTATAATTTTAACAGATATAGAAGCTGATCCTGATGACACACAATCTTTGGTTCGATTATTTTTATACTCTAATCAAATAGATATTAAAGGATTAGTAGCTACAACATCATGTTGGTATACATCAAAAGTAAATCCAGAATCTATAAAAAGAGTTATAAATGCTTATGGAAAAATACAAGCAAATTTATTGAAACATGAGCAAGGTTTTCCTAAAGAAGAAAAACTTTTAAATATGGTTAAAAGTGGTTTACCTAAATATGGAATGACAGGCGTAGGAAAAGGTATGGATTCTGAAGGGTCTGATTGGATTATAAAAATTTTGGAAGAAAAAGATGATAGACCTTTATGGATTTCTGTTTGGGGAGGAGTAAACACTTTAGCACAATCTCTTCATAAAATTAAAAAAACAAAAAGTAAAAAAGAAGCTGCAAGGTTAATTGCTAAACTTAGAGTATATACCATTTCTGATCAAGATGATAGTGGTTTGTGGATTCGTAATAATTTTCCTAAATTATTTTATATTGTAAGTCCTGGTGATAATTATAGTGAAGCAACATGGACAGGAATTAATTTTGTTGTAAAGGGAATTGATAATAAAACTATAAGTAATTCTTGGTTTGCAGAGAACATACAGCAAAACCATGGCCCTCTTGGTGCTGTTTACCCAGATGTTTCTTGGGGAGTTGAAGGTGATACTCCTGCTTTTTTACATTTAATTCCTAATGGTTTAAATAATGCTGAACATCCAGAATGGGGAAGTTGGGGTGGTCGCTATGAATTCTACAAGCCAAAATTTGAAAACAGAAAAGATGGTAGTTCTATTGTTGCAATTGCAGCTGAAACTAGAAAAATTTGGACTAATGCAATTGATAAATTTACACCATTTGTTAAAAAAAAATATGGTAGAGCTGTTGGTTTGGATACGATTTCTTTTACCGGTTATAAAGAAACACTTTGGCGTTGGAGAGACGATTTACAAAACGACTTTGCAGCTCGAATGGATTGGTGTTTAAATACATTTGAAAACTCCAATCATCCACCAATACCTGTTTTATCTCATTCTGACAGAATAAAATTAAAATCTGGCGAATCCTTTCATTTAGATGCTTTTAACTCATATGATCCAGATGGAGATAATCTCAGTTTTCTTTGGTTTCCTTATTTAGAAGCTGGTTCATTTAAAGGAGAATTTAAATTAGGACAACCAGAAAATTCTCATGGAATTAATGGAACAGCTCCAAAAGTTAAAAAAACAGAAACTATTCATATTATACTTAAGGTCTCAGACAAAGGGAGCCCTTCATTATCAAGATATAAGAGAGTTATTTTAGAGATACATCCCTAACATTAATGAAAATCAAATATTAATTTAAATTAAGTAATCGTGGCGTATATTTATACTTTTCAACCAAATTTACCCTATAATTATGAAGCATTTAAAGTAATTAATTGCAATGTTGTGGCTATTGACTGTAATTTTATGTAGTAAAATTAAAAGCCAAAATGAAATAAAAAATGTTATCGAACTAAGCTTATATACAAAGATAAGAGTAGTTACTAATGTGAAATTTCAAAAAACTCAAGGTTTTACAGTCATTAATCACCCTGTATTGAGAACAGATTTAAACAAAACAGAACGTGATTTAGTCTTTGGTGAAGGAAATTGAAAATTAGGCTTTATAATTTTAAGAGTTCATATAAACCCTGATTCTACAAAATTGTCTTTAGAATTAGAAATAGCTTCATAAAGATTAGGATTATAAATTGGTGGAGGCTCCCAAAGTTTTGGGTTTTGAATTTTAATAAAATTTACCAGTTTACTTTTTTCTTAAGCTTTGATGTTTACTATTTTTTTTTGGGGAAATTCTGAAATAAAAATTGCTTCACCTTTATCATCTTTAACATTGGCTTTTGTTTTAATATCCTTAAACTTAAAGCCAACTTTGTTTACATAAAGTTTATTAAAATTTTGATTTTATGTAAAATAAACATCTTGTAAACCATCAATATTTATATCTCCTTTTGCAACACCTCCAGCATTGTAGGTGTTATAATAATTTAAAGCATAAAATATGTTGTTTTTTTAATAGTATTTTTAAAATGAATATTAGTTTTGTTGTTAGATAGCAGCGTGAAAAGATTTTCTTCTTTAACTTTTTTCTTTTTAACATCATTTTTATACTTACAATAACCTATAATAATAAGAACTACAAGGGTTTGGAAGAGTTTTAGTGTTAACTTCATTTTTAATATAATAAGATTATTTTTTGTATAATATGCATATATTACTTAACATTGCAACCGGTTGTTTAATAATCAAACTTTAAAATACTAATTATTTTCAAATCATTTAATTTTGAAAAATAAACTTATATTTAAATTTATTGCTCTTAGTCTTCCTTTAATACTAATTTTTATCTTAGAATTAATTTTAGGAATATTTAATTATGGAGAAAATTATAATCTTTTTAATAAAATCACCTCAGAAAACAACACAGAATATCTGGTAATGAATTCTGGTATTTCTAAAAAATATTTTAAGAATACTGGTTTCAATTCTGATAATCAATCTGATTTATTTTTAAGAGAAAAAACCGAAAATACTTTTAGAGTTTTTATTCAAGGAGCATCTACTGTTGTTGGTTTTCCTTTTTACAAAAACGGCTCTTTTCCAAGAATACTAAAACATAGACTTTCACTAACTTTTCCTGATAAAAATATAGAAATAATAAACACGGGTATAACAGCAGTAAATTCATACACTTTATGGGATTTATCTGATAAAATAATTGCACAAAAACCAGATTTAGTAATAATTTACGCAGGTCATAATGAGTATTATGGAGCTTTAGGTGTAGGATCTTCTATATCTATTGGTAATTACCCAGCAATAGTTAGAAGTTATTTAAAGTTAAAGAATTTTAGATTTTTTCAACTGTTTGAAAATGGATATTCAAAAGTTTTTAAACCTAATGAAAAATCAAAATATACTGTTAAAGAAACCACTTTAATGGAGGTTATGGCCAAAGAACAACAAATTCCTTATAATTCTGATGTTTATAATGCTGGAATTAATCAATTTAAAAGTAATATTAACAAAGCTTTAGATAAGTATGCTAGCAATAATATTCCTGTAATTTTATCAACAGTAATATCAAACAAAAAAGATATAAAACCTTTTATTAGTGATGATTTTAATGAAAATAAATTTGATAAAAATTTAAAAAGTAATAAAAGTGAAGCTTTTAAAACTGCAAATAGTAACGCAAAAGCTGCGTATAAAATGGGGCAGTTTTATTTAAATAAACAACAAGATTCAGCTAAAAAATACTTTCATTTAGCAAAAGAATTAGATATGCTTCGATTTCGTGCTCCTGAAAAAGTAAATGATATTATCATCAATGAATTATCTAAAAAACAAGGGGTATATCTTCTAGATTCAAGAAAAGCTATGCAAAAAAAATCTAAAAGTGGATTTATTGATAATGATGTGTTAACAGAACACGTTCATCCAAATGTAAAAGGGAATTTTATTTTGGCAGATGCTTTTTACAATAAAATTAAAGAGATAAAAATTTTAGATAATTGGAATCATTTTATCTCTTATGATGAAGCTTTTAATGATATTTCAATAACTCGCATAGACTCTATTAAAGGTAAGTTTATTGTGCAAGATTTAAAAAATTCTTGGCCTTATAAATTAAATATGTCTGGTACAAACCCAATTGCTCAATATAATTATATTTTAAAACCAACTTACGAGGAAAAAAAGGCAATTAATCTTTATGCAGGTAGAGAAGAATGGCAAAATGTAATGAGAGAAGCTTACCATACTTACAACAATAATAAAGATTATAAGAATGCTTTAAAAGTAGCCCAATCTTTAATATCAGAATTTCCTGAACAAACTAAAGTTTATGAAATGGCTAGAGAAATTTGTTTAAAAATGAATAATAGAGATTATGCTAATTATTATTCAAAAAAAATAAATCAGTTAAAACAAAAATAATTTACCAAGGATTTTTAATGTCGTTTTTTGTAAATAGATGATTCCTTTTTATAAAATACG
The DNA here is from genome assembly GCF_001975665.1 of Polaribacter reichenbachii. Lineage (NCBI taxonomy): Bacteria > Pseudomonadati > Bacteroidota > Flavobacteriia > Flavobacteriales > Flavobacteriaceae > Polaribacter > Polaribacter reichenbachii. The sequence goes on along the minus strand of NZ_CP019419.1, from coordinate 2,479,312 downwards.
AATCTCCTTTTTGTTTTTTAAGAATTTGATTACCTCCAAAAACTTTTTGCAGAAAAGATATTGGAACTAAAATAAAATAAAAGCATACAAACATCAAAATATAGTTCATTATTAATCCTAAATAGTTAGAAAAAGTTAACCAAATATTTGCAATGATTAGAGCTATTTTTAATGAAATTAATGGAATTACTAAAAACACAACAGACAAGTAAACAAGCCATTTTACATTAAAAAGCAAAAAACATATTAAAGATGCCAAAGCTAAAACTATAATGGTTTCAAAAGTTTTTTCTTTTTTCATTAGAATAGACTATAAATAAAAGGAGCCAAAGCAGATCCGTTAGTTAAAAATATTAACCCACCTAAAACCATAAAAATAAATATTAGTGGAAATAACCACCATTTTTTTCGTTCCTTTAAAAAAAGGAAAAATTCTTTAATAAATTCCATTTACTTTAAAATTACATAATTCTCTATTACTAATACATCCATATCTGTATTTTTAAAACACATATAAGCTTCTTCAGGTTTATTTACAATTGGCTCATCTTTTACATTAAAACTTGTATTAATTACAACTCCATTTCCTGTTTGATTTTTATAAGTTTGTATTAAATTCCAAAACCTTGTATTCATTTCTTTTTGGACCACTTGTACTCTCGCAGAATAATCTATATGTGTTACTGCAGGTAGTTTAGATTTTGGTAAATTTCTTTTTTCTTCAAGAGATAGTTCATTAAAATTGTTGGGTAAATTTAATCTTAAATCTTGTTTTAATTGATTGGTAAACAACATATATTTTGAATGCTTACCCGGTTCAAAATAAGTATCAAAATCTTCTTCACAAACTGCAGGAGCAAATGGTCTAAAACTTTCTCTAAATTTAATTTTTAAATTAAGTACAGATTGCATATCCCTATCTGTTGCATCTGCCAAAATACTTCTATTACCTAAAGCTCTTGGACCAAATTCTGTTCTTCCAGAAAACCAACCAACTACTTTTTTATTCGCTATAAATTTTGCTGTTACTTCCAATAATTCTTCATCTGATTCATAATGTGTAAAACTGCATTTGTTTTTTCTTAATATTCTTTCAATTTCTAAGTCAGAATATCTGGGGCCTAAATAATTATTAAAAGGTTCTTTTAATCCATTAAATATTGAATTTGAATTCAAATAATATGTAATTAATGCAGCACCAATTGCACCACCTGCATCTCCTGCAGCTGGTTGTACAAAAATGTCTTTAAATACTTTTTGATTATATAATACTGAATTGGCAACACAATTTAAAGCAACACCACCTGCAAAACATAAATTATCTGTATTTGTAACTTTTTTAATGTGGTTAATTAATTTTACTAAAATTTCTTCAGTAACTTTTTGTGCAGCAAAAGCTAAATCAGCATGTGTTTGTGTTAATTTATCTTCTGGTTTTTTCTTTATAAATCCAAATAATTTTTCCCACTTTTTGGGGTTTACCATTCTTAATCCAACAGGATAATCAAAATATTTTTTATTTAGCTTAATAGAACCATCATCTTTAATATCAATTAAATTTTCTTTTATAATTTTAATAAATTTAATTGCTTGTTCAGTTTGTAAGTTGCTGTAAGGAGCAAGTCCCATCATTTTATATTCACCTTTATTAACTTCAAAACCTAAATAATAAGTAAAAGAAGAATAAAACAAACCTATTGAGTCTGGAAATTGAATTTCACCCATTACTTCTATACCTTTTTCAGCTGAGGCAACACCAAATGAAGTTGTTGTCCATTCTCCTACTCCATCAACTGTTAAAAATGCACTTTTTTTATAAGGTGATGTATAAAAAGCACTTGCAATATGAGATAGATGATGCTCTGGAAAAAAGATTGTAATCTTAGGTAATTTATCTTTTTTACTTAATTTTTTTAATCTTTTTTTTATGATTTGTTTAATAAATAATTTTTCTTTTAACCAAGTTGGCATTGCTTTATCAAAAGATTTAAAACCTTTAGGAGAAAAAGCATAATAAGTTTCTAGAAGTCTTTCAAACTTTAAAAAAGGTTTGTCATAAAAAGCGATTGCATCTATATCATCAATAGCTAGTCCAGATTCAAAAAGGCAATATTTAATAGCTTCTTCAGGAAAATTTGCATCGTTTTTTACTCTACTAAAACGCTCTTCTTGAGCCGCATACAGAACTTTACCGTCTATTATTAAAGCAGCAGCTGAATCGTGATAAAATGCCGAAATACCAAGTACTTTTTTCATTAAAACTAAGCTATTCTTTTAGTGTTATATTTTTAAAAATTATTTTTTACTTGAATTTTATACTAATATAATAATAAAAAAGGTTGTCTATTTTTGAAGACAACCTTTTTCCAACAATTCAAATATAAATAACTCAAAAATTATTTTTCTTTTGAAAGCTATATAAATATAGCATATTTCATATTTTAATAACCAGGGTTTTGATATGCTGATTTTTCATCATCAGACATATCTAAATCATCTATTTGACTTTGTGGTATTGGTCTTAAATAATGGAATTTCTCAATAGTTCTATTGGTAGTAGTTGGTGAATGATCACTAGCATCATTACTTGCAATTTTATAAGAAGCTGCATACTCTGCCCATTTTTGTGTACGCACTAAATCTAACCATCTATAACCTTCACCAAAATATTCTCTAGAACGTTCTGCTAAAATAAAATCTAAATCTACAACTAAAGGCGTAGCAGCAATCATTGCAGCACTGTTATCTTCCATTCTTTCTGACTTTTCACCATTATCATAACGCCATTTACCTGCACGTCCACGAATAACATTAATTAATTGATAAGCAGTTTGTCCTCCAGTAGCTCCCTTTACATATGCTTCTGCAGCAATAAAGTAAAATTCTGAAAACTTAGCAATTGGAAAAGGTCTTGTAATAGCTCCATTTGGTTGTCCTAAACCTCCTTCATTATCTGTACGATATGTTCCTAATTTCCATAAACCTGGATAAAATCTTCGGTTAATTTCATTTAAATTAATTACATAGTCAGACCTACCTGCCACTTCACCACCACCAAGGTTACCTCCATTAACACTGTAATCTACAGTTGCATCATAATCATCTAAGAAAGATATAACTGCGTCTCCAGGTGTAATTTGCATTCCATTTGCAGCAGTTAAAGAAGGAGTTGAATTCCCTCCTTTATCCCAGTTACCTCTATAACTAGACACAAAAGTTCCGTCGTATCTTGAATCTAAATCTTTTTCTGCAAATGTTTCTTCAAATACATTGATACTTGGTGCCATACGAGTCCAAGGTCTACCTAAACTTTGGTCTGCTTCACGTTGAACTGCAGCAACATCATCTACTTTAATTGTTGTGTAATTAGAAGTTACCATCCAAACAGCTGTGTTTGCACTACCTCCTGTTCCACTCCAACCTAAACTTGCACCATTATAAATAGGACTTTCTTCTGTACGATCTGCATATAACATCATTTCGCTATGGCGATCATTAGATCCAACGTGTACATCATAAAAGTATTCTTGTAATGAGTATGGACCAGGATTGTTAATACCATCCATTGCAATTGTATATGCTTGTTGGAAATAGTACAAAGCATCTTTTCCATCAGGATCTGTCCTAGGAGTTTCTGGATATGTTGGTATTCCATTAGGATTTTCTAACCACCAAGCATAAGTTAAATATGCTTTTGCTAAATGTAGTCTTGCAACATTTTTTGTAGCTGTACCAGTTAATCTTGGAGAATCTGGCAACTCATTAATAGCTGCAACTAAATCTGGAAAAATACCTTTTGTATAAACCTCTGGTACAGTATTTCTAATTGATGTTCTTACAGCTGAAGAATTAAAAACTAATTCTCCAGAACCTAAATCTAAGGGAACACCACCATATTGTTGCACTAATAAAAAGTAGTTAAAAGCTCTAAAAAACTTAGCTTCTGCTACAACTGATGCATCAATACCTACTGCAGCTGCATTTTCTATAATACCACTTGCAGTGTTTATCGCTGGAAAAACTGTATTCCACGCAACACTTGTTGTATAGGTATCAGAAATTATGTTACCTACACCAGATAAATCTGCATTTTTAAAGTTATTATCTGCACTTTGTGCATAAGTATACTCATCTGTACCTGTTTCTAATGAGTTATAATAATATGGTTGCCCATATAAGTATCTTAAATTTTCATATAAATATGTTAATCCACCTTGAACACCAAGTTCGGTTTGGAAAAAATCTGGAGTAAATACACCCCTTGGCTCTTCTTGTAAAATCTCTTCGGTACAAGAACCTAATAGCAAAGTAGCTGAAAGAATTGCTATTGATATAATTTTTATTTTAATTTTTCTCATTGTAATTCTTTTAAAATGTTAAGTTTAATCCTATCATAAAATTTCTTGTAGATGGAGCATTAGCACCCACTGTAGGAATTCCTTTTGAAATATTAGAAGTATTTACAGATACGTTTTGACGACTTCCATTTGAATTAACGCCTGAATTCGTTTCTGGATCTAAACCAGACTCTTTATTAAAAGGAGAAAATAACACAAACGGATTTTGTACTGTTGCATAAACACGTAGTTTATCAAAACCAAAGTCCTTAACAAATGGCTGATTAAAATTGTAACCTGCAGTTATTGTACGTACTTTTAAATAAGATCCATCAAAAAACCCTAAAGTACTACCATATTTTGGGTTATCACCACTTTGTATACCTCCTGGTGCAGGATATTTTGCTCCTGTATTATTTGGTGTCCAATAATCTACGTCTACGTTATTTCTTCTACCTGTAAGTAAATTAACATATCCGTTAGAAGAATGTAATGTACTTATAATTGTACCTCCACTTTGAAAAGTTCCAACCATGCTAACATCAAAATCTTTATAAGCTAATCTTGTATTAAAACCACCTTGAAAATCTGGAGTTGGATCTTGTACTATTCTATCATCTGCATTTATTTGTCTTGTAGGAGATCCATCAGCATTATAGTCTCCAGTATATTTTACTTTTACCATACCAACGTTTCCTCCTGGTTCGAAATCTTGTAAATATTGATAATCTGAATCTGTATCATTCCAAAGCCCAATATTCTGATAATCATAAATTACATTAACAGGAGATCCAACAAACCAAAGTTGACCAACATTTCTTTCTTCACCAGTTGCTAAAGCAATGATTTCGTTCTTATTAGTATAAAGATTAACTCCTACATCCCAAGTAATTCCATCTGGATTATCGATAATTGTTCCATTTAAAGACAATTCAAAACCTTTATTTTGAGTTTTACCAATATTACTTGTAACACTACTAACACCAGAAGTTGCTGGTAAACCTAAACCATATAAGATATCGCTTGTTTTTGTTACATAATACTCTACTGTACCAGATAATCTGTTATCAAATAAACCAAAATCTAAACCATAGTTAAATGTTTCGGAAAATTCCCAACCTAAATTTGGGTTAGGTAATTGAGACACAAAATAACCTGTAGAAAAATTACTACCAAAGTTATAATTTCTTGTTGATAATCTTCCTTGTGTTGAGTATGGAGATACTGCTTGGTTTGAAGTTTCACCATAACCCACTCTTAATTTTAATTGATTAACAACATTAACATCTTCCATAAATTTCTCATTTTTTATGTTCCATCCTAAAGACATAGCAGGGTAAGTTACCCATTTATGGCCTGGTGCTAACCTAGATGACCCATCTGAACGTAAAGTTGCTGTAAATAAATAACGATTATCATATTGATACATAACTCTTGCCATATAAGATAATAAACCTGAAGCAGAAAAACCTGTTCCATAACTTGTTATATCTTCTGAAAGAGCTGCATCTAAATTATACCATAAAGACGTTTCATTAGGTATATTTTGCACCCCTAAACCTACATTATCATATTTTGTTTGTTGTGATGAAAATAATCCCACAAAATTAACTTGATGTTTATCTGCAAAAGTTCTATCGAAAAGTAATTGGTTTTCAATGACATAATCTTTAGTAATTGAACTATTATAACTAGCCGAAGAATTATTATTTGGGTTATAATTAAATACTCCTTTTCCAGTAAAACTACCATCTCTACTTGTTCTAAAGTTTAAACCAAGGTTAAGTCGGAATTTTAGGCCATCAACCCATGGAATTTTAACTTCACCATAAATATTATTGTAAGAACCATAATCTAGCTGTTCATTTTTTTTGCCATTACCAACTCTGCTAATTTCATTTCTTGTAGGTATCCAAGAATCATCTGCTTCTGTTTGAAGACGAACTGATTCTAAGAAATCTCCATTAGCATCATAAGGACTTAATAGTGGTGATGCTGACAAAACACCATTAATACCTACAATACTACTTGTTTTATTAAAATTCATTACCGAATTTAATCCGAAACGAAATAAAGTACCAACTTCTTGATCTACTTGAGCTCTTATTGAATATCTTTCAAAAGCATCACCAGGAACTACAGAAGTTTCTTTAAAATATCCCATTCCTATATTATATGTACCATTTTCAGAACCTCCTTGCACACTAATATCATGTGTAGTTTGAATACCAGTACCAAATAATAAATCTTGCCAATCTGTATCGTTTGCTAAGTCTTCATCACCCCCTAAATCATAAATTGGTGTTCCTCCATTATTTGCTGCTACATCAGCTCTTAATTGAGTTAATTGAGCTCCATTCATCATAGGGTACTTAGAGAAAACTTCTTTAGCTGCATAATATGTATTATATGAAAATTTTGCTTTTTGTCCTTTTTTACCAGCCTTAGTTGTTATAATTATAACACCATTTGCCCCTCTAGAACCATAAATTGCAGTTGCAGATGCATCTTTTAAGATATCTAAACTAGCAATATCATTTGAATTAATATCACTAAGACCACCAGAAAAAGGTATTCCATTAAGTACAATTAACGGGTCGTTGTTTCCTGAAAGAGATCTTACACCACGAATTCTAATTTGTGGAGCAGCACCAGGCCTTGTACTAGTAGTACTAATATTAACACCAGCTGCTCTACCTTGTAATGCTTGCTGAAAGTTTGCTGTTTGTACTTCTTGCAAATCTTCTGCTTTAATAGATACTACAGAGCCTGTTACAGATTCTTTTCTTTGAGTACCATAACCAACCACAACAATTTCATCTAATTGTTGAGTATCTTCCTCTAATTGAACATTAATTGATGTTCTACCATTTACAGGAATCGTTTTTGTCAAATACCCCAACGAATGAAACTCTAAAGAACCATTGGAAGATACATTAATAGTATACTTACCATCTAAGTCCGAAGTTGCCCCTGTTGAAGTATTCTGAATAATTACAGAAACTCCTGGTATTGGAATGCCATTTGCATCTGTTACTGTTCCAGATACTTTAATATTACTCTGCGCAAAGGCAGGAATAGAAAAAATAAATAACCATACACTAAAAGCTAGCAAGAACAAATTTCTTGACTTACTATAATTAGCCTGGTTTAATAAAGTAAAATTAGTCATTTTATCAGATATTTAATTTTAATGGTTAATATTATCATTTTAAATATATTTTTAGAAAATAATATTTATTTCACAAAAATAAACATTTTCCTCACTTACGCAACCGATTGCGTTAAATATTTTAAAAAATATTAAAAATTTGTTAAATTCAGCTCATTTATCAAGCCTAACTCGAGTCCACGTAACTCTGCAAGACCTTTTAATTTGCCTACTAAAGAATATCTATAGTATTGATCTTTATCATCTTCAAAAGAAAGTAAAAAACCATGGTATGGTCTTAAAGGCAATTCAATTTTTCTATTCTGCATTAATAAAATCAGCTTTTACATTATTTACCTATCTGGTTATCACCAATTAAATGCTCTGACTCTCTAAAAACATCTTTATTTTCTCTTTTCACATTTCTAATATGTAAAAAATGAATTCTATCTGAAAAATCATCAATAATTTTTAATAAATCATTATTTGGTTCAGCTCCTAGAGATCCTGTACAATAACACAAACCGTTTGCAACCGATGGCACAGATTGAAAAATTATATCTAGATTTTTTTGCGTACTCACAACTCTTGGTAATCCTAAAACAGAAAATGGTGGATCATCTGGATGTATAGCCATATTTACATCAACTGCTTCAGCTGTTGGAATTATTTCTGACAAAAAAAAACTAGATTTTCTCTTAACTTCTGGTTATTAATGTGTTTATAGTTATCTAATAAATCAAGAATCTGTTCTCTATTAAAGTTAACCTTACTACCTGATAAACCAAGAAGTACGTTTTTAAAAAATAATTCTTTTTTCTGTTTTTGTTAAAGTATTACCATATTCTAAAGCTGTTTTTATTTATTTATCACTATAATTTTCTTCTACATTTGGTCTTTACAATATAAAAAGATCGAAATAATTACAAGCTACTTATTTAAAAAGCAATGCTTTACTTCCATCTTGATTTGCAAATGTATGATCTATACGTACCCAATCTAAAATGGTCATAAAATTATAAGTCACTACATTAATTCTACATTTTGCAAGGTTTTCTAAGCTAATTTTATAGTTTTCTATTTGCTGTAAATAGTTACCATTTGACTTTTTTATATCTTCATGAACCGGTAAACTTTCAACCACTGTCCACTCCATTCCTTCTTTTCTAATAATTTCTTGGTGTTTTTTTATTGCTTCTACTGACCAAATAGCACCAACAGGAATTTCATATAATGCTGTAACAATACCTTTTACACCACATTGTCTTATATCTTTTAATTCAATAACATCATTGGGGTCCGAACCAACGCATTGTTTGTTGCTGTTTATACATAAGTGTTATTAAAATCCAATACTATTACCACCATCTACAGGTAAAATTGTACCTGTAATAAAACCAGACTCTTCTAAAGCATAAAAGTATACAGTATCTGCAATATCAGATGGTTTACCTAAAATCCCCATTGGTGTTCTAGATAAAACTTTATCTCTTCTTGCAGGTTCATCGCTAAAAGCTTTATCAGACATTTTAGTTTTTATAAAACCTGGGGCAACACAATTTACTCTAACATCATATTGCGCTAAATCAACAGCCATAGCTCTTGTCATTGCTTCAATTGCTCCTTTACTTGCTGTATATGCAATTACTTTTGGAATCCCGTATTGCGATGCCATAGAACTAATATTAACAATAGTACCTCCACCATAATCTTTCATCACCTTAACTACTTCTCTACTTACAGAAAAAACACTTAAAATATTTAAATGTATAATTTTTAAAAATTCTGCATCAGTTACATCTATAAATTCTTTTTTTAGATTTATACCTGCATTATTTATCAAAATATCAATACTACCTTCTTTGGCTATATCACTAATCATTTTTGGTATTCCATCTAAATTTGTTAAATCGTAAATTACTGGAATCGCATTCTCTCCTAATTCTTTACAGGCTTCTTTTGTTTGAATTTCATTAATACCTATTATATATGTTTTAATACCATTTTTACAAAATTTAGTTGCGGTTGCAAACCCTAAACCAGAAGAACCTCCTGTTACTATTGCTGTTTTGTTCATTATTTTAGTTTTAGTTATATTTTAATTTCCTGGCGCAAATGGAAACTTTAAAGATTTAAAATATTCTAAAGTTATTTTTGATTTTTCCACTCCTTTAGGTAATGGTTTTTTTGAAAATTGTTGAAAATATAATAAACAAGAATCTCTCCACCATTTTGCATCATTTAATTGTACATCAAACATCATAGATATTTCTTTAAACCTTTGAGGATCTATATATTTTTTTAAGCTATTCCATGTTGATTTCATTTCTTCAACTTCATTAACACCTTGCTGATATTTTAATGCCAAACCATTCCATAAGGTTTCTCCATTTTTCAGTTTATAATCCCATGGAATGTGATGAAACCATAACAAATAAATTTCTGGTGTAGTTTCAATATTATTGTAGATTTCTTTTACTGCTGATGCATATTGAGCTGTTGCATTGCTACCTGTATTTGTCCTATTAAATCCAACTCCATTTTCATCTGCTTTATGATAATAAACAGGATTCCATTCTGGACGTGATAAATTATCAACCCAAGGACCTGGTCCAAAATGATGACCTGTAGCCATAATATGATGCAAGCCATATGGAGTCATATAATTAACCACAGTTTCTCTAGATGAAACCATCATTTTTTTGACTGGTTTAACAAAAGCTTTTTCATTTGTAAAGGTCATTTTAATCCATTCTTCTGCGATATCAGAAGATTTTAAATATGGATTCCAAGCCATTCGTCCAAATCCATACCAATTAGCTTGTAAAAAGTGATGCCCTGTCCAATTAATATCTGTTCCAATATTTGCAACTCCTGCAATACCTGTTATTTTTTTATTGTGCAAACTACCATCAATAACCTTAGCAACAAAAGAACCTTTTCCTTCTCTATAAGTATCTGCTTTTAAAACTTCTTCATATAATTTTGGTTGATACACTAAATGCGTTCCTTGACCCATATATTCTTGGGTAATTTGAAATTCCATCATTAAATTAGTTTTTGCCATTGCTCCAAACATTGGATGGAAAGGTTCTCTAGGCTGAAAATCAATAGCTCCGTTTTTAACCTGAATTAATACATTATCTCTAAACTGACCATCATATGGTACAAACTCAGAATATGCTTGTTTAGCTCTATCATCAGGATCGTGCTCAGAATAAACAAATGCTCTCCACATTACAATTCCATTAAAAGGTTTTACTGCATCTGCTAACATATTAGCACCATCAATATGATTTCTACCATAGTTTTGAGGCCCAGGTTGCCCTTCTGAATTCGCTTTTACTAAAAATCCACCAAAATCTGGTATTTCTTTATATATTTCAGCTGTTTTATCTTTCCACCATTTAGCAACATTTTCATCTAAAGGATCTGCCGTTTCTAAATTTCCAATTTCAATTGGCGCAGAAAAACGAGCTGTTAAGTATACTTTAATTCCATAAGGGCGAAAAACATCTGCAATTGCTTTTACCTTTTCTATGTAATGTGGAGTTAAAATAAGTGCGTTTGAATTTACATTAGTTAAAGCTGTACCATTAATACCTATAGAAGCATTTGCTCTTGCGTAATCTTTATACCTTGTATCTATGTAATTAGGTAAACGATGCCAATCCCAAATTGAAAAACCAGAATAACCACGTTCAACTGTTCTATCTAAATTATCCCAATGATTTAACATTCTTATATCTACCTTAGGAAAATCAATAACATTAATTTTATCAATTGATTGATGTGTTTGTAATCGTTTTAAAAAATTAAAAGTTCCATATAAAACACCAATGTCTGTTTTAGCTGTAATAACAATTTGTTTTATTCCACCAATTTTTACTTGCTTAATAACAAAACCATCTTTTTGAATGTTACTAATTTCATTTTTTAACTTCTTAAGTATCTTTGTATTTAAATTTGACGTCGCTCCTATTATTAGACCGTTTTTGTTAATGTTTTTTAAATAATCATTGCCAAAAAGGCTTTTCATAGCTAAAGAAATCTCTTCTTTAATTACATTTATCGTTTCAGAATCTCCAAAATATTGAACAGAATTTAAATGTGATAAATAGTTATCTCTTATATCACTATCTTCTATATAATTATACTGAAGCCATAGCTTATAACCGTCATTTGCAGAACAAATATTATGTATTGATAAAAACAAACAAATTAATAAGGTTTTATAAAAGGTTTTAATCATTGTTAATTATTTAGAAATTTTAAATAGTACTCATTTAATAGTACCTGTTTTTGAATTAACCCAAATAAAAGAGTTAATAAGTTGTAAATTTAACAAAATAATTTTAAATTGCAACCGGTTGCGTAAACTATTAATCCTTTTTTTTAATTAAGAAATCATTACCTCGATTTAAAGATTTTAACATACTATGAAACACTACCTAAGATATATTTTAGCAATCTCTTTGATATTTATTGCTTGTCAGGAAAATAATGTTCCAAATAAAGAAGATTTAAATATAATAAATTCTGATTCAAAAAACGTCATAATTTTATTTCCTTTTTACGACACTAGCTTATCTGTAGAAGAAAGGGTTTTAGATTTAATATCAAGATTAACACTTGAAGAGAAGATAGACCAAATGATGAATGGAACACCAGCTGTAAGTAGACTTGGTATACCAGCATATGATTACTGGAATGAGGCTTTGCATGGAGTTGGAAGAACTTGTGCTGCAACAATTTTTCCACAAGCTATTGGGTTAGGTGCTACATTTGATAAAGATTTAGCTTATAAAGTTTCATCTGTTATTTCTGATGAGGCAAGAGCAATCTATAACGCAACTTCAAAAAAAGGTTATTATAATCAATATAATGGTTTAACATTTTGGAGTCCAAATGTCAATATTTTTAGAGACCCAAGATGGGGACGTGGACAAGAAACTTTTGGTGAAGATCCTTTTTTGACTTCTTTAATAGGTGTTTCTTTTGTTAAAGGATTGCAAGGTAATAATCCTGAGTATTTAAAAACAGCTGCGTGTGCAAAACATTTTGCGGTACATAGTGGGCCTGAAAAAGTGAGACACGAATTTAATGCAGTCGTAAATCAAAAAGATTTATGGGAAACATATTTACCTGCATTTGAAGCATTAGTAGATGCAAAAGTAGAATCTGTAATGTGTGCTTATAACCAAACTAATGGAGAAGCTTGTTGCTCTAATAATTACCTAATCACTGATGTTCTTAAAAATAAATGGGGTTTTGAAGGACATGTATTAACTGATTGTAGTGCGTTGGTAGATTATTATAAACAGCCAAATGAAGGAGGTCATGGAGTAGTTAAAACTAAAGTTCAAGCGGCTGCATTGGCAGTAAAAAGTGGTGTAAGTCTTAATTGTGGTAATACGTATACTGCTTTGAATGATGCTGTAAAAGAAGGATTAATCACAGAAAAAGAAATAGATGAACAGTTAGAAATATTATTGAAAACTAGATTTAAGCTAGGGTTATTTGACCCTAAAGGAAGTAATCCCTTTGATGATATTTCAATTGATATTGTTAATAATGAATCTCACAGAGCATTGTCTAAAGAGGTGGCACAAAAAAGCTTTGTTCTTTTAAAAAACAACGGAATTTTACCATTAAAAAATAATTTGTCAAAATATTTTGTTACTGGTCCAAATGCTGCTAGTATTGAAATACTTTTAGGTAATTATTATGGTGTAAACTCAAATATGGTTAGTATTCTAGAGGGAATTAGTAATGCTATTGAGCCAACGAGTCAACTACAATACAGATTAGGAGCAATGCTTAATAAGCCTTCTATAAATCCAATAAATTATGCAACTGGTCATGCAGGAAATAGTGATGTAACTATTGTTGTTTTAGGAGTTTCAAGCCAGTTAGAAGGTGAAGAAGGAGATTCTTTAGATTCTTCAACAGCAGGAGATAGGTTGGATTACAACTTGCCAGAAAATCAAATAAATTATTTAAGAGAACTTCGTAAAACCGCAGATAGAAATTCAGAGGATAAAAAACCAATTGTAGCAGTTATTACTGGTGGAAGTCCAGTAAACCTTACAGAGGTGCAAGAACTTGCAGATGCAGTATTATTTGTTTGGTATCCAGGTGAAGAAGGTGGAAATGCAGTTGCAGATGTTCTTTTTGGAGCTATTTCGCCTTCTGGTAGATTACCAATCACATTCCCTAAATCATTAGATCAACTTCCACCATACGAAGATTATTCGATGAAAGGAAGGACTTATAAATATATGAACAAAGAACCACTATATCCATTTGGTTATGGGTTGAGTTATGCAAATTTCAAATACAGTAATATAAAAACGAGTAAGCAAAAACTAACTAAAGAAGAAAAAATTATTCTTTCTGTAAATATAAAGAATGACAGTAGTATTGAAGCAGACGAAATTGTTCAACTTTATATCTCTGATGTTGAGGCTTCTGTAAACACACCAAATTATCAATTAATTGGTGTAAAAAGAGTTACATTTAAGGAAAATGAATCAAGAGAAGTCAATTTTGAATTATCGCCTAATGCTTTTGAGATTGTCAATAATGAAGGTGAAAGAATAATTGAATCTGGTGAATTCAAAATTTATATTGGCGGCTCTAGTCCAATGACTAGAAGTGATCAATTAGGAATGCCAAAAATGCAAGAACTATCTGTTTATGTTAACTAAAATGTTAGCTCTTATCTACAAAATACAGAAATGAAATAACTACAAATATTAAAAATTAACAATTCATAATGAAATTCAATACAATCATATTATTAGGCGCACTTTTTTTACTTACCACACTCAGCTATGGTCAAATAAAATTACCAAGATTAATTAGTGATGGTGCAATTTTACAACGTGATACAGACCTTAAAATTTGGGGTTGGGCATCACCTAAAGAAAAAATCACATTCACATTTAAAGGTAAAAACTATAAAACAAAAGCAGACAAAAAGGGATATTGGGGGTTTAATTTACCACCTCAAAAAGCTAGTGGACCTTTTAAAATGACTTTTAAAGGCAAAAATAAAATCTCTGTAAATGACATATTATTTGGAGATGTTTGGCTATGTTCTGGTCAATCTAATATGGTGCATCAATTAGATATTCACGATGTTATCTATGCAGATGAAATTAAGACCGCTAACTATTCAGAAATCCGCCATTTTAAAATACCCAATACTACAAATGTTTATGGTCCTCAAGAACAGTTAGAAGGCGGAATCTGGCAAAAAGCTATTGGTGAGGAAGTAAGACCTTTCTCTGCAGTTGCTTATTTCTTTGCAAAGAAAATCTATGAGAAATACCACGTTCCAATTGGTCTGGTAAATGCTAGTGTTGGAGGATCTAGAATTGAAGCTTGGATTCCTGAAGAAGGTTTTAAAGCATATCCAAATGTTCAAAAAATTATTGAAGAAAATAGAGACCCTGATTTTTTAAAAACCCTAGATGAATTAAATAAAAAACAACCTGCTAGTACATCTCAACCATCAGACAATGGTCTTATTGGCGAAAAAAAATGGTACGATCCAACATTTGTTCCTAAGAATTGGAGACGTATAAATATTCCTGGTTATTGGGAAGACCAAGGCATAAGAGATTTAAATGGTATAGTATGGTATAGAAGAGAATTTACAATTCCAGATGCTATGGTTGGCAAGGAAGCAAAAGTGTATTTAGGTAGAATTGTAGATGCAGATGAATTTTATATTAATGGGGAAAAAGTAGGTAATAAAACATACCAATACCCACAAAGAAGATATAAGGTTTCTGCTAATATTCTAAAAAAAGGTAAAAATGTTTTTGTAGTAAGAGTAACTAATTATGGTGGTAAAGGAGGTTTTGTGCCAGATAAACCATATTACTTATTTACAGAAAAGGACACTATAGATTTAAAAGGCTATTGGAGCTATAAAGTTGGTCAGGTTTTTAATCCTAAAAAAAGAAATTCTATTTCAGAAAAAGAAGACCAACCAAGAATAAGAAGAATGAATTATCGAGGCGAACCAAGCATACTTTATAATGCTATGGTCGCACCATTTACAAATTATTCATTCAAAGGTGTTTTATGGTATCAAGGTGAAAGTAATACTGGTAACCCTAAAGAATATGCAGGTTATATGCACACTTTAGCAGATAGTTGGAGAACCGTTTTTAAAAGTCCTAATATTCCATTTATTTATGCTCAACTTACCAATTTTATGGATGTTTCCTATTTACCAACTGAGAGTAATTGGGCAGAATTGAGAGATGCACAATTAAAATCACTTTCCATAGCAAATTCTGCTATGGTAGTAAATATTGATTTGGGTGAATGGAATGATATTCATCCAGATGATAAAAAAAGTGTTGGTGAACGTATGGCTTTAGCTGGTTTAAAATTAGCCTATAATGAAGATTTGGTGTATTCAGGACCTATTTATAAATCACATAAAGTTGAAGGAAATAAAATCACAATTTCATTCAATCATATTGGTAGTGGATTAATGAGTAAGGATGGAGAATCTATAAGTGAGTTTGCAATTGCTGGGGATGATAAGGAATTTGTATGGGCACAAGCAAAAATTGAAGGCGATAAATTAATTGTTTGGAGCGATGAAGTTTTAAATCCGAAATATATTAGATATGCTTGGGCAAACAACCCTTACAACCCTAATTTTTACAATAAAGAAGGCTTGCCAGCAAGTCCTTTTGAAATTAAATTATAATAACTGATTATAAATTAAAATATTCCTCATAAATGAAATTCAAATCTATATTAAATAGCAAAGTATTTTCAATACTACTGTTGTTTTTATGTGTCTTTTCGACTTCAATAGCGCAAGAAAATCAAAACTATGTTTCCACAACCAAAAGTAAAAATGCTTTTGTGTTAAAAAATTCAAATCAGACATCAACCTTACTTGTTAGTCCTAATGATCATAAAGGTGTTATAAGGGCTTTTCACGATTTACAAAATGATATTTTAAAAGTAACCGATCATAAACCAGAACTAAAAGAAACTATCACTACTTCTAATGAAAAAAACGTGATAATAGCAGGTACTTTAGGAAAAAGTGAGTTAATAGATCAGTTAGTCGATCAAAAGATTATTAATCCTAAAGAATTAGAAGGAAAGTGGGAAAAATTCATCATTAAAACTGTAAAAAATCCTTTACCAGGAATTAAAAGTGCCTTGGTTATTGTTGGAAGCGATAAAAGAGGAACTATTTACGGAATCTATGATTTGTCTGAGCAATTAGGTGTTTCACCTTGGTATTGGTGGGCAGATGTTCCTGTAAAAAAGAAGAATGAGGTTTATATTAAATCAGGAACTTATACTGATGGAGAACCTGCTGTAAAATATCGTGGAATTTTTATTAATGATGAAGCACCAGCATTTAGAAATTGGGCTTTCGAAAAATTTGGAGGGCAAAACCACAAATTATATGAGACCATTTTTGAATTATTACTAAGAAATAAAGCCAATTATTTATGGCCAGCAATGTGGCTTCCAACTATCTTCAATGAAGATGATCCTTTAAATCCAAAAACTGCAGATGAATATGGAATTGTAATGTCAACTAGTCATCACGAACCTTTAATGCGTTCTCATAATGAATGGTATAAATTTGGAGGTGGAGAATGGAATTACGAAACCAATAAAGAAAAACTACAAGAATTTTGGAGAGGTGGTATTGAACGTATGGGAGACTACGAAAGTGTGGTAACTGTTGGTATGCGAGGTGATGGTGATGATGCTATGTCTGAAGAAACAGCTGTAGAATTATTAGAAGAAATCATAAAAGATCAACGTGAAATTATTGCTGATGTAACAGGTAAACCTGCCAACCAAACACCTCAAGTTTGGGCAGTTTATAAAGAAGTTCAAGATTATTTTGATAAAGGCATGCGTGTAGATGAAGACATAATTATGCTTCTTTGTGATGATAATTGGGGTAATTTAAGAATACTTCCTAAAAAAGAAGATTTAAATCATAAAGCAGGTTATGGAATTTATTACCATTTTGATTATGTTGGTAGCCCTGTGTCTTATCGCTGGTTAAATACGACACAAATTGAGCGTGTTTGGGAACAGATGAACCTTGCTTATATGCATGGGGTAAAAGATTTATGGTTGGTAAATGTGGGTGATATAAAACCAATGGAATTACCAATTAGCTTTTTTATGGATTATGCTTGGAATCCTGATGCAATTCAAGCTAAAGATTTACCAAATTATTATAAAAAATGGACTCACCAACAATTTGGAAATCAATTCAACTCAGAAATTGCTGAACTGCTTTCATTGTATACAAAATACAATGCACGTCGTACACCTGAAATGTTAGAACCAGAAACATATAGCGTAAAAAATTATAGAGAAGGCGAAAGAATTGTGAAAGAATATAATAACCTGGTAAAGAAAAGTGAAAATATTTATAAGCAACTTCCAGAGAATTATAAATCTTCATACTACCAATTAGTGCATTCGCCAATTTTATTAAGTGCAAACATAAATGAAATGTATGTTGCAGCTGGATTAAATAAATACTATGCCAGAAGAGGTGCTGCAGCTGCAAATTTCTATGCAGACAGAGTAAAAGAATTATTTTATAAAGATGCAGAATTAACTAAATATTATCACGAAAAACTCGAAAACGGAAAATGGAACCATATGATGTCTCAAACACATATGGGTTACCAAAGTTGGGCACATCCACCATTAAACAGTATGCCAGCTGTAACATATGTTCAAATACCAAAAACTGCTGAATTGGGTTATTTTTTAGAATATGGAAAGAAACCTTTTTGGGGTTGGTTAGATGTTGAAGCAGATTTTGTTTTCAGTGAAACTTTTCTGGAATTTGATCCATTAAACAATCAAGATTATTACATCGATATTATAAATAGAGGTCAAGAGAACTTAAGCTACAATTTAAAAGTAAAAGAGGATTGGATTAAACTATCAAAAAATAAAGGGACAACTGAGTTTCACGAAAAGGTTTATGTAACAATTGACTGGGAAAAAGCTCCTAAAGAAAAAGTAATAGGTGAAATTATAATATCAGGAGGAGGAAAAGAATATGTAATTAAAGTACCTATAAATGGTACAATTACTAAAGGCGAAGGTTTTATAGAAAACAATGGAGTCATTGCTTTTGAAGCCGTAAACTTTACTAAAAAACACAATTCAAAAGACATTAAATGGACAGAAATACAAAATCTTGGTCGTACAAATTCATCTTTAATTATTGAACCTGTTACAGCCGAAAGACAAATACTTAGTAAGAATACACCAAGAGTTGAATATGACTTCACTGTGTTTAAAGCAGGTGATCTTAAAGTTAAAACTTTAGTTTCACCAACACAAGATTTCAAAAAGAAAGACGGTTTAAAATTTGCCATTGCAATCGATAATGAAAAACCTCAAATAATAAACATTAATGAAGGTGAGGAAATGCCAGATTGGAAATATGCAGAATGGTGGACAAAATCTGTTGGTGATCATATTAAAACTAAAATATCTAATCACAAAGTAAATAAACCAGGAAAACATACTTTAAAAATATGGATGGTTGATACAGGTATCGTATTTCAAAAATTTGTTATTGATGCAGGTGATACAAAACAATCTTATTTAGGTGCACCAGAAAGTAAATATATTAAACAATGATAAAACGTTTTATTATCCTGTTTTGTGTTTCAGCATTTTTTTCTTGTCATAAAAAGAAGTCACAAAAACGATTAAACTAGCACATAGTTTAGATCTTTCACATCCTGTTCATGAAGCTATGGTTTTATGGCTAAATTGGTAGTTTTATGTCTGATCAAATGGAAAAAGAAAGTTATAATAAAGAATTTGGTGTAGCTGATAATGTTAGTTCAGCAACCACAGGATTGGTTATTCCTCAAAGTAATATTTTTATTGTCTACTCTTTAGCAAGTGGTTGTGCAGGTATTGGAGCCTTATTTTTTATCAATGATTGCAGCTTTAATTTTAGTAAGTATTTTTCTTGAATTAAGTTTATAGTTACCTAAAGTATTTGGTTGTTAAGTTTATTTACGTTTAGAAGATTCTCTAACAATAATATCAGTATTTAACAAAGTGATTTCCATAAAATCTTGATTTTTAGGTTTTTTAAGATACTCTAAAACTTTAGTTGCAGAAATTACCCCCATTTTTACTGCAGGATGTGTACCTGTTGAAAGTTGTGGTTCTATAATAGTTGCTATTGGATCATCATTAAAACCAATTATAGCCAAATCTTCAGGAATTTTAACATTCATTTTTTTGGCAGCTTTTATTGCAGCAACAGCAGATGTATCATTTGTTGCAAAAATACCATCTGGTGGGTTTTCACGAGATAATAATTCTGTTGTAATTTTTTCACCTTCTTTATAACTTAAGTTATCAAAATAACAAATTAAAGATTCATCAAGTGGCAAGTTATAATCTTTTAAAGCTGCTATGTAACCTCTCTTTCTTTCGCTATAAATATATCTTAATTGCGATCCAGTAAAATGCGCAATTCTTTTACAACCTTGTTCAATAAGATGTTTGGTGGCTTTATAACCTGCAGAAAAATTATCAATCATAACAAGAAAAGTGTTAAAATCTCTTGGAACCCTATCTACGAAAACAAGGGGAATTCCTTTATCTATAAATTGTTGAAAATGACTTGTATCTTTTGTATCCATAGCTAAAGAACAAATTACACCACTTACTCTATTACTGTATAATGTTTTTGCTAGATTAACTTCGTCCTCATAAGAATCATGAGATTGTGCAATAATTACGTTATACCCAGATTCTTGAGCTTTAACTTCAATTCCGCTAATTAATGAAGATAGAAAAGGTCTTTCTATTTTAGAAATTAAAACTCCAATGGTTTTGGTTTTATTACCTCTTAAACTCGCTGCTAGTTTATTTGGGCGATATCCCATTTCCTTAGCAGCTTTTTGAATTTTATCTATTGTTTTTTTACTAATACTGGGATTGTTTCTTAACGCTCTTGAAACTGTTGAAGAGGAAAGCTCTAATTTTGAAGCGATGTCATATATAGTTATATCTTTTTTAAGAGTCATTTAATTGTGTTTAAAACCCAAATTTGTTGTTAAATTTATTTTCGTTTTGAAGATGCTCTAACAATAACATCAGTATTTAAAAGTGAAATATCCATAAAATCTTCACTTTTAGGTTTTTTAAGATATTCTAAGATCTTAGAGGCTGATATTTCACCCATTTTTACAGAAGGATGATAAACAGTAGATAATTCTGGATCTACAATTGAAGCAATGGGATCATCATTAAAACCGATAATAGCCAATTCTTCAGGTATTTTTATTCCCCTTATCTTTGCAGATTTTATTACTCCTACTCCTAAAATATCAGCAGGCGCAAATATTGCATCTGGTGGATTTTTTAAATCAAGTAGTTTATTTGTTGCTTTTATAGCATCTTCATAAGTAACATCATCAAGCTTCACAATAAGATCCTCTTCAATAGGAAGATTAGCTTCTTTTAAAGCGTTTAAGTACCCTTTTTTTCTTTCATTAAAAATACTATAATCAGAACCTGCTGCTAGATATGCAATTCGGTTACAGCCCTGTGAAATAAGATGCATAGTAGCTTTGCGTCCTGCAGCGTAATTATCAATCATTACTCGAGAGGCAATATTATCTTTTGGAATTCTATCCACAAACACCAAAGGTATTTTTTTATCAATAAATTTCTGAAAATGTGCAGTTTTTTTAGTGTGCATCGCCAATGAACAAATAATACCACTAACTCTACTGCCGTAAAGTGCCTTAGTTAAGGCAACTTCATCCTCATAAGAATCATGAGACTGAGCAATAATCACATTGTAACCTGCTTTTTGAGCTATTACTTCTATACCACTAATTAATGAAGAAAGAAAAGGTTGCTTTACAGTAGGAACTAAAATACCAATAGAATTAGATTTGTTTCCCCGCAAACTTGCAGCTAATGTGTTTGGACGATAGCCCATTTCATCAGCCGTTTTCTTTATTTTACTAATAGTTTTTTTACTAATACTAGGGCTATTTCTTAACGCTCTTGAAACTGTTGAAGAGGAAAGATTTAATTTCGAAGCGATGTCGTAAATAGTAACATCCTTTTTGTTAATCATATAATTCTTTTAAAGAGGCAAATTTAGTATTTATAAAATACTTTACGAATTCCATTGCATAGATTTTTTATAGCTAAATATTATTATGTAAATTGTAAACTCTTTAAATTTACTAAAAAAATCACTTAAAATGTTAAAAAAAACAATTTTTATAGCCTTTTCTTTATGTTCTATCCTTTTTGGTTGTAAAAAATTAAATGAAAAAATGCAACCGGTTGTATTAAATAATAATGTTGCCTTTCAATGGTTTAACTACAATGGAAAAGATGAAATATTTTCAAAAGAAATAGACACAATGAGAGAATTTCACAATCCTATTTTATCAGGATTTTATCCAGATCCAAGTATTTGTAGCGCAAATGGCAAATTTTATTTAATAACATCATCATTCAGTTATTTTCCAGGTATTCCAATTTTTGAAAGTTCAGATTTAGTTAATTGGAAGCAAATTGGACACGTTATAAACAGAAAAGAACAAGCTGATTTTAAAGAAGCTGGAGTTTCTAAAGGTATGTTTGCGCCAACAATTAGGTATAATAATGGCACATTTTATGTTATTTGTACCAATGTTACTTCTGGAGGTAATTTTATAGTTACTTCAAAAGATCCAGCAGGACCTTGGTCCGATCCTATTTTCATAGAGGGTGTAAATGGTATTGATCCTGATATATTTTTTGATGACAATGGTAAAGTTTACATAACTCATAATGGGCCTCCACCAAATAATATTACATTACACGATGGTCATAGAGCAATTTATATGTTTGAATATGACATTGAAAATTTTAAAATTATAGGCGAATCAAAACTAATTGTAAATGGTGGAACTGATTTAAGCCAAAAACCAGTTTGGATTGAAGCTCCACACATTATCAAAAAAAATAATTATTATTATCTTATTTGTGCACAAGGTGGTACAGGTTTTAATCATACAGAAGTAGTTTTTAGAAGCAAAGATGTGTTTGGCCCATACGAAGGTTATAAAAACAATCCAATTCTAACACAAAAACATCTAGATCCAAATAGAAAAAATAATATTACTACAACAGGTCACGCAGATTTTGTTGAACTACCAAATGGAGATTGGTGGTCAGTTTTTTTAGGATGTAGACCTTATGAAGGTGATCTTTACAATACAGGTAGAGAAACATTTTTACTACCAGTTAAATGGGAAAACGATTGGCCATATTTTGTTGATGGAAAACAACCTATACTACCAACTCATAAAAGACCAAATCTAGAATTCTCAAAAAACTATAAAAAACCTACCAATGGTAACTTTAATTGGAAAGATAACTTTAATGACTCCTCTTTGAGTTTAGAATGGAATTTTATTAGAACACCAGAAAAACAATGGCATCAGTTAGAAAATGGTTATCTTAAAATTCCATTAAGAGATTTAAATATAAAAGAGCAAAAAAACTTTTCTTTTATTGGTAGAAGACAACAACATTTAAAATTTGATGCAGCTACAAAAGTTCATTTCAACTTTAAAACCACAAACCAAACTGCAGGATTAGTTGCTTTTCAAAATGAATCTCACTACTTGTATTTAGGTGTTAAAAAAAACTCAAATGAAACTATAGATGTATTTGTTGAAAAAGCACATTCTAAAACAAAAGACAAAACCCCACAATTCATTGATAAAAAAACACTTAACATTAACTCATTAGACGAAATCACACTTAAGATTGAAGGAAATAATAGATACTATAGTTTTTATTATCAATTAAACAACAACAATAATTGGAAACCAATTGCTTTAAATATTGATGCTAAACTATTAAGTACTAAAGAAGCTGGTGGTTTTGTAGGCACTTACCTAGCAATGTACGCTTCTAACAATCATTTTAAAAAAATAGTACCAAAAACAGAAAAAAATTAATACCTTTACGCAACCGATTGCGTTAAACTAATTATTTATGGTACTAAAACATTTAAAAACAATTCTTTTCACCTGCTTAACTTTATCTCTAATTAACTGTAAAAAGGCTCAAAACTCATCTGAATCAATAACTTTAAAAGAAGTTTATAAAGATGATTTTTTAATTGGTACAGCTTTAAATACTAAACAAATTATTGGTGAAATTTCTGAAAAAGAAGCTTCTTTAATTAAAAAACAATTTAATAGCATTACTGCTGAAAATATGATGAAATCTATGCATATTCAACCTAATAAAGGCGAATTCAGTTTTGATATATCAGATAAATTTGTAGAGCTTGGTACTAAAAATGATATGTTCATTTTAGCACACAATCTAATTTGGCATAGCCAATTACCTAAATGGGTTAATGGTATTAAAGACAGCACTGAATTAAAAGATTTTATGCAAAACCACATTACCAAATTAGCAGGAAGATATAAAGGTAAGATTGGTGGTTGGGATGTTGTAAATGAAGCCCTTAATGATGATGGTACATTAAGAAAATCAATTTTTTATAATCTTTTAGGAGATCAATATTTAGTTGATGCATTTAAACTTGCAGAAAAAGCAGATCCCAATGCTGAGTTATACTATAATGACTATAGTATGTGTGTACCTTCAAAAAGAGATGGTGCCATAAAACTGGTTAAAATGTTACAAGAAAATGGAGCAAAAATAGATGGTATAGGAATGCAAGGCCATTGGGGGTTAACCAGACCAACATTAGATGAAATAGAAAATAGCATCGTAAAATTTTCATCACTTGGAGTTAAAGTAATGATTACAGAATTAGATGTTACAGTATTACCAAGTCCTTGGGAAAATGCTGGAGCAGATATTAATAAACGAGCAGAAAATTCTGATAGAATGAACCCTTATAAAGATGGTCTTCCAGAGGAAATACAAGAACAATTAGCACAACGTTATAAAAACATTTTTAAATTGTTTTTAAAACATAAAGACAAAATTGATCGTGTAACATTTTGGGGTGTAAATGATGAACAATCTTGGAAAAATAATTGGCCTGTAGAAGGAAGGTCAGACTACACTTTATTATTTGATAGAAATAATAATCCTAAAAAAGCTTATTATGAAATATTAAGTTTAAAATCTAGATAATTATGAGAATATTAAATAAATATCTCACTCTTTTTATCAGTATTATAATACTCACTTCGTCATGTAAACAAGAAAATAACACAGATAATTTAGCAAATAATATAAACACTTATATAAATGAATCTCAAGGTTTATTAATCAGTTCTAATACTGATTCTAGCCCAATTTATGTAAGTGAATCTGATTTTATAGGTGTCAAAAAAATTGCGAAAATTTTTCAAGAAGATATAGAGCGAGTTACAGGTAAAAAGCCTAAATTAATTACAAACAAAGTACCTAATCATAAGAAAGTAATTATTGTTGGTACCATTGGACATAGCAATTTAATTGATCAATTAATTAAAGAAAAAAAGATCAATGTTTCACCAATCAAGGGAAAATGGGAAACCTTTTTAATCGAAACTATTCAAAATCCATTTGAAGGTGTAGAAGAAGCTTTAGTTATTGTTGGTAGTGATAAACGCGGAACAATTTACGGTATGTTTGATGTCTCTTACGAAATTGGAGTATCTCCTCTTTATTTCTGGGCAGATATACCAGTAAAGAAAAAAGAAAATATTTATATCACTAGAGGATCTTATTCAAAAGGAACACCAAAAGTTAAATATCGTGGAATTTTTATAAATGATGAAGCTCCTGGATTAACTGGTTGGGCGTACCCAAAATTTGGAGGATTTAATTCAAAGTTTTACAGTCATGTATTTGAGTTAATCTTAAGAATGAAAGGAAACTATTTATGGCCAGCAATGTGGTCTCCTCGTGCTTTTTATACTGATGATCCTAATAATGGAAAATTAGCAAATGAATTAGGTATTGTTATGGGAACTTCTCATCACGAACCTCTAGCTAGAGCACATGCAGAATGGAAAGCCCCTTATGCAAAAGGCGATTGGAATTTTAAAACAAATCCTAAAGAACTTACAAAATTCTGGACAACTGGAATGGAGCGTGCTAAAGACTGGGAATCTTTAATTACTATAGGAATGAGAGGTGATGGAGATGAAGCAATGAGCGAAGAAACATCAACTGAATTATTAGAGAAAGTTGTAAACGAACAACGAAAAATTATAGCCAATGTTACTGGTAAGCCAGCAGAAGAAACACCTCAAATGTGGGCTTTATATAAAGAAGTTCAAGATTATTACGATAAAGGAATGCAAGTGCCAGATGATGTAACTTTACTTTTATGTGATGATAATTGGGGCAATTTAAGAAAATTACCTGCATTAGATGCTAAACCAAGAGAAGGTGGTTATGGTATTTATTATCACTTTGATTATGTTGGTGGTCCTCGTAATTATAAGTGGATAAATACAACGCAAATAGAACGTGTTTGGGAGCAAATGAATTTAGCTTACGAGCATAATGTTGATAAAATATGGATTGTAAATGTTGGCGATATTAAACCAACAGAATTCCCTTTAGAGTTTTTTATGGATTTTGCTTGGAACCCTAATAATTGGACTGCAGACAATTTACAACATTATTATGTAGAATGGGCTACAAAACAATTTGGAAAAGAATATGCTTTTGAAATAGCAGATTTACTTAAAAAATACACCAAATACAATGCGCATAGAAAACCAGAATTATTAAACATACCAAAGTACAGTTTAACTAACTTTAATGAGGCAGATAAATTATTGGCAAACTTTAAAGGTTTAGAAAAACAAACGCTTGCCTTAAAGGCAAAATTACCTAAAGAATATCTAGATGCTTATTATCATTTAGTAGAACATCCTGTAGTTGGTGCTGCCACTTTAAATGAATTATATATTGCTGCAGAAAAGAATAAATTTTATGCTAAACAGAATAATATTAAAGCTAATGAGTATGCTAAAAAAGTAAAAGAGCTTTTTATTAAAGATTCTTTAATCACAGAATTTTATCATAAAGAATTAGCCAATGGAAAATGGAATGGCATAATGGCACAAACGCATATTGGTTATACCTATTGGAATTCTCCAAAGCAAAATAATATTCCAGAAACTTTTTTAGTTGATGTTGATAAAACTACAAAAGAAATTAAAAATGAAGAAAAAGTAGTTGATATTCCAAAAGGTGCAAAAGGATTTATAGAAAATAACAATTATATTTCTTTTGATGCTGATAAGTTTACAAACAAAACAGAACCTAGTCCATTTCAATGGAAAGTTGTTGAAAATTTAGGAAAAACTGGAGCATCAGTTATCTCATTACCAATAAAAGAAGGAAGAGTTTCATTAACTGAAAACTCACCTAAACTTTCTTATGATGTTCATTTTAAAAATAAAGGAAACATTAAAGTACATACCTATTTTTCTCCAACAATTAATTATTCAACAAGAGAAGGTATGTATTTTGGTTTGTCTTTAAATGATAAAAAACCAACACAGGTAAATTACGATTCAGATCCTTTAATTTTTAATTATAATGGAAAAGTACCAAGTAATTGGCATAATAATGTAGGTGATAATATTAAGATAATTACTACTGAATTTAATATTGACAAGGCAGGAAACCATACCTTAAATTATTATAGAGTTGATGAAGGTTTAGTCTTACAAAAAATTGTAATTGAAACTGGTAAAAAAGATATACCTAAAAGTTATTTTGGGCCTCCTCAAAGTCCTAATTCAAAGTAAATTAAAAATCAACTAACTAAACTATTTTCAAGATGAATAAAATATCACACAAATTATCAATTTTAGAAAAAATTGGTTATAGTCTTGGTGATTTGGCTGCTAACTTAGTTTTTCAAACATTAATTACTTATTTAGCGTATTTCTATACAGATATTTATGGTCTAGACACCAATCATGCTTCTGCAATTATGCTTACAGTTGGTTTTGTAGCTGCTTTAGGTTTTAACCCAATTATTGGTGCCTTAGCAGACAGAACATCCTCTAAATGGGGTAAATTTAGACCTTGGATTCTTTTTACTGCTATTCCTCTTGGAGTGGTAGCCTTATTAGCATTTAGTACACCCGATTTTTCTTACAAAGGAAAAGTTGTTTACGCAGTTGTAACTTACACTTTTCTGCTTTTACTTTATGCAGCAAACAACCTACCTTACTCTGCTTTAAGTGGTGTAATTACTGGTAATATGAAAGAAAGAAACAGTATGTCTGCTTACAGATTTGTTGCTGTTATGTTTGCGCAGTTCTTTGTGCAAGTATTTATGTTATCAATTATTGAATCTGCTGGTAATGGAGATAAAGCTATTGGTATAGAAAAAGTAATGACTTGGTTAGCAATTATTGGTACAATTATGCTGATAATTACTTTTTTAACTACAAAAGAACGAGTTATTCCTAAACCAGAACAAAAATCAACTTTAAAAGAAGATTTAAAAGATTTATCAAAAAATAAACCTTGGATTATTATGCTAGTTTTAACAACATTGGTGTTTGTAACATTAGCTATGAAAGGTGGTTCTTATGTATATTACTTTAAAAATTATGTAGATCCTAATGAGTTAACTTCTTTTATAAGTCCAATTTTAGATTTTATGACTAATATTGGAGTTAATTTTTTTGGTGAAGACCCTGTTTCTGCAGGTTTTGGTTTATTTAATGCTGGTGGTATTATTTTTATGATAGTTGGTATTGGTCTCTCTAAAAGATTAGCAGATAAATACGGTAAAAGAGATGTTTTTAAAGTATTTCTATTAGTTTCAACTATATTCATAATTACGTTTTATTTCTTCTCAAAGAAATCTGTAGAGTTAATCTTTATCTCTCAAATATTACATGGATTTTTCTATGGAATTACAATACCTCTTTTATGGGCAATGATTGCTGATGTTGCTGATTTTTCTGAATGGAAAAACAACAGAAGAGCAACAGCTATTATATTCTCTGCAATGATGGTAGGTTTAAAACTTGGCCTTACTATTGGTGGGTCTTTGGTTACTTGGATTTTAGGTTTATATAATTATCAACCACAAGCAGATACTCAAGCAGAAACAGCTACACAAGGTATTAAAATGCTCGTTAGTATATATCCTGCAATTCCGTTTTTAATTGGTGTTGGACTATTGTTTTTCTATGAAATAAATAAAAATTTAGAAATTCGAATTGAAGCCGATTTAAAAGCCAGAAGATTGTAAAAAATTAAATATAAAATCCAATATAAATAAAATATTATGCCAGAAGAAAGTATAGATCATATAGATTTTAATGATTTAAATAAAAGGGCTATTTCTCAACCAATTGTTAATCATATTTACACAGCAGATCCGTCTGCACATGTTTTTAATGGTAAAATTTACATATATCCTTCTCATGATGTAGATGCAGGAGAAGCCTTTGATGATTTAGGAAGTCATTTTGCTATGGAAGATTATCATGTAATATCTATGGATAACGTAGATAGTGAAAGTATAGATCATGGAGTTGCTTTACATGTAGATGATGTTGCTTGGGCAGAAAAACAAATGTGGGCGCCAGATGCTGCGCATAAAGATGGAAAATATTATTTGTATTTTCCAGCAAAAGCATATGATGGTATTTTTAGAATAGGAGTTGCTGTAGGCGATTCTCCAACAGGACCATTTAAACCTCAACCAGAAGCTATTAAAGGTAGTTTTTCTATAGACCCTGCTGTTTTTGAAGATGATGATGGCAGTTATTATATGTATTTTGGAGGTCTATGGGGTGGACAATTACAACGTTGGAGAAATGGAACTTTTAATAAAGAAGAACTAGATAACCCAACTGCACATATACCAGAAGATAATGAACCTGCTTTATTACCATTTGTTGCTAAAATGACAGATGATTTATTAGAGTTTGAAGAAAAACCAAAAGAGATAGAAATTGTTGATGAACAAGGAAATTTGTTATTATCAGGTGATAATGAAAGACGTTTTTTTGAAGCTGCTTGGTTGCATAAACATAATGGAAAATATTATTTTTCTTACTCTACAGGAGATACACATTTTATCTGTTATGCTGTTGGAGATAGTCCTTATGGTCCATTTAAGTACGGAGGTCGTATATTAAATCCAGTTGTAGGTTGGACTTCTCATCACTCTGTTTGTAAAGTTGAAAACCAATGGTATTTGTTTTATCACGATTCATCATTATCAGAAGGCGTTACACATTTACGTTCTATAAAAGTTGCAAAAATAACGCATAATAAAGATGGTAGTATACAAACTTTAGATCCTTATAAAGGATAAAGAAAAATTATGTATTATATAGGATATGATTTAGGAAGCTCATCAGTTAAAGCAGCTTTAATTGATGCAAAAACAGGACGTACTGCTGGTGTAACAAATTATCCTGAAAAGGAAATGGCTATCATAGCTTTAGAAACAGGTTGGGCAGAACAAGATCCAGAAATTTGGTGGAAAAATATTGGTAAAGTAACTCAAAAATTATTGAAACAAACAAGTATTTCTTCTGATAAAATAATTGGAATTGGAATTGCATATCAAATGCATGGACTTGTTATTGTAGATGAAAATCATAAAGCTTTAAGACCATCTATTATTTGGTGTGACAGTAGAGCTGTTAAAATAGGGAATGATGCTTTTATAGGAGCTGGAGAGGATAAATGTATTTCCAATCTTTTAAACTCACCTGGTAATTTTACGTTATCAAAACTAAAATGGGTAAAAGAAAATGAGCCAGAAACATTTAAAAAAGTAAACAAATTATTATTACCTGGAGATTTTATTGCCTTAAAGTTAACAGGAGAAGCAACTACAACTATTTCTGGTTTATCAGAAGGTATGATGTGGGATTTTAAACAAAATAAACCAGCAGAATGGCTGTTTAACTATATGGGAATAAGCACTAATTTAATTCCTACAATTCTTCCAACTTTTTCAAATCAAGGAAAAGTTACAAAACAAGCTGCTAAAGAAACTGGTTTACCTCAAGGCATTCCTGTTTTATACAGAGCTGGTGACCAACCCAATAATGCGTTGTCTTTAAATGTTTTACATCCAGGTGAAATTGCTGCAACTGGTGGTACAAGTGGAGTTGTTTATGCAGTTACAGACAAAACAGATTCTAAAGAAAGTGTAAGAATCAACAATTTTGCACATGTAAATTATACAGAAGAAACTCCAAGAATTGGAAAACTTTTAAATATAAACGGAGCTGGAATTCAATATAGTTGGATGAAAAATAATTTAGCCTCAACAGATACTTATAATAATATGAATGAATTGGCTTCTCAAGTGCCAGTTGGTTCTGATGGGTTAAGAATTATTCCTTTTGGTAATGGTGCAGAACGCATGTTAAATAATACAAATAACGGGGCAAGTATTTTCAACTTAAACTTTAATAAACATAAAAATGAACATCTCTTTAGAGCTGCTTTAGAAGGAATTGCTTTTGCATTTGTTTATGGTATTAGTATTTTAAAAAATGATGGTGTAAATTTATCAGGAATGCGTGCTGGAAGCGATAATTTATTTCGTTCAGAAATATTTTCAAAAACCATAGCAACTCTTATTGAAACCGAAATAAATATCATAGATACCACTGGTGCAATTGGTGCTGCAAGAGCTGCTGGTGTTGCTAATAAAGATTTTAAGAATTTAGAAGAAGTATTTTCTGATAATGAACAAGTACTAACCTACCATCCTTTAAATGATAAACAAATTTATAAAGATGCATACAACTTGTGGAAAAACGATTTAGAAAAGAAATACAATAATTAAAAAAAATAAAAAAATGATAACTTTAGGAGATAAAGAATTTTACAAAGGAATAGGTCAAATAAAATATGAAGGAAAAAACTCTGATAATCCATTAGCATTTAAATACTATAACCCAAACCAAATTGTTGCAGGAAAAACAATGCGTGAGCATTTTAAATTTGCAATTGCTTATTGGCATACTTTCTGTGGACAAGGTGCAGATCCATTTGGTCCTGGAACACAAAATTTTCCTTGGGATGCAGCCTCAGACCCAATTCAGGCTGCAAAAGATAAAGCTGATGCTGCATTTGAATTTATTTCAAAAATGGGCTTTGAATATTACTGTTTTCATGATTATGATTTAGTTCAAGAAGGGCCAACATTTGCAGAATCAGAAAAAAGACTTCAAACTATTGTAGATTATCATAAAGAAAAACAAGCTGCCTCAGGTGTAAAATTATTATGGGGAACTGCAAATTGTTTTTCAAACCCAAGATATATGAATGGAGCTGCTACAAATCCAGAATTTAATGTTGTAGCACGAGCTGGAGGTCAAGTTAAGTTAGCTCTAGATGCTACTATTGCTCTTAATGGAGAAAATTATGTCTTCTGGGGAGGTCGTGAAGGTTATATGTCTTTATTAAACACAGATATGAAACGTGAATTAGATCATATGGCACAATTTTTAACTATGGCTAAAGATTATGCTAGATCTCAAGGATTTAAAGGTACTTTCTTTATTGAACCAAAACCTATGGAACCTTCAAAACATCAATACGATTTTGATTCTGCTACAGCTATCGGCTTTTTAAAAGAATATGGTTTAGACAAAGATTTTAAAATGAATATTGAAGTTAACCATGCAACATTAGCACAGCATACTTTTCAACATGAAATAGAAGTAGCAGCAGGTGCAGGAATGTTGGGAAGTATAGATGCTAATAGAGGTGATTACCAAAATGGATGGGATACAGACCAATTTCCAAACAACATTCAAGAAACTACTGAAGCAATGTTGGTTTTCTTAAAAGCTGGAGGCTTACAAGGTGGAGGTGTAAATTTTGATGCTAAAATCAGAAGAAATTCAACAGATACGAATGATGTTTTCCACGCACATATTGGTGGTGCAGATACATTTGCAAGAGCTTTAATAACTGCCGATAAAATTTTACAATCATCTTCTTATAATAAATTACGTGAAGAAAGATATAGTTCATTTGATTCTGGAGTAGGTAAAGATTTTGAGGCTGGTAGATTAAATATGCAAGATTTATATAAAATAGCTTCTGAAAACGGAGAATTACCATTAATAAGTGGTAAGCAAGAATTGTTTGAAAATATTATTAACCAATACATATAAAATAAAATTTCGGTTAAGATTGAGCTTGAAAAAATTACATTACACAGATTAATAAAATGAATAAAAAAGTAGACCAACAATCAGCAGATAATATAAGAGCTTTAGCTGTTGCAATGGTAGAAAAAGCAAACTCTGGTCATCCTGGAGGACCTATGGGAGGTGCAGATTTTATGCACATCTTATATTCAGAATTCTTTAATTTCGATCCAACAGATATGACTTGGCCTTTTAGAGATCGTTTCTTTATGGATGCTGGTCATTTATCAACCTTAATGTATGCACAATACTATCTTTTAGGAAACTATAAGAAAGAAGATGTCGCTAATTTCAGGCAATGGGGTTCTATTACTCCTGGTCATCCAGAAGTAGATGTACAAAGAGGAATAGAAAACACATCTGGGCCATTAGGTCAAGGGCATACTATGGGAGTTGGAGCTGCAATTGCAGCAAAATTTTTAGCAGCTCGTTTTGGAGATTGGATGAATCATAAAGTGTATGGTTTTATTTCTGATGGTGGAGTACAAGAAGAAATTTCTCAAGGAGCTGGTAGAATTGCAGGTCATTTAGGATTGAATAATTTTATCATGTTCTACGATTCTAATGATATTCAATTATCTACCCCAACAGATGAAGTTACTACAGAAGATACAGCAATGAAGTATGAATCTTGGGGTTGGAAAGTAATTACTATTGATGCTCATAATCACGATGAAATAAGAAAAGCATTAACAAAAGCCAATAGCCAAACCGAAAAACCAACCTTAATTATTGGTAAAACCATTATGGGTAAAGGTTGTGTAACATCCGAAGGAAAAACTTTTGAAGGTGAATGCGAATTACATGGTCAACCTATTGGTCATACGGGAGCAGATTATACCAAAACTTTAATAAATTTAGGAGCAAACCCAGAAAGTCCTTTTGATATTTATGAAGATGTAAGTGAATTTTATCAGAATTTATTAGAAAGAAAAACACTAGAAGCAAGAGATAAAAAGGTTGAGATTTCCATTTGGAGAGAAGCGAATCCTAAAAAAGCTGAAAAATTAGATTTCTTTTTATCAGGAGAGTTACCAACCTTAGATTTTGAAGGAATAGCACATAAAGCAGGATTAGCGTCAAGAGCTGCTTCATCTGGAGTTTTAGCATATTTAGCTGAGCATGTAGAAAACATGATTGTTTCTTCTGCAGATTTATCTAACAGTGATAAAACAGATGGATTTTTGAAGAAAACCCAAGCACTAAAAAAAGGTGATTTTAGTGGTTCATTTTTACAAGCAGGAGTTGCAGAATTAACAATGGCTTGTATTGCAAATGGTATTGCATTACATGGTGGAGTTATACCTGTTGTGGCTACATTTTTTGTTTTTTCAGATTATATGAAACCAGCCATTCGTTTGAGTGGAATTCAAGAGTTAGGAGTAAAATATGTTTGGACACATGATGCTTTTAGAGTGGGTGAAGATGGACCAACACATCAACCTGTAGAACAAGAAGCACAAATTCGTTTGTTAGAAAAATTGAAAAACCACAGGGGAAATCCCAGTTTCTTAGCCTTACGTCCTGCAGATTCTGCAGAAACAAGTGTGGCTTGGAAAATGGCATTAGAAAATAAAAACACACCCACAGGTTTAATTTTATCAAGACAAGGAATTAAAGATTTACCAACAAAAGAAGCATCTAGATATCAAGAAGCATTAGCCGCTGAAAAAGGAGGTTACTTGGTAAAAGAAGTAGAAAATCCTGATGTAGTTTTAATTGCAAACGGATCTGAAGTAGCCACTTTAGTAGCAG
This sequence comes from Polaribacter reichenbachii, assembly GCF_001975665.1. Lineage (NCBI taxonomy): Bacteria > Pseudomonadati > Bacteroidota > Flavobacteriia > Flavobacteriales > Flavobacteriaceae > Polaribacter > Polaribacter reichenbachii. Next base: position 2,444,831 of record NZ_CP019419.1, on the reverse strand, counting down.
CAGCAGAAATTTTAGAAGCAGAGCATAATTTAAAAGTAAATATTGCATCTGTTATATCTGAAGGAGTCTTTAGGTTACAATCTAGAGAGTATCAAAATAGCATCATCCCAAAAAACAAACCATTATTTGGTTTAACTGCAGGATTACCAGTAAACTTAGAAGGTTTAGTAGGAGATGCTGGAAAAGTGTATGGATTAGAGCATTTTGGTTATTCTGCTCCAGCAACAGTGTTAGATGATAAATTTGGATTTACAGGCGAAAAAGTAAGTCTACAAGTATTAGAATATTTAAAAACAGTATAAACAAGAAATATGAAATTTTTTATTGACACAGCAAATTTAAATGATATTGCAGAGGCAGAAGCTTTGGGTGTTTTAGATGGTGTAACCACAAACCCTTCTTTAATGGCAAAAGAAGGCATTACAGGGGCAAAAAATATTTTAAATCACTACAAAAAGATTTGTGATATAGTAACAGGAGATGTTTCTGCAGAAGTAATTGCTACAGATTATGAAGGAATGGTTAAACAAGGAGAAGAATTAGCAGCATTACATCCACAAATTGTTGTTAAATTACCAATGATTGCAGATGGCGTAAAAGCATGTAAATATTTTTCAGATAAAGGGATAAAAACAAATGTAACTTTAGTTTTTTCGGCTGGTCAAGCATTATTAGCTGCAAAAGCTGGTGCAACATATGTATCTCCGTTTTTAGGAAGATTAGATGATATTTCTACAAATGGTTTAAACTTAATCTCAGAAATAAGATTAATTTATGATAATTATAACTTTAATACACAAATTTTAGCAGCTTCTGTTAGAAACACAATGCACGTTATTAATTGTGCTAAATTAGGTTCTGATGTTATGACAGGACCATTATCTTCTATTACAGGTTTATTAAAACATCCATTAACTGACAGTGGATTAGCAAAGTTTTTAGAAGATTATAAAAAAGGGAATTAATTCCACTAAATTTTCTTAAATTAAAGCTTCCTTATTTTTAAGGAGGCTTTTTTTTATAAAGCAACTTATCTGAATAATTTTTAAATTATATAATATTGTAGTAAAACCTTCATTTTTTGCTTATAAACCATTGACTTAAATATTATTAAATTACAAATAGTATTTAGGCAAAATTATTATGTATATTTACGCAACCGATTGTAATAAAAGAATTATATCAAACAAAATCTTCACGAGAAAAAGGAAGTAAAAAAATGCTTTCTTGGGGTTGTGTGAAGATGGTTTAGTAAAAGGTATAAAAGCAAATAAATATCTTAACAATTCAAAAACTAATTTGAATAAAAAATATGCTTTGTTAGCCGTTACGTTTTTATCCAAAAACCCAGAATTATCTAAAAAAAGAATTATGGTTAAAAATTGAAGCGCATTTAGCTATAAGTAAAACTCATAATTCTCAAATGGATGTTGTTTTAGCATTGTTTGAAAGTAATTTATTAGTTCTTTAATTTCTTTTCAAAGAATACTTATTCGCTACATCTTGCATCTCTTCTTGAGTCATTACAGAACTTTCTAAAGCCCAATTAGTCACTTTTTCTTTATCAAAATAGATTTTCTTACCTTTTTTAGAATGAGGAATCTGATTTGAACTCGTCATTTTATAAATAAACGATGTTGAAACTTTTAAATAATCAGCCAGCGCTTTTACATCTATAAGTTCTGGATAAGCGGTATTAATATTTTTATTCGAAATTATGGAATTAATATTTTCAAATAAACATTCAATTCGACCTAATCTTTGGTTTATAATTTCAAAAGGATTTTCCATAATTTTTAATCTTAGTTATCATCTAAAATTAAGCAATAAAATAAAAGATTTAGTTAAAGAAAAGATTTTATTCTAAATTATTTGAGAGAATCATTACTAAAAGAATTGAGGTTTGAAATAAAGAACTGTCAATCCCTTTGTCAACTCCAAAAATAAACCCTTGAAAATCAACAGATTAACAAGGGTTCTGCGGAGAAAGAGGGATTCGAACCCCCGGACCTGTTACAGTCAACAGTTTTCAAGACTGCCGCATTCGACCACTCTGCCATTTCTCCAAGTGTCTCATCAGGTATTTCCTGAATGCGGATGCAAATATAGAAACCTTTTTCATTTTGTGAAACAAAAAAGCAAATAATTTTTATTTTTTTTGAATATCTTAAAAATATAATTTTATAACACTATAAATCAGCAGTTAACATTATTTAATAGATTTTAGAAATCATTATAATATCTTTTACCTTCAAAAAAACAATAGAGTAGTTTCATTATATTTGCATCAAAATTATAATTTTTAATTATGTCATTTAATTCTTTTGGAAATTTATTAAAAGTAACAACTTACGGAGAATCTCATGGAACTGCTATTGGTGGTGTTATAGATGGTTTTCCTGCTGGTTTAGAGGTTGACTTCGAAGCTATTCAAGAAGAACTAAATAGACGTAAACCTGGGCAATCTAAAATTGTTACACAACGTAAAGAACCAGATACTGTTGAGTTTTTATCAGGTATTTTTGAAGGTAAAACCACAGGAACATCTATTGGTTTTGTGATTAAAAACACAAATCAAAAAAGTAAAGATTATAATCATAATACCAATGTGTACAGACCTTCTCACGCAGATTATACTTACGACCAAAAATATGGTTTAAGAGATTATAGAGGTGGTGGAAGAAGTTCTGCTCGCGAAACTGCAAACTGGGTAGTTGCTGGTGCTTTGGCTAAGCAATTGGTATCTAACATAAAAATAAATGCTTTTACATCTTCTGTAGGAGAAATTTTTATGGAAAAACCATATCAAGATGTAGATTTTGCTAAAACAGAAAGCAATATTGTTCGCTGTCCTGATGAAGCATCCGCAGAAAAAATGATTACTAAAATTAAGGAGATCAGAAAAGCTGGTGATACAATTGGAGGAACAATTACTTGTGTTGCTCAAAATGTACCTGTTGGTTTAGGTGAACCTATTTTTCATAAATTGCATGCTCAATTAGGTGGAGCAATGTTATCTATAAATGCTGTAAAAGGTTTTGAATTTGGTAGCGGATTTTGTGGTGCAAAAATGAAAGGTTCTGAGCATAATGACATTTTTAACGCAGATGGCTCTACAAAATCTAACTTATCTGGTGGAATTCAAGGTGGAATTTCTAATGGAATGGATATTTATTTTAGAGTAGCTTTTAAACCAGTTGCTACAATTATGAGCAGTCAACAAACCATAAATTCTGAAAATGAAGTTACAGAAATTACGGGTAAAGGAAGACACGATCCTTGTGTTGTGCCAAGAGCTGTGCCAATTGTAGAAGCATTAACTGCTTTAGTTTTGGCCGATTTTCTATTACTGAATAGAACAAGAACAGTATAATATACTTTATAATTATTATTTATTTAGATTGATAATTTTGCAAAACATTTGATGTATTTTGCTAATTTGATATTAAAATCATTTTAATTTACTTCCCTTAGTAAATTCTTAATTATATGTTTACTTTTAGAGTATAAAATATAAAATTTGAACTCTAATAGATTGTATTTTATTGATATTGTACGTGCTTTTGCCATTTTAATGATGTTGCAAGGTCATTTTATTGATACACTTTTAGAAGTTTCCTATCGAGATTCAAATTATACTGCTTACCGAGTTTGGGCTTATTTTAGGGGAATAACAGCGCCAACTTTTTTTACTATTTCAGGATTAATTTTTACTTATCTTTTATTAAAAGCCAAAGAAAAAGGAACTGAAAAATTAAGAATGCGAAAAGGAATTATGAGAGGTTTTTTCTTAATCGGAATTGGCTATCTACTTAGAATTACTCTTTTTACTTGGTTATCTGGTGAGTTTAATAACTATTTTTTAGTGATAGATGTTTTACAAATAATAGGTCTTAGCTTAATATTAATAATTGGTATTTACTTTTTATGTAATAAAAAAACAATTCTTTTTTCTGCTATTGTATTAGTTTTAGGAACTCTCATATTTTTAACAGAACCAATGTATAGAAATCTTGATGTTTCTTCTATTCCGTTATTTTTAAGCAATTATATCTCTAAGAGTAATGGTTCTGTTTTTACCATAATCCCTTGGTTTGGTTACATTTGTTTTGGTGCTTTTCTATCAACCTTATTTTATAAATATTTACACAAAAAACACTTTAAAATAATTGTTATTCCTTCATTTATCTTTTTAGGTTTACTATTAATTTTCTATTCATCTTCAATTCTAGCATATTTATCAAAATTATTTCATATTCAATTATTTATGGATTCCGCTAGTTATAATTACCTTTTTACACGATTTGGAAATGTATTATTATATTTTGCTTTTTTCTACGGATTAGAACGTTTTTTTAAAAATCCTCTTATTATAAAAATCGGACAAAAAACATTATCTATTTATGTAATTCATTTTATAATTATTTATGGAAGTTTTACAGGCTTAGGATTAAATAGCTTAATTGGCAAAACACTAAACCCTATTGAAGCGATTTTTGGTGCTATTTTATTTTTGATGTTAGTCTGTTTATTGGCTTATTTTTATGTAAAATCAAACACTTTCTTGTATTTAAATTCAAGGAAAATTTATGATAAGTTGAAAGGAAAACCAGAATAACAGCGACTACCATTTTATGAAATATTTTTTAATTCCTTTTTATTTATTGTTATCTGTAAACAGTTTTTCTCAAAAAAAATATTTAGAAAAAATAGCAAAAACATCTAAACGAAAATTTACCTACCAAAGAATTAAAAAGGAAAAGAATTTAAAACTAGATTTTTACAAACCCAGAAAAGTAAAAGGTTTAAAACCTTTAATTATTTATGTTCACGGAGGTGGATTTTCTGGAGGAAATAGAAATGATAAATATGCTGTAGATTTCTCAAAAGAAATGGCAAGTTATGGTTATGCTGTAGCTTCTATTTCTTATCGTTTAACAATGAAAGGAATTGGTTTTGGTTGCAACATAAAAGCAGATTTAAAAATTCAGGCTTTTAACGAAGTTTCTAAGGATATTAGTTACGCGATAAAATACATTATAAAACGTAATCGAAAATTTAAAATAGACATTAGTAAAGTGATTTTAGTAGGTTCTAGTGCAGGTGCAGAAGCAGTGTTAAATTTAGCTTACGTTTATGAAAATGAGATTCTAGATTCAAAATTTAAATTTGCAGGAATTATTGGTATGGCTGGCGCAATTACAGCTATTGATAAAATAACGAATAGCAATGCAATACCAACACAGCTTTTTCATGGTGAAAAAGATGATTTAGTACCTTATCATATTGCTCCACATCATTATTGCAAAAAAGAAAATATAGGTTACTTAAAATTATATGGTTCTAGAGCAATTGCAAATCAATTAAAATCTATTGGTAAATCTTATTATTTGTACTCCGTTAAAAACGGTGATCATAGTTGGAATTCCAGACCTATTTATCAATGTAAAAATGAAATATTAGATTTTTTATATTTTGATGTTTTGCAGAACAATGAAAGACAAACAGAAGTTCAATTTTGATAAATAAAAAAGTCGTACTAAAATTTAGTACAACTTTTCAGCTATAAATATTTAGTTTTTTATTTAATTAATCTATCAAAATCATAGAAATAGAAATTCTTTTCATCATTCATAGCAACAAATAATCCGCTTTTAAAAGTATCATTTAAAGGTACAGTAACCACATCACATCCATCGGTTTCTAAGGTTGATAAATTTACTGCTTTTACAAATTCATTTGTAGTTCTATCAAATAAATTGAATTGCCCTTTTTGTTGATCAGAAACAATTATATAACCTTTTCCATTATCCATTTTGGCAATAGCAATTCCTTCTATATCTTCTAAAAAATACTTCCCACCAAAACAAGCAATTTCATCATTACCTTTTGTTGGTTCTGCATAGTATTTACGAACACAAGCACCTTCATCAGAATAATAAATAAAACCCATTTCTGAATCTACAGCAATAGCTTCAATTTCTTTTTTACCACTGAATTTACCAAATTTTCTCACCAAAGTCGATTTTATCAAATCGTTTTCTGCAGTCAATTTATACTGATATAAATATCCTTCTTTTGGTCCTGATTTTCTACCAACAATGGCATAAAAACTACCATCAAATTTAGACTTGTAAAAAGCAACACCCATTGGTAATCTGTTTTCTGGATTATTATTATCAGTAAAAACAGGAAAACCACCATTATCTAAAGGTTTCATTTCTGGAACAGAAAAAATTCTAATTTGTTGTTTTTCTCTTTCTGTAAAAACTAAAATGTCTGCTGTTGTAGAATCGTTGATTTTGAAACCATATTCTAAATCTACATTATTTGGTCTTTTTATATTTCTGATGGTTTTATTTTCAATAATTTTTCCATCTAAATCAAAAGCATAAATAGCACCATTTGTTTTTTTATCAGTTCCAAACACAATGCTTTTAGACGCATCTTTAGGATTTACCCAAATTGCAGGATCATCTGTATCGTTTATCGTTTTTTCTGTGATAACATCTGGTGTAATTGCTGGTAATTTACTACCAGAATTACAAGAAAAAAAGTAAAAAGCACTAAGTAATATAGCGCCTTTTACCAATTTATTTTTGTTTAATATTTTCATTTAGAAAGTTTATTTTTTAAATAAATCATACTTTAAACCAAAAGTAATTCTTCTTCCATAATATTCCATTTGCATAGTTCTATCACTTACACCTTGATAATAACGTAAAGGTTGATCTGTAATATTATTAACATCAGCATAAATACTTAAGTTGTTGTTAATTGCATATGTTGCATTAAAATCTAAGAAAAATTGTTGATCATAATAACGATCTTCAAAAGCATTACCTCCTATTTCATCTACATAAGCATCAGAAAAGTTAGCAGAAACTCTTACAGAAAATTTATTACCCCCATAAGCTAATGAACCATTAAACATATTTGGTGCTGTGTTTGGTAAATCTAAATCGTCTCTTTCATCTCCATCTTCGTTACGAATTCCGTTTGCATCCGAAGTTAAATAAGTGTAGTTTAAATACACACTAAAATTCTTTAAGAAACCAGGTAAGAAATCTAATTTTCTTTGAATTGCAAGTTCAATTCCGAAGATAGAAGCATCATCTCCGTTTAAAGGTTGATACACATCAAAACCAGAAGTACCTGCTCCATATTGATCTGTTGTAGTTTCTGATTGAAAAGTATAAATAAAATCGTTTATGCTTTTGTAAAATAATCCACCAGAAAGTATACCAACATTCTTAAAGTAAGTTTCTGCCATTAAATCGAAGTTCATAGAAGTTGTAGGCTCTAAATCAGGATTACCAACAAAAATTTCATCATCTCCAGTTACAACATCTAAAGTTGGTGTAATATCTGCGTAATTTGGTCTTGCTAAAGTGTTTGTCCAAGCAAATCTTACCACTGTATTTTTTGTAGCATCATATTTAAAATGTACACCTGGTAATACATTTGTATAAGAGCTTTCTTTAGTAGTTGTTCCATTTAAAGTGTCTTCATCTAAAATATTATTACCTGTTGCTGTTAAACTTGTATGCTCTAAACGAACACCTGCTAAAACACTTAATTTATCAGATAATTTTTGATTTGTCATTGCATAAGCAGCGAAAACATTTTCTTCTACATTATAATTATCTCTTAAAAACTCATCATCTACAGAATCTCCGTTTGTTAAATCTAAAGCACCTAACCATTCTTCTGATGCAAATAAACCTGCTTGATATCTACTACCAGCAAGATAATCTTCTTTTGAATAATCTTTGGTTGGTATACCATCTAAAGTAGGGTAAGCACTCTCTAAATCATATTCAAAAAAATTATTATCTCGGTATTTTGTTTTAAATCTACCTCTTGCACCGAATTTGATAAAACCATCTCCTTTACCAAAAAAATCTGCTGGTAATTCAAAATTTACAAAAACATTAAAATCTTCTTCTTCTGTATACTGATTTTCTTCGGTGATTTCTCCGTATTCAAAATTTGAAAGGTTACTAAAATCTGAAGCATCTACAGGAGAATAAAATGGAAATTCTGAGTTTGACACATTATTTTTAATGATATATTCTGATTCAAACTCTGCATATCTTTCATTTAATCTTTCTTCGGATGCTTTTGCTAAAGAAGCCATCCAATCAATTTTTAAATTACCAGCAACATGATTACCGCCTAAAGAATAATTTTGCATTCTTTGATCTTCTAAACGTCTGTTTTTATTTCTATCGTTATTAATACCACCTTTAGACTGTCTTTTAACTTCTACAGGAAACCTTACTGGAGTATTATCAGTAATTACAAAATCGCCAATTTCAATATCTTCTGCATCTAAAATTTCGTGTTCTAATCTAAAACGATTTTCTCTATCATCTCTCCAGTTATACATCGATTTAAAATAGATGTTATTGTTATCATTTATTTGAAAATCGAAATTTGCAGAAAAACTTCTACGCACTCTTTGTACTAAGTATGTTCTTTGTTCAAACACATTGGTATAAGGATTTACCTCTATTTCAACTTCATCAGTTCCATCAAAATAACCGAACTCATCTGTCCATTCTGCTTCTACATTATCAGAACCAAAATCGTTATCATTAACGGTTGCAGAAAGCATCCATCCAAACTTTTTATCCTTGGAACGATCACCAACTAAAAAAGAACCATTTAAAATTCTTTTGTTGGTAATTGTATTTACACCAGAACCTGCAGTTGCAGATAATCTAAAACTTTGTGGAGCTGTTCTAGTTATTAAATTTACAGAACCACCTAAAGCATCTGCATCCATATCTGGAGTAACAGCTTTGTTTACTTGAATAGATTGAATCATATCAGAAGGAATTAAATCCATTTGAATGTTTCTGTTATCTCCTTCTGCAGAAGGAATTCTACTTCCGTTTAAAGTTACCGAATTTAACTGCGGAGAAAGACCTCTAATTACAATGTTTCTAGCTTCACCTTGATCTACTTGCATTGTAATACCTGGAATTCTTTTAACAGCATCTCCAATATTTACATCAGGAAATTTACCAATTTGATCTGTAGATACGACATTGGTAATATTAATGTTATTTTTTTGAGTGTTTAATGCTTTTGATTGTCCACTTAATCTATAAGATGTAAACTGAATTTCATCTAATTCAATTCCTCCAGACTGTAATTCTAAGGTTACTTTAGTCGTTTCGTTTTCTTTTACAATAACTTCTTTGGTCATATCTTTATAGCCTAAATACGTAACTTTTAAAGTATAAGTACCTACAGGAATTGATACAATTGTAAATCTACCATCGAAATTAGTAACATCACCTTTTTCAAGGTTTTCTAAGGATACGTTTGCTCCAGGAACATAAATACCATTTTCATCAGTAATTAAACCTTGAATCGTACCTGTTTGTCCAAAAGACTTTGCTGCAGACAAGAATAGAACTGCAGAGAAAAGCATAAATTTTAATTTGTTTAGTTTCATTTTGTTTAGTTAAAATATTGAGCAAAATTAACTTTAGATAAATTTTTAAAGATTACCAAAATGAAAAGAAAAGGCTAAATTACAATTGAAAAATAGGCAGGATTAACGTTAATTTAATTTCAGTTTTACAATTATTTTAAAAGAAATTTAGAAAAATTATAATGATAAGAAAGTTCTATTTAGATAAACTTTGTATTTAAACCAATCTATAACACTATCTATAAGACCTTTATCAATAAAGTTTTGCACAAAAAATATTGTAAATTTTATTGATAAAAATCTTAAAAATAAAAAAAGTGAAACTTTCGTTTCACTTTTTTCTATTTTAAGCCTGACCTGTTGGTCCAAAATTCATAGGAATTGGTGGTTGCTCATAATCTTTTATTTCTCCATGTTGTTGCTCAAATTTACGAACATTATCTGCTAAAGCTTTTGTTAATCTTTTTGCATGTTGTGGCGTTAATATAATTCTAGATTTTACTTTTGCCTTTGGTACTCCTGGCATAATATTTATAAAATCTACAATAAATTCTGACATAGAATGATTAATTATTGCCAAGTTAGAATAGGTACCTTCTGCTACTTCTTGGTCTAATTCTATATTTAATTGTCCGTCTTTATTTTGGTTTTCTTCCATAGTTATGGGTTTGTAAAATTATTATCAATAAAAAAAGTTGAATTATTTACAGTAAAAATACTATAAACAATTCAACTTATATGTTTTAAACGTTAAAGTTCAAACGTTAAATTAGAAACTTTGTTCTATTTCATCTTTAGGCCCCACAATAATTTTATCGTAAGATCTCATACCTGTACCTGCTGGAATTTTCTTACCAACAATTACATTTTCTTTTAATCCTTCTAAAGTATCTATTTTACCATTTACAGCAGCCTCGTTTAATACTTTTGTTGTTTCTTGGAAAGAAGCAGCAGAAATAAACGATTTTGTTTGTAAAGAAGCTCTTGTAATACCTTGTAAAACTTGCTCAGCTGTTGCTGGTCTCGCATCTCTTGCAGTAACTAAGTTATTGTCATTTCTTCTTAATAAAGAATTTTCATCTCTTAATTGACGTGCAGAAATAATTTGACCTGGCTTTAAGTTTTCAGAATCTCCAGCATCTTCAACAACTTTCATTCCATAAATAGCATCATTATCTTTGATAAAGTCTGTTTTATGAATCAGTTGATTCTCTAAGAATAGAGTATCTCCAGAATCTATAATTTTAACTTTACGCATCATTTGACGTACTACAACTTCGAAATGTTTGTCGTTAATCTTTACACCCTGCAAACGATATACTTCTTGTATTTCATTTACTAAGTATTGTTGTACTGCAGATGGCCCTTTAATTCTTAAAATATCAGAAGGTGTTGTAGCACCATCAGATAAAGGCATACCTGCTTTAATAAAGTCATTTTCTTGAACTAAGATTTGATTAGAAAGCTTAACTAAATACTTACTAACATCTCCTGTTTTAGATTCAACAATAATCTCTCTATTACCTCTTTTAATTTTTCCGAAAGAAACTACACCATCAATCTCAGAAACTACAGATGGGTTAGAAGGGTTACGTGCTTCAAATAATTCTGTTACACGTGGTAAACCTCCAGTAATATCACCTGCTTTACCAGATTTTCTAGGAATTTTAACTAAAGTATGTCCAGATTCAACAGTATCTCCATCATCAACCATTAAGTGTGCACCTACTGGTAAACTGTAAGAACGTAATGCATTACCATCTTCATCTTCTATAATTAACGAAGCAATAATTTTCTTATTCTTAGAGTCTGTAATTACCTTTTCTTGGAAACCAGTTTGTTCATCAATTTCTACAGAGTAATTCATACCCTGTTCTAAATTATCGAACTTAACTTTACCAGCAAATTCAGAAACAATTACACCATTAAATGGATCCCATTGTACAACAACATCACCTTTCTTAATTGTCTTTCTTTCTTTATCAAAAATAATAGAACCGTAAGGTAAAATATTTGTACTTTGAGTTATTCCTGTTTTCTTATCTTTAATTTTGATTTCTGCAGTTCTTGATATTACAATATCAACTTCTTTACCTTCGTTGTCTTTACCAACAACAGTACGTAAATCATCAATAGTTACATCACCATCAAACTTAGCAATCAATTTATTTTCTTCTGATATGTTACCAGCAACCCCACCAACGTGGAATGTACGTAATGTTAACTGTGTACCAGGCTCTCCAATAGATTGTGCAGCAATTACTCCAACTGCTTCACCAATTTGAACTTTGTTACGAGTAGATAAACTTAAACCATAACATTTAGCACAAATACCTCTAGTAGATTCACATGTTAAAGCAGATCTTACTTCTAATCTATCAATACCAGAAGCTTCTACAGCATCTGCTAATTTAGATGTAATAGATTGATTAGCTTCTATAATTAATTCATCAGTTACTGGGTGATAAACATCTTGTAAAGATATACGACCTTCGATTCTGTCTGCAATAGACTCAACGATTTCATCATTTTTCTTTAAAGGTGTTACCTCTAATCCTCTTAATGTACCACAATCTTCTTCGTTGATAATAACATCTTGAGAAACATCTACTAATCTACGTGTTAAGTAACCAGCATCTGCCGTTTTTAAAGCGGTATCTGCTAAACCTTTACGAGCACCGTGAGTAGAGATAAAGTATTCAAGAATCGATAAACCTTCTTTAAAGTTAGAAAGAATAGGATTTTCAATAATTTCTCCACCACCAGCAGTAGATTTTTTAGGTTTTGCCATTAATCCACGCATACCTGTTAACTGACGAATTTGTTCTTTAGAACCCCTTGCACCAGAATCAAGCATCATATATACAGAGTTGAAACCTTGTTGATCTTCACGTAAACGCTTCATAGATAATTCAGTTAATCTGTTGTTGGTAGAACCCCAAACATCAATTACCTGATTGTAACGCTCTTTTTGCGTTAACATACCCATATTATAGTTACCAACAATAACATCAACTTCTTTATTTGCTTCATCAATCATAGATTGTTTTTCAGCAGGAATAATGATATCTCCTAATGAGAATGATAATCCACCTTGGAAGGCAAATTTATATCCCATATTTTTTATTTCATCTAAGAATGCACCAGTTGTAGGTATATCTGTAGCCTTTAAAATACCACCAATAATACCACGTAAGTTTTTCTTAGTTAATACCTCATTGATATAACCAGCAGCAGCAGGAACTTTTTCATTAAATAAAACTCTACCAACAGTAGTTTTAATAATTTTAGTTACTTGCTCTCCGTTTTCTCCTAAATCTTGAGTTCTTACTTTAATACCAGCATTTAAGTCTACCATTTCTTCGTTAAAAGCAATAGTAACTTCTTCTGGAGAATAGAAAGTTAATCCTTCTCCTTTAATTGGTACTTCTGGAGTAGAAATTCTTTCTTTAGTCATATAGTATAAACCAAGTACCATATCCTGAGAAGGTACAGTAACTGGAGCACCATTTGCAGGGTTTAAGATATTATGAGAAGCTAACATTAATAATTGTGCTTCTAAAATAGCTTCTGGTCCTAATGGTAAGTGAACCGCCATTTGATCTCCATCAAAATCGGCATTAAATGCAGAACACGCTAATGGGTGTAACTGAATCGCTTTACCTTCAATTAATTTTGGTTGGAATGCTTGAATACCAAGTCTGTGCAAAGTAGGAGCCCTGTTTAATAAAACTGGATGCCCTTTAATTACATTTTCTAAAATATCCCAAACAACTGGTTCTTTTCTGTCTATTATTTTCTTTGCAGATTTTACTGTTTTTACAATTCCTCTTTCAATTAATTTTCTAATTACAAAAGGCTTGTAAAGTTCAGCTGCCATATCTTTTGGCAATCCGCACTCAGACAATTTCATTTCTGGTCCAACAACAATTACAGAACGTGCAGAATAATCAACACGCTTTCCTAATAAATTCTGACGGAAACGTCCTTGTTTACCTTTTAATGAATCTGATAAAGATTTTAAAGGTCTGTTAGATTCAGTTTTTACTGCAGATGATTTACGTGTGTTATCAAATAATGAATCTACAGATTCTTGTAACATACGTTTTTCATTACGTAAAATAACTTCAGGAGCTTTTATCTCAACTAATCTTTTTAAACGATTGTTTCTGATAATAACTCTTCTATATAAATCATTTAAATCTGAAGTAGCAAAACGTCCACCATCTAACGGAACCAAAGGTCTTAATTCTGGTGGAATAACCGGAATTGCCTTCATAATCATCCATTCTGGATTATTTTCTCTATTTTTCTGAGAATCTTTAAATGCTTCAACAACATTTAAACGTTTTAACGCTTCAGTTTTACGTTGTTTAGACGTTTCTGTATTTGCTTTATGTCTTAATTCAAAAGATAAAGACTCTAAATCAATACGAGCTAATAAATCAATTAAACACTCAGCTCCCATTTTAGCTATAAACTTATTTGGGTCTGAATCGTCTAAATATTGATTATCTTGTGGTAACTCATCAGCAATATCTAAGTATTCTTCTTCCGTTAAGAAATCCATTTTTTGTAATGGTTCTCCTTCTGGGTTTTTAGCAATACCTGGCTGAATTACTACGTATCTTTCGTAGTAAATAATCATATCTAACTTTTTAGATGGTAACCCTAAAAGGTAACCCATTTTGTTAGGTAATGATCTAAAGTACCAAATATGAGCAACTGGTACAACTAAATTGATGTGACCTACTCTGTCTCTACGTACTTTCTTTTCTGTTACTTCTACACCACATCTATCACAAACAATTCCTTTGTAACGTATTCTTTTGTACTTACCACAAGCACATTCATAATCCTTTACAGGACCAAAAATACGCTCACAAAATAAACCATCTCTTTCTGGTTTATGAGTACGATAATTTATAGTTTCTGGTTTTAAAACTTCTCCTTTAGAGATTTCTAGAATCGCTTCTGGAGATGATAAACCAATTGAGATTTTGTTAAACTTTTTTACAGTGTACTTCTCTTGTTTTCTTGCCATGTCTTTTAATAAGTATTCAGTTGGCAGTATTCAGTTTTCAGTAACAAATTGCTACTGAAAACTGGTTACTGAAAAAATTTATTCTTCTAATCTAACGTCTAATCCTAAACCTTTAAGTTCATGCATTAATACGTTAAACGATTCTGGTAAACCTGGTTCTGGCATAGCTTCACCTTTAACAATACTTTCGTATGTTTTAGCTCTACCCATAACATCATCAGATTTTACAGTTAAGATTTCTCTTAATATGCTTGATGCTCCATAAGCCTCAAGTGCCCAAACTTCCATCTCTCCAAAACGCTGACCTCCAAATTGTGCTTTACCTCCTAAAGGTTGTTGTGTAATTAACGAGTATGGTCCAATAGAACGCGCGTGCATTTTATCTTCAATCATGTGCCCTAACTTAATCATATAAATGATACCAACTGTTGCTGGTTGATCGAAACGTTTTCCTGTTCCACCATCATATAAATAAGTGTGTCCAAATCTTGGTACACCAGCTTCATCTGTAATTCCGTTAATCTGATCTAAAGATGCTCCATCAAAAATTGGTGTTGCATATTTAGTATCTAATTTTTGACCTGCCCAACCAAGAACAGTTTCATAAATCTGACCAATGTTCATACGAGAAGGTACACCTAATGGATTCAATACGATATCTACTGGAGTTCCGTCTTCTAAGAAAGGCATATCTTCTGCTCTTACAATACGAGCAACAATACCTTTATTTCCATGACGACCTGCCATTTTATCACCCACTTTTAACTTACGTTTTTTAGCGATGTAAACTTTGGCTAATTTTAAAATACCTGCTGGTAATTCATCTCCAACTGAAATTGTAAATTTCTGACGACGTAAATTACCTTGTAAATCATTTACTTTAATCTTATAGTTGTGAACTAATTCACCTACTAAACTATTTAAGTCGCTATCAGTTGTCCAAGAACCTGTTAAATGCACATAATCATCAACAGAATTTAACATTTTTAGAGTATATTTTTTACCTTTTGGTAAAACTTCTTCTCCTAAATCGTTAAATACACCTTGAGAAGTTTTACCACTAATTAAAGTGAATAATTTCTCAATTAATTCGTCTTTTAAACTTTCGAATTTAGAAACGAAAGATTGTTCTAAAGTAGCAACAGCTTCTTTATCTCTTAATCTCTTGTTCTTATCTTTTACAGCTCTTCTGAATAATTTTTTATCAATTACTACACCTCTTAAAGATGGAGAAGCTTTTAATGATGCATCTTTTACATCACCTGCTTTATCACCAAAAATAGCACGTAATAATTTTTCTTCTGGAGTTGGGTCAGATTCTCCTTTTGGTGTAATTTTACCAATTAAGATATCACCAGGATTAACTTCAGCTCCAATTCTTATCATTCCATTTTCATCTAAATCTTTTGTAGCTTCTTCAGAAACGTTAGGAATATCATTAGTTAACTCTTCAGTACCTAATTTTGTATCTCTAACATCTAAAGAATACTCATCAATATGAATAGATGTAAATATATCTTCACGAACAACTTTTTCAGAAATTACAATTGCATCCTCAAAGTTATACCCTTTCCAAGGCATAAAGGCTACTTTCATATTTCTACCTAAAGCTAATTCTCCTTTTTGTGTTGCATAACCTTCACAAAGTACTTGTCCTTCTTCTACTCTATCACCTTTTTCTACAATCGGTTTTAAGTTGATAGAAGTACCTTGGTTGGTTTTTCTAAATTTAATTAAGTTATAAGATGTTTCATCAGAATCAAAACTTACCATTTTTTCTTCTTCAGTTCTATCGTACTTAATTGTAATTTTATTAGCATCTACATAAGTAACTACACCTGCTCCTTCTGCATTAATTAGAATTCTTGAATCTTTTGCAACTCTACGCTCCAAACCTGTACCAACAATTGGAGATTCTGGACGTAATAAAGGAACTGCTTGACGCATCATATTCGACCCCATCAAAGCACGGTTGGCATCATCATGCTCCAAAAATGGAATTAAAGATGCAGATATAGAAGCAATTTGATTTGGAGCAACGTCCATATAGTCAATTGCATCTGGGCTAACAACTGGGAAATCTCCTTCTTCACGAGCAATAACTCTATCAGACACAAAACTACCATCTTCATTTAATTCTAAATTAGATTGGGCAAATTTCATACCTTCTTCCTCTTCAGCACTTAAATAAGTTGGTTCTGCTTTTTCTACAATTCCGTTGTCAACTTTTCTATAAGGTGTTTCTATAAATCCTAAGTTATTCACTTTTGCAAATACAGAAAGTGAAGAAATTAAACCAATATTTGGTCCCTCAGGAGTTTCGATAGGACATAAACGTCCATAATGAGTATAGTGAACATCACGAACCTCAAAACCTGCTCTTTCTCTTGATAAACCACCTGGCCCAAGTGCAGATAATCTACGTTTGTGGGTAATCTCTGCTAATGGATTTGTTTGATCCATAAACTGAGATAATTGGTTGGTACCAAAGAATGAATTAATTACAGATGATAATGTTTTAGCGTTAATTAAATCAATTGGAGTAAACACCTCGTTATCACGCACATTCATACGCTCACGAATTGTTCTAGCCATACGTGCTAAACCAACACCAAACTGTCCTGCTAATTGCTCACCAACAGTTCTTACACGTCTGTTAGATAAGTGATCAATATCATCTACCTCTGCTTTAGAGTTGATTAACTCAATTAAATATTTAATAATAGTTATAATATCTAATTTTGTTAAAACTTTTTGATCTATAGGCTCATTTAATTGAAGTTTAGTGTTCATTCTAAAACGACCTACTTCACCTAAATTATATCTTTGTTCAGAAAAGAATAATTTATCGATAATACCTCTTGCAGTCTCCTCATCTGGCGGTTCTGCATTACGTAATTGTCTATAAATATGCTCTACAGCTTCTTTTTCA
The DNA here is from genome assembly GCF_001975665.1 of Polaribacter reichenbachii. Classification (NCBI taxonomy): domain Bacteria; kingdom Pseudomonadati; phylum Bacteroidota; class Flavobacteriia; order Flavobacteriales; family Flavobacteriaceae; genus Polaribacter; species Polaribacter reichenbachii. The sequence goes on along the minus strand of NZ_CP019419.1, from coordinate 2,427,407 downwards.
GAGTTTGTAGGATCTTTCTGTAATGTATTATGAATAATAGCATAATCTGCCATATGGTTATCTTCTTTATGAAGTAAAACCGTTTTAGCACCTGCATCTATTATTTCATCTATATGTTCTTTGTCTAAAATTGTATCACGATCAAAAACGATTTCATTTCTTTCGATTGATACAACCTCTCCAGTATCTTCATCAACAAAATCTTCATGCCAAGTTTTTAAAACTCTCGCTGCTAATTTTCTTCCTAATACTTTCTTTAATCCAGCCTTAGACACTTTTACCTCTTCTGCAAGGTCAAAAATCTCTAATATATCTTTATCTCTTTCAAAACCAATGGCTCTGAATAATGTTGTAACTGGTAATTTTTTCTTTCTATCAATATAAGCATACATTACTTGATTGATATCTGTAGCAAATTCTATCCAAGATCCTTTAAAAGGTATAACTCTTGCTGAATATAATTTTGTCCCATTTGCGTGGAATGACTGACCAAAGAATACACCTGGTGATCTGTGTAACTGAGAAACTACAACACGCTCTGCACCATTAATTACAAAGGTACCAGAGTTTGTCATATAAGGAATTGTACCAAGATAAACATCTTGCACAATAGTTTCGAAATCTTCGTGTTCTGGGTCAGTACAATATAGTTTTAGACGTGCTTTTAAAGGTACACTGTGCGTAAGTCCCCTTTCTATACATTCTTGAATAGAATATCTTGGTGGATCTACGAAGTAATCTAAAAATTCTAAAACGAATTGATTTCTTGTATCTGTGATTGGAAAGTTATCCATGAAGGTTTTATATAAACCTTCTTCTCCTCTTTCTTCTGCTTTTGTTTGAAGTTGGAAAAAATCTTGAAAAGATTTTACCTGAATATCCAAGAAATCTGGATACTCTTTAATCATTTGAGAAGTTGCGAAGTTGATTCTTTCAGTAGTGTTTTTCGTTGCCAAAAGAGAATATTTTTTTGATTAAAATCTGAATTAAAGTAAAGAACGAATATAGACACAAAATGGTTTAGGTCTAAAAACAATAGTTTTTAGTACCTAAACCTAAATTTGTTTTCCTGTTTTTGATTCTTACAAAAATCAGGAATATGTATTTTACTTAAGCTCTACTTCAGCTCCAGCTTCTTCTAAAGATTTTTTAAGACCTTCTGCCTCATCTTTAGATACGCCTTCTTTAATTGGTGCTGGTGCACTATCTACGATACCTTTAGCATCTTTTAATCCTAAACCAGTTAATTCTTTAACTAATTTTACAACTGCTAATTTAGAACTACCTGCTGCAGTTAAAATTACATCAAATTCAGTTTGCTCTTCTGCTGCATCATCTGCACCACCTGCTGCTGGACCTGCTACTGCTACTGCTGCTGCTGCTGGCTCAATACCATACTCGTCTTTTAAAATAGTAGCTAATTCATTAACTTCTTTTACTGTTAAGTTAACTAATTGCTCTGCGAAATCTTTTAATTCTGCCATTTTAATTGTTTTTAAAATTTTGTTTTATTATAGTTTATTTGTGCGCTTATTCTTTTTCAGATAAAGTTTTAATAATACCTGAAAGTGTTTGTCCACCAGACTGTAATGCTGAAATAACATTCTTAGCTGGAGACTGTAATAATCCAACGATTTCACCAATAAGTTCTTCTCTAGATTTAATATCTACTAAAGAATCTAATTGATCATCACCAATGTAAACAGATTCTTCTGCAAAAGCACCTTTTAAAATAGGTCTATCTTTTACTTTCTTTCTGAATTCTTTGATTAATTTTGCTGGAGCATTTGCTGCTTCAGAAATCATCATTGATGTATTACCTTTTAATACTGATGGTAAGTCTTCAAATTCTTTATCTGAAGCTTCCATTGCTTTTGCAAGTAATGTATTTTTAACAACTGATAACTGGATACCTGCTTTAAAACAAGCTCTTCTTAAATTAGAAGTAGTTTGTGCATCTAATCCTGAAATATCTGCTAAGTATACTGTATTTGTGTTTGCTAATACTGCTGTTAAATCTTGTATTACTTGTGATTTCTCTTCTCTAGTCATAATTATAAGTTTTAACGTATTAAACAGTTTTTACTTCAACAGCAATACTAGGACTCATAGTACTAGACATAAAAACGCTTTTTACATACGTTCCTTTTGCAGTTGTAGGTTTCAATTTAATAATAGTTTGTATTAACTCGTTTGCATTTTCTTCAATCTTCTTAGCATCAAAAGATACTTTTCCAATTGCTGCGTGTACAATACCAGTTTTATCAACTTTAAAATCGATTTTACCAGCTTTTACATCTGTAACCGCTTTTGCAACATCCATTGTTACAGTACCAGTCTTTGGGTTTGGCATTAAACCTCTAGGACCTAATATTCTACCTAAAGGACCTAATTTACCCATAACACTAGGCATTGTAATAATTACGTCTACATCTGTCCATCCTCCTTTAATTTTTTGAAGGTACTCATCTAACCCAACATAATCTGCACCTGCTGCTTTTGCATCTGCTTCTTTATCTGGAGTTACTAATGCTAAAACTTTTACATCTTTACCAGTTCCATGAGGTAATGTTACAACACCTCTAACCATTTGATTAGCTTTACGAGGATCTACTCCTAAACGAATTGCTAAATCTACTGATGCATCAAACTTTACATTAGTAATGTCTTTGACTAGCGCTGAAGCAGCTGCTAAATCATAAGATTGAGTTTTATCAACCTTAGCGTAAGCTTCTTTTTGCTTTTTTGTTAATTTTGCCATTTTACTACTTTTTATAAAGTTTATGCTGGTGCATCACCTTTTACTGTTAATCCCATAGAACGAGCTGTACCTGCAATCATACGCATTGCTGAAGAAACTTCAAAGGCATTTAAATCTACCATTTTGTCTTCTGCAATAACTTTAATTTGATCCCAAGTAACTGATGCTACTTTCTTCCTGTTTGGTTCTCCTGAACCTTTTTTAATTTTGGCCGCTTCTAGTAACTGAACTGCTGCAGGAGGAGTTTTTACAACAAAATCAAACGATTTGTCTTTGAAAACAGTAATAACAACAGGTAAAACTTTACCTTGTTTGTCTTGCGTTCTTGCATTAAACTGTTTACAGAACTCCATAATGTTAACACCAGCAGCTCCTAAAGCGGGTCCAACCGGCGGCGATGGATTCGCTGCGCCTCCCCTTACTTGTAACTTAACTACTTTACTAACTTCTTTTGCCATTTTAAAAATGTTTAATGATTTATTTTAAGTTGGAAGCCAAAAAATAAATCTATATATTTGTGTAACAATTATATCTTTTCTACTTGCATATAACTTAATTCTAATGGAGTTTTTCTTCCGAATATTTTCACCATTACTTCAAGTTTACGCTTTTCTTCATTTACTTTTTCTATAGTTCCGTCAAATCCATTAAAAGGACCATCTACAACTTTTACAGTTTCTCCTTGGTTATAAGGAATTGCAATATTTTCATCTTGCACAGAAAGTTCATCGACCTTACCTAACATTCTGTTTACTTCAGACTTTCTCATAGGCACAGGCTCACCACCTTTTGTTTCACCTAAAAACCCAATAACACCAGTAATTGCTTTGATAACGTGAGGAACCTCACCTGATAGATTAGCCTCTACCATAATATACCCCGGAAAATAAACTCTTTCTCTATTAACTTTTTTTCCGTTTCTTATTTGAACCACCTTTTCTGTAGGTACAATAACCTGATTTACATAATCAGATAAACCTACTCTAGAGATCTCTGTTTCAATATAATTTTTAACTTTATTCTCTTGTCCTCCAATGGCTCTAACAACATACCATTTCATCACTGAATCAGCCATAATTTATTTCTTAAAATAATTTGAAAAAGTTATCTAATCCAGTTTGAAAAACATAATCTATACCAGCAACTGCTAATGCGAATACAATTGTAAAAACAGCTACAGTAACAGTAGTTTTTTGGGCATCTTCTTTAGATATCCAAGTCATATGGTTACTTAATTCGTCAAAAGAATCTTTGATATATTGTATAAAGTTCATCTTACTTATTTTGTTTTGCACGGATTGAGGGGCTCGAACCCCCGACACCTGGTTTTGGAGACCAGTGCTCTACCAACTGAGCTAAACCCGTCTCTATTATTTATTCATAAAGGCGTCCCATTAAAATGGGACACCCTTTGAATTTATATATAATTAGTAAACTAAAATATTAGTCTAATAACTCAGTAACCTGACCAGCTCCTACTGTTCTACCTCCTTCACGGATTGCAAAACGTAAACCAACATTTAATGCGATTGGCTGAATTAAGTCTACTGTAATTGTTAAGTTATCTCCTGGCATAACCATTTCTACACCTGAAGGTAAATTAATTGTACCTGTAACATCCGTAGTTCTTACATAAAACTGAGGACGGTAGTTGTTATGGAATGGAGTGTGACGTCCACCTTCTTCTTTCTTAAGAACATAAACCTCTGCTTTAAACTTAGCATGAGGAGTTACAGAACCTGGCTTACAGATTACCATACCTCTTTTAATATCTTCTTTTGCAATACCTCTTAATAAGATACCTGCATTATCTCCAGCTTCACCTCTATCTAAGATTTGACGGAACATTTCAATACCAGTAATAGTAGAAGTCATTTTTTCAGCTCCCATACCAATAATATCAACAACATCCCCTGTATTAGCAATACCTGTTTCGATACGACCTGTAGCTACAGTTCCACGACCAGTAATTGAGAATACATCTTCTACTGGCATTAAGAAATCTTTATCAACCTCTCTTAAAGGCTCTTCAATCCAGTTATCAACTGCTTCCATTAATTCTAAAACAGTATTAACCCATTTTTCTTCGCCATTTAAAGCACCTAAAGCAGATCCAGAAACAACAGGTCCTTCATCACCATCGTATTCATAGAAAGATAATAATTCTCTTACCTCCATATCAACTAACTCTAAAAGCTCTTCATCATCTACCATATCAACTTTGTTTAAGAAAACAACGATACGTGGAATACCCACCTGACGACCTAATAAGATATGCTCTCTAGTTTGAGGCATTGGACCATCTGTAGCAGCAACAACTAAGATTGCACCATCCATTTGAGCAGCTCCTGTAACCATGTTCTTTACATAATCCGCGTGACCTGGACAGTCAACGTGTGCATAGTGACGATTAGCAGTTTGATACTCTACGTGAGAAGTATTAATTGTAATACCTCTTTCTTTTTCTTCTGGTGCATTATCAATCTGATCAAAAGATCTAGCTTCAGAGAATCCTGCATCAGCTAATACTTTAGTAATAGCCGCAGTTAAAGTTGTTTTACCGTGATCTACGTGTCCGATTGTACCAATATTTAAGTGAGGTTTCGAACGGTCAAAAGTTCCTTTTGCCATAATTATTGATTTTAATTCTTAGTTTAAATATATTTAGTGTCTAATAATACTTTTTAAATGAGCCAATGACGGGATTTGAACCCGTGACCTCATCCCTACCAAGGATGCGCTCTACCAACTGAGCTACACCGGCTTTGTTGATTTTTTTTTGAGCGAAAGACCGGGTTCGAACCGGCGACATTCAGCTTGGAAGGCTGACGCTCTACCAACTGAGCTACTTTCGCAAAATGTAAATTTGTGGGGAGAGCAGGATTCGAACCTGCGAAGACGTAGTCAACGGAGTTACAGTCCGTCCTCGTTGGCCGCTTGAGTATCTCCCCTTCAATTTACTATTTTAATGAACTTATATTGTTTTTGAGCCGATGGAGGGACTCGAACCCACGACCTGCTGATTACAAATCAGCTGCTCTAGCCAGCTGAGCTACATCGGCTTTTGTTGCACAAAAAACAACCCGCTATTTCTAACGGATTGCAAATGTATAAAGTTTTTTTACATTTAAAAACTTTTTTTAATCTTTTTTTATTTTTTTTTAAAATTTAAGAAATCAATGAATCTCTATGCTTTTCTTTTGATCTTTTTAATTGCCTTTTTAAATTATCTACAGCCGCATTAATACCTTCTTCAAAAGTTTTAGTTTCTCTTTTTATAATTAACTCACTGCCAGGAATATTAATTTTTACTTCTGTAATTTTATTTTCTTTATCACTTGTATTTTGAACCTTTAAAAAAACTTCTGCATCAACTATCTTGTCATGAAACCTACTTAAAGTTGATACTTTCTCGTCTACGAATTTAATTAATTCTTTGTCTGCATTAAAATTAACGGATTGTGTGAATACTTTCATACTTCATTGTTCTTTTTGTTGCTCCTAGGGTGAGCTTGATTATACACTCTTTTAATTGTCTCTAAACTATTATGAGTATAGACTTGTGTTGAAGCTAAAGATGAATGCCCTAGCAATTCCTTAACTGAATTTAAATCTGCCCCTTCATTTAAAAGATGTGTCGCAAAGGAATGTCTTAAAATGTGAGGGCTCTTTTTCTCTTTAGAAGAGACTCTACTAAAGTAAGAATTTATTATTCTGTAAACAAGATTTTCATAGATTTTATTTCCTTTTTCTGTGATAAAAAGCTCTTCTATACCTACAGAAAATTCTTGCTTTAACCTTAAATATTGAATTAGTGTTTGACTTACAGATTTTAACAGAGGAATATACCTTTCTTTATTTCTTTTTCCGAGAACTTTTATTGTACTATCTGATAAATTAATATCTCTTTCTTTTATATTGATAAGTTCTATTCTTCGAATTCCTGTGGAATAAAAAAGCTCAACAATTAATCTATTTCGAACGGAAGTAAAATCGCTTTGATCTGAAACTAAATTTATAACTTCATTAATTTCTTTACTATTAAAAGGTACTTGAATCTTTTTTTCAACTTTTAGAGCTTTGTGTTTTGATAGTGGATTAATTTCAATATGATGTGTTTTCTGAAGATATTTGTAAAAAGACTTTAAAGAACTCACCTTTCTATTAATTGAACGATTAGAAATTTTTAAATTAACCAAAGAAACAATCCAAGTTCTGATTTGGTTATAATGTACTTCTGATAAGTTTTCTTGATTAAATTCAATTTCTAAGAAATCTCTAAATGAAATTAAATCGTTTTTATATGCTGTAACCGTATTGTGAGCATATTTTTTTTCTAGCGATAAATATTCTAAGAAAGAATCTATCATTTAGTTGATAATAATTTATGAGATTTTTAATTTATTTTAAACAATTAGTACAATTAGTTGAAATCTAATATTATTAAAATATTGCATTATTCACCAAAACAACTGTGGTCTTTTGTAAAATTACAAAAAATTACCCATAAAAAAACTCGTATCAAAATTATTTGATACGAGTTTGTATTTTGCTTTTCGGTTACATTAACCTACTTCTTCTTGCGTTCTTAATCTTTGTACGTATGAAGCTTTTATTCTTTGAGCTCTTTTAGCAACAGATGGCTTTGTAAAGTTTTTTCTGTTACGTAAGTTTTTCATAGTCTTTGTTCTGTCAAACTTTCGTTTATAACGTTTTAAAGCTCTATCTATATTCTCTCCTTCTTTTACAGGTATAATTAACATTGGTTGGCACCTCCCTTCATAAGTATCTTATATATTTTTAAAAACAGTTAAACTGCTGATTTATAATTTTTGGACTGCAAATGTAATTATTAATTATGAATTACAATTTTTTATTTCAATTAATTTTTGAAGTAACTTTTTGCGTTAGGGATTGAACGACCTGTTTGAGCTCTTTTGAGGTACGAAAAAAGCGAGTAGTGAAAGCCCGACCTTTAGGGAACGTTATAAAAATAGTTGGCAGTATCCAGTATTCAGTTGTGAGTTGTAAGTTTAAAGTCAAATTAAGTGGCTGGCTTGTATTCTTTTTTGTCGATAACCATTTTTGCGATAATTGAAAATAATTTTCACAAAAATCATTATCAAAATTACTATGTTGCCGGCTTGTATTCTTTTTTATCGATAACAATTTTTGCGATAATCTCTTTTAAGATTTCTGATGTACCACCACCAATTGGCCCTAATCTACTATCTCTTAATAAACGTGCCATCGGATAATCTTCCATATAACCATAACCTCCTAAAAGCTGAAGTGCATCATAAATTACTTCGTCTGCCATTTTCGTTGATAACAATTTAGACATACTTGCTTCTTTTACCACATACTGTCCATTATCTAATCTTTTGGTAATTGAATAGTTGTATTCTCTACACATATCTACTCTACTTGCCATTTCTGCAATTTTATGTCTTAAAACCTGAAAACTATCTAAAGATTTACCAAAGGCAATTCTTTCTTCCATATATTTAAGTGCATAATCTACTGCATATTCTGCTCTTGCGTGTGCATTTACACCCATTAGCAATCTTTCTAAAGCAAAATGTTGCATTATATAAGGAAAACCTTTGCCTTCTTCTCCTAATAAATTTTCTACTGGAATCTCTACATTATCAAAAGCGATTTCTCCTGTATCTGAAGCTTTCCAACCTAATTTATTAAGCATTGTTGCAGATAACCCTTTTGAATTTCTATCAACTATAAAAATACTTATACCTTTATATTTATCGTTTGGATCTGTTTTTGCAGCCACAATTAAATAATCTGAAAGCACACCATTTGTAATAAATGTTTTTGAGCCATTTAATATATACTTATCTCCTTTTTTAATTGCCGTAGATCGCATACCTGCCACATCTGAACCTCCAAATGGTTCTGTGATGCACAAACAGCCAATCATATCTCCGTGAACACTTGGTTCTAAATATTTTTTCTTTTGAGAATCGTTACCTTCTTTATTTAAGTGTGTCATTGCTAAATATTCGTGCGCCCACATTGCTGCAGCAAATCCGCCAGAATTAATTTTTTGCATTTCTTCTAAGAAAATAACAGTATAAAATAAATCTAAATCTAAACCTCCATATTCTTCTGGAGTTGATAATCCGAAATAACCCATTTCTCCAAACTTTTTCCAGATGAAACGATCTATAGTTCCAGTTTTCTCCCATTTATCGATATAAGGTACAACTTCTTTCTGTAAAAATTCTTTGAAACTAGCACGAAAAGCATCGTGTTCTTCAGTAAAATACATACTGTTCATTGAGCAGGATTTTTTTATTTATTCAGCCAACAAATATAAGGTTATTCTATCATACAAATCTAAAGGAAAACCCTTGATATTTTTTAATTCTGATATATCTTGTAGCTCAGCAACTTCATCTCTATAATTAAATATCATTTTACACAACTGGTAATCTATGTACGGATTTTTTAATAATTGTTTGAATTCCACAGTATTTACATTCACTTTTTTAATAATAGGTTGCTCTACAATTTTAAAAACTGAGAGTACTTTATCTGCAACTTCTTTTTCTAAACCCCAAACTTCGTACAATTGATCATCCAAAGAAAATCCTTGTAATTTAGAACGATACTTAATAATTCTTTCAGAAAAAGCGGCACCAATTCCGTTAATGGTTCTAAAATCTTCTGCTATTGCTTTATTAATGTCTGTGGTTGAAACTATTTTCTTTTTGTAATTGTACTTTTTAGAATTAATGAAAGTATTAGAATTGGTATTTGAAGTATTTTTTTGATTCTTATCATTTCTTGCTACAACCCAATCTGGGAATTTAAAATAAGGAGATATTTTTGCCAGTAAAGAATCTGAAACCTTAGTTACTTTTTGAAATTCTTCTTTAGAGTTGACAAACTTGTTTGTTTTTCTAAAGGATAGTAATCGATCAATTTCTTTTAAAGACATCCCTAATTGTTCGCCTTTATAATCTGTAATGTAATTGGGGTTGAAAGGATAAATCTTAGGCTTTCTGTTTTCTATTTCGACTAACTTTAAACTGTCTATTTGATTTTGAAAAGCGATTAACTCTGGTTGATTAGTATCTATTTTTTCATCATCAAAAAGAATATCAGAAAAAATAAATATTTGAAGAATAATGATAAATATAGCCAATAAAAAAATCCCATTTCTTTGGCTTTTGTTATACCAGAAATGGGATTTTAAAATTTTCATTTTTATATTTTATGCTTTAGTACTTTTTATAGCATCCATATATTTTGTTAACTCCGCTTTTACTTTAGGAGCTAATAAAATTAAACCAATCATATTTGGTACCATCATTGCAAAAACCATTGCATCAGAAAAACCAATTACAGAACCTAAACTTGCAGCTGCACCAATTACAACAAATACACAAAAGATTACTTTATAAGTATATTCCATTTTTTTAGATCTACCGAATAAAAATACCCAACCTTGAAAACCGTAATAAGACCAAGAAATCATTGAACTAAATGCAAATAAAACTACTGCTACAGTTAATACATAAGGGAACCAAGAAATTGCAGATTCGAAAGCACCAGAAGTTAATAAAATTGCTTGCGCATCGTTTAAAGAAGCATTTTCTGCAGCAACATTACCAGTAATAATTAATACTAAAGCTGTCATTGTACAAACCACAACTGTATCTATAAAAGGTTCTAATAAAGCAACCATACCTTCACTTGCTGCATATTTTGTTTTTACTGCTGAATGCGCAATAGATGCAGAACCAATACCTGCTTCGTTAGAGAAAGCTGCTCTTCTAAATCCTTGCACTAAAACTCCTATTGCACCCCCTGCAATTCCTTCTGGACTAAATGCTCCTGTAAAGATTTGAGAAAATGCATCACCCACCATACTAAAGTTGGCAAATATTACAAATAACGATGCAGCAACATAAATTGCTACCATAAAAGGTACAATCTTATCTGTTACTTTCGCTATTTTTTTGATTCCTCCAATAATTACAATACCTACAAGAATTGCCATTACTAAACCAAATAACCAACCTTTACCGTGGATAAATGATTCTGTACCACCTGTAATATTTTCAACTAATTGAAAAGCTTGATTTACTTGAAACATATTTCCACCTCCAAAAGAACCACCAATTACAAAAATTGCAAAAAACACGGCTAAAACTTTACCTAGAGTTTTATTTTTTAATCCTTTTGTTAAATAGTACATTGGTCCACCATATACAGTTCCATCAGCTTCAATATCTCTATATTTTACACCTAAAGTACACTCTACAAATTTTGATGCCATTCCTAAAAACCCAGCAACAATCATCCAAAAAGTAGCACCTGCACCACCAATGGAAACTGCAATTGCAACACCTGCAATATTACCCAAACCAACAGTTGCAGAAAGCGCTGCTGTTAATGCTTGGAAGTGAGAAACCTCTCCACTATGCCCTTCTACTCTAATTGTATCAGGATTATCTTCTTCGTCTGTAAATTCTGATTTTGCAATTTCTACTTTATGATCTTCTCTACCCTCTAAACTATCGTATTTACCTCTAACAATATTTATTGATGTAAAAAAACCTTTAAAATTGATAAAATTGAAGTAGAACGTAAAATAAGTTGCTCCTAAAATTAGCGGAAATAAAACCCAATAAATACTTATTGTATCTGTAAACGGAATTTGATAAAAGATAAAATCCACAAACCAACCTGTTGCATTACCAAATGCCTCATCTATTTGTTGATCTAACCCTTTTTCTTGGGCAAAAGTTAATATTGGTGCTGCTAAAAGCAACAAAGAAAGAAGTTTTTTCTTCATAATATTTGTATTGTTAGTTTTAAATTTACTGATGTGCAATATCATAAAAAAAATGATGTTTTAAGAATTTTTGAACGTTAAATGTCATTTTTACATTAACTTTTCTTTAAATCTGCGCAAATCTTCTTCAAATGAATTTGGATAAAATTCTAATTCTTTATTTGTTTTAGTTAAATCGAAACCTGTTTTAGCGGGTCTTTTTGCTATTTGATTTAAGGTTGATGATGATATAGGTTTTATTAAACTTTTATCTAAATTAAAAACCTCTGCAACTTGTTGTGTAATCTCAAAAACACTTAATAATTTGTTTGATGAAATATGATAAATTCCTTTCGCCTTTTTATCCATAGAAATTTTACACGCCATTGCCAAATCATCTACAAAAGTTGGCATTCTGTATTGATCGTTTACAATTGTAATTTCTTTTCCTTGCTCTAACATACTTATTACCCAAAGCACAATATTACTTCTGCTCATATCAAATACTTTTCCGTAAACTAAAATGGTTCTTAGAATTGCATAGTTTATATTTGAATCTAATAAAATTTCTTCTGATTTTAATTTTGATAATCCATAATAACTTAACGGATTTGGAGCATCTGTTTCTTTATAATATCCTTTTTTACCATCAAAAATAAAATCTGTAGAAAGATGAATTATATGTGTATTTATTTCTGATGAAACCTCAGCCAACCATTTTACAACAGTAATATTTAATAAATCGCAAGCTTCTTTATCATTTTCGCAAGCATCAACCTGAGTCATTGCTGCTGTATTTATGATAAAATCAGGTTTAATTTCTTTTATGGAGTTTTTAAGATTTTCTTCTTTAGTAATATCAATAGAAACATAAGTAAAATCTTCTCTTCCACTTCTATTTTCACCTCTAGAAAATCCAAAAACCTTGTAATTTTCTTTATCCTGCAATAATAATTTTAGCAAAGACTGCCCTAACAATCCATTACTACCTGTAATTACAACTTTATTCATTTTAAAATAACTGTCTGAGTTTTGTTATTTGTTCTGGTCTGCCTAAAACAATTAAGTGTGAACCATTTATTAAAACTGAACCTGCTTCTGGATTTATAATATAATCTTTATCTGGATTTCTAAAACCAATTACTGTACAACCCGTTTTTCTTCTTAAATCTAAATCTAAAATAGTTTTACCTATATATTTTACAGGCAATTCATCAACATCAATTTCCTCTAAATTCGCAGTAGTTTCTCCTTCTATGGTTAATCGATCTACAAACTCAATTACATCTGGAGTAGTAACTAAAGAAGCCATATGATTACCACCTAATTTATCTGGCATAATTACATTATCTGCACCAGCAATTTTTAATTTGCTGTAAGAACTTTCATCAGAAGCTCTACTAATTATTCTACAATTTTTATTTAATTGACTTGCTGTTAAAACTATAAAAAGATTATTAGCATCAGAAGGTAATGCCGCAATTAATGCTGTTGCTTTAAGAATACCTGCATTAATTAAAGTTTCATCTAAAGTTGCATCTCCATGAATATTTAGCAAACCTTGTTCATCTAACAAAGCTATCATTTCTTTATTTTTTTCTACAACAACAAAATCTTTATTATAATTTTGGAGTTTTACTATAGCTTGTTTTCCATTTCTACCATAACCACAAACAATTGTATGCCCTTCTAAATGTGCTATTTGTTTTTCCACTCTTCTATGTTTAAAATGTTCAAAAAATTGTCCGCTAACCAAATATTCTGAAAATGCTGATACTGCATAACCAAAAATAGTAATACTCGTTAAAATTAAAAAAATTGTAAAAATTTTATCTTCTGGCGTAAAAGGTTGCACCTCACCAAAACCGACTGTTGTTACAGTAATAACAGTCATATAAAGCGCATCAATAAAAGAATAATGCGACAAAAGCATATAACCAACAGTTCCGACAGTTAAAATTGAAACTACTAAAAAAAGTATCTTATAAATTTTAGATGCTAAAAACCCCATAAATTATAAATCAAAAACAGATGTTCTTTTGGTATAAACTAAATCTTTCAACTTCATTAAAAAAGCTAGTGTTAAATACAATCCAAAAGATAAACCTACCGTAAAAAAAGTTACATAAACAAAATATATACGTACGTTTTTTGCTCTAATCCCTAAACGATCTGCCAATCTAGAAAACACACCAAAACCGTGTTTTTCAAAAAAATGTCTAATGGAATGTATAAAATTCATTTTAAAAACTTTTAATGCAATATACTATAATGAGTTCATTTATCTTAAAAATCTCTAAAATTAAGTTTGATAAAAATTTAATATTAAAAATTAGAATTCGTTAAGAAAAGCGATTTAAACTATTAATTTAGAAAAAATATTATTTCTCGTTTAGGCAATAGTAGCATTTTAATAAAAAAGTAATACAGATTGATTAACTTTGCATCTTTGCAAAATTTCCTATTTATTGAAAGACCAAGAATATATTGAAGTTTACGGAGCAAGAGCTCATAATTTAAAAAATATTGATGTAAAAATTCCGCGAGAAAAACTAGTTGTAATTACTGGTTTAAGTGGTAGTGGAAAATCTTCATTAGCCTTCGACACCATTTATGCTGAAGGCCAAAGACGTTATATAGAAACTTTTTCTGCATACGCCAGACAGTTTTTGGGCGGTTTAGAAAGACCTGATGTAGATAAAATTGATGGACTTTCTCCAGTGATTTCTATTGAGCAAAAAACGACAAACAAAAGTCCGCGTTCTACAGTAGGTACCATTACAGAAATTTACGATTTTCTTAGACTTTTATTTGCAAGAGCTGCAGATGCTTATTCTTACAATACTAGCGAAAAAATGGTTAGCTATTCTGATGAGCAAATAAAAGAGCTAATTCTTAAAGATTTTAAAAATAAAAAAGTTGCAATTTTAGCACCATTAATTAAATCGAGAAAAGGACATTATAGAGAATTGTTCGAACAAATTTCTAAACAAGGTTTTTTAAGAGTTCGTGTTAATGGCGAAATTAGAGAAATAGAAAAAGGAATGCGTTTAGACCGATATAAAACGCACGATATTGAAGTAGTTATTGATCGACTTTTGGTAAACGAATCATCAGAAAAAAGATTAGACGAAACTATTAAAACAGCTTTATATTCTGGTAATAATATAATGATGGTTATTGATATTGATGATGAAAAGCCTCGTTATTTTAGTCGTGAATTAATGTGCCCAACAACAGGAATTGCATACCCAAATCCTGAACCAAATACTTTTTCTTTTAACTCGCCAAAAGGTGCTTGTAATAAATGTAATGGATTAGGTATCACTCAAGAAATTAACTTAAAAAAAGTGATTCCTGATGATACAATTTCGATAAAAAATGGCGGAATTGCACCTTTAGGAGAACAGAAAAGTAGTTGGATTTTTAAACAAATTCAGAATATTGCAGAACGTTATCAATTTAAATTAACAGATGCAATTAAAGATATACCCAAAGAGGCTTTAGAAATAATTTTAAATGGCGGTAATGAAACCTTTAAAATTGAATCTAAAACTGTTGGTGTTACTAGAAATTACAAAATTGATTTTGAAGGTATTGTTGCATTTATAGAAAACCAATATAAAAATGCAGAAAGCACAAGCATAAAACGCTGGGCAAAAGGTTTTATGGATGAAGTTACTT
Source organism: Polaribacter reichenbachii (assembly GCF_001975665.1). NCBI lineage: Bacteria > Pseudomonadati > Bacteroidota > Flavobacteriia > Flavobacteriales > Flavobacteriaceae > Polaribacter > Polaribacter reichenbachii. The sequence goes on along the minus strand of NZ_CP019419.1, from coordinate 2,412,159 downwards.
GCTCTGTTTGTAATGGAAAGAGATTAAAAAAAGAAGCACTTCATTTTAAAATTACTGACAAGAACATCAGTGATTTAGCACAGATGGATGTTACTGAATTAGCATCTTGGTTTTCTAAAATCGAAAAAAACTTATCAGAAAAACAACTTACAATTGCATCAGAAATATTAAAAGAAATAAGAACTCGTATTCAGTTTTTATTAGATGTTGGTTTAGATTATTTAAATTTAGACAGAACCTCTAAATCACTTTCTGGTGGCGAAGCGCAAAGAATCCGTTTAGCAACACAAATTGGTTCGCAATTGGTTGGAGTTTTATATATTTTAGATGAACCTAGTATTGGTTTACATCAAAGAGACAATCAAAAATTAATAGATTCTCTAATTAAATTAAGAGATGTTGGTAATTCTGTTTTAGTCGTTGAACACGATGAAGATATGATGAAAAAAGCAGATTACGTTTTAGACATTGGTCCAGGTGCAGGAAAACACGGAGGAGAAATTGTAAGTATTGGTACTTATGATGAAATTATAAAAAACGAAACTTTAACTACAGATTATTTAACGGGTAGAAAAGCAATTATAGTACCTAAAAAACGTAGAGAAGGCAATGGAAAAACCATTAAATTAAAAGGTGCAACTGGTAATAATCTTAAAAATGTTTCTGTTGAATTTCCTTTAGGACAAATGATTTGTGTTACAGGAGTTTCTGGTAGTGGAAAATCGACATTAATCAACGAAACACTTTACCCAATTTTAAACAAACATATTTATAGAGGTGTAAAAAAACCAATGCCTTATAAAAAAATTGAAGGTTTAGAAAATGTTGATAAAGTAATTGATATTGATCAATCTCCTATTGGAAGAACACCAAGATCTAACCCAGCTACTTACACCAAAACTTTTGATGAAATTAGAAGTTTATTTGCAAAAACTCCAGAAGCTGCTATTCGTGGTTATAAACCTGGGCGATTTTCTTTTAACGTAAAAGGCGGACGTTGTGAAACTTGTCAAGGAGGTGGAGTTCGTGTAATTGAGATGAATTTTTTACCTGATGTACAAGTAGAATGCGAAACTTGCCAAGGAAAACGTTTTAACAGAGAAACTCTAGAAATTAGATACAAAGGAAAATCTATTTCTGATGTATTAGATATGACTATTGAAGATTCTACCGATTTTTTTGAGAACATACCTAAAATCCACAGAAAATTAAAAACGATTAAAGATGTAGGTTTGGGTTACATAACTCTTGGACAACAATCTACAACACTTTCTGGTGGTGAAGCACAGCGAATTAAATTGGCATCAGAATTATCTAAAAGAGACACAGGAAATACATTTTATATTTTAGATGAACCTACAACAGGTTTACATTTCGAAGATATTAGAGTATTAATGGAAGTACTTAACAAACTAGCAGATAAAGGAAATACTGTTTTAATTATAGAACACAATTTAGATGTTATTAAATTGGCAGATTATATTATTGATGTTGGTATGGAAGGTGGAAAAAAAGGAGGAAAAATTTTAGCTACTGGAACTCCAGAACAAGTAGCAAAACATAAAACAAGTTATACTGCTAAATTCTTAAAAAAGGAATTGGCTTAATTAAATAAAATATTAAAACGACGATAGATGGTAAACGAAGACAGAAAAATTAAAGAAAAATTCCAACCAAAAACTTGGAACGAAATAAAAACAAATGATTCTTGGGCTATTTTTAAAATAATGGCAGAATTTGTAGAAGGTTATGAACGTTTAAGTAAAATAGGACCTTGTGTATCTATATTTGGTTCTGCACGTACAAAACCAGATCATCCTTATTATAAGCTAGCTGAGGATGTTGCATTTCAGTTAACTCAAAGTGGTTTTGGAGTTATTACAGGTGGTGGACCAGGAATTATGGAAGCTGGTAATAAAGGTGCTAATAGAGGAAAAGGACTTTCTGTAGGTTTAAATATAGAATTACCTTTTGAGCAACATGATAATCCTTGGATTGACCCAGGAAAAAGTTTAGATTTCGATTACTTTTTTGTTCGTAAAGTAATGTTTGTAAAATACTCTCAAGGTTTTGTAGTAATGCCTGGTGGTTTTGGTACTATGGATGAACTTTTTGAAGCAATAACTTTAATTCAGACAAAAAAAATTGGTCGTTTTCCAATTGTTTTAGTAGGTAGAAAGTTTTGGGCTGGTTTATTAGATTGGATTAAAAACACTTTAATTGAAGAAGGTAATATTAGCGAAGATGATTTAAATCTTTTTAGAGTTGTAGATACTGCAGAAGAAGCTGTGGATCACTTTAACAAATTCTATGCTAAATATAAATTAAAGCCAAACTTTTAATAATTAGAAAGGTTATTTTGATAAAACACATTCAAGTTTCTATATGAACTATATTTTAAAAAATAGTTTTCAAGGTGATATGAATGATTCTTATAAAACTATTGGTATTAATGGAAATTACTACAATTAATCTATTAATAACTCTAATTGTACAAGCTTTTTTTTAAAAGAATTAAACAATTTTAGCTTCCATATACCAATAGTTATAAAAGTAAAAATATCATAAAGCACTTTGTCAATTTTATAAAACTTTCAACTTATTTCATTAATAAACACTAATATTGTTAAAAAAAATAACCTCAGCTATTAAAGAAAAGTGAATTCAATTATTATTTACAATCAACTTAGTCAAATAATTCATCAAGATAAAAACTTAAATCAAGAGCATTTAACAATAGTTACAAACAGCTTTTTTAAAGGAATCTACTACTTAAAAGCAAACACATTTAAACCCTTAAAATTTGTAAAAAATTAATTTGAAAAAGTTTCTTAAAATATTTGTTCTTTGTTTTTTCTATTGTGGATTTTCTAATGCTCAAGAAAACACAATTACTATTAAAGCCACTTTAGACACCAATAAAGACGAGCTGCTCATAAATCAAGAAATTCTTTTCATAAATACTTCAGATTCAATCTTAAGCAATATTTATTTGCACAATTGGGCAAATAGTTTTAGAGATCGTAAAACGCCTTTATCTAAAAGGTTTATTAAAAATTACAGAAAAGATTTATACTTTGCCAAAGAAGAGGAATTAGGTAAAACCACTATAAAAAACCTTACAGTTAATTTTGAAACTACACAATTTTATGAGCTTGATAAACAAGCTGATATTTTAAACATAGAACTTCAAAAACCACTAATTCAAAAAGATACAGCAAAAATTGTTTTAACCTATGCTGTAAAAATTCCAAGTGCTTCTTTTACAGGCTATGGTAAAACAGAGCAAGGATATCATTTGCGTTTTTGGTATATTACGCCTGCTGTTTACAATAACGGATGGGAATTAATGAGCAATTTAAATATTGACGATTTATACGAAAAAGCCACCGATTTTATTGTAGATATAAATGTACCAAAAGATTATATTTTAGAGAGTAATTTATACCAGTACGTTACAAAAAAAGAAAATACAACCAATTATTATTTAGTTGGTAAAAAGAAAACAGATATAATTCTTGGCATCAATAAAAAGAAACAATTAAAAACCTATAAAACTGAAAAAATTGCAGTTCATACTGATGTTTTTGATAAAGAGATTAAATACGAAACAGCAACCAAACTTCTAAATAAAAACATAGCCTTTTTAGAGAAATTTTTAGGTAAATATCCTCATAAAGAAATTTATATTGATAGAATTACGCAAGGCAAAGATCCTGTATATGGCTTAACACAATTACCTAGTTTTGTGCGCCCTTTTACAAATGATTTTAAAACAGAAATTACAATGTTTAAAGCTTTGAGTATTAAATTTATAGAAAACACACTGCTTTTTAACAAAAGGAAAGATAATTGGTATTTAGATGGTTTACAAAACTATTTAATGATGGAATATATTGATAAATTCTATCCGAATAAAAAACTAATAGGTAAGTTTTCTGATGCCTGGTTTTTAAAACGTTTTTATTTTGCAAAATCAGATTTTAACGATCAATATCCATTAATATATCAATTTATATCGCGTAAATTTTTAGATCAATCTTTAACTACCTCTGCAGATTCCTTATCTAATTTTAACCGAAAAATAGCTAATAAATACAAAGCTGGTTTAGCATTTCGATACTTAAAAGGTTTTTTAGGTGATAGTATTTTAAACAAAACTATTAAAGAACTTTATCAAAATAATCAAACAAAAACTATTACAAGTAATGATTTTAAACAACTTTTATCAAACAAAACAGATAAAGAATTAGATTGGTTTTTTAATGATTTTATAAATACTAACAAAAAAATAGACTATACTATAAATCACCTTATTGTAAACAAAGATAGTGTTGCTGTAACCATAAAAAATAAACGAAATATTACCACACCTGTATTGTTATATGGTTTAAAGGATAAAGAAATAAAATATAAAAAATGGGTTACTGGTATAGAAGACACAGCAACTGTAAATTTGCCAAATAAAGACATTAACAAAGTTGCTTTAAATTACGAAAACTTATATCCAGAATTAAACACTTTAGATAACTGGAAAAGATTAAAAGATAAAATTTTTAACAAACCTCTAAAATTCAGCTTAATAAAAGACATACAAGACCCATATTATAATCAAGTATTTTATCAACCAAATTTTAGCTATAATTATTATAATGGTTTAACTTTAGGTCTAAGTTTACATAATAAACCTTTAATTAAAAGAAATTTAGAATTTTCATTAGCACCTTCTTATGCCACAAAAAGCGGATCTTTAACAGGTTCTTTTTCTGTGAGGTACGATCAATATTTCGAAGACACTAATATTTACAAAATTCTTTATGGAATTTCTGGCTCAACATCAGATTACGCTCCAGAATTATCTTATGAATCCATTGTACCTTATGTAAATTTAATTTTTAAAAGAAAAGATTTAAGAGATGCTACTTTTGAATCTTTAGGCGCAAAATTAGTACATATTGATAAAGAAATTCCCTTAGATCAAATAAGAACTGATGAAGACAGTTACAGTGTTTTTAGCTTAAATTACAATTATGTAAACCCTGATATTATAAAAGAATTTAGATATAATTTTAGCTTAGAAGTTGCCCAAAATTTTTCTAAAATTGCTGCGGATGTTAGGTATCGTTCTTTATCAACCTCTAATACCCAACTAGACTTTAGAATATTTGCAGGTTCATTTTTAAAAAATTCTACAGAAGGAGATTATTTTAGTTTTGGTTTAGATAGAGCTAATGATTATTTATTTCAACTTAATTATTTTGGTCGATCAGAAAGAAGCGGTTTTTTTAGTCAGCAATTTATTATTGCAGAAGGTGGTTTTAAATCTGTTTTACCAACAAGGTTTGCCAACCAATATATGTTAGCTTTTAACTCTAGTTTTGGTTTATGGAGATGGGTAGAATTTTATAATGATGTTGCTTTTCTAAAAAACAAACACAATCCGGTTTATTTTGCTTATAATAATGGAATACGTTTTAATTTTGTTCATCATCTTTTCGAAATATATTTTCCTTTCTACTCTAATAATGGATGGGAATTATCTCAGCCAGCTTACGCCGAAAAAATTAGATTTACTATAACTGCTAATTTAGGTTCAGTGTACAATTTCTTTAGAAGGGGATTCCTATAAAAAAACTCTAAAATACCTATAGATAGGTATTTCCCATTTTCATAACTACTTTTAAATTTACCTTGTTAAATAAAAAAAGATATGAAATTGAAAAAACACTTAATTTACATTTTTGTCTTTTTCTTTTGCTTACAAATTAAAGCTCAAGAAGACAAAGAAGTCAAAGAAAAAAAGAACGCAATAGCCGTTTCTTTTGGTTCAACTGGTTTAGGCTTAGAATATGCCCGAAAACTATCCAACAAGCTAAATGCTAGATTTGTTTGGCACTCTCTTAAAATAGAGGATTTTGAGCAAGAAGATGTCGAAATTAAAAGTGACTTAGTAGACATCTTAGCAAATCTAGAAGTATCTATTGTAGATATTGGTATAGAATATTTGCCTTTTAAAAATTCTTCTTTTAAACTTACAGCAGGTTTAGGTATACTTAATAAAGTAAACTTAAACGGAGTTGTAACCTACAATGAAGATGTTGTTTTTGGAGAAGTAGTAATTACCAATGAAGATGCAGGAGAAATTATTGCAGATATCACTTGGACAGACACTGCACCTTATGTAGGTATAGGATTTGGTAGAGCAATACCTAAAAACAGATTAGGATTTGGTATTGAGTTTGGCTCATACATTACTTCATCACCAAAAATTGATCTTACTGCCTCAAACTTACTAGAAAACACAGCATCACAAAAAGAAAACCTACAAGAATCTTTAGAAGATTTTAAATTTATTCCAAGAATACAAATAAGAATTGCATACAAATTTTAAAAAACAAACACTATGAAAACAAGAAAATTACTAATAAGAGCCATTGCATTTATTGCAGTAGCAATCACAATCATCATGTCTTGTAAAGGACTTGATGAAATTACAGACGATTTTGACATCATTATTAAAAACTCTATATTTAAACAACAAGTTATTGTAGAAGTTTTTGACCCTGTAGACCAATTAAACCTAGAAGGTGACAATGTATTACAAGTCGAAATTATGGGAAAAGATGCAGACAAAATTGTTACTGATGCTGGTAATAATGTAAGTACCGCAAAAGTAGTAGGAGGTACAATTGCACTCGCTGTTAACCCAAATAAAAACGTAAGTAACGAAACTGTAGAATTTATGGTTAAAATTACAGGAAACAATTACTTAACAACAACAATTCCTGTAGTTTTATCTCCAACAGATTCAATTGCCTCAATCAGTGCCAACGTAGTTAATAAATTAAATACTGCTCCCGGTATTGATTATATAAAAGCTACAAAAACCTTGGCGAATAACACCTTAACAGAAGATTTCACATTTGAAACAACAGGAACTAAAGCTGGTACTAATACAGAAATAACAATTAAATCTGGTACAGTTTTTAAGGATATAGATGGTAATGATATTTCTGGTTCAGAAATTGAAAGTGAATTGGTTCATTTTAATAGCAGCGATTCTGAATCTTTAGCCTCTTTTCCTGGAGGATTTATGCCTACTGAAATTACAGATGAAAATGGTGATAGTGTAAATGATGCTTATTTTATAACTGCTGGTTTTGCTTCAATAGATATGGTTATAGGTAATAAAGAAGTTAAAAACTTTTCTCAGCCAATAATTATTAAAATGCAAATAGATTCAAATTTTATTAACCCAGATACAGGCGTAACTATAAAAGCAGGAGACATTATTCCAATTTGGTCATACAGTAAAGATAATGGTGAATGGGATTATCATACTGATGGTGTAGTAAAAGCTGATAATGGTAATTTAATAGTAGAGTATACAACAACACATTTATCTTGGTACAACCTAGATTATAAAGGAACAAGATGTACAAATTATTATCAAGGTGTTGCTAAAATAAATATTGCTATGACTGGGGTAAGTAACTCTAATGGTTATACATTATTTAGTGATTTCTTTTATGAAAATGGAAACCAACCTATATCTCCATATTCTGGAAAAGTATTTTCTTGGTATGATGGTCAGACTTTTGATATGAATAATGCACCTGCAAATAGAAAAATTCAAATGATTGTTTATAGCGGATCTAGCAGATATGACAAGGGTGAAATATTATTTAGATCAGAAGCCTTTAATCTTTGTACTGTAGGATCTGTTAATATAGATGTTTCAAGCATTGTAGCAAAACTACCTCCTTTACCAGTAAATGTAACAGTAGATTATAAAGGTGAATGTAATGGAAAAATTTTAGCCCCAACTATACCACTTTATATGAAAACAAAAAGCTATTATGGTTATACTTATTGGAAATATATGGGCTATGTATATAATGGGAGAATTACTCTACGAAATATTAATTTAAATCAAGATTACGAATTCAGGACTTATTTTAATGGCCAATACTTTTATCAAACTATTGCTTTTGATAAAACTGAATATATAAATGACAGTTATCAAATTCCAACTGATCTATGTAGTAGTTTATTTTAATCAAACTTAAATTAAAAAGAGATATTATGAAAATAGTATCTCTTTTTTTTCTGCACTTATAAAACAAAAAAATTATGTGCAAAAAAATAAATAAATTATTACTTCAACATAAGAGGATTCCTATAAATTCAAACAAAAAGATATTATTTGTATAATTACTAACAAAAATCAATTTAAACACTACTTTATTAACATATTCTCAATCAGAATAGAAATTTTTAAATATCAATTAAAAAAACTATCTTTGTATCATAAAAATTCTATAAACTATGTTGCAAAATACAGTCGCTTTAAACACTCAAGAAATTTCATTTAACGAATTTAAAAAAGAGGTGTTAAAGGACTATAAGATTGCACGAATTAGTAGAGAGTGTAGCTTATTAGGAAGAAGAGAAGTACTAACTGGTAAAGCAAAATTTGGTATTTTTGGTGATGGAAAAGAAGTACCTCAGCTAGCTATGGCAAAAGCCTTTAAAAAAGGCGATTTTAGATCTGGTTATTATAGAGATCAAACTTTTATGATGGCGCTTGGTGAATTTACTCCTCAACAATTTTTTGCAGGTTTATATGCACATACAGATATAAATGCAGATCCAATGTCCGCAGGAAGACAAATGGGAGGCCACTTTGCAACTCATAGTTTAAAAGAAGATGGAAACTGGAAAAACCTAACAAAGCAATACAATTCTAGTTCAGATATCTCTCCTACTGCTGGTCAAATGCCTCGTTTATTAGGTTTAGCACAAGCATCAAAAATTTATAGAAACGAAAAAAGTGTACAAAAAAACACCAATTTCTCAATTAATGGTAACGAAATTGCTTGGGGAACAATTGGTAATGCAAGTACAAGTGAAGGTTTGTTCTTTGAAACCATAAATGCAGCTGGAGTTTTACAAGTACCAATGGTAATGAGTGTTTGGGATGATGAATACGGAATTTCTGTACACGCAAAACATCAAACTACAAAAGAGAGTATTTCAGAAATTTTAAAAGGATTTCAAAGAGATAAAAAAAATAAAGGTTACGAAATTTTTGTAATTAACGGTTGGGACTATGTGCAATTAGTAGATGTTTATCAAAAAGCAGCAAAACTAGCTAGCGAAGAACATATACCTGTTTTAATACACGTAAAAGAATTAACACAACCACAAGGACATTCTACTTCTGGGTCTCATGAGAGATATAAATCTAAAGAACGTTTACAATGGGAAAAAAACCACGATTGTATTGTAAAAATGCGAGAATGGATTTTAGATTTTGAACTAGAAACAGAAAATGGAGATGTTTTACGTTTTGTAGAAGATGAAACTGATTTAATCATTTTAGAAAAAGAAGCTAAAAAAGAAGTAACCAACGCAAAAAGAAATGCTTGGAACGCCTTTTTAAATGAAATAAAATCAGAACGTTTAGATGCGTCTGAATTACTAGAAAAAGCTGCGGTTAAAAGTTCTAACAAACCTTTTATAACTAAATATAAAAACGATTTAAACGCAATATCAGAACCAACCAGAAAAGATGTTTTATCTACGGTTAGAAAATGTTTATGGTATTTAAGAGATGAAAATTCGGCTGAAAAAAATGCAATTCAGATTTATATTAAATCATTTTTTAAAGAAGCTTATCAAAAATATTCTACACATCTATTGAGTGAAACAGACTTAAGCGCTTTAGAGGTTTTAGACAAAGCGCCTATTTATGCTCAAGAAAAAAACTTGGTAGATGCCAGAATTATTATGAGAGATAATTTTGATGCCATTCTTAATAAACATAAAGATGTAGTAATTTTTGGTGAAGATGCTGGTTTTATTGGTGATGTAAATCAAGGTTTAGAAGGTCTACAAGAAAAATATGGCAACATCAGAATTTCTGATACAGGAATTAGAGAAGCAACAATAATAGGTCAAGGAATTGGTTTGGCTATGAGAGGTTTAAGACCAATTGCAGAAATACAATATTTAGATTACTTGCTATACGCACTTCAAATTATGAGTGACGATTTAGCAACTTTACGATACAGAACTTTAGGAAAACAAAAAGCACCTTTAATTATTAGAACTCGTGGTCATAGATTAGAAGGTATTTGGCACGCAGGTTCACCAATGGCAGGAATTATAAATAATGTTAGAGGAATCCACGTTTTAGTACCAAGAAATATGACAAAAGCTGCTGGTTTTTACAATACGCTACTAGAAGGTGATGATCCTGCTTTGGTAATAGAATGTTTAAACGGTTATCGTTTAAAAGAAGAATTACCAACTAATCTAGGTGATTTTAAAACACCAATTGGTATTGTAGAAACTGTAAAAGAAGGTAAAGATTTAACTGTAGTTTCTTACGGTTCAACTTTACGTTTAGTTCTTGAAGCAGCCAAAGAGTTAAATCAAGTTGGTATTGATATCGAAGTAATTGATGCTCAAAGTTTATTGCCTTTCGATTTAACCAAAGATTGTGTAAAAAGCTTAGCTAAAACCAACAAACTATTAGTAGTTGATGAAGATGTGCCTGGTGGAGCTTCTGCTTATATTTTACAAGAAATTATAGAAAACCAAAACGGGTATCAGTATTTAGACAGTAAACCATCTACATTAACATCAAAACCACATAGACCTGCTTATGGTACTGATGGCGATTATTTCTCTAAACCTTCAGTTGAAGATATTTTCGAAAAAGTGTATGCAATTATGCACGAATCGAATCCAACTAAATTTAGAAGTTTATATTAATAATCATTTAAAAGTTACTTAATTTTAAATGATTGAATGTTGATTTTTTACTTGGGATAAAAGGTTTTTCTTCTGGAACTACTAATTGATCTAATTGATGATTGATTACAAACTGATGCTGTGTTTTTATAAATTTAGAAATATCTTCAATTTCTAAAATACCATCTTTAGCATATTTTTTCAATTAGCAATTTTCAGTTTATAAAATTAATAAACAACAATTTTATCACCACTAAATTAAGCATTGAAATGCTACCTTTTTTTAGTTCATATTTTTACTTTTCTTTTAATTTTATCTTTAAATACAATTTACTTAATAAGTAAAATCAATTTTATTAAAAAGATATTAAATAAATAACAAATCGAAACAAGATTATTATTTTTTTAACAAAACCTAAAGAGTTTCTATTTCCAGTTTTACTTACTTTAGAAGTTTCAATTCCCAATTAACATAACTTATGAAGAAACTATTACTCTTTTCAATGATTTCTGTATTTGCTTTTCAAACAGAAATAAAAGCACAAAAAAAGAAATCAAAAAAAGAAAAAACCGAACAAACATCCACAAAAGCAACACCTAAAAAAAGTAAAACTCCAAAATATTCAGATTTTGTTACTGCAAAAACAAAATCAGATGAAGGTTTATTTAAAGTACACAACACTAACAACAAATTCATTTACGAAATTCCAAAATCACATTTAGGAAAAGAAATGTTATTGGTTACTAGAATTAAAGAAATCCCTGCTGGTTTAGGTGGTGGCTATGTAAATGCTGGTTCTAAAATTAATACCCAAGTTGTTGTTTGGGAAGAATTTCAAAATAAAATTTTATTAAAAGTAAAATCTTATAACGCAGTTGCCAATGATTCTTTACCTATTTACAAATCTGTAAAAGTCAATAACCTAGAACCAATTATTTACGCTTTCGATGTAAAAACTCAGAATACAGATTCAACAGCTGTTTTGGTTGATGTTACTAAATTTTTCACATCAGATATCAAAGCAATTTCTGCATTACCTGCACGTTACAGAAGAACTTACAAAGTAAAAAGATTAGATGCTTCTAGAAGTTTTATCAACTCTATAAAAAGCTACCCTAACAATATAGAAGTTGTACAAGATTTTACTTTTGATGCTGATGCACCACCAAGTAATTCTAGAACAAACACTATTACAATTCGTGTAAATCAATCTATGATTGTGTTACCAGAAGATAAAATGATGCCTAGATTATATGACAAACGTGTAGGTTATTTCTCACTTGGAAATGTAGATTATAGCTCAGAGGCATTAAAAGCAGACGACAAAAGATATATTAGAAGATGGCGTTTAGAACCTAAAGATATTGACGCTTACAATCGTGGTGAATTGGTAGAACCTATAAAACCAATTGTATATTATTTAGACCCTGGTACACCAGATAAATTAAAAAAATACATTAAACAAGGTGTAGATGATTGGGCTAAAGTTTTTGAAACTGCTGGTTTTAAAAATGCAATTATGGCTAAATATGCACCTACTAAAGAAGAAGATCCAGAATTTAGCATGGAAGATGTTCGGTATTCTTCTATTAGATATGTTGCAAGCACAACAAGAAATGCAACTGGTCCAAGTGTTTCTGACCCAAGAACTGGAGAAATTCTTGAGAGTGATATTATTTGGTATCACAACCATTTACGTTCTTACAGAAATAGATATTTATTAGAAACTGGTGCTGCAAATCCTTCTGCAAGAACTTTAGATACACCTGCAGAAGAAATTGGTGAAATGATGCGCATGGTAATTTCTCACGAAGTTGGTCACGCATTAGGTTTACCACATAATATGGCTGCAAGTTACGCTTATCCTGTAGATTCTTTACGTTCTGGAAAATTTACTCAAAAAATGGGAATTGCTGCTACAATTATGGATTATGCTCGTTATAATTATATAGCGCAACCAGGTGATGAAAACATAAGATTCGTACGTCAATTAGGACCTTATGATCATTATTCAATTAATTGGGGTTATCGCAAAATTCCATCAGCAAAAACACCAGAACAAGAAGTTAAAACGCTAGACAAATGGATTGAAGAAAAAGCTGATGATCCTATTTATAGATTTGGCGCACAACGTTTTGATCCTTCAGCACAAACAGAAGGTATTGGAAATGATCAAGTAAAAGCATCTACTTATGGTGTAAAAAACTTAAAAATAGTTGCAAAAAACTTACCTAAATGGACATCAGATCAAACTAATAACTATGAAGATTTATCTGAATTATATGGAGAACTTTTAGGTGTTTGGAGCAGATATGTTGGTCACGTTACTGGTAATATTGGTGGTATTTACGAATTCAATAAAAAACCTGTACAAGAAGGATTGGTTTACGAACCTGTAGCTAGAGAAAAGCAAAAAGAAGCTATGATTTGGTTGCAAAAAAATGCTTTTGCTACTCAAGATTGGTTGTTAGATCCTAAAATTTTAGCAAATATTGATGAAAGTGGTTATACAAATACAATGTTACGTTTACAAACCAGACAATTGTATTCGCTTTTAAACACATCAAAATTAGAAAGAATGATTGATGCAGAAATTATAAACCCTAAAAGTTACGATGCTTTAAGTATGATTCGTGATTTAAGAACTGGTATTTTTTCTGAAGCAAATTACACTAAAAATGTTGATGTTTTTAGACGTAATCTACAGAAATCTTTAATTGATAGAATGGGTACTTTACTAAATTCTAAAGAAACTAAAAATTCTGACATTTCTTCTATTCTTAGAGGTGAATTGCAAAGCTTAAACTTTCAATTAACCATCGCAAAAAACAGAGGTGTAAATAGAATTACAAAGTATCATTACAGAGATTGTATGGCTAAAATCAAAGAAATTTTAGACGCTAAATAAAATTTATTTTCTCAATAAATTATTACCTATTGCACAATGTAAACAACGTTTCTTTGTGCAATAGTTGTTTTTAAGCGTTAACAAAGCTTGACTTTCCATTGCGTTTTTAGCTTCAATTTTTAAATCAGAAAACTTAGAAATAATACTATTTTTTTCTGATTTTATTTGTTTTAGAAAATCATCATTTAAAAACTCGTTTCTATTATTTAAATACACAAATTTTAAAGGTAGAATGGTGTTTATCAAAATTAAATCGATAAAAGTTTTTGTTAATTTTTTAGTTGATTTTTTTGAAACCTTTACAAAAGTATAATGCGTTTGCCAAAACTCTTGAATTCCAAAATTAAAAATTTCGTAAAACTCTTCTTTTTTACTGATGTTCATCAACCTAGAAAATAAATTTTGATGTGTAAAAAATAAAGCAGCCAATTGTGCAATTCGAATGGTAGGAAAATTTTGAGGACGCATTCTAAAAAACTGAAACGTATTCTTAGAAATTGATTTTAGTTGATATTTATGCTTTAAATACTCATATTCCTTTTTTAATTCTTGATGATAGTTATCTTCAATTTCATCACCTAAAAAACCTGCCTGACCAAAAAGCAAAGCTGTTAACTGATTTTCATTAAACCGTACTTTTCTAACCACAGAAAAGTCTATAGATTTTGACAATTGTAAAAAAGCTTCTCCATTTATTTTTAAACCAAAATTCTTTGCAATAAGCTGAAATAATACAGCTTCAAAATCATAATTTGATTCATTTAACAATTCTTTTATAATGATTGATTTCTGCTCTAAACGTTCAAAATATAAACGTTCTAACCAATTATCAATCAAAAATTTATCAACGAATTCAAGTTGATTTTCACAAGGAATCCAATTTTGTTTTTGAAAAATTAAACGATTATAATTCTCTAAAATATTTTTATCAACTCTATTTTTTAATTCTAAAGTGGGCAGAGATTTGTTGTTTTTCATATAAATATCTGCATCATAATCCCAAACAACGTGTAGAATTACAGCATCATAATTTGCATCTTCTTCGTGTTTGTGCAAATACCAATCAGACGATTTTAAATGCATTTCTACATTACCAACCCAAAGCTGATTGTCTATTTCAATATGAGCGTTTAAAAAATCTGGACCTTCATTTTTATTATGAGTTCCTGCCTTTTTTATATGGATTTTTAAACCATCTGAAGTAGATAAACTTGTACTAGAAAAAAGTTTGTATTGCCAAACATAATACAAAAAATCTTCGTTCATCCTTTTTATTTTCAAGGTACAAAAAATTTATAAATGCATCAATTTTACCAATAGAAACTTAATTTAAGAGCTATGATTACCTTACTTTTGTTGTATATTTTAAATTTATGAATACAATAGAAAGTTTACAATGGAGATATGCTGTTAAGAAATTTGATAAAAATAAAACACTTTCTGCCCAACAAATAGAAACACTAAAAGAAGCATTTAACTTAACACCAACTTCTTACGGCTTACAACCGATAAAATTAGCGGTAATTCAAAACAAAGCCATTCAAGAAGAATTGGTTTTGCATTCTATGAATCAACCTCAAGTTCTAGAAGCCTCTCACCTATTGGTAATTTGTATTCCTAAAATTTATGATAATATGGAGGTTGAGAATTATTTTGATTTGGTTCAAGAAGTTAGACAAACTCCAGATGAAATTATCAATCCTTTTAAAGAGTTTTTAACTAATCAACTTGCTAATAAAACGCAAGAAGAATTAACAATTTGGAATAAAAATCAGGCTTATATAGCTTTGGGTAATTTATTAACTGTTTGTGCTATCGAAAAAATAGACGCTTGCCCAATGGAAGGTTTTATTCCTGAAAAATATGATGAAGTCTTAAAGTTAAATAAGCAAAACTTAACTTCAGTTTTAGTTATACCTGTTGGTTTTAGAGCCGAAGATGATTATATGAAAGACTTAAAAAAAGTTAGAAAAAATATTGATGATAGTATTATAGACATCAAATAAATATTACTCAATTTAAAGTCTTCTTTAACAAGAAGACTTTAAATTGGCCTTTAAAATTGGTACTTTTGTAGACTATTAATACAACAACTTTATGAATCAAGATATTAGAAATATAGCTCCGAAATCAGTTTGGAATCATTTTGCAGATTTAAATGCAGTACCAAGACCATCAAAAAAAGAAGAAAGAATTATACAGTTTATGGTTGATTTTGGTAAAAGCCTAAACCTAGAAACTTTTGTAGACAAAGTTGGTAATGTAATCATAAAAAAACCTGCTACTTCTGGTATGGAAGACAGAAAAGTTACTGTAATGCAAGGACATATTGATATGGTGCATCAAAAAAATTCTGACACTGTTTTCGATTTTGATAAAGAAGGTATTAAAATGTATGTAGATGGTGATTGGGTAAAAGCAGATGGTACAACTTTAGGTGCGGATAATGGTTTAGGAGTTGCAGCAATTATGGCTGTTTTATCTTCTACAGAATTACCTCATCCAGAAATTGAAGCACTTTTTACTATTGATGAAGAAACTGGAATGACTGGTGCAATGGGTTTAGAAGGAGGTATTTTAAAAGGTGAAATTTTACTAAACTTAGATACAGAAGAAGATGATGAAATTGGTATTGGTTGTGCAGGTGGTGTAGATGTTACTGCTAAAAGACATTATACAGAAGAAAACTTACCAGAAAACACAACGGCTTTTTCAATTGCGGTTACTGGTTTAAATGGTGGTCATTCTGGAATGGATATTATAAAAGGTTTAGGTAATGCCAATAAAATAATGAATCGTTTATTATTTGATGGTTATAAAAATTATGGATTAAGAATTGCTGATGTAAATGGTGGTAGTTTACGTAACGCAATTCCAAGAGAGAGTTTTGCAACTGTTGTTGTAAATAGCGATTCTAAAGAAACTTTTTTATCTGAAACCTCTTCACTTATCAACAAAATAAAAGTAGAGTTTTCAACACTAGAACAAAACTTATCTATTGACCTTCAGGAAGTTGAATCACCAGAAAAAGTAATGGAAGTTGATGCGCAAGAAGGATTTATAAAGTCTATTTATGCGGCTTTAAATGGAGTGTATAGAATGAGTCCTGATGTTAATGGTTTAGTAGAAACTTCAAACAATATTGCTAGAATTATTGTTAAAGACGGTGAAATTAAAATAGGATGTTTAACACGTTCATCATCAGAAACTAATAAATGGGATTTAGCAAATTCTTTAAAAGCTTGTTTTGAATTGGCCAATTTTAATGTTGATTTTTCTGGCACTTATCCTGGTTGGTTACCAAATATGAATTCATCAATCTTAAAAACGGTAGAGAGTACTTATATTGAATTATTTAATGAGCAACCAAATGTAGCTGCTTGTCACGCTGGTTTAGAATGCGGAATTCTAGGACAAAATTACCCAGAAATGGAAATGATTTCTTTTGGTCCAAATATAAAAGGAGCACACTCACCCGATGAACGTGCGCAAATATCATCGACCCAAAAATTTTGGAAACTATTAAAAGAAGTTTTAAAAAATACCCCAATAAAAGCTTAGTAATTTAAAATAAATTAAAAGCATCTCTTTTTTGAGTAAAATTGTTTAAAAACAGTAAAATTAAATTCGTATTTTATTAAACTACAGATATTTACGAATTTATCTTTTTGTTAACATCTTTAAATTTCAGAAAACAGAAAAAAATGTAATTTTACTCTTTATTAACATAAAGTTATTATGGGAAAAATAATTGCTATTGCAAATCAAAAAGGAGGTGTAGGTAAAACTACCACAAGTGTTAATTTAGCAGCTTCTCTTGGCGTTTTAGAAAAGAAAGTTTTATTAATTGATGCTGATCCGCAAGCAAATGCTTCTTCTGGTTTAGGCCTTGATGTAGAAACAGTTGAATTTGGAACTTATCAAGTTTTAGAACATACCATAGATGCAAAAGATGCTATTGTTAAAACAACTTCGCCTAACGTAGATATTATTCCTGCACATATAGATTTAGTTGCTATTGAAATTGAATTGGTAGACAAGCAAAATAGAGAATATATGCTTAAAAAATCTATCGAACAAATTAAAGATGATTACGATTATATTTTAATAGATTGTGCACCATCATTAGGTTTAATAACTTTAAATTCGTTAGTTGCATCAGATTCTGTAATAATACCCATACAATGCGAATATTTTGCTTTAGAAGGTTTAGGTAAATTATTAAACACCATAAAAAGCGTACAAAATATTCATAATTCTAATTTAGATATAGAAGGCTTGTTATTAACAATGTTCGATTCTCGTTTAAGACTTTCTAACCAAGTAGTAGATGAAGTAAGAAAACATTTTTCTAGTATGGTTTTTGATACAATTATTAGAAGAAATACACGTTTGGGAGAAGCACCAAGTTATGGAGAAAGTATTATTGCCTATGATGCTACTAGTAAAGGTGCAATAAATTACTTAAATTTAGCCCAAGAATTATTAAAAAAGAATTTGTAAAAATAATGGCAAAAGCAACAAGGAAACAGGCTTTAGGAAGAGGATTATCTGCTTTATTACAAGAAACACCTAACATTAATTCTGCATCAGACAAGAATGCAGATAAAGTTGTGGGTAATATTATAGAAATTGATTTAGAGTTAATTGATGTTAACCCTTATCAACCAAGAACTTATTTTGATGAAGAAGCGTTAAGAGAATTAGCGAGTTCTATTAGAGAATTAGGTGTTATACAACCAATTACAGTTCGTAAATTAGAAGGTAATAAATTTCAATTGGTTTCTGGTGAGCGTCGTTTTAGAGCATCAAAATTAATAGGAAACCCAACAATACCGGCGTACATAAGACTGGCAAACGACCAAGAAATGCTAGAAATGGCCTTGGTAGAAAACATTCAACGTAAAAATTTAGATCCTATAGAAGTTGCACTTTCTTACCAACGCTTAATTGATGAAATTCAGTTAACACAAGAAGAACTAAGTACAAGAGTTGGTAAAAAAAGATCTACAGTTACAAACTATTTACGTTTGTTAAAATTAGATCCTATTTTACAAACTGGTATGCGAGATGGATTTATTTCTATGGGTCATGGACGTGCAATGATTAATGTTGATAATACAGAAGATCAATTAGCAATTTACGAGAAAGTTTTACGCGAAAAATTATCTGTAAGGCAAACAGAAGATTTGGTAAAGAGCCTAAAAACAGGAGCTATTGCTAAACCAAAAAAGAAAATTGTAATTCCTCCTTTTGTTAGAGAAAGCAAAAAAGAAATTAGCGAGTTTTTTGGTCATAAAATAGATATTTCTGTAGCGTCTAACGGAAAAGGAAAAATTTCTATTCCTTTTCATTCTGAAGAAGATTTTAAACGAATAAAAAACTTATTAAAGTAAGTGCTTTTTAAAAAAAATATACTTATCCTTTTCATTGCATTTTATGCTGTTCATTCTTTTGCTCAAAAAGATTCTACAGACGTTAAAGTTAACGATGTAAAAATTTTAGGCAACATAAAAACTTCGCAAGGAGTATATGATCCGTTAGCGCCATCTAAGGCAGCTTTTTATTCGGCTATTTTTCCTGGAATGGGTCAGATTTACAATAAAAAATATTGGAAAGCCCCAATTGTTTGGGGAGCTTTGGCAATACCAGTATATTATTATCAAATTAATAATAACGATTATAAACGTTATAGAACTGCATACAAATTAAGAAAAGCAGGATTGCAAGACGAGTTTACTTTAGAAGATGGAAGCGTTTTAGTATCTACAGAAACTCTAGAAACTGCGCAAGAGCAGTTAAAAGAAAATAGAGATTTTTCGCTTTTATCTGGTATTATAATTTACGTTTTACAAATTGTAGAAGCGAGTGTAAATGCGCATTTATTACAGTTTAATACAGACGATAATTTGTCTATAAAACCAGCTTTTATTCCTGATCCAATTCAGTTTGAAGCACCAACAGTAGGATTACAAATTAAATTTACATTTTAAAATGAAGATTGCACTTTTAGGTTATGGAAGAATGGGTAAAGAAATTGAAAAAATTGCAATTTCTAGAGGCCACGAAATAGTAATTCGTAAAGATGCCAATGATGTTATTGATATAACTTTGGCTGATGTTGCTATTGATTTTAGCATACCAAATTCCGCTTTTAGCAATATAACCAATTGTTTAAACAACAATGTTCCTGTAATTTCTGGAACTACAGGTTGGTTAGAAAATTATGATAAAGCTGTTGCACTTTGCAAAGAAAAAAATGGCGGATTTATTTATGCTTCTAACTTTAGTGTTGGCGTAAACATCTTTTTTGAATTGAACAAACAATTGGCAAAAATGATGAGTACTTTAAAGGAGTACAATGTTTCTATGGAAGAAATTCATCATACTAAAAAATTAGATGCACCCAGTGGAACTGCAATAACTTTAGCAGAAGGTGTAATAGAAAACACATCTAAAAAAGATTGGGTTTTGGGTGATGAAACATCAGAAGAAAATAGTATACCAATTGTGGCTAAAAGAATCCCAGATGTACCTGGTACACATTCTGTTTGGTACAATTCTGAAGTAGATACCATAGAAATTAAACACACTGCACACAATAGAAAAGGTTTTGCTTTAGGTGCAGTAATTGCAGCAGAATGGATTTTAGATAAAACAGGCGTATTTTCTATGAAAGATGTGTTAAACATCTCTTAAATACTGTAACTTTTTAGTTATTTTGCAACTTATAAAACATTAAAAATTATTTCTATTTTAAGAAATTAAAAATATATTATGACTTATACACAGTGGTTTATCTTCTTTTTAGTAGTGCAAGTAATACACTTTTTGGGTACTTGGAAATTATATGTAAAGGCAGGTAGAAAAGCTTGGGAAGCTGCAGTACCAATTTATAATGGTATTGTTTTAATGCAAATGATTAACAGACCAAAATGGTGGATTATTCTACTTTTTATACCAATTGTTAACTTATTAATGTTTCCTGTAATTTGGATAGAAACTATTAGAACTTTTGGTTTTTATAAAAAAACAGATTCGCTTTTGGCTATTGTAACTTTAGGTTTGTATATTTTTTACATTAATTATGCAACAGATGCTAAACACAATGCAGATAGAAGTTTAAAACCAAGATCTGAGTTGGGTGAATGGGTTAGCTCTATTGCATTTGCAATTATTGCTGCAACTTTAGTGCATACGTATTTTATGCAGCCTTTTACAATACCTACATCATCTTTAGAAAAATCTTTATTAGTTGGTGATTATTTATTTGTGAGTAAATTTCATTATGGAGCACGAGTTCCATCAACAGTAATTGCTGCACCAATGGTTCACGATTCTTTACCATTAACAGGTTTACCATCTTATTTAAAAAAGCCACAATTACCATACACTCGTCTGCCTGGTTTACAAAAAATACAAAACAATGATATTGTTTGTTTTAACTGGCCTGCAGATTCATTGGCTACAATGTGGGGAGATAATTCTGGGAAATTTACCTACAAACCTGTAGATAAAAAGACAAACTATGTAAAACGTGCAGTTGGTATTGCTGGCGATTCTCTAGAAATGAAAGATGGTTATTTTTACATAAATGGCAAAAAGAACGAATTACCTTACAGAGCAAAATTACAGTTTTACTATACTTTTGAGTGTAAAGAACCTATAAGTCAAAGTAGTTTTCCTAAGTTTTTATTAGATAAAGAAAGAACCGGAGTTTATAAAATTCTTACTGAATACTGGGAAAATGATAAAGTACAAACTGCTATAAAAGAGAATGGAAGTCTATCTAAAATTGGTCAAGATTCTTTATATACAGAAGTTGCTGGAGGTATAAATCCTGACTTTGCGAGAAAAATTAAAATGGTTAATGTTGATAACAAAATAAACATTAATTTAACTGAGGATGAAGTTGCTAGACTTAAAAAATATCCGCTAACAAAATCTGTAACTAAAATAAATCATTCTGCAGATAATGCCATTTTTCCTCATGTTAAAGAATTAGGTTGGAGCCAAGATAATTTTGGACCAATATATATTCCAGAAGCAGGAGCAACTGTAAAATTAGATACAGAGTCGCTTCCTTTCTATGAGCAAATCATTAAAAACTATGAGTATAATGATTTAGTTGTAAATGGTAAAGATATTTTTATTAACGGAGAGAAAGTCGATTCTTACACGTTTCAACAAGATTATTTTTATTTAATTGGTGATAACAGACACAATTCTTTAGATGCTAGATATTGGGGTTATGTTCCTTTCGATCACGTTTTAGGAAAACCTGTAATGGTTTGGTTTAGTTGGGATGCTGATGCACCTAGTTTTGGCGCAAAACTTAAATCAATTCGCTGGGATAGAATGTTTACAACTGTTCACGGAGATGGAGAACCAGTTTCTTACAGATATTTAGTTTTTGCATTAATTGCACTTTATATTGGTTGGAGCTTTTATAAATCTAAAAAGAAAGCTTAAGTTTTATTGTTAAGTTGTCTTAGAATTTAATTTTGAACTCTGAACTTTGAACAAATAAAATGTCATTATTTATTCCAACATATTTTTCACCCATTTCTCAATATGCTGAGCTTGTAAAAGCAGACGATGTTGTGTTTGAAGTAGAAGATAATTTTCAGAAACAGAGTTACAGAAATCGTTGTTACATATATAATTCCAGTGGTAAACAGTTATTAACGATACCGGTAAAACATCAAATTAAAGACGGAAGAAAGAAAACAAAAGATACTTTAGTAGAGAATAATGTTCCTTGGCAAGACCAACATTTTAAGTCATTGAAAATTGCTTACAGAACATCACCTTTTTTTGATTTTTTAGAAGATGATATCGCTCCAATTTTCAATAAGAAATACAAATACTTACAGGATTTAAATATTGATACTTACCTTTTTATTACTGATGCTTTACAATTAAATTCTGACTTTATACTTACAAAAGAATATCAAACCGAAAATATAACAAATGATTTTAGGTTTTTGGCAGATAAGAAACATCAACCTAAAAAATTAATAGAAAGATATATTCAAATGTTTGATGATAAACACGGTTTTATCCCAAATTTATCGATATTAGATTTACTTTTTATGGAAGGCCCAAATGCGATTAGCTTTTTATAATCCGTTAAGATTTCTTATCTTTAAAAGAAAATCTTAAATGTATGCTATCATTAAAAGAATTCACAAATCAATTTAAAGATATACCTGAAAAAAGTTTTGACTCTTTTTTACAATTAGCTTCAAAAGTAGAATTTAAAAAAAATGAGTTTTTAATTAAATTTAATGAAGTCGCTATAAATTTTTATATTATAAAAACTGGTATTGTAAGATCTTATATTGTTGATGAAAAAGGGAAAGAATACACCAGATCATTTTTTACATTAGGTAAACCTACAGGCTCTTTAAACTCACTTTTATCGAAAGAACCAAGCAAACTAGCTTACGAATGCTTAACAGATTGCACATTGTATAAAATTAATTACAATAATTTTATGACGCTAACTAAAACAGATATTGGTTTAGCCAATTTATACTCAAGGTTATTAGAATATGTGTTTTTTTTAATGGAATCTGAGATTTATAACCTTGCAATTTTAGATGCATCAGAAAGATATTTAAAACTCAAAAGAGAAATACCTGATATAGAAAACATTATTGCTCAATACCATATTGCTGCTTATCTTAATATTTCTGCAGTTCAATTAAGTAGAATTAGAAAAAAAATGTACTCTAAATAACTCTAATAACATAGGTAAAGAGTTTAATAACAATAATTATATAATTTTGCCGGGCTAAAAATATTTTAATTTAAGTTCCCCAAAAAATTATTTAAAATAGAAAAGGTTTATCTTAGGATAAGCCTTTTTAAACTACAAATTTTAAAAGTAAACCATTCATAAATACAAGAATACACATACATTTCACAATGTAGAATAAGTTCCCTAAAAGTTATTCAATTAAAAAAAGATTTCATTCAATTTTAAGTATTTTTTTGCAACTGTTTTTATGGCAAATTCTTTTACATTATAAAATACAATTTTCAAAAAAACTAGGTATAAATCTCAAAAAAACAATCTTTTATTAACATATGTAAATTAATTGAGACTAATAAATAATTATATTTACTCAGTAATATGAGTTCCCCCACTTATTATATAATTATTCATATTCTAGAAAAAGACTTATTTTTACTATAAGTCTTTTTTTTATGCTAAAATTCACCATACATTATTCCTTTCATTTTTTTGTTCCTCTTTTAATTGCTTATTTCTTTTTTAAGGATAAATGGAAAAAAGTTTACCTTATTTTTCTTTTATCAATGTTGGTCGATTTAGATCATTTATTGGCAACTCCAATTTTTGCCGAAAATAGATGCAGTATTAATTTTCATCCTTTGCATACATATATTGCAATGCTTTTTTATGTAGCAGGTTTATTTTTTAAAAAGACAAGAATTCTGTGTATTGCATTGTTGTTTCATATGCTTACAGATTTAATAGATTGTTATTTGTAAAACCTCTTAAAAATTCGATTAATATCATCAGAAATTTTTAGTTTGATAATCAGAAAGAAATAAATTGCTGTGATAATAATGCTTTTTAAGGCGATGTTGATTATTGGATGAATAGGAAATTTGAACAAATAAATATCGCTAATTGTAAAATCCCAAAAATTAAATAACACATACATTAAGACTATTATTACTAACATTACAAATGTTCTGTTTGTAAAAGGTGTCATAGAAAACTTTCTTTTTACAAATAATAATCGAAAAGTATTTGCTGCAAAAATTACAATTAAAGTTGCCAAAGCCAAACCATCAGTTCCCATTTCTAACTCGTAATAAAAGAGTTTATTTAAAAAATAGACAGAAAATGCCATTCCTAAACTTAATGGTAATACAATTTTATAAAATTTAGAATTGTTTATAATTGCGCCATTATTTCCTAAAAAGCCATTATACATTTTTAACAAAGAAATCATAAAAACAACTAAAGCTCCACCTGCATATTCTTTGGGTAATAAACTAAATAATTGATTTACATTGGCATTAATCAACACAAAGAAAAAACCACTTATCAATAATAAATTTATAGAACTCTTTTTATATAAAGAAGCCACTTCTTTATGGTTTTCTTCATTTAAAGTTTTAGATGTTAAGGGCTGTAAAATATTTAACATTGCTCTACTTGGCGCTTCTATAAAAGAACCAATAAACACAGCTACAGAATAATAAGCGGCTTTTTCTAAAGATTCTTTACCAGGAATCATAAATTTATCAATATCTAAAATAATAGCACCTGCACTACCCGCAAGAATTATATATAAAGAAAAACGTAAGATTTCATTAAAATTATCGGGTCTTGCAAATGTGAATTTTGGGAAGTATAATTTAAAAGCATAAAACATCATAACAAACATTCTTAAAAAATAAGCTGCTGTTAAATAAAAAATAAATTCAGCTTTAGTAATAAATTCAAAATACACTGCAAATAACAAAAGCATAACTACTGCCCTATTCCAAAGTTCTTTTAAAATATTACCAAAAACCGATTGAAATTGCACTTTTGCCCAAGCATAAAAAACCTCAAAATAAGCACAAGTAAAAGCCACTAAATAAATTACAAAAGTGTATTCTTTTATTATCGGGTTTTCTTCGGATAAATAAGTACTGATTTCTTCGTAAAATAAATTACCAAAAAAACCCATTGGTAAAGCTATCAATAAAGGTAAGAATAGCACTGATGATAAAAACTTGTCTTTATCTATTTTGGTAAAATAACTTGAAAAAAATTTTACAATAGTATGATGAATTCCAAGAGCAATTAAAGGCATTAAAATGTTTGAAGTTGCCAATAAATAGGTTACCAAACCATAATATTCGTCTTCTAGAAAACGTGTGTATAAAAACAAAGTATTTATTCCGCCAATGGCAAAACCCAAGTAAATAAATAATGTATTTTTAAAAGATTGTTTTAATACGATTCCCATTTTACGATTTCATACTTTTTAAAATGATGGCCAATTGTCCTGTTAAATTTATACGATGATATTGTTCAACGTTTTTAGAATTTACTTGTAAAGATCCTTCTTTATATTGTTGATATAATTTTTTAATTTCTGACGTTAATTTGACTTCATTATTAAATCCTACAACAACTCCTGCATTTGTGTTTTCTAATATTTCTGATAAATCTGCTTTTTCTGGACCTAAAGCTAAAATAGGTCTTTTCGCTGTTAAATATTCAAAAAGTTTACCTGTTAAGATACCTTCTGATTTTTTTACATTCGGAATTAACAGCAACAAAACCTGCGCTTTTTTCTGATAAACAATAGCTTCTCTATGAGAAACATAGCCTTTAAACTCAGTATTATCAATTAAATTATTAAACTCTATTTCTTTTTTTACCTCATCAGAAATATCACCAATAAAATTGAGTTGCAAATCATTTTTAAAAATAGCATCTTCTAAACAAAGTTTTTGCAATACTGTAAATAACAACTTCGGATTACTTTGTTTTGGCAATAAACCAATATATGAAATTGTGAATTTTTTATCTAATCTTACAATATTTTTAGTGGCAACTTCATCATCAAAACCATTAGTAATTACTTCTACTCTTTTGGTTTTATTGGTAAATTCCATTTTTAAAGTATTGCTTACAGTTAAAAGACAATCTGTAGAATTAAAAACGGAGTTCTCTAATGCTATATTTCGTTTTTTAGCAAATGAAAGCTGATTAAATTCTTTGTTATAATACAAATCTGACCAAGGATCTCTAAAATCTGCCAACCATTTGATGTTATTTTTTTGGCTGATTTTTTTTGCAATTAAATGCATACTGTGAGGTGGACCAGTAGAAATTACAACATCAACAGGTTTTTCTTTTAAAAATTGATTTAAGAATTTAACAGAAGGTTTTACCCAAAATATTTTAGGGTCTGGTATAAAGAAATTACCTCTTATAAAAGATAAAAAACCACTATTTGTACTATTAGAAATATCTTTTTTTTGCTGATTTTTCTTTTTCCAAAACAGTACATCTGTAGGTTCCCAAATGGGTTGTTTTAAAATTGTTACATCTTTCGGAATTTCATTTACCAAAGACGCATCTTCTTTTGGATAATTTGCATTGTCAACAGTATAAACAATAGGTTCAATATCAAAACCTTGTAAATATTTTACAAATTTTAACCAACGCTGAACGCCAGAACCACCTGCAGGAGGCCAATAATATGTTATAATAAGTACTTTCAATTTAAAAGATTATCATATAAATGTATGAGTTTTTTTGATGTTTGCTCCCAAGAAAATTTATTTCTCACAAAATCTTTTCCATTTTCACCAAATTTATTTCTTAATGCTTCGTTTTTATATAATTGGATTGTTTTATCAGCAAAATCATTTACATCTTCTGCTTTATGCACCAAACCAGATTTGTAATTTTCTGTCAAGTTTTGTTGAGCTGTAGCATCACTAACCAATAAAGGTTTGCCAAAACTCATATATTGAAAAATCTTATTCGCATAAGTAGTATCGTGATGTAAATTTCTGTGCAAAGGCGAAATGCAAACAGCACTACTTAAAATATAAGAACTAAAATATTTTGGGTCTTTCCATCCTAAAAAATCCACATACTTTTCCACTTTTAAATCTTTTGCTAGTTGTTTAAGAATAGCATCTGTTGAGTTTTTACCCACAACAACTAGTTTAATATTCGGAATTTCATCACTCAAAAAAACTAGCGATTTAATAGCAGTTTGTAAACCTCTTCTTAAACCAGTATCACCAATATAAAGCAAAACAAAATGATTCTGATATCTATTTAAAATATCAGGAAATGTAGAATGCTTTTTAAAAAAATCTTTACGAACTGTATTTGGAACATCAATTATTTTATCAGCATTAATTTGTACTCTTTTTATAATTTCTTTCTTAGATTCTTGGGTTACTACAATTACTTTGTCTGCTTTTTTAATAAATTTTTCCTCGTTCTTTTTCCACTTTTTAGGTGATATTAAAAACTTACCTGGAAACTTTGTTAAATGCGGATAAAACTTCATAATCTCTGGTCTATTTTCGTGTAAATCTAAAATAGTAGGAAGTTTTAATTTTTGATTGGCACTAAAAACAGTATCAGCAATTCTAAGATCGTGAATGTGAATCGCATCAATTTTATTTTCTTGTAAAAAGTGCTTTATTTTATCCTTTAACATCAATTTGTACAAAGGAACTGTATACGCTAAAGCTGATAATTTATAGATAAATTGAGTTGACAAATAACGTTTTACTTGAATTTTGTTAATACTTTCTGATGATGCTTGACGATCATTATAGCTTAAACAAAAAAGAAAAACGGTGTGACCTGCATTAATTAAGGCAATTGCCTCGTTTTCTACTCTAGGATCTGGAGGAAATTCCTCGTCTAAAATCATTCCTATTTTCATATACTATTTTCTTTCTGCAAAAACAGCATAATATCTAGGCGTAAATTTTCTTAAAATAGGTCTAAAACCAATTTTATTAATTGGGCTTGTCCACTTTTTTTTATCTTTAATTACCCAGCCCGATTTTTCTAATAACCAATCAAACTGCCAATCTTCAAATTCGTGATAATGTCTGTCCCACATATCAGTTTTACTTCTGTAGGCTTTCGCAAACCAAAGATTTAAAGGAATTGTAGTTATTAATTTAGTTGCTTCAATTTCTCTTAACACATTAAAAGGAGCAATTAAATGTTCAAAAATTTCGAAAGCAGAAACAGCATCCACTTTATGTTTTTTTACAATTTCGGGTAATAAATCTAAATCTTCACCTTCTGTATTAATTACAGTATAACCATTGGCTTCCATAATTTCAGAAAACGGATTACGAACACCTAAATCTAAAATTGTTGCTGGTGTAGGAACTGTTTTTTGCAAAAAAGCTAAAGTGTGTTCGTATCTTTTTGATGGGAGTTTCTTATACATTTTTAGCTACTTTTTTCTTCTTTTTTTCATCATAAAACAACCATCCTAAAGTTACTAAAATCAATAATCCATAAGAAGTTAAAGATATAAAACTACCTTTCTGAATTACTTCTGGTTCAAATTTAAAAACGATTTTGTGTTCGCCAGCAGGAATTTTCATTCCTCTTAACACATAATTTACTCTGAAATGTGGTGTTAATTGATTATCTATATAAGCATTCCAACCATCTTTATAATAGATTTCAGAAAATACTGCAAATTGCTCTTTATCTGATTTTGATTGATATGTTAAAGTAGTAACATCATAATTCTGTAATTCTATTGTTGCCGTTGAATCTTTTTGAATATCAAAACTTATATTTTCTGATAATTTGCTTTTATCTAAAACTACTGATGTTTTGGTATTTAAAGAATCTAAAGCTTTTATTTCATCATTTGCAGAATTTACAACTTTTATATTTTCTATAAACCAAGCATTTCCATTTGCATCAGGGTTTAATTGTGCTTGTTTTTGTCCTTCATTATCTGGAATAATAAAGTATTTAGTGTTTAACATATTTAACACTTGCATATTATTTTTTGCAATATGAAAATCGAACAATTCTTTATAACGTCCCATTTTTGCTGCGTGATAACCACCAATTGATTGATGAAAATAAGATGTAGCTCCATCTTGCATTGGGTTTGCAGCAAAATTAGCAACTCTATAATGTGTTTTATCTTCTAATATTTGTTTGTCTGCATTCGATTTTACAAAAGGCTGCTCAACTCTTCGAGACGGTTTAAAATCAGATTCGTTTACGTATTTTTTATTTACAGAGATTAAATCGAATAAGATAAAAACCAATAAACCAATAATTGCAAATTGTTGTTTTAATTTGTTTTTTAAGAAAAACCATAAAACACCTGCCGCTAAAATTACCAAAATTAAAGAACGTAAAGTATCCATTAATAACATCGATTTTCTATCAGCAATAACAGCATCAATTAAACCAGGTAAATCATTATAATTCGCATCTCTTATTCCTTCGAAAGTAGAAAAACTATGTGCTAAAATAAATCCGAAAATAATTAAACCTCCAAAAGTAAAAACAGCTTTTTCTAAAGCTTTTAATTTCTTTTTATCAGATTTTTTTGATGAAAAGAATTCTTTTAAAGCCAAAATTCCTAAAATTGGCACACACAATTCTGCTATAATTTGTATCGAAGAAACTGCCCTAAACTTATTATATAGAGGCACATAATCGATAAAAAAATTGGTTAAACCTTCAAAATTTCTACCCCAACTTAATAGAATAGAAAATACAGTTGCTGCCACTAACCACTGTTTTAATCTTCCTTTTACTAAGAAAATCCCTAAGAAAAATAAGAAAAATACCACTGCACCAATATAAGCCGGAGCTTCAATAATAGTTTGATCTCCCCAATACGTTAATACTTGTTTCGAATAATCATCTGCAACTTTTTTACCAGCTCTTTTTTCTATCAATTGATAAAAATTAGAGTTTTTACTTAACTCTTCTACAGTTCCACCACCCATAAAACGTGGCACAAACAAATTGAAAGTTTCTAACTTGGCGTAACTATATTCTGTAATATAGGACTTATCCAAACCTTTTGAAGCTTCTTTTTTTGATCCGTCTGCGTTTATGGTTAATTCAGATTTACCTCTGGTACTATAATCTGCATACTCTTTCATTGCCATTAATCTAGGCGCATTTGCACCAATCCCTAAAACCACTGCAGCAATAATTACAGCAGCTTGTTTTATAAATCTCGGAATTTTATTTTCTTTAATAGCATTTGTAAGTTCAACAATACCTAAAATCAATAAACAAAAACCTAAATAATAAGTCATTTGTATGTGGTTTGTGTAAATTTCTAAAGCCATTGCCAAACCTGTAACAATAAAACCTAAAACATATTTCTTTTGAAAAACCCACAAAATACCCGCCAAAACTAAAGGCATATAAGCAATTGCATGTGCTTTCGCATTATGTCCAGGCACAAAAATGATGATTAGGTAGGTAGAAAATCCGAAGGAAAGCGCACCTAAAATTGCCAACCTCCATTCTACTTTTAAGGCCATCATCAATACAAAAAAACTTAAAAAATATAGAAAGGTATAATCTGCTGGTCTTGGTAAAAAACGAATTGTTCTGTCTAAAGTTCTTACAAAATCGTAAGGATAATATGCACTTATTTGGTAAGCTGGCATTCCGCTAAAAGAAGCTCCTGTCCAATAAGGTTCTGTGTTTTTATCGGCTCTAAAATCTTTAATTTCTTTAGCCATACCCGTAAATTGGGTAATATCTGATTGGGCTATTTTTTGTCCTTTTAAAACAGGATGAAAGTAAATTACGGAAGCAATTACAAAAATTGCAACTGCAATTACGTATGGAAATATTTTTTTAAGTTTCAATGGCTTAATTTAAAAGTTAAGTTTTTTGTTGACGTAATTTTTATAAGCAGAATTATTCTATTTCTTCAAAATCTACATACTCACCTACAGAGTTTTTACCTTGCGTGGTATTTCTAGGTGCTTTATCTATAATAGTTTCTCCTTCTTTTATATTACTTTTTGGTTGTTGTGCTTGCCCTCCAAACTGTTCTTCTGCTTTCTTTTGGATAGTATCAGCCACTCTTTTCATCAAAAAAGGCGCTAATAATTTTGTTAAAAATTTAAGAGCGTAGTAAATAATTAAAATAAAAAATATAGTTTTCAATAAACCCATATGATAATTGTATTAAAAAATCTATCAAAAATAACAATTTGATAATAATTGTAGCGTTAACAAACTATAAAACTTTTACAAAGCTAAAAAAGTATGCAATGCTTTTAAAAACAGCATTTTTGTTCTATGTTTGTTTAGTAATTCAATATTTAAATTAAAATTGTTTATTGGCGATGAAAAACCCTAAATTGAAAATCTTTCTTTTCTTCTTTCTATTGTGTTTTTCATCAATATATAGCCAATATACAGAGGTTATAAATTCTAATAAACCTGGTTTTTCTGAGAGCCCTTATAGTGTTGGTACTGGAGTTTATCAATTTGAAAGTAATATTTTTTTTAGAAACACTTCTATACAACCTACATTTTCTAGACCTCAATCTTTAGGTTTTGATATGCTTTTTAGAACCAGTTTTTTCTTAGAAAAATTAGAAATAAATGCACAAGCTAGTTATCAAAGAGATAAAATAGCATTTAAAAATATTTTTACATCTCATTACTATACAACAGGTTTAAGTAAATTTACAGTAGGCGCAAAATATTTAATTTTTCAACAAGAATATGAAGACAAAAGCAAAGAGGTTAGAAGCTGGAAAAGAAGATTTGCATTTGATAAAAAAAGATTGATACCTTCTGTTGCTATTTATGCAGGTTTAAACACCAATTTTGTAAGCGAATTCTATAAGAACGAAAGTATATCACCTAAAATAGGTGTTTTATTACAAAACAATTTAAGTTCTAAATTTAACATAATAACCAACATTTTTTACGATCAAATAGGTACAGAATTTTCAGAATTATCATACATCATAACAGGTACTTATAATTTTAGTGACAGATGGTCTTCTTTTTTAGAAAACCAAACTGTGTTTAAAGAATATCAAAATAAAATAAATTTAGGTTTTGGGTTGGCATACTTGTACAGTAAAGATTTACAAATCAATTCTTCAATTAGACTTTTATCTGAAGGTAAATCTACTGGTTTTTATGCAGGTTTTGGAGTTTCTTACAGAATTAACAAGCATAAAGATGCTTATATTGAATTGGATGAAAACGGTAGAGAAATAACAGATTCGCCAGTTTCTAATTACAATAAAAAGCGAAAAGGCTTCTTTAGTAGAATTTTTGGTATTTTTACCAAGAAAGAAAAGAAGAAAACAACAAGAACAAGAAGCCGAAAAAGGAAAAATTAAACCCCCATAATAATTATGATTACCTTAAAACAAGCTATTACTAAAAAAGAAATGAAACGTTTTGTTTTATTTCCGTTTTCATTATATAAAAATAACAAGTACTGGGTTCCTCCTATTATTAAGGATGAAATTGCCAATTTTAATGCAAAAAAAAATCCTGTATTTAAAAATGCTGATGCCCAATTTTTTCTTGCTTATAAAGGTAGAAAAATTGTAGGTAGAGTTGTTGCTATTATCAATTGGTACGAAATAAATAACCAGCAAATCAGAAAAATGCGTTTTGGTTGGTTTGATGTTATCGATGATATAGAAGTTACCAAAGTTCTTTTAGATAAGATAAATGAAATTGGTAAAAAAAATAATTTAGAATATATAGAAGGACCTGTTGGTTTTAATAATTTAGATAAAACCGGAGTTTTAATTGATGGTTTCGATCATCAAGGCACAATGATTACCTGGTACAATCATCCTTATTACAAA
This sequence comes from Polaribacter reichenbachii, assembly GCF_001975665.1. Taxonomy (NCBI): domain Bacteria; kingdom Pseudomonadati; phylum Bacteroidota; class Flavobacteriia; order Flavobacteriales; family Flavobacteriaceae; genus Polaribacter; species Polaribacter reichenbachii. Next base: position 2,379,106 of record NZ_CP019419.1, on the reverse strand, counting down.
GATCATTTAGAGCAATTAGGCTACGTAAAAGAAAAAGAATATTTAGAAAATAAGTTTAAATTTAAAAATGTAGATGCTGTTTATTTTGATAGAGTAAGTAGCATTATAAAAAGACGTTTTAAATTAAAGGCATTAGATTTTACAAAAACCAAAGACATTCTACCTTTTGTAGATGAAATGTTCGAAGTTTTTAGTGCTTCTTACTCTAAACTATCAACTTTTGTACCTATATCAGAAGATCAAATAGAATACTTTAAGAAAAAATACATCACTTTTATTAATCCTGAATATATAAAATTCGTGGTTGATGAAAGTAATAAACTTGTCGCTTTTGCCATTGTTATGCCTTCATTTTCAGAAGCATTACAAAAAGCAAAAGGAAAATTATTTCCTTTAGGCATGTTTCGTTTATTAAAAGCAAGAAGACACTCTAAAGATGTTACTTTTTATTTAATAGGCGTACATCCAGATTATCAAAACAAAGGAGTAACTGCTATTATTTTTGATCAATACACAAAAACTTTTGCCAAAAGAGGCATTGTAAACTGTATTAGAACTCCTGAGTTAGAAGAAAATGAATCCATCAGAAAAATTTGGGAAGATTTTAATCCGGTAACTCATAAAAGAAGAAGAACGTATAGAAAGAGTATTCAGTAGTGCAGTTAGCAGTTAGCAGTTAGCAGTTAGCAGTTAGCAGTTAGCAGTTAGCAGTTAGCAGTTAGCAGTTAGCAGTTAGCAGTTAGCAGTTAGCAGTTAGCAGTTAGCAGTTAGCAGTTAGCAGTTAGCAGTTAGCAAAAATAAAAAATTACTCTAACTTAAAAACTTTGAACTCTGTAAATCTGCAACTTTGCAACTTTGCAACTAATTTTAATTTTGAACCTTTACCAATGCAACTTTTTTATAATTCTGATATTAATACTTCTACTTCTTCAATTACTTTTGATAAAATTGAAAGCAGACATATTGTTCGTGTTTTAAGAAAAAAACAAGATGATGTTTTACATATTACCAATGGAAAAGGTTTTTTGTTTGATGCTAAAATTACAATAGCAAGTGATAAAAAATGCATTGCAGAAATTATAGCGCATCAAGAAAAACCAAAACCTTGGGGTTATTATTTACACATTGCCATTGCACCTACAAAAAACAACGACAGAATTGAATGGTTTTTAGAGAAAGCCACAGAAATTGGTATTGATGAAATTACACCAATCATTTGTAATAATTCTGAACGTAGAGTTGTAAAACTAGAACGATTTGAGAAAATAATTCAGTCTGCAATGAAACAATCTTTAAAATTTACGATTCCTAAATTGAATAAACCTATTAAATTTAATGAATTTTTAAATCAAGATTTAGAAGGTGAAACATATATAGCTCATTGTGAGGAACAAGACAAAAATTTGTTGAAATCAGTTGTAAAACCATCAGAAAAAACCACTATTTTAATTGGACCCGAAGGTGATTTTTCTTTGGATGAAATTAAAAAAGCATTAGAAAAAAATTATACTCCTATTTCTTTGGGCAAAAGCAGATTAAGAACTGAAACTGCTGCTTTAGTTGCTGTGAATACTATATCTTTTATAAATCAGTAAAATCATTTTTACTATATTGCTATAAATTCTTTCTAAAATTTATGAAGCAATTTATAACGCTCCTATTTTTATCTATTTTTTTTCAGCTAAACGCACAAGATGTTGCCATTTTAAAATACAACGGTGGTGGAGATTGGTATGCAAATCCAACTGCAATTCCGAATTTAGTTGAATTCACCAATCATAATATTAAAACTAATATTTCTAAAAATCCGCAGACAGTTGCTGTTAATAGCGAAGACATTTACAATTATCCTCTTTTATTTTTAACAGGCCATGGCAATGTTTATTTTTCTGATAACGAAGCGACCAACTTAAAAAACTATTTAATTTCTGGGGGATTTTTACACATTTCAGATAATTATGGTTTAGATAAATTTATAAGAAGAGAGTTAAAAAAAGTCTTTCCTAGCTTAGAGCTTAAAGAAATTCCTAGTAATCATCCTATTTATAATCAGACTTTTAAATTTCCTAACGGAATTCCTAAAATTCATGAACACGATAAGAAAAATGCACAAGGTTTTGGACTTTTTTACGAAGGTAGATTAATTGTTTTTTACGATTATGAAACCGATTTGAGTGATGGTTGGGAAGATCAAATTATACACAACAACCCAAAAGAAGTTAGAGAAAAAGCTTTAAAAATGGGTGCAAATATTATTGAATACGCATTTACGAATTAGCTGTTAGCTGTTAGATGTTAGCTGTTAGATGTTAGATGTTAGATGTTAGATGTTAGATGTTAGATGTTAGATGTTAGATGTTAGATGTTAGATGTTAGATGTTAGCAAAAATGAAAAACATTTTAAACTTTAAACCCAAAACTTTAAACTTTGAACTCTGAACTCTGAACTCTGAACTCTGAACTCTGAACTCTGAACCTAGAATATAAAACAAGAATATGCAAAATCAAATAGACATAGATGCTATAAAAATAAACTTCGATTCTAGTGGATTGTGGGTTTTAAATATTGCAATTGCCATAATTATGTTTGGTGTTGCTTTAGCAATTTCTGTAGATGATTTTAAACGCTTATTTAAAAATCCGAAAATTGTTTTCGTAGGTGTTTTGTCGCAATTTATATTATTACCTGCCTTAACTTTTTTAGGGATTATTTTAATAAAACCTCATCCAAGTTTTGCTCTAGGAATGATGATGATTGCAGCTTGCCCAGGTGGAAATGTATCTAACTTTTTTAGTAAAATGGCTGGAGGAAATGCTGCGCTATCTGTTAGTTTAACCGCTTTTGCAACACTTATTTGCATTTTTATGACACCTTTTAATTTGCAATTTTGGGGTAGTTTATATGGCCCTACAAACGAAATTTTAAAAACTGTAGAACTCAATTGGGTAGATTTATTAAAGCTCGTTTCTTTAATTTTAGGAATCCCTTTAATTTGCGGAATGCTCATAAAACATTACCATTCAGAAATGGCTGGTAAAATTGAAAAGGTGTTAAAACCATTATCTATGCTGGTTTTTATTGCTTTGATTTTTATCGCTTTTTCACAAAATTTAGATGTTTTTGTAAATCATATTCATCACGTTTTAGCTTTGGTGATTTTTCATAATATTTTTGCATTTATCTTAGGTTTTTATACTTCAAAAAGTTTTGGATTAAATAATAAAGATTGTAAAACTATTTCTATGGAAACTGGAATTCAGAATGGTGGTTTAGGATTATTGTTAATTTTTGGTTTTTTCGATGGTTTAGGTGGTATGGCTTTGTTAGCCGCTTTCTGGGGTATTTGGGATGTGTTTTCTGGAATGGCTCTTGCCACTTTTTGGGGAAGAAATAAATGATAACTAAAAAATACCCAGGGAGAAGATTATTAGAACCTCTCCCTAAGGTATTGAAAACAGGGGATAACTGTAATAAATTAAATTTTTAAAAATTTAATTTCAAAAATAACATTACATTATTCTTTATATTTAATATCAAAAATAAAAAACTAAAAATTTTTTAAATATGACGAATATCATAATATTAATTGATTCTTAATTATGATTAAAAAAATTTGGTATCAAAGTGTAAAAGTTTTTTTAAAAATTAGCTTAAACTTTTATGCAAAAGAAATAAAAATTTCTGGTAAAGAAAACATACCTAAAAAAGGAGCGGTTTTGTTTGCTATCAATCATCCAAATGCATTGATGGATCCTTTGTTTGTAACAACATTTAATCCTAGAGAAAATCATTTTTTAGTTAGAGCAGATGTTTTTAAAAAACCATTGATTAAAAAAGCATTGGCTTCATTAAACTTAATGCCTATTTACAGAATTAGAGACGGAATTAAACAACTCTCTAACAACGAAGAAGTTTTTGAAAAATGCTTTAAAATTTTAAAAAATAAAGAAACATTAATTATTTTTCCACAAGGTGGCCATTCAAGAGATAGAAATATAAAGCCTTTAAGCAAAGGTTTTACCAGAATTGTTTTTGGTGCTTTAGAACAAAATCCTGATTTAGAAATCACGGTTATACCTGTTGGTATTACCTATCAAAATTCATCTAGTTATCCTGCTAAAGTTTGTGTGCAATTTGGAGAAGGGATTCATTCTAGAGCTATTTTTAATGCCAATGAAAAACCAAAAGCCATAAATACTATAAAAAGATTGGTTAGTGAACAACTACAAAAATTAACCGTTCATATTCCTGATGATGAAAACTATACAACCAAATTAAAACATTTAAATGAAGCAAATGTAGATTTTACAAAGGTGGATACAGTTAATAAAATAATTGCTAAAAACAGTTATCCAAAACCTGTAAAAAAACCGATAAATCGTTTAAAACCGCTGTTTTATATCGTTCTTTTAAATAGTATTTTCCCGTATTTAATTTGGCAAAAAATGAAGAAGAATATAAAAGAAATTGAGTTTGTAGACACTATGAGATACGCTGTAAATGTAATTTCTTTTCCTGTGTTTTATCTTTTACAAGCACTACTCATTTACTTTTTCTTCGGATGGGAAATAGCGCTAGGATATTGGCTTATTTCTTATATTTTAGTTTTTGTTTTCACAAAATTTTCGATTGCTAATACTGAGGATTAATCTGCCATAAAGCCAGCAAACAAGTTTAGCCCAGATTGAACGACCTGTTTGAACTCTTTTTTGCTTTTTTATTAAGCAAAAAAAGTGAGTAGTGAAAGCTGGAAATAGCTTCAAAAAAAATTAATCTATAATAGCATCTTGAATAATCTGCTGAATTTCTGTACGTATATTTTCTTTTACCAAACCTCTGTTTTTCATTGTTGGATAAACTCGGTTAGACAGAAAAACATACACAATTTCACTCTCTGGGTCTGCCCAAGTAAATGTGCCTGTAAAACCAGAATGTCCAAAACTTTCGTCGGAGACACAACCACAAGTAGCTTTTACATCTGGATTTAATTGTGGTTTATCGAAACCTAAACCTCTACGTACTTTTTTATCTTGGTAATAACGATGGTTAAATTTATCTATAGTTTCTGATTTTATATAGCGTCTGCCTCCATAAAATCCTTTTTGCAAATACATTTGCATAACTTTGGCAACATCGTTTGCATTGGCAAATAAACCTGCATGACCTGCTACTCCTCCCAACATTGCAGCACCCATATCATGCACATTACCTTGCAATAATTGATTTCTAAAATAATCATCTTTTTCTGATGGCACAATTACAGATTTATGAAACTTTTTAAGCGGCAAATACGTCATTCTATCTGCACCTAAAGGGCTATAAATTTTTTGATTCACCAATTCGTCTAAAGGTTTATTGTACTTTTTTTCTAAAGCTTCTTTAAATAAATAATACCCTAAATCGCTATATTTATAACCTTCTTTTTCTCTTTGATCTACTTCTTTTATGTATTTGTAAATACTGTCTTTGTAAGAACTTGTTATGAATAGATTTTCGGCAACTTTTACATTATACCTTCCTGTTTTTGTAGTTCTGTAAAACTTTGTTGAATTTTCATGCGTTATGCTGTCTTTTGTTTTTAGATAAAAAGGAATCCAAGCTGGTAATTTACCAAAGTGCGATAAAATTGCTTTTACAGTAACAGATGCTTTATTGGTTTTTGCAAAACTTGGTAAAATATCTTGAATACTAGCAGATAAAGGTATTTTCTCATCTTCTTCTGCTTGCATAATTAAAGGTAATGACGCGAGAATTTTTGTAAGAGAAGCTAAGTCGTAAATATCAGAATTTTTGACTTCTCGTTTTTTTTCATCTGTATGATAACCAAAACTTTTGTTGTAAACAACCTTACCTTTTCTTGCTACTAAAACTTGAAAACCAGGTGCCATTTTCTTTTTTAAAATAGTTTTAGAAATGGTATCTATTTTGGCCAATTGTTTAGCCGATAATTGTGCTGCTTCTGGTATTGTGTATTGTAATCTTGATAAATCGTAAGTATCAATTCCGAAACCTGCTTTAAATTCGTTACCAATAGATACTGGTAACTTTCCTTTAGCTTTTATAGCACCAAATATAATCTGGGCAGAAATTTCTTGTGCCAATTTACTATTTTGATAAGACACAATTAAAGACTCTATATTTGTAAAACTTTTTAATTGCAACAAGCTATAAGGACTCGTAAAAACATCTAAAATCACATTTTTTTGTCTTGCAATTTCTTGCAACCAAACTAATTCTTTTTGCTTAAATTTATAGCTTTTCCAAGGATGATCGTTAGATTTATGAAAACCAATAATTACTTGATTGTAAGGCTTTAATTTTTTTAGTAATCCGTCTAAATTGCTATCTGTAATTACATCTACTTTTGTATATTTTTTTAGCATATTCACAAAGTGATATCCTAAATCATCTCCTAATTTTACATAAGCTATTTTTTGATGATCTAAATTGGCAAAAGGTATGGTTTGCTTTTCATTTTTTACCAGAGTAATTGAATTTTCGACCAATTCTCTGTGCAACAATTCATCCTTAACTCTATTTAAATCTTCGTTTAAATTTTCTAAAACTACAGGTTTATAGTTGTACAAACCCATCCAATATTTGGCTTTTAAAATTTTACGAACCGAAAAATCTAAACGTTCTTCTGTTAAAGTTTTTAGTAAAATAGATTGCTTTATTAAACGAGTTGTGGCAGGCACATCTTGCGGAATTAACAACATATCATTACCTGCTTGTATGGCTGCCAAATCTATTTCTGCAGATGTTGCGTAGTTAGCAGCACCTTTCATATTTAGAGCATCAGTAATAATTAAACCATTAAAACCAAGTTCGTTCTGCAACAAATCTGTAATTACATTTTTAGATAATGAAGTTGGTAATTTTGCATTCGCCTCTAAACTTGGTATGCTTAAATGCGCAGTCATTACACTACCAATACCAGCATCAAAAGTTTTTCTGTAAGGATATAATTCTATGGAATCTAAACGAGCTTTATCAAAATTTAATAGTGGTAATTTGTAATGAGAATCTGAAGCAGTATCTCCATGACCAGGAAAATGTTTTGCATTTGCCATTACTCCGAATTTCTGCAATCCTTGTGTAAAAGCAATTGCTTTATTAGAAACGTTTTCTTTACTCTCTCCAAAAGAACGATTCCCAATAATCGGATTTTCAGGATTTACGTTTACATCTACTACAGGTGCAAAATTAATATGAATTCCTAATCGTTTGCAGTGCTCGCCCAAATGCTCGCCAAATTGTTTTACAAGCGAATCGTTTTTTATGGCACCCAAAGTCATATTCCAAGGAAATCTATACGTGTTTTGCAAACGCATATCTAAACCCCATTCACCATCAAAACCAATCATTAAAGGCAATTTAGATAAGGCTTGATACTTATTATTTAAAACCGCTTGTTTTTCTGGTGTACCTTGCATAAAAATTAAATTACCAACATGATATTTTGTAATCATTTCTGTAATAAAATCTTCGTGTTTTTGGTCTAAATTAGAATAGGCTTGCACCATAAATAATTGACCAATTTTTTCATCAATGGTCATTTTACTCATAATACTATCTACCCAAATATCTTGAGCTTCAAAATCTTTTGTTCTTAAAGGATCTATAGTTTGAGATTGCAGTATATTAACAATAGCAACCAAACATAAAAGTAATAGCTTATTTTTCATACTAATTTTATACTTTTTTGGGCGTTTTAACAGGTTTTCGCTACTCGCTTCCCGATAAAAAATCGGGAGAGCTCAAACAATTGGCCTGTCTTGAGCTTTACGAAAGGTTCAATCCCTAACGCAACCTGTTAAGCTGCGTTGTTCTTACTTAAATCAATTCTTATACCAAAAAGCGTTTGTGCCAACTTTGTTTAGCTGGTACTTCCCAATTATTTTCGAAATCTTCTTTGGTATCTACCATATTATTAAAAACAATGGTTTCTGAAGTTATTTTTTTTGCTGCAGCAAATCTTTGAAAATCTGATAATTTCACCAAATTAATATGCTCATTATCTTTAAAAGTAATGTTCATTTTATTCATTAAATCTAACTCTAATTCTTTTTCTAATTCCTGTACAAAACGTACAGAACTATCTATAGAACAACCAGAAACATTATTAAAACTTTCATCTACTGCTAAAACCAAAAACTGATTGTATTTAATGGTAAAAGATCCTTTTAAATCATCTCCATGTCTGGTCCAGGCATTAATAAATTCTTCTGTTTTAGTTGATATGAATTCAACTTCTTTATTGGTAAACTCTCTGTCTGATTGATAAATCCAAACACGAGAATTATTGGGTAAATTTTTATATTCTGTAAACATATTTTATCGATTATTTAAACTTTAAGATTATTAGATGGTTAGATTACTTCTCGAAAAATCTTACCACCTCAACATCTAATCATCTATCTCAAATTAAACTTTTGTTGTAAAGCAACTAATTTTTCTTCGTCTGTCATTGTATTTTTCTTTGGTGCAGACATTCTTTCTTTAATCTGTTTTAAAACCTTTTTTGTGTATAAAGGAAAATCTGCGTTCTGAATCCAGTTATGGTAACCTGGGTTTTCTTTTAAGACCTCTTCTACAGTTCTACCTTTATATTTTCCGAAAGAAAAAATCTCTTGATCTTCATCATTCATCAAAATAAAACCGGCAAAATCAGCTCTTTTTCCGTGTGTTGAATATTCGCTTAAAGCATCGACTGTATTTCCTATATCATCATATTTATCTAATTGTGCCAATAGAATTTCGAAAGTTGCATTAGTATCTGCTTCTGCTCCATGAGCACCTTCTAATTCTTTGCCGCAATAAAATTGATAACCTGCACTTAAGGTTCTTTGTTCTTTTTTATGAAAAATAACTTGCACATCAATGGCTTTTCTATTGTTCATATCAAAATCGATTCCTGCACGCATTAATTCTTCTGCTAACAAAGGAATATCGAAGCGATTAGAATTAAAACCAGCCAAATCGCAGCCCATAATCATTTTATTCACTTTTTTAGCCAACTCTTTAAAAGTAGGTTCTGTAACTACTTTTTCGTTTGTAATTCCGTGAATATCTGAGGCTTCTTTTGGAATTTCTATTTCTGGATTTACCAACCAAGTTTTACTTTCTTTATTTCCATTTGGGAATACTTTTAAGATGGAAATTTCTACAATTCTATCATTTCCAATATTTACTCCTGTGGTTTCTAAATCGAAAAATACGATTGGTTTTTCTAGTTTAAGGTTCAAAGTTTTTAGTTTAAGGTTAATGTGCTTCTTTGAGTTTAATGCTCAAAATTTGTAACATTATTTAGTTTATTCTTTATTTAATTGTGCTTTAAAATCATCTATTTGCGCTAATAATTTAGGCGATAATGATGGTTCTGTAAAATTATACTTTTCTAGTTCTTCTAATAAAATATTAGCCAAAATTAATCTGGCTGTTGGTTTATCATCAGCAGGAATTACAAACCAAGGTGCATTTTCTTTTGATGTTCTGTTTAATAAGTCTTCGTAACAAAACATATATTTATCCCACAATTTGCGTTCTTTTAAATCTGCATCAGAAAACTTCCAATTCTTTTCTTGAATGTTTAACCTTCTTAACAATCTTCTTTTTTGTTCGTCTTTAGATAAATTTAGATAGAATTTTAAAACAATTGTTCCATTGGTTGCCAAATGGTTTTCAAATTGATTGATTCTTTCCATTCTATTATGATAAAAAGCATCGTCTAAATCATCAACACTTTTTATTGAGGGTATATTTTCGCCTAAAATATAATTTGGGTGTACTCTTGTAACCAACACATTTTCATAATGCGTTCTATTAAAAATGCCAATTTTACCTTTTGCTGGTAATGCAATATAATGTCTCCACATAAAATCGTGCTTCAACTCTAATTCTGTAGGTACTTTAAAACTGTGTACTACTACTCCACTTGCATTTACATCTTTAAAAACTTCTCTAATTAAACTATCTTTACCAGAAGTATCCATACCCTGTAAGCAAATCAGTAAACCATATTTACCCTCTGCATACATTGCGTTTTGTACATCACTAATCTTTTTTCGAATCTTTTTAAGGGCTTTTTTAGCATCTTCATCTACTTCTTTTGTAGGTAAATCCTTTAAATTTATGGTAGATGTAACTTTGTATTTCTCTAAACTCATCGTGATTCTAATTAAAGTTTAAAGATAGAAAATAACAAACAAATAAAGGAGTTTTATAACTGCTTTTAACAAAGTGAATAATAGTTATTATTTGAGTTTAAATTTCTTACTTTCGTATAACAACTCTCTAAAAATGCCTAAAAAAGGAAAAGCAAAAAATACGGTTAACAAAGCGAAACATACCAAGTTGATAAATAGAAAAATCAACAAAGTAAAGTTAGAAAAAGAGCTTAATAAAAAACGTTTAAAAGCCATTATTAAAAAGGCTAATGAACAAAAAAATACAGAATCGTGAGTTTTAAATATTACTTAGGGGCTGTAATTGCTGTTCCGCTTTCACCAATTTTATATTTTCAAGGAAAAAAAATCCGAAGAAATGTACCCAAACTTCCTGAAGCTAAAAAGCCACAAGGTTATATAAAAACCAAGTCAGAAAAAACCTTAAAAATTTTAGCAATTGGAGAGAGTACAATTGCTGGCGTAGGTGTAGATTTTCACGAAAATGGTTTTATAGGTGCATTAGCAAAAAAGATTTCTGAAGAAACAAACCATTCAATTCTTTGGCGAGTTTACGCAAAAAGTGGCTACACTGCTAAAATGGTACGTAAAAGAATTGTACCAAAAATTGAAGAAACGAACGCAGATATTATAGTAATTGGTTTAGGTGGTAATGATGCTTTTAAATTGAACACTCCAGAAACTTGGATGTTTCAAATTAATTTATTGATAAGAACTTTAAAGCGAAAATTCCCGAAAACACCAATTTATTTTACAAATATGCCTCCTATTAAAGAGTTTCCTGCTTTTACAAATGTCATAAAATTTGTGATAGGAAATTTGGTTGAAATTTTAGGAAAAAGATTGTACAGAAGAGTTCAAAAAAAGAGTAATGTACATTACAATAATGAAATTATTACTTTAGAAACTTGGCAAAAAAAATATAATTTAGAGGGTGATGTTGATATATTTTTTAGTGATGGCGTACATCCATCAAAATTAACATATCAAATTTGGGGTAAAGATATGGCACAATTTATCATTGATAGAGAAAAATTTTAAATAATGACTGCAACAGAAATTATCGATTTTTTTGATTTAAAAACACATCCTGAAGGTGGATTTTATAAAGAAACTTACAGAAGTAAAGGAATCATTTCTTCAGAAAACTTAAGTGATCATTTTAACGGTAACAGAAACTATTGTACAAGTATTTATTTTTTGCTAACATCAGAAAAATTCTCTGCTTTTCATAAAATCAATCAAGATGAAATTTGGCATTTTTATTCAGGAACTACTTTAAAATTACATCAGATTTCTCCTAAAGGCGAATACTCATTTGTATTAATTGGCAATGATTTTATAAATGGCGAAATTCCACAATACACAGTACCAGCACATTATTATTTTGCTGCAGAAATTATAACAAAAGATTCATTTGCTTTTGTGGGGTGTACAGTTTCTCCTGGTTTCGATTTTAAGGATTTTGTTTTACCAAGTGCTGCTGAATTATCAAAAGAATTCCCAAAACTTACTGAAATTATAGCGAAATTAACACATCATTAAATCAATTTTAACCTTGTAAAACTTGTTGTTTAAATTTAAACATGAAGTATAAAAGTTAATAAATTTACAACTTTGTAAAATCTTTATTACTTTCGTGGAGTAAATCAAAACAAATCAATCAAATTTATGTTAATTATTGGAATTGCAGGTGGTACTGGAAGTGGAAAAACTACGGTTGTTAATCAAATTGTAAAAGAAATACCTTCGGATGAAGTTTGTGTAATTTCGCAAGATTCTTATTACAAAGCCACAGATAATTTATCTTATGACGAACGTACAAAAATCAATTTCGATCATCCAAGAGCAATTGATTTTGATTTAATCATAAAACACCTAAAAGAATTAAGAAAAGGGCATACAATTAACCAACCTGTATATTCTTTTATAAGACATAACAGAACCAAAGAAACCGTAAAAACACATCCTAGAAAAGTTATTATTATTGAAGGTATTTTAATTTTTAATAGCGAAAAATTACGCGATTTGTTTGATATTAAAATCTTTGTACACGCAGAAACAGACGAGCGTTTAATTCGTAGAGTTCGTAGAGACATTTCTGAAAGAGGCAGAGATATTGAAGAAGTTTTAGATCGTTACCAAAACACATTAAAGCCTATGCATCAGCAATTTATAGAACCAACTAAGAATTTTGCTGATATTATTATACCTAATGACAGACACAATACAGTAGCTATAGATATTGTAAGAAGTGTGATAAACGAGCGATTATAATGAGTTTTTTTCAGCAATTAAAAAGTAATTCCGTCTTTAAAATTCTTACAAATATTTTTGTAATTATTTTAGTTCCTTTTATTGTATGGATGATCTTTTTTGATGAAAATTCTTATTTAGTACATCGTAAATTTGATAAAGAAATAGACGATTTAGAAAGCACAATTTCTTTTTATGAAGAAAAAATTGCAAAAGACAAAGAAACTATAAAAAAGCTAGAAGATTCTCTTGAATTAGAACGATTTGCAAGAGAAAAATATTTAATGAAAAAAGAAAACGAAGACATCTATATTATTGAATTTGATACAATAAACAAATAATGAGTAACTTTCTTTTTGATGAATTTAATCCCTTACCTGCAAAAGCTTGGAAACAAAAAATTCAAGTAGATTTAAAAGGTGCAGATTATAACGAAACTTTACTTTGGCATACAGATGAAGGTGTTATTGTAAAACCTTTTTACACCAAAGAAGATAGAAAAAACACAAAAATAAAGGTACCCAAAAAAGGCTTTAATATTTGTCAAGCAATATTTATTGATGATGAAAAAATAGCCAACTCTTTAGCTATTGATGCTTTACAAAGAGGCGCAAATTCCATTCAATTTAAAGCTACAAAAACTTTCGATTATAAAACAGTTTTAAACTCTATTGATATAGAAAACACCAGCATTTATTTTAATTTTTCTTTCTTAAATGCTGATTTTCAAATTGAATTAGCAAATTTCTGTAGTTCACAAAACACATTTTTTCAAACGGATATTATTGGCAATTTAGCTGAACAAGGCAATTGGTTTACAAACCTAAAAGCAGACCATAATCAATTAGAAAAAATAGTAGAAAATACTGATAATTGTATTTCCATTTCTGGGGATTTGTATCAGAATGCAGGGGCAAATATTACACAACAATTAGCGTACACTTTAGCACACGCTAACGAATATTTAAATCATTTTAGAGGTTATTTTGCAGATAAAATACATTTTAATTTTGCTGTGGGTAGCAATTACTTTTTCGAGATTGCAAAATTAAGAGCTTTTCGTATTTTATGGGAATCACTTTTAAATGAGTATGCTATAAAAGATGTAGAAACTCATATTTTTACACAACCTAGTTTACGTAACAAAACTTTATATGATTATAATGTAAATATGTTACGAACTACATCAGAAAGTATGAGTGCAATTTTAGGTGGCTCAAACACAATTTCTAATGTTTCTTATGATGAAATTTACCATAAATCAAATGAATTTGGCGAAAGAATTGCTAGAAATCAACTCTTAATTTTACAACAAGAAAGTTACTTATCAGAAGCTCAAAATTTTGCTGATGGTGCTTATTATATAGATTCAATAACGCATCAATTAGCGCAAAATGCCTTGACACTTTTTAAGCTAATAGAAAAATCTGGCGGATTTTTAAAACAGCTAAAAGCAGGCATCATTCAAAAGAAAATTAATGAAAGTGCTGCAAAAGAAGAAGAGAAATTCAATGCTAAAGAAATTGTTTTATTAGGTACAAACTTACAAGTAAATTCTACTGATGAAATGAAATCAGAATTAGAATTGTATCCTTTTATCAAACAAAGACATATAAAAACATTAATCACTCCAATTGTTAGAAAACGTCTTTCTGAAACAGTTGAAAAACAACGTTTAGACAATGAGTAGAAAAGATGTGTCCAAAATAAAGTTAAAAATTTCTGAGTTAGATGAGCAAAACCTAACTCGAAAACACGAAGATTTTATAGCAGGAATCGCACCAAACTTAAGAGGTCCATATTCTACGATGTACGTTCGTAGATCTTGGACAATAAGACAATATGCAGGTTTTTCTACTGCAGAAGAAAGCAATGCTTTTTACAGAAGAAATCTAGAAGCAGGCCAAAAAGGATTATCTGTTGCTTTCGATTTAGCCACACACAGAGGTTACGATTCAGATCACGAACGTGTACAAGGTGATGTTGGTAAAGCTGGAGTTGCCATAGATTCTGTAGAAGACATGAAAGTTTTATTTGATAAAATTCCTTTAGATAAAATGTCGGTTTCTATGACAATGAATGGAGCCGTTTTGCCCATTTTAGCTTTCTATATTGTTGCGGCAGAAGAACAAGGTGTTGCCCCAGAATTATTATCAGGAACGATTCAAAATGATATTTTAAAGGAATTTATGGTGCGTAATACCTACATCTATCCTCCTTCTCCATCAATGAAAATTATTGCTGATATTTTTAAATATACCAGTAAAAATATGCCAAAATTTAATTCGATTTCTATTTCTGGTTATCATATGCAAGAAGCAGGTTCAACTGCAGAAATTGAATTAGCTTACACTTTAGCAGACGGATTAGAATACATAAAAAAAGGAATTGAAGCTGGTTTAGATATTGATACTTTTGTGCCAAGATTGTCTTTCTTTTGGGCAATTGGTATGAATCATTTTACAGAAATTGCTAAAATGAGAGCAGCTAGAATGTTGTGGGCTAAAATTGTAAAAAAATTCAATCCTAAAAACACAAAATCATTAGCTTTAAGAACGCATTGCCAAACAAGTGGTTGGTCTTTAACAGCACAAGACCCTTTTAATAATGTAGCCAGAACAACTATAGAAGCAATGGCTGCTGCTTTTGGAGGCACACAAAGTTTACATACTAATGCTTTAGATGAAGCGATTGCTTTACCTACAGATTTTTCAGCAAGAATTGCAAGAAATACTCAAATCTATTTACAACAAGAAACCCATATTACAAAAACTGTAGATCCTTGGGCTGGTAGTTATCACTTAGAAAAACTTACGGAGGATATTGCCAACAAAGCTTGGAACCTGATTCAAGAAGTAGAAGATTTAGGTGGAATGACCAAAGCCATTGAAAAAGGAATTCCGAAATTAAGAATTGAAGAAGCTGCTGCTAAAAAACAAGCAAAAATAGATAGTGGTCAAGATGTAATTGTAGGTGTAAACAAATATCAACTAAAAAAAGAAGATCCTTTACATATTTTAGAAGTAGATAATGAAGCTGTTCGTAAATCACAAATTGAAAGACTAAATCAATTAAAAACCAGTAGAAATACCGCTGAAGTAAAAAAATCTTTAGTAAATTTAACCAATGCAGCAAATTCAAAAAAAGGTAACCTTTTAGATTTAGCCGTAAAAGCAGCAAAAAACAGAGCCACATTAGGCGAAATTTCTGATGCTCTAGAAAAAGTTTTTGGCAGACATAAAGCAGTTACTAAAACCATATCTGGTGTGTATAGTAAAGAAATAAAAGACGATAAACTATTTAAAAAAGCATCTGAATTCGCAGATAAATTTGCAGATTTAGAAGGTAGAAGACCACGAATTCTAATTGCTAAATTAGGACAAGATGGTCATGATAGAGGCGCAAAAGTTGTTGCTACTGCTTATGCTGATTTAGGTTTTGATGTTGATATTGGCCCTTTATTTCAAACACCAAAAGAAGCTGCAAAACAAGCTGTAGAAAATGATGTACATATTTTAGGAATTTCTTCTTTAGCTGCTGGTCATAAAACATTAGTACCACAAGTAATTGCAGAGTTAAAAAAATATGGCAGAGAAGATATTATGGTTATTGTGGGTGGAGTAATTCCTGCACAAGATTATCAATATTTATTCGATGCTGGTGCTGTAGGTGTTTATGGTCCAGGAACAAAAATAGCACAAGCAGCTATTGATTTACTAGAAATTTTGATTGATAGTGTTGCTGAATAGTTTAATTTTATATTTCATAAATAAACCTCATCAATGAAAAAAATACTGTATTATTTTTTAATCATCATAGGTGCTCTAAGTATTTTGGTTGGAGTTTTTTCACTAATAAAAGGTGGCGATTTTAAAGCCTATTTCTATTCTATTTTTATTGGTGTAGTTTTAATTGGTACAACATATTACAATCATCAACAAAAACAAAAAAAATAATTTTTTAAAAATTGTCCCTTTTATAATTTGGCATACGTCTTATAGATATAATAACAATTTAAAATATATATGATGAAACAATTTATGATGATTTTTATTGGCGCAGATTATGCTGATCTTGGTCTTTCTCCTGAAGAATTACAAACAAGAATGGGCAAATGGTTTGCTTGGAATGATAAGATGCAACAAGCAGGTTTTCTTGTTGGCGGAGAAGCTTTAACACCAGACATTAGAAGAATTGTTGGTAAAAACAGAACAGTAACAGATTTAACATCTGCAGAAGTAAAAGAAATTGTTGGTGGTTATTACACTGTAAAAGCCAAAGATTTTGATGCTGTACAAGAAATTGCACAAGATTTTCCTGATTATGATTTAGGAGCAACAGTTGAAATTAGAGAAATAATGGTTTTTGATAAATAATGGAAAACCAACTCATAGACCATCTTTTCAGATATCACTCAGGAAAGATGGTTTCTGTTTTAACAAGAATTTTTGGATTATCTAATTTAGAAATTGTTGAAGATGCTGTGCAAGACACTTTTATAAAAGCCAGTATGTCTTGGCGTAAACAGGTACCAGAAAACCCAGAAGCTTGGTTAACACAGGCTGCAAAAAATAGAATTCTAGATATTTTTAGAAAATTAAAAACAGAAAAAAACTACCTACCAAATTTCTATCAAGGCGCAAACACTATTGCAATTAACGAACTTTTTTTAGAATCAGAAATTGAAGACGCTCAATTAAGAATGATTTTTACTGCTTGTCATCCGAAGTTAAACGCTAAAGACAGAATTGCTTTTGCTCTAAAAACAGTTTCTGGTTTTAGTAGTAAAGAAATAGCATCAGCTTTACTAACCAAAGAAGAAACTGTAAAAAAACGTTTGGTTAGAGCAAGAAAAGTTATCCAAAAAGAAAATTTAACATTCCAAATTCCACAAGGAAAAGCTCTTAAAAAAAGACTTGAGAGTGTTTTAGAAGTATTGTATTTGATATTTAACGAAGGGTTTCACTCCAATAAAAAAGAACAATTAATACAAGAAGAATTGTGTGGTGAAGCAATGCGTTTGTGCAAAATGCTTTTAAAAAATATACATACAAGAACTTCAGAAAGTTATGCTCTATTTGCGTTAATGTGTTTTCATGCTGCACGTTTAGAATCTAAAACAAATGCACAAAACCAAATTCTAGATTTAGAGCATCAAGATAGAAGTCTGTGGCATTACCCGTTAATAGAATTAGGGAATTCTATGATGTACAAAGCTGTAGAAAACAATGAGTTTTCTTGCTATCATTATGAAGCTGCAATAGCATCAGAGCATTTAAAAGCAAAAACTTTTAATGCTACAAATTGGGATAAAATTTTATACTGGTATAAATGCTTAAATTCCTTACAACCAATGGCAAATCATTTGCTAACTATGGCAGTAATTTGTATTCAAAAAAACGATTTACAAAAAGCAGACACTTATTTAAGCAAACTAAATGCTAATGATTTTGAACAACGTAAATATTTATTTTATGGGACAAAATCAGATTTTTATGCTGCTAAAAAAAACTTAAAAAAAGCAATTACACATATTAATCTAGCCATAGAAAGCGTAAATAATCAGCTAGAAAAAGAGCATTTAATAAAGAAGAAAATTAAACTCCATCAGAATTAATTTTCACTACATAAAATCTTTTCTATTTGTTCAGAATATTTTCTGAATCTGATATATTTTCTTCAGGAATCTCATTTATGAATTCTAAAACTCCTGTATCTCCTGCAGGTCCATAAGGTGCTAAAATTGTACCTTTTGTATTTTTATTAGTTTCAATAACGTATAAAATAGACATATCTTCTGGGTTACTCATGCCTTCATATCTATGTTTTGCAACTACTTTAATATCTTTTGAACTAAATTCAGATTTTGTTTCATTTTCTATTAACTTATTTTCTTGTACTCTGTATGAATTTTTATACCCTTTACTTTCGTATTCTTTTATAAAATCCAATTCATTTTTACTCTGATTTTCCATTGTTTATGTTTTTAAATTTCATCAAAATAAATAAAAATCCAATTTATAAAGTATCGCAAATGCTATAAATCTTAACTCAAAAATAGTAGTACGAGCCTATTTCTTTTGCATTCATTTTTATATGATTAGAGTTAAACAATAACTATAATATTGTGCAACTTTGTTAAAAATCAACAACTATGGCAATTTTAGGTAATATTATAAAAGGAGTTATCAACTTAACAGATACATTAACATCAGAAACAAATCATATAGAAGCACAAGAAGCCGTTTTAAAAAATCTTTTAGAAACTGCAAAAGAAACTCAATTTGGTAAAAAATACAGTTTTGAAACTATTTTATTAAGTGATGATATTTGCGAATCTTTTGCAGATGTTGTGCCTTATTTCGATTACAACAAAATCAATGAAAAATGGTGGAGCAAATTACACAAAGGCGAAGTAGATGTTACTTGGCCAGGCACACCTTCTTACTTTGCATTAAGTTCGGGTACAACAGGTAAAAGCAGTAAAAGAATTCCGGTTACAGATGCTATGATAGATGCCATTCAAAGTTCTGGAATAAAGCAAGTTTTGTCTTTAAACAATTTCGATTTGCCTGCAGATTTTTTCGAAAAAGAAATTATGATGTTGGGTAGTTCTACAGATTTACAAGAAAAAAATGACCATTTAGAAGGAGAAATTAGCGGAATTAGCGCAAGCAACATTCCTTTTTGGTTTAAAGGATATTACAAACCTGGTGAAGATATTGCTAAGATTGATGATTGGGATGAACGTGTTGCGCACATCGCAAAAAATGCAAAAAATTGGGATATTGGTGCTTTAAGCGGAATTCCTTCTTGGATAGAATTAATGTTGCAAGAAGTTATTAAATACCACAAAGCAGACAACATTCACGATATTTGGCCAAATTTACAAGTGTATACTTCTGGTGGAGTTGCTTTTGGTCCTTACGAAAAGAGTTTTAAAGCACTTTTAGGTAAGCCAGTAACTGTTATAGATACTTATTTGGCGTCAGAAGGTTACATTGCCACACAAACAAGACCAGAAACAGATGCAATGCAATTGAACACCGAAAACGGAATCTATTTTGAGTTTGTACCAATGAATCCTGATTATATAAAAGCAGATGGTTCTATTAAAAAAAGTGCACCTTCTTTAACTTTAAAAGAGGTAGAATTAAATCAAGATTACATTTTAATTATGAGTACTGTAAGTGGTGCTTGGCGTTATTTAATAGGTGATACTATTGCTTTTACAGATGTAGAAAAAGCAGAAATTAAAATTACTGGGCGTACAAAATTCTTTTTAAACACAGTAGGCTCTCAACTTTCTGTAAATAAAATGGATGATGCTATGAAACATTTAGAAGAAAAATTCTCAACCAAAATTTCTGAATATACGATTTGTGCAAAAAGATTTGATGATGGCGAATTTTATCATTCTTGGTATTTAGGTACAGATTTAAAAGCCAATAAAAAAGAGGTTGCTGATGCTTTAGACAACTTTTTAAAAGAGGCAAATAAAAATTATAAAGTAGCAAGAAGCAAAGCCCTAAAAGGGGTAAAAGTAACCATTATTGATGTAGAAAAATTCCATAATTGGAGCGATCAAAATAAGAAAAAAGGTGGGCAAGTTAAAATGGAACGTGTTATGAAAGAGAAAAAATTTAAAAAATGGGAAAAGTTTGTAAAATAGATCAAGCCTTTTTTTTAGAAGCTATTTCCAGCTATCCACTATATCTTTTTTAATACTTTATTCAAACGAAAAGCACATTTGCTAAGCCATCTTTTTACAAAAACGGATGGCTTATTTTATCACAAAAATTAAAAAAGGATGTCGTTGCTATCTGGGCTAAACTTGTTTGCAAACATCAAGCATTCAGAAAATAAATTCCATTTTTAAGCTAATCACTTTTGTGGAAAACTATTCTAAAACCGTATTTTTCAAACTATAAAAAGCAGTATTTTTACAAAACCTACCAAACCTATTTATCGAATAAAATCAACACAAATAAAACTGTAAATACCAGTAATTTATGTCTTTTGAGCGCACTTTAGAAAAACTTAAAATTTTAGCAGATGCTGCTAAATACGATGTTTCTTGTTCTTCAAGTGGCAGCAAAAGAACCAATACAAATAAAGGTTTAGGCGATGCTACAGGAATGGGAATTTGCCATTCGTATACAGAAGATGGCAGATGTGTTTCTTTACTAAAAATTTTATTAACCAATCACTGTATTTTCGATTGTGCCTATTGCGTAACTCGTAAAAGTAACGATGTAAAAAGAGCTGCTTTTAAAGTGCAAGAAGTAGTGGATTTAACCATTAATTTTTATAGAAGAAATTATATTGAAGGTCTTTTTTTAAGCTCTGGTATTTTTAAAAGTGCAGATTATACAATGGAACGTTTAGTGGCTGTTGCTAAAAAATTACGATTAGAAGAAAACTTTAATGGTTATATACATTTAAAATCAATTCCTGGTGCTTCAGATGAATTAATGCGTGAAGCTGGTTTGTATGCAGATCGATTGAGTGTTAATATCGAAATTCCCACAAAAAGCGGATTGAAATTATTAGCTCCTGATAAGAACTTTGATGATTTTATAAAACCTATGGAAAAGGTGAAAAATGAAATTATTCAATACAAATCTGAAAAGAAAATTATAAAAAGTACACCTAAATATGCGCCTGGAGGTCAAAGCACACAAATGATTGTTGGTGCAAGTGGCGAAAATGATTTTCAGATTTTAAAAACTGCAGAACATTATTACAAAAACTTCAATTTAAAAAGAGTGTATTATTCTGGTTATGTGCCTATTTCTTATGATAATAGATTGCCAGCAATTGGTAGTGAAGTACCTATGTTAAGGGAAAATAGACTATATCAATCAGATTGGTTAACGCGTTTTTATGGCTTTCATACCAATGAAATTGTAAACTTAAATCATCAAAATTTAGATTTAGATATCGATCCAAAATTGAGTTGGGCTTTGCGTAATTTACACGAATTCCCTGTAGATGTAAATAAAGCTGATAAAAGAATGTTGGCTAGAATTCCTGGAGTTGGTATGAAATCTGTTGCTAAAATTTTAATGGCAAGAAAATATAGAAGATTAAATTGGGATCATCTTAAAAAAATAGGAATTGCCTTTAACAGAGCGCAATACTTTTTAGTTTGCGATAGCAACCAGTTTGAAAGAAGAGATTTAACAGCTACAAAATTAAAGGCTATAATTCTTAAAAACTCAAATAGCAAATACGATAAATTGTTAAGTCCGCAATTAAACTTATTTTCTTAAATGCAACATAAAACTTTACTTTATGATGGTACTTTCGAAGGTTTTTTGTCTTGTGTATTTTACGTTTTCGAATACAAATTAAAAAATGTAACGATTCAAAACCAATTTGTAAATCAAAGTGAATTGTTTTCCGATAATGAAACTATTAATACTGATAAGCAAAAATCAGATCGTGTTTGGAAAGGTTTAAAGCAAAAAGCATCTACTTTATCATCCACCAAAATTTATTATGCTTTTTTAAGTGAGCAACCTAAAGTAGAAAATGTATTGTTAGATTATATGCTGTATATTTTTAACAGCTCAGAAAAAGTAGATACAGATTTTACACAACCAAGTGTTTTAAAAACATCGCAAATTGCAAAAAATGTAAGTAGAGAAAAACACAGAATGGAAGCTTTTGTGCGTTTTAAATTAACCAAAGACAACATTTATTTTGCAAATATAGAACCCGATTTTAATGTATTACCTTTAATTGCTAAGCATTTTAAAAGCAGATATGCAGATCAAAAATGGGTAATTTATGACATCCGAAGAAATTATGGTTTGTTTTATGATTTACATAAATTAGATTTCATCAATCTAGATTTTCCAGAGAATTTTGATTTTTCTAAAACCAGTTCAGACTTTTTTGCTGATGAGGAATTCGAGTTTCAAAAACTTTGGAAAGATTATTTTGATAGTACAAACATCAAAGAACGTAAAAATATGAAATTGCATATTAGACACGTTCCAAAACGCTATTGGAAATATTTAAGCGAAAAACAACCAAATTTATAATCTGTTTATAAAACCCTTTGCCCAATCTTTAATTCTAGGACCAAAACATTCTAAAATTGCATCAACACCAATTACGCTACCTTTTGCCAAACGTCCTAAAACTGCTAATGGAATTTTACGTGTTTCATCATCTAAAACAATAGTACCATCTGTATGGGTTTCAATCCCTAATTCACTGTGAACAGGCTGAATTAAATCATTTCTTAAAAGATTTAAAATTAATGGTGTAGTTACCTCTAGAAGTTTTGGTGCACTTAATACACTATTAATAATTACTTCACAATCAATTTTATGTTCGTTTTTTTCAAAAGTCCAAAAAGTATCTTTAGCTGTTATTTCTGGATTATTCGCAAAATTAAAATCAAGAATTTCAGCATTATGAAGTGCAATTAATTGCTGCATACTTTCAATTGGTGGTCCATAAGAATAACGTTTCATTTGTTCATCAAACTGAATTACATCAGCAAAAACAGCATCACTTACATTTGCGTGAGAAAATGTTTTGTATAAAGTAGGTTGCAAATGCCTTATCACTTGGCCAAGACAAAAATCTAATGAAATGGGCACTTCATTTGCAGCCATATTTACATAAGTTGCAATTAAAGTATTCGTGTCAATTTCAGAATCAACAAGGGTTTCGTGTTTATATTTATCATCATCAAACCAATTTAAAATGGCAGTTTCTAATTCTTTAGCACTGTTTCCAGAACCTAGTTTATTTTCTAAAGCTAAATAAATTTCTACACCAATTTCAGCAAATATTTCTTTTAAAAATTTAGCGTCATTAGCTTTTTCATCCTCAATTGCATATTTAGAAACTGTGTTTTTAAAATGTTTTATTTGCGCTTTAGATGGCTCAAATTGTTCATCAACATTTTTATCTAATGGCTTTGGAACCATAGGCAATCCATTTAAAGAATAAGGAATAATTTTCTGAGCTACTTTTTCTGATGAAATAAATTCAGAGGCAAAAGTTCTATCATTTGTAATTTTAAACTCCCCTCCTTTTTCTATAGTTAATGCTCTAACAGCATCAATCATTGCCAATCCAAAACCTCGAATTACAATATGTTTTGCTTTGTGAGTTGCAGCTGATTGTATAATATTTTCAATAGGATAAGTTTCTGAGAAAAAAATTTTATCACTTTCTAAACTCTCAACTTCTAGATGTTGTAAATCTTTAGATAATTTTGTAGGTTGATGACCAATTGTTACCAAAACTTCATCAACTATATATTTATTTTTAGAAGAATCAGTGATTATAAATTCAGAGTTTTTGTAATTAATATCAATTATAAATTTTCTATGGATTATAACCAAATCATTTTTCTCTAAAACTTTTAAGATTGATGTTGCTCTATCCTTTAAATATTGACCAATTGCACTTCTTGGCGGAAATTGATCTGGTAAATTTTGTAAAGCTTCTTGTTCTTCTTTTGGTAATGCATCAATATAAGAAGGAAATTCAGGAATTATAATGTCATCAATCTTAATTTCTGGTCTGCCTTTTAAATTTCTTAAAGCTCTTACAGAAATATTTGTCCAATTTATAGTAGCTTGTTTAGAGTTCCAAACTTGTCCTGCTCCAAGTTCATCTTCATTTTCGAAAATAAAAACTTGAACTTTAACTTTTCTATTTTTAGATAACTCAAAAAATAGACTTTCTAAAGCATATAAACCTCTTGGACCAAAACCGATTATTCCTAACTTTTTCATATCCTTAAATTAAAGAAAATTATGTAAATATATTTTAAACAAACCTAAAAAGAAGGCTCATTTAAATTAAAAACGAACGCATTTAAAAATACATAAAAAATCGCGTAAACCCTTTAAAATTAACACTTTTTTGAGATTATAAATTGGGTTAAAAAAACTAAAAACCTTAAATTGAAACATAATCTTTAAAAATGTAAAATGAAAACATCAGACTTTATAATTCAGGCCTTAGAAAACGAAGGCGTTGAATATATTTTTGGTTTACCAGGAGAGGAAAATTTAGATCTATTAGAATCCATCAGAAAATCAGAAAAAATAAAATTAGTTTTAACCAGACACGAACAAGGTGCAGGTTTTATGGCTGCAACTTACGGACGGTTAACAGGAAAACCCGGAGTTTGTATGTCTACTTTAGGACCAGGAGCCACCAATTTAATGACGCCTGCTGCATATGCACAATTAGGTGCAATGCCAATGGTAATGCTTACTGGCCAAAAACCAATTAAAGAAAGTAAACAAGGTAAATTTCAAATTGTAGACATTTTAGAAATGATGCAACCACTAACCAAATTCTCGAAACAAATTACTTATGGTAAAAATTCTGGAGCTGTAATTAGAGAGGCTTTTCGATTATCTCAAGAAGAAAGACCTGGAGGTGTACACATAGAAATACCTGAAGATGTTTGTAAAGAAGAAGTTGAAAAACCTCATTTTTTTGATATTGTAACTTCTAAAATTCCGTCTGCGAATTTAGAATCGATTAAAGCAGCAGAAAAAATGATTTCGGCTGCAAAAAAACCTTTATTATTAATTGGTGCAAGTGCCAACAGAAAAAGAGCTAGTGAAGCTTTAACCAAATTTGTTAATATATTAAAAATTCCTTTTTTTAATACACAAATGGGTAAAGGAATTATAGACGAACGCAATCCTTTATACTTAGGTACAGCTGCACTTTCTTCGGATGACTTTCTACACGAAGCGATTGAAAAGGCTGATTTAATTATAAATGTTGGTCATGATACTATTGAAAAACCACCATTTATTATGGATATTGAGGATGATAGAAAAGTAATTCATATCAACTTTTTTGCTGCTGAAATTAACGAAGTCTATTTTCCGCAATTAAATGTTATTGGAGATATTGCAAATAGCATTCATAAATTAACAAATCAGCTAGAACATTGTGCTGAAAAATGGAATACCGATTTCTTTTTAAGTGTAAAAGAAAATGTAGCCAATCATTTATCAAAATACGAAGAAGACAATCGTTTTCCTATTTTACCTCAACGTTTGGTAAAAATCATAAGAAATCTTTTGGGTAATGATGATATTGTTACGCTAGATAATGGAATATACAAAATTTGGTTTTCTAGAAATTATCCTGCTTACGCACAAAATACTTTATTATTAGATAATGCCTTAGCAACTATGGGTGCAGGTTTTGCATCTGCAATAATGGCAAAAGAATTGTATCCGAATAAAAAAGTAGTTTCTGTAAATGGTGATGGAGGTTTTATGATGAATTCTCAAGAACTAGAAACTGCCATTCGAATGCAATTAGATCTAGTAGTTATCATCTTAAATGATAATGCGTATGGAATGATAGAATGGAAACAAGAAGGTGAAGGTTTCCCAAAATATGGTTTGGAATACCAAAATCCAGATTTTGTTAAATATGCAGAAAGCTTTGGAGCCAAAGGTTACAGACCAAACTCCGTTGAAAATTTTGAGGAAATTTTCGAAAAAACATTAAAAACCAAAGGCGTTCACATTATTGATTTAGCTGTAGATTATTCGCTAAACCATAAAATATTGAATGTATTATTAAAAGAAAAAACAAAACACTAAACTTATGAAAAAAGTAACCACAATAAATCCTGCAACTGAAGAAGAAATTGCAACTTATACCAGATTAACTGCAGATCAAGCACTTGAAAAAGTAGCAAAAGCTAACCAAACGTATCAATCTTGGAAAAAAACTTCATTTGATGAACGTGCTAAATTAATGAGTAATCTTGCCAATATTTTTGATGAAAATAAAGAAGCATATGCACAATTAGCAACTCAAGAAATGGGTAAAATGATTCAACAATCGAGAAGTGAAATTGAAAAATGTGCTTTAATTTGCAGGTATTATGCTGATAATATTCACGAATTATTAGCGGATGAAGTGGTTAAAACAGAAGCTAAAAAAAGTTATGTAACCTATCAACCTTTAGGAGTTATTTTGGCTGTGATGCCGTGGAATTTTCCTTTTTATCAAGTAATTCGTTTTGCTGCTCCTGCTGTTATGACTGGTAATACTGGTGTTTTAAAACACGCCTCTAATGTACAAGGTTGTGCTTTTGCTTTAGAAGAAGCTTTTAAAAAAGCCGGTTTTCCAGAAAGTGTTTTTACCAATTTAAATGTAGAATCAAAAGATATAAAAACCATTATAGAAGATAAAAATATTATTGCTGTAACTTTAACAGGTAGCGAACCTGCAGGACGTTCTGTAGCAAAAATTGCTGGAGAAAATTTAAAGAAAACGGTTTTAGAGTTAGGAGGTAGTGATGCTTATATTGTTTTAGAGGATGTTGATTTAGAAAAAGCAACAGATTTGGCTACAAAAGGTCGACTTCAAAATAATGGGCAAACCTGTATTGCTGCCAAACGTTTTATTGTTTTAGAAGAGATTTATGATGATTTTCTAAAACTATTTACCCAAAAAATGAAAGCTGCCAAAATGGATGAACCTACCAATGAAGAGGCGTATTATGGACCAATGGCTAGAATTGATTTAAGAAATGAAATCCACGAACAAGTTGAAAAAACAATACAACAAGGAGGTAAATTAGTTATAGGTGGTAAAATTCCTGAGCAAAAAGGGGCTTATTATCCTGCAACCATCTTAGCTGATTTAAAACCTGGAATGACTGCTTTTGATGAAGAATTGTTTGGACCAGTGGCTTCTGTTATTAAAGCAAAAGATGAAAATGAAGCGATTCAATTGGCTAATAATTCTACTTTTGGATTAGGTTCTGGAGTATTAACGGGTAATTCTAAACGCGGAGAAAAAATTGCGCTACAATTAGAAGCTGGTAATAGTTTTGTAAATAAATTAGTAGCTTCTGACCCAAGATTGCCTTTTGGCGGAATTAAAAATAGCGGTTATGGAAGAGAATTATCAGACTATGGAATTAAAGAATTTGTAAATACTAAATCAATTTGGATTGATTAATTATTGAATGATGTTTGATGTTTGATGAAATTTAAAATAAAAGCCTTTGCAAATGCAAAGGCTTTTGTTTCTACAAAGCTTTCTCTAGCTTATCTGCCATTTTATCTCGGTCTTCTACCAAAAACATAATTTCTTCTGGAGATAAATAATATCTTCTCATTCTATTTTTATACACTTCTGAGATTTCTGCGTGGTTTAAAATAAAATTCTTTGTTTTTAAAATGTAATCTTCCATTTTATGTTTCACAGCAAAACGATCTGCTGCTCTTTCTGCTTCTACAATATGATTTTCTGAAAACAAATATTTAAGTCCAAACAAAATTAAATTAAATCTACTTCTATCTTGATAATCCATAATATGCCCTAATTCGTGACCAATCCAACCAATAAAAATATCATCAGGTATATCTAAAGTAGAAAATTCTTGATCAGAGATTTTAAATTTTTTACTGATTAAAATTAAATATTTTCTATTTTTTTTACTTTTAAAAAAACTATCAAAAGTGGGTCTGGCTTGCATTGTAGATTTTTTGATGTTTTTCTTTAATTTAAATTCAATCTGAATATCCGCTAATTGCGGAAAATATTTTAACGCAACTTGTACTCTTTCTTCAATATTATTAGGAATTATGTGTGTTTTATTCATTTTTTTAGTTCTTTTTTAACAATTAAATATAGTTATATCAAAAAGGTTATTTGTGCTTTTATGCTTAAATTTGTTGCTCTTTTAAAAGCACTTATTTTCAGATGAAAAATTTTCTTAATTTTCTATACTCAACTCGTTTAATGGCTGTTTTATTTTTCCTTTTTGCTACAGCAATGGGAGTAGCCACTTTTATAGAAAATGATTTCGGAACCCAAACTTCAAAAGCTCTAGTATATAATACCTGGTGGTTTGAAGTAATTATGATTTTCTTTGTCATCAACTTTTTTGGAAATATTTTCCGATACAAACTGTTAAGAAAAGAAAAATGGCCAGTTTTAATGTTTCATTTAGCATTTTTATTTATCATAATTGGTGCAGGTGTAACCAGATATGTGGGGTTTGAAGGCATTATGCTAATTGACGAAGGTGAAACTACCAATAAATTTTTATCAGAAACAACCTACGTAAATCTTATTGTTGATAATAATGAGGTGCAAAAATCAAAGCACGAACCGATTTTATTAAGTGCTTGGGGTTCTAATTCTTGGTCTTTTTCTGATAATTTTAAAGGAAAAGATTACGAGGTTAATTTGGTTGATTATATCCCTTGGGCTGAAAAAAAATTAGTTGAAGATGAAAATGGTGTAGAACATCTATTTATCGTAGAATCTTCTAGCGGAAATAGACACGAACATTACATAAAATCAGGTACAGTTGCTAATATTCATAATGTTTTAGTAGGTTTTAATGCTGAAGATAACAATGCGAATATCAATATATTTAAAAGAAATGATAGTTTAAAAATTCTTTCTAAAGCTGATGGTAATTATCAAGTAATGGCTACACAACAACAAGGTGGTTTAGTAAAAGATAGCATTCAAGATTTTAAATTGCGTTCTTTATACAATGTTGCAGGTTTGCCTTTTGTAGTGCCTCAATATCCAAGTAAAGGAACCATGAAAACTGTAAGTGGTCCTAAAGATGACAAAGTTTTAGACGTAATTGTTTTAGATATAAAAACAGGCTCAGAAACCCAAAGAGTAGAACTTACTGGTGGTAAATTTAATAATGATAATGCACAAGATTTTACTTTAGATGGTTTAAATTTTAGATTGTGGTATGGTGCTAAAATTTTAGAAACGCCTTTTAGTGTAAAGTTAAATGATTTTCAATTAGAAAAATATCCAGGATCAGAAAGTGCAGCTTCATATGCTAGTGAAGTTACCGTTATTGATACTGATGAAACTTTTGATTTTCGAATTTTTATGAATCATATTTTAGATCACAAAGGTTATAAATTTTTCCAGTCTAGTTACGATTTATCTGGTGAAAGAGAACAAACACATTTATCTGTAAATCACGATTGGTGGGGAACTTTTATTACTTATTTAGGGTATTCACTTTTATACACAGGTTTAATTTGCATCTTTTTTGCAAAAAACACTCGTTTTGATTCACTTAAGAATTCATTAAATAAAATCAGAAAGAAAAAAGCTTTGATGTCTTTAACTGCAGCTCTATTCATTTCTGCTTTTAGTTTTGGGCAAGAGGCAGATCATGATCATTCAGATCCAAATCATATGCATACTACAACAACTCAATCAGAGCAACAACAGAGTAGTCCACATAGAGTAAATAGAATTACAGACCAACAGGTTGATTCTATTTTAAAAGCAAATTTAGTATCCTTAGAACACGCAGAAGATTTTAATAAATTAGTAATACAAGATGCTGGAGGTAGAATGAAACCTGCGCATACTTTCGCATCTGAATTGGTTAGAAAAGTAGCTCAAACAGAAACTTTACATGATATGGAACCTAGCCAGGTTTTGTTATCAATCATAGAAAATGCTAGACTTTGGTATGAAGTACCTGCAATTTATTTAGAAAAAAATAATTTTAAAATTAGAGAACAATTAGGCCTTGCAAAAACGGCAAAATATGCTCGTTTATCAGATTTTTTCTCAGACAGAGGAGAGTACATCATTAAAAACCAAATAGAAGAGGCTCAAAAGAAGAAAATTCAAAATAAATTTGAAAAGGATTTAATAAAAATTGATAGAAGAGTTGGTTTATTATATAGTGCAATTGGTGGTGGTATTTTAAGAGTTTACCCAATTCCTAATGATGAAAATAACAAATGGGTTTCGCATCCAGAAATTGCAAATAGTAAAATATTAAAAACAAAAGATTCGCTTTATGTACCTAAATTGTTGCCTTTGTATATGCAACTTTTACAAACCGCTAAACGAAATGGTGATTACAGTAAAGCCAATAAAATTTTAGACGGAATTAAAACCTATCAAAAGAAATATGGAGCTGAAGTATATCCAACAGAAAGAAAAATTGATTTAGAAATTGCATATAACAAATTGGGTATTTTTATAAAGAGTTCTATTTTTTATATGATACTCGGTTTACTTTTAATATTTATAGAAATTCTTAAAATCTTTTATTACAAGTCTAAAGTTTTAAATTACATTGTAAAAGGCTTAATAGCATTGATTATTTTAAGCTTCTTATTCCACACTTTTGGATTAATTTCTAGATGGTACATAAGTGGTAATGCACCTTGGAGTAACGCATATGAATCTATTATTTATGTGGCTTGGGCAACTATGGCATTTGGTTTATATTTAGGTAAAAAATCTGCTCTAACCATTGGAGCAACAACGTTTTTAGCTGCTATTATTTTGGCATTTGCGCATCAAAACTGGCTAGATCCAGAAATTGCCAACTTACAACCTGTTTTAAATTCTTGGTGGCTTTTAGTACACGTTTCTATTATAGTAGCAAGTTATGGCCCTTTTTCTCTAGGGATGATTCTTGGAGTTGTTTCATTAATTCTGATCGCTTTTACAAACGAGAAGAATAAAAAGAGAATGGATGTAAATATTAAAGAGCTTACTGTTATTAATGAAATGGCGATTACAGTTGGTTTAGTAATGCTTACTATTGGTAACTTTTTAGGAGGTATGTGGGCTAATGAAAGTTGGGGGCGTTATTGGGGCTGGGATCCTAAAGAAACTTGGGCTTTAATTTCTATTATGATATATGCCTTTGTATTACACATGCGTTTAATACCTGGTTTAAGAGGTAAATACACTTTTAATTTATGGACAATTATTGCCTATGCTTCTATAATGATGACCTATTTTGGTGTTAATTTTTACTTATCTGGCTTGCATTCTTATGCTAGTGGAGATAGAGTTATAACACCAAGTTCTGTTTTTTACTCAGTAGGTTTTGTAGCAATTCTTGGTGCTTTAGCTTGGTTTAAACACAAAAAATATTACAAGAAGTAAATGATTATCTTTTTAAGATAAAAATGTATTTTTGCTTTTCAATTTTAATAACTAAAAACACAAAATGTTTCATAAAAATATAAAATTAGTTTTAGCAGGTTTAATTACAGTTTGGTCTGTATATGAATTTACGCAAGGAAATATTATGAACGGAATTTCTATCTTATTATTAGCTGGAATCTTCGTTTTATTTTATTTTAAAAATGAATTTATTTTATTGGCTTTTTTACAATTACGTAAACAAAATTTTCCTGCTGCTCAAAAATGGTTAGGTTATATTAAAAATCCAGAAGCTGCTTTAATAACGAAACAACAAGGTTATTATAATTATTTACATGGTATTATGTTAAGCCAAACTAACATGACACAATCTGAAAAGTATTTAAGAAAAGCGGTAAAATTAGGTTTATCTATGGATCATGATTTGGCAATGGCTAAACTACAATTAGCAGGAATTGCAATGACAAAAAGACGTAAACGTGAAGCAACTAATTTAATGGCAGAAGCTAAAAAATTAGACAAACACGGTATGCTAAAAGAACAAATGCAAATGATGAAACAACAGATGAAGAAAATCTAGGTTTATAAGCATCATTTGTAAAATATCATATCATAAAAAAATCCGCTTAAAGCGGATTTTTTTAGTTTTATAAAGTTTCTATTTTAATGATATAAAGAATTTAATGCTGCTAAAAGACTTGTATTTAACAACATTCTTTTATAACTACGAATTATAATCTAAAAATAAAATAGCTTTTATTTCAATTACTTTAACCTAGTTAAAGACAAATCTTTATTGTATTGTACAATAAATAAACCTTGGTTTTCTGCAAGATAAGTACTGTTTCTATAATCGAACTTGCTTTCTACTCTTTCAGACATTCCTTCGTTTAAAGTGGATTTTAAATCATAACCAGAAGCCAATCGAATTAAAATATCATAAGTAATATCAAAACCTTTGGTTGCGTAAAAAGAAGGCAAAGCTTTGTTCTTTTTTTGATATTGCTGATTAAATATTCTTGTGCTTAAAGAGTTTTCATCAACAAACTCATCACTTACATAAGTAAAACCGATTTTAGCTAATTTTCTATTGTCAATTCTGTCGTACACACGTCCTTTATCAAAAGTAAAAACTTTTACAGTAGTTTCTTCTGGCAAACTTATTAAACTATTAATCGCATCAGAAACTGCAACATTATTATCAGTAGCAATAATTACCCAATTTTTAGCATTTGGCTTTAACAATTCTAAGAATCGTTCTTTTGCGATATAACCATTTTGTGGCGATAATACATTTACAGTAGCAGAAGTTCCCAAACTTAAATTAGATTGTATTGCTCTACTAGTTTGTTTAGATTTATAGTTATCATCACTAACAATTATAATATTACCTCTATCCAAAACAGCATTTTCATTAATAGTATTGTTTAAAAGGATTTCATTACTATCTGCTACAACTTCAACTTTATTAATATTTTCTATGATATACCTTTCTAATTCTTCTCTAAACACCTTTTTTTCTGGTGATGTTTTTACAATATTAGAAGCACTAAAGTCAGATTGATCATCAGAATAAACAGGATAAATTACAGGAATATTTACATTAGAAGCTACTGTGCTAACTTCTTCTGAATACAAAGGTCCAATAACCACATCATTACTATTTAAGTTATTTCTAGAAATAATATTCGTAATTTGGTTAGATCTTCTATTACCAGTATCGTACACGGTAAACTCTATATCAACACCTTTTCTTCGTAAAGAATCTATGGCAATTTCTGCTCCCAAATAAAAATCGGTAGTGATGTTTAGTAAGGTAGAATTTCTATCAAAAATTTCTTTTAAAGTAAGTGAATCGTTTCTGTATTTATGCGTTCTAAAAGGCAATAATAAAGCCACTTTTAAACTTTTATTTGTATTGATATAATCGTTATAAAAAATTTCTTCGGATACAATTTCTAACGGAATTTCTTTAATTTTTAAAAGCATTCCTACTTTTAAACCTTCTTTTAATTCTGGATTTAATTGTAATAATTCTCCTCTAGAAACCTCAAAAGTTTTGTTTAAGCTGTAAAAAGTATCCCCTTTTTTAACTTCGTAAACTACAAACTTTTCTTTTATTTCTTCTAAAAGCCTTTCGTCTTCATTTAAGTTAGTTGTATTCGCAATTGAATCTGATACAACCTCAGCACTTTCTTTTACTTGATTTTTAAAATTATTTAGTTTTTTTTCTGGTACAACTAAAAAAGTGTTTGCTCTAGGCTCGCCTTCTACATCCGGGTTTAATCGCTTTAAATCTGGAGTTTTCATCGCCAACTTTTCAGCAATTTTACTCATTGTTTCTCCTTGCTGCACTTTATACTGAATGTATCTTTTCTGCTGACCACAAGAAACTGTGAATGTTAAAATACACAGAAAAATAAAAAATTTTAAATGCTTCATATACTTTATTCCCATTCTATAGTTGCAGGTGGTTTAGAGCTAATATCATACACAACTCTATTTACACCTTTTACTTGATTTATGATTTTGTTTGATGTTTTTTGCAAAAATTTATAAGGTAGATCTACCCAATCTGCAGTCATACCATCTGTACTTTCTACGGCTCTTAAGGCTACCACTTTTTCATAAGTTCTTTCATCACCCATAACTCCCACAGAATTTACAGGTAATAACATTGCACCTGCTTGCCAAACGCTGTCATACAAACCATCTTCTTTTAATCCGTTGATAAAAATGGCATCTACTTCTTGTAATATACGAACTTTTTCAGCAGTAATATCACCCAAAATTCTGATTCCTAAACCAGGTCCTGGAAATGGATGACGTCCTAACAATTCTTTATCAATATGCAAAGAAGCACCTACTCTTCTTACCTCATCTTTAAAAATCATTCTTAAAGGTTCTACAATTTTTAATTTCATATAATCTGGCAATCCACCCACATTATGATGACTTTTAATCGTTGCTGATGGTCCTCCGTTTACAGAAACTGATTCAATTACATCAGGATAAATTGTACCTTGAGCCAACCATTTTACATCTTTAATTTGATGCGCTTCATCATCAAAAACATCAATAAAAGTATTACCAATGGCTTTTCTTTTTCCTTCAGGATCTGTGATACCTTCTAACTTTTTCAAAAAACGTTCAGAGGCATCTACCCCTTTAACGTTTAAACCCATTCCTTCGTATCTTTTCAATACAGTTTCGAACTCATTTTTACGTAAAAGTCCGTTGTTTACAAAAATACAGTACAGATTTTTACCAATTGCTTTGTTTAATAAAACAGCAGCTACAGAAGAATCTACACCTCCAGAAAGTCCTAAAACAACTTTATCATTACCTACTTTTTCTTTAATCGCTTCTACAGTACTTTCTACAAAAGAATCTGGTGTCCATGTTTGTTCTACTTGGGCAATATCTACCAAAAAGTTTGCCAATAATTGTTTACCGTCTTTTGAGTGATATACCTCTGGATGAAATTGAATAGCAAAAGTATTTTCACCTTCAATTTTATAAGCGGCATTTTGTACATCTTTTGTACTTGCCAATAACACTGAATTTGTAGGTAATTCTTTAATGGTATCTGAATGGCTCATCCAAACTTGGCTGCCTTCATTAATATTTCTAAAGAACGCTTCATCACTTTTTATAAATGATAAATTTGCTCTTCCATATTCTCTTGTGTTTGATTCTGCTACTTTTCCACCAGAAAAATGCGCTAAATATTGTGCACCATAACAAACTGCCAATAAAGGTTTTTTACCTCTAATTTCTGATAAATCTGGATGAAGCACATTTTCTCCTCTCACAGAATTTGGACTACCTGATAAGATTACAGCTTTAAAACTAGCTAAACTTTCTGGTAATTTGTTATACGGATGAATTTCGCAGTAAATGTTTAATTCTCTAACTCTTCTTGCAATTAATTGCGTGTATTGAGAACCGAAATCTAAAATAAGTACGTTGTGTTGTTGCATGCGCAAAAATACTATTTCAGATTAAATTTTTAACACTGAAATTTATATTTTTTTCTACGGATTAGAATTCGTTAAAATAGCTAAGAATTCGTTTTTTTTTGATGTGGGTTTTAAAGATTATTAATGTTTAAATAAAAATACAAGGTATTTATAAAAGACATTATGTTCTAGCTAGAAATTCTTTAGCAGTTAAAACTGGTATTTTAGAATTTTTAAAGTCTTTTTTATTTCTTGTTATTATAATATCAATTTCATTTTCCATAGCAGAATAATATTGAAGACCGTCTTCAAAGTCAGGAAAATTATCATCACTTAAAGCTAATTCCGTTATTTTATCATCTAAACTTAAAACATCTACTAGCACTTTAAATTTTCTTAATATTTCTCTGGCCTGTTTTGCTGATGTTAGTTTTGTGAGAATATAATTTGTGTTCGCAAAAGTTAATGACGAAATAGATAAGTCTAATTCATTTTTATCTGCTCTCGAAAATAAATCTGCAGCTTCTTCATAAAAATTTTCTCTTTTCGAAAGTAAATCTATAACGATATTAGTATCAATTAATAACCTCATTATTTATATTTTTCTATTAAATAATCAGTATAATCGTCTTTTACCTCGAAATCTTTATCTAATGATATCACTCCACTTAAACTTTCTACTAAAGGAGTTATTTCTGTTGCCTGTACTTTTCGTTTTGTAAGTGTCTTTAAATACGATTCAATAAGTTTAGACAAACTAATATTATTCGATTTAGCATAATTTTTTGCGCTTTCTATAATCGTTTTATCAAGACTTAATGTGAGTTTTTTATCCATTACATTTAT
Source organism: Polaribacter reichenbachii (assembly GCF_001975665.1). Taxonomy (NCBI): domain Bacteria; kingdom Pseudomonadati; phylum Bacteroidota; class Flavobacteriia; order Flavobacteriales; family Flavobacteriaceae; genus Polaribacter; species Polaribacter reichenbachii. The sequence goes on along the minus strand of NZ_CP019419.1, from coordinate 2,342,915 downwards.
TTTTACGTGTAAATTTAATTATTTATTACGTAAAACTAAAATTATAAAGTATCTTTTGTCTGAGGATAAACTAAAAAAACTGAGATTGTGCTATTTGAATAACACAATCTCAGTTTATAAAATATTCTTAACCTGTAAAACTAGAATTTATACACAATGGCATTGATATTCATTCCTGCACCAACCGAAGCAAAAATAACTACATCTCCTTCATTTACTTCTTGGTTTTCAATCTCTCCTTTTAAAACTAAATCTAATAAAGTAGGCACAGTGGCTACAGAACTATTTCCTAATTTATGAATACTCATTGGCATAATGTCTGCTGGCACTCGTTTTTTAAAGAGTCTATAAAAGCGTTTTACAATAGCTTCATCCATTTTTTCATTAGCTTGATGGATAAATATTTTCTTAACATCATCAATTTCCACTCCGCTTTTGTCTAAAGCAGATTTCATTGCTGCTGGAACATTGGTGATTGCAAACTCATAAATTTTACGCCCAAACATTTTTATATAACTCACATTCTGGTCTTCGTCATTATTATAAGAACCTCCAAAATGTAAAAAATAAGCCTCTTCATTGGCGTAAGTTTGTGTTGCGTGACTTAATATTCCTTTACCTTCTTCTGCTGTTTTTTCTATAATACAAGCTCCTGCTCCATCACTATAAATCATAGAATCTCTATCAAACCTATCTGTAACTCTAGACAAAGTTTCTGCTCCAATAATTAAGCATCTATTCGCAATACCTGCTTTAATAAAAGCTTGTGCTTGTATTACACCTTCAATCCAACCAGGGCAACCAAATAAAATATCGTAAGCCACACAATTCGGATTTTTAATTCCTAATTTATGCTTAACTCTAGTGGCTAAACTTGGCAGCGTATCTCCTTGAATTATCCCTTTTTTTAAATCACCAAAATTATGAGCTACAATAATATAATCTAAATCTTCTTGGTTTATGTTTGCATTTTCTACAGCTTTTTGAGCAGCAAAGAAAGCCATATCTGATGTTTTATATTTTTCTGGTGCGTAACGCCTTTCTTCAATTCCTGTAATTGCTTTAAATTTCTCTACAATTACATCGTTTGTTGCAGCAAAAGTTGTACCATCTGCATTTAAAAAATCTTCATTTAAAAAGTCTGAATTTTCTATTTTTAAAGAAGGAATAAAAGTTCCTGTTCCGATAATTTTTGATGAATTCATATTATTAGTATTTTCAGTAAGCAAGTTATAAAAATCCGTTTGAATCAATTTACTATGCGTGCATAGTAATGGAAAACTCAAATAGAAAATTTAGTACTTATCATAGATAAAAAATTAATGTTATTTAATTTTAATTCTTGTAAATATTCAGCTTAAGCTTCATTACTGTTGCAATAGAGCTTGCTCTATTTTTCATTTGATGCGCTTTTTCTCCTTCAAAATAAAAATTAATCGTGGTAAAAAAATACGATACCCAAATAGCAAAATGTGCTTCTTTTAAGTTTATAAAAGTATTTATATTCAAGTGTTTTTGCATCACGTTGTTTTGGTAAGTAAGGGTATCAAACAAAATATCGTTCCAGAAATCTGTGATAATTTCTAGATGATGTTCAAATTGATTTTTTGCAACAATTTCCTCGAAAAAAGGCAGCATCTTTTCATCTACTAGTAACTTATCGTAGAATTTGGTAATGATTAATTTGATGTCTTTTCTTGAGCTGATATCTGGTTTCAATTGTTACTTTTTTAAATACTTACAAGGTTTTGGAAACCTTGCAGGATGTTGTACTTCTACCTCTAAAATTAATAAATATTTAATTCAAATAAATAGTTTTTATATACCTACAAGGTTCTAAAAACCTTGCAGGATGTTGTGTGTATTATTGAATTAACTCTAACTTAATTTTAATAAGTAATTTTGCATACCTACAAGGTTTTGGAAACCTTGCAGGAGAATATAAAGTCTTCTTCTTTATTTGTATTTCCTTAATTGATTTCACAGTTTTGGCATACTAAAAAGATTCTAAAAATCTTGCATGAAATTTTACAAGTACGAACTATCAAAAGAAAAAGGCAATAAAGAAAGTAGTGATTCTGTTTTTACAATTTCACCAACTTCGCCCATAAACAAAATAGGAAATGATTGTTTTTGCTTTATTTCATATTCTGATAAAGATTGCCTACAAGCGCCACAAGGACCTACAGGTTTATCAACTTTAGTAATCGATGAACTTGCAGTAATTGCTAATTTTAAGATTTTAACTCCTGGAAAATCAGAACCTGCTTTCCAAATTGCAACTCTTTCTGCACACATACCAGAAGGATAGGCTGCGTTTTCTTGATTGTTACCTAAAATAATTTCGTTATTTTCTAATAACAAAGCTGCGCCTACATTAAATTTAGAATAGGGAGCATAGGCTTTATGTCTGGCTTCAATAGCTTTGTTCATCAACATTTTGTCTTCTGAAGAGAGTTCTGACACATCATTATATAATGTAGCAGTTGTAGCTATTTCAATTTTTTTCATAAATAAATTGGTCAAAAAAAGCAGCCTTATTTGACTGCTTTTATATTGTTATAAATCTACTAAAAAAAAATCAATTTTAGTAATTATCGTAAATTTCTCCTAAATCAAAAGATAAAGAAAAACGTAATGAGTTTTCTAATGGATTATTTACATCAGAAGAATTAATCAAATAAGATAAATCTATATTTAATGCGTTGGTTTTAAATCCACCACCTAAAGTAAAATATTGTCTGTTTCCTTTATCTGGACTTTCGTGAAAATATCCTGCTCTTAAAGCAAAAGCATTGTTGTATAAATATTCTGCACCTAAAGCATAAGTAAATTCGCTTAACTCTTCACTAAATCCTCCTGGAGCATCTCCAAAAGAACCAAATATACCTTGTATCCATCCTTTTTCTTCATCAGAACCATCTTCTTGTGGAGTTGGTACTAATAATTTAGTAAATTCAATGTTTGTAGAAATGATGTTATAATCATCTAAAATAAAATCAAAACCACCACCAAACTTTAAATTTGTTGGTATAAAATCTTCTTCACCTGGTGTGTAAGAAACTTTTGGTCCAATGTTCGCAATATTAAATCCTATTCTATATCGCCCGTTAAAATTACCATAGTTTTCTTCGTAAGATTGGTAATATCCAGAAACATCCACAGCAAAAGAATTAATGGGTTGTAAAGCATTACCAGAAGTACCATTAAATGCTAAGTTAGAACGAATGTATTTTAAAGAAACCCCCATAGAAAAAGTTTCACTTAATTTTAAAGCATAAGAACCTGTTGCTACAAATTCATTTGGATTTATAGAACCATTATCACTACCATCATCATTAGTTAAGTCGATTTGCCCTAAAGAAAAATATTTAAAGTCTGCACCCCAGGCAGCATTTTCACTAAATCTATTGATATAAGCACCACTACCAACAAAAATATCGTCTGTTAAATTACGTAACCAAGGGGAATATGTAATACCTGTTTTTATTTGTCGATCACTAAATGTAATTTTTGCAGGGTTATGAAATAAAGACCAAGCATCTGCAGTAGTTGCAACACCCATATCTCCCATACCTCCTGCTCTAGCATCTGGTACAATTAATAAAAAAGGAGTTGCAGTGGTAATACCACCTGTTTGTTGTGTATCTGTTTGCGCATTGAATTTTAAACTAGTCAATGCACAAAGTGCTAAACAAAATACTATTTTTTTCATTCTTAATTTTCTTGTTATTTATTACAAATATCTACTTTTTATTGAAGTATTACTAATTTTTCGTATTTCTCTGAAACCAAATTACTTGCTGTAGCCGTTACTTTTAATTTATAAACATAAACCCCTTTACCTATTTTATTACCAAAATCATCTAAACCATTCCAAGTAATATTTCTTGACAAATTACCTGTTGTTTGCACATTTTGATGAATCGTTTTTACCAATTTACCAGAAACCGTAAAAACTTGCACTTGCACTTCTAATGGCTCATTAGGTTTATTATGATTGAACCAAAATTCTGTATAATTTACAAAAGGATTTGGATAATTCAACACATTTTCTAAATTTAGAATCGCATCGCTTACAACCACAAAGTTTAACGTGCTTTCTGATGAGTTATTGTAAGTATCCCAAGCTTTAATTTTTAAAGTATGTGGCCCAACTTCTAAATCTCTAAGTGTATAATTTACTTTTCCATTCGAATAATCGTCTAATTCTGTTTGATAAAAATCATTTAAAATAATAGGATTTGATGTATCTCCATCTAAAATACCCACAATATCATGGTCTACTGCTGTTATGGAAGTATTAATTCCGTTAGCATCTGATAAAACTGCAATTAAATTGGGAGATGAATTTGTGTTACCACCATCTATAAAAGATTCGTCGTTCATAAACAAACTTATTTCTGGTCCAATGTTATCTTCTGGTGCGTTTTCGTTAATTCCGCCAACCACAATGTCAAAATTTGCACCTGCTTTATCAGTTTCACCATTTTCTGCATAGAAACTTAATTTACCTTTTCCGTAAGCAATTTTAATGTCTTTAGGCACAATAAAATCGAAACTGAAAGTACCGTTTGTAACTGTAGACTTACCTCTAAACAACTTACTATCTTGCGTATCAAAAATCATTTCAATACCAAAACCATCATTATCTAAGGTGGTTTTATCAATCAATTTATCGAAAATTGTTGTAGATAAAGTGCCATTAAAATCGTTTAAAACTGTATTCGCATCATCTGTAATAACACCTTCAAATTTCACTTTTGATAGTGCTTTTATGGTATCTAATGATTGTGTTATAGCCACATCATTCATTTTTGTAATACGCACATTTGGTTCTGGAACAGCCAATTTCATTGCAGGATCTCCAAAGTGATAAATAAAGAATTTTTGAGTGCTTGTAAAATTGTTTTTTGTGGCTGCTAAAGCTTCAGCAATTGTTAAATCTTCATTATTAAATTCTAACAAAATTCGAACCAATTGCTCATTAAAACGTTGCCCTGTAGAAATAAAAACTTCTCTTGTTGTGGTAATCATACTTGCTGCACCACCTGTATCACTTTTAAAGGTTAACTCGCCTGCTGTAATTCTATTGGGGTTATCGAATCTAGAAAAATCGCAAGTTACTGTAATTAAAAGTGGTAAGGTATTTGGATTATTAAAAGACTGTATTTGTGGTACATCTAAAATTCTTTCTGATGCAAAACCATCTTCTCCTCCATGACCAAAATAATCGAAAACCAAAGTACCTTTTTCAATAGCATTTGTTATGGCTTCATTTACTTCTGGATAGCGTTCACCACCTGAAGAATTTTCTTGCACATAAGCATCGACATAAATTTTATTTACATTAAAAATAGGTTTGCTAGTTTTTATTTCATCTGCAATAGATTCTACACCTTGTTCAATCACTTCTTCTCCTGTAACATCAATATCATCTGCCAAAAGTGTAATGGTATTTCGCCAATCGCCTATAGCCTCTTTGCTGTAATAATTTAGAGTTTTATCAACAACTACAGTAGCTTCACTAATGGTAGAAACCGGAATTCTGCTTGAAACCACATCAACGGTATGAGTACTAGACATAGTACCTTCATGATCTTCTAGCATCACAAAAAAATCGTCAGTAACCCAAGAACTAGCCAAATTAAAACTGATAGTCGATAATTTAACAGGAACTATATTATTGTTACTCGCAATTCGATCTTTATAATCGTAAGAAGTATCACCAAAAAAACAAACATATTTTAGCTTTGTATCTTCGGATGAATTTGTTGCATATACGTGTTTTATAAAATCTCGAATTCCTGTAATGTCTTTAGAACCGGATGAAAATTCGTTATAAATTTCATCTAAAAGCACAACTCTTGTAGATAAACCTGAATTCGCTTGATGATAATCTGCCAATCTTTGTGCTTGACCAGAAAGTTCTGAATTTGTAATTACAATATAATTTACATCTTTTATAGCGTGTAAATTTTGGTTTGAGATTTTAGAATTTTCAACAATCTCTGGTGTATAAAAATCATTTTCATTTAAAATGATGTATTCTTTGAGCTCACCTCCATTATCTTTAAAAGTAAAATTTGCAGCTGTACTTTCATTTAGAATAACTTGTGGCGCTATGTAATTGGTAACATCCCAAATTTGAAAAGCTGAGCTTCCATTTTCTATTTGATATTCAACAACTCCAGTAGTATTTGCCTGCTCAAAACTTCTGAAAGAGAATTGGAAATCGCTAAACCTCAGCTGCTTCTTACCAACAACTTCTATATAATCTAAAAAAGCACTGGCAGACGGATTTCCATTGTTATTATAAGTAACAGAAACATCAATATTTTCTGATGAATTTACAATAGTTGCACTTCTTTGTACTGCATATGCTTTGGTTAAAGAACCAGAATTAACTGCAGGATAATTAATGGTATATAGGTCTTGTCCGTTTACTTTTACATCCATAGTAGAAGAAACCACAGAATTAGAAACACCACCAACTTTTACAGTAATTTCTTCATTTGAAACTGCATCAGGAAAAGGAATGTTAAAAGTTTGGGTGTTTTCGATATTAAAATCCGTATTAAAAAACCATTGCGTACCTACTGCCAGAATACTTTTTTCTTCTTTTTCGTAAAAAGTGTAATCGTTAAAAGTAGTTAATGGTGTTGTTGCACTAGCTGTTACACTAGGCTTCTGTTGAATTCTTTTTCCATCAATAGCATTAACGGTAATAAAATAATAGGCTTTATCTGAATAAATATTCTGCTTATGCGTTGCGGAATTTGTTGCTGAATTTACTGTCCAATTATGTGGTCCTTTTGCATAGAATAAAATATAATCATTAGCATCAAAAGAACCATCATTTTCACCTTGAATAAAAATAGAATTTTCTTGTAAATCATCGTACCTAAATTCGCTATTCAAATCTGGTAAAAGCTGACCACCATTACCATAAATATGAATTTTCTTCGGATTTAATCCGTTGGTAGAAATACCAATTTGTTGTAAGAAATTTTGATTAATTTTAAAGACTCCTGTAGTATCTACAGAAAACTTAAACCACGCTCCAGAAGCCAACACAGAATTGCCAACCTGGGCATAGTTTTGCTGCAATAGAAATACACAAAAAAGAAGTAAAAACTGTTTTTTCATTTAATTATTCAAATAACGCAAATAAAATTTAGATATTTTATGGCAAACAAAGATAAATTATACTAAAGTAAAAAAGCAATCGTTTATAAAAATATGTACATAAATGATGCATTAAAACTTGGTGTTTTACTTGTAAGAATGTATATTTATCGTAAATTCGCTATATAAAACCCTATCAATTTTAAATTAGGAAATGAAAAACATTTTTAAAATCTCTTTTGTTCTATTAACAATTTTATTGTTATCTAACTGTAAAAGCTCAAATTCAAATAAATCTAGACTTACCGGTTTAAATTTTAATGATGAAAAAAACGGTGGCTTTATTAGAAATAACTCTTTTAGTGGGCAAGAAACACCTCCAGGAATGATAGGTGTAGAAGGTGGTTCTTTTACAATGGGGCAAGTACAAGATGATGTCATGTTCGATTGGAATACGACTCCTAAAAAGATACACGTTCGTTCTTTTTTCATGGATGAAGCTGAAGTTACCAACTCAGAATATTTTTTATATGTACAATACATAAAAGATGTTTTCCCTCCATCAGAAGAAAATTACAAACACATTTATAATTCTGTTTTACCAGATACATTAGTTTGGAGAAAAAGTTTAGGAAACACAGATATTTTATCAGAAAATTATTTTCGTCATCCTGCATATGCAGATTACCCAGTTGTTGGTGTAAGTTGGTTGCAAGCAAATGAATATTGTAAATGGCGTACCAACGCTGTAAACTTAAAAACTTTAATAGATAAAGGACACATCAAAAATATTTTTGAAATAGACTCCGTTAAAATTCCTTTTGATACAGAAGCATTTTTAACAAGCCCAGACCAAGTTTTAGACAGTACTTTAAATGTAAGAGGTATTGGAAGAACACCTAGAAAAAAAGGAGAACCAAAACCTAGTAGAGATGCTTATCAAGGTAGGCCAATTACCAAAGCTGATGGTATTTTTGTACAACCTTTTAGATTACCTACAGAAGCTGAATGGGAATTTGCTGCAAAAGCAAATTTAGAAAACAGAGAATACAATAATATTAGAGGTAGAAAAAAATATGCTTGGGATGGTAAATATACACGCTCAAAAAACAAAAGAACAAGGGGAGATCAACTAGCCAACTTTAAACAAGGAAAAGGAAATTATAGCGGTTTACCTGGTTGGAGTTCTGATGGAGCAGATATTCCTAACAAAATTAAATCTTACCCACCAAATGGTTTTGGTTTGTATGATATGTCTGGTAATGTTGCTGAATGGGTTTCTGATGTGTACAGACCAATTATTGATAATGAAGCCAACGATTTCAACTATTTTAGAGGTAATATTTTTACTAAAAAAATGATTGATGAAGAAGGTAATGTAGTTATTGCTGCCAATGACCAAGATCCTGAAGTAGAATATGACACTTTACCAAATGGTAAAATCTTTACAAGACAATTGCCTGGTTCTATTAAATATATTCCTATTACCAAAGATGATGCAACAATGAGAAGAAACTTTATGGTTGCTGATAATACAGATATTAATGATGGTGATGCTAATTCTGGAAGATATTTTGAAGAAGAAGAAGATGTAATAGCTTCTAAACCTAGCATGTATAACTCTCCTAAAGCACCTACTAGAGAAATTGATCCAGAAACTGGTGAAGAAATTTTAGTTAATGACGAAGAAAGAAGAACAACTTTAATTAGTAACAAAACTAGAGTTTACAAAGGTGGTTCTTGGTCTGATAGAGAATATTGGTTAGATCCAGCCCAAAGAAGGTATTTACCAGAATATATGGCTACAAATTATATAGGTTTTAGATGTGTTTCTGATCGAGTTGGTCCTATGTCTAATGGTAAAAGATCGGCTAGAAACCCTAGTAGATAATATAAAAATTACAAAAAATTGAAACCTCATTGTTCTTAATAATGAGTTTTTTTTTTATATTTATAATATGGAGATTTCAACCTTATATCAAATTTATTCTGAACATTTTCTTGTTGATACTGACACTCGAAATATTAGAAAAAACACCATTTTCTTTGCATTAAAAGGCGATAATTTTAATGGCAATCAATTTGCAGAAAAAGCATTAAACCTTGGTGCTAATTATGCTATTGTTGATGAAAAAGCTTTTAAAACCAATAAACATATCATTTTAGTTGATGATGTTTTAGAAACACTTCAAAAATTAGCGAATTACCATAGAAAACAACTAAACATTCCTGTAATTGGTTTAACTGGGAGCAATGGAAAAACAACAACCAAAGAATTGATCAATACTGTTTTAAACAGAAAGTATCATACCATTGCTACCAAAGGAAACCTCAACAATCACATTGGTGTTCCGTTAACTTTATTATCTATAACTCCAGAACACGAGTTGGCTATTGTAGAAATGGGTGCGAATCATCAAAAAGAAATAGAATTTCTTTGTACAATTTGTGAACCCGATTTGGGATACATCACCAATTTTGGAAAAGCACATTTAGAGGGTTTTGGCAGTATTGAAGGAGTAATTAAAGGTAAAAGTGAGTTGTATACTTTTCTACAAGAAAATGATAAAATTGTACTTGTAAATCCTGAAGATAAAATTCAAGTTGACAAAACGAAACATATAGAATCCATTTATTTCCCTGCTAAAGAACTAAAATTTGTTGATGCAAATCCTTTTGTAAAATTATCATATCAGAATACAATCATACAAAGTAATTTAATTGGTGCATATAACTATTCAAATATTGCAGCTGCCATAACCTTGGGTAAATATTTTAAAGTGTATCATAGCGAAATTAAAGAAGCTATAGAAAGCTATTCGCCAACTAATAATCGTTCTCAAATTATAAATACAAAAACAAATACAATCATTCTAGATGCTTATAACGCAAATCCAACAAGTATGCAAGTAGCACTTGAGAACTTTGCTGCTTTAAAAAATAAAAACAAAGTAATTATTCTTGGTGATATGTTTGAATTAGGAGATGTTAGTCTTAAAGAACATCAAGCCATTGTTGATGTATGTCTTCAATTTAATTTTAAAAATCAATTTTTTATTGGCGAAAACTTTCATCAAGCAACAACCCAAAAACAACAATTTAAAAACTTCGAAGACTTTGAAATTTATCTAAAAAACAATCCTCTAGAAAACCAATCAATTTTAATTAAGGGCTCTAGAGGAATGCGTTTAGAACGTGTGTTAGATTTTGTTTAAGCATTGTTGGGTGTTAGGTGATCGGTGCTGGGTGTTTATTGTTCGTTATTAAAAACTGCAAACTGAATACTGATTACTGCACACTGAAAAACTGCAAACTGCCCACTGAAAACTGCCCAATGCATAAAGCCTATTGCCTATTGCCAACCGCCTAAAGCATCAAATTCCTATGGTGAGCTAATAAGTTATCAATTGGTCTTTGAATAACGTCAGTTACTTTTAAATCGTATCTTATAGCTACTTCTTCAAGAATATCTCTAAAATAAAAAGCGATAGAACCTATAAAATATAATGGCGTTTCTGCAGTTTTATTAAAAGGCAACACTCTGTATTCAAAAAACTCTTTAAATCCATTTCTGATAATTTTATGAATGTAAGGATCATCTTTAAAATCGAACATAAATTTAGCAAAAGAGGCCAAATACATGTTAGGATTTGCTTCTCTATATAAATTTTTCTTAATAAAATCGGCATCTAAATTAAATTCTGCTTCAAATTTTTCGGCCAATTTAGCGGGCATTCTATTATAATAGTAAGCTCTTAATAACACCTTACCAAAATAATTCCCACTGGCTTCGTCCATTAAAATATAACCTAAAGAAGGAGTATTCATTTGTACGTTTTTTCCATCAAAAAAACAGCTATTAGAACCCGTTCCTAAAATACAAACCAAAGCAGGGTCTGTACCCGTTGCCGCATAAACAGCCGCTAACATGTCTTCTGCTACATAAACTTTAGCATTTACAAAAATAGACTGCAATACGTCTTCTAAAATTTTAGCAGGTTTGGGCGTACCACAACCCGCACCATAAAAGTAAATTTCGGTAACCTCTGCTTTCACTTTAATCAGCTGAAACATATTTATAATTCTATTGTTCAGCTCTTCTGCTGCAACAACAGCTGGGTTTAACCCTAATGTTCTTACTCTAAATGCTTCTGTTTTATCGAGGTTGATAGCAATCCAATCTGCTTTTGTAGAACCTCCGTCTGCGATTAAAATCATAATATATCCATTTTATTCCAAAGATATTATAACAAAAAATGCTGTACAAGTATCTGATAAACTTCAATCGTTTTCGTGTCAAAATATTATTATAAATTTTTAAAATTGTAAATTTGCAACAAATACAACACCTATGTTTTTTTTTAAAAATAAAGCCATCCCTTTAAACGAATTTTTCCCTGAAAGATTTATCGATATCCATTCTCATTTGCTACCTGGAATAGATGATGGTGCAAAAGATTTAGATAATTCTATTGAATTGATTCAAAAAATGGCTTCTTACGGAATTAAAAACTTTATCACAACTCCTCATATTTTGGGAGATTTATATCCAAATACTCCAGAAATTATAAGAGCCAAATTAAAGGAAGTACGAGACGAATTAAAAAATAGAAATTTAACAGACATTTCCATTGATGCAGCTGCTGAATATATGATGGATGAACAGTTCTCTATTCTCCTAAAAGAAGACAGAGAAATCCTAACCTTAAAAGACAATTTGGTATTGGTAGAAATGTCTTATTTTAGTCCACCGAACAACTTATTCGACATTCTCTTTCAACTGGGATTAAAAGAATATAAACCTGTTTTAGCTCACCCAGAACGTTATGTAAGTTATCACAATAATTTTCGAATTTTTCAAAAGCTAAAAAATGCGGGTTGTTTGTTTCAATTGAACTTATTGTCACTTACCGAAAATTATGGAAAAGGAGTGCAGAAAACTGCAGAAAGACTCTTAAAAGAGAACCTATATGACTTTGTAGGCACAGACACTCATCATTTTAATCATATAAAAGGGCTACAAAAAATTAGCACTCAAAAGAATTTGAAAAAGATTGAAACACTGCTGAATAACAACGCTAACTTTTTAAAATAAATAGATATCAACAGAATGAATTATCAGGAAACTCTTTTTTTTGTTGGCAAATGCTTAACCATTAATCATATCGATAAAAATAAAAAAATAATAGAAGAACAATTACAAAACAATTCAATTGATTGGGATGCTGTTGTTAAAATAAGTACAGGTCATTTTGTGTTTCCAGCTTTATATTGCAATTTAAAACGCGCCAACTTTTTACAGTATATTCCTAACGATTTAGTAGCCTATATGAAGCACATCGCTCATTTAAATAAAGAACGTAATGAAAAAATCATTGAACAAGCTAAAGAAATAAATGAATTATTATTAGCTAATGATATTACTCCTATTTTTTTAAAAGGTACTGGTAATTTATTAGAGGGATTATATGAAGACATTGCAGAACGCATGGTGGGTGATATTGATTTTATTGTGGCTAAAAATAATTATCTTAAAACCATCCAAATTTTAAAGAAAAAGAAATATGCTGTGCATAAAGATGGAAAAATTACGCCTGCTTTTCACTGGCATTATCCTAAACTAGTACATCCTGAACAAATTGGTGCCGTAGAAGTACATAATAAGATACTAAAAAAACCTTTTGATAGTATATTTAAAGAAGATAACATTTTAAAAAGTGCTCTAAGAAAATCAAATGGTTGTTTCTTATCTACGAACTATAAAATATTGAATGCCATACTTCCAAAGATCATCAATGATAATTTATATTATTCATATATAATACCCCTTAGAACTACGTACGATGTATTTTTAATGACTAATAATACAGATTATAAAATTATTTTAGATAATAAAAAGGTGTATAAAAAATTCAACAACTATTTAAGTTGTATAAAACTAGTTCTAAACGCCCCAGACAATATTATCGTTGAAAATACAAGAGCATCTCAAAAGTATAAAAATTCTTACTTGTTAAGATTAAGTAATTCAAAAAAAATTAAACTTAAATCAAATATTATTAATAAATGCATAATACTAAAAAAATATCTTTTTATGCTAAAAAAGTCTTTTAGCGATAAAGAATATAGTGAATACCTTACTAAGAGAATTTGTCAATGGGATCTATACAAAAAGATATTGGGTCTTAAAACAACTAGTTAATTTTTAGTTTTTATAATTATTATTGAGTTCGAAAATCTCTTCACAAGGTCGAAATGACAATCGTATACTATTTCAATTTTATGAACAAATCTAAACTATGGTAAATTTGCATCATAAAAAAAGTGGAGTTTTAAACTCCACTTTTTTTCTATCGCATTTATGATTTAAAAATCCGTTTGTACCAAGGTGCTTTTTTGGTTTCTTCCAAATAACCTGCTCCATAGCCATAGCCATAACCATAACCATATCCATAGCCATAGCCTCGGGTCATGTCTGTATCGTTCAATACAATGGCCATATTGTTCAGTTTCTTTTCAGTATACAAATTTTGCGCTACTTTTAACATACGTTTGTCTAAATAATTGGCTCTAGACACATACAAAGTGATATCTGCATATTTCGAAATCAAGAAAGTATCTGTTACCAAATTTACAGGGGCTGTATCGACTATAATAAAATCATAATCCTGTTTCACTTCTGCAAATAATTGTTTGATTCGTTCTCCTAAAAGGAGTTCTGCTGGATTTGGTGGAATTACTCCAGAAGAAATAATGTCCAATCCTTTTATTTCTGGAATTGAAAATTTGATATCATTTAAGGTTAAAGATTCATTCGTAATAAAATTTGTAATCCCTTTGCGTTCGGGTATCCCTAAATATTCGGTAACTTTTGGAGCACGTAAATCTACACCCAACAACAATACCTTTTTATTCGACAAAGACAAAGCCGCAGCCAAATTAATCGAAATAAATGATTTTCCTTCACCACTCGTGGTAGAGGTAACAAAAATGGTTTTCCCTTTTTCTTCATTTTTAGAGGCCAACATAAAATCTAGATTAGTTCTAATCAAACGGAAGGCTTCAGCGGTACTGGTTCTTGCCTCTGAATTTATCACCACCTTAGCATTGGTTTCCGAATGAGGTACATCTCCTAAAAATGGAATTGTTGTTAAAGCTTCTAAATCTTTTCTAGAATTGATTTTGGTATCTAATAAATTTTTCAAATAAACATACCCAAAAGGAATTAACAATCCTAAAAATAACGAGGATGCTAAAATTAACTTTTTATTTGGAGCCACCGGTTTTCTGGAACTATAAGCTACATCAATAATTTTTGCATTTGCAACAGTAATAGCCAATGATATTGAAGTCTCTTCCTTCTTTTTTAATAAATATGAATACAAACCAGAAATAATTTCTTGTTCTCTAGCAATATCGATAAATCCTCTTTCTAAATATGGTAAAGATGAAATTTTAGTGTTAAGTTTTGTAGACTCATCTCTCAACTGCTTAATTTTCATATTTAAGGTAGTAATTAGATTTGAGATACTTTTGTTTAAATTAGACCTAACCGATTTTATCTGAGCATTATACTGAACTAAAAGGGGGTTTAATTTACCTGCATTAGTTTGTAATTTATTTTTATCTAAAACCAAAATATTGTAATTTTCAATTGCATTCGAAATACTAACGTCTGAAAACCCAAGGTTTTGGGGCAAAATTTCATCTGTATTCGAAGAATTTTGCAAGCTCTGCTTTACCCAGTTTGCAACATCCAATTCTGTTTGAATTTTAATTAATTCCTGTGTATTTTCTGAGAATACTTCCATAGTCAACTCAGCTTCACTAGATAAACCCGTAATTTTATTTTCAACTTTAAAATTTTTCACTTCATCCTGAACAAATTTTAAATTTTTACCTAAACCTACTAATCTTTCGTTAATAAAAGATATCGTTTTTAATGAAATTAAATTTTCATCATTAATCCCATCCAAGTTGTACTGCTTAATCAATTCATTCAAAAAATCCTTTCCTTTTTTTCTAACATTTGTAACCAAATTTAATTTAATTACAGGCGATATATCTTCAACTGCAGAAATATATAACACTTTTAAATAAGTATCAATTATAACATCAATAGGATTTATAGTAATTAGCACTTCCTTTATTCTATCCTCTTCATTAATTTCTTCAGCTTGAAAATTATTATTCAGATAAACTCTATAAGTTCCTAAATCTGATTCAATTTCATCCCCAAAATTATGTTTCTGTATAACTTCATCGTCTGTTCCCTTAATCTCATATTGACTGTTATCTAGTATCGAAATAACAAAAGTAGTGTCAATTTCATGAATTATATCTCCCTTTTTAACCAAATCAAAAATAATAGGATTGCTTTCACCATATAATTCCACGGCTTTTATTCTTCCTTGTTTAAAATAAGATATATCTAAATTCAATGAATCTATAACCCTACCAATAATTTTTCTAGATTTTAAAATTTCAATTTCGTTTCCTGGGTTGTTTGCAGACCCACCTCCAAGAATTCCTAGATCTTCAAAGGCCGCTAACTCTGTTGAAATACCGGCTTGTTTATTATCTTTTATCATAATCTTAGCATCAACATTATAAGTAGGCGTAGTATATCTTAAATATAATAACCCAGCGATAATCGATATAAAACCACAGATAGCAAACATCCGCCAATGAAACAAATATTTTTGAACCTCTTCTTTGATATTAATATTATCATTTTCCTCTATTGGATTCATACTATTATTTTATCTAGTTAAAATTGTTAATAAAGAGATTATAACAGAACCTAAAGAGATAAATAAGCCTGTATTCCTTGTGTAAGATGCATCTTGCATTTTAGCATAATTCTGCTCTATGTAAATAACATCATTTTGTTGCAAATAATATACAGGAGAAGTAATTATTTTATTTGAAGTTAAGTCAACAACATATTTATTTTTCATATTATTCTCCTCTCTAATAACTGTTACATTTTGTCTTTTTCCTGAAATACTTAAATCACCTGCAAACCCAATGGCATCCAAGATGGTTATTCTTTCATTATCCACATTATAAACAAGAGGTTTACTAACATCCCCAATTACAGTTATTTTAAAATTAGTTATCAAAATATTTACTACAGGGTCTTTCAAGTAACTTGGTGTCAACCTGTTTTTAATTAATTCAATAGCTTCAATTCTTGTTAAACCACCTAACTTTAACTTTCCTAAAACAGGAAATTCAATTTCTCCATTCTTATCAACTAAATAGGACATCAATTTAGGATTACCTTGTGCGTTAACTGTTGTTACCGAACTCGATATTACCGGTAAATTAAATGGTTGAGCAGAAATTAAATCTTCACTTGAAACAATGATTTGCAAAAGATCATCAGGCTTAAATTTTAACTGATAATCATTTGAGACTTTTGACTGATCTATTTCATCAAATTGAAAATATATCAAGTCTTTTTTAGAAGAACATGATGAGGTCAAAATAAGGGTAAAAATTATCAAGTAATGCGTACTCTTTTTTATCATATTTAAATTTTTTTGGCTAAAATAACATAATTTTTAAAATGTTTACTAATTATTTAGATAAAGCGACTTATTTACTTAAACTGAATAATTCTTTTATTATCCAGAAGACTATAATTTTCGTTTAATAGCATAAGTATCTTGTTATAGAAATCTTTCTAATATCATAAAATTACTCGATATGACATTTTTTACAATACCAAACTTAATACCATTTAGTGTAATAATTGCATTAAAACAACTAAAAAGCATTTTCATCTTTTTTAAAGAACATCGACCAAGCAGTTATCACCACAATTTTTACATCTAAGAAAAAGCTCCAATTTTCTACATACCAAATATCAGCATTGGCTCTATTTTCCATGTCTTTTATCTGTTTGGTTTCTCCACGATAGCCATTGATCTGTGCCCAACCCGTTACCCCTGGTTTGGCAAAATGGCGTACCATAAATTTATCGACTAGTACCCTGTATTCTTCGGTATGTTTCAACATATGTGGTCTTGGGCCTACCAAAGACATATTATTCAATAATACATTGATAATCTGTGGCAATTCATCAATGCTTGTTTTACGCATAAAAGCACCAAATTTAGTGACCCGTTTATCATTCTTTGTAGCTTGCACATGATCTGAATCGGAATTGACCGTCATGCTTCGAAACTTTAAACAATCGAAGGTTTTACCATCTTGACCAGTTCTTTTTTGCACAAAAAACACTGGGCCTTTACTCGTCAATTTAATGATTATGGCAATGATTGGAAACAACCAAGAAAACAATAAAAGAACCACAATTGAAGAAAAAACCACATCAAAAGCTCTTTTGAGAAATCGATTGGTAAAACTTTTTAAAGGCTCACTCCGCAATTTCATCACAGGAATGTGCTGAATGTAATTGATTGAGAAACGTTGAGATAAGTATTCGGAAAACTCAGGAATCACACGCACACGTATCATGTTATTGTCGGCAAAGCGGAACAAATCATTGATCAATTTACTTTGATGGTAAGGCAAAGAGACGATGATTTCATCGACACGGTTTTTTTCTAAAAACCCAAAAATTTCCGACAATTTGCCTTTGTAGTAGGCTTCTAAATCTTTGGTAATATTCGCATCTGTAAACAAACCCGAAATTTGAAAGCCGTAGTTGGCATTGAAATATACCTTATCAATTAATTTTAAGATATTTTGGTTCAAACCCACCAGCAGAATTTTACTGTAATTGTAGCCCTTTCTTCGGTATTTTTTCACTAAAGTATAAGACACAAAACGCCATAAAAAGATCAAAGTACCAAAGCCACCAACCAGATAATAAAAAAAGATCCTCGAAAATTTATAATCAGTTGCCAAAAATAACAAGCCACCGCACAAAAACACAAAAGTAATTAGGGTGTATAAATTTTTAGCCAACAATTTATGCATATAAATAATACGTGGTACTTCATAGATATCGAACTTAAGGTTAAGCCCTACCCACAGCACAGCACCAAACCCCATTAAACTGTTGTAAAATATTGGGTTGGGTATTTGCCCGTCAAAGATTATATAGTTCGCCATAAAAAAGGAGAATACAAACAACAATACATCGACTATGGAGAAGATTAATGGGATGAATTTAGACTTTTCTTTTTTCACTTTTTTTTTTATTAGATCAATTTTGAAAACATTAAAATTGATAAAATTTATAATTTATTTTTGTTATTATGTAGTTTAGACTTGCAGCATATATTAAAATATTTAGCTACAAATTTAGTAATAATATGATTATGAAAGCCCTATTTCATTTCTTAGTGATTCTATTAAACTTTTAGAAGCATATTTCCCAATAATAACATCATTTGGTTTAGAATCGGACAAACCTAAAGTAATTTCTATTTGCTCCTTTAGTTCATCTATGGTTCTTGCCACAGTTATGTATCCCATTTCTTCGAAGTATTTAGCAGTAGCTATTTGATGATCACTCCTATGCTCACCAAGTTTTTTTTCTCTAGGAAAAACAATGAGCTTTTTATTTTTTACTAATGCAGAAATAATAGTCCCCATACCTGCATGAGCTACTATGAGTTCTGCTTTATCAAAATATTTTGCAAACTCATCTGGAGATAAAAAACCATACACTTTCATATTATTAATAGTTATCTTAGCCCCAGAAGAGACTTGTGCAATAACATCTAACTTTAACTCGCCCGATATATTATCAATTCCTTGAATTAACCTATCAAAAGGCTCTTGTGTACCTATAGTTACAAAAATCATTTTAAAACGTTTCCTTTATATTTAACATTATTTGTTGCAAGGTGCTCCCATTGTGTATAAACCGTATTTGCTATTTTTTTTGCAATTCTACCGCTCATAGACAACTCTTCACAATTTGCAATACTATCTAACCATATCGTATGTATACCCAACAATTTACCCACACAAATCCCCATTAAACCTGGTGCTGCACCTGTAGTTATAATAACGTCTGGTTTTTCTTTTCTGTATATTACAAAAAGTGTCTTAATTGCTTTTAATAATCCAATTTTATCAGTTCTATTTCCATCGGGTATTACGTAAAAAGTATCTGACTCAGAAACCATAGATTTAAAACTAGCTTTAGTTGTTATAAAAACCATTTGCACATCTTCAAATACAGGCTTTAAGCGCAATAATTGAATCCAATGACCACCTATAGATGATATTGCTACTACTTTTTTCATTTCCTTTTTTTTATAAATTTTGCAGGCACACCTCCATAAATTGAATATTCCTCAATATCTCTATTTACAACAGAGTTTGCACCAATAATACTACCTTTTCCTATCCTAATACCAGGTAAAACAATAACATTTCTACCTATCCAAACATCATCTTCTATTAATACTCTTTTATTATCTGTTAAACCATTTAAAACCATTGGTACTTCAATGCTTTTATAAATATGAGTTGAACTATGTATGGCAACATTTGGAGCAATCATCACATAATCTCCAATTTTTACATCTCCTTGAATAAAAACATTTTCATTAATCCTACAATATTTACCAATTTTTATATTTTTTGCGTCAGATAAATAAACTCCATATTCGAGTTTGGAATTTTTATCAAAATCCATTATTTTTAAAAACTTTGAACAATACCAAATTCTTATTGTATTAAAAAATTCTATATACCTAGAATGCGGTAATTTTGAAATTACAAGATAATAAAATGCTAAAAAAAATTTCATTTTTAGTTATTTAATAATTTTAATGTTTTAATATACCTATCTTCATGGGAATTGTTAATGCCCGAAATAATATCTAAATCAATTTGTTTAAGTACAATCTCATTTTTATTTAATCTTAAAAATAATGATTCAAATTGCTTTACAGTATCAAATGAATTATTCTGTGTTTTAAAAACATTAATTTCATCTGTAAGTATATTTTCTTGATTAAATATTAATAAGTTCTTTTGTAGTTTTAAAACTGTTAAAAGTGCTGTACTAAAATAACCTATAACCATTTCACTTTCTGCAATTAATTCTTCAATTTTATTCTCTTTATTTGCTATAATTCCTCTGAAATCCTTGGAATATAAATCAACACTTGTCCTTGGATGTAATTTCAGAACAAATTCATACTTGTACATAGAACAAATATCATTAATCTTATTATAAATTTCAATTTCTTCAATAACTGATAATGTAGAAAATTTATCATGAATTAAAGGTTGGTGTATTAGTAAAATTTGTTTTTTTGATTTAATTTCTTCTAGCTTCTCAAAACCATCAGTTGTTTCTACAATTGGGTATCCACTATATAAAACTTTTGTATTAGCTAACTGAAAATGATTATTTAAAACTTCATAGCTTTTTTCAGAATAAAGTAGTGCTTTATCTAATCTTAAATTTTTATAATTTGCTTTAAAAAAAGCAAAATAACTATTCTTAACTACGTCGAGTTTATATGGTAAAATAGAAATATTGAAGATAAAGTTCTTAAAATAGTGTATGTACTTCTTAACCGTATGTAATTTATTTGACTTCTTGAACTGACTTATTTTTTTTAGAGTTAACCCATGTTCTATATAAACAATCTTAACTGAAATCTGGTTACACAAGCAAATCATGTTTATATCCAACAATGACCTTATATTAGTTATAAAAATTTGAACCAAATCTAATCTTAATAAAAATTTTTTAATTCTAGAACTAGACCAAAAACTAATATCGTAGTTTTGATATTTAGTGTTCAAATTTAATTTAGACTTTTCTAAAGAGGAAGTGTGCAAAATTATTATCACATATGACTCTTTTAATTTATCTATCAAATTACCAAAGTATTGTTCTGAAAATCTGTACTCTTTAAAAAAAAATATAATTGTTTCTTTCTTCTTCATATAATATTTAATATTTTTTATAAGATATTATACATTTTAGTACAATAAATTTAAAATATATGTTATACTATTTTAGTATTTTTTTGTAATAATTAATATAATTTTTAGATGTGCTAGAAATTGAAAATTCTTCTTTTGCTCTTAAATAAGCTTTATTTACAGACTTATTATAAAAAGAGGTATAATTAAAAATAATTGCATCTAATTTAAGAATTAAATCTTCTAAATTATTACTTTTAAAACAAAAACCAAATTCACCTTTATTTAAAATTTCACTAGGTCCATCAATATCAGAGGCAAGTACCGGTATTTTAGCAAACATAGCCTCTACAATCGTCAATCCAAACCCTTCATACCTAGAAGGTTGTATCAACAAATCGTAGTTTTTTAAATTTTCATGAATATAATTTCTAGATTTTACTCCTAGAAAATTTACTTTATCATTTAACCCTAATTCTAATGTTAAGTTTTTTAAATACGCTAAAGAATTACCATTACCTATTAAATCTAATCTTACTTTATAGTTACTACTAAGGTTTTTAATTGCTTTTAATGCTAAGTCTTGTCCTTTTTTAACATGTTCTAACCTACTTACAATAACCAGCTTAAATTCTTCTTTATTGTTTTGTTCTGTTTTTCTTCTAATTAATTGTTCATTAACACCATTATATATTACTGAAACTGGAAAGTTGCCATTTTTTTCAATATCTCTTTTAACCGCTTTAGAAATAGCGAATATGTGCGTGTATTTATGATACGATTTTGTACTATAATTAATATCATGTACTGTTAAAACAATAGGACATTTTTTAAAAACTAAAAAGTTTACAACGTTTGAATTATGACAATGTATAATGCTTGGGTTTAACTTAAATAAAATCATATTAAGTTTAAAGATTTTTAATACATCTTTAGCTCCTTCTTTTCTATTAATTTTAATAACTCTAACTTCAGGATTTAGAGTTTTTAAAACTGTATCATCTATCTTATCATTAATAATTACAAGTGTTGTTCTTGCAATTTTACATTGCTCATTAAGAATATCAACCAACATAGTATCTATGCCACCAACCGTAATCGAGAAATTTATATGTACAATATGTTTAATCATTAACATTAATTATTTCAACTGATTAATCTAAAATTTAGTAATAAATATACTTACCTATAGAGATGTATCTTATATAAATTCTGCACCATCTTTAAAGGTAAAAAACAGCATAAAATACATAAAATTTGATAAGTACAGATATTTTTTACATTATTCTATTTTTATTTATTGCGTATCTTTCATACATCAACTCTACATATGACATTAATATAACTAATAATAAGGTCCAAGCTGGCTTCCACCACCAAAAAATGATATTATAAGAAAGAAATATTATAAATATAACTAAATATAGATGAAACTGATCATTAACTTTTTTCCTAATCTTTATTGAGAATTTTAGCAACTTATAATAAACAGATAGAATAAGAGATAAACCTAAGGCTCCATAAACAAAGAAAAATCCAAATAATCCATTATCTACAAGAAACATATTTTTATCAGCTCCTGATGCTTGCATTGCTTTGGCATTTGAAATATGTGGGTAACCCCACCCAAAAATAAAATTTGTAATTGATGATAATAATCCTAGTAAATACAACGATCTTCCTTTATTTCTTATTTCCGTTGTGTTATTAACAACACTACCACCATTATCAAAAAAAGCATCAAAATAAATACTATTAATAAAAAAATACATCAAAATAGAAATAAAAAAAGCACCAAAAATCCTTGTATTAAAAGAAAGAGAACGTAAGTTATACGCTATAAATATAGTTGTAATAACCGCCAATAACTCAAGTCTTCCTTTAGAAACAAAAAGTTCATATAAGAAGCCAATTATTATAACAACCAAATATTTCATTTTCCATTTTTTAAATAAATAATCAAGAGCAATAAACAGTGATATTAGAATTAATGCACTATCAAAATACAACCTAATAGAACCATATCTATAATTTGAATGAACAAACACAAATATAATCTGCTCATAAACAACTTGTTGAAAAAAATAGATTAATCCTGCCAAAACCCCGATAAATAAAAAACCTTTTTTTAGAGTTTTTATATTGATTTTATTCCTTTTAAATAAAGTGTTAATTGGGTAATAACTCAATAATATAAAAAAGTAATCTCGTTGCGATCCAATACCTAGAAGAATACTTTGTCCTGAATTTAAATTAGCTTTAATGGCACTTATTATTATAAAGATTAATAAACCAAATACTAACCAACCAAAACGGTATTTGATGTTTTTATTAATGGCTTTAATACTTCTAAAACAAAAGTATAAGAAAAATATTAAATAGGTATCTAAATAGGAAATACCAGGTAAAATTTGGAAAGTATCTTTATCTATCAAGTAAAAGATATTTTCCATTAAAACAAAAAATACTAATATAATTATTGAATTAGTTTTAGGGCTATAAAATTTTTTCATTAAACATCATTTAAACCTTTCTTACAATAGTTTTTCATTTCCTCAGTCGGTTTAAGCTGTTTTCCATAAACAGCCATCCAGTTTACAAAGCTCCATGTATATTTATAAATATTTGTTTTTTCGTCATTTCTTTGTGTATTTCTTAAGTAACTTTCATTATAATTTTTATCATATTTATACCAAAAAAGCCCTAAGTCTTCCCAACCAATTGTTATCAAGTGTGATTTTGCATAAGCCCAAGAATCTTCAAGTGAAAATATATCTGTACTAATTCCATTATTCTTTAAATAATTTCTATTTAAAATAACTTCAGGAGCTGCAATTGAATGAGCTTTAGAAACTGAAACATTACTTTCTTTAAATCCCCTCATTTGCTGGCCTCTTTCAGAGTTATTTAACCAATTAGTAGTATCATCCCATTGTTTACTAAAATAACTGAGTATATCTTTTAATTTTCCAAAATAAAAAAAGTCGCAAAAATGAAATGGAATAAACATGTTTCCTGGAACATTACCTTCAAACATAATTATTCTTTCTTGTTGGTTTAAAGTTGAATAAATTTTATCTACAGGAAAGCATAATTGAAGTGATAGTAAATATTGAAATAAATTCTCTTTGTAAATTCTCTGATCTGTTCTAGTCTTAATAACATATTCGCAACCAATTTGTTCAGCCCACTTTATACCTTCAAGTGTACTTTTTACCTGAAAATTCATATTTCCCATACCTGATATTTCTGGCTTATTATTTAAAAGTACTTCTATTCCTAAACTTTTTAATAACTTAACTTCCTTTATGTCTTCGTCTTTCCAAGTAGAAACAACTATTCTAGAATTAGGAAAAATATTTTGGTACCATTTAACTGTTTCAAAAGTAAAATGATTATCTTTTTTAATGGGTCCCTGTATTACTATGGCAAGTTTCTCATTGACAGGATCTATAGTAATATTATTTAAATTACTTGGGATAACAGGTCTTTCGTAATATGTAACATATGAATTTGAAGATCTTTCAAGTCCTTTAATAATACTACTAAAAAAGCTGATTTGATGATTACTGTTCAATAACTTAAAACTGTAAAAGGAAAACTTACTAATTACTTTTTTTAAAGAATTGAAAAAATATTTATTCATATGTTCTATTTTTTATAAATTTCTTTTTGATAAATACCCCGAGGATTAATATTAAAAAAAGTGCCATTAATACCCTAAATACTAAATTTAGATTAACGGGCATAATTATTGACAAAAATATACCTCCAAATAAAGTAGCAAAAAAGTATAAGGTAATTTTACTATCTATTTTTTTCGGTAAAACTTTTAAGAAAAAATAATAATGGTAAGCCATGTTTATTATACCTCCTATTAAATAAGCATAAGATACATATTTAGCTCCAAAATAAGAACCATACCATAGAATTGGCGTATTTACTAAAGCATAACAAATAGATAACTTTGCTAAAAGCTTTTGGTTATCTGTAGCTCCAAGAACCAAACCGATTAAACCGAAAATAGTATTAAATAAGACAAACCAAGCTTGAGTCATAAGTATAACCCCCGTATTAGTGTAATTATCTCCAAAAACAATTTCAACAATCTCTTCCCTAAATAAATTTATTAGTAAACAACCTATGCTACCAAAGATTAAAATAAAAATGAGAGCATTACTAATGTTTTTCATGAACTTTATTTTATCCTTTAAATAACTTTTTGCTAGATTTGGAAATAAAGCGGTCAAAGCTGTCGATAAAATTAAAGAAATAGGTATCATCAGTTTATTTGCTGCATTCAAATAAGCAACCTCAGAAAGATTCGAATTTTTTTCTAAGAATAGGATTGGGACTTGAGATGTAAATAGTGTCAAAAAAGCCATAATATAATATGGAAAACTTTTTCTAAATAATTGAATCAAATACTCTTTATCTATTAAAGTTTTATTATTTACATAAGTTAGTAAGTTTATTTTTGTACATATTTTATAATAAAAAGCATTCTTTATTACCTGTACGAGTATTAATATAATAAGTATTGTTTCTACTGTAATATCCTTGCTAGGAACTATAATTAAAAGCATTAGGATAAGAAAATAACCTCCAGCATTTAAATATCCAGTAAACTCCATCCTTTCCATACCAAAGGCCAAATTTTGAATGCCATCCCAGATACTTAGCAGTAATAAATATACAAGAATTAGCAAATTAAAATATAGAGAGTAATTGTTGATTATAAGAGAATATCCAAAATATAGTATTGCAATTATAAAGTAACCTAAAACTCTAAGAATCATTGCATTTTCAAAATGAAATTTAGAATCCGTTTGATTTCTCGCAATATTTATAATGACAATATGCCGTAGACCTAACGATGACATTACAAGTAAAATGTTAACTACAGATAAAACTACACCATATGCACCATATATTTCTGTACTTACTGCTCTTGTTAAATAAATATTTACAAGTAAATTTACCGCTACTGCAAATAGACTAGCAAAAGTTAGTATCGAAAAGTTTCTAAGAAAACCTTGTTTATTTTTAAGGAATCCTCCTAGTTTTGATTTTATCATATTAAGTTTAATGCTCAGTACTTTATATTATGTGAATTAACATTTCTAAAACATAAGACGTATTTATAAAATTATAACAGTGAGATATACTGTTTTTTATTAATAAAATCTAAGTATTCTTCAGGAACTCCGCAAAATATGACATCTTTTCTCTCAATAACGTGGATATGCACTTCTGCTCCCTTTTTAATCAAGCTATTATATAAAGGAGCTATATACAATTCCTTATGATGTCTAAATGAATCAGTTTGTATATTATTATATATATCTAAGAATGATGATACTGATTTAAAATAATATAAACCAGTAGAACAATTATCTGAAATTTCAACTTTTTCAGCGGTTTCAATAACAACGGTAGAATCTGAACTTATTGTTTTAGCATATGACCAATTTGCTCCCTGACCTTTAAATACTTCTAAGTAGCCATCCCAATTTAATATATCTTTTGGATAACTATAATTAGGCCGAAAAGTATCTATGTTAAATATTAAAATGGATTCATCCTGATCTAAATTAGCATTTTTTATACCCAACATTACAGTTTCAGCTTGTCCATTTGTAGGGTGATCTAACATTACTGTTTGATATTTTTTTATTCCCAAAAGAGTGCATTCTTTTTTGATAAAAACTTCAGTATCAAATAATTTTCTAGCAATAAAAACAAAATTTACGCTATCAAAGTAATTCTTAAAGCTATTGACCGAAATATTAAATAAACTTTTATCTCCGGCATACAACATATATTTAGGTAAAGTATACCCTGCTTTTGTAAAACGAGAACTAAGTCCCGCCATTGGGATAATTATTGTCATTTTTAGTAGTTTTTATATTCAACAAATAGACGTAAAGCATTTGAAAGCATCGCTTTTTGACGAGATGGGTTATCTGCATGTAATGGTAACATTGAAAGAAATAAATGTACTAATATTGGATATACTTTCAATTGTTCTAAAGTTTGTCCGGCAAACTTCATTGTTCTAAAATACAACTGTACATTCTTAATATTTTCTTCCAAAGGAAAATGTAAATTCATTGAATAATCATCAGGAATATTAATATGGTAATTACCACCTATAATAAAATCATACATACCTATTACAGAGTGGGCCAATTTAGCGACATCATATCTAATATCACCATATATAGAATATTTACCTTCCATATCAACTCCTCTAGGATCTATTACTTTAATTGATTGAGATTTGAAATCATACAAAATATTACTAAACCCGAAATCTCCGTGCAGTATATGAATGTTATCGGGATTTGGTAAGGATAACTCATTCGAAATTTCTTCTACAATGTTATTTAGAGAAGGAACCTCCTTACCGTTTATACACCATGTATGATCCATATCAATATCCCATTCTTTACAATATCTTGTTAAGCGTAATCTTGTTTTATTACCATAAAGTAACAAGCTATTTTTTGCAATTTCCACCTTATTATCAGGAGTATATTTAGCATTTGTATCAATAAATTCTTTGCATGCTTTTAATATAATTTTCCATACGAACTCAGGATTCTTACCAAAAACAAAAAGATCAGCTAATGAACTCAAATAAAAATACTCAATCTCATAAAACCCCTTTGCATCATTTGTTACACCACTCTCCCATAAAGCTGGAATAAAATGTTTTAACTCTTTAGGAATCGTTTTAAACCAATTTGCTTCTGCTAATATTTTATTTTTATCAGAGCTATATTTAACAACTGAATGTGAATTTATTCTCAAATCATTAAAAACGCGCTGTGTTGTCATCTGTGATTTGGAGCGGTAATAAGAATTAACCATACCAAAATCCAACCAATTACTAACTTTTATGTGTTTTAATTTATTTGATTGATTATATGTCTTAACACCATCTATAAAGGAAAAATCGTGCTCCAAAATTGCTCTAATTAACAACGGCTGAGAAGCAAATGCAAAATACCCTGCATAGACATAACTACCATCTAAATCTTCATAGTAACTCCAATTATAATCATCTTCAGCATTGGCAATACCACATAAGTCGATTCCTTCAGGTGCTTTATCTATTAATGTATCACCATGTAAAATTGTTAAAGGCTCATCGAAACGAGCAAGTACGTTAAGTGTATAAATGATAGATTCTCCTAAACTTAAATCCTTAGGTACAAATACAATCCCAACATTATGTTCCTCCAAATAAGTTTTATCATATTCTGACAAAGTATAGCACTTAGGTAAGGATAAAACAATTTCTTCCTCTTTACTAAATAACTTTAGTTGATGAAAGTACAATCTTCTATTTTGCAAAGGTAACATACAAGGGGGGAGCTTTCCGAATTCAGCATTTAACCCTGTACTTACATATGCTGCTGAGTTTATCAAAATCATTTTAAACGGATATATTTTTTCTCTTCAGCTAATAATTCTTGAATTTCTTCATATGAATATTTATGAAATTCGGATGGTCGTATTGCTTTATCATCAATATAAAATCCTTTAAACCCACACCATGGTTTTCCAATACGTACCTCATCAAATGGTACTTGATGTTTCTTAAGCCAATCAATAATATTTGGCAGGGTAAAAATACTTATTTTACCAATGTTACCTTTATAAGTTCTCATATTTCGACTTGTATTAATAACGATCTCAAAACCTTCTTCTTTGTACTTATTTAATGCATCAATAGTATCTTTAATTGGTTTACTATTAAAGTAATCTCCCTCTGTTGTTATAGAGATGGTATCATCAAGATCTACAATTAATCTTTTATTAAGTTCCATATATTTTTTTATTTATTAAAAATCTTAACCCTCTGAAAAATTGAGGTACTACATTATGTAATTAAAAACTAAATTAAGTTTATATAAAAGAACCAAATTATACTAATCTGATTCTTTTATTTTGTTATTTCTTATTTTTCAATTTTTCTCTTTGAACAGCTTCAATATCTAATATATCAGATTGTTTAAATGTTAATGCTTGTTCAACAGCTCTTAAGTCTCTTACAAGTTTTCTTAAACCAGCAGGCTCCAAAGAAGCTGAATGATCAGTACCTTTCCAAGTTCTATCTAATGTATAGTGTCTTTCTACCCAAGTTGCCCCTAATGTATAAGCAGCAATATCAACAGCAATACCTAAATGATGACCTGAAAATCCAATTTCTTTTACTCTTTTTCCATATTTCTCAATTAATAACGTAATGTCTAATAAACAAACATCTTCAAAAGGAACAGGATAACCTGAAGTACAATTGTATAATACTAGATCTTTGTTTTTACCTTTACTTTCAAAAAATGAAACTAACTCTTCAATTTCATCTTTTGTGGTCATACCTGTTGAACAATGAATTTCTCCTTCATAATTTTCACATAACCAACCTAGCATCTCGTAATTATTGTTACAAGCCGAAGGTATTTTAATTAACTTAGGTTTTAAAGAAGCTATTTCTTTAGCAGATGTTAAATCCCATGTTGAAGTTGACCATATTATTCCTAAATCTTCACAATATTCTTTTAACTCCCTATTTTGTTCTAAAGAAAATTCTAAAAATTCTCTGTGCGCACCATAGGTGTCTCCATAGGAATTTACGGGATTTGGGTGGGGCGCATTATATTGTTCCTCTGTTAATAATTCTTTGTTGTTTCTTTTTTGAAATTTCACAACATCTGCATTGCAAAATATTTTTGCGACTTTAATTAATTCCTTTGCAATTTCAATATCTCCTTTGTGGTTACAACCAATTTCTGCAATGACATTTGCTTTTTTCATCTTTTTATTATTTAATTATTATTAATGTTTAATATTATTTAGAATCTACAATTATAATTTATTATAAAATCACTAACTTCTCTGATGGCTTTATCTCCACCTTGATTTATAAGGTTAATATCAGAATGTTCTTTAACCTTAGCAATGGCGTTAAATGGCGTAAAACTCCAACCAACTGAACAAATATTTACAAGGTCATTAACATCATCGCCAACATATGCCACTTCATTTCTATTTATTTTTGTTTCGTTTAAATAGTGATTTAATCTAGAATATTTATCTTTTACTCCCATAAAAAGTTCTAGATTCAATTTCCCCATCCTTGAAGCAACAATTTTAGAGTTTTCCGAAGTCATTACAATAACTTTTACGCCACTCTTTTGTAATAAATCTAATCCCATTCCATCTCTTAATGAAAATGTTTTAAATAACTCTCCATCATTCGAAACCCCTACTGTTCCAGGTGTAAAAACACCATCAACATCTAACACTAATAGTTTAATTTTATTTAACTCTTTTTTAAATACGCTCAATCTATTGAGAAGTAACTTTTCCATTATAATTAAATCACTAACTTCGTCAATCTCTGTTAGTGTATCTTCATTCATTTCTACAATTTCAATCTTACCTCCCAACCTATTTTTAGAAGTTTGAAATTGTTTCTTGGTACATACATATACTGCACCATTTTCTATTCTTAACCCTTCAAAATCCTGTCTTCTAGGTCTTTTAGAATAATTATAGTTAATACTATTGGCGTTTTTATCCCAGATAAATCTTTTTGTATTCACTACAGTTAATGCAGCATCAACCTCTGGATTGCTAAATTTTGCAATAACATTATTTATGTCAGTAGCAGTTGTTAATGGTGAAGTAGCTTGTAACAAACAAATGTGTGTGTAGTTCCAATCAATTTTTTCAGAAAACTCAACCATAGCATCCTCTGTACTTGAAGTATCAGAAGCATTCTCGTCTGATCTTAATATTGTTTTAACCTTATTTGACCATTGATATTCCTTGTTAACTTGATCAATAATTTCCAAATCATCTGTAAAAACATAAACTTCATCTAGATTTGAAAAAATAGCTTCGGATAAACACCATTGATACATAGGTCTTCCTAGTATTCTCTTTTTGTTTTTACCAGGAATGCCTTTCGAACCAGCCCTTAATGGGATTATGGCCACTGATTTCATTTTTTTTGAATTACTCATATTTAATTTCTTGTTACTTAAATTTCAATACATCTAAAAATTAAGACAATTGAAATTCGCTAAATTTGAATTAAGAAAATCTTAATCTTTATAATTAATTATTTTATTCTATTTACATTAAAATCTTATGTCCCTCTATTAAGTAAGTCAGCATTCTTTTACATATGCGCAACATCTCCATGCATCGCATCTTTTACCCAAGCGATAAGTCGTATTCTACACTCCGCTAAATAATAACCATCTTGCCCTGTGATTAATGAAGCTTTCATATTTATTTGATTAGTCATTGTTCAGTTTGAGTTTTAAATGAATCCCTCAAAATAAGCAATTGTTTTTTTCAAGCCCTCTTCTAACTGTATAGAAGGTTCCCAGCCCCCTAACTTTTCTTTAGCTAAACTAATATCGGGCTGACGTTGTTTTGGGTCGTCTTTGGGTAAAGGCATATGTATAATTTTTGAATTGGAGTTGGTTAAACGAATGACTTCTTTGGCCAATTCTAACATAGTAAACTCATTCGGATTCCCTAAATTTACAGGCCCTAAAAAAGTAGAGTCTGATGCCATCATTCTAACCATCCCTTCTACCAAATCATCTACATATTGAAAAGAACGCGTTTGCGTTCCATCTCCAAATATGGTAATATCTTCTCCTCTTAAAGCTTGCATGATAAAATTAGACACCACTCTTCCGTCTGCAGGATTCATATTCGGGCCGTAGGTATTAAAAATACGTATAATTTTAATCGCCACTTTATTCTGAATATGATAATCCATAAATAGGGTTTCGGCACAACGCTTGCCCTCGTCATAACAGGAACGAATTCCAATCGGGTTTACATTACCCCAATAAGATTCTTTTTGAGGATGTACTGCTGGATCTCCATACACTTCACTGGTACTGGCTTGCAATATTTTGGCGCCCACACGTTTTGCCAAGCCCAAAGTATTGATCGCACCCATTACCGAAGTTTTAATAGTTTTGATTGGGTTGTATTGATAATGCACAGGAGAAGCAGGACAAGCCAAATTATAAATTTCATCTACTTCTGCAAAATAGGGTGCTGTAATGTCATGACGAATCATTTCAAAATTCGGGTTACTGCGTAACTTGTTGATGTTTTTTTTGGCTCCTGTAAAGTAATTATCTAAACACAATACTTCATTACCTTCGTTTAATAAGCGCTCACATAAATGTGACCCCACAAAACCAGCACCACCTGTTATTAAAATTCGTTTCATATTCTTGCTTTTTATCTCTAATTACCTAAAATGATGGATTAACTTTTTCTACTAACCTTTCCCAATTCCTTTGAATTGAAAACCAATACTTTTCATAACCGTTGCATCCAAAATATTACGTCCGTCAAATACAAAGGCTGGCTTATACATGTTTTCGTAAATGCTTTTCCAATCGTAGGTTTTAAATTCATCCCATTCTGTTAATATGGCGATGGCATGAGAATTATGAGTTGCTGCCATAGGGTCATCATACACAAATACCTGTGCTAATTTCTTTGTAATTTTATCTTCTGTAAGCCCTTTGAGTTCCCATAAATAACTTAAATCG
Organism: Polaribacter reichenbachii; assembly: GCF_001975665.1. Lineage (NCBI taxonomy): Bacteria > Pseudomonadati > Bacteroidota > Flavobacteriia > Flavobacteriales > Flavobacteriaceae > Polaribacter > Polaribacter reichenbachii. Next base: position 2,310,306 of record NZ_CP019419.1, on the reverse strand, counting down.
GCTCTTACTTTAGTAGCTGATACTTTAGGATCATATACATGAATTTCTGCACCATCTTCTATTAAGTATTCTGCTACATATATAGCGGCAGACTCTCTCGTATCATTGGTGTCTTTTTTAAAGGCCCAACCTAAAAACGCAATTTTCTTACCATTTACTGTATTAAATAAAGTGCTGATAATATTTTTAGCAAAACGGTATTTTTGATGGTCGTTCATAATAATGACCTGTTCCCAATAATTGGCAACTTCTGGCAAGTTGAAATAACGACACAAATACACCAAGTTTAAAATGTCTTTTTGAAAACATGAACCTCCAAAACCAACAGATGCTTTTAAAAACTTAGGACCAATTCTACTGTCGGTACCAATAGCATGTGCCACTTCATCAACATCTGCTTCAGTTACCTCACATAAGGCCGATAAAGCATTAATAGATGAAATACGTTGTGCCAAAAATGCATTAGCAGTAAGTTTAGACAACTCCGAAGACCATACATTTGTCGTTAAAATTTGACTAGGGCTTAACCAATGTGCATAGACATCTACCAATGCTTGAATGGCCTCTTGACCGCTAGGTGTTTGTTTTCCTCCGATTAAGACACGGTCGGCCTCAAATAAATCTTCAATTGCGGTTCCTTCTGCTAAGAACTCAGGATTGGACAGTACTTCAAAGTTGACTCCATTTCCATTGCTATCTAAAATAGTTTGTAAGGTTTCTGCAGTACGTACCGGTAAAGTTGATTTTTCTACAATGATTTTATCGTTTGTAGCTACACTAGCAATTTGACGCGCACATAATTCTACAAATTTTAAATCGGCAGCCATACCTTTTCCTTCACCGTATGTTTTGGTGGGCGTATTTACAGCTATGAATATCATATCGGCTGCAGCAATAGCGCCATCTACATCTGTAGAGAAAAACAAGTTTTTACCTCTTGCTTGTTCTACCACCTCAGCTAGTCCAGGTTCATATACGGGTAAATTCTCCAAATTATCATCATTCCAAGCGTCAATACGATCAGCGTTCAAGTCAACTACAGTAACTTTAATATCGGGACACTTTAATGCGATTACAGACATAGTAGGTCCACCTACGTAACCTGCTCCTAAGCAGCAAATATTTTTAATTTTTTTCATTTTATAAGGTGTGTTTTTTTTTAATTGAATCTATTTCTATTTTGTAAAGTCAGTAAATTATTCTACTTGCTTTAAAATTTCATGACCGGCTTTTAACAAATCGACATCTTTTTTCATTAAGGCAACATCTCCATCCATCATATCCTTTACCAAACCTGCCAAATCATACTCTGGCACCCACCCTAATTTTTCTTTGGCCTTGGTAGGGTCTCCTAATAATAAATCTACCTCTGTAGGTCTAAAGTAAGTCGGATCTATAGATAAAACTTCTTTTCCTATGGCTACTTGAAAATCTTTATGATGACAAGCCGTAACATATGCTTTTTCATCCACACCTACTCCTTTAAACTCCAATTCAATCCCTACTTCAGAAAATGCCATTTTCACAAAATCACGCACGATAGTGGTTACTCCTGTAGCAATCACCCAATCTTCAGCCTTTTCTGCCTGTAAAATCATCCACATCATACGAACATAATCTTTGGCATGTCCCCAATCTCGTTTGGCTTCTAAATTACCAAGGTAGACTTTTTCTTGCAAGCCAAGCGCAATTTTAGCAACAGCCCTCGTAATTTTACGAGTTACAAAAGTTTCACCTCTTCTTGGTGATTCATGATTAAACAATAGACCATTACATGCAAACATATTATAAGCCTCACGATAATTTTTAGTAATCCAAAAACCATATATTTTAGCCACACCATAAGGAGAACGTGGATATAAAGGAGAGTTTTCATCATAAAAACCCCTCTCATTTTTATTTTCTGGTACCCCACCAAACAATTCTGAAGTAGAAGCTTGATAAATTCTTGTTTTATTTTCTAAACCTAAAATACGAACAGCTTCCAAGATTCTTAATGTACCTAAGCCATCTACATTCCCAACATACTCGGGCATCTCAAAAGATACCTTTACGTGCGACATCGCACCTAAGTTGTAAATTTCATCAGGCTGACATTCTTGGATGATACGAGTTAAATTCATAGAATCGGTTAAATCTCCATAATGCAATTTCAAGCGCTGATTGGGATCATGAGGATCTTGATACAAATGATCGATACGATCGGTATTGAACAAAGACGATCTTCTTTTAATACCATGTACTTCATAACCTTTTTCTAATAAGAACTCCGCTAAATAAGAACCATCTTGTCCTGTGATTCCAGTGATTAACGCTACTTTCATGCTTTTTTTGTGGGTTATTTGTTTTTTGCTATTAGATTTTGCTATTGGATTATCATTAAAACAATAAAGCAAAACCACTAACTAATACTACATTTTAACTTCTTTTACAGCTTCAATATTTTTTAAGAACCAATTATAAGTCTTCACAATTCCTTCATCCAATTCCGTTCTATATTGCCAACCTATTGTTGTCATTTTAGACACATCCATTAGCTTTCTAGGAGTACCATCTGGTTTTTCTGAATCCCAAATAATATCTCCTTGATGACCTGTTACTTTCTGAATGGTTGCTGCCAATTCCTTAATAGCAATATCTTTACCTGCCCCTACGTTATACAAATATTCCGGCAATTGATTTTCTAGAGCATACACCACCGCTTCAGCCATATCGTCTACAAATAAAAACTCACGCATTGGTGTGCCAGTTCCCCATAAGGTAACCGCTGCATTCCCGTTTATTTTTGCTTCGTGAAATTTACGAATCATAGCTGGCAAAACATGGGATGTTTTTAAATCGAAATTATCAAAATAACCGTATAAATTTGTTGGCATTAAACTCACATAATCTTTATTGTATTGCTTACGAATGGCTTGACAAAGTTTTACTCCAGTAATTTTAGCTAATGCATACCATTCGTTAGTAGGCTCTAAACTGTCGGTTAATAAATATTCTTCTTTTAGCGGTTGAGGTGCAAGCTTTGGATAAATACATGAACTCCCTAAAAAAATAAATTTTTCGATACCTATTTTTAATGCCCCATCGATTAAGCTATTCTGGATTTGCATATTCTCCATCAAAAACTGATAGGGAAAATCATTATTTGCCAAAATACCCCCTACTCTAGCGGCGGCATCGATAATGGCATCCGGCTGTTCTTTTTCTAGAAAATCGTAAACCTGTTGTTGATTTTTTAAATCTAACTCGCTACTAGTTCTCCCAATCAGGTTGCTATACCTTTTTTTTTCTAGAACTCTCCACACCGCAGACCCTACCATACCTCTGTGCCCTGCGATATAAATTTTTGAATCTTTGTTCATAAATTGAACTATTTCTTCTTAGTATCCTTTAAATTTTCTTTTTCTTGCACTTCTTTTCTTAGACCACTGCTCGAAAAACGATGTTCTCTTTTGTTGTAAAACAATTCAATACCTGATTTCTCACAGTACTCCCGCCCTGTAAATTGCTTATTCATATACTCATCTCCTACAATACGTACATCGATTTTAAAAGAACGCAACACGTCTTCTAAATCTTGTTCCGTAGCATAAGGTACAATTTCATCGACATACTTACAGCCTTTTAACTGAATGTAGCGTTCTACCACAGACTGGATGGGTCTATTTTTTTCGGGACGGTCTAAGGTAGGATCGGTTTGTAAACCGCAGATTAAATAATCGCATACTTGTTTTGCATCTTCTAGCATTTTTACGTGCCCCGCATGAAACAAATCGAATGCACTAAAAGTAATACCTATTTTCATATTTTTTGTTTGATGTTTTTTGTTTGATCTTTGCTATAAGGTGATTACTACTTGCCTTTTAACAACCAAGAAGAGGATTGTATTTTATCGCCCAAGCCATCGATTAAGGCAACACCCAATTCTTTACAAGTAGGTACTTCGGGTATGGAATTGTTGTTTTGGTCTCCGCCATTGGCAAAGGCAAAATCATAATCATCACCATATTCTTTGACTAAGTGGGTAATACTTGCACATACGGTTCTGTCTTGATCTATTGAAATGATGGCATTGTCTACAGCTTTGATATTGCTAACAATGATTAATCGCTCGTCTTCTTTTTGAAATTCTTTAGAACCTTTTAGGCTTCTTTGCAAATCGCTGTTTACAATCACAAACAATTCATCTGCTAAAGACTTGGCATTATTGAAGTATTCTAAATGCCCTTTGTGGATTGGATTAAAATAACCTGAAACGATAATCGCTTTCTTTTTCATTGTTACGTTTTTTATGTATTTTAATGAGACAAATATATACTTATTTATTTAACTACAAAATGGATGTTTTTCCCCTTTTTTAAGAATTGTTAAATTCCTAATATCGTGTACTATTTTTATAGAATCTTCAGAATCAAGCAATCCGAAACCGTTACCTTTTATGATTTCGGTATAACTGATGTTATGCAAATCCGTAAAGCCTGCACTAAATTCTATTTCTTTGCCATTTACCGTAATGGATCGATAGGTTCTTTGCCCTTTCTTTCTCACTGAGTTAGGCAAAGATTGCTCATCTATCGATAAAAACCAGCGCACTCTTGCTTTTTCAAACTCCAGATAGCCAGATGCTTTATCTTTTGTCCTTAAATGTACAATATTTTCTTGAACTTCTCCAAATATCCAAGACAACATATCGTAAAAATGCACTCCAATATTGGTAGCAATACCCCCAGATTTACTTTCATCTCCTTTCCATGAAATATCATACCAACGACCTCTAGAGGTAATATAGGTAAGGTCTACATCATACTTTTTATTGGTACTAGCAGCATCTACTTTATTTTTTAAAGCAATAATACTGGGATGTAATCTTAGTTGTAAAATGGTATTTATTTTCTGACCTGATTCTTTCTCAATATCTTTTAGAGCATCTATATTCCAAGGATTTAACACCAAAGGTTTTTCACAAATAGCATCTGCCCCTCTTCTTAACGCCATACGAATATGTGAATCATGCAAATAATTAGGCGTACAAATAGATACGTAATCTAAATGTGTTCCGTTTCTTTTTAATTTTTCGATATGACGATCAAAACGTTCAAACTCTACAAAGAAATCAGCATTCGGAAAATAACTATCCATAACCCCCACACTATCAAATTTATCTAACGCTGCAATTAAAGTATTATTGGTTTCTTTTATCGCTTTTAAATGTCTTGGCGCGATATAACCTGCAGCTCCTAATAATGCAAAGTTTTTCATAATTACTGTTTGGTGTTTGTTGGTTGTTCGTTTTCCGTAGTTCGTTGTTCGTGATTATTGGCTACTGGCTATTGGCTTTTAGCTTTTGGCCTTTGGCTCTTAATTTATTAATCATTCCCCAATCGTGATAAACGGTAGACGTCCGACGTTTTTTTCACAACTCTTAGTTCTATTCTCTTTATTCTTTACTCTTCTGTCGTGAGTCGTGTTTCTTAGCTCCTGTCTATTGGCTCCTGACTCATAGCTATTGTTTTGTGACTCATTTTCTCAATTGCGATGAACGACAAACGATTTTCACAACTCTAAGTCTATTTTCTTTTTTCTATTCTCTTTATTCTTGATTCCTGATTCGTTATTCGTTATTCGTTGTTCGTTTCTCCTTATACAGTCAACAGTTTTCCTGATTCCTGACTCTTGCCTCTGTCCTCTTTCTAATCTCTTATCTCAAGTCTATTTTCTCTATTCCTAACTCCCAACTCAACTCCCAACCCATAACTCAAAAACTTCTACAAACTCTTATCTTTATGTACTAAAAAATTTTTAATATCGTAAATTACAGATTTACTTCTTTGTAATTCACTAATATTTATTTCTTTAAAACTATGATGTGCCACTGCCAAAACAATCGCTCCATATTTATGCTCAGTGAATTCTTCTAATAGATTGATTTGATATTCAGCAAAAACCTCCTCTTTTTTTGCCCAAGGGTCGTAAAGATCAATATCTACTCCGTAACTTTTTAGAGCATGATATAAATCGACCACCTTTGTATTTCGGATATCTGGACAGTTTTCTTTAAAAGTAATCCCTAAAATTAAAACCTTGGCTCCTTTAATTTTTACTTCTTTATTAATCATTAACTTAATGACTTCTGATGCGATATGTCCACCCATACTATCATTCAGTCTTCTACCCGAAAGTATAATTTCTGGATAATACCCATACTGCTGTGCTTTTTGTGCCAAATAAAAAGGATCTACGCCAATACAATGCCCCCCCACTAAACCAGGTTTAAAAGGCAGAAAGTTCCATTTTGTAGCAGCTGCCTCTAAAACATCACTGGTATTGATATTCATCAAACTAAAAATCTTTGCCAATTCATTAACAAAAGCAATGTTGATGTCTCTCTGACAGTTTTCAATAATTTTTGCAGCTTCGGCTACCTTAATAGAGGGCGCTAAATGGGTACCGTTTTTTAAGACGGATTTATATAATTGATCTACTTTTTCAGCAGTTGCAGGAGTGGAACCAGAAGTAACTTTTAATATACTTTCTACAGTTCTTACTTTATCTCCAGGACTTATTCTTTCTGGTGAATAACCTACAAAAAAATCTGTATTGAAAACCAAGCCAGAAAATCTTTCTAAAACAGGGATGCAATCTTCTTCAGTTGCCCCTGGATAGACGGTAGATTCATAGATAACAATATCTTCTTTCTCTAAATATTTTGCAATGGTTTTACTTGCCGACAAAAGCGGTTTTAGAACGGGCTGATTGTTTTTATCTACAGAAGTAGGTACGGTTACAATATAATACGTGCAGTCTTTTAAAAAATTTCCATTACTAGTAACAAAAAGTCCTTTTTGTTGAGAGGTTTTATGAACTAGAACTTCGCTTAACAGCTGATGCTCTACTTCGTTTGTAGTATCCATACCATTCGTGAGTTCTAAAACTCGAGATTCCTTAATATCAAAGCCAACCACCGCATATTGGGTTGCAAAAAGTCTTGCCAAAGGCAACCCCACATATCCCAATCCTATAATTCCTATTTTAATTGCACTCATACATCAAACCGCATTTAGCAAAGCAAAGTTACAAAAAAGGAATTTTTAGAGCATTAAAAAATAAACCAAAAATAAATTTCTACTGTTTTCACAAAATTTGTAATTTTACTCCACTTAAACAACCAAACTTATGAAATTATTTACTACGTATTTTCTTCTGCTTTTCACCATAATGGTCTCTTCTCAAAATCAGCAAAAAGCAAAAAATCATTTTCAAACAGCTGGTCATGTTTTTAAGACAAGTTTTAATACCATCCCAAATGATTTTGTGTATTTGGGCAAAGAATTCTCTGATGATTGGAAAAAAACGGGCTATTATGCAGCGGGTGTTTTAGGATTAATTGCCACGGATAAAATCACCACCAAAGCCTTTCAAAACATTGAAAAAAATATCGATTACAGATTACCCAACTTAACACCACATTTTCTAAGAAATTCAAAAAATATGTGGATAAACAATACAGAAAATACATATTTAACGTATCCTATTATTGGCATCTATTTAGGATCATTAATTACAAACAATGAAAAAGGACAATTTGTAGGCGTAAATGCATTTAAAGCAATTGCGTATTCTACCTTAATTACTCAAGTTACTTTGAAAACAGTTTTTGGAAGAAACAGACCTGAATTTCCTTTGAACACCAACACCAAGGGATATCCGTTTACCAATAACAACTGGGATTTCTTCAACGGGAGAGAAAATGCAATTTTACTTTCTGACCCTAAAGCAACTGGAATGCCCTCATTACATGTAACTACCTATTTTGCATTAGCAAAAGTTTTACAAATGGAGTTTGATAATTACTGGGTGCCTTATAGCTTAATGACCGCCGTTTTCTTTTCCAACGTAAAAGGACATCAACACTGGGTAAGTGATATGGTTGTTGGTGGTATTATAGGAACTTTAATTGGTCGCTCTATTGTTAGAAGCAGCTGGAAAGCCAGAGGTATTTTAGAAAAAAATAAAAATCGTAGAATCTCTTTGAATTATATTCCTAAATTCTCTTCAGAGTTTACAGGACTTAAAATTGTAGGCACTTTTTAAATACGTAGTTTTTTATTTATAGACCTCAGCGTATAAAACTCAAATAAGTAAAAGAGCAATTTTAGAGTTAATACTAGTTCTCGATACAAAATTTCAGAAAAAGAAATTTCACTCGAACAGACAACGAAGAGTAAATCCCCATAGCAAAAAAGCGTTATTATTACACAGTCTATTAATTTACAATTCTTTATGATTTAGAACACCCAAAACTAATTCTGCTTCATGCCTTGAAATAACGATTAAGCTAGAACTCTATGTGTCATTGCAAAAGAGGTACGATTGAAGACATTTTTTTGTTTTATAAATGAATATCTTCTACAGAAAAAACACCTGACTAGACATCATATTTCTTAAAAACCACTCAAAAAAATGTTATGTCATAAATGTTTTTAATTACATTTTTGTCAGTAAAAAGTGAATATTTCGATAAAAAAGTAGGTTTAAAACTAAGTTTACTGTAAAAAGAGCACTGAACGAGGTTTTTTTGCTGTAAAAATCAGTGAAAAAAAAATAATAACAGGGGCTTAAAAAAAAGAAAGTAGCGGTTTTTTAAAAGTATCTTAAGTTTTAAGCAACTCACTAGATACTTTTAGTAAAAAGAAACGATACTTTTAATGAAAAGTATCGTTTCTTTTAAAAACTCAATAGGGCGAGTTTTTAGTAAATTTACTAAAAAAAGTAAAAAAAAATGGAGAATTTAACTATTGCTAAATTCCCCATTACATTTAATTACGACTCACTATGCGTAAACTCAACATTTTGCAACATCTTGCGCAAACGTTTATCTGGCCTAAAGTTAATATGAGACTTCTTTACCAAGTTAACAGTAACTTCTTCTGGAGTTGCCACGCCTACCGAACGCACACCAATTTGAAAAGCTCCTAAAAAACCTACTCTTATAACAACTTTATACTTTATCGCTTTTACTTTAACATCACCAATATAAATGCTTGAAAATCTAATTCACCTTGTACAATATCAAAAACTTTGTGAGTGTATTTACACAAAACAAAAGCTACCCCAACATTCTACAAATCAATAGCTGCTTCTTATAACATTACAGTAATAGCAAGCCAATTGTCTTCTTTTTGAAATCAGTGTATTTCTGCCTGATTAATTATATACACCAATAATGCCAGATTTATATTATTCCCATAATAATCATTAATAAAAAACACCTCATCCAATGAGGTTTCTCTTACTTCTAGTGGTATCAGTTTCTTTTTTTTATTCTGCATCGCTTTCTAGATTAATATCAAAACCTTTTAGGTGATATTTTGTAGATACCAAACCAATTTAAACAATAACTAAAGCAAAAAAATAGTTTGTTTTTTTTATGAATTTTTATATTAAACAACAATTAGCATAATTACACATAATTATTTACAATAATATAGCGATGAATTACGTTGCTAATACACTTGATAGAAAAACGAACTCACTTAACTTAAAACTATATGAATAAAAAACACTTCTCAATCATTTTACTACTTTTCAGTACTTTCCTGCACGCAAATGTAGAATTACCTATGTTATTTTCTGATGGAATGGTTTTACAGAGAAATAAACCCATAACAGTTTGGGGATGGGCAGAACCTAATGAAACCATAAGCATACTTTTTAAGGATAAAAAAACAAAAACTAAAGCCAATAAATTTGGCAAATGGACAGCTGAACTAAAAGCTGAAAAAGCTGGCGGCCCTTTTAACATGACTATTAAAGGTAAAAATACAATTGTTTTAAGTGATGTATTAATAGGAGATGTATGGATTTGTAGCGGGCAATCTAATATGGGTTTTACAGTAAACCGAGCACTTAATTTTACTGAAGAATTAAAAGATTCAGACTACCCTTTAATTCGTCAATTTTTGGTTAATAACGATATGAATCACATCCCTAAAGAAAAAATAAAATCCACCCAATGGAAACTTACAAACCACAACACATTAGCAGAGTTTACTGCTGTAGGTTATTTTTTTGCTAAAAAACTGCATAAAGAATTAGGTATTCCTATCGGTATTATTAATACTTCATGGAGCGGAACTTGTATTGAAACTTGGATTAGTAAAGAAGCTTTTGAATCAAGCGATGAATTTATAGGTATTGCTGAAAAGATACCCACTGTAGACATTAATATTCCTCAAGAAAATAAAATAAAAATATTAACGAATAGAATTGAAAAAATTCAAGGGAGTAAGGTTGACAATTTGCAAGAAGATTTTTTTAAGAAAAAAGCATTTAATGATAGTAATTGGCCAGAAATAAACGCACCAGAGTTTTGGGAAACCCAAGAATTAGGAGATTTAGACGGAACTGTTTGGATGAGAAAATCTATACTAATTTCTAAAGAAGACACTGAAAATGAAGCTCTCTTAGAATTGGCAAAAATCGACGACCAAGATATTACATATGTAAATGGTGTTGAAGTTGGAACTACAAATAGTTACAACAAAAAAAGACGCTATAAAATAAATAAAAACATTTTAAAAGAAGGTGTTAATACGATTGCTATAAAAATAACCGATTACCAAAATGGTGGTGGAATATGGGGAGAAAAGTCTGACTTAAAACTAACTTTAAAAAACAATACTATAGAATTATCTGGCAAGTGGAAATATAAAGTTGTAAGCGTTTTAAATTCTAAAGTTTCGCCAAATAAATACCCTTCAGTATTATACAACGCAATGATTAACCCTTTAACTTCATACGCAATTCATGGTGTATTATGGTATCAAGGAGAATCTAATGCAAGTAGAGCGCATCAATATAAAACTGCATTTCCTTTATTGATACAAGATTGGAGAAACAAATGGAATCAAGGTGATTTTCCTTTCTATTTTGTGCAGTTATCTTCTTTTAACGAAGCTAACGGAAACAGCAATAAAGGCAGTCAATGGGCAGAATTAAGAGAAGCTCAAGATTTCACAAATAAGACTGTTAAAAATACAGAAATGGTTGTAACCACAGATATTGGAAACCCAACTGATATTCATCCAAAAAACAAACAAGATGTAGGAAAACGTTTAGCTGCAATTGTTCTTAACAAACCCTACAATAGTCCTACTTATAGATCTATGGAAATTAAAGGAGATAAGATTATTTTAACTTTTGATGGCATAGGAGACGGATTAACTACTACAGATAAATACGGATATTTAAAAGGGTTTGAAATAGCAGGAGAAGATAAGGTTTTTCATTTTGCAAAAGCATATATCGAAAATGGTAAAGTAGTGGTATATAATAAAAATATACCTAACCCAAAAGCGGTACATTATGGATGGAGCGATGACGCAGGCGAATGCAACCTATATAACAAAGAAAATTTTCCAGCTGCACCTTTTAGAACTGACAATTGGAAAACAATTACTTTAAACAATAAATACACTGTAAATTAAGCTCACATTCAAAAAGAATAATAAAAACAAAAAATCCTTCACAAATTGTGAAGGATTTTTTCTTGGTGGGCAATGAGGGATTCGAACCCCCGACCCCCTCGGTGTAAACGAGGTGCTCTGAACCAACTGAGCTAATTGCCCTAAGCGGTTGCAAATATAACACTGTTTTTGAATCTGACAAACAAAAAATGAAATTTATTTTAAATTATTTCTGCAACAACAAAAGTACTTCCGCCAACATAAACTATATCTTGCTGATTTGCATTCATTAAGGCGTTTTTATAAGCAATTTTTACTGATGCATATTTTTTTCCAATTAAATCAAAATTTATTGCTTTTGCTTGCAATTCTTCTTCCGAAAGTCCTCTTGGGATATCTGGTTTACAAAAATAATAAATTGCTGATTTTGGAAAAAGAGGTAAAACCTCCTCTAATTTCTTATCAGAAACCACACCTAATACGATATGTAACTTTGTAAACTCTTCTTTTTTTAATTGATGCAACACAATTTCTAAACCTTCTTTGTTATGAGCAGTATCACAAATTACTTTTGGATCATTTTGTAAAATTTGCCACCTCCCTTTTAAATTGGTGTTTTTTACAACATTCAATAATCCATTTTTAATATTTTCTTCAGAAACGGTAAATCCTTTTAGTTTTTGAATGGTTAAAACCGCTGTTTTGGTGTTTTTTTGCTGATAATCTCCTAACAAATCACTTTTATAATCTAGTATACTATCCGAAGCAAAAAAGAGCTCTGAATTCGTTGATTTCGCTTTTTCTATAAAAACACTTTTAACGGCATCTTGTTTTTCACCTATAACTACAGGAATATCATTTTTTATAATTCCTGCTTTTTCAAAAGCAATTTCAGGCAATGTTTCACCTAAAAATTGTGTATGATCTAAACCTATGTTCGTAATTACAGAAATTTCTGGAGTAATAATATTCGTAGAGTCTAATCTACCTCCTAAACCGACTTCTATAATTGCAATATCTACTTTTTCATTTGCAAAATAATCGAAGGCTAAACCCACTGTCATTTCAAAAAAAGACAGCTGTTCTGTTTCTAAAAAGGTTTTGTGTTTTGCAATAAATGAGGTAACCTTTTCTTTAGAGATTTCATCACCATTAATACGAATTCGCTCAGTAAAGTTTTTTAAATGTGGCGATGTATATAAACCCACTTTATAACCTGCTTCTTGTAAAATTGAAGCCAACATATGAGACGTTGAACCCTTACCATTTGTACCACCTACGTGAATGGATTTAAATTTGTTTTCTATATGATCTAATTCTTTAGAAAAAGCTAGAATATTGGTTAAATCTTTTTTGAATGCTGTTTTACCTTCTTTTTGATACATAGGTAATTGCGAAAACATCCAAGTTAGAGTTTCTTTATACGTCATAATTCTGATTTTAGATTCCTGCTTTCGCAGGAATGACAGAATCAACAAAAATACAAGATTATTTAGAAAGCGTAAACTTATAAATAATAGTTCCTGTTTGATTTGCAGGCGCTTTATCATCTGCATTCCAAGTTGTTTTTAAAGCAGCTTCTTTAGCTGGTTTTAATAAACAAGCAGCTGTATTTGTAGAACCTTTTACCCCTGGAACTGCTCTAATTACTTTTCCGTTTTTATTTACTATAATTCGAACCACAACAATACCTTCTTCTTGACAATCGGGCTGTTCTTTAGGTTTCGACAAAGCTTTTCTACCCGCTAAATTATAATTCCCTCCAGAACCGCTACCTGTGTTTCCATAATATTTATTGGCATCTGGATCTCCATTTACTTTTCCTTTTACACCTTCTTTACCATCATCACCTTCTCCTTTAGGCGCACCATCAGAAACGTTACCATTTAACAAACTATTTAACGCATCTGTTGTTTCTTTTGATGGTTTTGGCTTAGGTTTCGGTTTTTCTTTTGGCTTTTCTTCTTTTTTAACCACCTCTTTTACGGGCTCTTTTTTAACTTCTTTTACCTTTTCTACTACAGGAACATCTTCTACCGTTTCTTCAGTAATAATTTCTTCTTCGATAATTTCATCAGGAGTTTCTACAACCTTTTCCTCTATAATTTCTTCTTGCGCTTCAACTTCTGGAGTGGGTGCTTTTTTTGTATTTAAGACAGGCTCTCCACTGGCATAATCAGTATCTCCAAAATTAATGGCAACCCCATATTCTTCTGGCGGATCTAAATATTGCATTCCATAATTTAGAATACCAAATATCAATAACATTAAAATTATAAATGTTATTATTGCTGATTTTCGTTTATGTTTTGTGTCTAATATTGGCATTTTTACAAAGTTCTCGATACAATTTTCCTCATTTTATTCAGAAAATCACTCGAACTGACAAAAGTTTTTATTTCCCTTTTACAGCTAAAATCATTTTTAATTTATTCTTATTTGCGATATCAATTACTTTCATTACATTTTTATAAGGCACATCTTTATCACCTCTAATAACAATGGTTTTCTTTTTATCTGTACCGACACTTCTTAAGATTTCACTTTCTAAACTTGATGCACTTACCTCAGTTTTATCAATATAAAAAATAGATTTATTGCTAATGGTTACAGCAACAGATTTACTGTTTTCTGTTTTTCCACCAGCTTTTGGCAATAAAACATCAATAGCACTTACAGTTACTAAAGTAGATGTTAGCATAAAAAATATCAGTAATAGAAAAACAATATCTGTCATTGAAGACATATTGAACGACGGATCTACTTTATTTCTTCCTCTTAAATTCATACTATATTTTCACGGTTATTAATCTTGAATTTTAAATTTTAAACCCTTCTATACTGGCTCGTTTAATAAATCTAAAAACTCAACCGATTTTGCTTCCATTTGATACACTACTTTATTAGTTCTTACTACTAAATGATTATAAGTTATGTAGGCAATAATACCCACAATTAACCCTGCAACCGTTGTTGTCATTGCTGTATATAATCCGTCAGAAAGCATCTTTATATCTATTTGCCCACCAGCATTTGCGATTTCGTGAATTGCAATGATCATTCCAATAACAGTTCCTAAAAAACCAATCATTGGCGCAGCACCTGCAATTGTTGCTAAAACTGAAACGTTTTTTTCGAGTTGATACACTTCTAATTTTCCTGCAGTTTCTATAGCTGTATTGATATCATCTAAAGGTTTACCAATTCTAGAAATCCCTTTACCAATTAATCGGGCAGTTGGTGTGTTTTTACTTTTACAAAGTGCGTTTGCAGATTCTAAATTTCCGTTAGAAACAAAATCTTTAATTTGATTCATAAAATTCTTATCTACTTTAGAGGCTGATTTTATGGCAAAAAAGCGTTCAAAATAAATATATAGCGCCACAGCTAGTAAAACAAATAGCAAAGCAATAATTATTTGCCCTCCTAAACCACCATCCATAATTAACTTATAGATAGAAAGTGTTTTTTCTTCTTGTACAGCTTCTTCTAATAAGTCTTTATTTTCTTGAAAAAATGAAATCATTCAACTAAGTTTTTTTTTGGTTTTATATATTAACGACCGTTCTTTTTTAAAATTGTTTCAAGGTAACAATTCGGTTTCAATTATAGCAAAAAAAATGCCATTTTGTAAATTAACAAAATGACATTTTAAATTTTATTAAAATATGTTTAAATAAACGCTCTTAGTAAAACAAATGATAAAGATCCAACTAAAAATCCTATTAAAGCTAACCAAGATATTTTTTTCAAATACCAAAAGAAATCTATTTTTTCCATTCCCATTGCTACAACTCCAGCAGCAGAACCAATAATTAACATAGAACCTCCAGTACCTGCAGAAAATGCGATAAAATGCCATAAAGGATTATCTAAACCTTCTGAGAACATTCCTAAACTAGCTGCAACCAATGGTACATTATCAATAACTGCAGAACCAATACCTAATAGTAAAACTACTAAATCAGAAACTACTGTACCATCTAACTCAGAACCAATTAAAGGAATTCCTTGTTTTAAACTATCAGCAAAATTAAATAAAATTCCTAATGATTCTAAAGCTGCAACTGCCATTAAAATTCCTAAGAAAAATAAGATACTTGGCATTTCTATTTTAGACAAAGAAGCGTGTACAGGACTATGATGTGCTTCTGCTTCGTGTTCTTGCGCTTGCTCACCTTCTACTTTTGATAAAGCAAATTTAGAATTACTGTAAATTTCTGCAAACGTTGCTACAATACCTAAAGATAACATCATACCAACATAAGGTGGTAAATGCGTAACTGTTTTAAAAACTGGTACAAATAAAATAGCTCCTAATCCTAAATATAACATCGTTGCACTATGCTGACTTTTAGGTTTTTCTACTTCGTTTTCATCAAAATCAATTTCTCCTTTAAATGCAGGTAAAAAAGTTGCAATAAAAGTAGGAACCACCATACATAATAATGATGGTAAAAATAAATAGGTAAATAACATACCTGTACTTACTTTATCTCCAATCCAAAGCATTGTTGTTGTAACATCTCCAATTGGTGAAAAAGCACCACCTGCATTGGCTGCAATAATAATTAAACCTGCAAACCAGATTCTATCATCTCTTGTTTTAACAATTTTCTGTAAAATAGAAATCAATACAATTGTTGCTGTTAAATTATCGATAATTGCTGATAAAACAAAAGCAAGAATAGCAAACATCCATAAAAGTTTCTTTTTACTTTTAAAGTTTACATACCCTTTAATTGTAGAGAAACCATCGAAATAATCGATAATTTCTACAATAGTCATTGCACCTAATAGGAAAACTAAAATTTCTGCTGTTTTTCCTAAATGATGCAATAAAGTTTCTTCAACTAAATGTAATTTATCTTCATGCCCCATAGACGCAAAACCATCTACTAAACCGTGATTTGCAGAATCGAACCAATTGGTAAAATTATCTACGCCAAGTGCCACCAGAGCCCAACAAACTGCCATCATGACCAGGGCAGGAATTAACTTGTCTAATTTTAAATTGTGCTCTAACGTAATGGCCAAATATCCCATTACAAATACAATAATTATTACTGATTCCATTTTTTAAATTTATTATTTAGATTAATTGTTTCAATGCTATTTCGAATGCTGTAGAACAAATTTTTGTTTTCGCGGCACTCTTTTTAAATGTTTTTTGAAGGGCTTTTTTAATAATGTTTGATGTATCGTTAAATATGGCTTTATCTTGCATTGGCAATTCTATTTTTGCTTCCATTAAATAAGCAAAAACTCTAGCAATACCGCAATTAGAAATAAAATCTGGCAACAAGCTTAAATGATTGTCTGTATACTCCATAATTGGACCAAAGAAAATTTCTTTATCCGCAAAAGGAACATTAGCTCCTGGCGATATTACTTCTAAACCAGCATCTATCATTTGTTGCACTTGATCTTGAGAAACCAATCGAGATGCTGCAGCAGGAACAAATATTTCTGCTGATAACCCCCATATTTTCTCGTTAATTTCATCAAAAGAAATCATATTTTTTGCTGATAATTTATTTCCATCTTTTGATAAAAATAAATTAGTCATTTCTTGTTTTGTAAAACCTTCTTCGTTTATTAAACCTCCATCTTTATCAATAATTCCAACAACCTTTGCACCTAATTTTGTTAAGTAATAAGCTGCTGCTGCACCTACATTTCCAAATCCCTGTACAATGGCTCTTTTGTCTTTAATTTCGCCTCCGTAAATATTGTAATAATGTTTTACAGCTTCTGCCACACCATAACCAGTTAACATATCTGCTACAGTATATTTTCTTGATAAATCTGGCGAAAACGCTTCATCTTCTATCACTTTAATTACGCCCATACGTAATTGACCAATTCTATTTATCTTATCAGCCTCAGAAGGTTTAAAGTGCCCATTAAAAATACCTTCTTGCGGATGCCAAACGCCACAACTTTCTGTAATCGGAATTACATCTTTATCTGCATCTACATTTAAATCACCTCCAGTACCATAATAATGTTTTAAAAGCGGAGTAACTGCCTTATACCAACGCTCTAAAACTCCTCTTTTTCTAGGATCGTTAGGATCGAAATTAATACCCGATTTTGCTCCACCAATTGCTGGCCCAGAGACTGTGAACTTTACCTCCATTGTCTTTGCTAAAGACAAAACCTCATTCATATTCAACCCTTTTCTCATTCTAGTTCCACCTCCTGCAGCTCCTCCTCTTAACGAGTTGATTACTGTCCAGCCTTCTGCTTCACTTTCTTGGTCTTTCCAATGAAAAACGATTTCAGGTTGTTTATTTTCGTATATTTTTAATAATTCTTTCATTTTTAAAATTTGATGATTTTTCAACTTATAATATTCATTTCCTTTTCCATTTTTTTTTGATAAAAATTGAATGGAAAAAGTTAAAGTTGATTCATTTTTAAAAGTGATTTTAAATTATTATAAAATATTGCGATATCCCTACAAACTTACAGTAAAAAAATGATTGTTCAAATTAATTTTTTATGTAACTAAGCGTTAAAAATAACCCCAGAGGAGTGGTCTTTTTTTGCCCCCGTAACACTCGCCAAGCAATTTACCTGATTATCAATCTTTAACAAACCTAAAAACGCAAAAATTAAAGCTTCTTTAAAGTGAATTAATTTGTTATCTGGCAAACCAATTTTAACATTTGTATAACACGCAATCTCTTGCATTAAAAAAGTATTAAAAACACCACCTCCTGTATACAAAACTGAAGCACTACCTTTAACAATTGAACTAATTTGCGTAGCAATGTGAGCTGTAAAGGTCCCTAAAACAGAAGGCACATCTTGTTCTAATTGATCAATTAACGGAAAAATATTTTGTTGCACCCACTCTAACCCTAAGGATTTTGGTGGTATTTTTTGATAAAATTCTAGCGCGTTTAATTCAGCTAAAAGCTGATGGTTTATGGTTCCTGATTTTGCTATTTCTCCAGATTTATCAAACTCAAATCCCAATTTATTGGCATAAAAATTTAAAACAATATTTACAGGACAAATATCAAAAGCAATTCTTTTATCATCCTTTTTAAAAGAAATATTTGAAAAGCCACCTAGATTTAAACAAAAATCATAGTTAGAAAACATTATTTCATCTCCAATAGGAACCAAAGGAGCTCCTTGCCCACCCAATTTTACATCTTGGGTTCTAAAATCGCAAACCACTTTCTGTTTTGTAATTTTTGCAATTTCATTTCCATTACCAATCTGTAGTGTAATTCCCTTTTCTGGTTGATGTAAAATTGTATGTCCATGAGAAGCTATAAAATCAATATTTACAATTGCATTATTGTTTATAAAATCATTTATAATATCACCCAAGAGTCGTCCATAATTCAAATCCAATTCATTCAGTTCTTTTTCAGAACTATGAATTGCATTTTGTAAAACCTGTTTCCAATTTTTAGAATAACTTACAGTTTCAGAATTTAAAATCTCAAAATTTCTGTAATCATTTTTATCAAACTTTACATAAACTAAATCTACTCCATCTAAAGATGTTCCAGACATTACACCAATAGCAAAAATTTCGTTTATCATCATATTTGTAAAAATAATAAAAGTATTTTCAAAATATATTACGAAATCGATATATTTGCAGACATTAATTACGGATATAATAAAAATACGATATGGATTTTAGCTTAACAGAAGAACACATAATGATACGTGATGCAGCAAGAGACTTTGCTAAAACCGAATTATTACCTGGTGTTATTGAAAGAGATAACAAACAAGAATTCCCAGACGAATTGGTAAAAAAAATGGGAGCACTTGGTTTTATGGGTATTATGGTTGATCCTAAATATGGAGGAAGTGGAATGGATGCTATTTCTTACGTATTAATTATGGAAGAATTATCTAAAATAGATGCCTCTGCCTCTGTAATGGTTTCTGTAAACAACTCTTTAGTTTGTTACGGATTAGAAGCTTTCGGAACCGAAGTTCAAAAACAAAAATATTTAACAAAATTAGCCTCTGGAGAGCAAATTGGCGCTTTTTGTTTATCAGAACCAGAAGCAGGTTCAGACGCAACATCTCAAGCTACAACTGCAATAGATAAAGGAGATCATTATTTAATAAACGGAACAAAAAACTGGATTACAAATGGAGGGCGTTCTGATGTTTACCTAGTAATTGCACAAACTGATAGAAAAAAAGGCCATAGAGGAATCAATGCTTTTATTGTTGAAAAAGACACAGAAGGTTTCCATATTGGACCAAAAGAAGATAAATTAGGTATTCGTGGTTCAGACACACACACCTTACAATTTAACGATGTTAAAGTTCCCAAAGAAAACAGAATTGGCGACGATGGTTTTGGCTTTAAATTCGCAATGAAAACACTTTCTGGTGGTAGAATTGGTATCGCTGCACAAGCTTTAGGTATTGCTTCTGGCGCTTATGAATTGGCTTTAAAATATTCTAAAGAACGTAAAGCTTTCGGAACAGAAATTTGCAATCATCAAGCCATCGCTTTTAAATTAGCAGATATGTATACCGAAATTGAAGCCGCAAGAATGTTGGTTATGAAAGCTGCTTGGGTTAAAGACCAAGGCCAAAACTACGAAATGGAATCTGCAATGGCTAAATTATATGCCAGTAAAGTTGCTATGGAACAAACTGTAGAAGCTGTTCAAATTCACGGAGGAAATGGTTTTGTTAAAGAATACCACGTAGAACGCTTAATGAGAGACGCAAAAATTACTCAGATTTACGAAGGTACTTCAGAAATTCAGAAAATAGTGATTTCTAGAGGGGTTATAAAAGGGTAATTTAATCTTTATATATAATGTACATCTTGTGCATTTTAAAGTTGAATACAAGAAAATGTCAGTTCGAGTGATTTTGAGGAACGAAAAATTGTATCGAGAACTAATTTAGAAGCTAAAGTTCTTATTCTCGATACAAATTTATCTCATTTCAATCGTCAAATTTACTCGAATTGACAGAATTTTATCAAAATGCACAACAATTATAATATATAAAAATCCATCTTTGTAAAGGTGGATTTTTTTTTGGCGTGTTTTTGTGAAAAACAAAAATCGCGCTATGCATTATATCTTTTTTTCATTCTTCAAAAAAGGATGCCATTTCTATCGCTCACGCAAATACTTGCCAACAAAATCAAAAATCCGAAAATCAACATATTCTTTAAAAACTCAAAAGAATTAAATCCATATAAATGAGCAATCTATTTTCACAACTGTAAATCCACATCATACAATTGCAAACCAGATGAAGGTGCTATATTTCTTAAAGATTTTCTATCATTATCCTCTTTTAAAGAAGATTCAATAAATTGTAAATCTAAATTCCCTTTACCAACCTCAAAAAGAGTTGCCATCATCAATCTTATTTGATACCTTAAAAAACCTTTCCCTTTTACTTTTAATATGTAAGACTTTTCTGGAAAAAAGTTAGCAACTAAAATATCATTCACTACAATTTCGCAAGAATCTACAGTTCTCTTAAAAATTGTATTTTCAGAAGGTTTAGTACAATATTTATGAAAGTAATGTTCTCCAGAAAATAATTGAGCCGCTTTTTGCATTAATTCTATATGTAAATCATCATTAACATTCACTATAAAAGGAGCTGCATAAGGGTTATTCTTAGTACCAAAAGAAAAATAATAATGATATTCTTTTACCTTTTCAGCACCAATAATATTAAAGCTTGTATCAATTTTTTGCATTGAAATAGCTCTAAAATCAGCTGGGAAATTAGAATTTAACGATTCTAGAAACACATTTTCATCTAAAATTAAATGGGTAAACAACTGAAAATAGTAACAATTCGCAGACACCTTTGCATCTGTTCTACCTACACCTATCGTTTTAAAATCTTGTTTTAAAACCGTAAAAGACAAAGTTTTATCTACCATTTCATGCAAAGTTTTTGCATTATTCTGTTTTTGCCACCCAGAAAAACGGAAACCAAGGAATTGTAAGCAAATCAAGTAAGAAACTGAATATTTCATAAGCGCAAATGTACAATAATTGCATTTTTTTTTACAAAAAGTGCATTTTTATGAATATCTCAAAATTATAGCTTACTTTTTTACGAACCTAACATTTTCTACCTTAAATAAACGTTAAAATAAAGTTATCTCAAATTAACCCCCATTTTTTTAAGGGGTAACCCTTCAAAAATCCTATTTTTAAAATTCTACCCCCTTGCTAGATTAAATTAAATATTTACATTTGGAGTGTTCAAATAATAAAAATCAATAAAAACTAAAACGAACATCATTATGAAAAAAATTATTTTTACTTTATTATTAGCAAGCAGCTTGTTAGTAAATGCACAAGATGAAGAAAAAAAATTAACTATTAGCGGTTCTGTTGATGCGTACTATCAAACGTATTTAAGTTCACCTGATAATTCAGCGCCTTCTTTTGGAACTGCATTTGCTGGTAAATCTGGATTTGCTTTAGGTATGGCAAATGTTATTGCTAGTTACGAAGGAGCAAACGCTGGAGCTGTTTTGGATTTAGTTACTGGACCTAAAGGTGCTGGAGCTACTTTTAACTCAGATATTGTTGATGGTATTGTAAACCAAGCTTATGTTTACTGGAATGTATCTGAAAACACTACGTTAACTTTTGGTAGATGGAATACTTTTTTAGGTTATGAAGTTATTGCTCCTGCAGCAAACTTTAACTATAGTACATCTTACTTATTTTCTAGCGGACCATTTTCTCATATGGGTTTAAAAGCTGATTTTACTTTATCTGAAGACTTTAGCTTAATGTTAGCAATTACAAACCCTTGGGATACTAACGATACTTCTATGACAGGAGAATATGCTTTTGGTACTCAATTAGGATATAAAGGACAGTTTCTTAACTTATACTATGATAGTGGAAACAATGGTGGTTTAGGTTTCGAAATTGATTATACAGGTGGATTTGATGTTTCTGATAGCTTTTTCTTAGGAATAAACGCTGCATATAATGACAATGACGGTTCTGGATTCTATGGTGTAGCTTTATACCCACAATTAGCAACTTCAGAAAGCTTTTCTTTAGGATTAAGAAGTGAAATTTACGCTTTACATGGTGACGCAAATAATGACGAGAGTGTTTTAGGTTTAACTTTAACAGGAAGTTATACTGTAGACAACTTAATCATTAAGCCTGAATTTAGATTAGATGGATGGGATAATGATGAGCCTTATTTTGACAACGATGGTATGGCTACTAATAGCTTATCTGCCTTTACAATTGCAGCGATCTATTCTTTCTAAGAAGAAATTCAACTATTAATTACTAACTAAAATTTATATATATGAGTTTATTTTTAACACTTTTTCAAGATACTCCATCAGAAGCTGCTCAAGTATTAGAGCAAGTAAATGGAGATATGGGAATGCTTTGGATGCTGATTGCAGGTATCTTAGTATTCTTAATGCAAGCAGGATTTACATTAGTAGAATCTGGTATGACAAGATCTAAAAATGCAGTAAACATAGCAATGAAAAACTTGCTAGACATCTGTGTTGGTTCTATAACTTTCTGGTTAGTTGGCTATTCTTTAATGTATGGAGATACTTCTAACGGATGGTTTTTCTGGAGTGGCTTATTCCAAGGAGAAGGAGCAGATTTATTTTTCCAAACAATGTTTGCTGCAACAACTGCAACAATTGTATCTGGAGCAATAGCAGGTAGAACAAAATACACAACTTATATTATATTTTCACTTGTAATGACCGCTATCATCTACCCAATTTCTGGTGGATGGGAATGGAATGGTGGATGGTTAAACGATACAGATGGTATTATGCCAGCTGAGTTTATCGATTTTGCCGGTTCATCTATTGTACACTCTGTAGGTGGTTGGGCTGCTTTAGTAGCTGCATTTATGGTAGGTCCTAGAATAGGGAAATACGTAGATGGTAAAGTTTTACCAATTCCTGGTCATAACCAAATATTAGCAACTTTAGGTGTATTTATCCTTTGGTTTGGTTGGTTTGGATTTAATGGTGGATCTCAATTAGCTTGGGGTGGTGCTGATGCAACTGGTGGTTCTACAGTAGTATTAATTACAAACTTAGCTGCTGCAGCTGGTGGTTTAGGTGCATTAATTACAACTTGGATCTGGTATGGTAAACCAAACTTAGGACAAACATTAAATGGTTGTTTAGCTGGTTTAGTAAGTATTACTGCAGGTTGTGGAAACATGACTGCTGGTGGTGCTGTATTAGCTGGTTTAATTGGTGGTATTATTGTAGTATTCTCAATTGAATTTATCGAAAAGAAATTAAAAATTGACGATGCTATTGGTGCTGCTTCTGTACACGGTGTAGCTGGTGCATGGGGTACTTTAGTTATTGGTCTTTGGGGTGTAGATGGTGATACTGCAATTGGTTTATTAAATGGTGGTGGAGCTGCTCAATTAGGTGCTCAAGCAATTGGAGTTTTAGCTTATGCTGTATGGGCAGTAGCTTTATCTTTTATTGTTTTAGGAATCTTAAAAGCAACTATGGGATTACGTGTAACTAAAGAAGTTGAAATCGAAGGATTAGATATTTCTGAACACGGATCAATTGCTTATCCAGGAAAAAGAGTTAGAGAATTTGATACTGATAAATAGAGAAAAACTCTAAATATTTACTATTATATTTTAAAAATCACGCAGCTTACGAGTTGCGTGATTTTCTTTGGTATAATATTTTTTTACTATTTTTCGCAAAATTATAAAATTAATCAATCATAATTAGAATGAAAAAAATCGAAGCAATTATTAGAAAATCCAAATTTAGTGCAGTGAAAGAAGCACTTCATGAAGTTGATGTAAACTTCTTCTCTTATTGGGATGTAACCGGTTTAGGTAACGAAAAAGAAGCCCATGTTTATAGAGGTGTTAGTTACAGTACTAGCGACATACAACGTAGATACTTATCTATAGTAGTTAATGACGATTTTGAAGAAGTAACTATAAAAGCATTATTAAAATCAGCAGCAACAGGAGAAGTTGGTGATGGTAAAATTTTTGTATCAGATATTACAGAAGCTTACAGAATAAGAACAGGAGAAAAAGGTGGTGAAACTTTAAAAAAAATATCAAAATAATAAAAAATGGACGCAATATTTACAGCAAATAATGTATGGATGATGATCTGTACAGCATTAGTTTTCTTTATGCATACAGGTTTCGCATTTTTAGAAATCGGATTAACTAGACAAAAAAACACAATTAACATACTTTTTAAAAATATTTTTATAATTACAGTAGGCTTACTACTTTATTACATTGGTGGTTTTAACCTTATGTATCCTGGTTTTGCAGAAGGTTCTGCAGGTATCATTGATTTTGCAGGTTTTGGAATTTCTGCTCCAGAAAATGGAATGACTCCAGAATATGCAGATGGAGGTTATACTTGGTGGACAGATTTCTTATTTCAAGGAATGTTTGCAGCTACAGCCGCAACAATTGTTTCGGGTGCAGTTGCAGAACGAATGAAAATTGGGCCTTTTATGATTTTTACAATAATCTATGTTGGTTTAGTTTACCCAATTGCTGGTTCTTGGAAATGGGGTGGCGGATTTTTAGACCAAATGGGATTCTATGATTTTGCAGGATCTACTTTAGTACATTCCGTTGGTGGTTGGGCTGCTTTAGTTGCAGTTTGGTTATTGGGCTCTAGAATTGGTAAATTTGATAAAAACGGAAAACCACGAGCAATACCTGGTCATAGTATACCACTTGCAACAGCTGGTGTTTTAATTCTTTGGTTAGGTTGGTTTGGTTTTAATGGAGGTTCTGTGCTTTCTGCAGATCCTGAATTAACTTCTTTAACCTTAGTAACAACTTGTTTAGCTGCTGCAGCAGGTGGAGTTGTTGCTGCATTAGTATCATTTTTAAAATACAAAAACTTAGATTTAACCATGTTTCTAAATGGAATTTTGGGTGGTTTAGTAGGTATTACTGCTGGTGCAGATGTAATGACACCAGAAAGTGCAATAATTATTGGTGCGATTGCTGGTACTTTAATTGTTTTTGCAGTTGCTTTTGTTGATGCTATAAAACTAGATGATCCTGTTGGTGCGATTGCTGTGCATTTAATTTGTGGAATTTGGGGAACTTTAGCTGTTGGTATTTTCTCTACAAATCCAGAACACACATTTTTAATTCAGTTAACTGGAGTAGCTTGCTACGCTGCTTTTTGTTTGGTAACCTCTTTTATCATCATTTTTACACTTAAAAAAGTTGTTGGTATAAGAGTTTCTGAAAAAGAGGAGCTAGAAGGTTTAGATGTTCATGAACATGGAATGGATGCTTACCCCGATTTTAGACTTAACGAACACTAGTTATTTACATTTATAACAAAAAACGCCTTTAAGATTAACATTTTAAAGGCGTTTTTCTTGTTTTTATGAATTTAACAAATAAAAAACCTTAAAATTATGATAAATACGTTTTTTATACTGTATTTTTAATTTCATCACAAAAATTACATCAAACATCTTTTAAAACTGAATTATATTCAACAAAATACATAGCTTTGTAAATATAATTGAAAATAATATGGAGAAACAAGGACTATATTTACCAGAGTTTGAACATGAAAATTGTGGAGCTGGTTTTATATGTAATTTGAATGGAGAAAAGACAAATCAAATTATACACGATGCTTTAGAAATTCTAGTAAAATTAGAACATAGAGGTGGTGTAAGTGCAGATGGTAAAACCGGTGATGGTGCAGGTTTATTAATAGATATTCCTCATGATTACTTTACACGTGTCTGTAATTTTTCACTTCCAAATCAAAGAGAATATGCTGTTGGAATGGTTTTCCTTCCAAAAGTTTCAAATCAATATAATTTTTGTAAAACTACTTTCGAATCCGAAGTAAAAAAACAAGGTTTATCTGTTTTAGGATGGAGAGAAGTTCCTGTAGATTCTTCTCAACTTGGTGAAATTGCACTGAATTCAGAACCAAATATAGAGCAACTTTTTATCGGTAAAACCGAAGATATAGACGAAGCTACTTTTAAAGCAAAATTATATGCTGCTCGTAAAATAGCAGAGCATGAAATTAGAAATTCTAAAATTTCTGAAGCCAATTATTTTTACATTCCAAGTTTATCAATAACTACCATTATCTATAAAGGTATTATAATGCCAGAAGATATTGGACCATATTATAAAGATCTTCAAGAAATAGATTTAGTTACTCGTTTAGCATTAGTACACCAACGTTTCTCCACGAATACAATGCCAACTTGGGAACTTGCTCAACCATTTAGACATATGTGTCAGAATGGAGAAATAAATACTTTACGTGGTAATGTAAGTAGAATGCGTGTACGAGAAGAAATCATGAAAAGTGATGTTTTTGGCACACAAATAGACAAACTTTTTCCTATAATTTTGCCAGGAAAATCAGATTCAGCTTCTATGGATATGGTTGTAGAATTGTTAACACATACTGGTCGTTCTTTACCAGAAATTATGATGATGATGATTCCTGAAGCTTGGGAAAAACATGCAACAATGTCTAAAGAACGTAAAGCTTTTTATGAATATAATGCTTGTATTATGGAGCCTTGGGATGGCCCAGCATCTGTACCTTTTACTGATGGTGATTATATTGGAGCTTTATTAGACAGAAATGGTTTAAGACCTTCTAGATATACACTTACAAAAAGCGGAAAACTAATTATGTCTTCTGAAGTTGGTGTAGTTGATATTGATCCTTCAGACATTGAAAAACACGGAAGATTAGAACCAGGAAGAATGTTCTTGGTAGATATGAATAAAGGTAGAATTATTGATGATGAAGAAATAAAAGATAAAATTGTTTCTGAAAGACCTTACCAAGAATGGTTAGATAAAACTCGTTTACATTTAAAAGATGTTCCTTATACTAGCGAAACTTGCCCAATTGAAACCATTGATATAAAAACACGTCAACGTTTATTTAATTATACTTTCGAAGATATTCAAGAAGTAATTACGCCAATGGCACAAGGAGGTAAAGAAGCTTTAGGTTCAATGGGAATTGATACTCCTTTAGCTGTTTTATCAGACAGACCACAATTAATATCAAACTATTTTAAACAATTATTTGCTCAGGTTACAAATCCACCTTTAGATGGAATTAGAGAAAATATTGTAACAGATATTAGTTTAAATTTAGGAAAAGACAGAAACATTTTCAGCATTACAGACAGACAATGTCGTAAATTAAGAATACAGAACCCTGTAATTTCTAATGCTGATTTAGAAAAAATTAGAAATATAGATATTGAAAGTTTCAAAGCAGAAACTATCAATATATTATATCCAAAAGCAAAAGGTCTAAATGGTTTAGAAGATGCTTTAGATGATATCATCATTCAAATAGAAAAAGCATTAGAAAGAAAATCTAATATTATTATTCTTTCAGATAGAGGTGTAAATCAAGAAAATGCACCAATACCGGCTTTATTAGCTTGTTCTTATGTAAATCATCAATTAAACAGATTACGTAAGCGATCTCATTTTGATATTATAATAGAATCTGCAGAACCACGTGAGCCCCATCATTTTGCTACTTTATTTGGTTATGGAGCTAGTGCCATTAACCCATATATGGTAAATGAAATTATCAGAATGCAAGTTAAAGAAGGCTTTATTACTGATATGGATGAGCAAAAAGCGGTAGACAACTTTAACAAAGCAATTGGTAAAGGTGTTTTAAAAGTGATGAATAAAATCGGAATCTCTACTTTAAAATCTTATAGAGGTTCTCAAATATTTGAAATTGTTGGTTTTAACTCACAATTTGTAGAAAAATATTTCCCTTATACTGCATCAAGAATAGAAGGAATTGGTTTATATGAAGTTGAAAAAGAAATAGATCAACGATATAAACAAGCTTATCCAGATAACCAAATTGATAAAAATTTAAGTTTAAATATTGGTGGAGATTATAGATGGAGAAGAAATGGTGAACGTCATTTATTTAACCCAACTACAGTTTCTAAATTACAACAAGCTGTTCGATTAAGTGATCAAAAGAGTTACGACGTTTATGCTAAGACTATAAACGAGCAGGCAGAAAGTTTAATGACAATTCGTGGTTTATTCGAATTTGATAACCTAGATCCTATTCCTTTAGATGAAGTAGAACCTTGGACAGATATTGTAAAGCGTTTTAAAACAGGTGCAATGTCTTATGGATCTATCTCAAGAGAAGCACATGAAAATTTAGCAATTGCAATGAACAGAATTGGTGGTAAATCTAATTCTGGTGAAGGTGGTGAAGACAGAAGACGTTTTCAAAAAGATATAAATGGTGATAGTAGAAACTCTGCCATTAAACAAGTAGCATCTGGTAGATTTGGGGTAACTTCCCATTATTTATCAAACGCAAAAGAGATTCAAATTAAAATGGCACAGGGTGCTAAACCTGGTGAAGGTGGTCAATTACCTGGCTATAAAGTATTACCTTGGATTGCGAATGCGAGAAACTCTACACCTTTTGTAGGCTTAATTTCTCCTCCTCCACATCACGATATTTATTCTATTGAAGATTTAGCACAATTAATATTCGATTTAAAAAATGCAAATCGTGAAGCTAGAATTAATGTAAAATTAGTATCAGAAGTTGGTGTAGGTACAATTGCAGCTGGTGTTGCCAAGGCAAAAGCAGATGTAGTATTAATTTCTGGTTATGATGGTGGTACAGGAGCTTCTCCACTAACCTCTTTAAAACATGCAGGTTTACCATGGGAACTTGGTTTATCTGAAGCACAACAAACTTTAGTGCTTAATAATTTAAGAAGTAGAATTGTTGTAGAATGTGATGGACAATTAAAAACAGGACGTGATGTAGCTATTGCAGCTTTACTAGGTGCTGAAGAATTTGGTTTTGCAACTGCTCCATTAGTAGCTTCAGGTTGTATTATGATGCGTAAGTGTCATTTAAATACTTGTCCTGTTGGTATAGCAACTCAAGATAAAGAGTTAAGAAAAAACTTTAAAGGTACTCCAGAACACGTAATTAATTTCTTTTATTACGTTGCAGAAGAATTAAGAAAAATAATGGCACAACTTGGTTTCAGAACTTTAGCTGAAATGGTTGGTCAAACACATAAAATAAATGCTAATAAGGCAATTAAGCATTATAAAGCAAAAGGGTTAGATTTATCTAGTATTTTACACAGACCTAGTGTTTATAGAAGTTTAACTGTTAAGAATACAGAAAAACAAGATCATAATTTAGAAAATGTTTTAGACTTTACTATTCTAAAAGACTCACATAGAGCTTTATATCGTAAAGAAAAAATGAACTTAGCATACCCTATTAATAACGTTAACAGAACAGTTGGCGCAATAGTTAGTAATGAGATTTCTAAAATTTATGGTCATTTAGGTTTACCAGAAGATACTTTAAATATAAACTTTACAGGGTCAGCGGGTCAAAGTTTTGGAGCATTTGGTGCTTACGGATTAACTTTTATTTTAGAAGGTAACACAAATGATTATTTAGGAAAAGGTTTATCTGGTGCAAAATTAATTGTAAAAAAACCAACTAAAGCAGATTTTATAGCCGATGAAAATATAATAATTGGTAATGTTTGTTTATTTGGTGCCGTAAATGGTCAAGCTTATATCAACGGAATTGCAGGAGAACGTTTTGCTGTTCGTAATTCTGGTGCAACTGCAGTTGTAGAAGGTGTAGGTGATCATTGTTGTGAATATATGACTGGTGGTAAAGTAATTGTTTTAGGTAAAACAGGAAGAAACTTTGCTGCGGGTATGAGTGGTGGAATTGCATATGTTTATGATCCAGAAAACAAATTTGTAAACGGATTATGTAATACAGAAACTATCGAATTTGAAGAAATTTCAAGTGAAGATGCAACTGATTTAAAAGCAACAATAGAAAAACACGTTTTATTTACTGATAGTGATAAAGGAGCGAGTCTATTAGCTGATTGGGATACTAACTTAACAAACTTTGTAAAAGTAATGCCAACAGAATACAAACGCGCTTTAGAACGTTTAAGAACAGAAGAACCAATGGTAGAAGAATTAACAATAGCATAATGTCATGGGAAAAGTAACAGGATTTAAAGAATTTGAAAGACAAGATGAAAAATATACTTCTGTAAAAGATCGTATAAAAGATTATAAAGAATTTACAGTACCTCTTTCTGATAAAGAAATTACCAAACAAGGTTCACGTTGTATGGATTGTGGAATACCATTTTGTCATAGTGGTTGCCCATTAGGAAATTTAATTCCAGATTTTAACCATATGGTACACCAAGGAGAATGGCAAAAAGCATCTTGGTTGTTACATTCTACAAACAACTTTCCAGAATTTACAGGTCGCTTATGCCCTGCTCCATGTGAAAAATCTTGTGTATTAGGTATTATAGAAGATCCAGTATCTATAGAAAATATAGAAAAAAACATTGTTGAACGTGCTTTTAAAGAAGGATGGATTAAACCACAGCCTCCTAAAACAAGAACTGGAAAAACAATCGCAGTTGTTGGTTCTGGCCCTGCAGGTTTAGCTGCTGCTCAACAATTAAACAGAGCTGGTCATACAGTAACTGTTTTTGAAAGAGATGATGAAGTTGGTGGATTATTACGTTATGGAATTCCGAATTTCAAAATGGAAAAAGGAATTATAGATAGACGAGTTAAAATTTTAGAAGCAGAAGGAATTACATTTAAAACTAACGTTAACGTTGGTGTTAATTATGATGTAAAAGATTTAAAATCTTTTGATTCAATTGTTCTTTGTGGTGGAGCTACAGAAAGACGTAGTTTACCAACTCCAGGAATTGATGCTGATGGAGTTGTACAAGCAATGGATTTTTTAACACAGCAAACAAAAGTATTATTTGGTAAAGAAGTAAAAAATCAAGTAATGGCTACCGATAAAAATGTAATTGTTATTGGTGGTGGAGATACTGGTTCAGATTGTATAGGTACATCTAACAGACATGGAGCAAAATCCGTAGTTAATTTCGAGATTATGCCTAAACCACCAGGACATCGTTCTCCAACTACTCCTTGGCCATTTTGGCCATTACAATTAAAAACTTCTTCTTCACATCAAGAAGGTGTTCAGCGCAATTGGTTAATCAATACGAAAGAATTTATAAAAGATGAAAACGGAAAATTAACTGCTCTTAAAACAGTTAACGTTGAATGGAAAATGGTTCCTGGTCAAAGACCTCAGTTAATAGAAATTGCAGGTACAGAAAAAACTTGGCCTTGTGATTTAGCTTTACTAGCACTTGGTTTTACAGGACCAGAAAGTACTTTAGCTGATAAATTAGGAATTAAGAAAGATGCTCGTTCAAATTACAAAGCAGAATATGGTAAATACCAAACTAATATTCCAAATATCTTTACTGCTGGAGATATGCGTCGTGGACAATCTCTTATCGTTTGGGCAATTTCAGAAGGAAGAGAAGCTGCAAGACAAGTAGATTTATATTTAATGGGGAAATCAGAATTACCATCAAAAGATGTTACAGGCGATTTAGTAGCGATGTAATAGACTTTCACAAAAACATATAAAACTCATCAAATTAACTTTTGATGAGTTTTTTTATATCTAATAACAACTAAAGTATATTTATAATAATTGTTTAGTCGTATCCATTTTTAAGAAACAACAGCAATTAAGATAGAACTAATGTCATAAAAATGGTCAGTTTTTTCGTTAAAAGTCGTCGTTCGTACCTAACTATGGGCTATCGATTACGATACTTCAGGCAAATTTGTTAACATTAAAGTAATTCTAGAGTAGAATAAAATAAATAGTAATCTCATTTAAAAATTAAGTTCCTAAAGTAAAACGAAAATACCACAGAAAATTGCATAAAAAAAGAGATATATTTAAAAAATAAAAAAACCTCATATCATTAGATATGAGGTTTAAGATCTTGATTTAACAAGATAAAGAAAGGCAGCGACCTACTCTCCCACATAAATGCAGTACCATCGGCGCTATTGGGCTTAACTTCTCTGTTCGAGATGGGAAGAGGTGAGCCCCAATGCTATAACCACCCTAAGTTTTTCAGTTAAATTACTTTAACTGTATAAGTTAACATATGGTAAAATAATATTGTAAGTTCAAAATAAAAAAAAGAGTGTCTCCCGAGCCGAAGCTCGGGAAGCGTACATAAGTCTATGGGTTATTAGTACTACTCGGCTATGACATTACTGCCTTTACACCTATAGCCTATCAACGTTGTCATCTCCAACGACCCTTTAAAGAAATCTCATCTTGTGGTGGGTTTCGCGCTTATATGCTTTCAGCGCTTATCCCTTCCCGACGTAGCTACTCTGCT